>JAYSFJ010000006.1:0-251380 GCA_041913465.1 Mesorhizobium sp. | reverse complement strand
GACCAAAGCCAACTCACTCTCAACCTCAGCCAAACCTAAACCGGACAGCAGTGGGCTCGTCCCGAGGATCTACCGCCCGTCGCGGTTGTGCGGAGACTGTCCTGCCAGTCCTTCAACGCCGCAGATCCTCGGGACAAGCCCGAGGATGACGGCGGTTGTCCTGCACGGGCGACGCCTTCGTGCGGGAAAAGGTAACTGTCGCTGCTTAGCCTCGCCTTCCCACTTCGGCAGCTGCCTCAACTCACGCCGCCCCGCGCACCTCGCGCGGCACCAGCCCGCCGTGTTCCTCGATGAAGGCGATCACCTCGTCCAGACCCTTGCCGCGCGACAGATCGGTAAACCCGAACGGCCGCCGGCCGCGCTGCTTTCCCGCGTCGCGCTCCATCACGTCGAGATTGACGTTCACATATGGCGCGAGGTCCTGCTTGTTGATCACCAGGAAGTCGGAGCGGGTGATGCCCGGCCCGCCCTTGCGCGGGATCTCCTCGCCTTGGCAGACCGAAATGACGTAGAGCGTGAGATCGGCGAGGTCGGGCGAGAAGGTGGCGGCGAGATTGTCGCCGCCGGATTCGATGAAGACGATGTCGAGGTCGGGGAATTTCCGGTTCATCTCGGCGATCGCCTGGAGATTGATCGAGGCGTCCTCGCGGATGGCTGTATGCGGGCAGCCGCCCGTCTCCACCCCCATGATGCGCTCCTCCGGCAGCGCCTGGAGGCGGGCCAGCATCAGCGCGTCCTCCTTGGTGTAGATGTCGTTGGTGACGACCGCGATCGAGTAGCGGTCGCTGAGCGCCTTGCAGAGCTTCTCGGTCAGCGTCGTCTTGCCCGAGCCGACCGGCCCGCCGATGCCGATGCGAAGGGGTCCGTTGGGGTTCATGTCCTGAACAGCCTCGAATAGTGCGTCTCATGCTGCATCGCAGCGATCTCCGCCATCATCGTCGCCGAGCCGAGATCGTCAAGCGAGGATTGCGCCGCGCGGGCGGCGGTCGTGGCGATCGCCGGTTCGAGCGACGCGAGCGTCGCCATCGCATCGGTCTGGCCGATGACGCCGAGACGGATCGCGGCCTGGATCTGGTTGGACAAGAAGGCCTGAAGGAAGGCTGCGAGCGCCGAGCCGGGTTCGATGCCGTGCGCACCGGCCAGCGCGCCGACGGCGACGGGATAGGCGCATTCGGCGGGAAGCGCCGGCAGCGCCTCGTGCGGCCAAGCGGCCGCCGCCTTGAGGAAGGCCGCGCCCTGCAGCATCGTCTCCATGTGCCGCTCGCGCGAGCCGGCCAACGCTTCGGCGAGGTCGCAGAGGTCGGCCACATCTCCGGCGGCCGAAATGCACCGGTGCGCCTCGGCGAACAGAACCGCGTCGTTCCAGGCAGACCCGCGCTCGATCAGATCGACGAGCCAGCCGCGCAGGGTCGCGGCATCCTTGACGAAGTCGAGATGTGCCGCCGTCTCCAGCCCGTGGCTGTAGCTGAAGGAGCCAACGGGGAAGGCCGGCGACAGCCAGGCCAGCAGGCGCAGGAGGCCTGCCTGGCCGTCAGGCATGGTTGTGGCCGTAGTGCGGGTCGCCGGGCTCACGTCCGAACTTGTCTCTCTCGCCGTGACCGTGGTCGTGGCCGTGGTGCTCATGTCCGCGATGGTCGTGGTGATGCTCGTGCGGCCCGTGACTATGGCCATAGTGCGGATCGCCCGGCATCCGCCCGTGGGCGTCGGGCTGCGGGCCATGCCCGTGCGAATGGCCGGCATAGGCGCCGCGCACGGGGTGGAACGGCTCGGATTCCTCCGTCACCTTCGCCCCCAGCCCCTCCAGCATCGCCTTGATGACGTGGTCGCGCAGGATGAGGATCCGATGCTCCTCGATCTGCGCTGCGAGATGCCGGTTGCCGATGTGCCAGGCGAGCTCGGCCAGGTGGACCGGGTTCGTCGCGCGGATGTCGTAGACTTCTTCCTCCGACGCGATGATCTCGGCGTGCCGTCCGTCATCGAGAACCAGCACGTCGTGGTTGTCGAGTTGCACGGCGTCGGGCAGGTCGACCAGGATCTTGTCGCCGTGGACGAGTTCGATCACGCGCCGGCGCAGGTGCCTCTCCTCGTGATCCAGCACGGCGAGATCGAAGGGGATGACCCGATCCGGTCCGAGGTCGGCGGCGCGGATGACGCTGCCGGCCCGCGGCATCTTGGTGAAGTCCGTATTCATCGACAGTTTCATGCGGCCTGGACCTCCTGCTCGCGCTGCTTCGCCCGCGCCAGGGCCGGGCGCGAGAGCACGCGCTCGAAATAGTCCGCCACAGGTTGCGACGCCACCTCGAACTTGCCGCTCCTCGCCCACTGGCCGCAATGGCCGAGGATCACGTCGACCGCCGAGAAGCGCTCGCCCAGCGCATAGGGGCGGCCCGCGAGCTTGGCTTCCAGGGCCCTGATCTCGGCGGCGAACTCGTGACCGACCCAGGGCGCGACCTCGGCCCGCAACTCGGTTGGCAACAGGAAGCGGTGCTTGAGCTTGTTCCACATCGGCTGCTCGAACTCGGACAGCGCGTAAAGCATCCACGACATCATCTCGGCGCGGCCGCGAAGGCCGGGCTCCGGGCCGAGCCCCTTGTCGGCGTGCTTCTCGCCGAGATAGGCGCAGATGGCGGCGGAATCGGTCAGCACGAAGTCGCCGTCGATCAGCGCCGGCATCTTGCCGGTCGGATTGAAGCGCTTCATCGTCTCCGAATACTGCTTGGCCCTGACAATCTCGTAGGGCTCGCCCAGTTCTTCGAGCATCCAGGTGACGCGGGTAAGGCGCGAGCCCGGGGAACCGACGGCTTGATACATGGGAGTGGTCTCAGTCTCGGATGACATCCCAGGGAGCGAAGGGCTCGCCGGGGAAAAAGCGGCTGTCTAGCGCCTGCTCTACCGAGAAGGGCGGGTTCTTGGGGAAGACGTCTGGTTGAAGCCCGGTCTCATCAATGGCCTTTCGACGGCCCGTCTCATACGCGTCAGAGAAGACGTCTGCCGGGTAACGCTTGAGACTTGGGCTTGTCTTCAGGATTCCAGGTATCCAGATCCGCTGCTCGCTGATGGTTATTCGCCAACTCTCGCTTCGCCTGCCCGGCTGAAACTGCCATTTGAGAAGGTGTAGTATCAGCAATGCGAGACGATTCTCGATCTCGCTGCGCTCGCTTCTCCCCACGCTCTCCACCTCCTCGGCGAGGTTGTCCCAGTCGATGTCGTTGTGGGACCGGGCACGCAGCTTCGAGGCCTGGTCGTTCAGCCAAGCATGGAAGTCCCGTTCGTAGAGAGTGACAGTCGGTTTCTCGAGAGCCTTGCCCATATGACTACGCTAGCATGGCGGCGGCGACCGCGCGAGATCAGAACTCTTCCACCTTCTCCGGATGGACGATCTCGATCTTGCGCGAAACAAGATACGGGCCGCTGGCGTCGCGCCAGACTTTCAGATGCGGCTGCTTCGAATGCGCCGTCAGGTCCTCTCGCGTTTCCCACTTCTCGACGAAGACGAGCTTGTCCGGATCGTCGAGGCTCTGGAACAGTTCGTAGCCGAGGCAGCCCTTCTCCTTGCGGGTCTCGGCGATGCAGACGGCGGCGGGCGCGCGCAGCGCCTCGGCCCCTCCCGGCGTGGTGGTGAGCGTGGCGACGACGTAGATCATCAAATGGGGTCCAATGGCTGCCTGGTTTTCATTCGGGCGATGATTGCCCGGGCGAGGAGGACCACACCTAACGACATGGCGATCGTCGCGCCAAGCGATTTCAGCACCGTCCATCGCGACGCGGCGCCGATCTGCTCGGCCGCGACCGTCTCAGACGCTGCTGAGAGCATGGCCGCGACGGCGGCGTTTTCCCAATAGTCGGCGACCATGCCTCCGATTGCCGCGACGACGAGCACCCATCGCACTGCCCGCCATCCCGGCGGCGGCAGGCGGAACGCGGTCCAGACGAGCGTCGCGGCAAGGAGTGCGGGAAACGCGGAATCGAGCCGGTGCTGGACGGCAAGGTAGAAGGCGCGGCCGTCGTCGCTCAGGCGGTGCATGAAATCCCGCGCTTCCGTTTCGGTGTAGCCGAAAGGGCGCAAGTCGAACGGCATCAGGCCTCCCGCCTCGCCTGCAATCTTCGGCAGCGACCAGAGAGCCATCGCGGCGTAGACCGCGCCCGTCGCGGCGGCGATGAGCCAGAAGAGAAGGTTACGCATCCCCGTCGGGGAAGAAGGTCGGGTCGAGGATCTGATCGATCGTAAAGGGACAAGTCGGGGGAAACGCCTCTTCGGGCAGGCCAGTTTCGCCCCATGCCGACAGCCGTCCGATCTCGTATTCCTCGGACAGGACTTTCGCCGGGTGAGTCTTGAAGCTTGGGTTCTTCCGGAGGCGGCGCGCGATGCGTGCCCGCTGTTCCAGAATCGTCGCTTTCCAGCTGTTCGACCGGCCGCCCGGCTGGAATTTCCACTTCAGCAGGTGAGCGATCAGTACACCCAGCCGGCTTTCGATCTCGTCTTCCTGGCTCCGTCCCAAGCTCTCGATCTCCTCGGCAAGGTTCTCGCGATCGAGCGCGTCGAGGCGGCCTTCGCGCAGCAGCGCGCCCTGCTCGGCGCACCAGCGAGCATAGTCAGCCTCGTAGGACGTCAATTGCGAAGGGCGGACGACCTTGTTCATGGGCGGAGTATCGCGCAATTAAGGCGCGGTTTCCAGCAGGCAGGTGGTTGCCATTCTCTGAGAGGCGCCAAGTCCAAGCGACGTGCCCTACCGCACAATGGACTTTGTTCCGGAACAGCGACGCCATTGTTTACCTGTTGACGCCTCAGAACAGGAAATACCGCTGCGCCATGGGCAGCACCTTCGCAGGCTCGCACGTCAGCAGTTCGCCGTCGGCGCGGACCTCATAGGTCTCCGGATCGACCTCGATGTGCGGCATCGCGTCGTTCAGCACCATCGAATGCTTGCCGATGCCGCCGCGGGTATTCTCCACTGCGACGAGTTCCTTCTCAACGCCAAGCTTTGCCCGCACGCCGAGATCGACGGCGGCTTTGGACACGAAGGTGACGGAGGATGCCGTCATCGCCTTGCCGTAGGCGCCGAACATCGGCCGGTAATGCACCGGCTGCGGTGTCGGGATCGAGGCGTTCGGGTCGCCCATCGGCGCGGCGGCGATCATGCCGCCGACCAGCACCATGTCCGGCTTGACGCCGAAGAAGGCCGGGTTCCACAGCACCAGGTCCGCCCGCTTGCCGACCTCGACCGAGCCGATATGCTTCGACAGGCCGTGGGCGATGGCCGGGTTGATCGTGTATTTCGCGATGTAGCGCCTGACCCGGTAGTTGTCGTTGTCGCCCGTCTCCTCCTTCAAGCGGCCGCGCTGCAGCTTCATCTTGTGCGCGGTCTGCCAGGTGCGGATCGCCACCTCGCCGACGCGGCCCATGGCCTGGCTGTCCGAGGAGATGATCGAGAAGGCGCCGATGTCGTGCAGGATGTCCTCGGCCGCGATCGTCTCCTTGCGGATGCGGCTCTCGGCAAACGCGATGTCCTCGGGGATCGACGGCGACAGGTGGTGGCACACCATCAGCATGTCGAGATGCTCTTCGAGCGTATTGACCGTGTAGGGCCGCGTCGGATTGGTCGAGGACGGGATCACGTTCGGGAACGACGCCACCTTGATGATGTCCGGTGCATGGCCGCCGCCGGCACCCTCTGTGTGGAAGGCATGGATGGTACGGCCCTTGATCGCCGCGACGGTGTTCTCGACGAAGCCGCTCTCGTTCAGCGTGTCGGTATGGATCATCACCTGCACGTCGTATTCGTCGGCGACGGAGAGACAGTTGTCGATCGCGGCGGGCGTGGTGCCCCAGTCCTCGTGCAGCTTCAGCGAGGAGGCTCCCGCCTGCACCATCTCGACAAGCGCGCCGGGGAGCGATGCGTTGCCCTTCCCCGACAGGCCGATATTGATCGGGAACGCGTCCATCGCCTGGATCATGCGCGAGATATGCCAGGGGCCGGGCGTGCAGGTTGTTGCCAGCGTGCCGTGCGCGGGACCTGTGCCTCCGCCCAGCATGGTCGTCATGCCAGACATCAGCGCCTCGTCGATCTGCTGCGGGCAGATGAAGTGGATATGCGCGTCCATGCCGCCGGCGGTGAGGATCTTGCCCTCGCCGGCGATGGCTTCCGTGCCGGGGCCGATAATAATGGTCACGCCCGGTTGGGTGTCCGGATTGCCGGCCTTGCCGATGGCATGGATGCGGCCGTCCTTCAGGCCGACATCGGCCTTGTAGATGCCGGTCGCGTCGACGATCAGCGCGTTGGTGATGACCGTATCGACCGCGCCGCCCGCGCGGGTGACCTGGCTCTGCCCCATGCCGTCACGGATGACCTTGCCGCCGCCGAACTTCACCTCCTCGCCATAGGTGGTCAGGTCCCTTTCCACCTCGATGATCAGGTCGGTGTCGGCGAGCCGCACCTTGTCGCCGGTGGTCGGTCCGAACATCTGGGCGTAGCGGGCGCGGGGAATGCGGGCGGGCATGGGTCAGGCTCCGGTATGAGCGTGCTGAAACGGCGAGATGTCGGATCGCGAGGGGAACCATCCGCGAGGCAGGCGGTTCTTCATGATCCGGTCATGAACGGAACGAGGTGAAGGATGTTGCGACCTACCATCGGTGTCGCCCTTGTCGCGACGGCTCTCGCGGTCGGCGGGGCATACGCCCAAGGGCTCCAGACGGAAGGCGCGATCGACGCCATCGTCGGTTCGGAGGTGCGCGAGCAGGAGAGTACCGCCAGTGCCGACCACGGCAAGATACTCGAGGCCATCGATAATGCGGCGCGGTCGGCGGAAGCGGTGCGCAAGGTCACCGACGTCAGGAGCGTCGACATCGTCTTCCTGCCCGACGCGGCGGCAACCGAAGGCGGGCCTCCCTCCGAGATCGAGGCCAAGCTCAAGGAGCATGACAGCGAGATCACGTCGCTGCGCCAGGAGATCGAGGGCAATGCCCTGCTGTTCCACGCCATCGATTCGCGCCAGGTGCTGATGCGCGACGTGCTGGGAATCGAGATCGGCGACGACAAGCGCGTCGTCGTCTACGCGGCGGCCAAGCCGGCAGGCTGATCGCCGATTCCTCACAGTTTCCCCATCACCTTCTGCTGGAAACCGAAGACCTCTCGCTTGCCGCCGAGCGGCACCAGCGTGACGTCACGCTCCTGGCCCGGCTCGAAGCGCACGGCGGTTCCGGCGGCGATGTCGAGCCGCATGCCGCGCGCCTTGTCGCGGTCGAAGGAGAGTCCCTCGTTGGTCTCGAAGAAATGATAGTGCGAGCCGACCTGGATCGGCCGGTCGCCGGTGTTGGCGACCTTCAGCATCACCGTCGGCTGGCCGGCGTTGAGTTCGATGTCGCCCTTGGCGGTGATGATCTCGCCGGGAACAAAGCCTCCGAGAACCATATGTTCCTCCCTAGCCGGCGAAGGCGAGCCAGAGCCCGCCAAGCGCCGTGAGCGCGCCGGCGGCGCGGGCGGCGGCGCGGCCGAGATCCCCGCCGAAGACGCGGCCAATGCCGAGGCCGATCGCGACACCCGCCGCATGGAGCAGCGCGGTTGTCAGCGCGAAGCCAATCGCGAAGGGCCAGGCGCCCGCCGCGCCCAGTTCGCCGCCATGGGCATGGCCGTGGAACAGGGCGAAGATGCCGACAACCGCCATCGCCGCCACGGTCGGGACGCTGAGGGCAATGGCCGCCAGGAGGCCGATGGTCACCACGGAGGCAAGAATCACCGGCTCCACGAAGGGCAGCGGCGCTCCCGCCATCGCGGCGGCGAAACCGGCCAGCATCGTGCCGACGAAGGCCGCCGGCACCAGCCAGAGCGCGCGGCGGTCGGAGCCTGCCAGCAGGGCCGCCCAGAGACCGACGGCGACCATCGCGAGGATGTGGTCGGTCCCGAACAGCGGGTGCGAGAAGCCGGCCGCGAAGGAGCCGTGTTCCGCCGGATTGAGGTGGGCGAAGGCCGGCGCCACCCCGAGCGAGAGCCCCATCAGGGCGAGTCCGATCCGTTTCAGCATGTGATCCCCTTCAAGTCTGTCCCCTGTCACGCCGCCTGTCGCGGGCAGCCCTCGGCCTTGAGCACGCGGCGTGTTGAGGCAGGATACTTCGCAAGCATCGCCGCCGGCCGCACCGGGCGCCGCACCAGGTCGCCGCCGCAGTTCGGGCAGACGCCGGCGAGCGCGTTCGTCGCGCAATCGGCGCAGAACGTGCATTCGAAGGTGCAGATCATCGCGTCCGCGCTGTCGGGCGGCAGGTCACGGTCGCAGCATTCGCAGTTGGGTCGCAGCTCAAGCATGGCGCTACCTGATCGGCTCGTGGACGGTGACGAGCTTGGTGCCGTCGGGAAAAGTCGCCTCGACCTGGATGTCGTGGATCATCGAGGCGACGCCGTCCATGACCTGGTCGCGGGTGATCACATGGGCGCCTGCCTGCATGAGATAGGCAACGGAGCGGCCATCGCGGGCGCCTTCCACGACGAAATCGGTGATCAGCGCAATCGCCTCCGGGTGGTTGAGCTTGACGCCGCGCTCCAGCCGCTTGCGCGCGACGATTGCCGCCATGGCGATCAGCAGCTTGTCCTTCTCCCTCGGGGTGAGATTCATGCGTCCTCCGGATGCTATGTTGACCAGACTTTGGGCAGCCCTGCCTGTCCATTGAGCAGCCCCAGCAAAGGTACCAGCCGCTGCCTCAAGTCGTAGCCGTCGTTTGCGACAAGCCTCGCAAGAAGCTTGCCATTCGTTTGTCCCGCGTCGCCCCGCAATGTCCAGAAGCTGGCGCCGCCAAGAGGTCCGACGATCGCGCGCACGGCCTCCAGCCGCTGCCCGGCATCGGGCGCGATCAGGAGAACGGAGGCGATAGCCGTCGCGCCTCCCGTCACCGCTGCGCGGGAGAGTTGCGCGGCCACGTCTCCGTCGAAGGCGACGGTGTCGGCATGGACGAGGCGGCCGCCGGTGCGAATGCGCCAGACATCGCGGAAGCGCGCCGATGCGACGGTCTCGCCCATGGCGCGGCGGCCGACGATGACGGATTCGACGATAAGCGCCGTGGCACCCGGGGCAAGGTCCACGTCGAGCCGGCGCTCCAGCGCGGAGCGATCATAGAGGATCGTTTCCTGCGGCAGCCAAGCCAGATGCCCGTCCTCGGCGACCCGCGCGACGGTCCGGATCCGGGCCACGCCCGAGTCGGCGCGGTAGGCCTTCTCGCAGGCCTGCGTGGTCAGTGCCGCCGCCGCGCCTGGCCCGACCTCGAACTCCCAGTCCAGCCTGTCGCCGCCTGTCATGCCGCCGGCGGTGTTGATCAGGATCGCCTCGAGCGGATCGCCCGAAATCACCGGCATCCGGATCTTCGCCGCGCCCTGCTGGTAGAGCCGTTCGATCCGCGTCCGCCCGTCATGCGCGGCGACCGCGAGCCGGCCGACCGCCTGCACGCGTTGCATAGCCGGCTGCGGCGGCAGGTCGGAGGGGATCGAGACATGTTTCATCGCGCGAGAACCTAGGCGCGGCCAGGTGCCGCTGTCGAGGCATCACGTGTTGCCCGCCGCACGTTACCTTTCTATACAGGCAGGCATGAACCGCGTCGGGGAACGCGGATTTCGGGAGAGCGCTGCGGTGCACGGTTGCGTTCGGGTTTGTTCTAGGGGGCTGACATGACCGACACACTCGCTGCGGAAGTCATCGAACTGATCAAGGCGCACACCGGTGCCGATGCCGACAAGATCACGACCGCGACCGAACTGGACACGCTCGGAATCCACTCACTCGAACTCACCGAGATCATCTTCGACCTCGAAGAGCGGCACGGAATCGAGATCGAGATGAATACGGTCGAAGCGTGGAACAATCTGAAGACGATCGGCGACATCGTCGCGGCCGTCCGCTTGCTGATCGACAAGAAAAGCTGAGATGAACCGCCCGCGCATCGTCATCACCGGCCTCGGCGGCCTCTGCCCGATCGGGACCGATGCCGCAGCCATATGGAAGGCGATGCAGGCCGGCCAAAGCGGCATCGGACCGCTGGAGACGATCCCGCTGCATGACCTGAAGATCAGGTCCGGCGGCGAGATCAAGGAATTGCCCGCCCACGAGATCGACCGCAAGCGGCTGGTGACGATGGACCGCTTCTCGCTGCTCGCGGTGCTGGCGGCGGGGCAGGCACTGTCGCAGGCCGGCCTGAGCGCCGGGTCGGAACGTTCCGACCGGATCGGCGCGGTGGTCGGAACAGGCATCTGCGGCTGGGAGGCGATCGAGGAGAGCTACCGCAGCGTCTTTCTCGAGGGCAAGACGCGCGCCGGCATCTTTACCGTGCCGCGCGTGATGCCGGGTGCGCCGGCCGGACAGGTCAGCATCCAGTACGGCCTGCACGGCCCGGTCTTCGGCGTCAGCTCGGCCTGTTCCTCGTCCAACCACGCCTTCTCGGCGGCGGCCGACCAGATCCGCCTCGGGCGCGCCGACGTCATGCTTGCCGGCGGAACCGACGCGCCCATGGTCTATGGCATCCTGAAGGCCTGGGAGGCGCTGCGCATCCTGTCGCCCGACACCTGCCGGCCGTTTTCGGCCGACCGTCAGGGGCTGGTGCTCGGCGAAGGCGCGGGCATGGCTGTGCTGGAGAGCTACGACCACGCGGTGGCGCGCGGCGCAACCATCCTCGCCGAATTCGCCGGCGCGGGCCTGTCGGCCGACGCGGCCGACATCGTCGCGCCCACCGTCGAAGGGCCGACGGCAGCGATCAGGGCCTGCCTCGCCGATGCCGGCCTAGCACCGGAAGAGGTCGACTACGTCAACGCGCACGGGACTGGCACCAAGGCCAACGACGAGATCGAGACGGCCGCCATCCGCCGCGCCTTCGGCGCGCATGCGGACCGCCTGTCGGTCTCGTCGACGAAATCGATGCACGCGCATTGCCTCGGGGCATCGGGTGCGCTGGAGATGATCGCCTGCGTCATGGCGATCCGCGACGGCGTCGTGCCGCCGACCGCCAACTATCGCGAGGCCGATCCGGCCTGCGACCTCGACGTGACGCCCAATGTGGCGCGGCGGAGGCCGGTTCGCGCGGCCATCAGCAACGCCTTCGCCTTCGGCGGCACGAATGCCGTCATCGCGGTGTGCGCCGTCTGAGCGCAAGCCATATGTGGGGCGGCTGCCCGCGGCGATCCCCTGAGGTTCTGCCATCCGCCTCAGCGCGATGCGGCCGGTAAATGCGGCGAGCGGGCAGGTGCAATTTGAGCTTCGTCAAGTCGAACCGCGAGGGAACCCGCTACTTTTAGAAAAAGCGGTCGCATTGCCGGAGATCGGCAGAATTGCGGCAGCCCTTTGGCGCACCAACCGCTGTAGACACCGAGGCTGAATCTCATGCTGGAGACAGACAACGATGTGATTGACCGGTCCGCCGGGGAGACGCGATCCGGGGTGGCCGATCCGTTACCGCCGGAGATGGCGCTGGCCTGTGAGAAGGCGGGAGTCGTCAAGGCCAGTCGGGACACGATCGGTCTTATCGTCCTCGGGACCCTTGCGGGCGCCTTCATAGCGCTCGGCGCGGTGTTCCTCACCGTGGTGATGACCGGGGCAGAGGGGATGCCATGGGGTTCTGCCCGGCTACTCGGCGGTCTTGTCTTCTCGCTCGGCCTTATCCTGGTGATCGTCGGCGGTGCGGAATTGTTCACCGGGGACGCCCTGATGGTCGTGGCATATGCCAGCCAGCGGATCTCGCTGGGCTCGCTTCTACGCGCCTGGGCCCTTGTCTATGTGGGCAATATCATCGGCACGATCGGAACGGCTGCTCTCGTGTTCCTTGCCGCTCATTATCAATTCGGTGGCGGAGCTGTCGGCAAGACCGCGCTCGCGATCGCTTCAGCCAAGGCAGCTTTGCCGACGGCCCAGCTCTTCTTTCTGGCGGTGCTCTGCAACGTCCTCGTATGCCTCGCGGTGTGGATGGCCCTGGGCGCCCGGACCGTGCCGGGCAAAGTGATGGTCATTGTGCCCCCCATCGCCGCCTTTGTCTCAGCCGGATTCGAGCACTCCATCGCCAACCTCTACTTCCTGCCCTACGGCCTCGCCATCAAGGAGTGGGCAGGGCCGGAGTTCTGGACGGCGATCGGACAAAACGCAGCGGACTACTCCGCCCTGACGGTGCCTGGCGCGCTCCACAACATTGCCGTCGCGACCATCGGGAACCTCATAGGCGGCAGCCTGATGGTGGGAGCAGTCTACTGGTTCGTTTATCTGCGACCTCGCTCCCGGTAGACCAGGATGAAGCCGGATTGAATCGTTCTGCCGGAGGGAATTCGCTCACAGACGCAAGGACCGATTCCCACTGCCCCATCGGTTTTGCGTCTACGACTTCCCGAACAACCTTCCCAGCGCCTGTTCCAGCCGCGAGCGCTCGCCGGCGTCGATCGTCGGCGAGAGGATGTAGCTGTTGAGGAAGGAGCGCGCTTCCGAGGCGTTCTTGACGCTGCCGCGCCTGAGAATCGACAGCGTCGACAGCAGTGCCGCGCTGTCGCACGGCTCCGGCGAATAGGCCCAGTAGGAGCCTTTGTCGCTCGTCGATTTCGTCATGCCGCAGCGCTGCTCGGGCGGCGCGTCGCGCCAGAACAAAGACAGGATGTCGGTGAGCGCCGACGGATTGTTGGCGTAGTAGCTGTGCGCCAGCATATCCTCGCCGATGGTGGTCATGTCGATGGAATCGACGTCCGCCAGGCGCATGATGTCGTTGCCGCCCTGGCCGGCGCGCGGCGAGTCGCCATGCAGCTGGCGCGAGACGGCGAGCGCCCAGTCGCGGTTCGACGCGTAGAGCGTGATGCGCTGCGCCGTCGGGCGGATGGTCTTGACCATCTCGGCGAACAGGCCAGCATCGAGGTCGGGCGCGGTGAACAGAACCTGGTCGAACGCCGCCGGCTTGCCCTGGTTGCGCAGCGCATAGAGTTCCAGCGCGTCGGTCAGCGCCCGATTGCCCATCGAGTGCGCGATGAGATGGATGCGCGTCGCGCCGGATTTCGCCACGATGTCCTCGAGAAACAGCGTCAGGCGCCGGCCCGACAGGTTCACCACCGCCGTGTCGGCGATGTAGCTCAGCACCGAGCCGCGCGAGGGCCAGGAATAGAGGATCGGCAGGCCTTCGAAATTCATGTCGTAGGCCATCTGCGCGGTGCGCATCGCCGCTTCGTTGAAGGGCACGTTGAAGCCGTGGACGAAGACGAAGGCTTCCTTGCCGGGGCTCTTGGCCATCTGTTCGCGCATCTGCGCGAAGACCTTCTCGTTCGGGGACGGCGTGACCTTCGCCAGCACGACATGCCGCTGCGGATCCTCTCGGAACTCGAAGCTCCAGATCGACGGCGCCTCGATTGCACCCGGACGGTGGGCGAGCGGGATCGAGACGACGGCTGTGCCGAGTTCGAGCTGGCTGCCGCGCTGGCCGCCGTAGAACTCGCCGGGCAGGTCGCTGCCCGACCGCGCACGGTCCGTCGCGTAGTAGATCTCGACTTCCTTGTAGCCCTTGTCGGGATCGGTGGTGTCGCGCATGCCGCCGGCCGCCCTGTCGGCAAAATCCTGGCGGTAGTCGGCGAACGCTTCCAGCGCATCGATCGCCTGGTCGGCGACCGGTCCGTCCGGAGCATGCTCGGCGAGACTGTCGAGCCTGGCGCGGGTGTCCTCGACGGCGGTCGGGTCGAGACCGGCGGATTCGATAATCGCCAGCGCCTTCGCATAGGCATCGACGGCAAGGCCGACCTCGCCCGCCTTCTCGAACTCGGCACCGGCCTTTTCCCAGATCGGGATCAGCTCGGGCGCCATGTCCTCGACACGCTTGGCCATCTCCACGGCCAGCCGCGCCCAGGCCTCGCCTGCTTCCTTCGCGCGGCCGGCGTCGGCATAGACGACGGCCCGGCGGCGCAGCAGGTCCTCGACGATCGCCGGATCGGTCTCGCCGGCCAGCGACGCGTCGATGATCGCGATCGCGCCGGAAATACTCCCGCCTGCCGTCGCCTCGGCGACGCGGGCATCGAGCATCATGTCAAAAGCCAAGGCCGGGACGGGAGCCAAGGCCAGGGCTGCCGCGCATATGGCCGCCCGCGACCCGAAGACTAACCATCGCGCCGGAAACGCAATCCGCATGTCGATCTCCACCCGCCAGATGTCACGCTGATCCCACCCCAGCGGGATCACAGCACGGTGACAGTAGAGCATTCATCGACGCGATTGCGGAAACAATAGGGTGGGCCCGCGAAAAGCAGCCGCCGGCCCCTGCCTGGATCGCGGCGCGTATCCGCCAGCTCGTATTACGCGCCGCCGCAGTGTGAGACGAGCGTATCATATTGACATGATCGTCTCATTCTGATGGGAATGCTGGTGACGGAAGGCCGGAGGAATGATGGCCACGAAGTCGAAGCAGCAGCCAAACACGCATTTCTGGTAGGACCAGACTCTGAGCCGGCCGGTGCTGCGGATAGCAATGCCAGCCTATGTAATCGATTGCAGACATCGCATGGCGCACTTTGGGACGTATCGAAATCCGAGCAAAACGGGGTTTGTAGGAGTGCCAAAGAAAGCGCTTGACCATGCGGAGGCATTGGTAATACCAGTTTAGTATGATGCTCGGTCGAGGCGGCACCCCTAACGGGGAGGCTGACCGGTCATTTCACATCTGCTCGCCTCGGGAGGAGACCAGGCGGGATACGGCGGCCGAGATGCCGCCGGCGGAGGAGCCGGCAGACGGGCAAGCCGTATGCGCGGAGCCAATCGAGGCACGTTAGGGAGGAATGGACATGCACAGGAAAGTGACCGGCCTTCTGGCCGGATTGGGTCTGGCGCTGGCAGGCAGCGTCTCGTCGCTGCATGCGCAGGAGTTGACGATCTTCTGGGCGGAATGGGATCCGGCGAACTATCTGCAGGAACTCGTCAACGAGTACGAGAAGGAAACGGGCGTCAAGGTCACTGTCGAGACGACGCCGTGGTCGGACTTCCAGACCAAGGCCTTCACCGAGTTCAACGCCAAGGGCTCGGCCTACGACATGGTCGTCGGCGATTCCCAGTGGATCGGCGCCGCATCCGAGGCTGGCCACTACGTCGACCTGACCGACTTCTTCAACAAGAACAAGCTGAACGAGGTCATGGCGCCGGCGACGGTGAAATACTACGCTGAATATCCGTCGAACTCCGGCAAATACTGGTCGATCCCGGCCGAGGGCGACGCGGTCGGCTGGTCCTACCGCAAAGACTGGTTCGAAGACCCGAAGGAGATGGAGGCGTTCAAGGCCAAGTACGGCTACGACCTCGCGCCGCCGAAGACCTGGAAGGAGTTGCGCGATATCGCGGAGTTCTTCCACCGGCCCGACCAGAAGCGCTACGGCGTCGCCATCTATACCGACAACTCCTATGACGGCCTGGTCATGGGCGTGGAGAACGCGATCTTCTCGTTCGGCGGCGAACTGGGCGACTACTCGACCTACAAGGTCGACGGCATCATCAACTCGGAACAGAACGTCAAGGCGCTCGAGGCCTATCGCGAGCTCTACGGCTTCACGCCTCCCGGCTGGGCCAAGACCTTCTTCGTCGAGAACAACCAGGCGATCACCGAGAACCTGGCCGCGATGAGCATGAACTACTTCGCCTTCTTCCCGGCACTGGTGAACGAGTCGTCCAACCCCAACGCCAAGGGCACCGGCTTCTTCGCCAACCCGGCGGGTCCCGGCGGCGCGCAGTTCGCGGCGCTCGGCGGACAGGGCATTTCCGTCGTCTCCTATTCGGAGAACAAGGAAGAGTCGATGAAGTTCCTGGAATGGTTCATCAAGGACTCGACCCAGAAGCGCTGGGCCGAACTCGGCGGCTACACCGCCAGCGCCAAGGTGCTGGAATCGCCGGAATTCCAGAACGCCACGCCGTATAACAAGGCCTTCTACGAGACCATGTTCAAGGTGAAGGACTTCTGGGCGACGCCGGAATATGCGGAACTGCTGATCCAGATGAACCAGCGCATCTATCCGTATATCACGGCCGGCCAGGGCACCGCCAAGGAAGCGCTCGACGCGCTTGCGGCCGACTGGAACGCCACGTTCAAGAAGTACAACCGGGTCAAGTAATCCCGACTTCGCCGGAGGGGGCGCGACCCGCCCCCTCCGTTTTCGTCTGTAATGCTCATCGAGGAGGTGGCCGTGGCCACGGCAGTACTGACCACGCTGGACCCCAAATCGCGTGCCGCCTCCCGCGGCCTGAGCGACATCACGATCCGCAACCTCTTCATCATCCCGACGATCGTCTTCCTGATCGTCTTCAACATCTTCCCGCTGCTCTATTCGCTGGGCTACTCGTTCACCGACTTCCGCGCCTCGGGCAGTGCTGAAGCGAATTTCGTCGGCCTGCAGAACTACCGCGACCTGCTCAACGACCCGTTCATCTGGAACAATTTCTCGATCACCGCGAAATACGTGATCGTCTCCGTGGTCGGGCAGGTCATCGTCGGCTTCGGCACGGCGCTGTTGCTCAATCGCGACATCCCGCTCAAGGGCCTGATCACCACGCTGCTGCTCTTGCCGATGATGCTGTCCATGGCCGTCGTCGGCCTGTTCTGGAAGCTGCTCTACGACCCGTCCTTCGGCATCATCAACTATGCGCTGGGGCTCGGCAATTTCGAGTGGCTGTCCAACCCGGACATGGCGCTCTATGCGGTGGCGCTGACCGACATCTGGATGTGGTCGCCCTTCGTGATGCTGCTGTCGCTGGCCGGACTGTCGGCGGTGCCGAAGCATCTCTACGAGGCCGCCGCGATCGACCGCGCCGGCTCGCTCTACACGTTCTTCCGCATCACGCTGCCGCTGGTCGCACCGATCCTGATGATCGCGATCATCTTCCGCACGATGGAAGCGTTCAAGACCTTCGACCTCGCCTACATCCTGACAAGCCAGCCGACGACCGAGGTGATCTCGATCCGGCTCTACAAGATGGCCTTCCAGACATGGGAGACGGGGCGCTCCTGCGCGCTCGCCTACATCATGCTGATCATGGTGCTGGCGATCACCAACATCTACGTCAAATACCTCAACAAGGTGAAGGAGCGCTGACATGGCTCAGGTGCAGACTCCCGCCGAGAAGGGGCTGAACCGGCTGGCGATCGTCGCCGTGCTGGTGGTGACGATGATCTTCCTGGCGCCGATCTACTGGATCGCCTCGACCGCCTTCAAGCCGCGCAACCTGGCCACGACGATCCCGCCGACGGTGATGTTCACGCCGGAGATCTCGCCCTTCGTCAAGCTGTTCACCAAGCGCTCGCAGCTGCGCGCGCCGCCCTCCGCCGAGGAATACGAGGCCGCGCCATGGTGGGAGCGGCTTGTCTTCGACGGCGGCGAGAAGGTGGTCCGCTCGGGCCGGGGCGAAGTACAGTGGTCGGGTTATCCGAGCCGCTTCATGAACTCGCTGATCGTCGCCATCACCTCGACGGTGCTGGCTGTCGGCATGGGAACATTCACGGCCTACGGCTTCTCGCGGTTCAAGGTGAAGGGCGAAGGAGACCTGCTCTTCTTCATCCTGTCGACACGCATGCTGCCGCCCGTAGTCGTCGCGATCCCGATGTTCCTGATGTACCGCGCCGTCGGCCTCAACGACACGCATTGGGGCCTGATCATCCTCTACACCGCCTTCAACCTGTCGTTCTCGGTGTGGCTGATGAAGGGCTTCATCGACGAGATCCCGAAGGAATACGAGGAAGCGGCGCTCGTCGACGGCTACACGCGCATGGAGGCGTTCTTCAAGATCGTCATTCCTGAAGCGGCGACGGGTATCGCGGCGACGGCCGTGTTCTGCTTCATCACCGCCTGGAACGAGTATGCCTTCGCGCTGATCATGACCAACCGGCGGGCACAGACCGCGCCGCCCTTCATTCCCAGTCAGGTCGGCTCCGGCCTGCCGGACTGGACTGTCATCGCGTCGGGCACGTTCCTGTTCCTGCTGCCGGTGGCGATCTTCACCTTCCTCCTGCGCAACCACCTGCTGCGCGGCATGAGCTTCGGGGCGATCCGCAAATGATCAGATCGTCGCAACTGCAGCGCATCGCCGAAGTGGTGATGATCCTCGGCATCGTGGCGCTATGCCAGCCGTGGAGCCTGTTCCTGCACCGCTATGGAATCACGATCGTGATCGTCGGCCTTCTGACCTTCATGTTCACCAACTGGTTTGGCAAGCCGGACGACGCCCAGGACGGCGTGTTCGACGTCTCGGATCATCGCGAAGGCAAGTCATGACCCAGATCGAGCTTCGCGGCGTGCAGAAATGGTTCGGCGACGTCCAGGTCGTCCGCGACATGAACCTCGCCATCGCCGACAACGAGTTCATCGTGCTGCTCGGCCAGTCGGGCTGCGGCAAGACGACGACGCTGCGCGCCATCGCCGGGCTGGAGACGATCGACGAGGGCGACATCCTCATCGACGGCAAGCCGGTGCAGCACATGAAGGCGTCGGACCGCGACATCGCGATGGTGTTCCAGTCGTTCTCGCTCTACCCGCACATGAACGTCTACGAGAACATCGCCTTCCCGCTCAGGGCCACCGGCATGGACAAGGCCGGCATCGACCGCTCGGTGCGCGAGATCGCAGGCGTGCTGCGCATCACCGACCTGCTCGGCCGCAAGCCCTCGGCGCTGTCGGGCGGCGACATGCAGCGCGTGGCGATCGGGCGTGCGATGGTGCGCAAGCCCAAGGCGATGCTGATGGACGAACCGATCGGCGCGCTCGACGCCAAGCTGCGCGAGGAGATGCGCGCCGAGATCAAGCGGCTGCACCTGCAGCAGGGTTCGACGACGATCTACGTCACCCACGACCAGGTCGAGGCGATGAGCCTCGCCGACCGCATCGTCATCATGCACGAGGGGGTGCTGCAGCAGATCGGCGCGCCGGAAGAGGTCTACGCACATCCGGCGAACCTGTTCGTCGCCCAGTTCGTCGGCAGCCCGGTGATGAACGTCTCGCCGGTAACGGTGACGGCCGCGAACGGCGGCGCCGCGGTCGCGGTCGAGGGCCAGGCGCAGGGCTTCGCCTTCCCGGGGGGGCTGACCGGCAAGCTCAACGGCCACGCGGGCAAGCCCGGTGCGCTCAAGCTCGGCATCCGGCCCGAGGGCGTGCTGGTCGAGCGGCAGGCCAGGGACGGCTACCTGCCGGTCGAGGCGCATATCATCGAACCGCTCGGCGCCTACGACATCGTCGACCTGAAGGTCGGCTCGCAGATGCTGCGCGCCCGCACACGCGCCGGCTTCGTGCCGAAGCCGGGCGAGACGGTGCATGTCCGCATCGATCCGGCCCAGGCACATTTCTTCGACGCGGACAGCGGCCGCAGCCTGGGAGTGAGGTTGTAAGATGTCCCATATCCGCCTCGAGAACATCACCAAGACCTTCGGTGCCCACACCGCGCTGAAGAATCTCAACCTCGAGATCGCCGACGGCGAGTTCTTCGTGCTTCTTGGCGAGACGGGCGCCGGCAAGACGACGACGCTGCGCATCATCGCCGGTCTCGAAAAGCCGACGGAAGGCCGCGTCTTCATCGACGGCACCGACGTCGCTGACTGGGGCGCGGCGGAGCGCGACGTGGCGCTGGTGCTGCAGCAATACTCGCTCTACCCGCGCTACACGGTGAAGCAGAACCTCGAATTCCCGCTGAAGTCGAAACTGCGCCGCGTCGCCGACGCCGAGATCGCCGAGCGCGTGGCCAAGGCGGCGAAGACGCTGCGTATCGAACACCTCATGCAACGCAAGACGGACCGGCTTTCCGGGGGCGAGATGCAGCGCGTCTCGATCGGCCGCGCGATCGTCAGGAAGCCGCGCGTGTTCCTGATGGACGAGCCGCTGTCGGCGCTGGACGCGAAGCTGCGCGAGGCGCTCAGGACCGAGCTTAAGAACATCCAGATGAATCTCGGCCAGACTTTCCTGTTCGTCACGCACGACCAGATCGAGGCTATGTCGATGGGCGACAAGATCGGCGTCCTCAACAATGGCAGCCTGGTCCAGGTCGGCACGCCGCATGAGGTCTATTCCAACCCGAAGAACACCTTCGTCGCACGCTCCGTCGGTTCGCCGCCGATGAATCTCGTCAACGGCCGCGTCTCGTCCGGCCGCGTTATCGTGGCGCCGGGCTTCGAATTGCCCGCCGGAGCCGCCGCCACGGCAGCCGGTGACCGTCCGCTGACCTTCGGCATCCGCCCGGAGGACATCCAGGTGGAGACCGGCGCGCCCGTCGGCGCCAAGGTCCACGATGTGGAAAATCACGGCGTCGAGAAGATCGTCACGCTGCGCGTCGGCGACAACATGCTGCGCGCCACCGTCTCGGCGCGCACCCAGCTTGCCATCGAGGACGACGTACGCTTCGGCTGGAACCCCGACAAGCTGACGGTTTTCGACCAGGCGAGCGGCGTCAGTCTGCGCCACGCGAGCTGAGCCGCGTTATTGCTCCGGGCCGGGCTCCGGCTCGGGTTCAGCCTTCGTTTCCTCGCGCACCGGCCTGCGGCGACGCTGCTCGGCCGCGCGCGTCTGGACGATGCGCACGCGCTTGACCCGGCGCGGGTCGGCGTCGAGCACATGGAACTCATAACCCGGCACGGCGCGGACGACCTCGCCCCGGGCCGGTATCCTGCCCAGGGTCGAGAAGATCAACCCGCCGATCGTGTCGACATAGTCGCCATGCTCGCCGGCGGTGAAGTCGCTGCCGATCGCCTGGGCGACATCGTCGATCTCGGCCTTCGCGTCGACGATGTAGACGCCCTCGGCGGTCTTGGAGATCAGCGGCTCCTCGTCGTCGTCATGCTCGTCCTCGATATCGCCGACGACCATCTCGACGATATCCTCCAGCGAGACGAGGCCGTCGGTGCCGCCATACTCGTCGATGACGAGCGCCATCTGGGTGCGCGACGCCTGCATGCGCGCCATCAGGTCGGAGGCCAGCATGGAGGCGGGGACGAAGAGCACCGGGCGCGTGATGCCGAGATCGCCGATCGGACTCTTCAGATCCACCTGCGCGAGGTTGAGGTCGGGCGTGCCGGCCTTGCGTGCGCCGCGCCCCTTCTTCAGCCGCGCGGTGCGCGTGAGGTGGCCCACCACGTCGCGGATGTGGATCATGCCGCGCGGATCGTCCAGCGTTTCGGCGTAGACTGGCATGCGCGAATGGCCGGATTCCTCGAACTGTTCGAGCACCTCTGCCAGCGTTGTCCCGATCTCGACCGCCTGGATGTCGGTGCGCGGGATCATCACGTCCTCGACGCGCACCTCGCGCAGCCGCAGGATGTTGTTGAGCATCGCGCGTTCGGCCGGCGAGAAGGAGGCGGCGTCGGGTGCCGCCTCGGCCAAAGCGTCGGCGAGATCGTCGCGCAGCGAGCCGCCATTGCCGCGGGCGCGGAAGAACTGGATCAGACCGTCGAGCAGCGAGGAGCGCGGCGCGGTCCGCGCGGAGGTACTTTGCGGGTCGCTGGAGGTTTCGGACCCGGCCTGGTCGCGGGGTCCGGCCGCCGGAGCGGCGCTATCGGATGTGTCGTTCGTTGTCATGGCATCGATCAGGCTTCATCCGTTACCGCATAGGGGTCGGCAATGGCAAGCCTCGCAAGAATGCGGCGTTCCAGCGCTTCCATCTCTTCGGCGTCGTCGTCGGTCTCGTGATCGTAGCCCAGAAGGTGCAGAAGGCCGTGCACCACGAGATGGGTCAGATGGTGGTCGAACGACTTCGATTCCAATACCGACTCGGCGCGGACCGTCTCCGCCGCCAGCACGATATCGCCCAGCATCGGCGACAACGCGTCGCCCGGCGCGACCGGGAAGGCGGGGAAGGACAGGACGTTGGTGGCCTTGTCCTTGCCGCGCCATTCGGCATTGAGGGCGCGGATATGGGCGTCGTCGGTGAACAGGATGCTGAGTTCGCTGTGACCACCTTTCACGCCGAGTTCTGCGAGCGCGGCTGCCACTGCCGCGTCGGCGAGCGCTGCAAGCTCGGCCTCGGACGGCCAGTCGCCGGCCTCCAGCGAAAGGTCGATGTCGACCTCCGGAGCGCCGGCGGCCGAGGATTTTGCAGGTTGTCGAGGCATTCTCGTCAGACGGCGCCCTTGTCGGCCCCAGCACGATCATAAGCGCGGACGATCTCGGCGACCAGCGGATGGCGCACCACGTCGGCGTCGTTGAAACGGACCGTGACGATGCCCGACACGCCGTCAAGGATCTTCAGCGCCTCGACGAGGCCGGACTTCGTATTGGGCGGCAGGTCGACCTGCGTCGGGTCGCCGGTGACGATCATCCGTGCCCCTTCGCCGAGACGCGTCAGGAACATCTTCATCTGCATCGACGTCGTGTTTTGCGACTCGTCCAGGATGACGGCGGCATGCGCCAGCGTGCGGCCGCGCATGAAGGCCAGCGGCGCGATCTCGATCACGCCCGCGGCCAGTGCGCGTTCGACCTTGTCCGCCGGCATCATGTCGTAGAGCGCGTCGTAGAGCGGGCGAAGGTAGGGATCGACCTTCTCCTTCATGTCGCCGGGCAGGAAGCCCAGACGCTCGCCCGCCTCCACCGCCGGTCGCGACAGGATGATGCGCTCGACCATGCCCCGCTCGAGCATCATCGCGGCATGCGCCACGGCGAGATAGGTCTTGCCGGTGCCGGCCGGCCCGATGCCGAAAACCAGCTCCGAACGCTCAAGCGCCCGCATGTAGGCGTCCTGGTTGGGCGTGCGGGCATAGATCGTGCGCTTGCGCGTCGAGATCTGGGCGGCGGCAAGGCGGCCCTTGCGCTCCAGCGTCGGCAGCGTCAGCTGATCGTCCGCCGCGACCGCCATGCGAATGGCACCTTCGACGTCCGACGGCGCGATCTCGGCGCCTTTCTGCGCCCGGTCGTAGAGATAGTCGAGCGCGCGGCGCGCCTGTTCCGCCGCGACGGTCGAACCGCGCACCGTGAGCTGGTTGCCCTTGGAGCGCAGGTCGACGCCGAGCTTCTGCTCGATCAGCGCGAGATTCTGGTCGAACTGGCCGTAGATGGCGCTGGCATGCTTGTTGTTGTCGAAGGTCAGGACGATGTGCGCCATGTCGGACGCCCCCGCGGGGGCGGTCTTCACTTCTGCAGCGGCGTTCAAACGTCTCTCCTTGTTGGGCGCCGTCCGCCCTCAGAGCGGCTCGGCATAGAGGGTGTACCCCGTTCCCGTGATTCGTACTGTGACAATGTCACCGATTCCACCGGCCTTTTCATCAACAATAACCGGTTGCAGCCAGGGAGAACGGCCGACCACGAGGCCAGGTTCCTTTCCGGCGCGCTCGATCAGGATTTCCACCGGCTTGCCCTTCAGATGGCGCACGAACTCGGCCTGCTGCTCGTCGAGGAGGTCCTGCAGCGCCTGGAGACGCTTGTCCTTCACGTCTTCGGGGACCTGGTCCGCCATGTCGGCCCCGGGCGTGCCGGCTCGAGGCGAATATTTGAACGAGTAGGCCGTCGCGTAGCCGACCCTGCGCACCAGATCGAGCGTCGCCTCGAAATCCGCTTCGGTCTCGCCGGGGAAGCCGACGATGAAATCGCCGGACAGCGCTATATCGGGGCGCACCGCACGGATGCGCCCGACAAGGCGGATGTAATCGTCCGCCGTATGCCTGCGGTTCATGGCCTTCAGGATACGGTCTGAGCCCGCCTGAACCGGCAGGTGCAGATAGGGCATAAGTTCGGCCAGGTCGCGATGGGCCGCGATCAGGCCGTCGTCCATGTCGCGCGGATGGCTGGTGGTGTAGCGCAGGCGCGCAAGGCCGGGGATATCGGCCAGGCTGCGCAACAGTTCGCCGAGCCCCCAGGCGCGGCCGTCCGGCCCCTCGCCATGCCAGGCGTTGACGTTCTGGCCGAGCAGGGTGACCTCGCGGACGCCGGACGCCGCGAGCCGCTTCGCCTCGGCCAGGATCTGCTCGACCGGGCGCGACACTTCTGATCCACGCGTATAGGGCACGACGCAGAAGGTGCAGAACTTGTCGCAGCCCTCCTGCACGGTCAGGAACGCCGTGACGCCGCGGCTGCGGGTGGCCGCCGGCTTCGGCGCCGGCAGATGGTCGAACTTGTCCTCGACCGCGTAGTCGGTCTCGATGACCTTCTCGCCCGACAGCACGCGGTTCACCGCGGCGGGCAGCCGGTGATAGGTCTGCGGGCCGATGACGAGGTCGACCAGCGGAGCGCGGCGGATGATCTCCGCACCCTCCGCCTGGGCGACACAGCCGGCAACGGCGATCGTGGTCTGGCGCCCGGCGGCCTTGCGCCGCGCCTTGATCTCGCGCAGCCGCCCGACCTCGGAATAGACCTTCTCGGCCGCCTTCTCGCGGATATGGCAGGTGTTGAGCAGGATCAGATCCGCCTCGTCAGGCCGCTCCGTGGCGCTGTAGCCGTCGGCGGCGAGCGCGTCGGCCATGCGCTGCGAATCGTAGACGTTCATCTGGCAGCCATACGTCTTCACGAAATAGCGCTTGGCAGCCGGCGCCGCGGGCGCGTTGGCGCTCTGCCGGGTCTCGGTCGTCATCATTTCTTCGTTCATGGGCGGGCTCATAGCGCTTTTTGACGCTGAGCGACAGATGCCCTGGCGGGCAGGCGCCCGATCAGCGTTTGCGGTGCGCCGGGCCGGGATCGGACAGCGCCGCCGACAGCATGCGCCGCACCTCGCTCTCCGCCGCCGCCGCGACCGCCTTGCGCCGGCTGTCGGACGTGAACTCCACCGGCGTGCCGAAATGCACCTCCACGTCCATCGCTCCTTCCCGCAGCAGGGCGCCGATATGCGGCGCCAGAACGCTGTCGCCGATCCAGGCGGCATGCACCCGATGCTGGCGGCCCATGGGCATGCCGTGCAGCCGGGTGTAGGCGATCGCGACCGGCTGGATGAAGACGCGCTCGCCGCCGCCGTTCGACAGCGCCACCTTGGCGGCGCCGAAAAGGGTCGACTTGAACGGCAGGATCTGGTTGCCGTCGCCGGTCGTGCCTTCGGCAAACAGCACCATCGGATCGCCCCTGGCGATACGCTCGCCGATCTCGTTTGCCTGGGCGCCCGACTTGCGGCGCTGCTCGCGCTCGACGAAGACGCTGCGCTGGCATTTTGCGAGCAGTCCGAACACCGGCCACGTGGCCATCTCCGACTTGGCGATGAAATGCACGTCGGCGATCGAGCCGAGCACCACGATGTCGCTCCAGGAGACATGGTTCGCCGCGATCAGCAATGGACGCTCGCGGGCGAGGCTGCCGTGGAGGTGAACGCGGATGCCGAGCAGCCTGAGCACGATGCGGTGCCACAGGCGCGGCGCGCGCTTCTCGTTCCAGCCGAAGCGCATGGCGAGCATCTGCCACAGCAGCAGGGTGGGCGTGACGACGGCCGCGACGGCGAGGCCGAACGCGAGGCGGAGCCAGCCGATCATGCCCGAGTGCCCTCCCCGTTGCCCGAGCCGCGCTAGCGGAGATCGCGGCGCATGACAAGCGCGCCGGTCGAGGCTCCGCCCGCATGCTCATAGTAGTTCCTGCGCCTGGCGATCTCGCGGAAGGCGAGCCTGCGGTAGAGCGCCAGCGCCGGCGTATTGGTCTCGTCGACCTCGAGGATGAGATGCGAAGCGCGGTCGGCGTGGAGCTGGCGCAGCACCGCGTCCATCAGCTCGCGGCCGAGCCCCTCGCGGCGATGCGCACGGGCAACCGCGACGGTCAGGATCTCGGCCTCGTCGACCGCGAGGCGCGCCAGAACGAAGCCGGCGATCGCCTGCCGGTGGCCCACTTCGCGCGCGACGAAACCGAACACGGTCGCTTGGTCGATCAGGCCGGCGAATTCGGCAGCCGACCAGGGCCGGCTGAAATCCTCCCGGTGCAGCCTGGCGACTTCCGCCGCATCGTCGCGCCGCAGGCGCTCGATGATGTATTCGCGGCGGCGTGAGACGAAGGGAAGGCGCATCACGACGCCTTTCGCGGCAGGGCGAAGCCGTCCTGCGGACGCGCATCCGGCCCGCGCAGGTAGAGCGGCTTCGGTGGCGAATTGAACGCGCGACCGGTCGCCGCGATGCGGGCATATACGGCGATGTCGGCGGTGGCGCCCCCGCCGGCGAGGTCAAACATGGCGGGGTCGGCACCGGCCGCGATGACGGACGCGCCGGAGCCCGCAAGCACACGGCGCTCGCCTTCGAGCAGGGCAGGCGCGTCATTCACGGCCACGATGACCGGACCGCGGACAATCGCACCGTCGGGCGCATGTTCCTCGACATAGATCTCGTCGCGCTTCGCATCGATCGAGGCGAGGATGCGGCGGGCGGGCCAGGTTGTCCTTGCCTCCTCGGCAATCGCCGAGAGCGTGGTGACGCCATGGGCGGGGACATTCAGCGCCAGCGCCAGGCCGCGCGCGGCTGCGACGCCGACACGGATGCCGGTGAAGGAGCCGGGACCGATCGAAACAGCGATGGCGCCGATATCCGCGTAGGTCCTGGCCGAGGCCTCGAGCGCGGCTGCGATGACATCCATCAGTCGTTCCGCGTGGCCCTTGCCGATGTCCTCGACCGACCGGCCGAGCTCGCGCCCCGCGCCGGCGTCGTAGACGCAGGCGGCGCAGAGGGTCGAGGCCGTATCGATGGCGAGGAGGATCATGGCGTCTGCCGGCATGCGGTTCGAGTAAGCATCGCCTCTCGAACTCTACTCCCCCGTCCTTGTCCAGCCGTTAAGCCGACTTCTGCCGCGCCTTCAGCTCGAGGCGCCGGGCGTGCAGCACCGGTTCGGTGTAGCCGTTCGGCTGGGCGCGGCCCTTGAACACGAGGTCGCTCGCCGCCTGGAAAGCGATGGAGTCCTCGAAATGCGGTGCCATCGGCGTGTAGAGCGGGTCGCCGGCGTTCTGCCGGTCGACCACGCCCGCCATGCGCTTCATCGTCTCGGTCACCTGGTCCTCGGTGCAGACCTTGTGGTGCAGCCAGTTGGCTATGTGTTGCGAGGAGATGCGCAGCGTCGCGCGGTCCTCCATCAGGCCGACATCGTTGATGTCGGGCACCTTGGAGCAGCCGACGCCCTGGTCGACCCAGCGCACGACGTAGCCGAGAATCCCTTGAGCATTGTTGTCGAGCTCGCGCTGGATGTCCTCGGCCGTCCAGTTCGGCCGCGTGGCGACCGGCACGGAGAGGATGTCGTCCAGCCTGGAGCGCGGGCGGCTCTTCAGTTGGTCCTGAACGGCCTTGACGTCGACCTTATGGTAGTGCGTGGCGTGCAGCGTGGCCGCCGTCGGCGACGGCACCCAGGCGGTGTTGGCGCCGGCCTTCGGGTGGCCGATCTTCTGCTCCAGCATCGCCGCCATCAGATCGGGCATGGCCCACATGCCCTTGCCGATCTGCGCGCGGCCCTGCAGTCCGCAGGCGAGCCCGATATCGACGTTCCAGTTCTCGTAGGCCTGGATCCACGCGGCCTGCTTCATGTCGCCCTTGCGGATCATCGGGCCGGCTTCCATCGAGGTGTGCATCTCGTCGCCGGTGCGATCGAGGAAGCCGGTATTGATGAAGACCACCCGATCCTTCGCCGCGCGGATCGCCTCCTTGAGGTTGACCGTCGTGCGGCGCTCCTCGTCCATGATGCCCATCTTGATCGTGTTGCGCGCCATGCCGAGCGCGTCTTCGACGCGGGCGAAGATTTCCGACGCGAAGGCGACCTCGTCGGGGCCGTGCATCTTGGGCTTCACGACATACATCGAGCCCGCACGGGAGTTCTTCCTGCGTCCGCCGGCACCGATGTCGTGCAGCGCGATCGCCGCCGTCATCATCGCATCCATGATGCCTTCCGGCACCTCAGACCCGTCCTTCAAGAGGATTGCCGGGTTGGTCATCAGGTGGCCGACATTTCGCACCAGCATCAGCGACCGGCCCGTGACGTTCAGGGTCGAGCCGTCCGGCGCGGTGTAGGCGCGGTCGGGATTGAGTGTGCGGGTGAAGGTCTTGCCGCCCTTCTCAACTTCCTCCGACAGGTCGCCCTTCATCAGGCCCAGCCAGTTGCGGTAGACGACGACCTTGTCTTCGGCATCGACCGCCGCAACCGAATCCTCGCAGTCCATGATCGTGGTGATGGCCGATTCCAGCCAGACGTCGGAAATGTTGGCCGGATCGTCCTTGCCGATCGCCGAGGAGGCGTCGATGATCACCTCGATCAGGAGGCCGTTCTTGCGCAGCAGGAACCGCGACGGCGCCGACGGCGAGCCGAGATAGCCGGCAAGCTGCGCACCGTCCTTCAGGCCTGTCATGCGCCCGTCGACCAGCGTCACCGCCAGCCGGCGCATGGCGACGTCGAAGGACTTGACCTCGGACCAGGAAGCTCCGTCGAGCGGCGCGCTCTCGTCGAGGAATGCGCGGGCCCAGGCGATCACCTTGGCGCCGCGCGCCGGATTGTAGCCCTTGCCCTTCTCGGCGCCGCCGGTCTCGGGGATCGCATCGGTGCCGTAGAGCGCGTCGTAGAGCGAGCCCCAGCGCGCATTGGCCGCGTTCAGCGCATAGCGGGCGTTCATCACCGGAACGACGAGCTGCGGCCCGGCGATCGTCGCGATCTCGGGATCCACATTCGCAGTCGACACCGAGAAGTCGGAGCCTTCCGGGAGCAGGTAGCCGATCTCGGAGAGGAAGGCCTTGTAGGCGGAGAGATCGCTCGGCGCGCCGTTTGCGCGATGCCAGGCATCGATCTTCGCCTGGAGTTCGTCGCGGCGGGCAAGGAGCGCGCGGTTCTTCGGCGCGAGATCGTGGACGATCGCCGAGAAGTCGGACCAGAATTTCGCCGGATCGATTCCGGTTCCCGGCAGCGCCTCGTTCGCCACGAAGTCGTACAGTTCCGGCGCGACCTTCAGGCCTTCAATCTCGATGCGTTGGGTCACGTTGCTCACCTCATCTGCCGGACTTTGGTGCACGGCCATTGGCATGACAGAGCGGGCGGGTCAATTATAGGTTCGGCGGAAACGCATTCGTGCGGCAACCGGGCATTTGCGGGGTGAGCGGTGCGCATCGTCGTCTCCGATGCCCCCCGACATCTGGAGCGAGGAGCAGCTATGGCCAAGGGACCGATGGTGGAAGTCGAGAATGTGGTCAGCCCTGGCCACAAATACCGTGTGGACGCCGCGAAATACGGCGCCATGCGCGAGGCGATGCTGGCGGTGCTGCCGTCCGGCCCGCCGGGAATGACGGTTGCCGACGTCAAGGTGCACGTCGTGCCGCGCCTGCCCGACGCACTCTTTCCCGGTGGGGACAAGGCCGGATGGTTGATCAAGTGCGTCCAGCTCGACCTCGAAGCCAAGGGGTTGGTCAAGCGCTCGGAGAAGCCAGTCAGGCTCTACAGGGCCTGAGGGTCACTCCGCAATCCGCGGCCTGCCTGCCGCCGTCGCTGTCAGGATCGCCTCGATGAAGGTGCGCTGGCTCTCGACCGTGGCGGCGCGGATGTCGCGGGCGATCTCTATATTGGCCTCTTCGGCGCCGGCTTCCTTCGCGCGCGCGGCCGCCAGAGCCCGGATCTCCGCCTCGGCGAGTTCGAGCGCCGCTGCCTCGTTGGCGAAGTCGCGGATCAGGTCGCCTGCTGCAACCCGGAACAGGCCCTCCTTCGGCTGGCTGACGCGGGCTTCGACCGAAACGCGCACCTGGCCGACGACGGCGCCAAGCGCGTTCGCAACATCCGTGTCGCGCGGGACGACGCAGGCATTGCCGACGAGGTCGGCCAGACCCGCATAGTGCAGCGGCGCCGAAGCGCCCAACCCGATCACCGGGCGGTCGAGGGCGACGGACAGCCGTGCGATGCCGTGATTGCCGTCGACCGCGCGCTGGACGAGCGCATGCGCCACGGTCGCGGCGCCGTCGAGCCCGTCCTCGGCGAAGGCCGTCTCGAGGATGACCTCGGCAGAACGGCGGGTGAGCGCGTCGAGCACGCGGCGCGAGATGTCTTCGGGCGAGGCAGCGATCGGCTGGCCGCGTCCGTCGCGACGACGGGCGAAGAGTTCGGCCGCCATCTTCCCCGTGGCGGCGTTCCAGTTGTCCTGCAGGCCAAGCGCATGCGCCGCATCCGACGGGGTGAAACCGGAGACGTGGACGAGACCGCGTGCCACCAACCGGTTCAGCGTGGCAAGCTGCGCCGTGCTCGCAAGCGCGCGGTCGAGCGGCTGGGGAATGTCGTTCAGCGTATCGTAGAGCTTCTGCTCGGGTCCGGAGAGACCGGCGGCGAGGCGTTCCGGAACGCCGGTGCGGAAGGCGAAGCGGCCGTCCATGCGGCCGGGATTGGGCGCGCGGAGCTGGCGTTCAAGGTGTTCGCGGATGACCGCCTCGTGTTTCACGCCGGCGAGCGCCAGCGGCACCAGGCGGCGCGGGCCGAGCTGGATACGCGGGGCCAGTCCGCCGTCTTCGAGCGTGATTTCCGAGTCGCCGCCGAGACCGAAGGTGCGCATCGCCACCGCCTCGACCATCGTGCGGTAGCCGCCGACGGTTGCGCCCTCGGGATCGAGCCGCGGCTTGCCGTGATCGAGCACGGCGACGTCGGTGGTGGTGCCGCCGATGTCGGACACCATCGCGTCGTCGAGGCCGGTCATGTGGCGCGCGCCGACGAGGCTGGCGGCCGGACCGGAGAGGATCGTCTCGATCGGCCGGGCGCGGGCGAAAGCGGCCGACACCAGCGCGCCGTCGCCGCGCACAACCATCAGGGGGGCCTCAATGCCGCGTTTCGACAGGAAACCTTCCGTCGCCGCCACCAGCCGGTCGATCATCGCGATTAGCCGTGCATTGAGCAGAGTCGTCAGCGCCCGGCGCGGTCCGCCGAGCTTCGACGTGAGCTCGTGGCTGGCGGTGACCGGCAGGCCGGTGGCCTGGCGGATCATGTCGCGCGCGGCGTTCTCGTGCGCGGGATTGCGGGTGGCGAAATAGGCGCAGACCGCGAAACCGGAGACCGAGCCGCCGAGTTCGGGGAGCGCCGCCTCGAGCGCGGAGAGGTCGAGGGGCTGCGCATTGCCGTGCACGTCGTGTCCGCCCGGGCAGAACAGGACGGGGTCGGTTCCGAGCGCGGTCTTCAACCCGTCCCGTTCCAGATCCGCCGCGGAGAAGCCGATCATCACCAGCGCGACGCGGCCGCCCTGGCCCTCGACCAGCGCATTGGTCGCCAGCGTCGTCGACATCGACACGAGCTTGATCGCGGACGGGTCGATCGCCGCCTTTTCGAGAACGGCATCCACCGCGCCCGAAATGCCCTCGGCGAGGTCGTGCCGGGTGGTCAGGGACTTGGCCTTGGCGACGACGCCTTCGCCTTCGGCCCAGAGGACAGCGTCGGTATAGGTGCCGCCGGTGTCGATGCCCAGAAAGATCGGCGCGGCGTTTCGGTCGGTCGTCATGGCGTCTCGGCTACGCAAAAGGGCGCGGATGTCTCCGCGCCCCTTAATTCATATCGCCAAGCCACGATAGTTCGGCTTACGGGACCAGATCGATTTCCTCGGTCTCGCCGCCGGTGCAGGTGTAGCAGCAATTGTCGCAATTCTCGGAATTGTCGGGGCCGACGCCCCAGTAGGTGCCCTTGTCGCCGGAGATCCAGGCGCCGTAGCAGATCGTCTCGCCTTCCTCGCAGGAAAGCGGCATGGTCTTGGTCTCGCCGTCGTCGAGATAGTAGACCTGATTGCCGCCCGGCCAGACATGGTCCCGATCCTGGCTGTAGAGTTCGACCTCCAGCGCGTTGGGATGCGAATTCTTCATGACGAAGGTCACGTCGCTCGCCAGCGAAACGGATGGCGCCGCGATCACGGCCGCCATGGCGAATGCCGCAGCCGCCAGGCCGCGTGCAAAGAAGCTGTTCATGGAAATCTACCCCAAAAGAAGAGCGCGGCCCTCCGCCGCGCGGAGAACATTTGCACGCTTCTCAATCGCCGGGAAGCTCACGACGGTCGGCAATCCGGGAATTTTTTGACGCATCCGCAGGGAAGACGAACCTCGCCAAGCCTCACACGTCGAGATTCGCCACGCTCAGCGCATTGTCCTGGATGAACTCGCGGCGCGGCTCGACGTCGTCGCCCATCAGCCGGGCGAACAGAGAATCGGCATCGTTGGCTTCGGTTACCTTGACCTGCAGCAGCGAGCGCGCATTCGGATCGAGCGTCGTCTCCCAGAGCTGCTCGGCGTTCATCTCGCCCAGGCCCTTGTAGCGCTGCATGGTCAGACCCTTTCGGCCGACGGCGAAGACCGCATCCAGCAGCGCCATCGGCCCGGTGATCGTCTCGTTGACGTCCTTGCGGCGCAGCACCGGCGAGTTCGAATAGACCTCGCCGAGACGGGGGGCGTATCGGTCGAGCGCACGCGCATCGGCGGAGTTGAGGAGACCCATGTCGAGATGCGCGTATTCGCGCACGCCGCGCACGGTGCGCTCGAAGATGAAGCCGCCGGGGCCCTCGTTGGACGGATTGGTCCGGCCTTGCCAGCCGCGCTCGGTGTCCTCGGCGATCATGTCGAGGCGGGCGGCGATCTTCGCCGCCATCTCGATCGCCCGCGCGGGATCGGACGCGATCTCCGGGTTGAGGCCGCCGGCTATCGCCGCCTGCTCGACTACGCCCCGATTGTAGCGCGTGTGCAGCCCGTTGATCAGGCCGCGCACGGCCAGCGCGTCGTCGACGGCGGCGCGCAGATCCTGGCCTGCGCGGACCTCGCCGTTACCGATCGTCAGCGTGGCTTCGTCGAGGCCGGAGCCGATGAGGAATTCCTCGAAGGCGGTCTCGTCCTTCAGGTATTGCGAACTCTTGCCGCGCGAGACTTTATAGAGCGGCGGCTGGGCGATGTAGAGGTGGCCGCGCTCGATCAGTTCCGGCATCTGGCGGAAGAAGAAGGTGAGCAGCAGCGTGCGGATATGGGCGCCGTCGACGTCGGCGTCCGTCATGATGATGATCTTGTGATAGCGCAGCTTGTCGGCGTCGAAGCGGTAGGGGCTGTTCTCGTCCGAGCCGATGCCGGTGCCGAGCGCGGTGATCAGCGTACCGATCATCTCGGAGGAGAGCATGCGGTCCATGCGCACCCGCTCGACGTTCAGGATCTTGCCGCGCAGCGGCAGGATCGCCTGGTTCTGGCGCGAGCGGCCGCCCTTGGCCGAGCCGCCGGCGGAATCGCCCTCGACGATGAAGATTTCCGACTTGGCCGGATCCTTCTCCTGGCAATCGGCGAGTTTTCCGGGAAGCGTCGAGACGCTCATGACGTCCTTGCGGACGGTTTCGCGCGCCTTGCGCGCAGCCTCGCGGGCAGCCGCCGCCTGAACCACCTTCGCCATGACGGTCTTGGCTTCCGAGGGATGCTCCTCGAACCATGTCCCGAGAGCCTCGTTGACGAGGCTCTCCACCACGGGGCGAACTTCGGAGGAAACCAGTTTGTCCTTGGTCTGCGACGAGAATTTCGGATCGGGAACCTTGACCGACAGCACGGCGGTCAGGCCTTCGCGGCTGTCGTCGCCGGTGAGCGAGACCTTCTCCTTCTTGGCCACGCCCGAGGATTCGGCGTAGCTCGTGACCTGCCGCGTCAGCGCGCCGCGGAAGCCGGCGAGATGGGTGCCGCCGTCGCGCTGCGGGATGTTGTTGGTGAAGGCCAGCACGTTCTCGTGGTAGCTGTCGTTCCACCACATCGCGACCTCGACGGTGATGCCGTCGCGCTCGGCCGTGATCGAGATCGGCGCGCTGATCAGCGGCTTCTTGGCGCGGTCGAGATATTTCACGAACTCGATCAGGCCGCCGTCGTAATGCAGCTCCTGCACCTTCACGTCGGCATGGCGGGCATCGGTCAGAATGATGCGCACGCCGGAATTGAGGAAGGCCAGCTCGCGCAGCCGGTGCTCCAGTGTGCCGTAGTCGAACTCGACCATGGTGAACGTGTCGCTCGACGGCATGAACGTCACTTCGGTGCCGCTGCGGCCCTCGAACGTGCCGGGGATCTTGTTCTGCTGGTAGGATCCGGTCCTGGCGAGCGGCGCATCGGCGTCGCCGTGCGTGAAGCTCATCTCGTAGACCCCGCCATCGCGACGGATCTTGAGCCTCAGGAAGACCGACAGCGCGTTGACGACGGACACGCCGACGCCGTGCAGGCCGCCCGAGACCTTGTAGGAATTCTGGTCGAACTTCCCGCCGGCATGGAGCTGGGTCATGATGACTTCGGCCGCGGAGACGCCTTCGCTGGCGTGAATGTCGGTCGGGATGCCGCGACCATTGTCGGCCACCGTGCAGGAGCCGTCGGGATTGAGCGTCACCGAGACGAGATCGGCATGACCGGCCAACGACTCGTCGATGGCGTTGTCGACCACCTCGTAGACCATATGGTGCAGGCCGGAGCCGTCGTCGGTGTCGCCGATATACATGCCCGGACGCTTGCGAACCGCATCCAGACCCTTGAGAACCTTGATGGAATCGGCGCCGTACTCGGCCGGTTCATGTCCGGGTGCGGCGGCCGCCGGATTCTCGGTATTTTCGTTCATGTAGTGCTTTCACTCCACCGCGCCGGGAAGACGCCCGAGGAAGCGCCGAATCAGGCGCTCAACCCATGCCAGATATAGGTGTTTGAGGCGGTTTTTCCAAGTTTCGGGCCGCCGAGAACGACCATGGCGGCGCTTCTGTCCCAAGGCAATCGCTTCGCGCGGCCGCCGGCACCGGCGACGGCCGGGGGAACCGGACAAAGGCCGCGGCGTTACGGTGGATCAAGGTTCCGCAGGGGATCGTGACAGCTATGGGGCATGGCCCTATAGACTCCCATTCTACTGTTTCCGGCCCATCGCTCCAGAGTCCCCCGCCCTTATGCCAGATACGATATTCCCGCTCGCCGGCGGCAATGCCCCAAAAGGAATAAGTTCGGGCAAGATGCTGTCGCTCATCAACAGTTTCGACTGGGGCGCAACGGCCGTCGGGCCCACCCGCTCCTGGCCTGAAACACTGCGGTCCACCGTGAGGATCATGCTCGCATCGCCGGTCGCGATGGTGATGCTGATGGGGGAGAAAGGTGTCCTCGTCTACAACGACGCGTACGCGGTGTTCGCCGGCCTTCGCCATCCGCAAATCCTCGGCCAGGAGGTTGCAGTCGCATGGCCCGAGATCGCCGAATTCAACACCGCCATCCTGCAGCGGGTGCTCGCCGGAGAGACCCTGTCGCTCGAAGACCAGAAGCTGACGCTCGACAGGACCGGGGTTTTCGAGGATGTGTGGCTGAACCTGCATTACAGCCCCGTGCTCGACGATCGCGGCGAGCCGATCGCCGAACTGGTCATCGTCGCGGAAACGACGAAGCGCGTCATGGCGGAACGGGCGCTTGCCCGCAGCGAGGAACGGCTGTCGCTGGCGCTCAACGCATCCGGAATCGTCGGCGTGTGGGATTGGGATCTCGCCGCCGACCGGGTTTCCGCCGACCGCAGGTTCGCCGAGATGTACGGCGTCAATCCGGACGAGGCCGAAACGGGAGCCCCCCTCGAGGCATATCTGGAAGGCATCCACCCCGAGGACCGGCAGCAGGTTGCGGACAGCATCGCGGAAGCCCTTGAAGCCCGCGGACCTTACCGGGGTGAGTACAGGCTGAGGAGCGCAGACGGAAACACCAGATGGGTGCTGGCGACCGGGACGGTCGTGGTGGATCCGGACGGCCAGCCGGTGCGGATAGCCGGTGTCGCGGTCGACATTACCGAACACAAGCGGGCCCAGGAAAAGCTCGCAGAGAGCGAGGCGAAATTCCGCGCCATCGCAGATTCGATGCCGCAGATGGTGTGGTCCACGCTGCCCGACGGCTATCACGACTACTACAACGCGCGCTGGTACGAGTTCACAGGCGTGCCGGCCGGATCGACGGACGGCGAGGGCTGGAACGGGATGTTCCACCCCGAGGACCAGGACCGCGCCTGGGCGGCATGGCGACACTCTCTCGAAACGGGCGAGCCGTACCAGATCGAGTATCGGCTGCGTCACCACAGCGGCGAGTACCGGTGGACGCTCGGCCGCGCGATGCCTTTGCGCGATCCGCTCGGCCGTATCGTCCGCTGGTTCGGCACCTGCACCGACATCCACGAAACCAAGCTGGCGGCCGAGGAGCGGGAGATCGTCGCGCAGGAACTCAGCCATCGGATCAAGAACATCTTTTCGGTGCTGAACGGCATCGTTTCCCTGTCGGCGCGCACCTATCCGGAGCTGAAGCCGCTCGCCGAAACCCTGCGCGAGCGCATCTCGGCTCTCGGTGTCGCGCATGATTTCGTACGTCCGCATTCGGCAGCGTCCCGGCCCGAACAGGTCGGGGTGACGGTGCAGGGATTGATCGAAACGCTGTTGCGGCCCTACCGGGAGACGGGTGACGAGCGCCTCTCGATCACGGGGGCCGACGCATCCATAGACGACCGGTCGGCGACGCCGATTGCTCTCTTGTTCCATGAGCTGGCCACCAACTCCGCCAAATACGGCGCGCTTTCGCACCGCGACGGCCGCGTCGCGGTCGCCATGTCGCTAGCCGAAGGCGAGCTTGCCATCGACTGGAAGGAAAGCGGCGTCAGCGTCGTGCCGCCGGAGCGGGAAGGTTTCGGCAGCCGGCTGATCGCCCTGTCGGTAGAGGGACAGCTGTCCGGCAAGCTGACCAGGCTCTGGGAAAGCGACGGATTGCGGGTATCGGTGCGGATTCCGACGCGGTCGTTGCGTCGATCGGCCTAGAGAATTCCCGGCGATCCAGAGGTTCGCCGGAAATGACTACACCGCCACTCCGGGCACGCCCGCATTGTTGTTGGCGAAGAGGCGCATCGTGGGCGGCGGAAGGGCGCTTTCGCGACGACGATGCGCAACGGCGAAGCTCACGGCCTGACGCATATCGTCATCGTTGACCGGCTTGGGAATGACGCCCAAGGTGCCGGGCACGCCATCTCCGAGCTGAGCCGGATTGGCGGTCACGAACACGACGGTTATGCCGTGCTTTTCAGCCAGCATCCGTCCTATGGCAGGTCCGGTAGGGCCGTCGCGGAGGTTCAGATCCACGAGCGCCACCTCGGCTTCGGCCGCGAGTTCCGAGGCTTTGCGGCTGTCGGCGGCGATTCCGACCGGCATATGCCCGAGCTGCGTCACCACATGTTCGATTTCTATGGCGACGAAGATCTCGTCTTCAACCACCAGTATCCTGCAAGACATCTCCGTATCCACTTCCAGTACCCGCTCAATCCGTCTGCCGACCGTGTCAGCCCACGTAAACTCCCGGCCGAAAACTTGGTTGCGATCCGACGGTTCGATTCACGCGAACAGTACGTTCGCAGAAGGATTGACGCAAATTATCCTTAACTTTTTACGAAAACGCTTCTTGTGCCCGGCGATGCGGCCGCCCGCAGGACAATTGCGCCGCAGTTGCGCGCGGCCCGTCCCGCGCTAGATTCAGGGTGAACAGGAGCCTCCGGCCATATGGACGCATCGCCAGCCCCCTTCGTGCCGCCCGCGCCGAAGCCGCGCACTGCGCCGCCGTCGTTCCTGGAGATGATCCGCATCGTCTACCGCAACCCGCTCGAACTCTGGGGCGAGCCGTCCTACAACGAGCCGTGGATCTCGGTCGGCGGGGTCGGCGGCCCGCTGGTCGTCGCCAACGATCCGGGCCTGATCCGGCACATCCTCGTCGACAACGTCAAGAACTACAAAATGTCGGTGGTGCGGCAGAAGATCCTGCGGCCGATCCTGCGCGACGGGCTCCTGACCGCCGAGGGCGAGGTATGGAGGCGGTCGCGCAAGGCCATGGCTCCGGTGTTCACGCCCCGGCATATCTTCGGCTTCGCAAAGCCGATGCTGGCGCGCACGCAGGCCTTCGCCGACCGCTACGTGTCCGGCTCGACGACGGACGTGGCGCGCGACATGACCACGCTGACCTACGACATCCTCGCCGAGACGTTATTCTCCGGCGAGATCGCCGCACCGCCAGGCACGTTCGAGAGCCAGATCGACCGCCTGTTCGAGACGATGGGCCGGGTCGACCCGCTCGATCTGCTGCGCGCGCCGGACTGGCTGCCGCGGATCACGCGCATCCGCGGCCGCAAGACGATGGCCTATTTCCGCGGCATCGTCGCCGACACGATCGCCATGCGCGAGGAGCGGCTGAAGCGCGATACCGACAACGTCCCGCAGGATTTCCTTACGCTGCTGCTCAAGGCGGAAGGCCCGGACGGGCTGTCGCGCGGCGAGATCGAGGACAACATCATCACCTTCATCGGCGCCGGCCACGAGACCACCGCCCGCGCGCTCGGTTGGACCATCTACTGCCTGGCAGAATCGCCCTGGGAGCGCGAGAAGATCGAGGCCGAGATCGACGGGGTGCTGGCGCGCGAGCCGGACCCGGTGAAATGGCTCGACGCCATGCCGCTGACGCGCGCGGCCTTCGAGGAGGCGATGCGGCTCTATCCGCCCGCGCCGTCGATCAACCGCCAGCCGATCGAGGAGGACCGCTACGGCGACCTCGTGCTGCGCGAGGGCGCGACCGTGCTGGTTATGCCCTGGACGGTGCATCGGCACCGCAAGCTCTGGGACCGGCCGGATGCCTTCATTCCGTCGCGCTTCCACCCCGGAAACCGCGACCGGATCGACCGTTTCCAATACCTCCCCTTCGGCGCCGGCCCGCGCATCTGCATCGGCGCCAGCTTCGCCATGCAGGAGGCGGTGATCGCGCTTGCCGTGCTGATGTCGCGCTACCGCTTCGACACGGTGGCGGAGACGAACCCCTGGCCGGTGCAAAAGCTGACCACGCAGCCCGAGGGCGGCCTGCCGATGAAGGTGACGGCGAGGGGCTAGCCTGCGCCTATTGATTTCTTGAGAAAGATGCAGTATGTTTCCTTTCAGTAGAAAGGATGAGATTGTGTCTACCGCGCATAAGCTTGATTACTCGCCGGACGCATCGGCGGTCGCCGCCAAGGCGGTAACGCGTGCGGCTGAGTTGCTCGACGTCTCGGGCAAGGAACTTGCTGAGATCATCGGCGTTTCGGAGGCGAGCCTTTCCCGCATGAAGCGAGGCGACACGGCATACCGCCTCACCGGCAAGCCTTACGAACTGGCGCTGATGTTTATCCGCCTCTATCGCTCGCTCGACGCCATCATGGGCGGCGACGACCTCGCGTCCCGGCAATGGGTGCGGTCGGAGAATTCCGCACTCGGCGGCCAGCCGCTGTCGCGCATCAAGAGCATCGACGGGCTCGCCCATGTCCTCGCCTATCTGGACGCCCGCCGCGCTCCGGTCTGAGGCGCTATCACTCCAGGGACGCTGCTGGCGTCTTGTGGAGGCGCAGCACCGCGTCTCGACGATGAAACTGGTGGACACGCTGGAGGAGCAGGCGCTGCTCGAGGCGGAACTCGAACGGACGAAGCCGCCCGGCCCGCCCGAATGCGCCGGCCTCCACTACTTGCTTTCGACCCCGTTTCGCTACGGACGCTATCCCGGCAATTCGCGATTTCGCCGCGAAGGGTATTCGCCGGGCGTCTACTACGCGGCGGAGAGGGACGAAACGGCGGTCGCGGAGACCGTGTTCTACCGGCTGCTCTTCTTCGCGGAGAGCCCGCAGACACCCTTCCCGCGCAATCCGCTGGAGTTTACCGGATTTGAAGCCGCGTTTGCCGCCCGGGTGGCAATCGACCTGGCCGCTCCACCCTTTTCGGACGACACCCGCTGGACTCATTCGAGTGACTATTCGGCCTGCCTCGCGCTTGCCGATGTCGCGCGAGAAGCGGACGTGACGGCAATTCGCTACCGGTCGGTGCGAGACCCGCAAGGCGGAGCGAATATTGCGCTTCTCTCCTGCCTCGCTTTCTCGGAACGCGCACCATGCCGGTACGTCACATGGCGCATCGGTTTGTCCGGATACGGGGCGATCGCAATCTGCGACCGCCCCGAACGTCGCCTGTCATTCGCGCTCGCTATCTTCGCCGACGATCCCCGTCTGGCGCCGCTGATGGCGCGATAAGCCCTACACCATCGCGAACACCCGCGCCGGGCCGCCGGTGCCGCCCCTGACCTTCGGCGCGCCGACGACGATGGTCGCGCCTTTGGCCGGGAGGGCGTCGAGATTGGCTATGCCCTCGATGCCGTAGCGGCCGGCGGGCAGCCAGGTGTTGTGGACGATGAAGTCCGGCGACTGGCCGAAATCGAGCGACAGCGTGTCGACGGCGATCGCCTTGGTGGAGCCCTCCAGCAGCTGCTTCACCGCATCCACGTGGAAGCCGGGGAAGTGCATCGTCTTGCCGTCGGCGCCGAGATTGCGGAACTTGTCGGTCGCGACATGCGCGGCCCAGCCCGAGTTCATCGCGACGATGGCACCTTCGGGAAGCGGACCGTTGGCATCCGTCCAGGCCTTGATGTCCTCCGGCGTCACCTGGGCGTCAGCGTTCTCCGCCGCCTTGGCCTTGATGTCGATGACGACGAGCGGGGCGACCAGATCCTCGACGGGAAGCTCGGCGACCGACTTGCCGTCGGCGGTGAAGTGCAGCGGCGCGTCGATGTGCGTGCCCGTGTGCTCGCTGATCCTCAGCTCGAACAGGTTGAACGTATGTTCCTTGAAGTTGAACTTCTGCTCCATGAACAATTGCTGGGCGCCGAAATAGGTCGGGAACATGTCGTAGAGTTCGTGGGTGAGATCGTGCGCCTTCGCAGGCGCGGCCGACTGCGCGAACAAAGGCGCGGGGGCAGTCGCGACGGCGGCCGCCGCACCGGCCCCGGCGACCCCGCGAAACAGGGCGCGGCGCGACAGCATGTTCGACTTGACGTTCTCGATGACGCAGGCGTGGCACATATCGATAACTCCGAAGGTTATTGAGACCATTCAGAGTGCAGACGAAAACGCCGTTCCGCAAGGGAAGTATGTGCTTCGCCTACGACCGTCCGGAAAACACGTTTTCGACATGCACCGGCCAGCGCCAGGGCAATATCGCGACCAGGTCGAACCGGATCGAAAGGCGGCCATGGTCGCGCTGACGCGACAGCCACATGTCGGCCGCGCCCTCGATGCGCCAGGCCGCTTCGCGCCCGACCGCGTCCATCGCTTCGGCCAGCGTGCGGCGGGCCTTGACCTCGACGATCGCGACAACGTCGCCCCGCCGGGCGATCAGGTCGATCTCGCCGAGCTTCGTCCTGTAGCGCCGGGCGACGATGCGATAACCCTTCATCATCAGCGCAAGCGAGGCGAGAGCTTCGCCGCGGAAGCCGAGCCGGTAGGCGCGCAGTCGCCTCGACCGGGCGTCAGTCACCAGCCCCGTCCTTGAGCTCGAGCAGGCGGCGGTAGAGACCGGGCTTCGGCTGGCCCGTCAGACGCGCGGCTTCCGCCGCGGCCTTCGAGGCGGGCATCTCGGCCGCGAGGGAGAGAAGCAGCCGGTCGACATCCTGCGCTTGCGGGGCCGCTTCCGGCGGCGGGCCGACGCAGATCACCACCTCGCCCTTCGGGGCCTCCACGGCCGCGTAGTGCGCGGCAAGCTCGGCGAGCCCGCCCCGGCGGAACTCCTCGAAGGTCTTGGTGAGTTCGCGGCCGATGACGACGGGGCGATCGCCCAGCACCTGCGCCATCGCGGCCAGGGCCTCGTCGAGCCGGCGGGGCGATTCGAAGAAGATCAACGTCGCGGGCACCGCCTTCAGCGCCTCCAGCCTCTGGCGGCGCTGGCCGTCCTTCACCGGCAGGAACCCGGCAAAGAGGAATGCATCCGAGGGCAGGCCGCTCGCGGTCAGTGCCGCCAGCGGCGCCGAGGCGCCGGGGATCGGCACCACGCGCAGCCCCGCCTTGATGGCCTGTCCGACAAGCCGATAGCCCGGATCGGAGACGAGCGGCGTTCCCGCATCGGAGACCAGCGCCACGCTCTTTCCGGCCGCAACGGCGGCGATGAGGCCCGGTCCCGCCTCGGCAGCGTTGTGCTCGTGGTAGGAGACCGGTCGCTGCCGGATGCCGTAGCGCGACAGCAGGTTGCGCGTGACCCGCGTATCCTCGCAGGCAAGCAGGTCGGCTGCGGCGAGCGTCTGCAACGCGCGCAGGGTGATATCGCCGAGATTGCCGATTGGCGTGGCGACGAGATACAGCGCCGGCTCCAGCGGCCGCGCGGCGATTTCCGTCTCGCCGACGAGGAAGGTCCTGCGCGGCGGGAGATCGGTATCGTGTCGTGCGTCGTCGCCCTTCATCGGCCGTGTGTCGCACGTCTGCCCGCGCCAGGGAAAGAGTATCGCCATCCAGTCGCTATGATCGGGAACAAAAAGACGCGTGGCGGGTTTGGGAATCTCGACCGAGGAGGATGACGATGGACGGCCTGCTGCTGCACGACGGCTTCGAAACCTACTACGCTGGAAAGCGGAAGCCTCGAGAGGAAAAACCCCGCGACGACACCCGGCAAAGCCAAGCCGAAGCTCAAACCCTCACCGCCAGGCCAGCCAAATGGCCGCCGGTTCCGAGGGACGTCCGCGGCGAGGCGGCGAGCCGGTGAAGTTCCTGCCGCATTTCGAGGCGAAGCTCGAATATCTGGTGCACAAGCTCGAACTGAAGGAAACGCGGTCCGAGGCTGAGTCCATGTTGATCGCAAAAGCGAAGCGGTCAGTCCTCGCGGGCGAGATCGGCAACCAGCGCGTCCAGCACGATCATCCCGGTCGACGTCGCGCGAAGCCGTGAATTTCCGACCGGCTCCACCAGCCCCTCCTCCTGCAGGATGGCGATGCGCACCGGTGACAGCGGACGCCGCGCCATCGCCTCGTAACGCACGAGGTCGATGCCTTCGACGAGGCGCAGGCCCATCATCAGGAACTCGTCCGCCTCTTCCGACCTGTTGAGCGTTTCGCCGCCAACGATGCCGTGGCCGTTGGCCTCGACCAGGTTGGCCCAGGTCTCCGGCATCTTCTCGGTGAAGGTGACGATGCGCCGGTTGCCGTCGACGAAACGTCCATGCGCGCCGGGTCCGGCGCCGACATATTCGCCGTAGCGCCAGTAGACGAGGTTGTGGCGGCTTTCGGCGCCGGGCTTCGCGTGGTTGGAGATTTCGTAGGCCGGCAGGCCGTGGGCAGCGGTCACTGCCTGCGTGGCCTCGTAGAGATCGGCGGCGAGATCAGGACTCGGCATCGCCAGCTTGCCCGCCGCGTGCAGCGCGTGGAAGCGCGTACCCTCCTCGATCGTAAGCTGGTAGAGCGACAGGTGGTCTGCGGCGAGGTCGATCGCCTCGGCGAGCTCGGCCTCCCACGCCGCAATCGTCTGGCCCGGCCTTGCGTAGATCAGGTCGAAAGACAGGCGCGGAAAGATGTCCCTCGCCAGCCCGATGGCGCGCTTCGCCTCCGCCACGTCGTGCAGCCGGCCCAGGAAACGCAGGTCAGGGTCGTTCAGCGCCTGGACGCCGAGCGAGACGCGGTTGACGCCCGCCGCGCGATAGCCGCGAAAGCGGCCCGCCTCGACCGAGGAGGGGTTCGCCTCCAGCGTGATCTCGATGCCGTCCGGCACGGTCCAAAGGTCCGAGACCGTATCGAGCAGCGCGCCGACGGTCGCCGGCTCCATCAGCGACGGCGTTCCGCCGCCGATGAAGATCGAGGTCACCTCGCGCGGGCCGGTGCGGCCACGGAAATGTTCGAGTTCGCGCCTGAACGCTTGTGCAAACCGCTCCTGGTCGGGCGGCTGGTGGCGGACATGGCTGTTGAAGTCGCAATAGGGGCACTTCGCCGCGCAGAACGGCCAGTGCACGTAGACGCCGAAGCCGGGGTCGGAAAGCGGAGTCACGTCAATCCGAGCCTCGCCTCGGCGAACTTCTTGAAGGCGCGGGCCCTATGCGAGGTGGCCGTTTGCATACCAGGCTTCCAGCCGTGCTTCTCTTCCGCCGTCATCTCGCCGAAGGTGCGCGCATGGCCGTGCGGCAGGAACACGGGATCGTAGCCGAAGCCGCTGGTGCCGCGCGGCGGCCAGACCAGCGTGCCCTCCGCCTCGCCACGGAAGTACTCGGCCTCGCCGTTCGGAAAGCACAGGCAGATGACGGCCACGAAGCGGCCGGTGCGGAGCGAAGGATCGGTGGCGCCGGCATCCTGCAAGGCTTTTTCGGTCTTTTCCATCGCCATCATGAAGTCGCGCGAGCCGTCCGGCTTGGTCGCCCAGTCGGCGGTATAGACGCCAGGCGCGCCGCCGAGCGCGTCGACCACGAGGCCGGAATCGTCCGACATCGCGGGCAGGCCGGTCGCCTGCGCGGCCGCATGGGCTTTCAGGTAGGCATTCTGTTCGAAGGTCGTGCCGGTCTCCTCCGGCTCGGGCAGGCCGAACTCCTTCGCCGACCTCGCCTCCAGGCCGAACGGCGCAAGCAGGTCGGCGAACTCGGCCAGCTTGCCGGCATTGTGGCTGGCGACGACGATGCGCTTGCCCAGATCCCGCATCACAAGCCCCATATCGACGGATTGGCGAATTCGAGCGAATTGCCCGAAGGATCGCGGAAATAGACCGAGCGGCCGCCGCGCGGCCATTCGAATTCTGCCTCGATCGCGACGCCAGCCTCGGTCAACCGCGTCTTCCAGCGGTCGATCTCCTCTTCGGTCGCGGCAAAGCAGAGGTGCCCCTCGCCCGCGGCTCCATGCGGCGGGACCGGCAGGCGCGCGTCCGGCGGCGGCGCGTGGCGGGTCGCCTCCGCGTTGAAGAGCAGGACGATGCCCTTGCCGCATTTGAAGAAGACGTGGCGGCCTTCGACCTTGCCCGCCGGCTCCAGCCCCAGCACCGTGCCGTAGAAGTGCTCCGCGGCGGCGAGGTCGGTCACGTAGAGGGCGGATTCGAGGACGGCTGAAGGTGTCATGGCGAAATGCCTCCCGGCCCCTCGCCGTTGCTCGGGGCGTTCATCACTCGAAAAGCCCATCTGGGGGCTTTTCGCCCGCTTCGCGGACCGCTCCTCACCCCACCGCCATCTTCTGCAGGTCGACGAGGCGGGCGATGCCTTTCTTGGCAAGGCCCATCAAGGCGGCAAACTCCTCCTCGGTGAAGGGGATTCCTTCCGCCGTGCCCTGGATCTCGACGATGCCGCCCTTGCCGGTCATGACGAAATTGGCGTCGGTGCCGGCGGACGAATCCTCAAGATAGTCGAGGTCAAGCACCGGCACGCCGTCGTGGATGCCGCAGGAGATCGCGGCGACGTGGTCCTTCAGGACCTTGGAGACGTCGGTCATCTTGCGCGCCGCCATCCAGGACAGGCATTCGTGCAGCGCGATGAAGCCGCCGGTGATCGCGGCGGTCCGCGTGCCGCCGTCGGCCTGGATCACGTCGCAGTCGACGGTGATCTGCACCTCGCCCAACGCCTGCAAATCGACGACCGAACGCAGCGAACGGCCGATCAGGCGCTGGATTTCCATGGTGCGGCCGCCCTGCTTGCCGCTCGCCGCCTCGCGGCGCATCCGGTCGCCGGTGGAGCGCGGCAGCATGCCGTATTCGGCCGTCACCCAGCCCTTGCCGGTGTTGCGCAGCCAGCCCGGCACCTTCTCCTCAAGGCTTGCCGTGCACAGGACATGCGTGTCGCCGAACTTGACGAGGCACGAGCCCTCGGCGTGCTTGGAGACGCCGCGTTCGAAGGAAATGGCCCGCATCTCGTCGGGCTGGCGCTTGGAAGGACGCATGGATTTTGACTCGGTTGACCGGAAAAGGGGGCTTGTAGACGCTGCGCGCCCGGCGGGCAACCGAGGAAACCGGCTCGGTTGCGCCATTCGCTGCCGAGACTATATTCACTTCCGGAAACCTCGCGTCGAAACATGACGAAACCGATCTTCGATCAGAATCTGCAATCGCTCGATGCGCGCTCCCGCGACATCTTCCGGGCGATCGTCGATTCGTACCTGCGGGACGGCGAACCGCTCGGCTCGCGCAACCTGTCGCGCATGCTGCCGGCGTCGCTGTCGCCGGCCACCGTGCGCAACGTGATGAGCGACCTGGAGCAGCTCGGGCTCATCTACGCGCCGCATATCTCCGCCGGCCGACTGCCGACGCAGAAGGGACTGCGGTTCTTCGTCGACGCCTTCATGGAGCTCGGCGACCTTTCGGAAGAAGAGCGCCGGGTGATCGAGGCCCAGGTGAAGGCCACCGGCTCGGGTGCGACGCTGGAGCAGATGCTGACCGAGGCGAGCCAGATGCTGTCGGGCATGTCGCGCGGCGCCGGTCTCGTAGTCGCCGCCAAGAACGAGGTACCGCTCAAGCACCTCGAGTTCATCCAGCTGGAGCCGACGCGGGCTATCGCGGTGCTGGTGTCGCAGAACGGCGACGTCGAGAACCGTATCGTCGAATTGCCGCCGGGCGTGACGACGTCGCAGCTGATGGAAGCATCGAACTTCCTCAACGCCCATATCGCCGGGCGCACGCTTGCCGAGGCCCGTGCCGAGGTGGCGCGGCTGAAGGCGGAGACCAAGACGGCGCTCGATGCGCTGTCGCAGGACCTTGTCGACAAGGGGCTGGCCGTGTGGGCCGGTGGCGGCGGCGGGCTGCCGGCGACGCTGATCGTGCGCGGCCGCGCCAACCTGCTCGAGAACGTCACCGCCGAGGCCGATATCCAGCTGCTGCGCCACCTGTTCGAGGATCTCGAGACGAAGGACGGGCTGATGCAGCTGCTCGACCTGGCCGAGGGCGGATCGGGCGTGCGCATCTTCATCGGTTCGGAGAACAAGCTGTTCTCCCTGTCCGGCTCGTCGCTGGTCGTCGCTCCCTACCGCGACAAGAACGCGCGGGTGGTCGGCGCGCTCGGCGTCATCGGCCCGACCAGGCTCAACTACGCGCGCATCGTGCCGATGGTCGACTATACGGCGCAGATGATCAGCCGGATGCTGCGGTGACAGGTGCCGACGATCTGCGCCGCGCCGCGCTCGTCCTGCCCGGCACCACCGAGGCGCCGCATTTCGACCGCGTCGCCTTCAAGGTGAAGCGAATCTACGTCACCCTGGCGGCCGATGGCGCCACCGCCAACTTCAAGTTCAGCCCGGACGAGCAGGCGCTCAAATGCGAGGTCGCGCCCGACGCCTTCGCCGCGGTGCCGAACGCCTGGGGCCGGCAAGGCTGGACGACGGCGACGCTTTCGGCCCTGTCGCAAGCGGAACTTGACGATGCGCTGACGATCGCCTGGCGGCATGCGCTTCCGGCGCCGCGTCGGCGATAGTCCGATCTGCCGATGCAGCCTTGATTTTTGGGCCGCAAGTATCGATATCGGGCGCAACTCACGAACAGTTGAAGCAGGACCGACGCGATGAGCGAGAAGCCCAACGACGACATGAACGACGAACGCATCGACGCTGCCGCCGAAGGCTCGCAAGGCAGTGACGGCGACTACGAGGCGCTGGTGCGGCTGATGAAGGAGAACGAGGAGCTCAAGGACCGGGCGCTTCGCCTGGCCGCCGAGATGGAGAACCTGCGCCGCCGCACCGCGCGCGACGTGGTCGACGCGCGCACCTATGCCGTGACCAATTTCGCGCGCGACATGCTGACCGTGTCGGACAATCTCCGCCGCGCGCTCGATGCCGTGCCGGCCGAGGCGAAGGAAGCGGGCGACGCCGGCTTCAAGGCGTTGTTCGAGGGCGTCGACATCACCGAGCGGGCCATGCTCTCGGCGCTGGAACGGCACGGAGTGAAGAAGCTCGAGCCGCAGGGCGAGAAGTTCGATCCCAATTTCCACCAGGCGATGTTCGAAGTGCCTAATCCCGACGTGCCGAACGGCACGGTCGTGCAGGTGGTGCAGTCCGGCTATTCGATCGGCGACCGCGTGCTGCGCCCGGCCATGGTCGGCGTCGCCAAGGGCGGCCCGAAGGCGGCGTCGACACAGGCCGCCGAGCCGGGACCGATCAACGAGCAGGCCGAGAAGGATGCGTGAGGCGGTGAATGGTGAATAGGCACTTGAGGCCGATGGTCAACCGGCGCCTGGGCATCGTTGACCATTCACCATTCACCATTCACCATTCACTCCCATGAACCCGATCCTCTTCTTCGACTATGCCGGCGTCGCGGTCTTCGCCGCCACGGGTGCGCTGGCGGCGTCGCGGAAAGAGCTGGACATCATCGGGTTCCTGTTCCTCGCCAGCGTCACCGGCGTGGGCGGAGGCACGTTCCGCGACCTAATCCTCGGCCTGACGCCGGTGTTCTGGGTGAGGGAACCCGGCTACATTCTGGTGTGCGCGAGCGTAGCGGTGCTCGTCTTCTTCACCGCTCATCTTTTCGAAAGCCGCTGGCGGCTGCTCCTGTGGCTCGACGCGGTCGGCCTTGCGGCCTATTGCGTGCTCGGCGCGCAGATCGGGTTGACCGTCACCGGGTCGCCTGCGATTGCGATCGTCACCGGCATCCTCACCGCCACCTTCGGCGGAATCCTGCGCGACCTGCTGGCAAACGAGCCTTCGGTGCTGCTGCGGCCCGAAGTCTACGTGACCGCCGCGCTCGTCGGCGCGGCGTCCCATACCGGCCTGATCCTGCTCGGGTTCCCGATCCTCGCTGCCGCCCTCATCGCCGCCGCGGCAGCCTTCGTCGTGCGGGGCGGGGCGCTCAAGTTCGGTTGGACGTTTCCGCGCTACAGGGCAAGGCCCGGCCGGCGGCCGGAGGACATTTCCTGAGTCCCGGCTCGGCCACAGGTTTTTCGTATTTCCGTCTCATTTCGGAAGCAACGTTCACGTTGTCGCGTTAACGGAACACATATCGTTGACCGGCATTCTTGACGGGATGTCATGCCTGAGGGGCATGAAACCGGGACCGGGAGCGTGAAACCTAGCGTAGCTGCCCTTCTGTTGTTCGTGGCGACGCCGACCTTCGCGGCCGACGATATCCCGGCGCCGATCGCCGAGCGCTTCGCGGGCGACCAGGATTTCGACTGGAGCGGCTTCAGGCTCGGCGCGCAGGGCGGCTATGCCTGGGGCCCCGGCGTAGTCGCTGGCGAAGGTGCGATCGGCGGCGTTCACGCAGGATACGACTGGACGCTCGGAGACGCGGTTGCCGGCGTCGAAAGTTCGCTTTCCGCCGCCGACATCGAGATCGGCCCCAACAACCGGCTGACCTCCGTCATCGATCTGAGGGCGCGTATCGGCTACTCCTTCGACCGCGTCCTGGTCTATGGCACCGCGGGCGGCGCCTACGGCAGCACCAGCGCCGGTTTCGACGGGCGCGGCTCCGCGGTGGGCGCCGGCCTCGATTTCGCCACGCTGGAAAATGCGATCTTCGGGGTGAAATACCTGAAGTACAAGTTCGAGAACATGAACAACACCGGCAACTCCCTCGAGATCGATCTGATCGAGGGCACGCTGACCTACAAGTTCTAGTCTCCGCCGGTTTCGGTCAGCGCCGGAGCGCCAACTAGAGGCGGACGGCGTGGCGCTCCTTGTTCGCGCTCACCTTCCTCGACAGATCGGAGAACGTTCCCTTGTCGGACGCTGCCCTGTTGGCCGCCATCAGCAGCCGGAGCGGGAAGCAGGCCGCGTCGCGGTTCGAATGCGACAGGTCCTCCGTCATACGCTCCTCCGCCGTCAGATCCGCTTCCGCCTTGCGCAGCGCCAGGTCGATCTCGTCGGACGACAAAAGTCCTTTGCTGACGAGCACTTCGTTGATGGATGCGACCGCCATCAGCAGTCCCTGGAGTTGAAGATTGGCGACGTTCATGACAGGCGTCCTCCCTGCGGCACGTTTCTGGGCCGGTCGGCGGAGGGAGTGTAGCCTCTGCGGTTCGATATGACGAGGCCGCGCGTGAAGCGCCGGCTCCCGTCAGAGCAGGCCCGCTTCGATCGCAGCCTGGCGCAGGTTCTGGCGCGGGCGCGGCCCGACCTGCTGGATGACCAGACCGGCAGCCAGCGAGCCGAACTTGCCGCAGTCTTCCAGCGAGCGACCGGTCGTATAGCCGAACAGGAAACCGGCGGCGTAGAGGTCGCCGGCGCCGGTCGTGTCGACCAGCTCGCCGATTTCGATGGCGTCGACCTGGACGGTCTCGTCGCCGCGCACGATCACCGATCCGAGTTCCGAACGGGTGACCGCCGCGAGCCTGCAATCCTTGCGGATCGCGTCGAGCCCCGCTTCGAACGAGGCCGTCTGGTAGAGCGATTTCAGCTCGCTTTCATTGGCGAAGACGATGTCGACGGTGCCAGAGCGCATGAGGAACAGGAATTCGTCGCGATAGCGGTCGACGCAGAAGGAGTCCGACAGTGTCATCGAGACTTCCCGGCCGGCAGCATGCGCGTGCTTGGCCGTCAGGCGGATGGCGTCCTTGGCACGCGGAGGATCCCAGAGGTAGCCTTCGAAATAGGTCACCTTGGCGCCGCGGGCTTTATCTTCCTCCACGTCTTCCGGACCAAGCTCGACGCAGGCGCCGAGATAGGTGTTCATCGAACGCTCGCCGTCGGCGGTGACGAAGATCATGGACCGCGCGGTCGGCGGCGGCATTTCGAGAGGCCTGGTGTCGAACGCCACGCCCTGGGCGCGGATGTCATGCGTGTAGATCTGTCCGAGCGCGTCCTGCGCGACCTTGCCGAAGAAGGCGGCTCTGCCGCCGAAGCTCGCGATGCCGGCAGCCGTGTTGCCGGCGCTCCCGCCCGAAGCCTCGATCGCGGGGCCCATGCGGCTGTAGAGCAGTTCGGCGCGATCGGTGTCGATCAGATTCATCGCGCCCTTGATGATGCCGTTGTCGACGAGAAAACTCTCCTCGCACCGCGCGATGATGTCCACGATCGCGTTGCCGATGCACAGCACGTCGAATTGGCTCATGAAGCGTCCCGCTCTTCGCGCCGTCCAGATGCGGGGCGCATACGGATCACGGGTTTACCGTCTCACCCGAGGATTGCAAGCGTGCCGGCCCGGGGCAGCCGGCACCAGCGATCGGCTTTCCCCCCGCGTCGGGACGGGGCAGCAGCCACATTAGATTTTCATTCTAGTCACCCGCATTGCTTAGAATCACATTCTAAGCATTCGAGCGGATCGACTTGATCGGCTCTCGGAATCGGAAAGCCGAGAGACTATGGTGCTGCAAACTGCCTCAGGGAGAAAACGATGAACAGTCAGGCGAACGGCGCGCGCGTCCCGGGACGTGGCCGGGTCTACAACTCGATCACCGAGACCATCGGCGACACGCCGATCGTGCGGCTCGACAAGTTCGCCCGGGAGAAGGGCATCGTCGCCAATCTCCTGGCCAAGCTCGAGTTCTTCAATCCGATCGCCAGCGTCAAGGATCGTATCGGCGTCGCCATGATCGAGACGATGGAGGCCGACGGCCGCATCGTCCCCGGCAAGACGACGCTCGTCGAGCCAACCTCGGGCAATACCGGTATCGCGCTTGCCTTCGCAGCCGCGGCCAAGGGCTACCGGCTGATCCTCACCATGCCCGAGACGATGTCGATTGAGCGCCGCAAGATGCTGGCGCTGCTCGGGGCCGAACTGGTGCTGACCGAGGGCGCCAAGGGCATGAAAGGGGCGATCGCCAAGGCCGAGGAGCTGGTGCAGACGATCCCCGGCGCTGTGATCCCGCAGCAGTTCGAAAACCCGGCCAACCCGGAGATCCACCGCAAGACGACGGCGGAGGAGATCTGGAACGACACGAAGGGGGCGGTCGACATCTTCATCGCCGGCATCGGCACGGGCGGAACGATCACCGGCGTCGGCCAGGTGCTCAAGGCCCGCAAGCCGGGCGTCCGGGTCGTCGCTGTCGAGCCAGAGGCCTCGCCCGTGCTGTCGGGCGGCCAGCCCGGCCCGCACAAGATCCAGGGCATCGGCGCCGGCTTCGCGCCGAAGATCCTCGACACCGGCGTCTATGACGAGGTGGTGACCGTTTCCAACGAGGATTCCTTTGCCAATGCGCGGCTCGTCGCGCGGCTGGAGGGCGTGCCGGTCGGCATTTCGTCGGGCGCTGCACTACAGGCAGCGACCGTCGTCGGGCGGCGGCCGGAGAATGCCGGCAAGACCATCGTGGTGATCATCCCGTCGTTCGCGGAACGCTATCTTTCGACGGTGCTGTTCGACGGGCTCGGCTGAGGCGGCTACTTCCCGAGGTTCGCCTTGACCAGTTCGATCTTCTTGTCGACCAGGTCGATCAGCGGCGCGTAGCCGGCCTCCGAGAAGCCCTCCTTCGCCTGCTCGAACATGGACAGCGCCTGCTGGTAATCGGCAGCGCCGCCGCCCTGGGCGGCGAGCGACCAGTGCACGTCGCCGATATTGTTCAGCGCGAAGGCCCATTGCAGCGGCTGTGCCTTGCGCGTGAAGACCTGTGTCGTCGCCTCGAAGGCGGCCTTCGCCTCTGGCAGGAAGGCCGGGTTCTGCTCGCGGGTAGCGAGATTGAGCAGCGCCATGCCGAGGCCGTTCTGCGCATTGGCCCAGTCGACCGGCGCATTCTGCGGTGTCAGCACTTCGAGCGCCGCACGCCGCACGGCGACCGACTTGTGCAGGCCGTCGGTCTTCTCCTCGGTCGCGGCGAGGAACTGCAGCGCATCTCCCATGCTGGACGTGGCGAGCGCCCACTGCATCGGCGCGCGCTCGCGCGTGAACTCGCGCAGCGCCAGGTCGTAGGCCTCGATGGCTTCGCGGTAGTATTTCGCGTCGCCCGATACCGCCGCCATCAGCCGCAGCGTGTTGCCTTCGTTGTTGTGCGTCATCGCCCAGTCGGTCGGAAAGTCCTTGCGCTTGTATATCTTGCGAGCGGCCCGGAACGCCTCGATCGACTTTTCCAGCGCCGCGACGTCCTGGGTGCGCTGGCCGATTGTCTGCCAAGCCGACCCGAGATTGTTCTGCACGGATGCCCAGTCGAGCGGCGTCTTGCCTCGGTCGAAGACCGTCAAGGCGCTCTCATACGCATCGCGCGCACTCTCGATGCTGGCTGTGCCAAGCTCGTGGCGGCCAAGCATGGTGTAGCTGTTGCCGAGATTGAGCTGGGTGGCGGCCCATTGCAGCGGCCAGTTCTCCTTCGTACGCACGCTCATCGCGGCCTTGAAGGCCTCGGCCGCCTGTCTGGCCGGCTCCGGATCGTTGCGGGCTAGTGAGAGGGCGTTGAGTGTGTTTCCGAGATTGTTCTCGACCATTGCCCAGTCGACCGGCGCGCTGTCGCGCGTGAATACTTCGAGCGCGGCGCGGTAGGACGCCTCGGCCTCGACCAGGCCCGACACGTCTCCGCTCGGCTGCGACAGCTGGAACAGCGCAATGCCGATATTGTTGTGCGACGAGGCCCAGTCGAGCGGCACTTTCTCGCGCGGACGCTTTTCGAGCGCAGCGCGGTAGGCCTCCGCCGCTTCGCGGATCATCGCGGTATCGCCCGACCGCCCGCCCATGGCGAGCAGGATGTTGCCGATATTGTTCTGCGCGGCCGCCCAGTTGGAATCGTCGCCCCCGGCGGCGAAGATCTCCATCGCCTCGCGGAACGTGTCCAGCGCCCGCGAGAGGTTCTCGGTCCCTTCCTCGCGCTCGCCGATCGTGTTGAGCACGACCGCCATGTTGTTGCGGGTGATCGCCCAGTCGCGGCCTTTCTCGCCATTGGGCAGCATGTCGAGCACGGCCTGGTAGGCGGCAAGCGCGCCTTCGAGCGAGGCCCGGTCGCCGGTGGCGGCGCCAAAGCTGCGCAGTGCCTCCGCCTCGAGGTTCTTGTAGTTCCAGGCTAGACGCTCGTCCCACTTCTGGACGAGGTCGAACGCCTTGGCATAGTCGCCGGCCGCGGCGCGGAAGTCGAAGGCGAGAGCCGAGGCGTCGGCGCGCTTTGCGTAGATTGCGGCATCGGCCAAGCGCTTGTCCTTGACCTGTTCCTCAAGCGCGTCGACCGCGGCACTTCCGGCCTCCACCTTGGCCACCGCGTCGTCGAGAAACTGCCGCGCGGCAACGATTGCGCCCTCGCCGATGGCGCGGTCGGCGGCCCCTGCCAGCGCCAGCAGTTCCGGGTCGTCGGTGCGCAGCGCCGCGCGCTCGTTTAGCATCGACTTCAGGCGCCCCGCCTGGGCGTCGAGCAGCTTGCCGAGGTCTTCGGGATTGTCGGGCGTCGCGTCTTCGCCCAGAGCCCGCAGGATGCCGTAGAGCGAATCGAGCTTGACGCCCTCGCGCAGCGCCACCTGCTCGACCTGGACGCGCTCGAAGTCGGGGAGGTCGGCCATGGTGAGGAGCAGCTGGCGGCGCTCACCGGTAATCGTCCCGTCGACGCCCTGCGGTTCTTCGGGCGCGATGCCGAAGTAGAGCAGACGGCGCAGGCTCTCGTTCATCCACGGCCGCTGGCGGGCCTTGGTGGCGAGATAGACCTCCTCGGTCACCATGCGCATGACCTGGCCGAACTCGAGCCCCTTCATCGCGGCGAGGTGGCGGATCAGCGCGGCGGCATAGGGGCTGTTGGCGCCTGCCTCGCCGTCGAGCGCCGGCTGTCCGGGCTCGGCGGCAAAGCCGATGACCGTGCCGAGATTGTCGTTGGCCGGCGCCTGCGCCTTGAAACCGGTGACGCCACGCACGGCACCCAGGCCGCCGGCGGTGACCGGCTCGGCCGAGCCCGTCGGCGTGCGCTTCAGCGTCGCGCCCGGCGGGAACGGGTTGGTGCGGCAGGCATCGAGCAGGACGATCGTCACCGGCACCGTCTTCTTCAGCTCGTCGAGGATCGACACGAGCGAGACGAAGGAGTCCTCGGCCGACTCCAGCGCCGCCGGGCCGGCATCCACCGGTATCAGCCAGTTGTCGCCCGCCGCCTCGATGCCGTGGCCCGAGTAATAGAGGAGCGCGACGTCCGCATCCTCGGCGTCTTCCGCGAAACGTTCGAGGTCGCGGCGCAGCTTCGATGCATCGCGGTCGGTCACGCCGCGCGCGTCGAAGCCGAGATCGGTGAGAAGCTTGACCATCTCGCGGGCGTCGTTCGCCGGGTTGGGCAGCGCCTGGATGTTTTCGTAGGCCGACTGGCCGATGACCAGCGCCACGCCGTTGAGGCTCTTCGGCTCCTGCGCGAAGGACGGCTGGGCCGCAAACAGCATCGCGACCGCCAAAATAGCGGCCGCGAGCCTGAACAGGTACCGGTTGAAAAGCTGCACGCGTGTCGATCCGGGCCGAATATGCCTTTGCCGTCCGGTACTTCGGACGAGCGTGCGCTAGCATAGAACGGTATCGGGACTGTGTCGCCGCCCCGGAGAGGCGCAGCGATTTCAGCTCCTGCCGAGCCGGATCAGTTGGAGAAGGTCTTGATGTAGGCGATCACGTCGAGACGTTCCTTCTCGACCTTTAAGCCGGCGAAGGCCATCTTATTGCCCGGCACCTTCTTCTTGGGGTCGGTGATGTATTCGGCGATGGTTGCCTCGTCCCACACGAGGCCGTGTTCGCCTGCTTCCTTCATCGCCTTCGAATAGCCCGCGGCCTTCGCCGCGAACTCGGCCTCGGTGCCGGCGGTACGGCCGATCACACCGTTGAGCGACGGGCCGAGCGGCTTCTTCGTATCGCCGATGCCGTGACAGACGGCGCATTTGATGAAGACTTTCTTGCCTGCCTCGGCATCCTGGGCGGTCGCCTGACCGGCAAAGGCGAGAACGGCAAATGCGGCGGCTGCAACTCCGTAGGCTTTCAACATTTCGACCTCCATGTGTTGGGCGGACCAAACAGCTTCCGGACCGATGCGGTCAAGCGCGGCTTTGTCGCATCCCCCGCCGTCGGCCTTAGTCTTTAGCACGATGCACTATAGCGACGTCCGCAACACATATCCCGGCGGATGAACGAGACGGACGAGGGTGACCGGCGCCTCGCCGATGAATGTGGCGCGCTCGGCGACGAACACCGCCTCGCCCGATGGCAGGCCAAGGATCTCGGCCTCGCTCGCCGAGGCGCGCGCGGCGCGGAACGAAAAGTCTGCTCGCGAGAACGGCGCGTTCTGCACCAGCCATTCGTTCGGGCTGATCTCCGCGAAACTCTCGGCGAGCGCGGAAGGCACCGCGGCCGGATTGATCCATCGATCCTCGAACTGGAACGGCGCGCCGTCGGCGAGATGTAGGCAACGCAAGTGAAGCAGGTCGCCTGAGAGACCGAGGCGGGCACGAACCAGCTCCGGCGCCGGCTCGACCTGGCGCGACAGGAGCGCGTAGCGGTAGGCGGCTCCCTCGGCCTCGATTTCCTGCCGCACCAGAGGGATGACGAAGCGCGCCTCGCGCACAGGATGCAGCGCGACCCGCGTGCCCGCCTTGCGCTTGCGCTCGACCACGCCCGAGCGCGCAAGCTCCTGCAGCGCGCGGTTGACGGTCGCCCGCGCCGAGCCGAATTCGCGGGCGAGGTCTTCTTCGCCCGGAATCGTCGCGCCGGGCGCCCATTGGCGCGTGGCGATGCGGCGTTCCATCTCCTGCTTGATCGCGCGGAAGGAGGCCATCAGAAACGCTCCAGAACCGATGTGAGGCAGTCTCGGTAGCGCGCCGCGATCGCCCCGCGCGCGACGTGCCGGCCGCCTTTGACACGATGCCGGCCGGCCGACCAGAGGTCCGAGACCGCCGCGTTGCCGGCGGAGAAGATCCAGGCGTCGAGCGCGGCCGAGCCGCCGAGCGGCGCAAAGCCCGTGGCGTCGAGGTCGAGCGCAACGAGATCGGCCCACTTGCCCGGCTCGATGGCACCCGATTCGCGGCCAAGCGCCCTCGCGCCTCCGGCGAGCGCCCCTCGATAGAGAACATCTCCGGCGGACCGGCCCGGCGGCGCCAGCACCACGCGCAACCGGTCGCGCAGGCGCTGCGAATATTCGAGCTGGCGCAATTCCTCGGCGGCGGCGATGCGGATGTTGGAATCGGAGCCGACGCCAAATGAGCCACCCGCGCCGAGAAAGCGAGCGCCGTCGAAGATGCCGTCGCCGAGATTGGCCTCCGTGACGGGGCACAGGCCCGCGACCGCGCCGGACCGCGCGAGCCCCTCAGTCTCGACAGGCGTCATGTGGGTGCAGTGGATCAGGCACCAGCGCGCCGATACGTCGTGCTCGGACAAAAGCCATTCGACCGGACGGGCGCCAAAGGCGGCGCGGGTCTCGTCCAGTTCCTTCTCCTGCTCGGCAATGTGCATGTGCAGCGGGCGATCCGGTGCCAGCGACGCCAGATGGCGCAGGTCATCGCGGGACACGGCACGCAGCGAATGCGGCGCGACGCCCCACGATGCGTCGGCGGGCAGGGAGCGGACGATCTCCGGCACGCGCGAGACAAGTTCTTCGAACGAAGCGAGATCGTTGCGGAACCGTAACTGGCCTCCCGATAGCGGCCGCCCGTCGACGCCACCCTGGGCATAATGGACGGGCAACAGAGTAAGGCCGATGCCGGTGGTGTCGGCGGCGGCGGCGATACATATCGACAGTTCGGCCGGATCGTCGTAACGCGCGCCACCCGGGCGGTTGTGCAGGTAGTGGAACTCGGCCACCGCGGAAAAGCCCGCCTCCTGCATCTCCATGAAGGCGAAGGCGGCGATCGCCTCGATCTCGTCGGGCGTCAGCACGTCGAGGAAGCGGTACATCACCTCGCGCCAGGTCCAGAAGGAATCGTGCTCGGAAGGGCCGCGTGTTTCCGTCAGTCCGGCCATGGCGCGCTGGAAAGTGTGGCTGTGCAGGTTGGACAGCGCGGGCAGGAGCAGGTCGACGGACTCGGTCCCGGGGCGCGCGCGTGCGTCGGGAATGACGGATTCGATACGGCCGGCGGTATCGATCGAGATCTCGACATTCTCAGCCCAACCATCCGGGAGAAGCGCGCGCCGCGCGAAAATGACCTGCATCGTCGATCCGCCCATTGACTCTTTATGTCTGCACATAATACCTATATGCGCAGACATTAAAAGCGAAATCCGATGACCCGCCGCGTTCTCGACAACATGCGCATCGCGACCATGGCTCCCGCCGCCGGCTGGGGCCTGGTGGACGGCGCAATCGGCATCGAAGACGGACGGATCGCCTTCGTCGGCGCTGTTCCGGCTGACTGGCGTGGCGTCGAGCGCGAGGATTTCGGCGGACGACTGGCGACGCCGGCGCTGATCGACTGCCACACCCATCTCGTCTTCGGCGGCAATCGCGCCCGCGAGTTCGAGATGCGGCTGGAAGGCGCGACCTACGAGGAGATCGCGCGCGCCGGCGGCGGCATCGTCTCGACTGTGGCGCAGACGCGGGCCTTGTCGGAGGACGAGTTGGTGGCGCAGGCCCTGCCGCGGCTCGACGCGATCCTGGCCGAAGGTGTCGCGACGGTCGAGATCAAGTCGGGCTACGGCCTCTCCATAGAAGACGAATTGAAGATGTTGCGCGCCGCGCGCCAGCTCGGCCGATTGCGACCGGTGCGGGTCGTCACATCCTGGCTCGCCGCGCATGCGGTGCCCGCCGAATACAAGGGCCGCTCCGATGCCTATCTCGACGAGGTGGTGCTGCCGGGCCTCGAGACCGCCCAGTCTGAACGTCTCGTCGACGCCGTCGACGGGTTCTGCGAAGGCATTGCATTTTCGCCGGCGCAGATCGCCCGCGTGTTCGACAAGGCGCGCGGGCTCGGCTTGCCGGTGAAACTGCACGCCGAGCAATTGTCCAATCTCGGCGGCGCCAGGCTCGCGGCATCCTTCGGCGCGCTGTCGGCCGACCATCTCGAATACCTCGACGCCGGCGGCGTCGCCGCGATGGCTGCGAGCGGCACGGTCGCGGTGCTGCTGCCCGGCGCCTACTATTTCCTGCGCGAGACGCAGGCGCCGCCCGTGAAGCTGCTGCGCGAGGCTGGCGTCCCAATCGCGGTCGCCACCGACTGCAACCCCGGCTCCTCGCCGCTCGCGTCTCCATTGCTCGCCATCAACATGGCTTGCACGCTGTTCCGCCTGACGCCGCAGGAGGCGCTGGCCGGCTTCACCCGCAACGCGGCGCGTGCGCTCGGCCTTCAGGCTGAAATCGGCACGCTGGAGCCCCGCAAGCGCGCCGAGATCGCCATCTGGGACGTCGGCGAACCAGCGGAACTCGCCTATCGCATCGGGTTCAACCCGCTGTCTCGCCTTGTCAACGGGAGCGCCGCATAGCGATGTCTGTCGCCGACGCAATCACCCCCACCCCTAACCCCTCCCCACAAGGGGGAGGGGAAGCTGCCGCGCGCCAATCCCCCTCCCCCTTGTGGGGAGGGGCTAGGGGTGGGGGTATCTCGCACGGAGCCGGAGCAGACTCATGATTACCCTCCACCCCGGCTCGGTGCCGCTTTCCGACCTCGAGGCCATCTACCGCACAGGCACCCCGGCGCAGCTGGACGACGGCTTTCGCCCCGGCATCGCCAGGGCCGCGGCGCGGATTGCCGAAATCGCCGGCGGCCAGGACGCGGTCTACGGCATCAACACCGGCTTCGGAAAACTCGCCTCGGTGCGGATCGCGCCGGAGGATGTGGCGACCCTGCAGCGCAACCTGATCCTGTCGCATTGCTGCGGCGTCGGCGCGCCGCTTTCGGCCGACATCGTGCGCTTGATCATGGCGCTGAAGCTGATCTCGCTCGGCCGCGGCGCGTCCGGCATCCGGCCGCATGTGGTCGAGCTGATCGAGGCGATGCTGGCAAGAGGGGTAGTTCCAGTCATCCCCGAAAAGGGCTCGGTCGGCGCATCCGGCGATCTCGCCCCGCTGGCCCACATGACCGCCGCGATGATCGGGGAAGGCGAGGCTTACTTTGCCGGCGAACGAATGACCGCGCGTGATGCCCTTGTGAAGGCCGGCCTGACCCCCGTCGTGCTGGCCGCCAAGGAGGGCCTGGCGCTGATCAACGGCACGCAGGTGTCCACCGCGCTGGCGCTCGCCGGTCTGTTCCGGGCGCATCGCGCGGCAAATGCGGCGCTGATCACCGGCGCGCTGTCCACCGACGCCGCCATGGGCTCGTCTGCGCCCTTCGTCGAGGAGATCCAGACGCTGCGCGGCCATCGCGGCCAGATCGAAACGGCTGCGGCGCTGCGCGCGCTGATGGCGGGCTCCCAGATCCGCGACAGCCATCTCGATGGCGACGAGCGCGTGCAGGATCCATACTGCATCCGCTGCCAGCCGCAGGTCGACGGCGCCTGCCTCGACCTGCTGCGCATGGCGGCGCGGACCCTGGAGATCGAGGCCAACGCCGTTACCGACAATCCGCTGGTGCTGTCCGACGGTTCGGTTGTGTCGGGCGGCAATTTCCACGCCGAGCCGGTGGCCTTCGCCGCCGACCAGATCGCGATCGCGGTGTGCGAGATCGGCGCGATATCGCAGCGGCGTATCGCGCTTCTGGTCGACCCGGCGCTGTCCTTCGGCCTTCCCGCCTTTCTGGCGAAAAAACCCGGCCTTAACTCCGGCCTGATGATCGCCGAGGTCACCAGTGCCGCGCTGATGAGCGAGAACAAGCAGATGGCGCATCCCGCCTCGGTCGATTCGACGCCCACCTCCGCCAACCAGGAAGACCATGTCTCGATGGCCTGTCACGGCGCACGGCGGCTCCTGCAGATGACCGACAACCTCGCCGGCATCGTCGGCATCGAGGCGATCACGGCCGCACAGGGCGTCGACTTCCGCGCGCCGCTTGCGACAGGCACGGAGCTCCTCAAGGCCCACGCCGCGATCCGCGCCGTCGTGCCGACGCTGGAGGTCGACCGCTACATGGCCGGCGATCTCGAGGCGGCGGCGGAACTGGTGAAGTCGGGCGCGCTCAACGCCAGCGTCGGCGCGGGCGTGCTGCCGGGGCTGATCCCATGAAAAACGTTCAGGTGATCGATGGCGCCATCAACACCGCGTACAACATCTACGCGATACCTGACGATGAATTCGAACTGATCTTTCCTGACGGTCAGGACATTGAATTCATCGAGGATTTTGTCGAACGGGCAGGAAGCCGGAGAGCCGATCAGATCCTCTCGGCGGCCTGGAGGCGCCTGGTGAAGAAGTCCGAAGTTCAGGGCATTCACGGCACACTGTTCTATGGCTTGAAAGCTCAAAAGATGGGCCTCTATCCCAACAAGCGGTTTGCTGATGACCGGGCTTCGGAACGTTGATGACACAGGTTGAAGTCACCCCGGGCACTTCGCCAATCATCCTCGCCTTCCCCCATACGGGAACCGAGGTTCCTCCCAACATCGCCTCACGCCTCAATGCCGAAGGCCGAAAACTCCGCGACACCGACTGGCATATCCACGAGCTCTACGCCGGCCTGCTGCCCGATGCGACAACGGTGCGCGCGACGTTCCATCGCTACGTCATCGACGCCAACCGCGATCCCTCCGGCCAAAGCCTCTACCCCGGTCAGAACACGACGGGCCTTGTCCCGACGACCGATTTCGACAACCAGCCGATCTGGAAGCCCGGCCAGGAGCCGGCCGCGACAGACATCGCGGAGCGGTTGGAAAGGTTCCACTGGCCCTACCACGCCGCGCTCTCGGCCGAGATCGAACGCTTGAAGGCGCTGCATGGGATGGCGGTCGTCTACGACTGCCACTCGATCCGCTCGCGCTGCCCGTTCCTGTTCGACGGCGTGCTGCCGGACTTCAACATCGGCACCGACAACGGCCGCACCTGCGCAGGCGAGATCGAACGCGCTGTGGCCGACATCTGTGGTCGGGCCGACGGCTACACATCCGTGCTCAACGGCCGCTTCCGCGGCGGTTGGACGGCGCGGCACTATGGCCGACCCGAGACAGGCGTCCACGCGATCCAGATGGAGCTGGCGCAGATCACGCATCTCGCTACCGAAGAGCTCCCCTTCGATCTCGACGCCGACAAGGCGCGCCGCCTCCGCACCGTTCTCAAAGACATCCTGACCGCGATCGAAGAGATCGCGACGACCCTTGCGAAAGGACGCCGCCCATGACCGCGACCCCCCGCCACAACATCCGCGAAATCCGCTCGCCGATCGGGCCCGACATCACGGCCAAGAGCTGGATGACCGAGGCGCCGATGCGCATGCTGATGAACAATCTCGACCCCGGCGTCGCCGAGAACCCGAACGAACTCGTCGTCTATGGCGGCATCGGCCGGGCGGCGCGGACCTGGGCGGATTTCGATTCCATCGTCGGCACCCTGAAGACGCTGACCGAGGAGGAGACCTTGCTCGTCCAGTCGGGCAAGCCGGTCGGCGTGTTCCGCACCCACAAGGACGCCCCGCGCGTGCTGATCGCCAATTCCAACCTCGTTCCGCACTGGGCGACCTGGGACCATTTCAACGAGCTGGATAAGAAGGGTCTTGCCATGTACGGCCAGATGACCGCCGGCTCGTGGATCTACATCGGCACGCAAGGCATCGTGCAGGGCACCTACGAGACCTTCGTCGAGGCCGGCCGCCAGCACTATGGCGGCAATCTGAAAGGTAAGTGGCTACTGACGGCCGGACTCGGCGGCATGGGCGGCGCGCAGCCGCTGGCGGCCGTCATGGCCGGCGCCTCGTGCCTGGCTATCGAGTGCGACGAGACCCGCATCGATTTCCGGCTGCGCACACGCTATGTCGATGAGAAGGCCACCACGCTCGACGAAGCGCTTGGGATGATCGATCGCTGGACGAAGGCCGGCGAGGCGAAATCCGTCGGCCTGCTGGGCAACGCCGCCGACATCGTGCCCGAACTTTACCGCCGCGGCGTGCGGCCAGACATGGTGACGGACCAGACCTCCGCCCACGACCCGCTCAACGGCTATCTGCCGAAGGGCTGGACCATGGGTGAATGGAAGGCGAAACGCGAGAGTGATCCAAAGGCCGTGGAAAAGGCCGCCCGCGCGTCGATGCGCGAGCATGTCGAGGCGATGGTCGCGTTCTGGAACGCCGGCGTGCCGACGCTCGACTACGGCAACAACATCCGCCAAGTGGCGAAGGACGAAGGTTTCGACAACGCCTTCGCCTTTCCCGGGTTCGTCCCGGCTTACATTCGCCCGCTGTTCTGCCGCGGCATCGGGCCGTTCCGCTGGGCGGCGCTCTCCGGCGATCCGGAGGACATTTTCAAGACCGACGCCAAGGTGAAGGAACTCACCCCGGGCAACGCGCACCTGCACAACTGGCTCGACATGGCCCGCGAGCGCATCGCCTTCCAGGGCCTGCCCGCGCGCATCTGCTGGGTCGGCCTCGGAGACCGCCACCGACTCGGCCTCGCCTTCAACGAGATGGTCGCCTCTGGCGAACTCAAGGCCCCGGTCGTCATCGGCCGCGACCATCTCGATTCCGGCTCCGTCGCCTCGCCCAACCGCGAGACGGAAGCGATGAAGGACGGCTCGGACGCCGTGTCCGACTGGCCGCTGCTCAACGCATTGCTCAACACTGCCTCGGGCGCGACCTGGGTGTCGCTGCACCATGGCGGCGGCGTCGGCATGGGCTTCTCGCAGCATGCCGGCATGGTGATCTGCGCCGACGGTACGGCGGATGCGGCGCGCCGGCTGGAGCGCGTGCTGTGGAACGACCCCGCGACCGGCGTCATGCGCCACGCCGACGCCGGCTACGACATCGCGCTCGACTGCGCGAAGGAGAAGGGCCTGAGGTTACCCGGCATTCTCGGGAACTAGTCCCCGGTTCCGTCATAGGCGAAATAGCCGAAGTCCGCCGCCTTCGCCCTGCCCGACGTGTCGAAAGCCGCCATGCCGACGAAGGCGCCGGTGAAGGAGCCGTGTTCGCCGCGGCCGCCTTCGTCGGAAATCAGCGACTGGTCGAGCTCCGGACCGACCCGGAGCCATTCGCCACCGGTCGAGTAGGAGAAGCGCAAGGCGGCGCCGTCGACATCGGCGCGCAGGCCGACCGCGCCTTCCGCCGGCAGGGCGATTGGCTCGTCAAGGCCGAAGGTCAGCTTGCCGTTCTGCCAGTCCCCGAGGCAGGACATGATCATCAGCGCGCGGCCGGCCTTCGGCGTGCGCGTCACCGCCAGGAAGTGGAACTTGTGGCGATTGTAATAGCTGACCAGCCCGGCCGCCTGCTGGTAGGTGTCGGGATCGAAGGAGACTGCGGTCTCGGCGCGATAGGAAAAATGCTCCTGCCGGCGCGCGACCAGCGCCTGCTCGAACCAGCTGCCGATCGACTCGCGGCCGAACAGGCGCAGCCCCTTGCCGGTCAACGCGAAGATGCGCTCCGGCACCGGCGTGCGCAGCCACTGGAAGTCGAGCGGCAGCGTGTCGCCGGTAAAGTCGTGGCGGATCGAGACGGACCGGTCCGCCTTACTGCCGGCGCTGCCCCGCGGCGCCTCGACCTCCAGCGCGGGCACCTGGCCGCCGTGCGCGAGGTAGAGCCAGCCATCGTCGCGCCATTCGCATTTCTGGATTGCCGTCTCGCGGCCGAGCGGCGAGCGGCGGATGCCGGGCAGCGGTCGGCCGGTCAGGTGCGTGTGATAGACTTCGCCGTCCGCCGTCTCGACGATCTGGCCGTGGCCGGCGCGCTGCAGCGGCGCGTCTGATGCGTCCTTGGAGGTGATCAGATGCGTGTCCGGGTGCATTTCGTACGGGCCCGCAATGTCGCGCGAGCGCGCCATCGTCACCGCATGGCCATAGCCGGTGCCGCCCTCGGCGGTGGTGAGATAGTACCAGCCCTCGCGCCTGAAGAGATGCGGTCCCTCGACCAGCCCGAGCGGCGAGCCGGCGAAGATGTTGCGGATCGGTCCGACCAGCTTGCCCGCCTTCGCGTCGTATTCCTGCAGCAGGATGCCGTCGAAGGACGGGTGCTTGGGGCTGCCGCCGACTCCATGCGAGATATGATTCCACTGCATGTTGAGGAACCACTTCTTCCCGTCGTCGTCATGGAACAGCGAGGGGTCGAATCCCGACGAGTTGACATAGACCGGGTCGGACCACGGGCCTTCGATCGCCGGCGCGGTGACGATATAGTTGTGCCCGTCCTTGAAGTTGCCTTCCAGCCGCTTCACGTCGGTATAGACCAGCCAGAACAAGCCGTCGGCATAGGACAGGCACGGCGCCCAGATGCCGCCCGAGTCCGGATTGCCGCGCATGTCGAGCTGGCTCGCTCGGTCGAGCGGCCGCTTCACCAACGTCCAGTCGGCGAGGTCGGTCGAGTGGTGGATCTGGACGCCCGGATACCATTCGAAGGTCGAGGTGGCGATGTAATAGTCGCGGCCGACCCGGCAGATCGACGGATCCGGGTTGAATCCGCGCAGGATCGGGTTGCGGATCTTTGTCATGCGCGGCTCCTCCTAAAGCCTCATTTCGAACGCCTGTGAAATCCCCCTCACCGTCTCGGGCTTCGCCCGATCCACCTCTCCCCCATTTCATGGGGGCGAGGAGACGCAGCTTCGGCGATTGGCGTCTCCTCTCCCCCGGATAGGGGGAGAGGTGGCACGCGAAGCGTGACGGTGAGGGGGTGCTTTCGCTGCTATTTCCTCTGCGGTCCCTTCCGCTCCGCCGACGCCGCCCAGAGGTTGATGTCGGCTTCCTTGGCATAGGTGTCGATCTCGGAAAGCTCAGCCGCCGTGAAGTCGCGGTTCCTGAGCGCCGCGACGCAGTCCTCGACCTGTTCCGGCCGACTCGCACCGATCAGCGCGGTGGTGACGCGGTTGCCGCGCAGCACCCAGGCGATCGCCATCTGCGCCAGGGTCTGGCCGCGACGCTTCGCGATCGCGTCGAGCGCGCGGATGTTGTCGACGGTCCTGTCGTTCAGGAACTCCTGCCGGAGCGACTTGCCCTGCGTCGCGCGGCTGCCCTCGGGAATACCCTTGAGATACTTGTTCGTGAGCATGCCCTGCGCCAGCGGCGAGAACACGATGGAGCCGATGCCCAGCCCGTCCAGCGTGTCGAGCAGGCCGTCCTCCTCGACCCAGCGGTTGATCATCGAATAGCTGGGCTGGTGGATGATGAAGGGCGTGCCCATCTCGCGCAGGATGGTCGCCGCCTCCCGCGTGCGCTGCGAATTGTAGGAGGAGATGCCGACATAGAGCGCCTTGCCCGAGCGCACGGCATGGTCGAGGGCGCCCATCGTCTCCTCGAGAGGCGTGTCGGGGTCGAAGCGGTGCGAATAGAAGATGTCGACATAGTCGAGCCCCATCCGCTTCAGGCTCTGGTCGAGCGAGGCGAGCAGGTATTTGCGGCTGCCCCACTCGCCATAGGGACCCGGCCACATGCCGTAGCCGGCCTTGGTCGAAATGATCAGCTCGTCGCGGTAGCCGGCGAGATCGGTGCGTAGCAGCTCGCCGAAGGCGAGCTCGGCCGAGCCCGGAGGCGGGCCGTAATTGTTGGCGAGGTCGAAATGGGTGATGCCGAGGTCGAAGGCGGTGCGCACGATCGCCTGCTTGGTGGCATGCGGCGTGTCGTCGCCGAAATTGTGCCACAGGCCCAGCGACAGCGCGGGCAGCTTCAGGCCGGACTGGCCACAGCGGTTGTAGGTCATCGTCTCGTAGCGGTTCTCCGCCGGCTGCCAGGCCATCTGCGTCGTCTCCCGTGTCTCGCCGGCTCTCCAGCCGATCCGTCTATGCATCGTTCTAATCGGTTAAGAGGCCGCGCTCCAGCCTTTCGGCGGCGAAAGTCACACCTGGCGCAATCGATTACATTGATTTCTTCGGGCCGGCGCGAAACAGTCGCCCGAGCCTGTGAGGGGAAATGCCGAACCGCCCGCCGACGATCCGCGACGTAGCGCGCGCCGCCAATGTCTCCGCCGCGACGGTGAGCCGTGCGCTGTCCTTTCCGGACAAGGTTTCGGAGGCGACACGCCTGTCCGTGCTTCGGGCCGTGCAGGAGACCGGCTATGCCGTCAACCAGGTCGCCCGGAGCCTGAGGCGGCGCACGACGAACACGATCGTCGTTCTGGTGCCCAACATCGGCAACCAGTTCTTCTCGCGCATCCTCGCCGGCATCGAATGGGCGGCGAGCCGCGCCGGCTATACCGTGCTGATCTCCGACACCCGTCCGCTCGCCGGCGGCGGCATGCTGATGGATTTCGTGCGCAACAACCGGGCAGACGGACTCATCTCGCTCGATGGCGTGCTGCCGCGCCAGATCCTTCCGGCCGCGCCGGCCGGCCGCCGCACGCCGACACTGGTCTTCGCCTGCGAATGGCAGGACGGGCTCGGCGTCCCGTCGGTGCGGTTCGACAACGAGGGCGGCGCGATACTTGCGGTCGACCATCTCGTCTCGCTCGGCCATTCGCGCATCGGGCACCTGCTCGGCCCGGCCGGAAACGTGCTGACGGACACGCGTCTCGCCGGCTTCAGGACGGCTATGGCCAACCACGCCCTGCCGGTCCGGGAAGACTGGATTCTCCAGGGTGACTTCACCCTCGACTCCGGCGTCAAGGCTGCCCGGGCATGGCTCGACCTTGCCGACCGCCCGGGCGCGATGTTCCTTGCCAATGACGAGATGGCGTTCGGTTTCATCTCGGAATTGCACCGGCATGGCGTCGAGGTGCCGCACGACCTGTCGGTCGTCGCGTTCGACGACATCGACATCGCCGAGCGCTACATCCCCGCTCTCACCACAGTGCGCCAGCCGCGCCATGAGATCGGCGAGGCGGCCTTTGCGACGTTCCTGAAGGCCTTCAATGGAGAAGCGCCCGAGATGATCCGGACGCTGCCGGCGACGCTGATCGTGCGGGAGAGTACCCGAGCTGCTTAACCGGCCATATGGCCACCCCAGGGGCCATGATGCGCGCCGATGGCATCGATCCGCTCGAAGCCGTGCGCGCCGAAGAAATCGCGCTGCGCCTGGATCAGGTTCGCCGTGCCGCGCCCCAGACGATAGGCGTCGAAGTAGGCGAGCGCCGAGGAGATGGCGGGCATTGCGAGGCCGTGTGTCGCGGCGGCGGCCACGATGCGGCGCAACGACGGCTCGGCCTTTGCCACCATCGACACGAAGGCCGGCGAGACGAGCAGATTGGCGAGATCCGGCCGCGCCTCGAACGCGGAGGCGATCGTATCGAGGAACTGCGAGCGGATGATGCAGCCGGCGCGCCAGATGCGCGCCACGGTCGCCATCGGCAGGTCCCAGCCGAACTCCTGCGAGGCCGCGCGCATGACGGCGAAGCCCTGCGCATAGGCGGCGATCTTGGCGGCGAACAGCGCCTGTTCCAGGTCTGCCAGCAAGGCGGCGCGATCGGCTCCTTCGATCGGTCTTATCGGCGAACCGTAGGCGCGCTCGGCCGCCTCGCGTTCCTCCTTCATCGAGGACAGGCTGCGCGCGGCGACGGCCGCCTCGATGCCCGTGGCGGGAACGCCCATCATCTGCGCCTCGATGACGGCCCAGCGGCCGGTGCCCTTCTGACCGGCGCTGTCGACGATCACGTCCGGCATCGGCCTCCCGGTCCTCGGATCGTCCGCCGCCAGCACGGCCGCGGTGATCTCGATCAGGTAGGAGTTGAGCGCCCCCCCGTTCCAGCGGCCGAAGACCTGGCCTATCTCCTTTGCGGGCATGCCGATCCCGTCGCGCAGGACGCCGTAGACCTCGGCGATCATCTGCATGTCGGCATATTCGATGCCGTTGTGCAGCGTCTTGACGAAATGTCCGGCGCCGTCCGGTCCGAGCCAGGCGGCGCAGGGCTCGCCCTGGAAGCGCGCGGCGATCGCCGTCAGCACGCCTTCGACGCGGTTCCAGGAGTCCTTCGCTCCTCCGACCATGATGGACGGGCCATGGCGCGCGCCTTCCTCGCCGCCCGACACGCCGACGCCGAGAAACTCGATGCCCGAGCCTTCAAGCTCGCCGAAGCGGCGCATCGTGTCGCGGAAATTGGCATTGCCGGCGTCTATGATGATGTCGCCCGGCGACAGCAGCTTGCGCAGCACGGCGATTTGCTCGTCGACGGCCTTGCCGGCCTGCACCATGATGATGATCGGGCGCGGCGGCCGGATCGCGACGACGAGATCCTTCAGCGACGTGCAGGGAATGATGTTCTCGCGCAACTCCTCGGCGTTCTCGAAGAACAGGCCGGTGCGCGAAGCCGTGCGGTTGTAGACCGCGATCGGATGACCTTTCTCGGCGATGTTGAGCGCGAGGTTTGACCCCATCACGCCGAGGCCGATCAATCCGATTTCAGCATGCGACATCGCTTCTTCCCTTGAGTTTTCTGGGTACTCTTTGCGAGCTTGGAAGAATGATGGACGTGCGCGCATCGTTCCGTCAACGCAACATGCTGCATGCAAACCATGCAGAAACGTGCGTTCAGGCCTATTTCTCGAGGAATTCGGCCCGCATCGGTGTGAATGTGTCGATGAGAACGCCTGACTCGAGCGCGCGGCAGCCGTGCCATTCGTTGCTCGGCACGATGAAGCTCTGCCCCTTGCCGAGAATCTCGCTCTGGCCGGAGATCGTCACCTCGAACGCGCCTTCGGCCACGTAGGTTGCCTGGATGTGCGGGTGGCGGTGAAGCGATCCGACGGCATCCTTTTCGAAGGCGACTTCCACCACCATGAGCTGGTCGTTGTAGGTGAGGATACGCCGCTTCACGCCAGGCTCCGTCGGCGCCCAGTCGGCTTCGGAAGGGCGGACGAAGTTCGGGCTGGCTTTCATCGCTCCTACCTCGACAGCCAGCCGCCATCCACCGGCAGGATCGCTCCGTGGACATAGTTCGCGGCGTCGCTTGCGAGATAGACCGCCGTGCCGCCGATGTCCGCGGCGCTACCCCACCGGCCCGCCGGGATGCGCTTGAGGATGTCCGCCGTGCGCTCGGGATCGTTGCGCAGCGCCTCGGTATTGTTGGTGACGATGTAGCCGGGCGCGATGGCGTTGACGTTGATGCCTTTCGACGCCCACTCGTTGGCTAGAATGCGGGTGAGGCCGGCGAGGCCGCTCTTGGCAGCGGTATAGGAGAGGATTCGAATGCCGCCCTGGAAGGACATCAGGGAGGCGATGTTGACGATCTTGCCGCTGCGCCCGGCGGCGAAGACCTGCCGCGCGAAGGCCTGGGAGAGCAGGAAGACGCTCTTCAGGTTGACGTCCAGCACGTCGTCCCAGTCGGTCTCGGTGAAATCGATCGCGGCCGCGCGGCGGATGATGCCGGCATTGTTGACCAGAATGTCGATCGGTCCGTGTGCATCCCACGCGGCGTCGAGCATCGGCGCGACAGTGCCCGTCTTGCCGAGATCCGCCTTGATCGCCGAGACCTTGCCGCCGGCACCGCGGATGATCTCCTCGGTCTCCGCCATCGACGAGCGGCCGACGGCTAGCACCTCGGCGCCAGCGGCCGCGAGCGAGATCGAGATGCCCTGGCCGATGCCGGTATTCGCGCCGGTGACCATGGCTCGCCGGCCTTCCAGACTGAAGGGATTGCTCATCTCAGGTCTCCCATAGCAACCATGTCGACGTCCTTGTAGTCCACATTGTCTCCCGCCATCGCCCAGATGAACGTGTAGTTCGACGTGCCGGCGCCGGAATGGATCGACCAGCCGGGCGACAGGATCGCCTCCTCGTTCTTCACCACCAGATGGCGCGTCTCGGTCGGCTCGCCCATGAAGTGGAAGACGCGCGCGTTGTCGTCCAGCGCGAAGTAGAGATAGGCCTCCGAGCGCCGGTCGTGCACGTGGCAGGGCATTGTGTTCCAGACCGAGCCCGGCGCCAACACGGTCATGCCGACCACCAACTGGCAGGTCTTGAGGACGTCCGGGTGGATGAACTGGTAGATCGAGCGCTCGTTGGACGTCCCCTGCGACCCGAGGTCGAGCCTGTTGGCTTCGGCGATGCGCACCAGGCGGTTCGGATAGGTGTGATGCGCCGGCGCGCTGAGCAGATAGAACTTGGGGGGGCTCGCCGGATCGTCGCTGGCAAACGTCACCTCGCCGGCGCCCATGCCGAGATAGAGCATGTCGCGATGGTCGAGCGCGTGGCTCTCGCCGCCGGCCGCGATCGTGCCCTTGCCGCCGACATTGACCGCGACGAGTTCGCGGCGATCGAGGAAGGATGGCGTTCCGGTTGGCTTGACCGGCTCGAGCCTCAGCATTCTGCCTGCCGGCATTGCCCCGCCGACGATCAGGCGGTCGAGATGCGAATAAGTGAGTCTTACCTCGCCGGGCGTGAACAGGTTCTGGATCAGGAACTCGGCGCGAAGCTGCTCGGTGCCGTAGGCCGCGGCCGCCCGCGGATCGATCGCCTGTCTGGTTTCAACATGCATTGCTTGCACTTCCCTGATTGAATGGTGAGACGGGCCGCTCAGCCCGCAGCGCCAGGCACGCGCCCCGCTGTGCCTCCGTGCAGGAGGCTCTGGTAGCGGCGCTGGCTGGCCGACAGGTGCCGCCGCATCGCGTCGCGCGCCGACGTGGCGTCGCCGTCGATGATGGCGTTCATGATGTCGCGATGTTCCGTCTGAAGCCGCTGCTGATAGTCGGACGAGTGCAGCAGGCCGGCAGACAAGGTCGTGACGATGTCGCGGGGGATCGTCCGCCGGCCGAGCACATCGAGAATCTCGACATAGAACGGGTTGCTGGTGGCGGCCGCGATCGCCCGGTGGAAGGCGAAATCGGCGGCGCCCGTAGGTTCTCCGCGCGTGATCTGGCTGTCGAACTCGGAGAATGCGGCGAGAATGTCGGCCTCCTGCGATGCCGTCCGTCGCTGCGCCGCCAGCGCCGCCGCCTCGATCTCGATCGCCATGCGGACTTCGAGAACGTTCAGCACCATCGACACCTTGCCGGTCATGTCGGCGAGCAGGGTCTCGAGCAGCGCCTCGGGCCTGTCGTTGACGAAGACGCCGGCGCCCTGCCGCGCCGTCACGAGCCCGTCGGCGGCGAGGCGAGTGACGGCTTCGCGCACCACGGTGCGGCTCACGCCGTGCTCCTCGGTCATCTGCTGCTCGGTTGGCAGCCGCGCGCCCGGCTTCAGGTCGCCGGAGCTGATCTTGGCGCGGATCTCGTCGACCAGCTTGTCGGCGAGCTTGGGCCTTCGCAGCGAGGTCGGCGCGATCTCCATCAAGGCCTCAGCGGAACAGCGCCGGCAGCCAGAGCGACAGCGCCGGAATGTAGGTGACCAGTCCGAGCACCACGATGCCTGCGCCGTAGAACGGCCAGATCGAGCGCATCGCTTCCCAGACGCTGATCTTGCCGACGGCGCAGGCGACGAACTGCGCCGCGCCGACCGGGGGCGTGTTCAGGCCGATGCCGAGATTGAGGATCATGATGACGCCGAAATGCACCGGGTCGATGCCATAGGCCTGGGCGACGGGAAGGAAGATCGGCGTGACGATGATGATCGTCGGTCCCATGTCCATGAACGTGCCGAGCAGGAGCATGATCAGGTTGAGGAGGAGTAGGATGACCAGCGGGTTTTCCGACACCGCATTCATCGAGGCGACGAGTGCAGCCGGAACCTTCAGGAAGGCCATCAGCCAGGAGAAGGCGGCAGCCATGCCGATGATCAGCAACACCATCGCCGTCGTCCGCACCGCGCCCATCGTGGCGTGGACGAAGCCTTCCCAGGTCATCTGGCGATAGACGAACACGGTGACGAGCAGCGCGTAGAGAACGGCGATGCAGGAGCTTTCCGTGGCGGTGAAGACACCCGAGCGCACGCCGCCGAAGATGATCGCGATCAGAAGCAGTCCTGGCAGCGCGACGGCGAGGAGATGAAGGACCATCGCGAAGCCGGGGAACGGCTCTGTCGGATAGCCGCGCCGGCGGGCGACGATATAGGCGGTGACCATCAGCGACAGCGCCAGCAGGATGCCGGGGATGATGCCGGCGGTGAACAGGTCGGCGATCGAGATCTGCCCGCCGGCCGATATCGAGTAGATGATCATGTTGTGGGAGGGCGGGATCAGCAGCGCGATCAGCGCCGCCATCGAGGTGACGTTGACCGCGTAGTCGGTGCCGTAGCCGCGCGCCTTCATCTGTGGGATCATCAGACCGCCGACAGCCGCCGCCTCGGCCACCGCCGAGCCGGAAATACCGCCGAACAGCGTCGCGGTGACGATGTTGACCTGACCGAGACCGCCGCGGACATGGCCGATCAGCGATGCAGCAAAGGCGACGATCTTCTGGGCGATGCCGCCCCGCACCATCAGGTCGCCTGCATAGATGAAGAACGGGATGGCGAGCAGCGAGAAGATGCTCATGCCGGAGTTCAGCCGCTGGAAGACGACGAGCGGCGGCAGGCCCATGTAGAGCACAGTAGCGAAGCTCGCGACGCCGAGGCAGAACGCGATCGGCGTCCCGATCAGCATGAGGAGCGTGAAGACGCCGAAGAGGATCCACAGTTCCATCGTGTCAGGCCTTGGAATTCAAAGGAATGTCGGCGTTGTCGAGTTCGGCCGCAACCTCGGCCGGAACCTCGTCGGCGACGTCGTCGATCGGCACGCCGGCGAGCCGCTTGGCGATGCGCTCGGCGGCGAAGAGACAGATCAGGATGCCGCCGCCAACCACCGGGAAATAGTCATGCGCGCCGGAGATGCCCAGCGAGGGCAGCGTCGTGTTCCAGGTCAGCGACACGAGCTGCGAGCCGTACCAGATCATGCCGATGCCGAAGGCAAGGATGACGACGTCCGAGATCATGCGCAGCACGCGCTTGCCGCTCTTCGGCAGGACGTAGAGCAGCACGTCGAAACCGAGATGGAAGTTCTCTCGCACACCGACGGCGGCGCCGAGGAAGATGAACCAGCTCATCAGCAGGACGGCGCCAGGCTCCGTCCAGCTCGGCGAATCGTTCAGCACGTACCGGCAGAACACCTGCCAGGCGACGAAGGCCGTCATGGCGACCAGCCCTGCGCCGGCGGCCCAGAGCGCCAGGCGGTTGAGCAGAGTGAGCACCCTCACGATGCCTGTCGATCGGTTGTCGGATGGAGCGGACACGCGCGGCCCTCGGCTTATGGATCGGTAGAACCCGCCCGGTCAAAGCCGGGCGGGTCTCGTTCGTCGTGGCTTACTGAACGGCCTTGACGTCTTCGACCATCTTCTGCAGAACCGGGTCGGTGACGTGCTTGGCGTAGACGGGGGCCATCGCGTCGATGAAGCCCTGCTTCTCCGGGGTGGTGATCATCGCGCCGGCCGCGATGACCTTCGCCTTGGACTCCTCGACCTTGGCCGACCACAGCTCGCGCTGCTTGGCGACGCTCTCGGTGGCCGCGGCCTTGAAGATCGCCTGGTCTTCCGGCGTCAGCTTGTCCCACGCCGCCTTGTTCATCACGAAGACCTCGGGAAGGATCGTGTGCTCGTCGAGCGAGTAGTGCTTGGCGACCTCGAAGTGTTTGGCGGTGTCGTAGCTCGGATAGTTGTTCTCCGCGCCGTCGATGACGCCGGTCTCGATGCCGGAATAGACCTCGCCGTATGGCATCGGCGTCGCGTTGGCGCCGAGTGCGGCGACCATGTCGACGAAGATGTCGGACTGGATGACGCGGAACTTGAGGCCTTTCATGTCGGCGACCGAGTTGATCGGCTTGGTCTTGTTGTAGAAGGAACGCGCGCCGGCGTCGTAGAAGGCGAGCACGACCAGGCCGGCCGGCTCGAACGCCGCCTTGATCTGGTCGCCGATCGCGCCGTCCATCACCTTGTGCATGTGCTCTTCCGAGCGGAAGATGTAGGGCAGCGCCGGCACGATCGTCTCCTTCACGGTGCCGTTGAACGGCGCCATGGAGATGCGGTTGAGCTCGATGACACCGGAGCGGACCTGCTCGATCGTGTCCTTCTCCTGGCCGAGCTGGGCGGAGTGATAGACCTCGACGGAATAGCGCCCGTTGGTGCGCTGCTTGACCAGTTCGCCGAAATACTTGACGCCTTCGACGGTCGGATATCCATCCGGATGGGTGTCGGATGATTTCAGCACGGTCTGCGCGAGCGCGCTCGCCGTCATCAGTGCGGTGATTGCGGCGGCAGTCGCGAATTTGCGGATCAGGTTCATGAGTTCCTCCCTTTGGTTCCTGATGTTGCAGTTCAAAGTCGGTAGGCGCGCTTGGCCAGGCGGTAGGCGAGATCGTGGGCGAGGTCGGCCGCTTCGTCGTCGCGAAGCTGGCCCGCGACCACGAGGTCCGCGAGGTAGGCGCAGTCAACCCGCCTGGCGACGTCGTGCCGGGCGGGTATCGAGGGAAAGGCGCGGGTGTCGTCGTTGAAGCCGACGGTGTTGTAGAAGCCGGCGGTTTCGGTCGTCAGTTCGCGGAAACGGCGCATGCCGGCGGGACTGTCGAAGAACCACCAGGCCGGGCCGAGCTTGAGGCAGGGATAGACGCCAGCCAGAGGCGCCAGTTCACGCGAATAGGCCGTCTCGTCGAGCGTGAACAGGATGACGGTCAGGTTCGGTTCAAGCCCCACGGCGTCGAGCAGCGGCTTCAGCGCCTGCACGTAGTCGGTGCGGCCCGGAATGTCGAAACCCTTGTCGCGGCCGAAGCGGGCGAAAATGTCGGCGGAGTGGTTGCGGCGCGAACCGGCATGGATCTGCATGACCATGCCGTCCTCGACGCTCATCTTCGCCATCTCGGTAAGCATCTGCGCACGGAACAGACGCGCTTCATCCGGCGTCGCGTCGCGGGAAACGACGATCGAGTAGAGCTTGGCGGCAGCCTCTGCCGAGAGGTTCGCCGTATCGGCGCTCGGGTGGCCGTGGTCGGTCGCGGTCGCGCCATGGTCGCGGAAGAAGGCGCGGCGCTTGCGGTGGGCATCGAGATAGCCCTGCCAGGAGCCGGTGTCGCAACCGGTGATCTCGCCGAGGACGCGCAGATTGTCGCGGAAGCCCTCGAAATCCGGATCGATAACGGAATCAGGCCGATAGGTCGTGACCACGCGGCCCTTCCAGCCCGACTGTTTCAGCATGGCGTGCCATCTGAGGTCGTCGAGCGCGCCTTCCGTGGTGGCGATCACCTCAATGTTGAAGCGCTCGAAGAGGGCGCGCGGGCGAAAGTCGTCCTGGCGGAGCTTGCCGTCGATGGCGTCGTAGTAGAGGTCGGCGGTCGCAGCCGAGAGCGGCACGTCGAGACCGAACAGCGTCTCGAAAGTGTGGTCGAGCCACAGCCGCGACGGCGTGGCGCGAAAGAGATGATAGTGTTCGGCGAACAGACGCCATATCGCGCGCGGATCGGTCTCGACCGCGCCGCCGTCGACGCGCGGCACGCCGAGCTTTTCCAGCGGCACGCCCTGGCTGAAGAGCATGCGGAAGATGTAGTGGTCGGGAACGACGATGAGCTGCGCAGGGTCGGAAAAGCTGGCGTTTTCGGCGAACCAGCGCGGATCGGTGTGCCCGTGCGGGCTGACGATCGGCAAGTCCTTGACCGAAGCATGAAGTTCACGCGCTAATGCGCGCGCCGCGGGATCGGCCGGAAAAAGTCTGTCGTCGTTCAGCAGTGACACGCCGGACATTTCCTCCCGAAAGATCCTTGCGGCAAACTGGTATGGAAGTATACATGTTATGTCAACATCGATTCCGGCGAAATTTGTATGATGAATATCACCAAGCTTGAATTCGACACCGATACCCGTCCGACCATCGCCAAGCGGATTGCGGAGTCGCTGCGGGACGCGATCGTCTCGCTGGACCTGAAGCCGGGCGACGCGATTTCAGAGAGCGACATCGCCGCCCGTTTCGGGGTCTCGCGGCAGCCCGTGCGCGAGGCATTCATCCAGCTGGCGGAGCAGGGCCTGCTGCGCATTCGTCCGCAGCGTTCGACCGAAGTCGTGCGCATCTCGATCCGCGATGTACTCAACGCGCGCTTCGTGCGCGAGGCTCTGGAGGTTGCGGTCGTGCGCAAGGCGGCCGCAGAATGCGCCAACATGCCGGCCGACACATTCGAGGATCTGTTCCGCGAACAGATGGCCGCATCCGACGCCAACGACTACCGCGCGTTTCATGCCAGGGACGACGCCTTCCATCGCCTGATTGCGAAACTGTCGGGCAACGAGTTCGTGTGGAAGCTGATCGACGCGCAGAAGGTGCAGATGGACCGGGTGCGCTATCTGTCGCTCAAGCTAGGCATGCCGGCGACGATCCGCGAGCACCGCGACATCGGCGAGGCGATCCTGTCGGGCAATCCGGACCTCGCCGAAGCGCAGATGCGCAAACACCTGCGCAAGATCGACACGCAGATCCATCAGATCCGGGATCTGAACAGGGAGTATTTCCAGGAGGAATGAGGAGCGAATAGCGAATGGCGAATGGGGAGTGGCGAATGGCGAATGGCGAATAAGATTGGTTGAGGCTGCTTGCACGCCAAGTCCGCGCCCGCCGTTTTCCCTATTCGCTACTCCCAACTCGCCATTCGCCACTCCCCATTCGCCCTGAACTACAGCTTCGTCCAGGCGGCGTTCTTCTTCGAGGATCTCACGCAGGCTTCGACGAAGGCCACGCCTTCGACGCCGTCATGGATGGTCGGATAGACCACGTCCTTAGCCGGCTTCCCATTCTTCTTGCGCGCCGCGCGAATGGCGCGCGCGGCCTCGGCGTAGATCGTGGCGAAGCCCTCGAGATAGCCTTCCGGATGGCCGGACGGCACCCGGCTGACGCGGGCCGCGGCGGGACCCGCGCCGGCGCCGGCGCGGGTGATCAACTGCTTCGGCTCGCCGAACGGCGTGTACCAGAGATGGTTCGGCTGCTCCTGGCTCCATTCGATGCCGCCCTTGGTGCCGTAGACGCGCAGCTTGAGCGCGTTCTCGTTGCCGGGCGCCACCTGGCTCGCCCACAACATGCCTTTCGCGCCGCCCTTGAATCGCAGCATGACATGCGCGTTGTCGTCGAGCAGACGGCCTTTGACGAAGGCGTTGAGGTCGGCCGACAGGCTGTCGAGTTCGAGGCCTGAGACGAAGCGGGCGAGGTTGTAGGCATGAGTGCCGATGTCGCCGGTCGCCCCGCCCGCGCCCGACTGCTTCGGGTCGGTGCGCCACACCGCCTGCTTGGCGCCAGTGTCCTCGACCTTCGTGGTCAGCCAGTCCTGCGGATACTCGGCCTGGATCACGCGGATCTCGCCGAGCTGGCCCTTCTGCACCATCTCGCGGGCGTGGCGGATCATCGGATAGCCGGTGTAGTTGTGCGTCAGCACGAAGACCCTGCCCGACTTCTCCACCAGCGCCGCCAGCTTCTTCGCGTCCGCCAGGTTCGACGTCAGCGGCTTGTCGCAGATGACATGGATGCCGGCCTCGAGAAACGCCTTGGCCGCCGGCCAGTGCATGTGGTTGGGCGTGACGATCGACACCGCCTCGATGCCGTCGGCGCGCTTCGCCTCGGCCTTGGCCATCTCGGCAAAGGAACCGTAGCTTCGCGCCGGATCGAGTCCGAGTTCGGCGGCCGACGCCTTGGCCTTCTCCGGGCTCGACGACAGCGCGCCGGCAACCAGCTGGAACTCGCCGTCGATGCGCGCCGCGATACGGTGCACGCCGCCGATGAAGGCGCCCTGCCCGCCGCCCACCATGCCGAGCCGGATCGGACCGTTGCCGGATTCAATCGTCTTGCCGCTGACCATGGCTCAGATCCCCATCAGCTTGCGCAGCGCCGCCTTGTCGGGCTTGGCGCCGGCGAAGTCGTCGAAGGCCCGCTCAGTGACGCGGATGATATGGCTATCGATGAAGGGCGCGCCCTCGGCCGCGCCGTCCTCCGGGTGTTTCAGGCAGCATTCCCACTCCAGTACCGCCCAGCTGTCGTAGTCGTACTGCGCGAGCTTCGAGAAGATGCCCGAGAAATCGACTTGGCCGTCGCCAAGCGAGCGGAACCGGCCGGCGCGATTGGTCCAGCCCTGGTAGCCGGAATAGACGCCCTGGCGCCCGTCCGGGTTGAACTCGGCGTCCTTCACGTGGAAGGCCTTGATGCGCTCGTGGTAGATGTCGATGAAGGCGAGATAGTCGAGCTGCTGCAGCAGGAAGTGCGACGGATCGTAGTTGATGTTGGCCCGCTTGTGTCCACCGACCGCGTCCACGAACATCTCGAAAGTCGCCCCGTCGAACACGTCCTCACCCGGATGGATCTCGTAGCAGAGGTCGACGCCGGCCTCGTCATAGGCATCGAGGATCGGCTTCCAGCGCTTGCCGAGCTCGGCAAAGGCCTCCTCGATCAAGCCGGCCGGCCGCTGCGGCCACGGATAGAGGTAAGGGAAGGCGAGCGCACCGGTGAAGGAGACGGATGCCGTCAGCCCGAGGTTCTTCGACGCCTTGGCGGCGTATTTCATCTGCTCGACGGCCCACTTCTGGCGCGCCTTGGGATTGTTGTGCACCTCGGGCGGCGCGAAGCCGTCGAACATCGAGTCATAGGCGGGGTGAACCGCCACCAGCTGGCCCTGCAGGTGGGTCGACAATTCGGTAATCTCGACTCCCGCGTCGGCGCAGATGCCCTTCACCTCGTCGCAATAGGACTTGGAGGTCGCCGCCTTCTTCAGGTCGAACAGCCGTCCGTCCCAGGTCGGGATCTGCACGCCCTTGTAGCCGAGGCCGGCTGCCCATTTCGTGATCGCCGGCAGCGAATTGAACGGCGCGGCGTCGCCGCCGAACTGCGCCAGGAAGATTCCCGGCCCCTTCATGGTCTTCGGCATGTGATTGTCCTCCCAGACGATCTTTCTAGAAGGCCGGACCGCAAGCGCGCAATCGAAATGCGCGGGCCCACTACAGGTGCCTTCGTCCGCTCTGGTATGACCAATGACGGCGACGTGGTCAAGACCTCGCCCGCGGCCTGATCGGCCGTTTTCCGGCCGGATTCCGGCTTCATCGCCATTTTTCCAGCACTTTAATCGACATCCCTGCCCGACCGATCGGCATGCTTGCGAGGCTTGCCGAAATGGGCTACTCGTCACAATGCTTGAATTTGGTCCAACCAGTTTTCGGATTGCTTGGCCCTGGGAGGAATTCGGGCAGCGGTTCCGACGCGGATTTCGCGCGCCCTGCCCGGTCGAGACATTCGGAGAGGAGACATCATGCATCTTTCGACACACAACTGGATGCGCGCCGAGCCGCTGGAAACGACGCTCAGGCGGATCAAGAAATTCGGCTACGAGTCGATCGAGATCTCCGGCGAACCGGAGCAGTACAAGACCAAAGAGACGCGCGCGCTGCTCAAGGAACACGGCATCCGCTGCTGGGGCTCGGTCACGCTTATGCTGGGCGAACGCAATCTCGCCGCCAAGGACCAGGGCCAGCGGGAGCGCTCGGTACAATACGTCAAGGACGTGCTGACAATGGTCAGCGAACTCGACGGCGAGATCATCACCCTGGTGCCGGCCACCGTCGGCAAGGTCGTGCCGGACGGCACCGAGGCGGAGGAGTGGAAATGGGTGGTCGACGCCACCCGCGAATGCTTCGCCCACGCCAAGAAGGTCGGCGTGCGGGTCGCGGTCGAGCCACTGAACCGCTTCGAGACCTATCTGTTCAATCGCGGCGAACAGGCGCTGGCGCTGGCCGATGCGGTGTCGCCCGAATGCGGCGTCTGCCTCGACGCCTATCACATCCACATGGAGGAGTTTAACGTCGAGGAGGCGATCCGCAAGGCGGGCAAGCGCCTGTTCGACTTCCACGTCGCCGACAACAACCGCTTCGCCGCGGGCCTCGGTACGATCGACTGGAAGAAGCTCGTCGGTATCCTCAGGGACGTCGGCTATGACGGCGCGCTGACCAACGAGTTCGTCGCACCCGTCGACCGCACGCCTGCCAACCGCTATCCGGACATGGTCGAGCGCAATCCCGTCGACATCTCGCCGGAGCAGCTGAAGTTCATCCAGGATCACGGCTCCTCGGTGCTGACCGAGAAGTTCTATACCGACCAGATGCGCATCACGGCGGAGACGCTTCTGCCGCTGATCAAGTGATCCGTTCAGGACAGGCCGCCCCGCGCCATCGGCGGCGCGGCGGTCCGAGGTAGAGATATGCGCATCGTACGGGTTCAGGCGTGGTGGGTGAGAATTCCCATCGACGCCGCGCAGCAGCACAAGAGCGATTTCGGCCAGATCGCCACGTTCGACGCGGCGATCGTGCGGGTCGAGACCGAGTCCGGCATCGTCGGCTGGGGCGAGGGCAAGAACGCCGCCGGCAGCGCCGGCACCTACGGCGCACTGGTTTCGCTGATCAACGACGAGGTCGGCCCGGCGATCCGGGGCCGCGACGCCCGCGACATCAACGGCATCTGGGAGATGCTCTACAACGGCGTCCGCCACCAGAAGGCGGCCGTGTCCGGCCACGTCATGCCCGCGCTCGCGCGCCGCGGTCTCACCATTGCCGCCATCAGCGCCATCGACATCGCGCTGTGGGATATCCTCGGCAAGTCGCTCGGCGTGCCGGTCTGGCGACTGCTCGGCGGACGCAAGGCGGAGCGCATGCCCGCCTATGCGTCGGGCGGCTGGGCACCGGCAGAAACGATCGGCGCGCAGCTGCAGTCCTATATCGACAAGGGCGGCTTCACGGCGGTGAAGATGCGGGTGGGCTCGATGGACGGCGCGCCGCATGTCTCAGCCGCCAGGGTCGCGGCCGCTCGCGCCGCGCTCGGACCCGCCGTCTCGATCATGGTCGACGCGCACGGCACCTACACGGTCGCCGATGCCAAGCGCTTCGCCCACATGGTGCGCGACTGCGATCTCGCATGGTTCGAGGAACCCGTGACGGCCGACGACAGGCAGGGCATCGCCGAGGTGCGTGCCGCCTGCGGCATCCCGATCGCGGTCGGCGAAAGCGAGGCGACGCGGTTCGACTTTCGCGATCTGGCCGTCGCACGTGCCGCCGATGTGTTCCAACCCGATCTCGGCTTCTGCGGCGGCATCTCGGAGGCGATGAAGATCGGTGCGATCGCCTCGGCCTTCAACATCCGCCTTTCGCCGCATCTGTGGGCGGGCGCGCCGGCCTTCTATGCCGGGCTGCACGTCTGCGCTGCATCGCCGGCGAGCTTCATCCTCGAATACTCGCTCGGCGCCAACCCGATGCTGCACGATCTGGTGGTGGAGAAGCTCGACGTGGCCGACGGAACCATTGCAATTCCCGATACGCCGGGTCTAGGCATCACGATCGACGAGGATTTCCTGAGAGCCTACTCAATGGGTGGCTGATCGCATGGCGGAAAAAGACCTGTTGCCGCATCTCGCGGCCTACCTGATCGCGAAATCGGATGCGGAGAGCCACCGCACCCCGTCCGAGCGGGAACTTGCGGAACATTTCCAGGTGTCGCGCGGCCAGATCCGCGAGGCGCTCGCCATCCTCGAGGCGATGCGTCTGGTGGAGCGGCGCGCCAAATCAGGCATCTATCTCACCAAGCGCGAGGCGAGCGTCGAGGCGATGGCACTGTTCGCCCGCGCCGGCCTGCCGCTCGACCCCGTCCAGATCTACGAGACGGTGGAACTGAGGAAGATCCACGAGATCAAGGCGGCCGAGCTCGCCTGCAGCCGCGCGACCGAAGAGAACTACGAGGCGCTGCGCGAGATCCTGCGCGCCTCCGAGGCGAAGATCGCGGCCGGCGAGCCGATCCATGTGGAGGACAAGGATTTCCACCTCGAGATCGTGCGCGCGACCAAGAACAGCGTCTTCTACCGCATCTGCACGCTCTACTACGTCATGGGAGAGGGCCGGCTGCCGGTCTATTTCAACGATCCCGAGCGCTGCCGCAAATCGCACGCCGAGCATCTGCAGATCTTCGAAGCGCTGCTGCGCCGCGACGGCAACCTCGCCCAGGCACTGATGAACGCGCATCTGCAGGGCGCCGAGAGTTACTGGAAGGGCCTGATCAGCGAACTCGACCAGAAGGAAAACGCGCGGCTGGAACATGCCTGACGCGAAGCTTCCGGTCGTCTTCTCGACCCACGGTCTGCATCCGGCCGCCGTGGCGGCGCTCGCAAACGCCTGCCGGCTGAGGATCGCGAGCGCCCTGGACGCCGCGACGCTGATCGCCGAATCGCGCGATGCTACCGCCATCATCGTCCGCGCCAATCTGCCGGAGGCGATTTTCGAGGGCGCGCCCCTTTTGCGCGCGGCGGTACGCCACGGCGCTGGCCTCGACATGATCCCGATGGAGGCCGCGACCGCGGCCGGCGTTCTGGTGGCGAACGTACCGGCGGTCAACGCGCGCTCGGTCGCGGAGCATGTCTTCTTCGTGACCATGGCGCTGCTCAGGCGTTTTCGCATGATGGACCACGACCTGCGCGGCCAGGGCTGGCTTGCCGGGCGGGCGCATGCCGAGCGCACCAACGAGTTGTCGGGCCGGCGCATCGGCATCGTCGGCTACGGCGCCGTCGGCCGGCAGGTCCATGCGATCGCGGCGCATGGCTTCGGCCTCGAGGTCGCGATCAACAGCCGCAGTCGGCCCGACGATCTCTCGGGCGCCGCCTTCCTCGACATCGACGCGCTGGTCGCGAAGAGCGACATCCTGGTGCTCTGCTGCCCGCTGACGCCGGAAACGCGCGGCCTGATCGATGCGCGCCGGATCGGCCTGATGAAGCCCGGCGCGCTGATCGTCAACGTCGCGCGGGGACCCGTCATCGTCGACGACGCGCTGATTACCGCCCTGCGCGAGGGACGTATCGGCGGGGCGGCGCTCGACGTCTTTTCGACGCAGCCACTGCCGCCGGACCACCCCTATTTCGTCTTCGACAACGTGATCGTCACGCCTCACATGGCGGGCATCACCGAGGAGAGCATGATGCGGATGGGGACCGGCGCGGCCGGGGAAGTCGTGCGCATCCTGCGCGGCGAATTGCCCGTCAACCTCCGCAATCCCGAGGTCCTGCCGGCCTATCGCGCCCGCTTCGGTTGAGCCGTCTCGTGCCGGACCCGCCTGACGCGATGTGTCAGGGCGACTCCATTCGTTAACTCTCCGCCACTTCGCAGCCCCATTCGCTCCACATTCCGCCCCCGTTTCGCCCCTAGCGCCGGAGTCAGGATCAACGGCAAAGGGTGCCTACGGATGCAGAACGGTTTCGGTGTTGTCTTGGCAGTGGCCATCGCGGGGGCGACGTTTTCAACAAATCCAGCCTTCGCCCAGTGCGGACGCGCATCGTGGTATGCGCTTCACTCCAAGACGGCATCGGGCGAACGGATGAACCCGTCCGCCATGACCGCCGCGCACCGCTCGCTTCCCTTCGGCACGAAAGTGCGCGTCACCAACAAGCACAACGGCAAGAGCGTGGTCGTGCGCATCAACGATCGCGGGCCGTTCATCAAGGGCCGCGTGATCGACCTCTCCAAGGGCGCTGCGAAGCAGATCGGCATGATCTCGCGCGGCCATGCCTCGATATGCATGGACAAGGTCTGAGGCAGGCTTCTCGGAAGCGAGACGTACGAGGGCGCGGCGAGAGCTGCGCCCTTTTTCTATTGTCAGCCGAGCATCAACAGCGCGATCAGGCCCACCCCGCCGACCGCGATGCGCCACCAGCCGAACAGCGCGTAGCCGTGGCGCGATACATAGTCGAGCAGGAAGCGGACGACGATGACGGCCGCGATGAAGGCCATGACGAAACCCGCCGCGATGACCGGCAGGTCCGCCGCCGAGAGGATGTCTCGGTTCTTGTAGAGGTCGTAGGCGAAGGCACCCGTCATGGTCGGCATGGCGAGGAAGAACGAGAATTCCGCCGCCGAACGCTTGTCGGCGCCCATCAGAAGCGAACCGACGATGGTGGCGCCGGACCGCGACGTGCCCGGGATCATGGCGAGGCACTGGAACAGGCCGATCTTCAGGCACAGCGACAGCGGATAATCCATGATGTCGGTGTAGCGCGGCTGGAGCGCCCAGCGGTCGACCCAGAGCAGCACCACGCCGCCGAGAATCAGCATCACGCAGATCAGCATCGGTGTCTCGAACAGCACAGTCTTGATGAAGTCGTGGGCGAGCGCGCCGACGACGGCCGCCGGCAGGAAGGCAACGAGGATGCCGAGCACGAAACGCTGCGTGCGGCCGTCGCGCGGCAGGTCGACCAGCAGCTTCCACAGCCGGCCGAAATAGACCGACAGGATGGCCAGGATCGCGCCGAGCTGGATCAGCACCTCGAACGCCTTGCCGGTCGATTCGAAGCCGAGGAAGTGTCCAGCCAGCAGGATATGCCCGGTGGACGAGACCGGGATGAACTCGGTCAGCCCCTCAAGCAGGCCCAGCAACAGGGCCGAAACGATGGATTGATCCTGCATGGAGCGCTCCGGCCAGGCGGCTTGCTTGTCATCGACGGGTCGAGCCCGTATAGGTCGGCTCGAATCCCGACCCAGACGGGTGGCGCAGGATTAGCCGCCCCGACCGCAAAACGCCAGTGCCGCACCGAGGCATTCCGCAGCCTCGCCGAAGCGCCCAGACCGGATCGATGCTGACGCTCTTCCACCACCCCATGAATGCCGCCAGCCGATTCGTCAGGCTCGCCTTTGGCGAGTATGGCGAGGAGCTGGAACTGATCGAGGAGAAGCCCTGGGCGCGCCGCAAGGAGTTCCTGGCGCTCAACCCCGCAGGAACCTTGCCTGTGCTGCTGGCGGAGGGCGACTTCCCTGTCGTCGGTGCGAACGTGATCGCCGAATATGTCGACGAGACGCGCGGCGTCTTGAAGCGCGACAAGCGGCTGTTTGCCGAGGATTCGATCGGGCGCGCCGAAATCCGCCGTCTGTGCGACTGGTATCTGGTCAAGACCGAGGGCGAGGTGACGCGCCATCTGGTGCGCGAACGCGTCTTCAAGCCGCACATGCCGGCTTCGCAGGGCGGCGGCTCGCCCGATTCGGCGGCGATCCGGGCGGCGCGGGCCAACATCAAGCAGCATCTGAAATACACCAACTGGCTGGCTGGCACCCGCGACTGGCTCGCTGGAACGCGCATGAGCTATGCGGACCTCGCCGCCGCCGCTTCGCTGTCGATCCTCGACTATCTAGGCGAAATCGACTGGCTGGAGAACGTGGCGGCCCGCGACTGGTACAGCCGGATCAAGTCGCGGCCCGCCTTCCGGCCGCTCCTCAATGACCGCGTGCGCGGCCTGTCTCCCGCCGCGCACTACGCCAACCTCGACTTCTAGGGCCATGGGCGCGGCAGCGGCGGCCAGACCGGAGACGCTGCGGCCGTTCATCGATCGCGAGGCGAGGCGGCTGGGTTTCTCGGCCGTCGCCATCACCACGCCCGACGCGATTCCGCTCGCCCGCGAACGGCTCGCGGCTGCGCTCTCGGCCGGCCACCACGGCGACATGGACTGGCTGGAGGAGACCTTCGAGCGCCGCGCGGCGCCCGCGACACTCTGGCCGGAAGTCCGCAGCGTCATCATGCTCGCTATGAACTACGGGCCCGACGAGAACCCGCTGGGTCTCCTCGAAAGAAGAGATCGGGCGGCGATTTCGGTCTATGCCCGCAACCGCGACTACCATGACGTCATCAAGGGCAGGCTGAAGGAACTCGCGGGCAAGATCGCGGCCCGCGCCGGCGGCGACGTCAAGGTCTTCGTCGACACCGCGCCCGTGATGGAAAAGCCGCTGGCGGAAGCCGCCGGCCTCGGCTGGCAGGGCAAGCACACCAATCTCGTCAGCCGCGAGTTCGGCTCCTGGCTGTTCCTCGGCTCGATCTTCACCACGGCGGAGCTGCCGCCCGATGCATCCGAGGTCGACCATTGCGGCTCGTGCCGCGCCTGCCTCGATATCTGCCCGACCGATGCGTTTCCCGCACCCTACCGGCTCGATGCGCGGCGCTGCATCTCGTATCTCACGATCGAGAACAAGGGGCCGATCCCGCGCGAATTCCGCGCCGCGATCGGCAACCGCATCTACGGCTGCGACGATTGCCTCGCTGCATGCCCCTGGAACAAGTTCGCAGCCGCCGCGTCCGAGGCGAAGCTCGTCGCACGCGACGATCTCAAGGCGCCGCGCATCGCCGACCTGCTGATGCTGGACGATCCGGCGTTCCGGACCCTGTTCACCGGCTCGCCGGTCAAACGTATCGGCCGCGACCGCTTCATCCGCAACGTGCTCATCGCGGCGGGCAATTCGGCTGACCCGTCGCTGATCGCGCGCTGCCGCGAGCTTGCCGGCGACCCTTCGCCGCTGGTGCGCGGCGCGGCAGTGTGGGCGCTGTCGCGGCTGATGGGCGATCAGGCCTTCACGGCGCTCTGGAACGAACGGCAGGCCGGGGAGGACGACGACTCGGTCCGCGAGGAGTGGACGGCCGCGCTCGGCGCGCGGCGTGAAAGGCTAACGGCATGACGATGCGCATCTTCCTGTTCGGCGCCGGCTATTCCGCGCGGGCCTTCGCTAGGCTCGCGGCAGGCGAAGCGGAGGCTGTCGTCGGTACGACCCGCGGCGACAGCAAATTCGCCCTGCTGCGCGCGGCCGGGATCGAGCCTCTCGCCTTCGACGGCTCAGCAGTTTCGCCGCAGATCGCGGCCGAACTTGCCCGCGCCACCCACATCGTCGTGTCTGCAGCGCCCACCGACGCAGGCGACCCGGTGATCGCCGCGGCGCGAGACCTGCTGGTCGGCGCGACGCCCGCGCTGCGCTGGATCGGCTACCTCTCCACCGTCGGTGTCTACGGCAACCATGACGGAGCGTGGATCGATGAGACAAGCGAGTGTCGCCCGCGTCCGGGCCGTTCCGACCACCGACTGGAAGCCGAGAAGGAGTGGAGCGATCTCGCCCGGGAACGCGGCGTTCCGCTGGCGGTCCTTCGGCTGTCGGGCATCTACGGACCTGGGCGCAACGCCTTCGTCAATCTGGAGAACGGCACCGCGCGCCGCATCGTCAAGCCGGGCCAGATCTTCAACCGCATCCATGTCGACGACATCGCCGGCAGCCTGCTGCATCTGGCACAGCATGAAACCGGCGGCATCTTCAACGTCACCGACGACGAACCCGCGCCGCCGCAGGATGTCGTCGCCTTCGCGGCCGGCCTGATGGGCATCGCGCCGCCACCCGAGATCGACTTCGACACCGCCGACCTCACCCCCATGGCCCGATCCTTCTACGGCGAGAACAAGCGCGTCTCGAACGCGAAGCTGAAAGCCGCCGGCTACCCCTTCGTGCATCCGAACTACCGCGCCGCGCTCACCGCGATGTGGGAAAAGGGAAACTGGCGGAGATAGGTGGCGCTATTCGGTGCGAGGGACACGCTTCACGAGGTGGGACCGCGCCGCACTTGTGAACGCCTCGAGCACCTTGCGATGAAATGTGCTGCCGAAGCGCCCAACCCGTGCCTTCGGATCGAAATAGAACGACGATTCTAGCCGGTCGAAATTGTATTCATCGATCATGACCCAAAGCGGGATGTCGTCCAGACCCGCCCGCCTTCGTTCAATCTGGGGGACTTCAAGGGCCATCCGTCCTGCCACAGGTGGCGACGATGTAATCGGCAGAATGAAAAGGAAAGTGCCGTCCGACGCCTTGATGACGGCTACCATTGCGGTCGGGCGCCGCTTGCGACCTTCGGTCTCGCCGCCGTCGTGCTGCCAGCGCCACAGATAGTCATAGCGCCATACGTCGCCGGGCAGCGGCTCAGCCATCCCGGTCGCCGTCGGTGAGCGTCTTCAGCGCTTCTTCGAGCATGGCCAGGTGTTCCGCCGGCATTTCCTCGGCCGCATAGACCTTGCGGGTGTCCTCCGCAAATCTCGCCTCATACGCCTCGACATTCATGAGAACGAAGCGCGCCTTGCCGTGCCGGGTGATCGAGATGGGCTCTCGGCTTGCGGCATCCAGGACGTCGCCCAGTCGCTGCTTTAGATCGGTCGAGGGGTACTCGCGCATCGATGCCTCCAATCACACGTTTGAGACAAGATAGACAGTTTATCCATTCTGTTCCAGACGGAGGATAGGCCGTGCGTGGACCTGACTGGTTCTTCATCCCGCTTTTCACCCTCCATTAACCATCCTCCGCCCACGCTTTGCCATTGTTATCGGGCAGGAAGGCCTCGGACATCGGGGACTGGACTATGAGCAAGATCGTGCGAAGCGCCTTCGCGGGCCTCATCGCGGCACTCGCCGTGGCCGGCGGAACGGCGACGGCGGGCGCCGAACAACTGGCGAAGAACCTCTTCGGCGCCAAGACCCTGCCGGCGGCGATCGCGCCCAAGTCCTACGGCTTCTATTCCAAGGGCTGCTTCTCGGGCGGCGTCGCCATCGCCACCGACGGTCCGAACTGGCAGGCGATGCGGCTGTCGCGCAACCGGCGCTGGGGCCACCCCACGATGATCAACCTCATCGAGAAGCTGTCGCGCGATTCCGCCAAGGACGGCTGGCCGGGCCTTCTCCTCGGCGACATCTCGCAGCCGCGCGGCGGCCCAATGCTCACCGGCCATGCCTCGCACCAGATCGGACTCGACGCCGACATCTGGCTGACGCCGATGCCCGACAAGCGGCTGAGCGCGAGCGAGCGCGAGAACATGAGCGCAACGCTGATGGTCGACGAGCGGACGCATCTGGTGAAGGACCGGCTCTGGACACAGGCGCATACCAACCTGCTCAAGCGCGCCGCGAGCTATCCGGAGGTCGAGCGCATCCTGGTCAATCCGGGCATCAAGAAGAAGCTCTGCGACACGGTGAGCGGCGATCGCTCCTGGCTGCGCAAGGTGCGGCCGTTCTGGGGCCACGACTACCACTTCCATATCCGCATCGGCTGCCAGCCGGGCTCGACCGAGTGCCGCGGCCAGGCGAAGGTCGAGGCCGGCGACGGTTGCGACAAGTCGCTCGCCTGGTGGTTCACGGAAGAGCCCTGGCGCCCCAACAAGAACCCCGACGCTCCCAAGGCGCGCGACATCATGACGATGAAGAGCCTGCCGGCGGCCTGCGTCGCGGTGCTGAACGCGCCCTCGCCCGTCTCGGAGGCCTCGGTGACGGTGCGCGGCATCGGCAGCCCGCCGCCGACGATCGCTGCATCCAGCGCCCCGACGCCGGTGACCGCGAACGCGTTTACGGAGATACCGCTGGACCGTATCCCGATCCCGATGTTCCGGCCCGATCCGGGGCAGTGAGGCGTCAACTTACCGCTTTCTTCCGGCAGTCTTGTGGGCTATGCCATCGGCTGACTTCAAACGATTTAGCCGGATGGTTCGCGCGTGCGTATCGCCCTCATCGCGCATGACGAAAAGAAGGACGACCTCGTCGCTTTCGCCGGCGCCCACCGCGATTTCCTCAGGCGTTGCGACCTGGTTGCCACCGGCACGACCGGCGGGCGTGTCGCCGAAGCCTGGCCGGAGCTCTCGGTGCGGCGGCTGAAGAGCGGCCCGCTCGGCGGCGACCAGCAGATCGGCGCGCTGATCGCGGAAGGCCAGGTCGATGCACTGATCTTCTTCGTCGATCCGCTGACGCCGATGCCGCACGACGTGGACGTGAAGGCGCTGATGCGGCTTGCGATCGTCTACGATATTCCAATGGCCTTGAATCGCGCCACCGCCGAGATCATCCTGACCGGCACGAAGGCGGCGCAGGCGTAAGGCCATTGCAACGGGGAAAAAGAATGGCCCGAATCACCGACACCGACACGGTCCTCAATTTCCCCGTCCTGATCGGGGATATCGGGGGCACCAATGCGCGCTTCGCGATCCTGATCGATTCCTACGCCGAACCGAAGGAATTCCCGGTCGTCCAGACCGCCGATTTCGCGACGATCGACCAGGCGATCCAGACGATGATCCTGGACCGCACCTCGGTCCAGCCGCGCTCGGCCGTGCTCGCTGTCGCGGGACCCGTCGACGGCGACGAGATCCACCTGACGAATTGCCCCTGGGTCGTGCGGCCCAAGGCGATGCAGGCAGAGCTCGGTCTGCAGGACATCGTGGTGCTCAACGATTTCGAGGCGCAGGCGCTGGCCGTCGTCGCGCTCGGCGACGAACACATGATCCGCATTGGTTCGGGCACAGCCGAACCCGCAGCCAGCCGCGTCGTGCTCGGTCCCGGCACCGGGCTCGGCGTCGCCGGCCTCGTGCATGCGCGGCGCACCTGGATCCCGGTGCCCGGCGAAGGCGGGCATATGGACATGGGTCCGCGCAGCCCCCGTGATTTTGAGGTCTTCCCTCATCTCGATCGGATCGAGGGGCGCATTTCGGGCGAACAGCTGCTGTGCGGTCGGGGACTGGTCAATATATACCACGCCATCGGCAAGGCGGACGGGACCGCCACGCCGTTCACGACGCCAGCCGAGATCACCAGCGCCGCCCTCGACAGCTCGGACAAGACCGCGGTCGAAGCAGTGTCGATGTTCTGCACCTGCCTCGGCCGCATCGCCGGCGACCTCGCGCTCGTGTTCATGAGCAAGGGCGGCGTCTATCTGACCGGGGGCATCGCCCAGAAGATCGTCCCGCTGCTGCTGAAGAGCGACTTCCGCGCCGCCTTCGAGGACAAGGCGCCGCATTCGGCGCTGATGCGCGACATGCCGGTCTTTGTCATCACCCATCCGATGGCGGCGCTTCTCGGCCTCGCCGCCTATGCGCGGACGCCGGGTCGCTTCGGAGTGGAGACGTCGGGCCGCCGCTGGCGGCCATAGCGGGCAGTCTGTGGCATCGCTGCCATAGGCAAGCGCTGCGCATGCCGCTATGAGCGTTCCACGGCGCAGGGTCGCGACGGGCGCGTCGAAGGGCAGCAGGACAGGACCGACTTGGCGGCAGAGAGCACCAGTGGACGTTTCGGCGCGGGCGAAGTCGTTACCGTCCTCAAACGCATGCTCGCCGAGAACGGCCGCGAGTATGTCGGCTATTACGCGCTTGCAGTGGTCTGCCTGTTGGCCTTCGCCGCGACGACCGCTTTCACCGCCTACATCATGCGCGACATCGTCGATCTGCTGTTCACGGAAAAGCGCCACGACCTGATCTGGATCATCTGCGGCTCGATCGTCGTCGCCTTCACTATCCGCGGGCTCGCCACCTACGGCCAAGCCGTGCTTCTGGCCAAGATCGGCAACAATCTCGTCGCACGCTACCAGCGCCGCATCGTCGACCAGTTGATGCGGCTCGGCGTCGACTTCTACACTGCCACCCGCTCGGGCCAGCTCGCGGCGCGGATCAACGAGAACGTCACAGGCATCCGCGACATCCTGTCGATGACGCTGACGGCGATCGCGCGCGACGCGGTGTCCCTGATCGCCCTGCTCGGTGTCATGGTCTACCAGGATCCGATCCTGTCGTTGGTCGCACTGGTGATCGGCCCGCCGATCCTGATTTCCGTCAATTATCTGATGCGGCGGCTGAGACGTGCGACGCGCGAAGCGGTCGAGGTGAACTCGCGGCTGGTCGGCGCCATGCAGGAGGCCACGCAAGGCATCACCATCGTCAAGGCCTTCACGATGGAGCAGCAGCTCTCCGACAAGATCGGCGTGCTGATCGATTTCGCCGAGGCGCGGGCAAACCGCATTGCGCGGATCTCGGAGCGGATGACGCCGGTCACCGAAATCCTCGCCGGTCTCGCGATCGCCGGTGTGATCGCCTATGCCGGCTATCGTTCCGCCGTCGCGCAGGAATCGCCCGGCGCGGTCATGTCCTTCATCACCGCGCTTCTGCTGGCCTACGAGCCGGCCAAGCGTCTCGCCCGCGTGCAGGCCAACCTCGAGCGCGCCCTGGTCAACGCGCGCATGATCTACGAGATCCTCGACATCGAGCCGCAGCAGGGCGACCGTCCCGGTGCTGGCGATCTCAAGGTGGGCAAGGGGGAGGTGGCCTTCCGCGATGTCGAGTTCGCCTATGCCGAAGGCTCGCCGGTCCTGCTCGGCGTCAGCTTCAAGGCACGCGCTGGCAAGACGACGGCGATCGTCGGATCGTCCGGCGCCGGCAAGTCGACCATCGTCGCGCTGCTGCAGCGCTTCTACGATCCCACCGCCGGGGTCATCGAGATCGACGGCCAGGACATCGCCGCCGTGACCAAGCAGTCGCTGCGGCGCTCCATCGCCTATGTCTCGCAGCAGCCTTACCTTTTCGAGGGCACGATCCGGGACAACATCCGCTACGGCCGGCCGGAGGCGAGCGACGCCGAGGTCGAGGAGGCGGCGCGGCTGGCGCAGGCCACCGAGTTCATCTCCGCCCAGCCTCACGGCTGGAACACGATGGTCGGCGAGAACGGCGTGACGCTGTCGGGCGGCCAGCGCCAGCGCCTGTCGATCGCCCGCGCGCTCCTGCGCGACGCGCCGATCCTGCTCCTCGACGAAGCAACTTCCGCGCTCGACAATGAATCGGAGGCCAAGGTCCAGCGGGCGCTCGACACGGTGATGCAGGGCCGCACGACGCTCGTCATCGCGCACCGGCTGTCGACGGTCGTCAATGCCGACCATATCATCGTGCTCGAAAGCGGCCGGCTGGTCGAGGAGGGCACGCACCGCGGCCTTCTGGCGAAACCTGGTGGCGCCTATGCGCGGTTCCATTTCATGCAGGACCGCGCGGGCGAAGCGGCCGAAATCGTCGCCGAGAAGCCGCGGCGGCGCCGGACGGGAGGGGTGCGATGAGCGACATGAAGCTGGTCGTGGTGGGTGCCGCGGGCCGCATGGGCCGAACCCTCGTCCGCATCATCGCCGAGACGCAGGGCGCGGTGCTGGCCGGCGCGATCGAGCGCGAGGATTCGCCGCATCTCGGGCAGGACGCCGGCGTTCTCGCCGGAACCGGGCCTAATGGCGTCCTCATCTCATCCGACACGCTGCCGGTCTTCGCCAGGGCCGACGGCGTTCTCGACTTCACCTCGCCGGCCGCGACCGTGGGCTTCGCCGCCTATGCCGCGCAGGCGCATGTGGTGCATGTCATCGGCACGACCGGCTGCTCGGCCGACGACGAGGCGAAGATCCAGGCAGCCGCGCGCCACACGCCGATCGTCAAGTCCGGCAACATGAGCCTCGGGGTCAACCTGCTGGGCGTGTTGGTGAAACAGGCGGCACGTGCGCTCGACGCCGATTTCGACATCGAGATCCTGGAAATGCACCACAGGCACAAGGTCGACGCGCCCTCGGGCACCGCCCTGCTGCTCGGCGGGGCGGCGGCGGAAGGACGCGGCATCGACCTCGCCGATCACAGCGTCCGGGTGCGCGACGGGCATACCGGTGCCCGGCCCGAAGGTGCGATAGGCTTCGCGACGCTGCGCGGCGGTTCGGTCGTCGGCGACCATTCGGTCATCCTCGCGGGCGCCGGCGAGCGCATCGTCTTGTCGCACCATGCCGAGGACCGCGCCATCTTCGCGCGCGGTGCGGTCAAGGCGGCACTCTGGGCGCATGGGCGCAAGTCCGGCCTCTACTCGATGCTCGACGTGCTCGGCCTATCCTGATGCCCCGCTGCTGGATCGGCGTCGCCGCGGCGCGCCATGTGCGGATCGCGGTGGAGAACGGCTTTGCCATGTTCGCCCATGGCAGACATTCTGCCGCGCTGCGCACGCAGCCGGGCGACTGGGTCGCCTACTACAGTCCGCGCGAGGGCATGAACGAGGGCGCGGAGGTACGCGCCTTCACCGCGATCGGCCGCATCCTCCCTGGCGAACCCCACGAACAGCAGATGACCGCCGCGGGCGACATGGGCTGGCAGCGCAATGCCGAATGGCTACGTGCTGAGATTGCCGACATCTATCCCCTGCTTGACCGGTTCTCCTTCGTACGGGACAGAGGCCACTGGGGCATGTATTTCAGGAAATCGCTCTTTTCGATCGAGCGCGGCGACTTTGCCCTGATCGCCGCGGCGATGGGCGTCGGCGACGCCTTCGAGGGAGCCGGAACGCAAGAGGACTAGACGATGTCGCGCACGCTGGTGCTCGTCCGCCACGGACAGAGCGAATGGAACCTGAAGAACCTGTTCACCGGATGGCGCGACGTTGGCCTCACCGAGCAGGGCACGGCGGAAGCGAAGGCTGCCGGCCAGCGGCTCAAGGCCAAGGGCCTGAAATTCGATATCGCCTTCACCTCCGTGTTGAAGCGCGCCGAGAAGAGCTGCGAACTGATTCTTGCCGAACTCGGCCAGACGGGCTTGAAGACGCTCCGCGACCAAGCGCTCAACGAGCGCGACTACGGCGACCTCTCCGGTCTCAACAAGGACGACGCGCGGGCCAAGTGGGGCGAGGAACAGGTGCATATCTGGCGCCGCTCCTACGATGTGCCGCCGCCCGGCGGCGAAAGCCTGAAGGACACCGGCGCGCGCGTCTGGCCCTATTACATCCACACCATCCAGCCGCACGTTCTATCCGGCGGAAACGTGCTCGTCGCGGCCCACGGCAACTCGTTGCGGGCGCTGATCATGGCGCTCGACGGGCTGACCGGCGAGGAAGTGGTGAAGATGGAACTCGCCACCGGGGTTCCGGTCGTCTACCGGCTCAATGCGGATTCGACGGTCGCCTCGAAGGAACTGCTGGAAGCCTGAGCCCCCGCCTTCAATCTCCTGTCGGACCAAGCATTTTCGCGTTGACACAAGCGGACCGCCCGCATACATGCGGGCCGCACACCTGCCCAGGTGGCGGAATTGGTAGACGCGCACGGTTCAGGTCCGTGTGCCGCGAGGCGTGAAGGTTCGAGTCCTTTCCTGGGCACCAAACTGCCGCTTCAGACCGTCCTACAAGGTCCAGAAGCACGACAAGAAGCCCGGTTTTCCGGGCTTTTTTGTTGCCGATCCTTCAGATCCGTCCAATGGCATATTGGTTTCCCGCGCCCCATCGCGGGTATTGATGTCGGCGCGGTAACCCTTTCGCCGGAGGGTCATTCTGACCGACACTTGGCATTGGGCGAAGGTCATTGCGGCAGCGGCAGTTGCGGCCCAGGCATGGGACACTCGAAGGTTGCGGATCCGACCCTGCAGAAGCTCACCGCAAAGCGGCTCGATCGTGTTCAGGAGCTTTGAAACGCCATCGACGCAAGATGCAGCGATAGGTTTCATTCCTTTAGAGTATTTCGTGTCGCTGCGTGTACCGGTCCGATACTGGCTTCAAGACGATCTTCGATGGCCGCTGCTTTGAATTCGGTGCAGAAATTGGTTTGGACACGAATGATTTCGACATGTGCTCCCATCTGACCATGCATATTCGAACGACGTGATGTATTTATTCAAAAAGATTTTCGATATTCTAAATCTGAATTCCTGCGAGAAAGCTCCCCGTCGAGAGACGATGAAATATTTCACAGTTATCTGCCAATTTATTTTTTCTGTTTTAGGTGAAATGACAGTTTTCGCCTCCCTTTTACCATCTTTTTCCCTTGCGTAAGCATGTGGCAGGGGTATTCTCCCGGCCGTACCAAAGTCCAACCCTGGAGGACGAAATGTCTAGCTTGCTGAGAGCAGCCAAGCTCACATCGATCGCGCTCGGCATCACGCTGGCGCTTATGGAGACGGGCAGCGCCCAGATCGGAAACGGCGGGACAACCGTCGCTGGCGGGCCGTCCGGGCCGGCTTCCGCATCGGGACCGGTCGGGCCCGGCTTGAGCCGCTTGCCGACGACGACGCCGAGCGTCGTGCCCTATCTCACGTCCGGCGGCACGCCGGCTGCCGGCGAAAAGGCCGGCGCGTCGACCGACACCGGCGTCGGCAGCGAGGCCTATGGCCTCAACTCGTCGTACAAATGGCCCTACACGATCGCCCGCGTCGCGGTAACGGGCGCTCCCTACAACTCCACCAACGGCGCCCTGGTTCCGGTCGCAAGCCGCCCCTACCGCTACGCCGGCAAGCTGTGGATGCGCTTCGGGTCGAGCTGGTACGTCTGCACGGCCTCGCTCATCAAGAAGGGTGTGCTGATCACCGCCGCGCACTGCGTGCATAACTACGGCCTGCAGGCATCCGGCTGGGCCAACGAAGTCCGCTGGTATCCTGCCAACTACACCTCCACCGGCGGCCCCTGGGGCTACTACCAGGGCGTCACCTGGCGCATCCCGACCGTCTACTTCAACGGCACCGACACCTGCCAGTCCGGCGCGAGAGGTGTCGTCTGCAACAACGACATCGCCACCGTGACCCTGGCACCCAAGAGCAGCGTCTATGCCGGCACAACGCTCGGCGGCTGGTATGGCTATGGCTGGAACGGCTACAGCTATCTGGCGACTCCGGTCTTCGGCAATGCGACGGTCGCCCAGATTACGCAGATCGGCTATCCGGTCGCCATCGACAACGGCTACCAGATGCTGCGGGGCGATTCCTACGGCAAGTACATTGCGATGACGGGCGCAAACGGCAAGCTGCTGAAGAACACGCAGCTGGGCTCGGCCATGACCGGCGGTTCGTCGGGCGGTCCGTGGCTGGTCAACTTCGGCACCTCGCCGGTCGTCACCGGCAGCGCCAGCCTTGGCAATGCCGCCAACCGCAACATCGTCGTCGGGACGACAAGCTGGGGCTACACCTCGGTCGGCATCAACGTTCAGGGCGCATCCTGGTTCGGCCAGAATGCAGAGTTCCCGAACGCTGCCTATGGCAGCTACGGCGCGGGCAATATCGGCTCCCTGGTCCAGGCCACCTGCACCGCCTCGGCAGCCTACTGCTGATCCGGCTCGTCCGAATCCATGGCGGCCCCCGGTTTATCCGGGGGCCGCTTTCGTTTGCAGACCTCGCTGCCGCGCGCCATATCGCGTCGCGGCGGTGGATTGGAATTCGGACACGAATATGGTTCACCTCACGCCCTGACCGCGAAATGAAGAACGCAGGGCGAAGTTCAGCATGACCGACAGAATTATCATCGCCGGCAGCGGCCAGGCCGGCTTCCAGACCGCGGCAAGCCTGCGTCAGGACGGGTTCGAGGGCGAGATCGTCATCGTCGGCGAGGAGCCCGGGCTGCCCTACCAGCGCCCCCCGCTATCTAAGGGATATATCAAGGATCCCAATCCCGACCGGCTGCTCTTCCGCAATGCCGACTTCTTCGAGAAGAACAGGATCGACCTGGAGGACGGGCGGACCGTCACTTCCATCGATCGTGCGGAACGAACCGCGACGATCTCGGACGGCCGCACGATCGGCTACAGCCACCTCGTGCTTGCCACCGGAACCCGCAACCGGCGCCTGCCCCTGCCGGGCATCGATCTCGGCAACGTGCTCGGCCTCCGCACCCTGGCGGACGCCGAGATTCTGCGCGAAAAGCTCGCCTCGGCCTCGCGCCTGGTGGTGATCGGCGGCGGCTTCATCGGCCTGGAGGTGGCGGCGACGGCGCGGGCGGCCGGCCTGCACGTGACCGTTCTCGAGGCAACCGCCCGGCTGATGTCGCGCGTCGTCTCGCCGCCGATCTCCGACTATTTCCTTTCCTTCCATTCATCGAGCGGCGTCGACGTGCGGCTCAATTCGCTTGCCCGCGCCATCCTCGACGATGGCACGGGCAGGGCCGGCGGGGTCGAGCTCGGCGACGGCGAGCGCGTGCCGGCCGATCTCGTGCTCGTCTCCGCCGGCGTGGTGCCCAATGCCGAGATGGCGGAGGCCGCCGGCCTTTACGTCCACGACGGCGTCCGCGTCGACGACATGCTCGCCACGGAGGATGCCGCCATCTCCGCCATCGGCGACTGCGCCTCCTTCCCCTTCGGCCAGGATGGCCCGCAGATCCGCCTCGAATCGGTCCAGAACGCGGTCGACCAGGCAAAATGCCTGTCGCGGAGGCTGGTCGGGCATCCCGAGCGCTACGACAAGCTGCCCTGGTTCTGGAGCGACCAGGGGCCGCACAAGCTGCAGATCGCCGGATTGACGGCTGGTGCCGACCATCACGAGATCAGGGGCGGCCTGGATGAGGGCAGGCTCTCCGTGCTGTGCTATCGACGCGGCGAGCTGATCGGCGTGGAAACGGTCGACGTGCCCGGCGACCACATGGCCGCGCGCCGGCTGCTCGCCCAGCCGACGCCGGTGACGCTGGAAGCGGTGCAGGCATCCGGCTACGACCTCGCCGCCCTGATGAAGGCGCGAGGATAAAGCTTAGGGCGTCTCGTCGTCCTTCCGGCTCAACTGATGCCGGTCCGGATTGAAGTCGATGAAGAAGCCGTGGAACGACATCATGGCCAGCGCGCCGACGACGCAGGCCCACAGGATCGCGCCGTTCCACAATTCGAAGATCGTCCAGCCTGCGGTAAAGCCGAAAGTGGCGATACGTATCCACAGCGGCCGGAAGAAGGGATGGTCGGTGTCGAGCAGCCTCATCGCGGCGCCTTGACATAGGTCTCGATGCCGACCGCGAGATTGGCCGAGCTGCTGCGCCGCTCGCGCTCGATATGGGTGGAGAAGAAGCGCCAGAAGGACCGCGCATAGTCCAGGAAGAACTCGTCGGCCACGGCGCGGTCGCACAGCTTCGTGTTCACGCAGGATGCGAGCCGGCTGAGGAAATAGACGATCCGGTCGAACTGGTCCTGGAAGTCGGAGAGCGGCATCGTCCCGCCTTCGTCAGTCATCGCCTTCGAGCCTATGCTCGCCATGATGATGTCCATCTGCTCCGGCGAGGTCTGCGGCGTGACGAGACCGGCGGACTGCTTGTTCAGTTCGCCCAGCCTACGCTTCAGCGCGCTCTGGGCTTCCTGGTATTCCGGCTTTTCCCACAGTTCGACCAGCGCCAGCGTGCGCTCGACGCGCTTGTCCTGGCGCGATTGCAGGAACTGCACCGCCGAGAACACCGCGCCGACGCAGAGCAGAACCCTGAGTGCGAACCCGCTCCAGGCAAACACGAACAGCCGCCAGTCGGTCGCCTTGAACGGGTTGGGCTCGTCCTTGGGCTCCTGCGTGCTCGGCAGCGGAATGCCGGTGCCGGTGTCCGGCAGTTTCGCCGGTTTCTTCATCGGCACGTGCCCAGGTCGATACGCGCCGACGGATCGAGGTCGATCTCGTCGGACTGCAGCTTGTCCCTCAGGCATTCGACCTGACCGCGCGACAGCAGGAACTTGGTATCCGGCTCCTCGACCGCCGCCTTAGGCTCGGGCAGCGCCAGCACGATGCTGCGGCTCTTCTCGCAGCGGCTGAGGTCGACCGCGACCGTGTCGCCGGCAACGGTTTCCGGATCGCCATACTTCTCGAGGAAGCAGGTTGCGAGATCCTCGTTCATCACAATTGAATTGGCGCAGATCACGCACTCCGCGGCCCGTAGGGACGAGGCAGACACCAAGGTCAGTGCCGCGATTGCATATCCGAGAGTCCTGAAAGCGGTCATGTCGGGTCGTCCTGAGCGTTCCGCGGCGCGGTCGCACTGCATGATTTCATAAGCGCGGTTTCCCACAAGAGGAAGCCGGCTATTTCGTGGCTGGACTGGTCTCCATCGGGAACACCAGCACCGCGCCCTTCGAGCTGCGCTTGTCCTGGAAGCGCTTGACGTCGCGCGTCGCCGGCGCCTTGGCGATGTCGTCGAGCAGGCCCGCGAAGCCTTCGGGCGCGGCTGCCGAGCGCGTCGCCTGCCTGACACCCTTCTGCGCCAGATAGCCCAGGTCGAGTGTCGACGACTGCTGTTCGGCTTCGGTCAGCACCGCGATCAGCCGTTCGTTGCCGAAGCTCCCTTCCGACACGGTGAACAGCCCTGTCTCCTCCAGTTCGTCGCGTTCGTGCAGGCGGATCGGCGCCTCCGCCGAGCTGATCGTGTAGTCGCTGCCGACATAGAGCACGTTGAGGTCGACCGGTTTTCGCGATTCGTTCTTCGCCGAAACAAAAATCGAATCGCCCGGGTGCAGTACCGGCACGTTGCCCGCCTCGATCGGCGTCAGTTCGTCCTGATCGGCGCGTTGCACCGAGAAGGTCACGCTCACGTCGCCGCGGCGGAAGTCGGACGCGCCGGCGAGGCGCGACAGGTTCATCGCCCGCGAGATCACCACGAGGTCGTCGGAGAGCTTGGCGCCGAGCTTGTCCGCATCCGCCGTGAACATCGAAGGCGGCCGGCGGCCCCTTTCCAGGCTTATCTCTCCCGAGGGCGGCAGCAGCCACAACGCCGGTTCCTTCGACGCACCTTCGGCGGCCCCGGGCACATCGCTCTCGCGCACCACCGCGAAGCGGATGTCGGCCGCCGCCCCCGGCTCGACCACGCGCAACTTGAGCGGCGTCTTGCCGTCCGCCGCGATCGCCTCCAGCGCCGCGTTGGCGCGGGCGACATCCTCGGCGAGGCCGTCGGCGGCCGGCGCTTTGGCGACCACCAGTTCGAAATTGATCGCCATCTCGGCGATCCGCGCATAGGCCCCGTCCGGGATTTCCTCCATGCGCATCGCGGATCGGCCGGAAAACGCCGCCGGCAGCGCCTGGCTCGTCAGGCTGGTCGCCGAGCGCACCTCGAGATAGCCGACGGCATCGTCGATCGGGTCGAGCGGCGATTTGAGCACCGCGAGCTTGGTGCCTGGCTCGACTCGGTGCAGCATGCCGGCCGGCAGCGCCACGACCCCGTCCTTCACGGCTACTTTCCACTGCAGCACGGCGTCGCCCGGCTCCATCCCGAACACCGGCGCGTCGAGGTCGCCCTCGAACAGCGGCGTCGGCTTGGTCCGGTTGAGACCCGAATAGTGCTGGAGGATGCCCTGGCTGAGCTGGCGGTAGGTGACGTTCGGGTTTTCCGCCAGCTTCGACATCAGCGTGTAGGTGAACAGGCCGAAGATCTTGCCTGCCGGATCGGTCGCCGGCTGCGGGAATTCGGGCGTGGTTTCCACCGTCTGCGCGGCGAAGAACGCGACCATTCCGCCCCGTTCCGTCGCGGCGGCGCCGTCATCGTCCTGCGACAGGCCGAGCGCGTTCTCCCTCTCCGGCTCGCCGCCCGCGCCGCGCGTCGCCTCTCCGCGCGCCGCTGCCATCATCTCCGGTGTGAAGCCGAGCGATTCGGGTGAGATCTTGCGCTCCTTCTCCTCGACGCCCATCCCCACCGCGCGCGTCGCGGTGCCCGAATGGCAGGCGTCGAACACGACCCAGACGAACGCCCCCTTGTCGCGGATCGCATCGAGCGCCGCGCCGATCTCGTCATCCATGATCGCGTTGGGAACGGTCTTCGTCGCCGGGTCGATCTTGTTCACGTCGGCGGCGAGGAAGATTTCGTCCTTGCCGTCGATTTCCGTCGACGGGTCGGCAGCGGGCTGCTGCGAGCCGTGGCCGGAGAACTGGATGTAGATGAAATCGCCGTCCTCGGCCTTCGCCGTCAGGTCCGAAAGCGCTTTCAGGATGGCGTTGCGCGTCGGCGCTTCCGCGCCTTCGGTACTGCTTGCCAGAACCGTCACGTCGGCGGCGGCGAATGGAGTTGCGGGATTGCTGACGAGATAGTCGCGCACCAGGACGGCGTCGTTCTTCGGCCCTTCCAGCCAATCGCCCTTCGGCAGGTTGGGATACTCGGAGACACCGACGATCAGCGCCCGATTGGTGCGCGCCTCGGCCTCCGCCGCTCCGCCGCACAATGCGGCGAGCGCCACTGCCGCAAGCAGGCTGCCTGCGCGTTTCAAACCCATGTCACTCTCCCAAGCCCGCGCGGTCGGTGCCGCTGCGGAACGTTCATTGCAGATTGAGGCCGATTTTTGAACCGATACAGTTGGCGATCAAAGGCAGAATGGCCTTGACCCGCTACCGGCTGCGCGGGCAAACGTCCGCAGCCACGAATGAAGCGAGGAAAGACGCATGAACCGGACCATCATCGCGCCGTCGGTTCTCTCGGCGGACTTCTCGAAACTCGGCGACGAGGTCGAGACGATCGTCCGCGCCGGCGCCGACTGGATCCACCTCGACGTCATGGACGGCCATTTCGTGCCCAACATCACGTTTGGCCCGCAGATCATCAAGTCGATCCGCGGCCGTACCGACAAGGTATTCGACTGCCATCTGATGATCGCCCCGACCGATCCCTATCTCGCCGCCTTCGCCGACGCGGGCTGCGACATCATCACGGTCCATGCCGAGGCCGGCCCTCATCTCGACCGCTCGCTGCAGGCGATCCGCAATCTCGGCAAGAAGGCCGGCGTCTCTCTCAATCCGTCGACACCGGAAAGCGTCATCGAATACGTGCTCGACCGGCTCGACCTCGTGCTCTTGATGACGGTCAACCCCGGTTTCGGCGGCCAGGCCTTCATCCCCTCCGTCGTCGAGAAGGTGAAGCGCGTCAAGGCGATGATCGGCGCCCGGCCCATCGACATCGAAATCGACGGCGGGATCACGCCGGAAACCGCGCCGCTGGTCGCCGCCGCCGGCGCCAACGTGCTCGTCGCCGGTTCGGCCGTGTTCAAGGGCGGCTCGGAAGCCTCCTATCGCACCAATATCGAGGCGATCCGTGCCGCCTCCGACCGCGATGCGGAAGGCGGCCTGATCATGGGCCGGACAGCGCCCTGGCCGCGCGCGGTGCTGTTCGATCTCGACGGGACGCTGATCGATTCGGCGCCCGACCTGCACGCCTCGGTCAACATCCTGCTCATGCGGCACGGGCTAGGTCCGTTGTCGCTCCCCGACGTGGTCTCGATGATCGGCAACGGGGTGAAGAAGCTCGTCGAGCGCGCCTTCTTCGCCGTCGGCCGGCCGCTGGATACGGATGAGCTCGAGTTCGAATACGAGGCCATGATCGGCATCTATGCCGATCATCTCACCGTTCTCACCGTGCTGATGCCCGGCGTGCTTGAAGTCCTCGACGAGCTTCGCGCGAGAGGCATCATGATGGCCGTCGTCACCAACAAGCCGCAGATGCCGACCGAAGCCATCCTCGACCATTTCGGCCTGTCTGCCCGTCTCGGCGCGGTCATCGGCGGCGACAGCGTAGTGGAGAAGAAGCCAGCGCCGGACATGATCTTCGCGGCGTTGGAACGGCTGGGCGTCACACTGGAGGATGCCGTCATGGTCGGCGACAGCCTGGCGGACGTCGGCTGCGGCCGCGCCGCCGGCATTCCCGTCGTCGCCGTGTGCGGCGGCTACACCTCGGTCCCCGTGGACGAGATCGGCGCCGACGTCGTCATCGGCTCCCTCGCCGGCCTGCCGGCCGCACTCGCGGCGATGAGACAGGCCTGACCGGCTTGGTTCGAGCCGGGGCAAACCCCATATCTTGGCCATGACGCTTCACAAATCGCGGCGGGAATGGTTGAAGAGAGCATGGCGACCAGGACAGATCTGACGCGCAACCAGACGCTTGTGCTTGGCAGGCTCGAAAAGGCCGAAGGCCCGCTCAGCGCCTATGCGCTGCTCGACCAGCTGCGCGACGACGGCTTTCGCGCGCCGCTGCAGGTCTACCGCGCGCTCGATACTTTGATGAAGGGCGGGTTCGTGCACCGGCTGGAGAGCATCAACTCCTTCGTCGCCTGCCACGGCCACCATCACCACGACCACGGCATGACCGGCTTCGCCATCTGCGAGACCTGCGGCCAGGTGACGGAGTTCACCGATCCGGTCGTGACCGAGCGGTTGGAAGCTTGGGCCGAGGCGAGCGGCTTCAGGCCGAACAAGGCCGTCATCGAATTCCGCGGCACCTGCGCAAGCTGCGCGGCGGGCGCGTAGCGGGAACGCTTCAGATCGCCGTCTGGCGGAAGACGGCGCTCAATGCGCCTCGTCCCAGTTGTGCGCGGCGCGGGCATCGACGTTGAGCGGCACCGACATGGCGACGGCTGGCATCGCCGCGTTCTCCATCACCTCGCGGATCACCGGGATCGCGGGCTCGACATCGTCCTCGCGCGCCTCGAAGATCAGTTCGTCGTGCACCTGCAGCAGCATGCGCACGGCGTCGAGCCCCGCGTTTGCGAGCGCCGCGTCCATTCGGATCATCGCCCGGCGGATGATGTCGGCCGCGGTGCCCTGAAGCCTGGCATTTGTCGAGGCGCGCTCGTTGAAGGCGCGCACCGACGGGTTCGGCGAGCGGATCTCCGGATAGTGGATGCGCCGGCCGAAGATGGTCTCGACATAGCCTTCGCGGCGGGCGAACTCCTTGGTCTCCTCGATGTAATCGCGGATGCCGGGGAAGCGCTCGAAATACTTCTTGATGTAGCTGCCGGCCTCCTCGCGCGGGATCGACAGCTGGTTGGCTAACCCGAAGGCGGAAATCCCATAGATGATGCCGAAGTTGATCGCCTTGGCGCGGCGGCGGATTTCCGATGGCATGCCCTCGACCGGAACGTTGAACATCTCCGACGCGGTGATCGCGTGGATGTCGGCGCCGTCGGCGAAGGCCTGCTTCAATTGAGGGATGTCGGCGACATGGGCCAGCACGCGCAGTTCGATCTGGCTGTAGTCGGCAGAGATCAGCTTGTGCCCCGGCTCGGCCACGAAGGCGGTGCGGATCTTGCGGCCCTCGGCGGTGCGCACCGGGATGTTCTGCAGGTTCGGATCGGATGACGACAGCCGCCCGGTAGTCGTCGACGCCAGCGCGTAGGATGTGTGCACGCGGCCCGTCTCCGGATTGACGAAGCCCGGCAGCGCGTCGGTATAGGTCGATTTCAGCTTGGTCAGCTGGCGCCAGTCGACGATCTTGCGCGGCAGTTCATGGCCTTCCGCGGCCAGGTCCTCCAGCAGCTGCGCCGAGGTCGACCACTGGCCGGTCTTGGTCTTGGAGCCGCCGGGCAGGCCCATGCGACCGAACAGGATGTCGCCCAGCTGCTTGGGCGAGCCGATGTTGATGCGCTCGCCGACCAGCGCGTAGATCTCGTCCTCGATGCGCGCCGCGCCCTGGGCGAGCTCGCCCGACAGCCGCGACAGGATCTGCCGGTCGATGGAGATGCCACGCTGCTCCATGTTGGCCAGCACCGGCACCAGCGGCCGCTCCAGCCGCTCGTAGACGGAGACCAGCCCCTTGGCCACCAGCCGCGGTTTGAGCACCAGCCAGAGCCTCAACGTCACGTCGGCGTCCTCGGCCGCGTAGCAGGTCGCCCGCTCCAGATCGACCATGTCGAAGGTCTGGAACGATTTGCCCGAACCGCTGACGTCCTTGAAGGCGATCGGCTTGTGGCCGAGCCACTTTTCCGACAGCGCGTCCATGCCGTGGCCGCCATTCGTGCCGCCGTCGGTGACGTAGGACAACAGCATCGTGTCGTCATACGGCTTCACGTCGATGCCGTGGCGGTTCATCACCACCAGGTCGTATTTCAGGTTCTGCGCGATCTTGAGGACCGACGGGTCCTCCAGGAGCGGTTTCAGCGCCGCCAACGCATCGCGAATCGGGATCTGGTTCTCGACCAGCCCGCCGCCCAGCAGATCGCCCACCCCGGTCTTGTGGCCCACGGGCACATAGGCGGCACGCCCCGGGGCGGTCGCGATCGAAAAGCCGCACAGTTCCGCCTGCATCGGATCGAGCGAGGTGGTCTCCGTGTCGAAGGCGACGATTCCCGCCTCGCGCGCCTCGTCCATCCAGCGGTAGAGCTCGGCGATGTCGCGGATGCAGGTGTAGGATTTCACGTCGAACGGCGTGCTGGTTGCCGCCTCGGCGCGCGCGGCGGCAAGGGCGGCGGGAGTGTCCCCCTCCCCCTTGTGGGGAGGGGTTAGGGGTGGGGGTGCGACACCCGCTGCCGTCGCGGGAAAACCCCCACCCGCGCCTTCGGCGCGACCTCCCGACAAGGGGGAGGTGAGGGCGTCAGCCCCCGACCCCACATCCGGCCCATGCGCCGCCTCGCCGAACTCCACCTTCACCTCGGCCGGCTCGACCTCGGCCGCATCCGTGCCGCTCGCCTCCGCCACGCGGCGGGTCAGCGTGGTGAATTCCAGTGCCTTGAGGAAGGCGATCAGCTTCGGCCCGTTGGGCGGCTGCAGGATGAAATCCTCAAGCGGGTCGACGTTCGGCACGTCGTCCTTCAGCGTCACCAGCAGGCGCGAGATGCGCGCCTTCTCGGCGTTCGCTATGATCGCCTCGCGCCGCTTCTCCTGCTTGATCTCCCCCGCGCGGGTCAGGAGCGTATCGAGATCGCCGAACTGCTCGAGCAGGAGCGCCGCCGTCTTCGGCCCTATGCCCGGCACGCCGGGCACGTTGTCGACGGAATCGCCGGTCAGCGCCTGCAGGTCGATCATCTTCTCCGGCGGCACACCCCACTTCTCGACGACCTCGGGAATGCCGATCTGCTTGTCCTTCATCGGGTCGTACATCCACACCGAGGGTCCGACGAGCTGCATCAGGTCCTTGTCGGAGGAGATGATCGTGGCGTCCGCTCCCGCTTCCCGCGCCATCCGGCAGTAGGTGGCGATCAGATCGTCGGCCTCGAAGCCCTCCATTTCGATGCAGGGCAGGTCGAAAGCCTTGGTCGCCTGGCGGATCAGGCCGAACTGCGGCACCAGGTCCTCGGGCGGCGCCGAGCGGTTCGCCTTGTATTCGGGGTAGAGTTCGTTGCGGAACGTTTTGGACGAATAGTCGAAGATCACCGCCAGATGCGTGGGCGTCACGCCGACATCGGTGTCGCGCGCATCCTGCATCAGCTTCCACAGCATGTTGCAGAAGCCGGAGACGGCGCCGACGGGCAGCCCGTCGGACTTGCGGGTCAGCGGCGGCAGCGCATGGTAGGCGCGGAAGATGTAGCCCGAGCCGTCGATGAGGAAGAGATGATCGCCTTTTTTCATGGCGAAGGGATAGCGCGGCGGCTTCGCAGGGTCCATCGCAAAGCCGCTGCGCAGGGCGGTAGCTGTCAGGACCTGACAGGACCGCACCGCGATCCCCGATAATCACGCGCTCGTTACAAACTTGTAATCTTCGTGCCCTTGAATCGCCACGTTCCCGGACCCAAATCTCGGTCATCGGCAATTATCGCCGAGTTCGGTTGAAGGCTCGTCCCCCGCCTATACCGGACACTGCGGCAGCCTCATCCCCCCTCTCCGGGCTGCCGCATCGTTTCGAGTACGGCCGCCACGGAACCCCCCTCCACCGTGGCGGCCATTTTCGTTTTCGGGACCCCGATTGCGGCCTTGCCGAAGACGTTGCATCCTGCGGCTCTGCAAGGAGCCCCGCCCATGAACGTCGCCGCCCGCCGTATCGGAGCCAACATCACCCATACGGATGATCGCGCCGACCTTGCGGCGGCGCTGCGTTGGACGGCGCGGCTCGACATGCACGAGGCGGTCGCCAACCATTTCTCGCTTGCGGTCAACGCCGACGGCACGCAGTTCCTCATCAATCCCAACATGGTTCATTTCACCCGGGTGCGCGCCAGCGACCTCGTGCTGGTCGACGCCAACGACCCGAAGACGATGGAGCGCCCCGACGCGCCGGACCCGACCGCCTGGGGCCTGCACGGCTCGCTGCACCGGCTGGTCCCGCATGCCCGCTGCGCCATGCATGTCCACTCGCGCTACGCCACCGTGCTCGCCTCGCTGGCGGATTCGCGCCTGCCGCCGGTCGACCAGAACTCGGCGATGTTCCACGGCCGCGTCGTCGTCGACGAGGGCTATGGCGGGCTTGCCTTCGAGGAGGAAGGTACTCGCTGCGCCAGGCTCTTCGCCGATCCGAAGGTAAAGGTCATGGTGATGGGCAATCACGGCCTGCTGGTCATCGGCGAGACCGTGGCCGACACGTTCGACCGGCTCTATTATTTCGAGCGCGCCTGCGAGAACTACGTCAAGGCGCTGTGGACCGGCCGGCCGCTGCGCATCCTCTCCGACGCGGTCGCCGAGACGGTCGCTGCCCAGATGGACGCCTACCCAGTCGCCACCGCGTCGCGGCATCTCGAACAGCTCAAGCTCATCCTCGACGAGGAAGGCTCCAACTATCGCGACTGACGGGATTCAACCCGCCAGCAGCGCCTTCGTCAGCGGGTGATACGGGCTCGCCAGTCCGTCGACGACATTGAAATGATGCCGGTCCGGCTCCTCGACGGCAGCCGTCGCGACGCCCAGTCCTTTCCAGATCGAGGCAAGCAACGCGTTCTGGCGGAGGAATTCGGAGCGCTCGTTGCCGCCGACCCAACAGGTCAGCCGCGTGTCGGGCAGCGGCCGCAGCAGCGCCGGGCTTTCCGCCAGCGCCTCCGCCTCGTCGATCTTCAGGATCTCGTTGTTGGCGATCCGCATCAGCGGCCGAAGATCGTGGACGCCCGAGATCGACACGACATTGCCGATCCTCGCCCGCACCGCGTCGGGCAGCGGCGACGTCGCACAGGCCATGCGCGTCACCAGATGCCCACCCGCCGAGTGGCCGGTCAGATGGATCGGTCCGCCTATCTCGGCCGCTGCCGTCTCGATCGCCTTGCCGACCTCCGCCGTGATTCCTGAGATGCGGATGTCCGGGCAGAGCGTGTAGGACGGCATCGCCACCGCGTATCCGTGCGCCAGCGGCCCGGCGGAGAGATGCGACCAGAAGCTCTTCTCCAGCCGCATCCAGTAGCCGCCATGGACGAAGACGACGAGGCCTTTCGGCGTCCCGTCGGGCAGGTAGAAGTCGATCAGGTTGCGCGGCGCCGGTCCGTAGGGCACATCGAGCCGCGTCCGCTGCGCCCAGCTCTCGCGGAACGCCTTCGCCGGCTCGATCCAGCCGTCCGGCCAGCGCTCGCTGCGCGGAATGTTCGGCCAGTTGGCATAGGCGTCGTCCCAGTCGGCGATGCGGTGCAGAAACATGCGCGGCTCTCCCTCGTCTCGAACTCCCTTACCCGATCCGCATGTCGAGGTGGAAGTTTTCGCAGAACTGTGGAAAGTGCGGTCGTGGAACGAAAAGACCGAGCGGGGGCCCCGCCGCGGGACAACGAAACGACGGGAGTATCGACATGGGTAAACTTCTAGCAACGATCGCCTTCGGCCTGACGCTGGGCGTCTCCGGCCTGGCGATGGCCGAGCCGCTGAAGATCGGCATGATCACCACGCTGTCCGGCGGCGGCGCAGGCCTCGGCGTCGACGCGCGCGACGGCTTCATGCTGGCGATCAAGAAGGCCGGCGACGCGGAGATCTCGGTCGTCGTCGAGGACGATGCAATGAAGCCCGAGATCGCGGTGCAGATCGCCGACAAGATGATCCAGGCCGAGCAGGTCGACGTCTTGACCGGCATCATCTGGTCGAACCTCGCCATGGCCGTCGTGCCCAACGCCGTCGCGCAGGGCAAGTTCTACCTCTCGCCCAATGCCGGACCCTCGCCTCTCGCTGGCGCCAAGTGCGACAAGAACTATTTCAACGTCGCCTACCAGAACGACAATTTCCACGAGGCGGCGGGCAACTACGCCCAGACGCAGGGCATCAAGAAGATGTTCATCCTCGCGCCGAACTACCCGGCCGGCACGGATTCGCTCAACGGCTTCAAGCGCTTCTACAAGGGCGAGCTGGCCGGCGAGGTTTACACCCAGCTCGGCCAGACCGACTACGCCGCCGAGATCGCGCAGATCCGCGCGTCGGGCGCCGATTCGGTGTTCTTCTTCCTGCCCGGCGGCATGGGCATCGCCTTCATGAAGCAGTATGCGCAGTCGGGCGTCGGCATCCCGGTCATGGGCCCCGGCTTCTCCTTCAGCCAGGACGTGCTCGGCGCGATCGGCGATGCTGCCATCGGAGCGAAGAACACCGCATCGTGGTCGCCGGACCTCGACAATGCGGCCAACAAGGCCTTCGTCGAGGCCTTCAAGGCCGAATATAATCGCCTGCCGTCCATCTACGCCGCGCAGGCCTACGATACGGCGAACCTCCTGATCTCGGCCAAGGGCAAGGCAAGCGTCAAGGACGCCGACGCGTTCCGCGCCGCGCTGAAGGAGGCTCAGTTCGACACCGTCCGCGGCAAGTTCAAGTTCAACACCAACAACCACCCGATCCAGGACTTCTACGTCCGCGAGGTCTACAAGGACGCCAACGGCACGCTGACCAACAAGATCGTCGGCACCTCCTTCACCGACCACCAGGACGCCTACGCGGCAGAGTGCAAGATGTAAGGCACTGCCCCCTCACCCGGCCTCCGCTTCGCTCGGCCACCCTCTCCCCAAGGGGAGAGGAGGTGATCCAGCGCCGGCGCCCTCTTCTCCCCTCGGGGAGAAGGTGGCCCAAAGGGCCGGATGAGGGGGAGCCTCCACAGAGTCCGACCGCTCTTGCCCACAGCCCTCATCATCGAACAGCTCCTGAACGGCCTGCAGCTCGGCGTCATGCTGTTCCTGATGGCGGCCGGGCTGACGCTGATCTTCGGCGTCATGGGGCTGATCAACCTGGCGCACGGCTCGCTCTACATGGTCGGCGCCTTCGCCTGCGCGTCGGTCGCGGCCTGGACCGGCTCGTTCTGGCTCGGCCTGGTCGCCAGCCTCGCGGCGGCCGCGGCCGCCGGCGCGATCGTCGAGATCACGGTCATCCGGCGGCTCTACGAGCGCGACCATCTCGACCAGGTGCTCGCAACCTTCGCGCTGATCCTCGTCTTCTCGGAAGGCACGCGCTGGCTGTTCGGCTCCTTCCCGCTCTATCTCGACATCCCGCCGGCGCTCACCGGCGCGGTCGCGCTGCCCGGCGGGGTGTTCTACCCGGTCTATCGCCTCGCCATCATCCTCGTCGGCCTCGCCGTCGCCGTCGGCCTCTGGCTGCTCATCTCGCGCACCCGCCTCGGCATGCGCATCCGCGCCGGCGAGAGCGACCGCGAAATGATCGGCGCGCTCGGTGTGGACATCCGAACGCTCTATACGGTCGTCTTCGCGCTGGGCGCGGCGCTTGCCGGCCTCGCGGGCGCGCTGGTCGGCGCGCTGCAGTCGGTTCAGGTCGGCATGGGCGAGCCGGTTCTGATCCTCGCCTTCGTCGTCATCGTCATCGGCGGCATCGGATCGATCAAGGGCGCCTTCCTCGGCGCACTGCTGGTCGGCGTGGTCGACACGATGGGCCGCATCTTCCTGCCGCAACTGCTCGCAGCGCTTCTCGGTCCGGCGCCGGCCGCCAGCCTCGGCGGCGCGCTGTCGTCGATGCTGATCTACATCGTCATGGCGGCGATCCTGGCGTTCCGGCCGAAAGGCCTGTTCGCGGCGGGTGCATGACGGCATGACCCGCGAACGCCTCCTCACCTTCGCCTTGCTGGCGGCCCTCCTCGCGCTGCCCTTCGCCGCGCAGGCGCTCGGCTACCCGTTCTACACCACGCTTGCGACCCGCATGACGATCCTGGCGCTGGCGGCCACCGGCCTCAACATCGCGCTCGGGCTCGGCGGTCTCGTCTCCTTCGGCCATGCCGCCTTCTTCGGCATCGGCGGCTACGCGGCCGGCATCGTCGCGACGCATGCGATGAATGCCCAACCCTTGCTCGGCATGGACGTGCCCGCCTCGATGCCGCTCGTCTGGCTCCTCGCAGCCCTCGCCGCCGGCGTCGTCGCAGCGATCTCCGGCGCCATCAGCCTCCGGACGTCCGGCGTCTACTTCATCATGATCACGCTCGCCTTCGCGCAGATGATCTTCTACTTCGCCATTTCCTGGAAGGCCTATGGCGGCGAGGACGGGCTGTCGATCGCCCTGCGCAACGGCTTTCCCGGCATGAACACGGCGGTGCCGCGCGATCTGTTCCTGATCGCCTTCGCCCTGCTGCTCGCCGGCCTCGTGATCTTCTGGCGAGTGCGCGTCTCGCGCTTCGGCGCTGCCCTGCAAGCCGCCCGCCAGAACGAATTGCGCGTCGCGGCGATCGGCATCGAACCCTTCCCGATCCGTCTCGTCGCCTTCGTGCTCTCGGCGATGATCACGGCCGTCGCGGGCGCCATGTTCGCCGAGCTCAACCGCTTCGCCAGTCCCTCGATGCTGGCCTGGCCGATGTCGGGCGAGCTGATCGTGCTCATCATCCTGGGCGGAACCGGACGGCTCGCGGGACCGGTCGCCGGCGCCATGCTCTACGTCATGCTGGAATACTGGCTCGGCGCGCTCACTGAACGCTGGCAGTTCTTCCTCGGCCTGACTCTGCTTGGCGTCGTTCTCTTCGCCCGCGGCGGCATCGTGGGGCTGATTGCCGGAAAGGCCCGCCATGGCTGATCCGGTGCTCGAAATTCGCGACCTCGAAAAAAACTTCGACGCGCTCAAGGCGACCGACGGGGTCAGCCTCGATCTGAGACAGGGGGAGATCCACGCGCTGATCGGCCCCAACGGCGCCGGCAAGACGACGCTGATGCACCAGATCTCCGGCGCGCTGAAGCCCGACGCCGGCTCGATCCGCTTCCTCGGGCAGGACGTCCTGCCTCTCGGCATCGCCGCCCGCGCCCGGCTCGGGCTTGGCCGCACCTTCCAGGTCTCGTCGCTGATCCCCGAATTCTCGGCACTGCGCAACGTGATGCTGGCGGTTCAGGCGCGCCAGGGATCGAGCTTTCGCTTCCTGCGCAATGTCATGCACGACCGCGGTCTTCGCGACGCGGCCGGCGCAGCTCTCGACCGCGTCGGCCTGTCGGCACGGGCGAACGTGGCGGCGGCGGAACTGTCACATGGCGAGCGCCGCCAGCTCGAGATCGCCATCGCCATCGCGCTCGGCGCCAAGGCCTTCCTCCTCGACGAGCCGATGGCGGGAATGGGTCCCGAAGGCTCGCGCACGCTCACCGCGTTCCTCGACAGGCTTCGCGCCGAGGCGCCGATCCTGCTCGTCGAGCACGACATGGACGCCGTCTTCGCGCTCGCCGACCGTGTCTCCGTGCTGGTCTACGGCCGCATCATCGCCACCGGCTCCGTCGCCGAGATCCGCAGCGACCCGGCGGTCCGCGAAGCCTATCTGGGGGACGGGGCATGATCCTGCTCTCCGTCGAGCGACTCCAGGCTTCCTACGGCGCCAGCCAGGCGCTGTTCGGCGTTGACCTCGCTGTCGGCGAAGGAGAGGTCGTGGCGCTGATGGGCCGCAACGGCATGGGCAAGACCACCACCATCCGCGCGATCTGCGGACTGATGGCCTCGCGCTCCGGCGGGATCTCTTTTGCCGGCCGCGACGTGATCCGCGAAAAGCCGTTCCGCATCGCTCGGCTCGGCATCGGCCTGGTGCCGGAGGGGCGGCGCTGCTTTCCCAACCTCACGGTGCGCGAGAACCTGCTCGCCGCGGCGCGGTCCGGCAAATGGACGCTCGACACTGTGGCCCAACTCTTTCCGCGGCTTGGCGAACGCCGTGACCAGTATGCCCGCACGCTCTCGGGCGGCGAGCAGCAGATGCTCGCCGTCGGCCGGGCCTTGATGACAAACCCGCGCCTGCTGATCCTTGACGAAGCGACCGAGGGCCTCGCTCCCACCATCCGCCGCGACATCTGGCGCGCCATCCGCGCGCTCAAGGCCAATGGAGAATCCATTCTGGTCGTCGACAAGACCATGGTCGAGTTGCTACCCGTCGCCGACCGCTGCGTCGTGCTCGAAAAGGGCGGGACCGCCTGGACAGGGCGGCCGGACGAGCTGACCGCGGAACTGCAGGACCGTTATCTCGGCGTATGAACCGGGAAGCGGAGGCGGCCATGTCGCTGCCAGGAGGAAAAGAAGCATGAGCGCACAACCTTCGCTCACGAAGGCCGCACTGTGGATGGCCGGATGGCTAACCCTGATGCTCGGCATGACGGTGGCCGGCCGCGCTGCGACCAAGGAGATCGACGTCTTCCAGATCATGGAGCTGCGCGCCATCATCGGCCTGGCGCTGCTCTATCCGCTGATCCATGCAGCGGGCGGCTTCCGCGCCATGCGCAGCAAGGTGATCGGCCAGCACATCGGCCGCAACGTCGTTCACTACGGCGCTCAATATGCGTGGCTTCTGGCGCTGACGATGATCCCGCTCGCGCAACTGATCTCGATCGAGTTCACCATGCCGGTGTGGACGGCGATCTTTGCCGGCCTCTTCCTCGGCGAGCGGATCGGCGGCTGGAAGATCGTCTCGATCATCCTCGGCATTCTCGGCGTGGTCATCATCGTCCGCCCCGGCCTCGATCATGTCGACCCGGGACAGCTCATCGCGCTATGCGCGGCGGTCGGCTTCGGCATCTCGGTGACAATGGTGAAGGGTCTCACCCGTCACGACAGCGTGCTGGTCATCATCTTCTGGATGCTGGTCGTGCAGGGCATCGTGGGCATCGCCCCCGCCGTTCTGGTCTGGCAATGGCCGTCGGCGGCGGTCTGGCCGTGGATCCTGGTGATCGCCGCCTGCGGCACCTTCTCCCATTACTGCATGGCGAAAGCGATGACGCATGCCGACGCGACGATCGTCATCCCGATGGATTTCCTGCGCGTGCCCCTGTCCGCTCTGCTGGGCTACCTGCTCTACAGCGAGATGCTCGACGCGTGGACCGTCGCCGGCGGGCTTCTGATCCTGTTCGGCAACGCGCTCAATTTGCGCGGCGTCGCACCGCGCAAGGTCGAAGCTATCGGCTGAACAGGTCCGGATTGTCCGAGGCGAAAGAGGCCAGCAATACGTCGACATTATCGAGATGCCGGCGCATCGCGTCGGCGGCGCCCTCGCTGTTGCCGGCCCGGATCGCCTCGACCACTGCCGCGTGCTCCTCGAAAGTGAGCTCCATTCTATGCAGCTTGCCGAGCATCCGCCGCACCCGGTCGAGCCCCGCGCGGGCGGCGTCGATCGTCGCCGTCACATAGGGGTAGCCCAGTTCCTGCTGCAGGATCGAATGGAACTCGACGTCGAGATTGTAATAGGCCGTATCATCGCATGCCGTGAGCGCCGCTCTCTGCGCTGCGATGTTCTCGTCCAGCCTCGCGACGGGCGGCGGGCTGCGCCGGGCCAGTTCGCGCACGGTTTCGGCCTCAAGCGCGCGCCGGATCAGCAGGTTCTGCCGCACGTCCTTGAGGCTGATCCGGCTGACGCGGGTGCCGCGTTGCGGCAGCACCTCGACGAAGCCCTGCGCGGCCAGCCGGCCGAGCGCCTCGGAGACGGGAAAGCGCGACACCCCCAGCCGTTCGCAGATGAGGTTCTTGTCGACGAACTCGCCCGGCCGCAACTGGCGGTGGACGATCGCATCGCGAAGTGCTCCATAGACGCGCTCCGTGGTGGAACCTCGTCCCGTGCGTTCAATCGGCTGGAGAAAGCTATACATGCGGGCGAAGACCCCCCATTTCGACCGCTCGCATCGACTTCAAAATTGCTCAATCCCCTGTGTCTCTGACAGGGAGCTTCATATCACACTCCCCCGGCCCCTAGGAAACTCTCCCGACATTGGTACTTCATGGCGCTCGACGTTCACTTGATCTCGGACAAGCTCGCCGCCCGCATATCGTCGTTCGGCGCGGAACTGGTGAGTCTGACCCACCGCGATCATGGCGAGCTCCTGTGGCAGGGCGACGCCGGATGGTGGGACCGTTCGAGCCCGATCCTGTTTCCCGTCGTCGGCCGCTGCGCCGGCGACCGGATCCGCGTGGGGACGGCCAGCTATCCCATGCCCCTGCACGGCTTTGCCCATTCAATGGAGTTCGCGGTCCTCGAGCGCGGACCCGACCGCTGCCTCCTGCGCCTTAGAGATACGCCGGCTACGCGACGGCACTATCCCTTCGCCTTCGAGCTCGACCTCGCCTACCGCTTCGGCGGCGAGAGCCTCGACGTCGAAGCCACCGTCCGCAACCCGGGCGGTTCTGCCTTGCCGGCAAGCTTCGGCTTTCACCCCGGCTTCCGTTGGCCGCTCGCGCCGGAGCTGGCCAAGGAGGCGCATGTCCTCGTCTTCGGCGCGGACGACCGTCTCGACGTCGTCCGCGCCCGCGACGGCCTGATCCTTCCCGGAAGCTCCCCCGTCGAATTGCGGGGCGGGGTCCTGCCTCTGTCGGAGCGCCTGTTCGAGCAGGGCGCGATGGTGCTGACATCGCCGCGCAGCCGCAACATCCGTTTCGCCGCGCCCGGTGCGCCGTTCGCGATCGACGTCGGCTTCCGCAACCTCCCGTCGCTCGGCCTGTGGATGAAGCCGGGCGCCGGCTTTCTCTGCATCGAGCCGTGGGCGGGTCACGCCGATCCGGCGGGCTTCGACGGCGATATCTTCGACAAGCCGGGCATCCTCGCGATCGCACCGGGAGCGGAGGCGACTTTCGCGATGACCATCGCCATCCGCTCGGGCGAGCGAACCGCGGTCGGCCAATGATGTCGAGATCGCGGCGCTTGCCTCCGCCGCCCTCCTCTCGCCGACACATTCCCGATACAAATCGCCGCGACATTTCAAGGTGATAGGCATCATATGCCGCTGGGGAAGACTGCGCCGCAAATATTCCCACATTGGCGCCAATCAATCTTGTCGGCTTTGCCCGACAAGTATTTGATGGCTTTGGGTCTTGGAAGGCAAAGGGCGGACGGCTTCGCAGGTCGTGTCCCGCCGCAATGCAACGTCTCAGGAGGTACGAACTTGCAGGTTTCAAATGGACTGACACGCAGCCTTGCGCTGCTTGTGCTCGCCGGCGGCACTGCGCTGGCCGCGCTGCCCGCCGCCGCCGAAAACGCGGCCGAGCGGCCCGAACTATCGCCGATGTCGCGGGTCACCGAGGCCCGCGCCAAGGCCGAGGACGACCGTGTGGTGGGCGGCTACGCGACCGAGCAGGGCGAGTATCCCTTCCAGGTCGCGCTTCTGTTCAGCGGCTCCCTCGACGAGACCGCCGAATCGCAGCTCAATGCCCAGTTCTGCGGCGGCAGCCTGATCGCGCCGCAATGGGTCCTGACGGCGGCGCATTGCCTCGTCCAGGCCGGCGCGCCGATCAGTCCGGATACGGTCGTGGTCCTCTCCGGCGCCACCGACCTCGCCGAAGGCACGCGCCATCAGGTCGAAGAGATCATCGTTCACGAGAACTACGACCAGTTCGCGCTCGACAACGATCTCGGCCTGATCAGGCTCGCCACGCCGGCGAGCGAGAAGCCGGTCAAGCTGACCAGGTCCAACGTCGAGGACGGCCATGTGACCGTCACCGGTTGGGGGCGCATGGAGAACGGCGGCTTCCCGCGCAATCTCCTCAAGGCTCAGATGCGGCTGTTCCCGAACGCAACGTGCAATTCGGGCATCAAGAAGATCTACGGCGACGACATGAAATACGTGCTGTCGCGCTATATCGGCCGCTTCCGCATGTCCGAGGAAGCGCTCGACCAGCTCGGCCCGGCGCTCGAGCCGGCGATGGGCGATCCGCTGACCGGCAACATGGTCTGCGCCGGCGAGCCGGACGGCGCGCGCGACTCCTGCCAGGGCGACAGCGGCGGGCCGCTGTTCTCGGAAGGCTCCGCCGGCCCGGTGCAGATCGGCATCGTCAGCTGGGGCGAGGGTCCGCTCGACGCCGAAATGCCTTGCGGTCATCGCAATGCCTACGGTGTCTACACGCGCATCGCCAAATATAAAGACTGGATCGCGCAGAAGTCCGGCGTGCGCTGATCGCGGTCATATCGTCATCGATTGCGGGCGGCTCAGGCCGCCCGTTTTCGTTCGTGCCTGCGGCCCCTGGGCTCGCCTGCGCCCATTCATTCAAATTTTACCGTAATTTGAACGATTGGTATCAAACCGGAACGATCGCGCGCAGGATGAGTTCACCTTTCGAACGAGAGGCTTGGACAATGACCAGAGGCGGCAAGAGCAGAGAGGGCGGCGACGAACTGCCCGCGCTTATCCGCGAACAGCTGCGCGATCCCGCCAACAGGCAACGCCTGGCGCGCATGCCGGATTTTCGCGTCGATACGCGATCGAGCGAGATCTTCTCGGACCTGCTGAGGCGGCTCGACCGCGCTGAGGAATCAAGCGGTTACCCTAGGAGGGGTTGAGCCGCCGTCAGGCCAGTCCGGCGGTCGAGCGCGTGGAAGCCTTCCACCTGTAGCCGCTGTCGCCGAACTCCACCTCCACTTCGGCATCGAGAGCGGAAGCGACCATGTCGACGATCACCGAATGGCCAAATCCCTTTCGCGATGGCGGACTGAGGGGCCCGACGCCGGTCTCGGTCCACTCGAGCGTGAACGTGCCCTCCGGGGAGCGCCACCAGTTGAGAGAGACGCGGCCGCGGGGCAGTTTCAGCGCGCCGTATTTCAGGCTGTTGGTCGACAGTTCGTGCAGCGCCATCCCAAGGGTCTGCGCGACATGCGACGCCACGCGAACGCGCGGCCCCGATGTCTGCAGCCTGCCGCCGGCATCCTCGCCAAGATGGCCCAGCTGCGAAGCGACCAGATCGGCAAGGTCGACGCCCGCCCAGTCGTTGCGCAGGAGAAGATCGTTGCAGGCCGCGAGTCCCATGAGCCGGCTGCTGAAAGCCTTGTTGAAGTCCTCGAACGTGGTGTTCCTGGCCGTCTGCCGCGCCACCGCCTGAACCACGGTCAGGATGTTCTTCGTCCTGTGATTGAGCTCCCCCATCAGCATGCGCGTCCTCTCCTCGGCGACGAGCTGGTCGGTGATGTCGGCGTTGACCCCCGTCATGCCAAGGAATGCGCCATTCGCATCGAAACGGGGCCGGGCTTCGGTCCGCAGCGTCCGATACGCGCCGTCGGCGCGCCGGTAGCGCGCCTCCACCGAGAAGGGCGTCTGTTCGGCCATTGCCTTGGCGAAGGGCGCGGACAGTTTCTCGATATCGTCGGGGTGGAGCGTCGACCCCCAGTCGAACTGGGACAGGTCTTGCGGATCGATACCCCAGAAATCGCGTTGCGCTCGGTTCAGGAAGACGCATTTGCCGTACTGGTCGCCGAGCCAGAGCATGGCGGGCGAGTTCTCCGCCACAGCCTCTGCCAACTCCTCGCGCGAAACCTTGGCGGTCGATTCCGCCCCGCTTCGCGCCGGATCCGCTTCCATGGGCCGTCCCCGCGCTTCCAGCCGGCGCCCTGCACGCCGGTTTTCAATCCCTAATGCCGAAACGGACCTGCATCAACAACGCGATGCTCTTCGCCGGCTTCCTCGACGTCAATCCGCGAAAAGCGCCGGACAACACGAAAACGGCGCCGCTTTTGGGCGGCGCCGTCATCTTGAGCCAGGCTCAGCCTTGGATCAGACGTCGTCGAGAAGACCTTCCGGTCCTTTTCCGCGCTTCGCGGGCTTCGTCTGCCCGGCCGGAGCAGGAGTGTTGCGCGAGCGGGCGGCCATGAAGCGGTCGAACTCTTCCTGGTCCTTGGCGCGGCGCAGTTCACGCGCGTAGTCGTCGAACTCGGCCAGGGTCTCGTCCAGCTTGCGGCGCTCGTCGGCGAGGCGCTCGAGTTCCTTCTCGCGCCAGTCGTCGAAAGCGACATTGCCGGTGCGGGCATGTGCCTTCCAGGAGGCGGACTTGCGGCAGGAGCCGAAGAAGCGGTCCGTCGCTCCGTTCACGTCGCGCTTGAAGCCGTCAAGCCGGTCGCCCCAGATGATGTAGGCGAGCATGGCCAGGCCCAGCGGCCAGAATACCATGAAGCCGATCACCATGAGAGCAATGGTCGCCGGCGTCCAGGCCGGACGGATCAGTGCAGTCGCGTTCATCAGTTTCTGTTCCTTCGTTTACCGGCAACCGATCCGGCTGCCTGTTTTCGATGTGGCCACGGCCATCCCCCGATTCAAGACTCGGCAATGTAAAGTTATGTGAAGGGTTCAGCGCCGCAGCCGGTCGAGGCCGAGAACGATCAGCCCCGCCAGCAGGCCCCAGAAGGCGGAGCCGATGCCGGCGAAGACCAGGCCCGACGCCGTGGCGGCGAAGGCGGTCACCGCCGGAATGCGCTCCGCCTCGTCCCTGAGCGCGATGGTGAGCGCATTGGCCAGCGGCGCCATCAGGCCGAGGCCGGCGACGAGCGCGATCAGCGACGGCGGCAGCACCGCGAAGATCGCGACGAGCGACGCGCCGAAGAGCGCAAACAGCAGATAGAACAGCGCGTAGAACGGCCCGGTCTTCCAGCGCTGCGCCGGGTCAGGATGGACGTCGGGGCCGGTGCAGATCGCGGCCGAGATGGCGGCGAGATTGGTGGTCAGGGCACCCAGCGGCGCGGTCAGCAGCGAGACGAAGCCCGTTACCGCGATCAGCTGCCCGGCCGGCGGTTCGTAGCCCGCCGCCTTAAGCACGGCCAGCCCCGAAAGGTTCTGCGAGGCCATGGTCACGAGGTAGAGCGGGATCGCCAGGCCGACGAGCGCCGCCGTGGTGAACTGCGGCGCGACGAATGTGAGCGTCGACAGTTCCGGCGCGGGCAGGTCGCCGACGCGCCCCAGCGCCACCGCCAGCACCCCGCCGCCGACCAGCACCGCGAGTACCGACAAGGCCGGATTGACCAGGCGGATGATGAAGAAAGCCGCGAGCAAAGGCAGGATCAGCAGCGGATCGACCGCCACCGTCTTGAACGCGCCCGACACGAAGGTGACGACGATGCCGGCCAGCATGCCGGACGAGACCGAGGCCGGAATGCGCGAGACGAGCCGCGTCAGCGGCTTGAACAGGCCGGTGGCGACGAGGAGCACGGCCGCGACGATGAACGCGCCGACGGCCTCGGCCATCGAGAATCCCGTCGAGGCGGCGATGAGCGCCGCGCCCGGCGTCGACCACGCGCTGATCACCGGCATCTTCGTCTTCCACGACAGGTAGGCCGTCTCCACCGACATGGCGAGGCAGAGCGCGGTGACCATGCTCGCCGTCTCGAGCCCGGTCGCGCCGACGGCCCGTGCCGCCGCGATGATCAGCGCCAGCGTGCCGCCGAAGCCGACGATGGACGCGACGAAGGCCGAGGCCGGGATCGAGAGGCGCATGCGGAACTCCTCAGCCGGCCAGTGCGACCATGCCCTCGACCGAGCGCAGGATCAGATCGATGTCCTGTGGGCGCGACAGGCGGTGGTCGCCGTCGCGGATCAGCGACAGCGTGACGTCGCAGACGGGCAGGTGCCGCAGCAGCTTCTCCGCGTGCGCATAGGGCACGTCCGGATCCTCCATGCCCTGCAGGATGTGGACAGGGCACCCCGTCTCGACGATCCCCTCCAGCACGCGGTTGCGGCGGCCGTCCTCGAGCAGCGCCTTGGTGTAGACGTTCGGCTCGTCGGAATAGTCCGACGGTTCGGTGAAGTAGCCCTTGCCCTCGAGATCCCGCCTTTGCGCCGGTGTCAGCTGCGGCTCCATCAGCTCGATCGTGAAGTCCGGCGCCGGCGCGAGCAGAATGAGGCCTGCGACGCGATCGCCCTCGCCCGCCTTGCGCAGCTCCTGGATCATGCGCAAGGCAATCCAGGCGCCCATCGACGACCCGACGAGGATCTGCGGTCCCGACGTGAAGCGCCGGAACACGGCGAGGCTCTGCTCCAGCCAGCGGGAGATCGTGCCGCCCTCGAACCGCCCGCCCGACTCGCCATGGCCCGAATAGTCGTGGCGCAGGCAGGCGTGGCCAGTGCGTTCCGCCCACTCGTCGAGCGCCTGGGCCTTTGTTCCCAGCATGTCCGACCGGTAGCCGCCGAGCCACACCAGGCCCGGCGAACGGCCGGGCCGGCTGCGCACCGCGATCGGCACGCCGGCGACGTCGAGGAATTCAGGCTGAGAGGCCATGGACTGCGCTCCTGTCAGGCCCGGCGTTCTGGCACAGGCGGAGGCGGGAGAAAAGCTGTCGGGAGCTTGTCTGGATTGGACCACGACCGATGCGAACCGCTGTTTTTTTCGGCGCGTTGTGGTATTGAACCGGCCGGGCGGATGACACATCTGCCGTTTTCACCGGCGCGGAAGTCGCGCCGGACCACCCTTAGTGACAATAACCGAGGAGATCACGACCATTCGCAGACCATTCAAGGCAGCGGCCCCTACGAAGGACGGCCCCCGCTCCAACCGCGACATCCGGGTCCCCCGGGTGCAGCTCATCGACGAAACCGGCGCCAATCGCGGCAATGTCACCATTCAGGAGGCGCTGCAGATCGCCGAGGACGCAGGCCTCGACCTCGTCGAGATTTCTCCCAACGCCGAACCGCCGGTTTGCAAGATCACCGATCTCGGCAAGCTGAAATATGCCAGCCAGAAGAAGGCGGCGGAAGCGCGCAAGAATCAGCGGGTCATCGAGATCAAGGAGATCAAGATGCGCCCGAACATCGACACGCACGACTACGAGACCAAGATGAAGGCGGTGCGCCGCTTCTTCGAGGAAGGCGACAAGGTCAAGCTGACGCTGCGCTTCCGCGGCCGCGAGATGGCGCATCTCGAGCTCGGCATGGAACTGCTGAACAAGGTCAAGGCCGAAGTCGAGACGATCGCCAAGGTCGAGGCCGAGCCCAAGCTCGAAGGCCGGCAGATGATGATGGTGCTGTCGCCGAAGTGATCCTTCGGCGGCTGCACGCCATGGGAAGCTGACAATCCGGCGAATCGGTGTTGCTCTTTTTCGGGCGCATCTGTATAAGGCCGCGTCCCAAACCGCCCGGCAGGGCATGCCGTGGCGGTTTTGCATGCTTTCTGGACTTTGGTCAGTCCGGAGCAACAACAAGCGCGATAGCGCGCACCGAGAAGGATAGCAAAATGCCCAAGATGAAGACCAAGTCGGCCGCCAAGAAGCGGTTCAAGATCACAGGCACTGGCAAAGTGCTGTCGGCAGCTGCCGGCAAGCGCCATGGCATGATCAAGCGTTCCAACAAGTTCATTCGAAATGCCCGCGGCACGATGGTTCTGGCTGAACCGGACGGCAAGAAGGTCATCAAGAATTTTCTTCCGAACGGCCTCTGAGCCGCGCCGGACCTGGAACAGATTTAAGGAGATCATGACATGGCACGCGTAAAGAGAGGCGTTACCGCCCACGCCAAGCACAAGAAGGTCCTGGACGCCGCGAAGGGCTTCTACGGCCGTCGCAAGAACACCATCCGCACCGCCAAGCAGGCGGTCGAGAAGTCGATGCAGTATGCCTACCGCGACCGCAAGGTCCGGAAGCGCAACTTCCGCGCGCTCTGGATCCAGCGTATCAACGCCGCGGTCCGCGAGCATGGCCTGACCTATGGCCGCTTCATCGACGGGCTGAACAAGGCCGGCATCGAGATCGACCGCAAGGTTCTGTCGGATCTGGCAATCCACGAGCCGCAGGCTTTCGTCGTCCTGGTGGGCAAGTCGAAGACCGCGCTCGAATACCTGAAGGACGGCATGCCGAACGAGTTTGAAGGCGCAGTCGCTTAAACGACCAGCGTTTTCCCAGGACTTCAGGCAACACCAATTGGGAAACCCGCGCTGGCACGGCTGGCGCGGGTTTTTTCTTTGCTTAGACCGAACGAAACAGGGCGATAGGCCGTGAGCGAACAGATAACCGGACTGGAATCGATCGAGGATGCGCTGCTGGCCGACATCGCCGCGGCGTCCGACGAAGCGGCGCTCGAAGCCGTGCGCGTTTCGGCGATGGGCAAGAAGGGGTCGGTTTCCGAACTCCTGAAGACGCTGGGCTCGATGTCGCCGGAAGAGCGGCAGACCAAGGGCCCCGCGATCAACGGGCTGAAGGCGCGGGTGACGGAGGCACTGGCTTCGAGGAAAGCCGAGCTCAAGGAGGTCGCGACCACCGCGCGCCTTGCCGCCGAAAAGGTGGACGTGACGCTGCCGGTGCGCTCGTCGCCCGCCGAGCGCGGCCGCATCCATCCGATCAGCCAGGTGATCGACGAGATCGCGGCGATCTTCGGCGACCTCGGCTTCTCGATCGCCGAAGGACCGGACATCGAGACCGACTACTACAACTTCACCGCGCTCAACTTCCCGGTCGGCCATCCGGCCCGCGAGATGCACGACACGTTCTTCTTCCATCCGGACGAAAGCGGCGAGCGCAAGCTCCTTCGCACCCACACCTCGCCGGTGCAGATCCGCACCATGGAGGCGGGCGCGCCGCCGATCCGCATCGTCATCCCCGGCAAGACCTATCGGCAGGACTCGGACGCCACCCACTCGCCGATGTTCCACCAGGTCGAGGGCCTGGTCATCGACAAGACGGCCAACGTCGCCAACATGAAGTGGGTGCTGGAGGAGTTCTGCAAGGCCTTCTTCGAGGTGCCGCAGGTCAAGATGCGCTTCCGCCCGTCCTTCTTCCCGTTCACCGAGCCGTCGCTCGAGGTCGACATCCAGTGCGACCGCTCGCGGCCGGGCGAGGTGCGCTTCGGCGAGGGCAACGACTGGATGGAGATCCTCGGCTGCGGCATGGTCCACCCCAACGTGCTGCGCGCCGGCGGGCTCGATCCCGACGAATACCAGGGTTTTGCCTGGGGCATGGGCATCGACCGCATCGCCATGCTGAAATACGGCATGCCGGACCTGCGCGCCTTCTTCGACGCCGACGTCCGCTGGCTGCAGCACTACGGATTCCGGCCGCTCGACATGCCGACACTGTTTGGCGGTCTGAGTTCGTAGGAGATGCCGACGCTATTGGTCAAAGCCGGATTTCGCTTCCACTTCTTCTCAGCCGACTGGAACGAGCCTCCGCACGTTCATATCGATGCCAAGGGGTTGAGAGCGAAGGTCTGGCTTCACGACTTGCGAATCGCAAAGCGCGGCGGGTTCAGTGAACCGGACATTCGACGTATGATGCAGATCATTGAAGAGCACCGTGAACAGTTTCTGGAGGCTTGGAATGACTTCTTCGGATGATTACCCGGAAAAGGACCGCCCCGTGGAGGCTTGGTGCGACCTTCATGACCTTCACGTGCGCCTCGCGGACGGCCGCCACGTCTCGACGCCATTATGGTGGTATCCGCGCCTGCTCAACGCCACGCCGGCCGAGCGCAACAACGTTCGCCTCATGCTCGACGGAGTCCACTGGCCGGACGTTGATGAGGACCTGTCAGTTGACGGGATGCTGAATGGACGCAAGGCCCGTGGCGCTGTCGCGCCGTCGGTGGCCGCAGAGTAACGATCGGGACTTTTGATGAAACTCACCCTCTCCTGGCTCAAGGATCACCTCGAGACCTACGCTTCGCTCGCCGAGATCGTCGAGCGGCTCACCTCGATCGGCCTCGAGGTCGAGCATGTCGACGACAAGGCGGCGCTGAAACCCTTCGTCATCGCCAGGGTGCTCTCCGCCGAGAAGCATCCCGACGCCGACAAGCTGCGCGTCCTGATGGTCGACACCGGCTCCGGCGATCCGATCCAGGTCGTCTGCGGCGCGCCCAACGCGCGGGCCGGCCTCGTCGGCGCCTTCGCGGCGCCCGGCACCTATGTCCCCGGCATCGACACGACGCTCGGCGTCGGCAAGATCCGCGGCGTCGAGAGCCGCGGCATGATGTGCTCGGAGCGCGAGCTGGAACTGTCCGACTCGCATGACGGCATCATCGACCTGCCCGAGGACGCGCCGGTCGGCACCAGCTTCGCCGCTTACGCGCATCTCGACGACCCGGTGATCGACATCAACCTGACGCCCAACCGCCCCGACGCGACCTCGATCCACGGCATCGCCCGCGACCTCGCGGCGTCCGGCCTCGGCACGCTGAAGACGCCTCTGGTCGCCCCGGTCGCCGGCGAGGGCGAATGCCCGGTGAAAGTGACGATCGAGGCGCCGGACCTGTGCCCCGGCTTCGCGCTGCGCCTCGTGCGCGGGGTGAAGAACGGCGCTTCCCCGAAGTGGATGCAGCAGCGCCTGCTGGCGATCGGCCTGCGCCCCATCAACGCGCTGGTCGACATCACCAACTACGTCACCTTCGACCGCGGCCGGCCGCTGCACGTCTTCGACGCGGCCAAGGTTGCCGGCGACCTCGTCGTCCGCCGGGCGGCGGCGGGAGAAAAGGTGCTGGCGCTCGACACGTTCGAATACGAGCTTTCGCCCGACATGTGCGTGATCGCCGACGACAACGGCGTCGAATCGATCGCCGGCGTCATGGGCGGCGAGCATTCCGGCTGCGACGAGAACACCACCGACGTGCTGATCGAATCGGCGCTGTGGGATCCGATCGGCATCGCCCGCACCGGCCGCTCCCTCGGCATCGTCACAGACGCGCGCTACCGCTTCGAGCGCGGCGTCGACCCCGAATTCATGGTGCCGGGCCTCGATCTCGCGACGCAGCTCGTGCTCGACATCTGCGGCGGCACGCCGAGCAAAGCCGAAGTCGTCGGCTATGCCGGCTATGCGCCGAAGCCGATCATGTTCCCGGTGCTGGAGGTCAAGCGACTCACCGGTATGGACGTGCCTGGCGAGGAGAGTGCCGAGATTCTCCGGCGCCTCGGCTTCGGCCTCTCCGGCGGCGGCTATTACTACGACGTCACGCAGCCCTCCTGGCGGCCGGACATCGACAGCAAGGCCGACCTCGTGGAGGAAGTCATGCGCATGCGCGGCGTCGACCAGATCGCGCCGCAGCCGCTCGCGAGCCACTCGGCGGTCAACGGCAGGATCCTGACGACGCTACAGATCCGCACCCGCGCCGCGCGCCGCGCGCTTGCCGTGCGCGGCATGATGGAGGCCGTCACCTGGTCGTTCATCCCGGCGAAACATGCCGAGGCTTTCGGCGGCGGCCAGCCGTCGCTCAAGCTCGCCAACCCGATCGCCGCCGACATGTCGGACATGCGCCCCTCGCTGCTGCCTGGGCTCATCGCCGCCGCCCAGCGCAATGCCGATCGCGGCATCGGCGACGTCGCCCTGTTCGAAGTCTCCGGCACCTATGAGGGCGACGAGGCCCACCACCAGCGCCGCGTCGCCGCCGGTATCCGCCGCGGCACGGCCAGGCTCGAAGGCTCGGGCCGCCTCTGGTCCGGCAATGCCGGCACTGTGGGCGTGTTCGACGCCAAGGCCGACGCCTACGCCGCGCTCGAGGCCGTCGGCGCGCCGATCGACCGGCTCACCGTCGAAACGGGCGCGCCCGGCTGGTATCACCCCGGCCGCTCGGGCGTCATCAAGCTCGGCCCCAAGACCGTGCTCGGCCATTTCGGCGAGTTCCACCCGGCCACACTTGAAACGCTCGACGCCGACGGGCCGCTCTGCGGCTTCGAGGTGTTCGTCGACGCCGTGCCCGAGCCCAAGGCCAAGCCCACCCGCACCAAGCCGCGTCTCGACCTCTCGCCCTTCCAGGCGGTGAAGCGCGACTTCGCCTTCGTCGTCGACCGCGCGGTCGAGGCCGGCACGCTGGTCAAGGCGGCTCTCGGCGCCGACAGGAAGCTCATCACCGGCGTCAACGTCTTCGACGTGTTCGAGGGCACCGCGATCGGCGAGGGCAAGAAGTCCGTCGCCATCGAAGTCGCCATCCAGCCGGTCGAGAAGACCCTCACCGACGAGGATTTCGAGGCGCTGGCGGGGCGCATCGTCGACAACGTGAAGAAGCAGACGGGCGGGGTGTTGCGAGCATGAGCCGGCTCACTCCTCTCGAACGCATGTTCGTAGAGGAGTTCTGCAGGTTTGCGGGTATTGAGACAGATCACGTCGAGCAATTGGGCGTGCTGGAGCGTAACCGGAACGCAGTGGGATTTATCACCACGCTCGAACCTCTCTCCATACCAGCCAAGCTCACATTCGGAACCGTGTTCAATTCGCCCCGAGTGGCTGTCGTTGGCCCGGAGCAGGCCTTGTGTGGCTCGCTCCTGTTTTTCGACAAGCGGACGGGAGCGCTGGATGCGATCGAAGGCTATGTCTATGGCGACTCCTGGCCTGAAGTTGAAACTCCTTCTTTCTGGTCGGAGTCGGAACGTGTAGTAGGCCGCCATGGTCGGCAGTAAAATCACGTCGGGTTTAGCGCACCGCCCGCGCAGCGGCGCGGCGTCATCCTTTGCGCCTACCCCCGTCCGCCCTTCGGCAGCCCCTTCGCCTCTTTCGCCAACGCGGTGATCCGCGCATCCGCCTCGTCGTGCGCGGCCTATCTCAGGTTGTGGCCAGAGCTTGCCAATCTTCGAGGCGCACCTAATCGATGACGCGTCGCTCGGTTCTTGTGTGCGTTCTTTGCACATAATATTGCTGGTCGGATCTCTTCGATAGGCTGGCGCTGGGTATGAGTCGATAGGTCGCACCGTTAACGGTTCATTAACCATATGATTCTGTTATTGGTTTTCGACGGCGGAGGGCGACTGATTTGGACGCGACCTACAATCTCAACGGCGGCTTCAAGCCTACGATGAAGCGGTTCGCCGATCTTGCCGGACCTGACTATTTCCCGACGCCCGCATGGGCGACCCATGCGCTTATGCAGAACGAACGATTCGAGGGTGAAATCTGGGAACCCGCCTGCGGAAACGGGGCGATGTCGCGCGTGTTGGCGAGTGCTGGCAATCCGGTGCGGAGTTCCGATTTATACGATCGAGGTTTTGGCGATATAGGAATTGACTTCAATACGGCCAAAACGCCCGCCGACAACATCGTGACGAACCCCCCCTACAACAGCGCCGAGGGTTTCGTCCGTTCTGGCGTTAAACTGGCCCGCAAGAAATTCGCCCTCTTGCTGCGGCTTGCTTTCCTTGAGGGAGCGAACCGGGCGAACACAATCTTCGCCCAGTGTCCGCCATCCCGCGTTTGGGTCTTCAGCGAGCGGATTACATTCTACCCTGCAGGCGCTGTGCAAGGTGGTTCTGGGACCACCGCCTATGCATGGTTCGTATGGGATAAGGACGCCCAAGCCGAGACGCAATTGAAATGGCTCAAACCGGGCTACAAGGCGAAGTTCGCTAAGGCCTCCTAAAGCCACCCTTTATCTCGATCAAATGCCCGTCGTGGATAAGGTTGCCAGGAGTATTCTTGTGGGATTTTATATTTCGAACGATCTGTGAGAATCGATCGTCGTTCCGCCCATCTAGCTGCTCTTCATCCTCAACCGATAGCGGGATGCGGCTGCGCAACTCCGAGATCAATTTGGTCGTTGTAATCTGCCGGCCCGGTTCGCCGTCAACGATTGCAATAACGTCCGGACCAATGTCTGCTTCGCCAACTCTGCCAGGTTTCCTTGCCATTGTTTCCCTCCCTATTCGCAATTGGAGGATGACTCGGATCTTAGTCTAGAGCAAACTCGCAATTGCAGCATGCTTACTTTTTGAAGGTGCTCCCGGACGAGTTCCACATACCCCTGTCGGAAAACTAGTGTCGGCATTCTCCCCGCGACGTTCCATGGAGGATCAAGACCGGTCGAATACCGCACGGCCGCCTTCCGTTTGAACTTGCAACATTTCCTTGCAGGTTGAATCCCTGCCTAGTTCACCGTCGTGCGCGTTGATCGCCTGCCTGGTGACGCCAAATAGCCACGATCTGCTCCTGCGTCTTCCACAGCGCCTCGCCCTCGAAGCGGATGTCGAGTCGTTGGCAAACACAAGCCCGGCGCCGCCGGTCCGAGACTTGACCTTGCCCGCCGCTCACCCGACCTTCAATGGGATCAACCCGGACCTGCCCCATGCCCCTCCCCACCACCACGCTCCCTTCCGGCATCTCCGTCCCCGTCCTCGGACAGGGCACGTGGAAGATGGGCGAGCGGCGGGACCGGCGTGCCCAGGAAATCGCAGCGCTCCGCCTCGGCATCGACCTCGGCATGACGCTGATCGACACGGCGGAGATGTACGCCTCCGGCGGCGCGGAGGAGGTGGTGCGCGAGGCGATCGCGGGGCGGCGCGACGAGGTGTTCGTCGTCTCCAAGGTCCTGCCGTCCAACGCGTCGCGCGCGGCCACCATCCGCGCCTGCGAGGCGAGCCTGAAGCGCCTCGGCACCGACCGCATAGACCTCTATCTGCTGCACTGGCGCGGCGGCGTGCCGCTTTCGCAGACCGTCGAGGCTTTCGAGACGCTGAAGGCGCAGGCCAAGATCGCCGACTGGGGCGTTTCCAATTTCGACGTCGACGACATGGAGGAACTCGCCGCCCTGCCGCACGGCACGGCGGTCGCGGCCAACCAGGTCCTCTACCATCTCGGCAGCCGCGGCATCGACTTCGACCTCCTGCCCTGGCAGCGGAAACGCGGCATCCCGGTGATGGCCTATTCCCCGGTCGGCGAAGGCAATCTGGCGAATGACAATCGCCTGGGCGCGGTGGCCGGCCGCCACGGCGCCACGCCGGCGCAGATCGCACTCGCCTGGACGATCCGCGGGGCAAACGTCATCGCCATCCCCAAGGCCGCGCAGGAGAAGCATGTGCGCGACAACCGCGCCGCCGCCGACATCAGGCTCACCGGGCAGGACCTTGCCGAGCTCGACGCCGCCTTCCCGCCGCCGCGCCGCAAGGTTCCGCTGGCGATGGTGTGAGCCGTTGCGGAAAGCGGATCGATCGTCCTTCCGTCTTGCATGCCTCCCCAAAACTTCCCATATCCACGTCGCGGGCCGGGCCCCTCTGGCGGTCGAACCACTCGATCGCGATGTCGGACCGTTTGATCTTGGGCCCGCTTTGCATGAACCGAAGCGGGCAATTGGAGGTTACCGATCCATGCCGCGCTCCGGCCGCATCCGCTTCGTCGCTCTCTTCATGAGCCTTTTCGTGGGCCTCACGCTCGTCTCGACCGATTTTGCCGAGGCGCGGCGCGGCGGCTCGTTCGGCAGCCGCGGCATGCGCACCTGGCAGGCGCCGGCGCCCACCCGCACCGCGCCCAGCCCCACCGGCCCGGTCGAGCGCTCGATGACGCCTGCGCAGAGCCCGAACGCGGCCACCCGCCAGCAGCAGACGCTCGGGCAGCAGCGGCCCGGCATGTTCAACGGCTTCGGCGGCTCGCTGATGCGCGGCCTTCTCATCGGCGGCCTGTTCGGCATGCTGCTTGGCTATGGCTTCGGCGGCCTCGCCGGCGCGCTCGGCTTCCTCGTGCAGCTGCTGCTGATCGGCCTGCTCGTCTCCTTCGCGATGGCCTGGTTCCGCTCGCGCCGCGAGCCGGCGGCGGCCGGCGGCGCGCCCTATGGCGGCGGCAACGGCTTCGGAAACGCCCGCACCGACGTGTCCGACGCAAGGCCGCGCGCCGGCGGTTTCACCATTCCGTCCATCGGCGGTAGCGCAACCGTCGCGCCTGCCACGCAGGACATCACGCTCGACAAGGCGGACCTCGACACGTTCGAGCGCCGCCTCGCCGAGGTGCAGAAGGCGTTTTCCGACGAGGATCATTCAGCACTTCGCCGTCTCTCGACGCCCGAAATGGTGTCCTATTTCTCCGAGGAACTCGCCGGCAACGCCAAGCGCGGCCTGCGCAACGAGGTCCGCGACGTGCATCTCGTCTCCGCCGACATGTCCGAGGCCTGGCGCGAGGGCGACACCGAATATGCGACCGCCGCCTTCGGCTACGAGTCGGTTGACCTTATGCGCGACCGCGCCACGGGCAGGGTGGTCGAGGGCGACGAGCGCCTGACCGAGACGACCGAGCTCTGGACCTTCGTTCGTCCGCGCGGCGGCGAGTGGAAGCTCTCGGCGATCCAGGAGGCTTAAAGGCCTTACCTTCGCCGGTCCGCGATATCCGCTCTTGTTGAGCAGCAGCGATTGCGCACACAGTGCGCATCGCGGGCTGGCGGCGGGAAGGACGGATCATGGCGCAGGATGCGACGCATCTTGTCTACGGGCTGGAGGACGTTCCTCCCCCGCCGCAGGCGGCGCTCGCCGCCATCCAGCATGTGCTGGCCGCCATCGTCGGCATCGCCACACCCTCCCTGATCATCGGGGCAGCGCTCGGGCTCGGCGAACATGTCCCCTATCTGATCGCGATGTCCTTCTTCGTCTCGGGCGTCGCGACCTTCATCCAGTGCCGGCGCATCGGACCCGTCGGCTCGGGCCTGCTCAGCCTCCAGGGCACGAGCTTCGCCTTCCTGGGAGCGATCCTCGCCGCGGGCTTCGCGGTGAAGGCCGCCGGGGGCTCGCCGGAAGATATCCTGGCGATGATCTTCGGCCTTTGTCTGGTCGGCTGCGCCGTCGAGATCGTGCTGTCGCTGTTCCTCGACAGGCTCAGGCGCATCATCACGCCGACGGTGACAGGCATCGTCATCACCGTGATCGGACTGAGCCTCGTGGGATCGGCCTTCACCGACTTCGCCGGCGGGACCAATGCGGGCGACGCATTCGGATCGCCCCTCAACCTGGTGATCGGATCGATCGTCATCGCAGTCATCCTCACAATGACCTTCGCCGGTCCGCCGATGCTGCGGATATCGGCGATCATGATCGGCCTGGTGGCCGGCACCATCATCTCCGGCCTCTTCGGCATGGTCAGCCTGGCGCCGCTGTCGAACGTGCAGTTCTTCGCCGTGCCGGTGCCGTTCAAATACGGACTCGACTTCGATCTCGGCCTCTTCATCCCGATCGCCTTCCTCTACCTCGTCACGGCAATCGAGACGTCGGGCGACCTCACCGCGAATTCCATCCTTTCGGGCCAGCCGGTCGAAGGCCCGCTCTATCTGGAACGGATCAAGGGCGGCATTCTCGGCGACGGCGTCAATTCCGGCATCGCGGCGATCTTCAATACGTTCCCAAACACGACCTTTTCGCAGAACAACGGGGTCATCCAGATGACGGGGGTGGCCAGCCGGCACGTCGGCTACTGGGTCTCGGCCTTTCTCGTCGTCATCGGGCTCTTCCCGGTCGTCGGCGCGTTCTTCCTGATGATTCCCAAATCCGTCCTCGGCGGCGCAACGCTCGTCCTGTTCGGGACAATCGCCGTCGCGGGCATCCGGATCCTCGCCTCGGAGCCGATCGACCAGCGCCGGACCTACATCATGGCGGTCAGTTTCGGCCTCTCGATTGGCGTCATCCTCGTCCCGACTGCGAGCCAGCAGCTGCCTGACCTGATCAGGCAAGTCGTTGCGACGCCGATAACGCTGGCCGGGCTGTCGGCGATCGTTCTTTCGCTTGTCATCCCGGCACGCACACAAGCGGCGCCCGACAAGGACGAGTCCCTCCCCCCGGCCGCCGGTCCGGCGTGAGAGGGTCGGTACGGCGCACGCTTGCCCGTAAGGACGAATCGTCCTCACATCCGGCGATGGACCATCTCCGCCTCGCCGGCCTGCCGCAGGCAGAACAGGAAGCCGCGCTCGACACGATCCTGCGCGCCGATGCGGCTATCTGGCCGGCGATCGAGCGGGCGCGCGATCTCGACCTGCCGGACTGGATGATCGTCTCCGGCGCCATCTACAATACGGTGTGGAACCACCTGACCGGCAAGCCGGCCGGCCACGGCATCCGCGACGTCGACCTGTTCTACCACGACGCGTCCGACCTCTCCTGGGAGGCCGAGGACCGCATCATCCGGGCCGGCGCGGCGCATTTCGCCGATCTGCCCCTGCCGGTCGAGATCCGCAACCAGGCGCGGGTGCATCTCTGGTACACGCAGCGCTTCGGCGGCGTCGTGCCGGCCTTCGCCTCGTCCTCTCATGCGCTCTATTATTTCGCCGCCGAGACGCACGCGGTCGGAGTCCGGCTGGAGGCGGACGACAGCCTCACCATCGTCGCGCCGTTCGGCCTCGACAAAATCTTCTCCCTGCGCATGGTGCCCAATCGCGCCACAGACAACCGCCGCACCCACGCGGAGAAGTCCGCGCGGGCGAAGGCGTTGTGGCCGCAACTGGTCGTCGAGGAGTGGTAGCCGCTACCGCCCCGCCTGCCTGGCCATCTCCTCCGGATAGCGGCTGCCGGAGACGTCCGCGGGCGTGATCAGCGCGCCGATGGCGGCGACGTCAGCGGGCGACAGCGCGAGCGAGGCCGCCGCGACGTTCGCCTCCAGATTGGCGATCTTGCGCGAGCCGGGGATCGGCACGATGAAATCGCCCTGCGCGAGCACCCAGGCGAGCGCCAGCTGCGCCGCGCTCACGCCCTTGCCGGCTGCGAACGCCTTGACCTTCTCGACCGCGGCGAGGTTCTTCGCGATGTTCTCTTCCTCGAAGCGCGGCAGCTTGCGGCGGAAGTCGTCAGCGCCGAATGCGCTGGCAGAGGTGATTGCGCCGGTGAGGAAGCCGCGGCCGAGCGGGCTGAACGGCACGAAGCCGATGCCGAGCTCGCGGCAGGTGGCGAGCACGCCTCCCTCCGGGTCGCGCGTCCACAGCGAATATTCGCTCTGCACCGCCGCGATCGGGTGCACCGCATGCGCCCGCCTGATCGTCTCCGGTCCAGCCTCCGACAGGCCGAGCGTCCTGACCTTGCCCTCCTTCACCAGCGCCGCCATCGCGCCGACCGTGTCCTCGATCGGCACGTCCGGGTCGACGCGGTGCTGGTAGAGAAGGTCGATCGTCTCGATGCCCAGCCGCTTCAGCGACGCCTCTGCGACGGCGCGCACATGCTCCGGCCGGCTGTCGAGGCCGGGCAGCTGGCGCGGGCCGTTCGGTCCCTGCTCGATGCGGAAGCCGAACTTGGTCGCGATCTTCACCTTGTTGCGCAGCGGCTTCAGGCCCTTGCCGACCAGAACCTCGTTGGTGAAGGGCCCGTAGACCTCGGCCGTGTCGAAGAAGTCGACGCCGAGCTCCACCGCCCGGTGCAGCGTGCGGATCGCGTCCGCCTCGTCCTGGCCGCCATAGCCGTGGCTCATGCCCATGCAGCCGAGGCCGACGGGAAAGACCTCGAGTTCGCTGCCCAGCTTGCGTCGGTTCATCGGTCGTCTCCTTCAATGCGTGTCCGGCGGATATGGGAGGTAAGCGCCCTATTGTCCATCACGGCTTGACTTCGCCGTGGAAGTTACCATGTTCGGGTCATGAGCAAGCGCACGCCAAGAACCGTTTTTCGGATCGTCCCCATCGCAGGACGCTGACCCCAGCTCGGACTCGGCTCCGGGTCTGGGGCTGTAGCTCTTCACATTTTCCCTGATCATCTTTCGTCTCGGCAGGCCGCGCGTGCAGCCGCCGCGGCGCGCCTGTCAACACGGACTCAATCGCCATGAAGAAGCCACCGATCATCGTCGACCGGATCGACCATGCCCGCCTCAGCCGTATCGCCAACGGCCTGATCGACCGCAATCCCGAACTCGCCGACGAACTGCTCGCCGAGCTTGAACGCGCCAAGGTCAGGGACGCGCGCGCGGTGCCCGCCGACAGCGTCCAGATCGGGCGGACGGTCGAGTTCCGCCTGGACGACGGAGAACCGCGGCGGGTTATGCTCGTCTATCCGGCGGACGCCGATGTCGGCACGGGCCGCATCTCCGTGCTCACGCCGGTCGGCGTTGCCATGCTCGGCCTGTCGGCCGGCCAGACGATGGAGATGACGTCCAACGACCGCCGGTCGCACCGCCTGACCATCGATACCGTCGTCCCGGCCACGGACTGACGTCGTGACGCCCGGCGCCACATCTCAAGGACGTAGTGGAACCGTCCGCGCCACGCGGCGCAGGCGGTTCATCGACCATGCGGGCTCGCTGCTCGCAGGCATCTGACCCCTGGCCGGCAATGCCGGTCAGGGGACCTCTCCACGCACCATCGTCACGCACCATCGCCGCGGCGCACCCGCCGCCTGGGGAGATCAGCCATGCCTACGGAATTGTCGTGCCGGATCACGACCAAGGACCTCGCCATCCTCGAAACCATGCTCGACCGATACAGGGGATCCTGCCCGCACTATGCCTACCAGTTGCGGCTCAAGGTACGCGCGAGCGATATCTATCTGCGCGACGACATCCCGCCGGACGTCGTCACCCTCAACAGCCGCGTCGCCTACAGCGTCGACGGCGCTCCGGCCGGCCCCCACCTGATCGTCCAGAGCCAATCGCCCGAACTGCCGGGCTTCGCCCTGTCGATCCACTCGCTGCGCGGCCTGGCGCTGCTCGGAATGTCCGAGGGACAGGAGACCTGGGTCACTTCGCGCGGCCGGGTGGAGCACCTTACCGTCGACGAGGTGCGCGCCCAGCCCGAGGCCGAAGCGCGGAGACTGCTGCGCGCCTGAGGCGCTACCGTCCCCGGGGCGGCTTTCGCCGGCGCTCATGTTTGGCTAATACGGTCTGACTGCGGCGCGCAGCATCGAAGGTCAGGGAGAGGTCGACATGTTTCGCTGGGGGGTTCTTTCGACTGCCAAGATCGGCCGCGAGCAGGTGCTGCCGGCCATTGTGTCTTCGGAAAACGGCGTGCTCGCCGCGGTGGCGAGCCGCGATCTGGACAAGGCCGAGGCGCTCGCGGACCGGTTCAACGCTCCGCACGCGTTCGGCTCCTATGAGGACCTGCTCGCCTCCGACACGGTCGACGGCGTTTACATCCCGCTGCCGACCTCGCAGCACGTGGAATGGGCAGTCAAGGCGGCCGACGCCGGCAAACACGTGCTGGTCGAAAAGCCGCTGGCGCTCAAGGCCGAAGACATCGCCCAGGTCATCGCCGCGCGCGACCGCAACGGTGTGGTCGTCTCCGAGGCCTTCATGGTGCACTACCACCCGCAATGGGCCAAGGTGCGAGAGCTGATCGCCGAGGGCCGCATCGGCCGGCTGCGTCACGTCCAGGGCGCCTTCACCTATTTCAACAAGGACGCCGGCAACATGCGCAACCGGCTCGACCTCGGCGGCGGCGCGCTGCCCGACATCGGCGTCTACCCGACCGTCACCACCCGCATCGCGACGGGCAAGGAGCCGCTGCGCGTCCAGGCCCGTGTCGCCCGCGACGCCACCTTCGGCACCGATGTCTATTCCTCGGTCAAGGCCGACTTCGGCTCCTTCGAGCTGACCTTCTATCTGTCGACCCAGATGGCGGCGCGCCAGCTGATGGTCTTCCACGGCGACGAGGGTTTCATCGAGATCCGCTCGCCGTTCAACGCCGGGCTCTACGAGCATCACCAGGTCGAACTGCACGACCAGCGCCACACCGAAGCGACGGTGTTCCGCTTCCCCGGCGCGCAGCAGTACCAGCTCGAGGTGGAAACCTTCGTCAGGAAGGCACAGGGCGAAGACGTCTCCGTCTTCACGCTGGAGGATTCGGTGAAGAACCAGAAGCTGATCGACGCCGTCTTCCGCGCCGGCACGCATGACGGCTGGGAGACGGTGTAGGCTCTTGCCGACAGGCCGCGAATGACAACGGCCCCGCCCTGCGGATGCAGGACGGGGCCGCCAGGTATTTCCCGTTCCTAGAACAGTTTCAGCTTGAGGCCGGCGCGAACGGTGTGCGCCGACGGAGTAACCGTCAGGAGCCCGCCGGTTCCGAAATCCTCGGCCTCATACTGCGAATAGCGATACTCGATATTGGTCGTCAGGCGCGACGACAGCGCAGCTTCGAGGCCACCGCCGACCGAGTAGCCGTTCGCCGACCAGTCGTAGATCTCTCCGATCGCCGGCGTGTCGATATTCACCGCGAAGTGCTGCATGCTGTAGCCGCCGATGGCGTAGGCGAGCGTCGACTGGTTGAGCTTGACGCCGGCGCGCAGCAGCACGTCGAAACCGTAGTCCGCATCGATCGACGCGTCGATCAGGCCCGGAACCGTCAGGGTCGTCGCGACCGTCGAGATACGCGCGTTGGCCGAGATGCCGGCGACGAAGCGACCGAAATCGTAGTCGTAGCCGACGCCGCCCTCGCCGAAAATGCCTTCCGCGCCGATGCCGTTGAAGGAGATCCCGCCCGGAATGATCGGCGTGTTGACCTCATGCGAGAGCATGCCGGCGCCGCCGGCCGCGGAGAGGTAGACGCCCGTCCAGTCGTAGGCCGGGGTCTCGAATGCCGCGCCGCCGCCATTCGCCGCGCCGAACCGGTAGTTCAGGCCGGCAAGGAACGTGTGCGTCGAGGTATGGGCGTCGAGCAGGCCGTCGGGAATGCCGAGCGCCGAGAGGTAGTTGACGTTGCCGTAGGACGCGAAGCGATACTCGCCCTTCAGCGTCAGATTGCCGGACAGCGCGGTCTCCATGCCGAGGCCAACCATGTAGCCGCCGGCGTCCCAGTCGGCTTCCACGCCGGCAATATTGGTGTCGAGTTCGAACCGGCGCCAGGTGTAACCGCCAAGGACATAAGCGAGAGTCGTCGGATTGACCAGGTAGCCGAGGCGGGCGCCGGCATCGAATCCGTAGCGCGCGTCGAGGGAGGCCTTGAGAGGCAGGCCCGGGATGCTGAGCGACGTGCCGATGTTGCCGAACTGCGCGTCGGCGAACACGCCGGCGAGGAACCGGCTGCCGAACACGTGGTCATAGCCGATCGAGACCTCTCCGAAGACGCCCTCGCCGCCGATGCCGTTGAAGCTTGTCCCCGGCAGGAGCAGGGGAACTCCAAGCTCGGTCGTCGAACCACCCCCGCCGACGCCGATGCCGGCGTAAAAGCCGGTCCAGTTCATGCCGCTCGCCTGCGGCTCCGGCACGGTCGCATCGGCCGCGTGGGCGATGGAAACCATGGCAACGGACGCTGCCGCGAACGCGGCAATTCTCATGATCGTGTTCAAGTATTTCCCCCAGGCATGCACTGCTTTGCCGCAATCCGATTCCCGTAGCATCGCCCGGGGGAAATATCTGTGGCGGAACTGCTACACCTGCGGTTTTCCCCCACACGCACACGACGTCGCCGATCCGGTATCGGGTCGGCGCTTCGGGGTTGGCGCGGAGGATTCCAGGGGACGACAACGATACGGCGCGGTCTTCCGCGCCGGCATGCATGATGACTGACAGGCGGTCTGAAGCGGCGAGCGTCCGGTCAGGCGACGACGGCCGGCCGCACGCGGCGTCTCCCGCTCCAGCAGCTGATCTCGCGCAGAGCCTCGGCGATGTCGCGCGAGGTGGCGGAACTTTCGGGGTGCCGGATCCGCAGTTCGTCGGCAATGGCATCCAGAGCGAAGGGATCGTAGCAGAGTTCGCGGCGCAAAGCCGCGTCGGCGATGTCGACCGCCAATGGGAGCGTGGTCATTCGCGCACCTCCTCTCCTCCTCCGCAGCCTTAACAATAGAGCCGATCGCGTCCAATTTATGGCCGGCTCGCCTCATGCGGGTATCCGTCTTCGGCTTCGCCCTTGAAGCGGCGCCCTGATATCCATACCGATAGCTCCGGGAACGGGCGAACGCGCCCGCAAGGAGGAGAGAGCGCATGCTTCGCAACATCGACCCGATCCTGTCGCCGGATCTGCTGCAGATATTGGCCGCGATGGGACACGGTGACGAGATCGTCATCGCCGACGCCAATTTCCCCGGCGATTCCTGCGCCCAGCGTCTGGTGCGCCTCGACGGCATCGACGCGGTGCGCACCCTGCGCGCCGTGCTCAGCATCATGCCGCTCGATTCCTTCGTCGCGGATCGCGCGGTCTCGATGGCGGTGGTCGACGATCCGGCGGCCATTCCGCCGGTCGTGGCGATGTTCCAGCAGGCCATCGACGAGGTCGCCGATCATCCGGCGCCGATCCAGCCGATCGAGCGCTTTTCGTTCTACGACAGGTCACGCGCGGCCTATGCGATCGTCCAGACCGGCGAAACCCGCCTCTACGGCAACGTCATCCTGAAGAAGGGCGTGATCTTCCCGCCGACGGCACACTGACCGGCGCCGCGACGCCACCCCATCCCTTAACCCCCCCTTAAAGCGCCGCATTTAGTGTCCATCGCAACGCCACGAACGACAGGGGTGAGCGCGGCGGCCGATGGCAAGACGAGGACATGACACGCGGATCGAGCCGAGCTTCGACGGCCCGGCGCCCAAGCGCGGCGGCGGCGGACTGTCGCTGAGCGAGGACGATCGCGTCGTGCCGTCGCCCAAGCGCGCGAAAAAGCCGTCGAAACCCGCACGGGAGCCGGCAAAGCGCGGACGCTCCCGCTCGCGCCGCGGCTTCGGCATGGTCGGCTCGCTGGTCTACTGGTCGCTGGTGCTGGCACTCTGGGGCGGCATCGGCCTCGCCGGCATCGTCGCGTTCTACGGTGCCCGCATGCCGAGCGCGATCACCTGGACGGTACCCGACCGGCCGCCCAACGTGAAGATCATGTCGGCCGACGACAGGCTTCTCGCCAATCGCGGCATGACCGGCGGCGAAGCGCTGTCGCTCTCCGAGATGTCGCCCTATATCCCGCAGGCGCTGATCGCCATCGAGGACCGGCGCTTCCGCTCGCATTTCGGCATCGATCCGCTCGGCCTCGGCCGCGCCGTCGTCACCAATCTGATGCAGGGCCGCCTGGTGCAGGGCGGCTCGACCGTCACCCAGCAGCTCGCCAAGAACCTGTTCCTGAAGCCCGAGCGCACGCTCGAGCGCAAGGTGCAGGAAGTGCTGCTCGCCTTCTGGCTGGAGCATGAATACACCAAGGACCAGATCCTGGAGATGTATCTCAACCGGGTCTATTTCGGTTCCGGCGCCTATGGCGTCGAGGCTGCATCCCGGCGCTATTTCGGCAAGTCCGCGCGCGAGGTGACGCTGTCCGAGGCCGCTCTCCTCGCCGGCCTGCTCAAGGCCCCCTCGCGCCTGTCGCCGGCACGCGATCCCAAGGCCGCCGAAGCGCGCGCGCAGGTGGTGCTCGCCGCCATGAGCGAAGAAGGCATGATCGGCCAGAAGGAACTGGCCTTCGCCATGAGCGCGCCGGCGACACGCGCCGCATCCTACTGGACGGGCTCGGAGAACTACGTCGCCGACCGGATCATGGAGGAACTGCCGGGCCTCGTCGGCGAGATCCAGACCGACGTGATCGTCGACACCACCGTTGATCTTACGCTGCAGAAGCTCGCCGAGGACTCGATCCGCAAGCTGATCGAGGAGAACGGACAGAAGCTGCAGGTCAGCCAGGGCGCGCTCGTGTCGATCGACAATTCCGGCGCCGTGCGCGCCATGGTCGGCGGCGCCGACTACGCCAACAGCCAGTTCGACCGCGCCTCCGAGGCGCGCCGCCAGCCCGGCTCCGCGTTCAAGCCCTTCGTCTATCTCGCCGCGCTCGAGGCCGGCCGCACGCCGGACTCGATCCGCAACGACGCGCCGGTGAAGATCGGCAAGTGGACCCCCGACAACTACAAGGGAAAGTATCTCGGCCGCGTGACGCTGACCGAGGCGCTGGCCAAGTCGCTCAACTCCGTCTCCGCCCAGCTCGTCATGGAAGTCGGCCCGGCAAGCGTCGTCGAGGTCGCGCAGAGGCTCGGCATCGAATCGAAGCTCCAGGCCAATACCTCGATCGCGCTCGGCACGTCCGAGGTGACGCCGCTCGAGCTCACCGCCGCCTTCGTGCCCTTCGCCAATGGCGGCTACCGGCCGGAGGTGCATTTCATCAGCCGGGTGACCGACATCGACGGCAAGGTGCTCTACCAGTACCAGGCGGATGCCGCGCCGCGCGTGGTCAAGCCGCAGATCATCGGCATGATGAACCGCATGATGACCGAGACGCTGGCGATCGGCACCGCCCGCAAGGCCGCCTTCGGCTGGCCCGCCGCCGGCAAGACCGGCACCAGCCAGCAGTCGCGCGACGCCTGGTTCGTCGGCTACACGTCCAACCTCACGACCGGCGTCTGGTTCGGCAATGACGACGGCAAGCCGACCAAGAACATCACCGGCGGCTCGCTGCCCTCCATCGCCTGGAAGACGTTCATGGAAGCTGCGCACGAGGGCGTGCCGGTCAGGCAATTGCCCGGCATCGACCTCTACACGCCGACATCGCCGCCGGTGTTGGGCGACGAGCCGGTCGCGGGCGGGACGACGATGCCCGTCGTCCGCCCCACGGCGAATGTCGGCGACAAGGCCGCGCCCGAAATGGCGGGCGGTTTCAACCCTAGGCCGGAAACAGCGCCGAGGGGCGACAAGGTCTCCTCGATCAACCGGCCGGTACCCCCCGGCGAAGTCGGAGGCGCGCCCGTCCGGCGCGAGAAGTCGATCCTCGACGTCATTCTCGGCAACTGACGACGAGAGCTATTCGTCCGCCGATGCCCGCTTAACGCCGCGACGCGAAGAGACGCGGACCGAACAGGTTCAGGCCGAGGCCGGCGACGACAAGTCCGGACGCGGCGAATTTCCAGCCCTGCAAAGGCTCGCCGAGCAGCGCGGCTGACCCGAGGAAGCCGAAGACGGGCACGAGCAGGGTGAACGGCGCCACGGTCGAGACCGGATAACGGGCGAGCAGACTGCTCCACACGGCAAAACAGAACAGCGTCGACAGATAGACGATATAGGCGATCGAGCCGAGCGACACCCAGTCGAGGCCCACGAAGCTTGCAAGGAAGGCCTCTCGGTCCAGCAGCAGTGCGCAGACGGTCAAGGGTGGAAGCGCGACCAGGCTCCCCCAGACAACAAGGCCGAGCATACTTACCGCCGCTGCCCGCTGCGAGATCAGCTTCGAGACGACGTTGCCGGCGCCCCAGGAGGCCGCCGCGGCGACAAGCAGCGTGAGCCCGACAATCGTGACGTCTCCGCCTACATGCAGGGCAACGATGGCGACCCCGCCAAAAGCGAGCAACGCGCCTGCAAGCTGCCACACGGCGGGACGCTCGCCCAGCATCAGCACCGAAAGCCCGATGGTGAAAAACACCTGCAACTGCAGGATCAGCGAAGCGAGGCCGGCACTCATGCCGATCTGCATGCCGGTGAACAGCAATCCGAACTGCAGGGCGAAGATCAGCAAGCCGTATGAGACGACGAGCCGCATCGGCACTTTCGGCCTTTCGACGAAGAAGATCCATGGGAAGACGGCAAGCGCGAAACGCCAGACGCCCAGCGCCAGCGGCGAAACCTCGCGAAGGCCTAGCTTGATGACAGCGAAGTTGACGCCCCATATGGCGACGACGACAAGCGCGAGCAACAAGTGAGACGTGCGCACCGATCGGCCTTCCTGTCTGCTTCGGCCAACTCTCGTGCGAAGCGCATTACGTTCTCCGCTTCCCGCTTCGCATGACCGGGTTCGGCGCGGCTAGGCCCAGTCGGTGACATCTGCAGGGTGCAGTTCCGATCCGCGTGCGGTGCAAGGCTGACCTCTGGCAAGCGGAATGAACGCGTAAAGTCCTGCCGGCAAGACTGACCCCTCGCTAAGCGACCCTCGCTCCGCTACATAGCGGATCGGAGACTGCGCCCGATGGCTGACGCGATACGAAAGACACTGGTCCTGACCGGCGCAAGCCGGGGCATAGGCCATGCGACCGTGAAACGGTTCTCCCGCGAGGGATGGCGCGTCATCACCTGTTCGCGCCAGGCCTTCTCCGAAGACTGCCCGTGGCCGGCGGGACCAGACGACCACATCAAGGTCGACCTGTCGGACCAGGAGGACGTCGGCATCGCCGTGTCCGAGATCCGCCACCGGCTCGAGACGACCGGCGGCCAGTTGCACGCGCTCGTCAACAATGCCGGCATTTCGCCGAAGCTCAAGGACGGCGGGCGGATGAACTCGCTCGACACGCCGATGCATGTCTGGCGCGACGTGTTCCAGGTCAATTTCTTCGCCCCGATCATGCTCGCCCGCGGCCTGTTCAAGGAACTCGCCGCCGCGCAGGGCTCGATCGTCAACGTCACGTCGATCGCCGGCACCCGGGTGCATCCCTTTGCCGGCACCGCCTATGCCACGTCGAAGGCGGCACTGGGGTCGCTAACGCGCGAGATGGCGGCGGACTTCGGGCCGCACGGTATCCGCGTCAACGCGATCGCGCCCGGCGAGATCGACACGGCGATCCTGTCGCCCGGCACCGACAAGATCGTCGAGACGATCCCGCTGCGCCGCCTGGGCGCCACCGGAGAGGTCGCCGACATCATCTACTTCCTGTGCTCGCAGCAGGCGTCCTACGTCACCGGCAGCGAGATCCACATCAATGGCGGCCAGCACGTCTGATCAGGGCTTGCCGTCCTCATCCTCCGGCTTAGGCGGGATCACCGGCCGAGAATCGTCGAGATCAGTCGACGGCGCCGCGTCGCTGTCCGGGTTCCTGGCTTCCGCGGCCGGAGTCCCCAGGACCTGCTCCACCATGCCGCGGGCGATCTCGCGCTCGCCCATGATCACCAGATCGGCGCCCAGTCCGGAAAGATGATCCACCTCGGCGTCCGAATGGGCCCGCGCGATCACCCTGATATCCGGATTGGCCGCCTTGGCGCGGGTCACGATCGGACCGGCCTCGAGAGCGTTGGGGATGGCGATGATGATCCGCTTCGCCCCGAGCGGATTGGCGGCCGCCAGCACGTCCACCCGCGCGGCATTGCCGTCGATGGCCTCGATGCCGTCGACGCGGATCCGCGCGGCCACCTTGTCGGAATCCTCGATCACCAGAACCGGCGATTTCGCATCCCTCAGCGCCCGGCCGATCAGGCTGCCGACACGGCCGTAGCCGACGAGGATCGTGTGATCGGCAAGCGCGGTGGCGGGCGGCGTGACGTCGAGGTCGACACGTTCGAGCGGCGGCGGGGGCGCCGGATCGCCTTGCGAAGGCAGGGGCGGATCCGGGAGCTCGGCGGCCGGTGCCGGCGCGCGCCGCTCCAGCCGCCGCCTCAGGCGGTCAACGCCCGCGAAGACCAGCGGATTGAGCACAATCGACAGGATGGCGCCCGCCAGGATCAGGCTGCGGCCCTGCTCGGGTAGCAATCCGAGCCCAACTCCCAGTTCCGCCAGGATGAAGGAGAACTCGCCGATCTGCGCCAGGCTCGCCGAGATCACCAGGGCCGTGCCGACCGGATGGCGGAACGCGATGACGATCAGGAAGGCCGCGACCGACTTGCCGACGACGATGATGAACAGGGTCGCGAGGATCGGCAGCGGGCTCTCGATCAGGCTGTACGGATCGAACAGCATGCCGACGGAGACGAAGAACAGCACCGAGAAGGCGTCGCGCAGCGGCAGCGATTCCTCGGCCGCTTGGTGCGAAAGTTCCGATTCGCTCATGATCATGCCGGCGAAGAACGCGCCCAGCGCCAGCGACACGCCGAAGAGCTGCGCCGCGCCATAGGCGACGCCGAGCGCGATCGCCAGCACAGCCAGCCGGAACAGCTCGCGCGAGCCGGTGTGGGCAACGTAGTGCAGGATCCACGGAATGACCTTGCGGCCGACGACCAGCATCAGCACGACGAAGGCGGCGACCTTGGCGAAGGTCAACAGGATCGCGCCGCCGACGCCGCCGAGATATTCGCTGAACAGCGAGGCAGGTTGATGGGTCGGGACGGCAGCGTCCGAGCCGCCGAGCACGCCCGCCAGCGCCGGCAGCAAGACCAGCGCCAGCACCATCGCCAGGTCCTCGACGATCAGCCAGCCGACGGCGATGCGGCCGCGCTCGGTCTCCAGGATGCGGCGCTCCTGCAGCGCCCGCAAAAGCACGACGGTGGAGGCGACCGAGAGCGCGAGGCCGAAGACGATACCGGCGCCGAGGCCCCATCCCATGAGCCAGGCGAGGCCTATGCCCAGCAGCGTCGCGAACGCGATCTGCACCACCGCGCCCGGCACCGCGATCGCGCGTACCGAGAGAAGATCCTTGAGCGAGAAGTGCAGGCCGACACCGAACATCAGCAGGATGACGCCGAGTTCGGCGAGTTCGGTTGCGAGGCTCTGGTCGGCGACGAAGCCGGGCGTGTATGGACCGACGAGAACGCCGGCCACGAGATAGCCGACCAGCGGCGGTATCTTCAACCGGTTGGCGATTGCGCCGAACACGAATGCCAGCCCCAGGCCTGCGACGATCGTGGCGATGAGGGGCATTTCGTGCAGCATGCGGCAGGCCTCTGAAAATAGCGCGAAAAGAAAAGGGAGCGGGCAACGGCCCGCCTTCCGAGTATGGGTATCGCTTCCCGCAACCGCAAGGTTGCGGACCGATTCATTGGCCGGAAATCATCGCGGTGAGGAAGGCTAGTGCGGCATGCCGCCCAAATGCGACAGCAGTTCCGCGACATTGCTGGCCCTGTGCTTCTTCATCAGCCGGGCGCGATAGGCCTCTACCGTGCGAGGCGAGATCGTCAGCATGCGGGCGATCTCCTTCGATGTGCGGCCTTCGCCCAGATGCATGACGATCTGGCGCTCGCGCGTGGTCAGCGGCGAGACCGGCCGGAACTCCGACAGGTCGGCGAAGCTCCACACCGCGCGGCGCAGCGGATCGTCCTCGCGCGTCAGCGAATGGCCGCGCACGCGGACCCAGAACAGCGAACCGTCCCTGCGGGCCATGATGCGTTCGTCGGAATAGCGGTTGGTCTTCTTCAGCGGCTCGACGCCGACGTCGCGGATGGAGACGAACTCTTCCAGCGAGGGGTAGAGGATCGCGAAGGACTGGTCGAGCAGCTCTTCGCGCGAATAGCCGAACATCTCCGCGAAAGCCGGATTGCAGGCGCGGATCACCCGGCTCTCCGTCAGCACGATGCCGATCGGCGAGTGGTCGAAGGCAATCCGTTCAAGCTCTTCGCGTGAGGTCATCGCCCGTATTTATACGATCTTGCTGCCCATGTGAGTGCCCGCCGATAATAATCAAAGCGTTGCATCCCGCCAGCCGGTCGAAAAGAGCCGGCACGGGCAAGGGGCCGCGCGCTGCGGGAGGAGACCAGACTGCACGATCAGCGAAACGGGCCGAAGCCCGCTCGCCTGCACGTCTCACTCTTCCACAAGGATACAAGCCGGGCCTCCGCCGACGGGAGGCGCGCGCCGCTGAATTCTGATCGGTCGATTTGGTGGAGGAACCGACAATGAAGAAATTCCTGACGGCGCTGGCTGCGGCCACGGCGCTGTTTGCCGCGCAGCCTGTCCTGGCACAGGACGGGCCGGCCAAGATCGCGCTGATCCATGGCCTCTCGGGCTCGCCGCTCGAAGCCTACTCGAAGCAGACCCATACCGGCTTCGAAATGGGTCTCGAATACGCGACCAAGGGTACGATGGAGATCAAGGGCCGCAAGATCGAGCTGGTGAAGAAGGACAGCCAGTTCAAGCCCGACATCGCGCGTGCGCTGCTCGCCGAAGCCTATGCCGACGAGGACGTCGTGCTCGCCGTCGGCGATACGTCGTCGGGCGTGGCGATGGCGATGCTGCCGGTCGCGGCCGAGAACGAGAAGATCCTGCTCGTCGAGCCGGCGGTGGCCGACGGTCTGACCGGCAAGGATTCGAACCGCTACGTCTTCAAGACCTCGCGCAACTCGTCGATGGACATGCAGGCGCAGGCGCTGGCGCTCAAGCCCGACGCCAACCTCTACGTCGCCACGCTGGCGCAGGACTATGCCTTCGGCCGCGACGGCATCTCGGCCTTCAAGGCAGCGCTCGAAGGCACCGGCGCCAACCTGGTGCACGAGGAATACGTGCCGCAGCAGACCACCGACTTCACCGCCCCGATCGAGCGCCTGTTCAACGCGCTCAAGGACAAGACCGGCCGGAAGGTCATCGTCATCTACGTCGCCGGCATCGACGCGATGACGCCGCTCGTCACCGCCGACCCGGCCCGCTACGGCATCGAACTCTCCACCGGCGGTAACATCCTGCCCGCGCTCGCCGGCTACAAGAAGGTGCCCGGCATGGAAGGCGCCATCTACTACTACTACGAGGCGCCGAAGAACCCGGTGAACGACTGGCTCGTCGCCGAGCACCAGAAGCGCTTCAACTCGCCGCCCGACTTCTTCACCGCCGGCGGTTTCGCCGCCGCCATGGCAATCGCCAAGGCGCTGGAAACCGCGTCGGACTGGGAGACCGAGACGCTGATCAAGACCATGGAAGGCATGACCTTCGACACGCCGAAGGGCCCGATGACCTTCCGTCCGGAAGACCACCAGGCGCTGCAGTCGATGTACCACTTCAAGATCAAGGTCGACGACAACGTCGCCTGGGCGATCCCGGAACTGGTGCGCGAGATCAAGCCCGAGGAGATGAAGATCCCGGTCGGGCGGAACAACCAGCAGTGAGGTAAGGGAGTAAGGCAGTAGGGCAATAGGGCAGTAGGGAAGCGCCGCAGCGCGGCGTTCCCGATCTTCTTCCCTACTGCCTTACTGCCCTATTGCCCTACTGCCCCATGACCCCCTCCCTCTCTACCCAGAACCTGACGATCCGCTTCGGCGGGCACGCCGCGGTGAACGACGTCACCGCGTCGTTCCGGCCCGGCGAGCTGACCGTCATCGTCGGCCCCAACGGCGCCGGCAAGACGACCTGGTTCAACCTGGTCTCCGGCCAGCTCACGCCGACCTCGGGGCGCATCTTCAAGGGCGAGACCGAGATCACGCGGCTGTCGCCGTCGGCGCGCGCCAAGGCAGGCATCGGCCGCGCCTTCCAGCTCACCAACCTGTTTCCGAAGCTTACCGTGCGCGAGAACGTCCGCCTCGTCGTCCAGGCCCGCGCCGGCAAGGGGCCTGACGTATTCCGCCGCGCAGCCGCGCTTTCGGCGGTCAACGCCGAAACCGAGGAGCACCTCGCCACCAGCCGGCTCTCGTCGGTCGCCGATCTGCCTGCCTCGGCGCTGCCGCATGGCGACCAGCGCAAGCTCGAAGTGGCGATGATGATCGCGATGAAGCCCGACATCTTCATGTTCGACGAGCCGACCGCGGGCATGTCGGCCGCCGAGGCGCCTGCGATCCTCGACTTGATCGCCGAGATCAAGAAGGACGCGTCAAAGACCATCCTGCTCGTCGAGCACAAGATGGACGTGGTGCGTAAACTCGCCGACCGCATCATCGTCCTGCACAACGGCGAGCTCGTCGCCGACGGCAAGCCCGACGAGGTCATGGCCATGCCGATCGTGCGCGAGATCTATCTCGGCCAGGGTGCGGAGGAGGTGGCATGACCGCGATCCTGCGCCTCGACGACGTCCACACGGACATCGGCCAGTATCACGTCCTGCACGGCGTCTCCTTCGACGTGCCGGAAGGCGGCGTGCACGTGCTGCTCGGCCGCAACGGCGCCGGCAAGACGACGACGCTGCGCACCGTCATGGGCCTGTGGCGGGCGAGGAAGGGCGCGATCGTCTTCCGCCACCACGACATCACCGCCATGAAGACGCCCGACATCGCCCGACTCGGCATCGCCTATGTGCCGGAAAACATGGGCATCTTCGGCGGGCTGACCGTCGAGGAGAACATGCGGCTCGCCGCCGCCGCCGGCACCTTCGACAAGGACCGCCTGGCGCGGATCTTCTCGATCTTCCCGGCGATGGAGAAATTCTGGACCAACCAGGCCTACGCGCTCTCCGGCGGGCAGAAGCAGATGCTGGCGATCTCGCGCGCGATCATCGAGAAACGCGACCTGATCCTGATCGACGAACCGACCAAGGGGCTTGCCCCGTCGATCATCCGCAACATGATCGACGCCTTCCGCGAGATCGGGAAGGAGACGACGATCCTGCTGGTCGAGCAGAACTTCCATTTCGCCAAGGCCCTCGGCCGCGGCGTCGGCGTCATCGAAGACGGCCGCATCGTGCACAAGGGCCAGATGGCGGACCTCGCCGCCGACGCCGACCTGCAGACCCGCCTGCTCAGCCTGACCGCGGAGGCGCATTGATGGACCATCCCGCGGTGCCAGGATTCGCCCCCTCCACCACTTCGTGGTCCCCCTCCCCCGCTCCGCAGGGGAGGATCCGCCCTCGCGCCGGCCGCGCCCCAATCCTCCCCCGTTCACGGGGGAGGGGGACCGCCGAAGGCGGTGGAGGGGGCGGTCGTCCTGCACCCTCCCCGATTGCCGTCCGGAGTGTCTCAACGTGGGCATGAATCTCGACCGCATCGGCGGCGTCTACGTCCTGCCCGTCCTCCTCGCGCTGATCGCGTTCGTCTTCATCGGCCAGTTCTCCAGCTGGGCGACGCTGACGGTGGCGGGCCTTTCCATGGGCATGATGATCTTCCTGATGGCGTCCGGCCTGTCGCTGATCTTCGGCCTGATGGACGTATTGAACTTCGGCCACTCCGCCTTCGTCTCCTTTGGCGCCTTCATCGCCGCCACCGTGCTCGCGGCACTCGGCGGCTGGCTCGTCGCCGACAGCGCATTCCTCAACATGGCGGCCCTGTTCGCGGCAATCGGCGCCGCCACGGCCTTCGGCGCGGTCGCCGGCTGGGCTTTCGAGCGCATCATCGTCAAGCCGGTCTACAAGGATCACCTGCGGCAGATCCTGATCACCATGGGCGCGCTCATCGTCGCCGAGCAGCTGATCCTCGCCATCTGGGGGGGAGTGCCGATCCAGGTGCAGCGCCCGGCGATCCTCACCGGCTCGATCATCCTCGGCGACGTGTCGATCGAGATCTACCGCGTCTTCGCCTTCCTGCTCGGGCTCGCGGTCTATGCCGCCCTCTACCTCGTGCTCAACCGCACGCGGCTCGGCCTCCTGATCCGCGCCGGCGTCGAGAACCGCGAGATGGTGGAGGCGCTCGGCTTCCGCATCGATCGGCTGTTCGTCGGCGTGTTCATGGCGGGCTCGGCGCTGGCCGCCATGGGCGGGTCGATGTGGGCCGGCTACCAGGGCCTGATCACGCCGGCGATCGGCGGCGAGCTGATGATCCTGGTCTTCATCGTCGTCATCATCGGCGGGCTCGGCTCGATCCAGGGCTCGCTGCTCGGCGCCATCCTCGTCGGGCTGATGGCCAACTACGTCGCCTTCCTCGCGCCGAAACTGTCGCTTGCCTCCAACATGCTCTTGATGATGGCGATCCTGCTCTGGCGCCCCTGGGGGCTGAAGCCCGCGGTGAAGGGGTAGGATGATGCAATCAACGAAACATGGGCTCCGACCGGGCGTCCTGCCAATGCCGCGGCCAGGAGGATTGCAACCTCGCCACACCCACCGCGCCGTCATCCTCGGGCTTGTCCCGAGGATCTGCAGCCGTTGGTTCGAAACGCGAGACGGCCGGTCACGCACCATCGTCAGCAGGGCGCTTCAATTTCAAGCGCCAGTAGATCCTCGGGACAAGCCCGAGGATGACGGCGGTAGCTTCGGCCCGTTCGCATCGCTCCGCAGCACTTCCGGGGTGCAGTCATGAGCCTTGCCCTCGAAACCTCCGCCACCCCCCGCCGCGTCCCCGCCGGCCGCCTCGCCGTCTACGGCGTCGTGCTGGCGATCGGCCTCGCGCTCGCCTTCGCGCCGTTCCTGTTTCCCGACGTGCGGGCGCAGGAGGTGGCGGCGCGGATCTGCATCTTCATCGTGCTGGTCGCCAGCTACGACCTCCTGATCGGCTACACCGGCATCGTCTCCTTCGCGCACACCATGTTCTTCGGCCTCGGCGCCTACGGCACCGCGATCGCGCTCAAGGCCATGGGGCCGAGCTTCACCGCCATCGCGGTCGGCGGCGGCGCGGGACTGGTCGCCACTCTCGTGCTGGCGCTGCTGATCGGGCTGCTCTCGCTCAGGGTGAAGGCGATCTTCTTCGCCATGGTGACGCTCGCGGCCGCGTCGGTCATGCTGGTGCTCGCCTCGCAGCTTTCCGACTACACCGGCGGCGAGGACGGCATCACCTATCAGATCCCCCGCGCCTTCGCTCCGGCCTTCAAGCTGTTCGAGGACGCCGACGGCAAGGTGGCGCGCCTGTTCGGCGTGCCGCTCAACGGACGCATCGCGGCGTACTATTTCGTCTTCCTGACCAGCCTGGCGCTGTTCCTGTTCATGCTGCGCGTCGTCGCCTCGCCGCTCGGTTCGGTGCTGAAGGCGATCCGCGAGAACGAGATGCGCGCAGAGGCGATCGGCTACAGGGTGGTGGCCTACCGCACGGCCGTCTTCTGCCTCGCCGCGCTGATCGCCGCGCTCGCCGGCATCCTGCGCGCGGTCTGGCTCAAATATGCCGGGCCGGACGTGGTGCTCTCCTTCCACATCATGATCGACATCCTGCTCATGGTCGTCATCGGCGGCATGGGCACGATGGTGGGCGCGGTCATCGGCGTCGTCGTGATGACGCTGGCCCAGTTCTACCTGAAGGACCTGATGCAGATCGGCGCCGACGCCACCGCCGGCGTGCCGATCGTCCACCAGCTGCTCGAACCCGACCGCTGGCTGCTCTGGCTCGGCGTCATCTTCATCCTCCTCGTCTATTTCTTCCCCGCCGGGATCGCCGGCACGCTGATGAACAAGGAGTGGCGCCGATGAGCAGCCCCCGCTCGACCTACGTCACCGCCGCGGGCTTCGAGGTCCACGTCACCGAATGGGGCAACAGGGCCAACCCGGCGCTGGTCATGTGGCATGGGCTTGCCCGCACCGGCCGCGACTTCGACGAGGCGGCCGAGGCCCTGTCCGACACCTACTTCGTCATCTGCCCGGACACGATCGGCCGCGGCCTGTCGTCCTGGGCGCGGCGGCCGGAGGTCGACTATTCCTACCGGTCGTTCGGCGACACTGCGCTCGGCCTCCTCGACCACTACGGCATTGGCAAGACGCGTTGGGTCGGCACGTCGATGGGCGGGCTGATCGGCGTGACGCTCGCGGCCGGCCGGCTCAAGGGCCGCATCTCGCATCTGGTGATCAACGACATCGGCCCGGACATTCCGGAAGCCGGAACGGGGCGCATTGCAGCTTACGTCGGCAACCCGCCGGTCTACGACACCGTCGCCGAGATGGATGCGTGGCTCCGCCGCAACTACGCGCCGTTCGGCGACAATTCCGAAGCGTTCTGGCAGCGCATGGTCGACACGTCCGTCCGCCGCACCGACGCCGGCAAGGTGACCGTCCACTACGACCCGGCCATCGTCAGCCAGTTCACCCACCACAAGGCCGACCTCGACGTCTGGGATGCCTATGACGCCATCGCCGCGCCGACGCTCCTGCTGCGCGGCGAGACATCGGACGTGCTCGCAGCGCCGGTCGCCGCGAAGATGGTGCAGCGCGGCCCGAAGCCCCGCCTGGTCGAGTTCGCCGGCGTCGGCCATGCGCCGACGCTGGCGACGGCGGCCGAGATCGACCTGCTGCGGAATTTTCTGGCGAGCTGACGATCAGAGACCTCTCTGAGACCAAGCGGTTGTCTATCTCGCGTGGTACGTCATTCTCCCGCAATGCCATTGCATGAAAGCCATGCTTCCACATTGCTGCTGCTCATTGACCAGGCCTTGGCGAGGCCGCTGTCGTTCGAGGAGACAGAAGCAATCCTGGTGAAGCTGGCAGAACTGATGCGGACCGAGCCGGCAACCTCAGAAGCCGTGGCCGACGAAATCGGCATGTTCTTCCGACGGTGGCTGGATGACTGGGACATTCGCCAGCGCGACCACGACTACGATGCGGCAATCATCGCCAAGCTGACTGACTACCGTGAGCAGCTTTCGGGTCAGTTAGGTGCGAACGGCGAAAGGTGATCGCCGTCCAAAATATGAGCGACCACCTCACGCCGCCTGCGCCAGCCGCTCCGCGCTCATCCGGTAGGAGATCGACTCCGCTAGGTGGATGCGGCCGACTTTCGCCTCGCCGTCGAGATCGGCGAGCGTGCGCGCCACGCGCAGGACGCGGTGGTAGGCGCGCGCCGAAAAGCCGAGCTTCTCGCTCGCGTCGCGCAGCAGCGCGAGCCCCGCCGCATCCGGCTCGGCGATCTCCTCCACTATCGCCGTGGCGCAATGCGCATTGGTCGTCGCCGCGGCGAGGCCGAGCGCCGTGAAGCGCTCGCGCTGGATGTCGCGGGCCCGCGCCACCCGCGCCGCCACCACGCTGGACGGCTCGGCTTTCGCCGGCCGGATCAGGTCCGCCGCCGACACCGCCGGCACGTCGACGCGGATGTCGATGCGGTCCATCAACGGGCCGGAAATGCGCGCCTGGTAGTCGGCCTGGCAGCGCGGGCCGCGCAGGCAGCGATAGCCCGGCTGCCCCGCCATGCCGCAGCGGCACGGGTTCATCGCCGCGACGAGCTGCACTCGCGCCGGGTAGCTGACGCGATGATTGGCGCGCGCGATGACGCATTCGCCGTTCTCCAGCGGCTGGCGCAGCGCGTCGAGCACCTGCGGCGTGAATTCGGGAAACTCGTCGAGGAACAGCACGCCGTGATGCGCCAGCGAGGCCTCGCCCGGCCGAACGCGCAGCCCGCCGCCCACCATCGCCGCCATCGAGGCCGAATGGTGAGGCGCGCGGAACGGGCGCCGGTCGGTCAGCTTGCCGTCGGCGAGTTCGCCCGCGATCGAGGCGATCATCGACACTTCGAGCAGTTCCTTCGGCGACAGCGGCGGCAGGATCGAGGGCAGGCGCTGCGCCAGCATCGACTTGCCCGAGCCGGGCGGCCCGGTCATCAGGAGGTTGTGCCCGCCGGCCGCCGCCACCTCCAGCGCCCGCTTGGCGCTTTCCTGGCCCTTGATGTCGGCGAGGTCGAGCGCCGCGCCCGCCATCTTCCGCACCGCCGGTTCGGGGCGCGACAGCACCTGCGTGCCGCGGAAATGGTTGGCGATCGCAATCAGGCTGCGCGGCGCCAGAATGTCGATGTCAGATCCCGCCCAGGCGGCTTCCGAGCCGGATGCGTGCGGGCAGATCAGTCCCTTTCCGATCGCGTTCGCGCCGATCGCCGCCGGCAGCGCGCCGGCCACCGGCGCGATCGTGCCGTCAAGCGACAGCTCGCCCAGCACGACATAGTCGGCGATGGCATCGCCGGGGATGGCGCCCAGCGCCGCCATCAGGCCGAGCGCGATCGGCAGGTCGTAATGGCTGCCTTCCTTGGGCAGGTCGGCCGGCGCCAGATTGACCGTCACCTTCTTGACCGGCAGCGACAGGCCCGACGCATGCAGTGCGGCCTGCACCCGCTCGCGGCTCTCGGCCACCGCTTTGTCCGGCAGGCCGACGATGTGGATGTTCATCTTGCCCGGCGCGATCATCACCTGGACGTCGACCGGAACCGCCTCGATCCCCTCGAACGCGACCGTGCTCACCCGCGAAACCATTGATGCCCCCAGCCCGGCAGCCTGACCAATGTCAGTTAGCCAAGCACACCGATGCGAACATTACAAGAACAAAATGGAATCACAGGTTGCAATTCAAGTTGATGAAAGGCTGGTGCTTGGTGGGGCAAACAGGACTCCCGATACCGCATGCTGCCCCGCTTGCAACGGGTCCCGAGTGCCCATAGCGTTGCGCCATGTGGGATAGAATCTGGCATCTTCGAGGTGCGATACCTATTGCCGACGCAGTATCAGATGAGGTTGCCGTCAAGCGCATTGTCAGTTTCCTGAGTGCACACAGGAAGCCGGTCGTTCAGCAGGACAAGAGCAACGTCTCGTTCAAGTATGCATCCTGGGATGAGCCGATCTTCAAGACCGGCGCTGCATTTGTCATGTCTGCGATAACGGTCCATGACGAAGGCCGATTCTGGATAGAACGGCGGCCGGAAGGCCGGACACTCCGGTATGACCTCGGCAGCTACCACGGTTTTATCTTTGGCCTGTTTGGTGCAGCGATGTTCTTTCTTTTTGGGTTTGTCGGATCTCTTTCCGGCGGCGACTTCTGGGTCGCGTTTTGGTTCGGCGTCAAACTCGCCGTATTTGCTTTTGCCTGGGTCTACGGGGGGAACATGCTGTGGGCACGGCTCAGTGTTCCCCGCGCACTTCGGAAAGTGCTGGGGTAGCTGGGCGCCGGTACCTACCCCCGCTTCGCCTCCACGGCGTCCCAGAACAGGCTGGCGATGTCCGCTCCGCCAAACCGCTTCACCTCGCGCACGCCGGTCGGCGAGGTGACGTTGATCTCGGTCATGTAGTCGCCGATCACGTCGATGCCGACGAGGATGAAGCCGCGCGCCTTCAAGGACGGCCCGATGCGCTCGCAGATCTCGCGCTCCCGCGCGGTCAGTTCCGTCGCCTCGGCGCGGCCGCCGACATGCATGTTGGAGCGCGAGTCGTGCTCGGCCGGCACGCGGTTGATCGCGCCCACCGCCTCGCCGTCGATCAGGATGATGCGCTTGTCGCCCTTGCGCACGTCCTTCAGGTAGCGCTGGACGATGAAGGGCTCGCGGAACATCTGGCTGAACATTTCCAGCAGCGAGGCGAGGTTGCGGTCGTCGTCCTTCAGGTGAAAGATGCCGGCGCCGCCATTGCCGTAGAGCGGCTTGATGATGATGTCGCCATGCGCCCGGCGGAAGGCCGCGACCTCCTCAGGATCCCGGGTGATCAGGGTCTCCGGCATCAGGTCGGGGAATTCGGTGACGAAGATCTTCTCCGGCGAGTTGCGCACCCAGGCCGGGTCGTTGACCACCAGCGTCTTCGGATGGATGCGCTCCAGCATGTGGGTGGTGGTGATGTAGTTCATGTCGAAGGGCGGATCCTGGCGGAGCAGGATCACGTCCATCGTCGACAGGTCGGTCCGCACCGCCTCGCCGAGCGAGAAGTGGTCGCCCTTGATGTCGCGAACCTGCATCTCCTCGACGCGCGCGAAGATGCGGCCGTTGTCCTGCGTCAACCGGTCGGGCGTGTAGTGATAGAGCCGGTGGCCGCGCCGCTGCGCCTCCAGCGACAGCGCGAAGCTCGTGTCGCCGGCAATGTTGACGGTGCGGACATGGTCCATCTGGACGGCGACGGACAGCGGCATGGAAGACCCTCCGGACACGGGAAGGCCGGTTTAGCCGGTCCCGCCGTCACGGTCCAGCGGGGACGGATCGCGTTTCCTTGAAGGAGCGTTTCGCGCCGCTGATCAGCGGTCGAAAACGAGCCGCGAATAGCCGAGGAAGGAAAAGGCCAGCGCCACCACGGAGGCGACGGCGAGCGCGACGATGACCGGCGTGTCGGGCACCGCCCAGAGGAAGGCCGAATAGGCGAGATAGTTGATCACCGAGGTGGCGATGCCGACGCCGCCATAGCGCGCCCCTTCGACCGCGACGTGCCGCGACGAGGGGCCGAAGGTGATCAGCCGGTTGAGCAGCCAGGTGACGAGAAGCGCGAAGGCGATCGAGACGAGGCGGGCCGAATAGACGCCGAGCGGGGTCGTCGCAAGCATCAGCCACAGCATGCCGGCGTCGGCGACGAAGCCGACGGTGCCGATCGCCAGGAAGCGCAGGAACCTCGTCACACCACGCGCACTTTGGCCGCGGCCTTGGTTTCGGCGGCCGGCAGTTTCGCCGGCTCGGACCGCGCGGGACCGTAGGACAGATAGACCATCCGTTTCTGCTCGGCGCGGCCGCGCGCCACCGAATCGAGGATCAGCCCGGTGATGGCGAACAGCATCGACATCATCGCGAGCGCGATCGCCAGCACCCAGGTCGGCATACGCGGCACCAGGCCGGTGGCGAAATATTCGGCGAGCACCGGCAGCATCAGCACCAGGCTCGCCGCCAGGCAGAGAGCCGAAATCGCGCCGAAGAAGCGCACCGGCTGCGTCTCCTTCATCAGCATGGCGAACATCCAAAGAATCTTCGCGCCGTCCCTGAAGGTCGAGAGCTTCGACGACGAGCCCTCCGGCCGGCGGCCGTAGTCGAGCGCGATCTCGACCACCGGCAGCTTCAGCATCGAGGCATGGACCGACATCTCGGTCTCGATCTCGAACCCGGCAGACACGGCCGGGAAGCTCTTCACGTAGCGGCGGGTGAACGCCCGGTAGCCGGACAGGATGTCGGTGAAGTCGCGGCCGAACAGGCGCTGGTAGATCGAATTGAACAGCCGGTTGCCGAAGGCGTGGCCGGTGCGCCCGGCGTCCTCGCCAACGCCGCGGCGGGTGCCCACCGCCATGTCGGCATGCTCGGTCAGCAGCGTGTTAATCAGCAGAGGCGCGTCCTCGGGCGCATAGGTGCCGTCGCCGTCGGCCATGACGTAGATGTCGGCGTCGATGTCGGCGAACATGCGGCGCACGACATTGCCCTTGCCCTGGTGCGGCACGCGCACCACCTGCGCGCCGGCCGCGCGGGCCCGCAAAGCCGTCAGGTCGGTGGAATTGTTGTCGAAGACGACGACGCGCGCGCCGGGCAGCGCCTCGCGGAAGCCGGCCACCACGCCTGCGATCGTCTTTTCCTCGTTGTAGCAGGGCAAAAGCACCGCCACCGACAATCGGGTCGAGACGAGTTCGGTCATGACTGGGCTCCGGGGCACGCGGGACGCGGCGCTTTACTGTCTATTGACGCGGTTAAGGCTAGGTTTAGGGCGAGCGCCGGGGAGCCTCTTTCTTGACCGATACCGCATCGAAACCGCAGCCGGGCGGCCTCAGGGCAACCTTGCGCACCGATCTCCTGGCGGCGGTCGCCGTCGTCGCCTTCGCCCTCCTGCTCGGCGCCTCCGACGGCTTCTCGCGGCTTTGGGACGCGCAAGGCGACAATGACAGCCTGCTGCGCCTCGTCGAAGTGCGCGACCTGCTCGCCGGCCAAGGCTGGTTCGATCCGTTCCAGTACCGCATGGGGCCGGAAGGCGGGTTCGCCATGCACTGGTCGCGACTGGTCGACGCGCCGATCGCGGCGATCGTGCGCGCCGCCAGTTCGGTAGTCGACAGCAGGGAACTCGGCGAGAGCGTGGCGCGGGTGCTGTGGCCGTCGCTGCTGCTCGGCATCGGGACGTTCCTCCTCGTCCGCGCGGCGCGGGTCGCCTACGGGCCGGAGGCGGCATTTCCGGCGCTCGTCGTCGGTGCGCTGGCGCTGGTCTCGATCGGCGTCTTCCAGGCGGGCGCGATCGACCATCACAATGTCCAGCTCGTGCTGACGCTCGGCATGGGGCTCGGCCTTCTGGGCGGACGCTTCGGCGCGGCGCTGGTGGCAGGCGCCTGTGCCGCGCTGACGCTGGCGATCGGCATGGAGACCCTGCCCTATGTCGCGGTCGGCGGCGCCATCGCCGCCGGGCTCTTCCTCGTTCGGGGCGAGCACGAGCGCGGCACCGCCGCCGGCTTCGGCCTCGGTTTCGCCGCCGTCGCGGCGGCGGCCTTCGTCGCGACGATCCCGCCCTCGCGCTGGGGCGAGCCGGCCTGCGACGCCTATTCGGTCGCGCAGGCCTCGGTCGCCATCCTCGCCGGACTCGGCCTCGCGGCCACCGCCGCGCTCGGCAGGGTCGCGAAGACCGTCGGCCGCCGGCTGATCACCTTGGGGCTGCTCGGCGCGGCTGTCGCGCTGCTCGTGGTCCTTGCTTTTCCGCACTGCCTCGCCGATCCCTATGCCGGCCTCGATCCGCGGCTCAGGCGCTTCTGGCTCGACGGGATCACCGAGGCCCAGCCGGTCTTCGAGATCGCCGCGAAGGACCCCGCGATGCTCATGACCTGGTATGCGACGCCGCTGCTCGGCCTGCTGGTGCTGGCCCTGTCGGTTCTTCGCAACGGCATCCGGCGCGCCGACGCCATCGTCGGGGCGCTGCTTCTGGCCGCTGTCCTGGTCTCGGTCTGGCAGGTGCGCGGCGCGGTCTTCGCCGTGGCGCTGGCGGCGGTCCCGCTCTCGGGCTGGATCGCGCGGCGGCGCGCAGCGGCATCGCTCTCTCCTTCCCGTGGCGGCACGCTGGCGCTGGCGGCGGCGTGGATCCTCTCCTTCAACGCGGTGTGGAGCGCGGCAGGCGACAGGCTCTTCGCCCCGCCGCTCGCGCCGGATGCGAGCGTCGGCACCGCATCGGCCGGCGCGTGCTACCGGTCGCAGGACTACACAGCACTCGCGACCCTTCCCGCAGCCACCGTGCTCTCCGTCTCCAATCTCGGCTCGGCCATCCTCGCCTGGACGCCGCACCGTGCGCTCGCCGGCTCCTACCACCGCAACGTCGAGGGCAATCTCGCGGCGCTCGACATGCTGATGGCCGCGACCGCCGAGGCCGAGCATCGGATCCGCGCGGCCAAGATCGGCATCGTCGCCGTCTGTCCCGGGAACTCCGAGACCAGGCTGCTCGCGGAAGCGGCCCCGGACGGGCTGCTTGCCGCGCTGAACAGGGGCGAGGTCCCTTCCTGGCTCGAGCCGATCGGCAGCGGACCAGCGCTTCGCCTCTATCGTGTCAGGCCGGTCTGACCGCCTGTTCACAAGATCGTTATCTAAGATACCCTTCTTCAACAGTTTCGGGGCATAGTGGACTTCGAACCACGCCAACTCACGGAAACAATGCCCGGATCAACCGGCTCCATACAGACGGGAAAAGACCCGGCGGATCTCGTCTACACGGATCCGTTGACCGGGCTCGGCAACCAGCGCCGTTTCGTCGACAAGGTGGAACGCCTGAAGGCGGATCGCGCCGAGGACCCGGCGCCGTTCACCATCGGCATCATCGATCTCGACGGTTTCAAGCCGATCAACGACCTGTTCGGGCGCCGCGCGGGCGACCATATCCTGATGCAGGTCGGCATGCGGCTCAGGGCGGCGATGGACCAGCACTCGACCGTCACGCGCCTCGGCGCCGACGAATTCGGCTTTCTCCTGCCGATGACCTTTTCCGAGCAGGCGGCCGATGCCCAGGCACAGACGCTGATCGAGATCCTCTCCGCGCCCTATGACGTCGGCGACCGCACGGCGCGCCTGTCGGCCTCGGTCGGCTGCGCGCTCTATTACGGCGACCAGACCGCCGAGGATCTGATCAGCAAGGCCGAGACGGCGCTTTACCACGCCAAGCGCTCCGGCCGCGGCAAGGTCGTCGTCTACACCCACCAGATGGAGGAGGCGGCCAAGCGCGTCACCCGCATCGAGCAGGCGCTGCGCCGTGCGGTGGCGGCGGGCGAGGTCGAGCCGTATTTCCAGCCGATCGTCGACCTGCGCACCCGCGAGACGATCGGCTTCGAGACGCTTGCCCGCTGGACAGACGACGATCTCGGCGTCGTGCCGCCCTCCGTCTTCATACCGATCGCCGAGGAGCGCGGCATCATCGGCCCGCTGTCGCAGCTCGTCCTGCGCAAGGCGACGACGGCCGCGAGCAGCTGGCCGGAGCAATTGTTCCTGTCCTTCAACCTGTCGCCGTCGCAGCTCGTCGACCAGAACACCGGCCTGCACATCAGGTCGATCCTCGCCGAGACGGGGTTCGACTCGCACCGGCTGGAGATCGAGATCACCGAAACCGGCATGATGACCGACCCGATCTCGGCCGAGAAGATCGTCAACGACCTGCGCGGCGTCGGTATCCGCATCTCGCTCGACGATTTCGGCACCGGCCAGTCGTCGCTCGGCCGCCTGCGCGATTTCCATTTCGACAAGCTCAAGATCGACCGCGCCTTCGTTGCCTCGATCCTCGAGGACAGGCCCTCGCAGCACATCATCCGCGCCATCCTCGCCATGTGCGACGGGCTCGGCATGGAGGTCGTGGCAGAAGGCATCGAGGAGGAGGCGCAGGTGGCGAAACTCCTCCAGTTCGGCTGCGGCGGCGGCCAGGGCTACCTGTTCGGACGGCCCGTCGACGAAGCCGCCACGCGGGAATACCTGCGCCGCACCGCCGTCGCCGCGCCGCGCGCCCACGCCGGCTGATATCGTCTTCTCCTCGGCCGCCCGCACAGGGGCCTTGTCTGCGCGCCGCCTTTCCCCGATACATTCGCGCCGGGAGAAGGAGCTTCACATGGCAGTCACGGCGGTGTTCCCGGACCTGAAGGGCAAGCCCGTCCTCATCACCGGCGGCGGATCGGGCATCGGCGCGGCCTTGACCGAAGGCTTCCTCCGGCAGGGCTCGAAAGTCGCCTTCATCGACATCGCCGACGGGCCGAGCACGGCGCTGTGCGACCGGCTGGAGCGGGAGATGGGCACGCGGCCGCTCTATCTTCGGGCCGACCTGCGCGACATCGATGCGCTCCAGGCGGCCATTCACCAGGCCGAGGCCACGCACGGCCCAGCGCTGGTGCTGATCAACAACGCCGCCCGCGACGACCGGCACGACATCGCCGAGGTCACATCCGAGTTCTGGGACGCCAACCAGGCGGTCAACCTCAAGCCGCATTTCTTCACCGCGCAGGCGGTGGCCGAGGGCATGAAGAAGGCCGGCGGCGGGTCGATCATCAATTTCACCTCGACCTCCTTCATGATCAATCTCGGCACCCTGCCGTCCTATACCGCCGCCAAGGCCGGCATCATCGGCCTGACCAAGGGGCTCGCGGGCGCGCTCGGCAAGCACGGCATCCGCGTCAACGCCATCGCGCCCGGCTGGGTCATGACCGAGCGCCAGCGTGAGCTCTGGGTGACGGAGGAGGGGCTTGCCGCCCACGTCGCCAAGCAATGCATCCACGAGGTGATGACGCCGGACGACATCGTCGGACCATGCCTGTTCCTCGCCTCCGACGCCTCGCGCATGCTCACAGCCCAGACGATGATCGTCGACGGGGGCTTCCTGTGACTTTTGCGGCCGAACCGGTCCTTGCGGCGGTCGACTGGGGCACGTCGAATCTCCGCGTCTGGCTGCTCGACGCGGCGGGCGAGGTGATCGCCGAGCGCAAGTCGGGCGAGGGCATGTCGAGCGCCGGCGCCAAGGGCTTCGCCAACGTTCTGGAAGAGCACATGGCGGCGATGAGCGCACCCGAGGGACTGCCGGCCATCGTCTGCGGCATGGCCGGTGCGCGCCAGGGCTGGGTCGAGGCGGGTTATCTCGACGTGCCGGCGCGGATATCCGACTTTGCGCAAGCCGCGACCGAGGCGCCCGGCGCGCGCCGCCCGGTGCGGATCCTGCCCGGCCTCGCCCAGCGCGGCGCACATCCCGACGTGATGCGCGGCGAGGAAACACAGATCGCCGGCGCGGAACTCGGCGGCGGGACCCGTTTCGTCTGCATGCCGGGCACCCATTCCAAATGGGTCCGCGTCGAGGAGGGCGTCGTGACCGGTTTCCGCACCGCGATGACCGGCGAACTGTTCCATCTCATCGCCACCCAGTCGATCCTGCGCCATTCGCTCGGCGACGCGCCAGATGCCGGCGTTCCGTCCTCGCCCGCCTTCCGCGAAGCCCTGAAAGCAGCGCTCGCGCATCCCGAACGCCTCACCTCCGCGCTTTTCGCCATCCGCGCCGGCGGGCTGCTGGGCAAGGTCCCGGCCGAGGATGCCGCGGCAACGCTGTCCGGCCTGCTGATCGGCGCGGAGATCGCGGGCGCGGTGTCCGCATCGCCCGGCATGCATCTCGTCACGCTCGTCGCCTCCGGCGGCATGGCGAAGCGCTATGCGGCGGCGCTGGCCACCGCCGGCCTGCTGGTCGATCTCGCCGACGCCGACGCCGCGGTGCGCAAGGGTCTGTTCGAGGCCGGCCGCCGCCTCTATCTCTCCGGAGCACCCGCATGACCGCCTCCGCCCCCTGGCCGAAGCTGAAGCGCAACCTGGTGGCCATCCTGCGAGGCGTCACCCACCACGAGATCGCCGCCATCGGCGAGGCGGTCCACGCCGCCGGCATCGATGCGATCGAAGTCCCGCTCAACTCGCCCGACCCTTTCCGCTCGATCGAAACGCTTGCGAAAAAGTTGCCACTGGCGCTTGTCGGGGCAGGCACGGTGGTCAGGCCGGACGACGTCGAATCCCTGCGCGACGCAGGCGGGCAGCTGCTGGTCTCGCCCAATGTCGATCCCGGCATCCTCGCCCGCGCCGCCGGCTTCGGCATGGTCACCATGCCCGGCGTCTTCACGGCGACCGAGGCCTTCCTGGCGCATCATTGCGGCGCCTCGGCGCTGAAGTTCTTCCCGGCCAGCGTGCTCGGCCCCGCCGGCATCTCGGCGCTCAAGGCGGTGTTGCCGCGCGAGGTGGTCGTGGGCGCCGTCGGCGGCGTGTCGGAGACAGATTTCGCCGCCTACGCCAAGGCGGGCGTCACGGCCTTCGGCCTCGGCTCCAGCCTCTACAAGCCGGGTCTCGACGCGACAGAGGTCGCGTCCCGCGCCAGGGCGGCGGTCGCCGCCTACGACAAGGTGTTCGGAGGCAGGCCGTGAGCACCGCCACGACGCTCTGCGACATCGTCTGCACCCTCGGCGAGGGACCGACCTACGACGCAGCCACCGACACCGTCTACTGGTTCGACATCCTCGGCCGGAAACTGCTCGAGCGGCCCTTTCCGGACGGACCGACCGTCGTGCACGACCTACCCATGATGGCCAGCGCCCTGTTCCGCGTCGGTGCCGGCCGCCAGCTCCTTTGGTCCGAAACAGGCTTCCACATTCGCGACCGCGCCACCGGGGCCCTCACGCTGCACACGCCGGTGGAGGCCGACAATCCCGCCACCCGCTCCAACGACGCCCGCGCCCACCCGTCCGGATCGATCTGGGCCGGCACGATGGGAAAGAAGGCCGAGAAGCACGCCGGCGCCATCTACTGGTTCCGCCGGGGCGAGGTGCGCGTCCTCTTTCCCGACATCAGCATTCCCAACTCGATCTGCTTCTCGCCCGACGGGGCCACCGGATACTTCGCCGACACCGCCAAGAACATCCTGTTCCGCGTCGCCTGCGATCCCCTGACCGGCCTGCCTGCGGGAAAGCCGGAAGTGCTGCTCGATCATCGCGGCAAATCAGGCGGCATCGACGGCTCGGTGTGCGACGCCGACGGTGTCATCTGGAACGCCCGCTGGGGGTCTTCGTGCGTCGACGCTTACGCACCCGACGGAACACGTCTGCGCAGCATTGCCGTTCCCGCCAGCCAGTCCTCCTGCCCCGTCTTCGTCGGCAGGGATTTTTCCCGCCTCGCCGTCACCACCGCCTGCGAGGGCATGGACGAGGAGGCGCGCCGCGCCGACCCCGGCGCAGGCAGGCTCTATCTGCTCGACGTCGAGGTCAAAGGCCGCGCCGAGCCGGACGTGCTCGCTTGACGCCTCCCCGGCCGCCTGTCGCCGCCCTGTCGCAACCGCGCCTACCGGGCGTCGATTTCGTGCAAGCCCGCCCCGTCCCGCCGCGCTTCTCTACCCAGCATGTCGCAAGGCAATTGCGTATGGAATTACCCCCACCCTACCCCCTCCCCACAAGGGGGAGGGAAACTATGCCGTGGCCGCCCCAGTCGGCGTTGGCTGCTTTCCGGGCAATGACGGGATCGCAAGCGGATTCCCCTCCCCCTTGTGGGGAGGGGTTAGGGGTGGGGGTATCAAGCCAGCCACGCTCCTCAAATCTCCATGCGTGATCGCCTCAAACATGTCCGCACGCCCGCGGCGCAACCGGTGAAGTCCGTCCCATGACATCCCTCGGTGAACTGCTCTTCGTCTACGAGCCGGAGGAAGCCTGCCGGGTCCGCCTGCGCGCGCAAGGGTTCTCCGACCGGCGCGCGCTCGAGATTTCCTCCTATCTGGCCCAGTCGACCGACATCCAGCCGGAGCTTCCCGCCTTCGCCGCCGCCTGCGCGGCGCGTGGGGTCACCTTCACGCCGGTCGAGCTCGACGTCGCCCCGGCGGCCATTGCCGCGCGAGATCCCGCGCGCACGCTGGTCTGGACCATCTCCGACGGCATCGCCTACTTTCGCGGCGGCGCCGCACCTGCGCTTGCGCGCCTCGCCGGCATGCGCACGATCGGCAGCGACGATTCGCTCTTCGCGCTCTGCCAGGACAAGTTCCGCTCCGGCGCCGTCCTGCGCGCGCTCGGCCTGCCGACGCCGCATTGCGGACTCGCCCGGAACGGAGCCTGGATCGTCGAGCCGTCGCCCTCGCCGCTCGGCTGGTTCGTCAAGCCGAACCGGCTCGGCTCGAAGATCGGCATCTGGGCGGATTCGCGCGCCCAGACCCTCGACCACGCGCTCGACCTCTCGCGCCGCATCCACGAGGCCTTCCGCGACGATGCGGTCGTCCAGCCCTACGTGCCCGGCCGCAACGTCCGCGCCAGCTACCTGGCGGTTGACCGGCAAGCCCGTCTCGACGCGCTTGCCGCGGTTTTCGTCGACTCCGGCGCCGACTTCCAGACCATGGATGACAGCCTCGCTCTCTACGGCGAGACCGGCGAGGCGGCGAAGGCGTCGGGCGCCTATGCCGAGCCGGTGCTGGAGCAGGTCGACGCGACGCAGCCGAAGGCGGAGGCAAGGATTCGCGCCGTCGCCGCCCGGCTGATCGAAGGTCTCGGCCTGCGCGACGTCTTCTCGATGGATTTCCGCGTCGAGGCGGACGACAATGTCCACCTCATCGAGTTCGAGGTCTGCCCCGGCCTGCCCTGCTTCGACTTCCGCGACTACCTGCGCCGCCGCTGGACCATGAGCCTCGCCGAAGCAATCGCGGCCACGGCGGCAAGCCGCCTCTCCGTCCGGTCCATGCCATGACCGACCTCGCCGCACGCTACCGGGCCTATATCGACTGCCTCAACCGGCAGGACTGGGCCAGTCTCGGCGATTTCGTCGGCGATGATGTCCGCCACAACGGCAACCGTCTTGGCCTCGCCGGCTATCGCGCCATGCTGAAACGCGACTTCGAGGACATTCCCGATCTGCGATTCACGATCGGGCTGCTCGTCGCCGACGACCGTTACGTGGCGAGCCGCCTCGACTTCACCTGTTCTCCCAAGGGGATGTTCCTCGGCCTCCCGGTCGACGGCAGAACCGTCTCCTTCAGCGAGAACGTCTTCTATCGCTTCGACGACGGCAAGATCGCCGACGTATGGTCGATCCTCGACAAGGTCGCGATCGAGCGGCAGCTTCCCGCATGAGGCCATCGCGCGGGCAGGAACCAGATGCCACCTCTGCGCATTGCAATCGCAGTCTGGAGGAGATCGTCATGGAACCGATGGGTGGAGATTACGTCAGCTACGGCCTGTTCTTCGCATGCGCCGGTTTTGTCGCGCTGGTGTCGCTGGGCGGACTGACCGCGTTCTGAGGATTGCCGGGTAGAAAGGACGCCGGGCGCTAGTGCGCGCCTGGCCATGTGTCCGACAGCCGGTAGCCGCCCGGCCACGGATCGTCCGGGTCGAGCATCAGCTGGTGGGTGCCGGTGATCCACGCCCGACCCGAGATCTGCGGCACGATCGCCGGCCTGTCTCCCACGCGCGTCGCGCCCACGCGCGTCGCGCCGGCAATCCGGCCGGTGAAGCGCGATCCGATCAGCGACACGCCTTCGAACGTATCGCCCTCCTTCATCACCCCCTTGGCATGCATCACCGCCATACGCGCCGAGATCGCCGTGCCCGTCGGCGAGCGGTCGATCTTGCCGGGCCGGATCGCCACCGCGGATCGGCCTGTCAGCCTGCCGTTCTCGCCGCTAACCGGCCCCGCGAAGGCGCAGAAGGAGAAATGGTCCCAGTCCGGATTCTCCGGATGCGAGAAGCCGATCTGCGCGTCCGCCGCCGCGGTGATCCTCATGCCGATCTCCGCCAGCGCCCGCGCCTCGCCCGGCTCCAGCGCGAAGCCAAGTCTCTCCGCATCGACGATGACGAAACTGTCGCCGCCATAGGCGGTGTCGACCGCCAGCGTGCCCAGCCCCTCGACCTCCAACGGCACGCCGAGCCGGTCGGCGAAGGAGGGCAGGTTGGTGACGGTGATCCGCTCGGCCTTGCCGTTCCGGCACTCGGCCTCCACCGCGACCAGCCCGCCCGGCGCCTCGAGCATCAGCCGCGTCACCGGCTCCGTCATCGGCACGATGCCCGAGTCGAGCAGCACGGTCGCGACGCAGATCGAATTGGAGCCCGACATCGGCGGCGTGTCGGCCGGCTCCATGATGATGAACCCCATCTGAGCCCTCGGGTCCTTCGGCGGCACCAGCAGGTTCACATGCCGGAACATCCCGCCGCGCGGCTCGTTCAGCACGAAATTGCGCAAGGTCCCGTCGCGATGGATGAACCGGCTCTGCTCCCACAGCGTCCCGCCCGGCGGCGGCGCGACCCCACCCACGATCACATCGCCGACCTCGCCCTCGGCATGACAGGAGATGACGTGGATGGTCTTGGTGCTGCGCATGGGGGCAAGCGTAGCGAGATGACGGCGCCAGCGAAAGCGCCCTGTCCTTCTCCCCTTGTGGGAGAAGGTGGATCGGCCGCAGGCCGAGACGGATGAGGGGTGTTGGACGGATCGCGGCGGTGCGGAAGAAGCGCGTCGTCGCCTCACCCCGCAGCGCCTCGCTCCGTCCAACACCCCTCATCCGCCCCTTCGGGGCACCTTCTCCCACAAGGGGAGAAGGCCAAAAAGAAAAACCCCGGCGGTCGCCCGCCGGGGCCTTTCGTCAGTTCATGCGCCCGCGCGTCAGTCCTTGGCGTGGAGGCTCGTCCCCAGCGTGTCCTTCACGAACAGCATGCCGATGACGAAGCTCATCGCCGCGATCGCGATCGGATACCAGAGGCCGTAGTAGATGTCGCCGGCCGCCGCGCTCATCGCGAAGACGGTCGCCGGCAGCAGGCCGCCGAACCAGCCGTTGCCGATGTGGTAGGGCAGCGACATGCCGGTGTAGCGGATGCGGGTCGGGAACATCTCGACCAGGATCGCCGCGATCGGGCCGTAAACCATCGTCACGTAGACGATCAGCACGAACAGGATCGCGATGACCATCGGCCAGTTCACGGCCGCCGGGTCGGCGACCATCGTGAAGCTGCCGGCGGCGGGGATCGAATAGGTGGTGATCTCGGCCGCTCCCGCCGCTTCCTCGGCGGTCACGAGCTTGTCCTTGATCGCCTTTTCGGTCGGGACCATCTTCTTCTCGCCGGCGCGGATGGCGGCGGCGTCGAGCGTCACTTCCGGGTTGGCCGCGACGAAGGCGTCGAGCTTCTGGTCGGCCACGGTCGCGGCACCGCGCACCAGCGGATAGCCGGCATCGTGAAGCGCGAGGTTGACCTGCTTGTTGAAGGCGTTGCCGAGGCCCGTCGCCTTGTCGCCGGCCGCGATCGCGTCATAGGACTCGATCGTCTTGTCGCCGATCTTGACCATTGCCGCCGTGCCCGCAGCCGCCGTCTGAACCACGTCGTAGGGCACCGAGTTGCGCGTCAGATACGCAGTCGCGATGTCGCAGGAGGTGGTGAACTTGGCGGTGCCGACCGGATTGAACTGGAACTTGCAGTCCCCCGGAGCAGCCGTCACGGTTGCCCGCGTCGTGGCCTGCGCCGTCGCCAGGGCCGGGTTGGCCGCGACGGTCAGCGCCTTGAACAGCGGGAAGTAGGTCAGGACCGCCAGCAGCAGGCCCGCCATGATGATCGGCTTGCGGCCGATCTTGTCGGAGAGCCAGCCGAATACGACGAAGAAGATCGTGCCGATGGCGAGCGCAATGGCGATCATGATGTTGACCGACACCGCGTCGACCTTGAGCACGTTCTGCAGGAAGAACAGCGCGTAGAACTGGCCGGAATACCACACCACGGCCTGGCCGGCGGTGAGGCCGAACAGAGCGAGCAGCGCGATCTTGGCGTTCTTCCACGTGCCGAAGGCTTCCGTCAGCGGCGCCTTGGAGCCCTTGCCCTCGTCCTTCATCTTCTGGAAGGCGGGCGATTCGCTCAGCGAAAGCCGGATCCAGACCGAGATGCCGAGCAGGACGAAGGAGATCAGGAAGGGAACGCGCCAGCCCCAGGCGGAGAAGTCTTCCTTGCTGAGCAGCGTCTGCACCGCCAGGATCACCAGCAGCGACAGGAACAGGCCGAGCGTCGCCGTCGTCTGGATCCACGAGGTGTAGAAGCCGCGGCGGTTGTCGGGGGCGTGCTCGGCAACGTAGGTCGCAGCGCCGCCATATTCGCCGCCGAGCGCCAGGCCCTGCAGCATGCGCAGCGCGATCAGGATGATCGGGGCGGCGATGCCGATCGAGGCCGATCCGGGCAGGAGGCCGACCAGGAAGGTCGACAGGCCCATGATCAGGATGGTGACGAGGAAGGTATATTTGCGGCCGACGAGGTCGCCGATGCGGCCGAACACCAGCGCGCCGAAGGGGCGCACCAGGAAGCCCGCCGCGAAGGCCAGCAGCGCGAAGATGTTGCGCGTCGCTTCAGGATACTGGCTGAAGAAGGTCGCGCCGATGAAGGCCGCGAGCGATCCGTAGAGATAGAAGTCGTACCATTCGAAGACGGTGCCGAGCGACGAGGCGAAGATGACTTTCTTCTCCTCCCGCGTCATGCCCTGCCGGGCAGTGCCGGCGGTCGATGCCATTGCCATTTCTTGTCCTCCCGTTCCGGCGGCGCGGGCGAATTGCCCGCAGCGCGCCACTCAATTGAACGGGGCAGTCATACGACTCTTCACCAGTATTTACAGATGAGCTTTGGTTGTATGACTTTGGTCTCAAGACAATTGTATGAGAAACTCTGTGATTGTCTTGAGTTCAACGAGAAATGTCAGGAGGCTCTCTCCTTCAGTTCCTCGCCGATATATCCTTTTTCTTTCAACCACTTCTCAATCAGGATCTCGGTCAGCGACGAGACGGACCGGTGGTCGTCCTTGGCGGCGCGGACGAGCGCCTCCTTGAGATGGCGTTCGATGCGGAAGCCGAGCGGATGGGTCTTGGCCATGGTCTTGCCTTTCATGTGCGGGCGGACGGGCCCTTGGGGTGCCGGTCTGCCTCGATGGACGGTGTGGAAGATGCGAGAGGATCGCCGGAACCTGCCGGCGATGCGAGATCAGGCGCGCGGCGGCGCGCGGGCCTGGAAGGCGGCGTCCGGCCTGCCGGGAATGGCGGGCCGCTGCGGGGCGGCCGGCACGACGCCCGTCTCGCCGCCGTCGAGCGGCGCCAGGGCGGCGATAGCGGCCGGTCCGTCGTCGAGAAGGACCGACGACAGCGTCGCCCGGTCCGGTTCCTCGACGGTCTCGAACGCCAGGGCGGGGCCGCCCGGCATGGCGAAGCGCAGGGGCAGGTCGCCCTCGCGCAGGTCGCCGTTCTTGCGTTCGTAGACGTGGCTTTCGGCGGCGAAGAGCTCGCCCGTGCCGAGCGGCGTGGCGCACAGCGCCATGATCGCAAACAGCGCGCAGAGCACGCGCGAACCCAGGGCATTTGCCCTGTCCGTCGCACGTTCTTGCAGCCGTCGATACATGGTGCCGTCGATCCTACGCAAACGCATCTTACCTCCCCGAGGGGGAGAGGTTCAATGAAACGTTAGTGGAACTCCGACAAACGCCTTCGCGGCGGATTGCCGCGTGTCAGTCCATGTGCACGGCGGCGGCGGCGCCGGGTGCCGCCGCGCGCGGCTTGCGCAGCAGGAGTGCCAGCGGAATCGCCAGCAGCGTCACCAGCATCATCGCCTTGAAGTCGTTCACATAGGAGATCATCAGCGCCTGGCCGTTCACCAGCTGGTCGATCTGCGACAGCGCCGCCGGGTTTCCCTGCGCGGCCGCCGGCGACATCGCCACGAGGTTCGGATTGAACGGCGAGATCGCGGCCGACAGTTCTGCATGGTTGATCTGCACGTTTCGCGTCAGGAGCACCGTGCAGATCGAGATGCCGATCGATGAGCCGATGTTGCGCACGAGGCTGAACAGCGCCGCCGCATCCGTGCGGAAGCGGGGCTCCAGTGTGGCAAAGGCGATCGTCGAGAGCGGGACGAAGACGAGGCCCAGCCCCAGCCCCTGGATGACGCCAGACCAGATGATCAGCGTGTCGTCCATCTGCGGCGAGAAGCCGGCCATGTCGTGGAGCGACCAGGCGGTCAGGAGCAGGCCCGTGACGACGAGGAAGCGCGCGTCGACCTTCTGCACCAGCCGGCCGACGAGGATCATCGAGATCATCGTGCCCACCCCACGCGGCGCCATGATCAGGCCGGTCAGCACCGTCGAATGGTTGAACAATCGCGACAGCATCGGCGGCAGGAGCGCCAGGCTCGCCAAAAGGATGATGCCGATGACGAAGATGAACACCAGCCCGGTCACGAAGTTGCGGTCGGCGAAGATGCGCGGATCGATGAACGTGTCGCGGCCGGTGGCGAGATGGGTGACGAACACCCAGAAACCGGTCAATGCGAGCCCGAGCTCGATCCAGATCTCGACGGCGGAAAACCAGTCCACCTCGCCGCCGCGGTCGAGCATCAGCTGCAGCGCGCCGACGCCGAGCGACAGCATGGCGAAGCCGAAGAAGTCGAAGCCGCGCAGCCGGCGCGGTATGCGCGGCAGATAGCCGGCGCAGCCGAGGAAGGCGAGGATGCCGACCGGCAGGTTGATGAAGAACACCCAGCGCCAGTTGGCCGCTTCCGTCAGCCAGCCGCCAAGCGTCGGGCCGATGATCGGGCCGACCATGATGCCCGCGCCCCAGACCGCCATCGCCGAGCCGTGGCGCTCCTTCGGGTTGATGTCGAGCAGGAAGGTCTGCGACAGCGGCACGATCGCCGCGCCGAACAGGCCCTGCAGCACGCGGAACGCGACCATGCTCTCCAGGCTCCAGGAAAGGCCGCAGAGCATCGAGGTGATGGTGAAGCCGACGATGGAGACGAGGAACAGCTCGCGCCGGCCGAACCGGTCGGCAAGCCAGCCGGTCACCGGCGTCATGATCGCCGCCGCGACGATGTAGGACGTCAGCACCCAGTTGATCGTGTCCTGGCTGGCGCCGAGATCGCCCGTCATCGTCGGCAGCGCGACGTTGGCGATGGTCGTGTCCAGCACCTGCATGATCGTCGCCAGCATGATGGCGATCGTGATCAGGCCGCGATGCGGCACTTCCTTGAACGGGGCTGGCGTGGTCATGGCCGGATGTCCGATGCGCCGGAGACGCCTAGTTCTTCGCCTGTCCCGCGAACGCGCCCGGGACAAGATCGCCGAAGCCGCGGCTGACGCCGGTGTCGACCGAAACGGTCGCGCTCATGCCGGTGCGCAGGAGCAGTTCGGCGTCCTGCGACGACACTTTGAGGCGCACGGGAATGCGCTGCGTCACCTTCACCCAGTTGCCTGTCGCGTTCTGTGCCGGCAGCAGCGAGAACTCCGCCCCGGTACCGGCGCCGATCGAGTCGATCGTCGCGGTCAGCGGCCGGTCGGGATAGGTGTCGAGCGTCACCTCCGCCTCCTGCCCGACCTTCATGTGCGTGAGCTGCGTTTCCTTGAAGTTCGCCTCGACCCAGACGTCGCCGGTCTCGACCAGGCTGAACAGCGACGTGCCCGCGGTCACGAACTGGCCCAGCTTGAACGACGACGCCTGGCTGACGATGCCGTCGGCCGGAGCGCGCACCGTGGTCTGCGACAGCTGGTAGGCGGCCTTTTCACGCGCGGCGAGCGCCGCCATCACGGCCGGGTGGCCGTCGGTCGCGATCGTCGGATCGCCGCCGAGTGCTGCCCGTGCGCTCGAAATCGCGTCGTCGGCCGCCGCCTTGGCGTCCTGTGCCTTGAGCAGGTCGCGGGCGGCAGAATCCAGCGCCGCCTTGGTCGCCACGCCCTTGCCGGAGAGTTCCCGCTGGCGGTCGAGCTGCTCGGTGAAATACCTGACTTCGCCCTCGGCGGTCCTGACCTGCGTCTCGGCCTGGCCATAGGCCGCGCGAAGCTGCTCGACCTGCAGCCGCGCCTGCGCCAGCGCCGCGTCGGCCTGCGCCAGCGCGATACGATAGGGCTCCGGATCGACGGCGAAGAGCACGTCGCCCTGCTTCACCACCATGTTGTCGGCGATCCTGAGGTCGACGATGCGTCCGGCCGTCTCGGAGGAGATCGTCACCCGCGCCTGGCGCAGATTGGCGTTCTCGGTCTCCTGGATGCGGCCGCCGGTGATCCAGTACCAGCCTCCGCCCGCGGCGAGCGCCAGCGGCAGGGCCAGCATGAGGAGGATCCGCCCGCCCCGGCGCGGTCTGGGCGCCGGGGCGAGCGGCTTCGGGGCCGGCGCGGCAGGGTGCACCGGAGCCTCGATGTCAATCTTGGCGGCGCCGGCGTCGGCGCGCTCTCCATCTTCGATCTTCGTCACTGCATTCATGGTCATGCCGCCTTCTCGCCGCTGCCGGCGCAGCCCGACGAGGTTTCACCGTCATCGGACAAATTGCTGATGATCGCCTTCAGGCCGTCGATCGTGGCCTTGCGCGCCTCGGGCGAGAGGCCCGCCAGCGCAGCCTCGTAGACCTCGCCGGCCATGGATTTCACCTTGCCGTAGGCTTCGTTCGCTTTTGCGGTCGGGAAGATCAGCCGCACGCGACGGTCGTTTGCATCCGCCCGGCGCTCGATCCAGCCGCCCTCTTCCATCCGGTCGACCAGCCGCGACACGCTGATCGGCTCGATCTCGAGCAGTTCGGCCAGGCGCGCCTGGGCAACGCCCGGCTCCTTGGCCACGCGCACGAGGAGGCGCCACTGCGCCGCGGAAAGTCCCGAGCCGGACGCCTTCGCCTCGAAGCGGCGGCGGAGCAGCCGCGCCACGTCATGGACCAGAAAGCCCAGCCTGTCGGTTTCGTCGTTCGTCATGAGCGGGATATATAATGAGCATGCTTATGAAACAACCGCGCTGCGCCGCCGCCGCTGCGGCATTTGCGCATGGCAGCACCGCGCCTCATGCATGGCTCCACGCCTGGCATCGCCCGCGAGCGCGGCCCGGTGGGCAGACATCTTCCCGAAATCCGGGAAAGTCGTTCCCCGATTCCGGCGCTACCCGCCCCGCGAGGCGCCGGTATCCTCCATCGTCGTGACCCGGCGGGCGGCGACGTGCCGCCCTCGGCAATGACGCGAGGAACGAATATGAACACCCAGCATGTGGTCGAGCTGCGCGAGAACGGCTACGCCGTCATCCGCGGCTTTCTCGACAAGAACGAGGTCGCCGAGCTGCGCCGCGAAAGCGAGAAGGTCTACGCCGAGGGGCTCAGGCACCACGCGACCTATCGCGATCGGAACCTCTATTTCGAGGTCATCAACGATCCCGGCAACGGGCGCCGGACGGTGCCGCAGGCACACTGGTTCTCGTGGATCAATCCGGTGTTCGAGGCGGCCCGCCGCAGCCAGAAGATGTTCGAGGTTCTGGCGCCGCTGCTCGGGCCGGACATCAAGCAGATGGCCAACCAGCTGCACTGGAAGGCGCCCGGCGGCAAATACACCTACTACCGGATGCATCAGGACGTCCGCTTCCGCACCCGGCCGGAACTGTTCGCCAATCTCGACCGCTACTCGCTGAACACCGGCCTCGCGCTGAACCGCCAGGACGCGTCCAACGGCGCGCTGAAGGTCGTGCCCGGCCACCACAGGCGCGGCTATCTCGGCCTGTCGGAAGACGGCGGCATCATGGTCGGCAATGTCGAGCAGGGCTCCGAACTGAAAGCGGTCGGCATCGACCCGTCCGAGGTGGTGCAGCTCGAGATGGAGCCGGGCGACCTGGCGCTGTGGACGCTGTTCACCATCCACGGGTCCGGGCCCAACGTCTCGACCGAGCCGCGCATCCTCCAGATCGACAGCTATGTCCGTGCCGAGGATTCGCCGGAGCGCGGCGAATGGGCCTTCCGCGACGGCCGCTCCATCCCGCTCGGGGCCGAACCCGAGATCTGCAAATACGAACAGCTGCGGGAAAAACCCGGCCCGTTCTATGTCGAGGAAGAATGGACGGACGAGGCGAAGACGGCCGGAGAGAAACTCAAGGCCGCCGGTTGACCGCGTACCGTTTCAGTCGAGATCGGGGGAGAGCTCGCGCATGAGGAAGTCGACGAATGCCCGCACCTTCATGGCCACGTAGGTCCGGTGCGGGTAGAGCGCGTAGATAGGGCTGGAGGCCGGCCTGAAATCCTCCAGCAGCGGCTCGAGCCGGCCGTCGGCGATCGCCTCGCCGACGAGCAGGCTCGGCAGATTGCCGATGCCGAAGCCCGACATCGTCATCTGGTAGGCCGCCTCGATGCTGTTGGTCGACACCCGGCCCTTCACCGGCACCGAGAAACGCCCGTCGGGGCCGGAGAAAGGCCACGAACCCAGCCTGCGGGCAAAGTTCGACAGCACGCAGGAGTGGTTCGCCAGGTCGCCCGGATGTTCCGGCCGGCCATGGCGCTCGAGATAGGCGGGCGTCGCGCAGACATAGTTGCGCACCTTGCCCAGCTGCCTCGCCACGATCTCGGAATCGTTCTGCGCCTCGAAGCGGATGGCGACGTCGTAGCCTTCCTCGACGATGCCCACGACGTGGCGCGAGGTCAGGTTGAATTCGATCGAGACGAGCGGATTCTCGTCGAGGAATTTCGGGATCAGGCGGGTGATGCGGGTATAGGCGAGCACGTTCGAGCACGAGATGCGCAGGAGCCCGCGCGTGCCGCGGTCGAGCCGGCGGGTCTGGTCCTGCAGTTCCTCCACCTCGTCCAGCAGCACCTTCACCCGCTCGGCGTAGTCGCGGCCCGCTTCCGTCGGGCTCATCCGGCGCGTCGTGCGGTTGAGCAGGCGCACGCCGAGATCGTCCTCCAGTTCCTTCAGTGTCCGGCTCACCGCCGTGTTCGACATGCCGAGGTCGCGCGCCGCCGCCGACAGGCTGCCGAGCGTGCAGACACGGTCGTAGACCTTCATCGCGGCGAGCAGGTTCACATCAGCCTCCAGACATCCGGCAGCCGGCTAGCTGCCTTGCAGACAGGCCACTGTCCGACGGGTTCGAGCAGAAAATCAACAGAGGGAGATACTGAATGACATGTAAGCTTCACCCCGCGATCGCGATGTATGCGCGCGACGCCATCGAGGGGCGCATGAATCGCCGCGAGTTCCTGGCGACCGCCAGCGCGCTCGGCGCCTCGACGGCCGCGGCCTATGCGCTGGCCGGCCTTGCCGTGCCCGCCGTCGCCGCGGCCGGCGAGCCGAGGAAGGGCGGCGTGGTCCGCGTCTCCATGCAGGTCATGGCGCTGGAGGATCCGCGCCTGTTCAAGACCTCGCAGATGGGCAACATCGCCATGCAGTTCATCGAGCCCCTGGTGCGCTGGAAGCCGGATTTCACCTTCAAGCCGATGCTGCTCGAAAGCTGGGAGGTCAACGCGAACGCGACCGAATACGTCCTCCACGCGCGCAAGGGCGTGAAGTGGTCGAACGGCGACGACTTCACCGCCGAGGACGTCGTCTTCAACATCAACCGCTGGTGCGAGAAGGACGTCGCCGGCAATTCGATGGCCGGCCGCATGGGGTCGCTGATCGATCCCGACACCAAGAAGGCACGGGCCGGCGCGATCGAGATGCGCGACGCGCATACGGTGGTGCTGAAACTCTCGAGACCCGACATCACCATCATCCCGGCCATGACCGACTATCCGGCGCTCATCGTCCATCGCGGCTTTAACGCGTCCACGGCGACGCTGTCGCAGGCGCCGATCGGCACCGGCCCGTTCGAACTCACGGCGCTCGACGTCGGCGTGCGCGCGTCCGTGCGCAAACGGCCCGAAGGTTCCTGGTGGGGCGGCGACGTCCATCTCGACGGCATCGACTGGATCGACTACGGCACGGACACCGCCCCGACGCTCGCCGCGATGGAATCGGGCGAGATCGACCTCACCGCCCAGACCCAGTCCTACGATGTCGGCGCGCTCGACAATATGGGCATGACGAAGTCGGAAATCGTCACGGCCGCGACCATCGTGCTGCGCACCAACGTCAACGCCAAGCCCTATGACGACAAACGCGTGCGCAACGCCATCCAGCTCGCCATCGACAACGAGGCGGTGATGAAGCTCGGCATCGACGGCCAGGGCGAGGTGGCGCAGAACCACCATGTCGGGCCGATGCACCCCGAATATGCCGAGCTGCCGCCGATCGCCCGCGACATCGTCAAGGCGAAGGCACTGCTGGAGGAAGCCGGCCAGCTCGACCACGAGTTCGAGATCATCTCGGTCGAGGCCGACTACCGAAAGGAAAGCTCCGACGCCGCCGCCCAGCAGATGCGCGACGCCGGCTTCAAGGTGAAGCGCACCGTGATCCCCGAAAGCTCGTTCTGGAACGACTGGACGAAATATCCGCTGGCCACGACCAACTGGAACGCACGGCCGCTTGGCATCCAGACCTATGCGCTCGCCTACAAGACCGGCACCGCCTGGAACGAGACCGGCTTCTCCGATCCCGACTTCGACGCGCTGATCGAGAAGGCCAATGCGATCGCCGACGCCGACCAGCGCCGGCCGCTGATGAAGGAACTCCAGACCCGCCTGCAGGACTCCGGCATCATCGTGCAGCCCTACTGGCGCAAGCTGTTCTGCCACATGAACCCGAAGCTCAACGGCTACCAGATGCACCAGGCCTACGAGCAGGACTTCACCGGCGCCTGGCTCGCCGTCTGATCCCACGCCAGCCATGACGGGCGGTCGCGCTGTCACGCGCGGCCGCCCTCTTTCGTTTCGGACAACAGGGTCGAGAGCGGGCACTCGGCCCGCTTCGGACAGGCCGAGCAGTCGCGCCCGCAGGCCGACGCCGGCTGGCGTGGAGACGCCGCCGTGGACCAGGGCGACCCTGCGGTTTCGGTTTGTCCGGCGGCGACGTCCATCGGCCTTCCTCCATTCATGCGCCAGACGACGTTAATCGACCCGCCCGCTCGCGGAAGACCGCCTTTCCGGGAACGACTTTTGCGCAGGGCGGCAAAAAGCACCGCCGGGGAAGTTATTAAACCGATCAGTTGACTCTCAAGTCGATCCGACATTATTATACCGTATGGTTGAATATGACCCTTCCGGCAAGATCAAGCCCTTCCGGCCACGCGGTGAAACGACACGCGCCTCCGTGGCTGCCGAATGGCGGGATTCAGCCGGGCGCTTCTGGACCCATCGTCTCGATGCACTCGGCGGGCTTCTCGACGGGACGAACCAGCCCTATCCTCTCACCCCAAGGAGAACTGCGATGAACAACCTCGCCTTCCGCGACGACTACGGCACGCTGGTCGCGCCGAACACGCTCACCATCCAACGCCTGCTGCCTGGACCGATCGAGCGCGTCTGGGCCTATCTCACCGACAGCAGCCTGCGCCGCCAGTGGCTTGCCGCCGGCGACATGGAAATAAAGCCCGGCTCCGCCTTCGAATTCGTCTGGCGCAACGACGAACTGTCCGATCCCCCGGGCAAGCGGCCGGAGGGCCTCTCCGAGGAAATGCGCATGGCGAGCCGCATCGTCGAGGTCGACCCGCCGAACCGGCTCGTCTTCACCTGGGAAGGCAGCGGCGACGTGACCTTCGATCTCCAGCGGCAGGGCGGCAAGGTAATGCTGACCGTCACCCACCGCCGCCTGCCCGACCGCGACACGCTGCTCAAGGTCGCCGCCGGCTGGCACATGCATCTCGACATCCTTGTCGCCCGCGCCAACGGCATGCCCGGGGTCGAGTTCTGGTCCGGCTGGCAGAGGCTGCACGCCGACTACGGCCACAGAATCCCCGCCTGACGGGAAGCTTAGGCGCGCCCGGCGAAAGGCAGCGGCGCGCCTCCTACTGCTTGTCGCGGCCGAGACCGATCAGCCGGTCGAGGGACAGCGCCCCGCCGCCGTAGACGGCAAGCGTCAGCGCCATCGCCGCCCAGGGCAGGTGGAAGTTGGCCCAACCCTCCGGCACCGTGATTTGGATCACCGCCGTCATGGCCAGCAGAGCCAGCGCGGCGAAGCGCGTGCCGAGGCCGAGCACCAGCAGGATCGGCAGGACGATCTCGGCGATCCCCGCCCCATAGGCTGCGGCCATCGGGAACGGATAGGGATATTGCGCGCCGAAGATATGCAACTTGAACTCCTGCCCGAACAGATACTGCGCGCCGCCCGACAGCTGCAGGAACCCGTCCCACTTGGTCAGTCCCGACTTGTAGAACGGAATGGCCAATGCCAGCCTCAACGCCAACAGCGGCAGTGCCGCCGGGATCGACGCGATCCAGCTTTCCACCCGCCGCAGCGGCGCCAGCAGCTTCAAGCCGCCGCCCATCGCCGCCTCAGTCATCTCCGTCATCCTCGCCTCCTTCGTCCAACCCTGTCGTGGCCGCAAACGCGCCGAGCCCGGTGAGCCCGACCAGCGCCTGGCCGAAATCGAAATCCGCGTCGTCGGCCAGCTCCTGCGCGGCCGCGTCGCCCAGCGCCACGCCGCCGAGCAGCGCCGCAGCAAAGCCGGCGTCGCGCGGCGGCAGGATGTGCACGCCGACCTCGAGACCCGGCCGCACCACCAGCACGGCCTCGCCGCCCGCTGCCGCGACCGGTTCCACCGTCTCGTGTTGATGCGCCTGCCAGATGCTGCCCACGGCAAAGCGCGAGCGCACCAATGTCGTCGCCGGATGCGGCGCAAGCCGCGTCTCCGCTAGCCGCTCCGGCGGCAGCGTGGCCAGTTGCGCAACCGCGAGCGGCGCGACATCCCCGGCATGATAGGCGCGCGTCACCGCCGCTTCGATCCGCGCCACGTCGGCGAGGTAGGGCACGGCGGCCGCCGGCGCGAAGCCATCGATGAAATCGGCGAAGTCGTCGCCATAGGCGAAGAGCAGCGGCGAAGCGGGCCTTGCGCCAGCAATATAGGCGCGCGCCATCAGCGCGAAGAACTCCTCGCCGACCAGCCGCTCGACGACGCGGAAACGCGTCGCCAGCGCCTTGCGCAGGCCGACCGCCACATTGTTCCTGTAGACGGCAAAGCGTTTTTCGTCCGGCGCGCCGCGCGCGGTGGTCAGCCCGGCCGGCGGCGGCAGTGCCGGATCGAGAATCGCCGCCGCGAAGGTCGCCTCGGTCGTCGCGTGGCCCATTGTCATGCGCTCCTCGACAGCGGGCGCCGCGCCGCCGCGTCGGCCAGCACGGCGTCGGCCCGGCGCGCCTCGTCGTGGAGCACGTCGAAACCCGGCACGTCGTTGTCCCATTCGATCAGGGTCGCGACCGCGCCGCAGCGGCCGACCGTGTGGCGGTAGAGCGAAAAGACGTCCTCGCGCACCCGCGAGCCGTGCGCGTCGATCAGCAGCCGGTCGCCGGCACCGTCGACGGTTTCGTCATAGCCGGCGAGGTGAATCTCGCCGACGCGGGCGACCGGGAAACGGTCGACATAGGCGAACGGGTCGAGCCCGTGATTGACGGCCGACACCATCACATTGTTGACGTCGAGGAGCAGGCCGCAGCCAGTGCGGTCTGCGACCGTGTCGAGGAACTCGATCTCGTCGATCGAGCTTTCCTCGAACAGGACATAGGTCGACGGGTTTTCGAGCAGCAATTGCCGGCCGGTCGCCTGCTGCACTTCGTCGACATGGTCGGCGACGCGCGCCAGCGTCTCGGGCGTATAGGGCAGCGGCAGGAGGTCGTTGAGGAAGCCTGTGTCGTGGGTCGACCAGGCGAGGTGCTCGGAGAAGGATTGCGGCTTGTAGCGGTCGATCAAGAGGCGCAGCCGCGCCAGATGCGCCTTGTCCAGCGGCCGCGCTGCGCCGATCGACAGGCCGACGCCATGCAGCGACAGCGCGTAGCGCGCCGCGAGTTCCGCCAGCATGCGATGCGGCATGCCGCCGTCGCCCATGTAGTTCTCGGCATGGACTTCGAGGAAACCGACATCAGGCGCGGTCTCGACGATGTCCGCATAGTGCTCGGGCTTGAAGCCCACTCCGGCGCGCGGCGGCAGCCTGGAGGCGTGCAATGGCTCGTACGGCATGGCGGCTCTCGCTTCTCTTCGACGGTTTCGCTTCAGGCAGTCGGACGGGACCGGCGCAGTCTTGCGCCGGTCCCGTCCGGAGGTATCAGCCCTTCATCGGCTCGAGCATGCCCTTGTGACCGTTGACGTCCATCGTGGTGCAGGTGCCGGCGGGCACGGCCTTCCAGGCATTGCCCTGGTAGTCCATCGTCGAGGTGCCGGCGCAGGTGGTGCCGGCACCCGCGGCGCAGTCGTTCTGGCCCTTCAGCGCGATGCCGTAGCACTTCTCCATCCCCACCATCTTCTCGGCGGGCAGCGGGGCCGAATAGGCGGCGGTGGCGAAGGCGCTGGCGAGCGAGCCGGCGAGGGCGAGTGCGATTGTCTGGCGGTTCATGGTCTACTCCTCTGGAAGTCATCTCTGGAACGCGCCATGCGCTCCATGACGGTAACTTCGCTGCGAGAGGCTCCGGCGTTACACAGCCTGCGAGCACGCTTTCGTGATGCCGGCGTGAGAAGCGTCGTGACAATTCCGCTGCCGCCCGTGTAACAAATGCCGCCGCCCGACGAAGATGGGATGAGAAGGTCTTGACCGAAGCCGACGAAGCGGACCTCGCCCGCCTATTCCGGGCAGCGCTGTCAGGCGACGAGCAGGCCTATGCCGCGTTCCTGGAGCGCGTGGCCGCGCTGGTGCGCGCCGTCACGAGACGCAAGGCCGGGAGCGGCGTCGACACCGAGGACGTCGTGCAGGAAACGCTGCTGGCCATCCATCTCAAGCGCCACACCTGGCGCCCCGACGCGCCGGTGCGGCCGTGGATCTTCGCCATCGCGCGCTACAAGCTGGTCGACAGCCTGCGGCGGCGCGGACGCCGCGTCGAGGTCGACATCGCCGATTACGCCGGGACGCTGGCCGAGCCTGTCGAGGACGTCGCAAGCCCGCGCGAGATCGAGCGGGCGCTCGGCGAGCTGCCGCCGGGCCAGCGCCGGGTCGTCGCGGCGGTCGGCGTCGAAGGCCGGTCGATCGGCGAGGCTGCCGCGGCCTTCGGCATGAACGAGACGGCCGTGCGCGTCGCGCTGCATCGCGGTCTCGCCGCCATCGCAAGAGGACGACGCTAGATGGACACGCAGAGCCTCATTCGCGCCCTGTCGCAGGATGCCGCCGCCGGCGCCGCCCGGCTCGACCGTCGCCTGACGCTCGGCCTCGCGCTCGCCGCGGGGCTCGCGGCCATCGTCTGGTTCGTCCTGCTTGGCCCGCGCCCAGACATCGCCGAGGCGCTGGCCACCGTCCGCTTCCCGTTCAAGTTCGTGGTAACGCTGGCGCTCGCCGGCACGGCCGCTCTTGCCTGGCGCAGGATCGCCCGGCCGGGCGCACCGCTCTGCATCGTCGCGCCGCTCCTGCTCGCCGCACCGCTCCTGCTCGCCGCCGGCGTCGTCATGGAACTGTTCGCCATACCGGAGGGCGAGCGGATGGCGCGGCTGATCGGCACCAATTCGGCCGTCTGCCTCACCTTCATTCCGCTGATCGGCGCCCTGCCGCTCGCCGCGCTCATCGCCGCGCTGCGCAGCGGAGCGCCGACCCGGCCGACGCTGGCCGGCGCGTTCTGCGGGCTGGCTGCGGGAGGTCTCGCGGCGACCTTCTACGCCGCGCACTGCATCGACGATTCGCCGCTCTTCGTCGCCGTCTGGTACACGATCGCGATCGGCCTGCTGACGCTCGCCGGCGCACTCGCCGGCCGTCTCCTGCTACGCTGGTAGCCGGAGACCGTTTCGAAAGCCGCTCTGGCTTAGAGGACCGCTCTCAGTCCTTTGCGCGCTCGACGTACGACCCGTCGGCGGTCATCACCACGATGCGGGTGCCGACGCCGATATGCGGCGGCACGGCCGAGCGCACGCCGTTGGACAGGATCGCCGGCTTGTAGGACGACGACGCCGTCTGGCCCTTCATTGCCGGCTCGGTCTCCGCCACTTCCAGCGTCACGCGCTGCGGCAGCTCGATCGACACCGCCACGCCCTCGTGCACCGACAGCGTCACCTGCATGCCCTCCTGCAGGTAGGGCGCGTAGTCGCCCACCACGTCGGGATGCACGGCAATCTGCTCGTAGGTTTCCATGTTCATGAAGTGGAAGCCTTCGCCGTCCTGGTAGAGGTAGTTGTAGGGCCGGTCCTCGACCAGCGCGCGCTCGACCTGCTCCGTCGTGCGATATCGCTCCGACACTTTCACGCCGTCCGAGATGCGGCGCATGTCCAGCTGCGTTACCGGCGTGCCCTTGCCGGGGTGGATGTTTTCGGCGAAGAGGATCGAATACAGCTTGCCGTCCTTCTCGACGACATTGCCCTTGCGGAGCGAACTCGCAATCACCTTCACCATGCTCAACCCTCGAAATCGTCCTGGCGCGCCCTGCGCGGTTCCCCGCGCTCTAGCCCATCTTGCGCCGACTTGCCAGCCGGGGCGGGAGATTTCGGAGCCTGGCGGACGACGCACGGCATTTACCCCCACCCCTGACCCCTCCCCACAAGGGGGAGGGGAATACGCGGCCGCTCTCCTGACAACGAGCGGCTCGACTGCTGTTGCCGGGAAGATCGCCGGCGCCGGATCGTCCCCCTCCCCCTTGTGGGGAGGGGTCAGGGGTGGGGGTAGTGTCCCGCCTCCATCTGTGGCCTTTCTCCTACCCGCCACGTCCGGAGCGCCGAGATGACCTCCGCCTCCCCCTGGTGGACGCCGCACGTCCATGCCGACCGCCGCCCCCGCCTTCTCGCCCGCAACGCTATCGCCGCCGATATCCGCACCTGGTTCGCGCAACACGATTTCGTCGAGGTCGACACGGCCATCCTGCAGGTCTCGCCCGGCAACGAGGCGCATCTCTCCGCCTTTTCCACCGAGGCGGTCGCCACCGGCGGCGAACGGCGCCCGCTCCACCTCCACACCTCGCCGGAATTCTCCTGCAAGAAGCTGCTCGCGGCCGGCGAGCGCCGCATCTTCTCCTTCGGAAAAGTCTTCCGCAATCGCGAGCGCGGCCCGTTGCATTCGCCCGAATTTACCATGGTCGAGTGGTATCGCGCCGGCGAGCCCTACGAGACGCTGATGGACGACTGCGCCGCCTTCCTGCGGCTCGCCGCTACCCGCACCGGCGCCTCCCGCTTCTCCTTCCGCGGCCGCGAGGCCGATCCGTTCGCAGCGCCCGAGCGCCTCACAGTGCGCAACGCCTTTTCCCGCCACGCCGGCCTCGACCTGATGGCCTCGATCCGCCCCGACGGCTCCACCGACCGCGACATCCTCCACGCAGAGCTCTCCGCCGCCGGCATCCGCACCGCGCCCGACGACACCTGGGCCGACCTGTTTTCGCGCGTCATGGTCGAGAAGGTCGAACCCAATCTCGGCATCGGCACTGCCACCGTTCTCTGCGAATACCCGACCGCCGAGGCGGCACTCGCCCGCCCGACCGCGCACGACCCCCGCGTGGCCGAGCGCTTCGAGCTCTACTGCTGCGGCGTCGAGCTCGCCAACGGTTTCGGCGAACTGACCGACGCCGCCGAACAGCGCCGCCGCTTCGAGGCCGAGATGGACGAGAAGCAACGCGTCTACGGCGAGCGCTATCCGCTCGACGAGGATTTCCTCTCAGCCCTCGCCATCATGCCCGACGCCTCCGGCGTCGCGCTCGGCTTCGACCGCCTGGTCCTGCTGGCGACAGGCGCCCGCCACATCGACGAGGTGATCTGGACGCCGGTGGGTTAGCCGCCGATTGCCGAAGGCAACTCGTCGTGCCAGTGGCACGACGAGAGGTGGCTGACGGGCGGGAGGTGCCGAAGGCACCGGGCCCCGCCCCGGGATTGCAGGGGACAGCGCGACCTGTGTCAGGTCGCTTTCAGGCGTTTGATTTCCCGGGCGAACTCGGCGTCCAGTTGCGACCGCTCTTCTTGCGGCAACAGCGCCGTCAACTCAGGGAAAAACTTCTCCCAATGCGCGGCGTCCGCTGCGCCCCATGGCATCCGCTCCGCATTGCGCACCAGTTTGAGAACCGCCCGCAGATGCTTGCGGACGAAGTCGAGGTTCGGCGGCCGGCGCTCCGGCGCAGGCTTCGGCGAATCGAAAAGCGAAAGCTGGCTCATGTCCCTGTCTAGCTCGCACGCATTGCGCTTGACGAGAGGTGCGGCGCCACACCGCTATGTTTTCCCGTTCTCAACAAGCAGGCGTTCGTCCGGCGTCAGCTCGTACAACTCGAACAGTCGCTCGTTCATCTCCCGCTCACCCGCCTCGATCGCCTGTGTCGCCGCGGCAAGCCTCTCCACGCGGTCGATGAACTGGCTGGCGGCGGCAGAAGTCACAGGCGCGGGCGGGCGGCGCAGTTCTGCGGCGAGCTGCTGCGCCGCACCCCAGCGGCGCGAGAGCAGCGTCAGCCGCCAATGGGCCTGCGCGAGACCCCCTGCCGTGTCGTCGAGATAGATCTTCGACAGCACGGGCGTTCCTCCGGCGGTGAGCTGCAGCTCGCCGTCGCGGAACGACGCCTCAAGCTTAGCCCCAACACCGAGCGCCGCCTGCAGCGCCTCGAGCCGGGTCGCCTCGAGGGAATCGATCGCCGCGTGCGCCCAGTCGCGGCGGTCAGGCGCGGATTTGAGCGCCGATGGCGCGCGGGCGATCATGTCGGGCAGCTCGGGCAGATCGGGCCACAGCCAACGTGCCGGCTTCGGCGCGCGCGACAGCACCGACAGCCGGTCTTCGGCCGCCGCCATCAAGTCGCGACGGGAGGTCCAGGCCGCCTGCAAGGCCTTCGCCCGCTTGGCAATATCGGCGCGATCTCCAACGGACACGTTTGGAATAGGCAACGGGGCGATGAACTGCTTGTTGGCCTCGAACCATCCACCCTGTTTGGGCTTGCCGATTCGCCGGAAAACGAAATCGGCGACTGAACCGTTTAAGACACCCAAGAGGTATGATTCATCGTTACCTTCGGGAACAATAATGCCGTTGACGCGCACATTATTCAGATACTTGTCCGCCGCGTAGTCGGCGCAAACACGCATTTCCGGCACAGTCTGCGCCACGATAAGCTTCCGGGTGTCCTGCTTGTCGATGTTCTGGTTTCTGCCAAAACGAAACCACTCGTCGTCATCGAATTTGCCAGCCTCTCGATTACGGAGATCCCTCTCCCACGTTTGCAGGTGCTTCCATGCCAGCGGAAATCGCTTGCGCAGCTCCTTTTCCGTCAGAAGCTTGATCGCACCGCCCGCTGTTTTCTGATAAGGAAACAGCAGGTAGGTGTTGGTCTCCGGCTCCTCGTAGCGTTTCGCTTCCGCGCCCGAGATAAGCGGTTTCATGATTGCGTCTTCGATCTCGACTTCATAGGCAGGCGCGCTTTTCGGCTTGCATTGATAACGCCCGCTGCCTAGCCGATCGAGATGGTAGATGTGGTCAGCGCTTGTGATAAGGCCCTGAAAGATCGCGGTCGTCAGGCTCGGATCGTCCAGCCGCAGGCACTCCCGACCCATCCGGTCGATCAGCGCCCGCTCCGCGCCGGTGGCCATCAGCCATTCGCCATCCTCCGGAAACGCGTCATACGGTACCGATAGGTCCGGATCATTCCAGTCGACGTCCTGCGCTTCTGCCTCGCCACCTGGCGCCGTCGAGATCCGCACCGCGTCATTCGGCTCCTTGGTGAAATACTGCAACGCCGTATAGGTGATGGCTTCTTCGAAGATCTGGTGCGCTTTGAAGTCCAGCCAGCGGTCGAGTTGCCGCGTGCGGCGGACCAGCCTCCTCAGCCCTTCGCCATAATCGTTCACCGCCCAGAGCGCCGGCGCGATGTAGGCCATGCGTCCCATTGGCGCGAGCAACCGGAGTCCCTTCTCGATGAAGGGCAGATAGAGGTCGGTGTTGCCGGTCTGGGCGCTCAGATAGGTATCGTCGCCGCGATTGCCCTGCAGATAGCCAACCACCTGCGGATCGACCTTCATCAGGTTCTGCAGCTTCACATAGGGCGGGTTGCCCAGCACGATATCGAACCCGCCACGGTCGAAGACCTCCGGAAAGGCACCCTCCCAATCGAACGCGTTGATGCTCTCGAATTGGTCCTGGAAGCGCTCTCGTCCGGCCCAGAAATCGGTGTCTACCAAGCTGTTGCCGCAGCGGATGGTGTGATCGAGCGAGGAGAGCGGACTGTCGGCGCGCGCCGAATGCAGCCACAGCGCCAGCTTCGCGATCTCGACGGAGGCCGGGTTGATGTCGACGCCGTAGATGTTGCCCGCAAGAATCTCCGCAATGAGTGGCGCCTCGCTTATGGCCCCGCCGACCGCGCCGCCGCTGGCTCGTTCGACGTCGCGCTCCACCGCGACGCGTTCCTCCAGCAAGCGCCGGAATGCGGCGATCAGGAATGCGCCGGAGCCGCATGCCGGATCGACGATGCGGATCGTCCGCAGGCGCTCGCGATAAGCGACCGCAGACGCGCGGTCGGGCACGCCTTCCTCGGCATCGGGATAGCCCGCATTACGCTTCGCTGCGGCGAACCACGGGCCCATCGTCTGTCCGACAAGGAGATTCACCACCCATTCCGGCGTGTAGTAGACGCCGTCGCGCTTGCGCTTGGAGAGTTTCGCAACCGACTCCCTGCCTTCAAGCTCGCCCGCGCGGTATTCGAGTTCAGTGATCGACTGTTCGAAAATGCGGCCGAGCGTGTAGAGCGTCAGACTTTCCCGCGCGCTGCCGCGCGCGGCGTAATTGTAGCGAGCGCAGAGAAAGAGCAGCGTCTCTGGATCGCTCTCCAGCGCCGCCTCGTTAGCCCCCTGGCCCGGCGCGGCAAACGCGTCATTGGGTATGCGCAAAGCGTCGATCTTTGGATCGAGTGCGAACAATCCACCGTTGATATGGGGTACGTTGAGTCTGCCGATCGTCCCGCCGGTGTTCATGTTCGCGAACAGCCGCTTGAACCACTCCCAGAACTCCTGGCCGCTCGGCTCATAGTCGATTTCCGTGCTGCGCGACTTGAGCCGGTCGCGGATCATCTGCGGCGGAAACAGCATGCGCTCGCCCATGTCCTCGCAATAGAAGGCGAAGATGAAGCGATCGAGCAGGGCCTGTGAAAGGCGCAGCAATTCGGTCGGCGTCCCGTCGAAATACGGGTTGTTGATACGCATCACGTTGAACAGACGTTCGCGCACGCCCTTGTAGTGATCGTAGAACTCGCCTTCGAGCGCGCGTTCCTTGACCCACTGGCGCTCAATCAGTCGTAGCAGCGGCGGTCGCCCAGCCTCCGACAGCAGGAAGTCGCGCTGGAACAGCTTTCGAAACAGGAAACGGTCAAAACGCGCATCCTCGCCCGCGCCCAGAAGGTCGTAGTCGCCTGACAGGAAATCCTCGCGCCGGATCGTGAAGCGGAGATATTCCGCAGGGGCGCGGTCCCACCAATAGAGGCGGAACTCGTTCATGTCCGTGACAATGCCCCACCAGGGCTGCACCGGCTCGTTGCCGAACAGGCCGCGCCTTGCTCCGCGCAGATAGTTCAGGCACTGGTCGACCGGGGAACGATTGCTGCCCTTCCGGTTCTGGCGGGCGTCGAGCTTCGACCGGATGTCCTTGAATTCGCACAACACCTGCGGCGTCTCGTCGAGCTTGCCGCGAAACCAGCCAAGCGCCAGGTCAGCCTCGCCGCTTCCGCCGCCTGCACCCTCGCCCAGAACGCGAAGTTTCGGGATGATCGTGTGCAAATCGGCCGAGACGCGCCCGGCCTCGCCGTAGCCCCATGTCTCGACGAAGAAGGTCTGGGTGAACGCGCCTTCGGCTTGGACCTCGCTCAGCCGTAGTCGGCGATCCCATTCGTGCAGCCGCTCCAGCAGGATCGCATCGCTGCCATCGCCGCAATAGGCGCGATACTCCAGATCCAGTTCCGCCCGCAAAAACGCACGCGATACGAAAGCTCGGCTGTCATCGAACACGGCTGCACTCCCGTCCAGTCTCCGCCCCGCCTTCGCGGGCCGTCCATCGCCCGATGAATGTCTCGACGTCCATGCTTCCCCCGTAGTCCGCCTGCATCTAAGCCGATTGCACGGCCTACGGGAAGAACGCATTTCCCCCCGCCCTTCCCCCCCGCGCCACTCCCTGCTAAAGGCGCGCGCATGACCTTTCCGCTCGACCACATCCGCAATTTCTCCATCGTCGCCCATATCGACCACGGCAAGTCGACGCTGGCCGACCGGCTGATCCAGCTCACCGGCGGGCTCGACGCGCGCGAGATGGAGGGCAAGGAGCAGGTGCTCGACAACATGGACATCGAGCGCGAGCGCGGCATCACCATCAAGGCGCAGACCGTGCGCCTCAACTACCGGGCGAAGAACGGCGAGGACTATGTCCTCAACCTGATCGACACGCCCGGCCATGTCGACTTCGCCTACGAGGTGTCACGGTCGCTCCGCGCCTGCGAGGGCTCGCTGCTGGTGGTCGACGCCTCCCAGGGCGTCGAGGCGCAGACGCTGGCCAATGTCTACCAGGCGATCGACGCCGACCACGAGATCGTCGTGGTGCTGAACAAGGTCGACCTGCCGGCGGCCGAGCCCGAGCGCATCCGCGAGCAGGTCGAGGAAGTGATCGGCATCGACGCCTCCCAGGCCGTGCTGATCTCGGCAAAGACCGGCCTCGGCGTGCCCGACGTGCTCGAGGCCATCGTGAACCAGCTGCCGCCGCCCAAGGAGGGCGATCCGGCCGCGCCCCTGAAGGCCATGCTGGTCGACAGCTGGTACGACGCCTATCTCGGTGTCATCGTGCTGGTGCGCGTCATCGACGGCACGCTGAAAAAGGGCCAGACCATCCGCATGATGGGCACCGGCGCGCGCTACCCGGTCGAGCGCACCGGCGTGTTCACGCCCAAGATGATCCAGGTCGACGAGCTCGGCCCCGGCGAGTTCGGCTTCATCACCGCGTCGATCAAGGAAGTGGCCGACACCCGCGTCGGCGACACGATCACCGAGGACCGCCGCCCGACTGCTTCGGCCCTTCCCGGCTTCAAGCCGGCGCAGCCGGTGGTGTTCTGCGGCCTGTTCCCGGTCGACGCCGCCGACTTCGAGGATTTGCGCGCCGCAATGGGCAAGCTGCGCCTCAACGACGCCTCCTTCTCCTTCGAAATGGAGACCTCGGCCGCGCTCGGCTTCGGCTTCCGCTGCGGCTTCCTCGGCCTGCTCCACCTCGAGATCATCCAGGAGCGGCTGGAGCGCGAGTTCGACCTCGACCTGATCGCCACCGCGCCTTCCGTCGTCTACCGGCTGGCGATGACCGACGGCTCCACCAAGGAGTTGCACAACCCGGCCGACATGCCCGACCTCGTGCACATCGACCATATCGAGGAGCCGTGGATCCGCGCCACGATCCTCACGCCCGACGACTATCTCGGTTCCATCCTGAAGCTCTGCCAGGACCGGCGCGGCGTCCAGCACGACCTCTCCTATGTCGGCAAGCGCGCCATGCTGGTCTACGACCTGCCGCTCAACGAGGTCGTGTTCGACTTCTACGACCGGCTGAAGTCGATCTCCAAGGGCTACGCCTCGTTCGACTACCACCTGACCGACTACAAGGAGGGCGACCTCGTCAAGATGTCGATCCTGGTCAACGAGGAGCCGGTCGACGCGCTCTCCATGCTGGTCCACCGCACGGCGGCGGAGAAGCGCGGCCGCGCCATGTGCGAGAAGCTGAAGGAGCTGATCCCGCAGCACATGTTCAAGATCCCGATCCAGGCGGCCATCGGCGGCAAGGTCGTCGCCCGCGAAACCATCTCGGCGCTCCGCAAGGACGTCACCGCCAAATGCTACGGCGGCGACGTCACCCGCAAGCGCAAGCTGCTCGACAAGCAGAAAGAGGGCAAGAAGCGCATGCGGCAGTTCGGCAAGGTGGATATCCCGCAGGCGGCGTTTATCGAGGCGCTGAAGATGGGGGACAACTGAGCCCCCTATCCTCCCCCGTAAACGGGGGAGGATCCAATCGCGCCGCGCCTCCGCCAATCCTCCCCCGCAAGCGGGGGAGGGGGACCGCCGAAGGCGGTGGAGGGGGCGTTCAATCTCTCTCACCGGTTAGCCGTGCCCAATCTATCCTTTCGGTCCTTCTCTGTTATCTTGATGATCTCAAGAGGAGGCAGCATCGTGGGATTGCTTTCTTGGCTGTTCGGAAATCCGGCAAACTCGACTCGCCCCAACAATGCCCTTCGAATTATCGGAGATGGCAGTTTTGAATACGATGTAGTTGGAGAGAGCTTCTATCAGGACCACTTGGACAAGGTATGTGGCGGCAAGACCGACAACGGCCATCAGCACAGATGTTCGGCCGTGCTCGTATGCGAGGACAACAACCCGCATGACCGTAACGCAATCGCGGTGCTAATTTCTGGGCGAAAGGTAGGCCACCTGTCGCGCGATGAAGCCGCTGTCTTTCGACAGCTCTTGCGAAGCCACGGTATCATGAATGCCCGAGTTCGATGCGACGCGCTCGTGGTGGGTGGATGGAAACGCGGAACGCGAAGTGAGGGCCACTACGGAGTGAAGCTGGACATACCCCCAGGCGCAACATTGACCGACCTTTAGGTATATGAACCAGCCAGGCGCCCCTACCACACCCCGTGCTGCGCAGGATTGCCGCTGCGCCAGGGCGAGATCGAGACGCTGGAAATTTTCAACTGCCACACGTCACCACGCGCAAGGCAGGTCACTTTTCGAGAGACGACGCATACTGCCAAACTGTATCTTTCGAAAGAGTTAGTTCGGCCAGCATTGCGCCGGCCCGTCCTGCATTGCTGCGAATAGGTATATACAGTATCCCACTATCGCCCTTCTCTTTGCGGAGAAGATTCTCGCTTATTAGCTTAGAAAGAAGTTTATCTAAACTAGCTTGCTTTACCAGCTTCCCTAACCCACGCAACAGAGCCTCTTCCTTTCTTCCCGATCCCTTCTGGAAAAATGTCTTGCGGAGTATTGTAATCAAGACCTTTTGCGCTGGAAGTAAATTTGCCGCTTTTATTCGCGACGTTGTTGCTATCGAGGAATATTTTCCAATCTCGTTTCCTCCGAGCCATGAAGGCACAGCAGATGGACTGGAGATTCCCTCAAGAACCCCGATGTGGTTCTTTTTCAGCGTTAACCCGCTCACACTGGCACGCTCCACTATGCATCGATCGATAAGCGAGTTAACAATCTGCAAATCCCGCACTCTACTGTGAGATAGATCTACGACAGATGCATATCCGCCGTCCACATGGAGGTTTCCGAAGTCAATATCATTCACTCCAGATAGCAATATAGAGCATACAATATCTAGTATCAGTGTTTGATTTTGAGATGTTGAATTTGCTCTACAATACCCGATAGATTCTTCAATTAGATTCAATTCAGATATATTCCGTCCACAAATCAATAGACCACTTTCGCCAAGGGGATTTAGCCAATTCTGCTGAGGTGCGCGCGAGTCTTTGCGGTCGAGAATGTATATGACGTCCGTAGCGCGCAGGCCGTCTAGCAGATATGTATCGACAAATCGCCGCTCGTCGCTATCAGCGGCAACTCGCCCGAGGCCGGGCAGCCGCTGAAGTAGAGCACTGGCCTGATCGATCGGGGCATGCCCAACCACGCGTTCGAATGCCAGCTGGATATCGGAGAGCGAAATTGGGCCAACATTGGTGGCCTTATTGCGCGTCGTCGACGCAACCTCAACCAGAATTCGCTTGATAATATCAACATCGAATGAAGAATGTATTTTCGCTTCACGCTCGCATATCGCATTTAGAAGCATGTTCCAGAATTGTATCGGATCGAGTTCGCTATCAATTATTGATCCAGTATCATTTAGAACTCTAAGGAAAAACTCACAACTCAACGGCTTTCGTGGAAGCCACTCTGGGATATCTTCTGCATATCCGTTTTTGCTCATGAATTCCGCTATCTCCGTGTAGGAGAATTCATCATTAGAGCGAACCAGCTGCGAAGAAATATTGGCCAATCCGAGTGCCGCAATCATTTCGTCGTTTCCGTCGAAGTAATGGTCCCGACCCGCTACTAAGACACCTCCCCGTTGCTTCGATACCAGATCTCTGACGCCGGCTAGCGCATCTGCCCGCATAGACTTCAGGGCACTTGAGTCGTCGCTCCAAAGCTGCACGCCTAGCTCATCGAAACCATCTAGCAACAAGATGAGCATCCCATTTGCATAGGCCTTTTGGAATGCGTCTATGGCTTCGGGAAGACCTATATCCTTCAAATGACGCGCGAGAATTTCGTAGCCGTCTTTGAGACCCCAGCACCGCCTAAGATCGATTGCCACCGGAAAGCGAAGTGCTGACCATGCGGTTTGTGACAATCGGTTAAACACGTACTCTACGCACTTGCTTTTCCCCGTCCCGTACTCGCCCACCAGAACCACGACCCGCCCGGCCGAAACAGTTTCAACTACAGTGTTCGCGGTAAGTGCACTTCCATTCTCAGCAGTTAAACCGACTACCACATACTCCTTTGTATCCTTCGTGCCGGTGATAGGGTCAATTGCACTTCCAAATGGGGCTGCATCTCGCGCAGAGCGATATCTGTCAAACGGAAGGAAACGCGATTGAAAGTCTTCGATACTCACTATTTCTATGTTGATGCCAATACCGACATTTATCATCGCCGGCGTCGGATCATATGACGTTACGCATATGCATGTTGTGACAATGTAACCGGCGCTAAAGTTTACATTTCTCACATGAACTAATTTATTTATGTCTTCTTGTATCTTCTTAATATCTTTCTTTTCCGTCACCTCAATTGCAACGTGATTCTTGCTATCTATTTCAGCGTATGCGTCAATCTGGCGCCCGTGTACCAATCGTGAAGCGAACGTGGCTGGCCATATCGAACCCGCGGCGCGCCGTACGCTACCCTCTAGATCTTTCCACGTCGCCATTATTTGAACCTTATGGAGGAAGACACAATTCCAGATACAATAGCATTTGACGCCGCCGAGGCTATAAAATCTTGTGTAATACGAGGGGCGCGATATAGGTGTTCCTCCGAAGACCGATTGGAATCGGCTCTTCGAACGTTCGTCATTTGGCATACCCATTCAAGGGCTTGTCATCCGCTACGCCGAACCATTCCTCACTCTTTCCTTCGCGGGGAGAAATAGAGGCGCTACTCTCAAACCGCATCACCCAGTTCTTCTCCTAGGTCTGCCGTCAGTCGTCACCGAGTTTCCTATACCGGGGCCGCGACGGCCCTCCAGTCGAACCTGAACCTCACCCTCCCTGCGCCTCCACCTGCCGGTCCGCCAGCATCTCCGCCGTCGTCTGCACAGTCGCCAGCAGCACGATTCCGGCGAAAATGGCGAGCAGGGCAAGCGCCACGGTGCGTTCGCGGTGGACGAGGGGACGGCCCTCGCGGCGCTCCAGCGCCGCCTTCTGGGCGGCGTCGCGCCCGGCGAGCCAATATACGGCGGCGACGCGGAACCCGCTCACCACCATCGCCCCGCCGACGCCGATCTGCGCCACCACAAGGAGCATCTGCCACGTCATGCCGGCATCATAGCGCGGGGCGGCCGGCGGCGGTAGCGGCTGGCCTTCCCCTCTTGTGGGGTGAGAGCCCGGTTCGCCGCAGGCGAATCCATCGTGCCGGTGGCACGATGAAAGGGCTCGAACGGGCGGGGGCTGCCGCAGGCAGCGGGTCCCACCCCGGGGTGAACCGCCGCCGCGATCTCCCCCCTCACTTGCGATTTCTAAGACTTAGCCTTCGGCTAAGATCTTGAAATCGGCCTTCGGGCGTTCGTCATTTGACAAGCCCATTCAAGGGCTTGTCATCCGCTACGCGGAACCATTCCTCACTCTCTCCCTCGCGGGGAGAGAGGGCGCTAGCGCTCGAACCGCATCACCCAATTCCTCTCCCACGTCTCGCCGCCATCCGCCGACATAGCCTGTTCCCACACCGGGGCCTCGCCGGCCGTCCAGTCGAACCGCACCTTCACCGGCACCCCGCCCTCGACATCGTCGCCGAAGAAGGTGCCCCGGCCGCCCTCGAACCGGCCGACGGTGGGCGGGAACAGGCGGTGGCTGATCGTGTCCGACCAGTAGATCGACCACAGGCCGGCGGCCGGGTCGTAGAGCCTCAGCGTCATGCCGGTGAAGCCCTTTGCGGGCACGAACATCTGGTCGAGATTGCCGCCGTAGACACCGTTCGCATCGGGCATCACCTTCTCCACCTTCGACGTCGCGGGAAACATCTCCCAGTCGGTCGACCCCGTCAGCCGCTCCCGCAGCCGCTCATTGGCGATGCGCCATTCGCCCACCAGGAAATCGAAATCGCCAAATCCCCGCATCACGTCCTCCCCGAGATGCGGCACCCTACGACAGGGCTGCTGACAGGCGTGGCAGGAGAGCTGCGCCCCTATCCCCCTCCTGGAGGGGGAGAAAGCAAATTCCCGGGCTTGGCGAAGCCAGTCCTTGGAATTTGCAAGAGAGGGGGTGGGACGCCGATTCGCCGAAGGCGAATTCGTCATGCCGGTGGCATGACGAAAGGCGTCGAACGGGTGGGAGCTGCGAAGCAGCGGGTCCCACCCCGGGCGGACCGCCGCTGCCCCCGGCCATAGGCTCCACTGGTGCGAAAAGGGCGTGCATCGATTCCCACCAAGGGTGGATCGCCGCCGCCGCGATCTCCCCCTCACTTGCGATTTCTAAGACTTAGCCTCCGGCTAAGGCCTTGAAATCGCTTTCTCTCCCTCCTGGGGAGAGATAGAGCGCCGTGCCCGCCACCGATTTTTCGATCCACCCCCCTTCGCCCCTCTTCGACACTGTCCGCAATGAAAGGAGGCGCAGTTGAGCGTCTGGGACGGAACGAACGACAGGCAAAGCGCGATCGACTGGGATCTCGTCATCGAGCGCAACGTCCGGCTGCTGTCCGGCATCGTCGCCTCCCTGTTCGCGATGGCCAGGCTCTCTTCGCCCCTTGAGACGAGGCGAGAAGCGGTGGCCGCAGGCTTTGATAAGCCCCGAAATGGGCGTTTCGAGCGCCCGAGCGCCCGGAACGATAGCGGAGGCCCGGCGCGACCCACCTCTTCCTCTCCCCTTGAGGGAGAGGATGGTTCGGCTCGCCAAGGCGGAGCCGAGGCGTTAGCCGGACCTGGTGAGGGGTATGTCCCGAGCCCCACTCTTCCCCGCCATCTCCACCGCGCCGTCTACCGCCTGCTGCGCGCGGCCGAGGCCGCCGTGCGGCGGCTGATCGTCGTCGTCGGCCGCGACATGGTGGCGGCCGTACCAGTCCTGCCGCCGCTCTCGCCAAACTCCGGCCCGCTGGTGAAGCACATCCACGTCAACCTCGGCCTGGCGCACGCCCCCGCACCCGCCGAGGCGCCTGCCAAACCAGCCGCGGTGCGAAAACTCTCCTTCCCCCTCCTCGACCCGCTGCCGGATCCTGACGCGCCGCCGTTCCACCGTCGCACCTCTGGCGTGCCGCGCATCTCCGTCCCCGGCTGGACCCCGCTCTTTCCGGTCGCCTCAAAGCACGACCCCTCGCCCAACGACCCGATCGATGCCGGCCATCTCCGCCTGCGCCTCGACGCGCTCAGCCGTGCGCTGTCCGACCTGCCGCGCCAGGCGATGCGCCTCGCCCGCTGGCAGGCCCGCCGCGAGGCTATGCGCAAGGCAGGCCGCGCCGGCCGCCTCTCGCCGCTCCGCCCCGGCCCCGCCTACGCGCTCCGCCGCCCCGGCTCGCCGCGACCCGAACACGAGATCGACGATGTCCTGAGAGACGTGCACTATTTCGCCTGGGAGGCGAGGCGCGACACGTCGTGAGCGGCCGCAACCTTCGCACAAGCAAGTCGGGCGATGATGGCGCCATGCGAATCCTGGCCGCCGTCCTGCTTGCGCTTGCCTTTATCGCCCCCGCCCATGCCGAGGGCGGCATGACCTTCTACATGAAGAACGAGACCGGCCGCGCCATGGTGCTGGAGCTGCACGGGCGCGAGAGCGGCCGCGTCTGGCCGGGCGACAGCCAGGTCTACCTGCTCGATCCCGGCGAGCGGAAGTCGGTGCTGATCGACTGCCACGAGGGCGAGAACATCTGCTACGGCGCCTGGGTTTACGGCGACGACCGCCTCTCCTACGGCGTCGGACCGGACGGCGACCGGCGCTGCCGCGACTGCTGCTCGGTCTGCGTGGCGAAAACCACGACGACCATCGACATGCCGCAATAGGGCGATTATCACCCTTCGGGCTTCAGGCCGGGAGGGACGAGATGGCGGGACGGTATTTCGACGAGCTCGAGGTGGGCCAGGTGTTCCGGCACGAGATCCGGCGCACCATCACCGAGACCGACAATGTCTGGTTCTCGGCCATCACCCACAACCCGGCCTATCTGCACCTCGACGAGGAATACTGCCGCACCGAGAGCGAGTTCGGCACGCGCATCGTCAATTCCTGCTTCACGCTGTCGCTGATGGTCGGCATCTCGGTCGGCGAGACGACGCTCGGCACGGCCATCGCCAATCTCGGCTGGGACGAGGTGCGGTTTCCGAAGCCCGTCTTCCACGGCGACACGATCCGCGTCGAGACCGAGGTGGCCGAACTGCGCGAGTCCAGGTCGCGGCCCGACCAGGGCATCGTCACCTTCATCCACCGCGCCTACAACCAGAAGGGCGAGCTCGTCGCCTCCTGCCGCCGCGCCGGGCTGCAGAAGAAGAGGCCGGCATGATCCCGCGCTCGCTCCTCTTCGTCCCGGCGGATTCGGAGAAGAAGCTCGCCAAGGGCCTGTCGTCGGAAGCGGATGCGCTGATCCTCGACCTGGAGGATTCGGTCTCACCCGAGCGCAAGGGTGTGGCGCGGGAGATGGCCGCGGCCTTCGTGGCGGAGAACCGCGCCGGCCCGGCGCTCTGGGTGCGCATCAATCCGCTGGCGCAGGGCGGGCTCGACGATCTCGTCGCGATCGTGCGGGCGCGTCCGGCCGGGCTGGTCATCCCCAAGCCCGACGGCCCGGCCGACCTCATCGCGCTCAGCCTCATGCTCGACGCGCTGGAGGCGCGGGACGGCGTCGAGGCCCGAATCCCGCTGCTGCCCATCGCCACCGAGACGCCGAAGGCGGTGCTGTCGCTGCCGGCCTACGCGGAGGTCGCCGTGCCGCGCCTCGCCGGCATCACCTGGGGCGCGGAGGATCTGGCGGCGGCGCTCGGCGCGCGGACCAATCGCGGTCCGGACGGGTCGCTCGACCTGACCTACCGGCTCGCCCGCTCGTCCTGCCTGCTCGCGGCAAAAGCCGCCGGCGTCGCCGCCATCGACACGGTCTGGACCGACTTCTCCGATGCGGAAGGCTTTGCCGCCGACTGCGCGGCCGCGGCGCGCGAAGGGTTTTCGGGGCGCATGGCGATCCACCCCAACCAGGTCGCCGTCATCAACGCCGCCTTCACGCCGTCCGCCGAGGAGGTCGCGCATGCGCGGCAGGTCGTCGAGGCCTTCGCGGCGTCGCCCGGCGCCGGCGTCGTCAATCTCGGCGGCAGGATGTTCGACGTGCCGCACCTGAAGCAGGCACGTGCGCTGCTGGCGCAGGCCGAGGCTTTCGCGACTAGGCGGTAACGCCCGCCGCCTTCAGCCGGGCGATCTCCTCCGCACCGAAGCCGAAGCTCGCGAGGATCTCCGCCGTGTCGGCGCCCGGCTCCGTCGCCGGATGCGCGATGTCCGATTGGGTGCGGCTGAAGCGCGGCGCGGGCGCGGTGTTGGTCACGCCGTCGACCGACGGATAGATCTTTCGCGCCGCCATGTGCGGGTGCGCCTTCGCCTCGTCGAGGTCGAGCACCGGGGCGAAGCAGGCGTCGGTTCCTTCGAGCAGGGCGCACCACTCGTCCCGCGTCTTCGTCCGGAACACCTCCTCCAGCCGCGCCTTCAGCCGCGGCCAGCCCTTCGCGTCGTACTGGTGCGGCAGGGTGTCATCCGCGAGCCCGAGCTTTTCGATCAGCTCGGCGTAGAACTTCGGCTCCAGCGCGCCGATCGCAACATGCCTGCCGTCGCCGGTCTCGTAGACGCCGTAGAACGGCGCACCGCCGTCGAGCAGGTTCGTCCCGCGCATGGTCTGGAACGCGCCCATCTGGCGGAAGGCGTGGAACATGGTCATCAGCCCGGCCGTGCCGTCGACGATCGCCGCGTCCACCACCTGCCCACTGCCCGAGCGCAGCGCCTCTATGTGTGCCGCCAGCACGCCCATCGCCAGATACATCGACCCGCCGCCGAAATCGCCGAGCAGGTTGAGCGGCGGCACCGGAGCCCCGCCGGCCGGGCCGATCGCGGCGAGCGCGCCGGTCAGCGCGATGTAGTTGATGTCGTGCCCGGCGGCCTTCGCCAGCGGCCCGTCCTGTCCCCAGCCGGTCATGCGGCCGAAGACCAGGCGCGGATTGGCGGCGAGGCAGACGTCCGGCCCAAGCCCCAGCTTCTCCATCACGCCGGGACGGAAGCCCTCGATCAGGATATCGGCCTCCTTGACCAGCCGCAGCACGGTCGCCACGCCCTCCGGCGACTTCAGGTCGACGGCGAGCGACCGCTTGTTGCGGTTGAAGAGGTCGTAGCGGACCGGGATCTCGACGCCGAGGCCCGACGGGGCGAGGCGGTCGACGCGGACGACGTCGGCGCCCATGTCGGCCAAGAGCATGCCGCAGAACGGCCCCGGCCCTATGCCCGCCATCTCGATGATCCGGATCCCAGCGAGCGGTCCCATGTTTCCTCCCCGTCTCGTTTTCTTGTTCCGAACTGGTGAGGGAAATGTGCTGCGAACGCAAGCGGCGGCAGGGCCCGCCGCCCTGTCGTTGATCCGGGTCAATGCGATCGATCCGGCGCGGCCTATGGTTTTGCGCGACGCATTTCGAAGGGAAGTCCACATGCGAAATTTCAAACGCGCGTTCTGGGCCGCGCTCGCCGTCCTGGCGCTCCTGTGGCTGGTCGCGGAACCTTCGGTGTTCCAGTCATCCACCTTTCTCGAATTGCGCGGTTCGATGGTGCAGCTGACCGGTGTCCTGGCGATCGGATGCATGAGCCTGGCGATGGTCCTGGCGCTGCGGCCCCGCTGGCCGGAAGCCTGGCTCGGCGGACTCGACAAGATGTACCGATTGCACAAATGGCTCGGTATCGGCGCGCTGGTCTTCTCCGTCACGCACTGGCTCTGGACCCAGGCGCCGAAATGGGCGGTGGGCTGGGGATTGATCGAGCGGCCGGTGCGGGGCGAAAGGCCGCCGATCGAGGATCCGGTCGAGGCGTTCCTCATGAGCCAGCGCGGCATCGCCGAAGGGCTGGGCGAGTGGGCCTTCTACGCCGCGGTCGTGCTGATCGCGCTGGCGCTCATACAGCGCTTTCCCTATCGGCTGTTCTTCAAGACGCACCGTCTGCTTGCGGTCGCCTATCTGGTGCTGGCCTTTCACACGGTCGTGCTGGTCAAGTTCGCCTATTGGACGTCGCCGATCGGCTGGCTGATGGCGGTCATGCTCGCCGCCGGGGTCTGGGCCGCCGTCATCGTTCTTCTACGCAAGGTTGGCGCGGGGCGGCAGGTCGAGGGGACCATCGCCGGGCTGCACTATTTCCCGGGTGTGAAGGCGCTTGAGACCGTGATCGAAGTTCCCCAGGGCTGGCCCGGACACAAGGCCGGTCAGTTCGCCTTCGCCACGTCGGACACATCCGAGGGAGCGCATCCCTACACCATCGCCTCGGGATGGCGCGACGACGAACGGAAGATCACCTTCGTCACCAAGGAACTGGGCGACCATACCAGTCGATTGCCGGGCAATCTCCGCGTCGGCCAGAAGGTCAAGATCGAGGGGCCCTATGGTTGCTTCACCTTCGACGACGATTGCCCGCAGCAGATTTGGGTCGGCGGGGGCATCGGCATCACACCCCTCATCGCCCGCATGAAGCATATGGCGGCTCAGAAAGAGGCGCCGGATTGGGCACCGTCACAGCAGGTCGACGTTTTCCACACCACCGCCGACGTGGATGAGGAGGCGCTGAACAAGATCGCCTCCGATGCGCAGAACGCGAACGTGCGGCTGCATGTGCTTATCGATGCGCGCGACGGCCGCCTGACGGGCGAGCGCATCCGTGCCGCGGTGCCGAAATGGCGGGAAGCGAGCATCTGGTTCTGCGGCCCGACCGGTTTCGGCGAGGCCCTGAAGGACGACTTCGCCGCGCAGGGCTTTCCGGTGGAACGGCGCTTCCACCAGGAACTGTTCGCGATGCGGTAAGGGCGTCTGCGGTGCGCCGGAGTTGAGGCCCGGGAGGAGGGCAATCAGTCCGGCGCGCGCAGTCGGTAGCCGATCCCCGTCTCGGTCAGCAGATAATTCGGGCGCTCCGGATTGGCTTCGATCTTCTGGCGCAACTGGCGAACATAGACCCGCAGGTATTGCGCGTCCGTCAGCTCGTCCCACAGTTCGTGCAGCAGGAACCGGTGGGTCAGCACCTTGCCGGCGTGCTGGACCAGAACGCGCAGCAGGTCGTATTCCTTGGGCGAGAGCTTTATCTCTTCCTCTCCGATCCTGACGATACGGCGCACCAGGTCGACCGACAGATCGCCGACGCGGAAGATCGGCCTTTCGCCCTGGACCTGCAGCTGGTGGCGGATCGCCGCGCGCATCCGCGCCAGAAGCTCCTCCATGCCGAACGGCTTGGTTACATAGTCGTCGGCACCGAGGTCGAGAGCCTCGACCTTGCCGGCCTCGTCGCCGCGGCTCGACAGCACGACGATGGGGACGCTCTCGTTGCGCGCCCTGATGGTGCGCAGCAGGTCGAACCCCTGAAAGTCCGGCAGACCGAGGTCGAGGATCACCAGATTGGGGTTCTGTCCGAGCAGATCCAGGCCAGCCTTGCCGTTCGACGCTTCCAGCACGTCGTAGCCTTGGCTCGTAAGGCCCATCCGCAACAGCTTGCGGATTGGTGGCTCGTCGTCGATCACGAGAACACGCATCGAGGTGGCGTTCATGCGGCCGTATCCAGCTGCCTTGGCTGCGCGGGGACGGGCAGCCTGATGGTGAAGACCGCGCCGGGACGATCCGTCCGGTTGGCCGCGGTGATCGTGCCGTCCATCGCTTCGACGAATCCGCGGGAGATTGCCAGGCCGAGACCGGTCCCGGCCCTCACCCGGTCGCCCTTCTGCGCCCGATAGAACTTGTCGAAGATGCGCTCCAGATCGTCAGCCGGGATACCTTCGCCCTCGTCGACAACCTGCAGGTAGACGGCAGATCCGTCTCGCCACCCCTCGACGCGAATCGTCGTGCCGTCCGGCGCGTATTTGGACGCGTTGTCGAGAAGGTTGAACAGTACCTGTTCGAACAGAACGGCGTCGAGTTCGAGCATCGGCAGATCCTTCGCCAAATCGACTTCGACCTGATGGTGGGAAAGGACCCGGGCGGCACGCTGCAGCGCGCTGCCGACGATTTCGCCGAGATCGTGCGGAGATGCGTTCGGGGCGATGGCGCCCGCCTCGAGCCTGGTCATGTCGAGCAGATTGGCGATGAAACGGTTGAGGCGCTCGGCCTCGTCGACAATCGTTGCGAGCAGGTCCGCCTTCTCGGCGTCGGTCAGATCGGCGGACAGGTCGCGCAGCGTTCCGGCCGATCCGAGCACCGCGGCAAGCGGCGTCTTCAGGTCGTGCGAGATCGAGGTAAGCAAGGCCGAGCGCAGCCGATCGGTCTCCATGGTGCGTCTGGCACTCTCCATGTCCTCGACGAGATGCACCCGCTCGATCGCAAGCGCCGCCTGATCGATGAGCGCATCGAGCAGCCGGCGCTCGTCGGGGGTCAGGATCGGGCCGGGCTTGTCGCTGTCGATGCCGACGACGCCGACGGCTCCCCGTCCCGTACGCATCGGCAAAAAGAGACGCTTCGCACCGGGCAGCGTGTCGGACCCCCGGCCGGCCGGATGGTCCTTCTGCCAGGCCCATTTGGCGGCCGCGAGATCGGCTTCGTCCAGAGTATCTTCCGGCGGGTAGCCGGCTTTCACGACGATCGTGCCGTCCTGCGGCAAGAGCAACACGACGCGCACCTTCAGCATCAGGGCTGTTTGATAGGCGCTGGCCCAGAGGACATCGTCGAGCGTGGCGACGCCGGCAAGCTTGCGGCTGAAGGCGTAGAGCGACTCGGTCGTGCGCGCACGCGTCATCGCGGCGACGGCCTGCACGCGCGCCCGCGCCGCGACATTTGAGACGATGATCGCGACGCCGACGAAGAACACCACGGCCAGGACATGCGCCGGATTGTTGATCAGAAAGGTATGGTAGGGATCGGTGAAGAAGAAGTTGTAGCAGAGAGCGGAAACCACGCTGGCATAGAGCGACGGCCACAGGCCGAAACGGACGGCAATGCCGACCACCGTCGTCAGGAAGATGAGGTCGACGCTTTCGAGAGCCAGCCACGGCCACAGCACCTCACCCAGGCCGACCGCCACCGCCACGGCGACGGACGCCCACAAATAGGGCCGGACGTCGAAGGTCGACCGCATCTCCGCCGCCCTGACGGTCTTCTTCGGAATCGGTTCGGCCGTGAGTTCTTCGCCCGCGATGACGTGGACACTGATATTGCCGGCGCGGCGCACGAGTTCGTGCACGACGGAACCGTTCAGAATCTCGAACCAACGCGACCGGCTGGACTTGCCGATGATGATATGGGTGATGTTGTTCGCCTGGGCATAACCGATCACGTCTTCCGCGACGCTACGCTCGCTTCCCGGAATGGTGACCGGCTCGCCTTCGAGGCCCTGCGCCAGGCGCAGCGTGTCGGCGACCCGGTCCCGCTCCACGTCGTCGAGCTGCATGCTGCGGCGCGTTTCGACATAGAGCGCCGTCCACGGGGCATGGAGGCGATCCGCCAGCCGTTTCGCGTAGCGCACCAGCCCCGCGGCGCGCGGGTCCTCGCTGACACAGACCAGAATACGTTCGCCCGCGGCCCAGGGACCGGCAATGGCGCGGGCCCGCATCTGGGTCAGGAGCTGCTCGTCCACCTGATCGGCGGTCCGGCGGAGCGCGAGCTCGCGCAGTGCCGTCAGATTGGCGGGTGAAAAGAAATGCTCGAGCGCCCGCTCTGCCTGCCTGGGAAGGTAGATCTTGCCTTCCCTGAGGCGGCTGATCAAATCCTCCGGCGCGAGGTCGACGAGTTCGACCGTGTTGGCGCGGTCGAAGATCGCGTCCGGCACGGTCTCGCGGACACGGATGCGCGTGATCTGGGCGACGACGTCGTTCAAGCTCTCGATGTGCTGGATGTTGACCGTCGTATAGACGTCGATGCCGTTGTTCAGCAGCTCTTCGACATCGAGATAGCGCTTCGGATGGCGGCTGCCCGGCGCATTGGTATGGGCAAGCTCGTCGACAAGGACGATCTGCGGGCGGCGGGCGATGACGGCATCGAGATCCATCTCGTCCAGCCACCGGCCCTTGTACTCGACGCGGCGGCGCGGCAGGACCTCGAAACCGTCGAGCAGCGCCTCGGTTTCCTTGCGGCCGTGGGTCTCCACCACGCCGACGATGACGTCGTAGCCGTCCTTCCTGCGGGCGCGGGCGGTCTGGAGCATCTCGTAGGTCTTGCCGACGCCGGGCGCGGCGCCGACGAAGATCCGGAGCTTGCCTATTCGGCGCTCTTCCCGCCGGGCTGCTTCCAGCAGAGCCTCCGGCGAGGGGCGTTTGTCGGGATCGCGTCGCTCCTCAGCCATTACGCTTCAAGTTCCCGTTCGCGGGCCGGCGCGCGGCCTTTTCGGCCGAACCGCATGCGCCAGCCATTGCGGCTTATTGGCCTGACCCCAACCGGTCAAGCGCGAGATTGAGTTCGAGCACGTTGACCAGACGGTCCGGTGCCAGGAAGCTGCCCGGCGAGAAGACCCCGTCGCGGATCACGGTTTCGACACGGGACCTGTCGATGCCGCGCGCTTCGGCGATGCGTGGCGCCTGGTAAAGCGCGGCGTGTTCGCTGATATGCGGGTCGAGTCCGGCGCCCGAGGCCGCGGCAAGTTCGGCGGGCAGCGGGTTCTCGGCCGTCGCGCCGTAGCGGCCGACCAGTTCACGTCCGCGCTCCGCCACCTTCTCGCTGGTCGGCGACAGATTGCTGCCGCCCGCGCCTGCGCCATTGTAGCCTACGGCCGAGGGCCGCGGCCAGAAATACTCCGGCCGCGTGAAGTCCTGAGCGATCAGCCGGCTGCCGGCGACGGTTCCGTCGTCGCGCAGGATCAGCGAGCCGTTTGCGGTTTCAGGGGTCAGGGTCTGCCCGATCCCCCAGATCACGCCCGCATATCCGGCCACGCAGATAAGCATGGTGGCCACGGCGATGCGAATGCTAGCGAGCAAGGATTGCATGGTTCTGCCCTCGATACCTTATTTCGTCATATAGATCAGATGTTCGGCGATCGGCCCGAGCGTTGCCGCCGGGAAGAAGGTCAATGCACCGACGACCAGGATTGTCGCCAGCAGCATGCCGGCGAAGGTGGCATCCTCGACGCCGAGGGTTCCGGCCGATTCCGCGCTGCGGCGTTTGGCGGAAAGCGACCCGACGATCGCCAGCGGCAGGATGATCGGAATGAAGCGAGCGAACAGCATCACCAGCCCGGTCGCCACATTCCACGGAACTGTGTTGTCGCCCAGCCCCTCGAAGCCCGATCCATTGTTGGCGGAAGCCGAGGAGAACTCGTAGAGCATCTCGCTGAAGCCATGCGGACCGACATTGTTGAGCGTGTCGGCGCCCCACGGCGTGGCCGCGAAGACGGCGGTGCCGCCGAGGATGAAGAGCCCGTGGGCGAGAAGCGCCAGGATGGCGAACTTCACCTCGCGCGATTCGACCCGCCAACCCAGATATTCTGGCGTGCGGCCCACCATCATGCCGGCGATGAAGACCCCGACGACGATGTAGAGGAACATGTTGATCATGCCGACGCCGACGCCGCCGAAATCCTCGTTCAGCCACATGCCGATCATCGGCATCATGCCGGCGAGCGGGTTGAGGCTGTCGTGCATCGCGTTGACAGATCCGTTGCTGGTGGAGGTGGTCACCACGGCCCAAAGTGGCCCGGCGGTGGAGCCGAAGCGCAGTTCCTTCCCCTCCAGGTTACCGACGACCTGTTCGATCGGCAGCCCGGCGAAGGCCTGGGTCGGCGCCGTCTCGAAATAGATGGCAAAGAACGTCCGGGTCAGCACCAGCGCCAGCATGACGCCGAAGACCACGCCGGCATGGCGCATACGGCCGACGATGCGGCCGAACATCCACACGCACGCCATGGGGATGACGATGATGCTGATCGTCGACAGCGCGTTGGTCCAGAAGGTCGGGTTCTCGAAGGGATGGGTGCTGTTGGGGCCGAAGAAGCCGCCGCCATTGGTGCCGAGCTGCTTGATCGCCACGAACGCCGCTACCGGGCCGCGCGCGATCGTCTGCTGGACGCCTTCAAGCGTGGTCGCCACGGCCGATCCCTGAAATGTCATCGGCATGCCGCCCAGCACCATCAGCGTTCCGACGACGAGAGCTGCCGGGAGCAGCACCAGGAAGGAGGCGCGCTGCAGGTCGACGAAGAAATTGCCGAGCGCCTTGCCGGCAAGCCCACGGGCCAGCGCGGCGAGCGCCGCGATGCCGGTCGCGGCCGAAACGAACTGCTGCCACATGAGGGCGAAGAGCTGTGACAGATAGCTCAGCGAGGCTTCGCCCGAGTAGTGCTGCAGGTTCGTGTTGGTCGTAAACGACGCGGCCGTGTTGAAGGCCGTGTCTCCCCGCATGGCGACCATGGCGTCGGGATTGAGCGGCAGGTATCCCTGCAGCGACAGGATCGCGAAGGTGATCACGAACGACAGCACGTTGAAGGCGAGGATCGCCAGCATGTACTGTTTCCAGTCCTGCTGGGCGCGCGTCACGCCGCCGCCGAAGGCCTGGAAGCTGCGGGTGAACCGGCCGGCAGGGCCGGTCTCCGGCGCATCGGGATCCATCGCCCATTTCATGTAGCGGCCCAGCGGCCAGGACAGGAGAGCGGTGCCTCCGACGATGAGGACCACAAACAGGATTGCGTAGGTAAGCATTGAACTGGCTCCAGCGCTTGGCGTTCAGACCCGATCGACCGCGGAGGTCATCAGGAAGAGGAGGCCGAAAACCGCGATTCCGAGAAGCAGGTAGACGATGGCCATGGGAGGATCCCTTCAGATCAGGCGAGATTGAGCGCGGTGACGATCACGTCGATCACCTTGATGCCGACGAACGGCACGACGAGGCCGCCGAGGCCGTAGACGAGCAGGTTGCGCCGCAGCACCGCCGCCGCGCCGAGAGCGCGGTAGGCGACGCCCTTCAGGGCCAGCGGGATCAGCGCGATGATGATGAGCGCGTTGAAGATGATGGCGGAGAGGATCGCGCTCTCTGGCGTCGCAAGCCCCATGATGTTCAAGGCCCCGAGCTGCGGATAGAAGGCGATGAACATCGCCGGGATGATGGCGAAATACTTCGCCACGTCGTTGGCGATCGAGAAGGTCGTCAGCGCGCCGCGCGTCATCAGGAGCTGCTTGCCGATCTCCACGATCTCGATGAGCTTCGTGGGATTGGAGTCCAGGTCGACCATGTTGCCCGCCTCGCGCGCAGCCTGGGTGCCGGTGTTCATCGCGACGCCGACGTCCGACTGGGCGAGCGCGGGGGCATCGTTCGTGCCGTCGCCGCACATCGCGACCAGCTTGCCCTTGGCCTGTTCGTCGCGGATGAGCTTGAGCTTGTCCTCCGGCGTCGCCTGGGCGAGGAAATCGTCGACGCCCGCCTCGGCGGCGATTGCCGCTGCCGTCATCGGATTGTCGCCGGTGATCATGATCGTGCGAATGCCCATGCGCCGCAGTTTGTCGAAACGCTCGCGGATTCCGCCCTTGACGATGTCCTTGAGGTGCACGATGCCCAGCAGCTTTCCGTCCTTGGCAACCGCGAGCGGCGTGCCGCCCGACTTGGCGATCTCGTCGGCAATGGCATTGATCTCGCGCACGGCCTCCTGGCTTGGAACCGAGAGAGCCGGACGCGCAGCGCCCGCCTGCGGGCCGCCAAGGAAGGCCAGCACCGCGTCGACCGCGCCCTTGCGAACCCAGGACTCGCCGATTTCGACACCGCTCATGCGGCTCTGCGCGGTGAACGGGATGAAGTTGGCGTGAATCTCGCCGACCTCCCGCCCGCGGATGCCGTATTTCTCCTTCGCGAGCACGACGATCGAGCGGCCTTCCGGCGTCTCGTCGGCGAGCGAGGCAAGCTGCGCTGCGTCGCCGAGTTCCCGCTCGGTCACGCCGCGGATCGGACGGAATTCCGTCGCCTGACGATTGCCGAGCGTGATCGTGCCGGTCTTGTCGAGCAGCAGGGTGTCGACGTCGCCCGAAGCTTCGACGGCGCGGCCCGACATGGCCAGCACGTTGAAGCGCACGAGGCGGTCCATGCCGGCAATGCCGATCGCCGAGAGAAGCGCGCCGATCGTGGTCGGGATCAGCGCGACGAACAGCGCCACGAGGACGGGGATCGGGATCGCCCCGCCCGCATAGCTCGTCAAGCCGGGGATCGTCGCGACGGCAATGAGGAAGATCAGCGTCAGGCCGGCGAGGAGCACGTTGAGCGCGATCTCGTTCGGCGTCTTCTGGCGCTCCGCACCTTCGACCAGCTTTATCATCCGGTCGAGGAAGGTGGAGCCGGGCGCGGCGGTGATGCGCACGAGGATCCAGTCGGACAGCACCTGCGTGCCGCCCGTGACCGCCGAGCGATCGCCGCCGGACTCGCGGATCACGGGCGCCGATTCGCCGGTGATCGCCGCCTCGTTGACGGAGGCAACGCCCTCGATCACTTCGCCGTCGGACGGTATGATTTCGGAGGCCTCGACCAGGACGACGTCGCCGGGCTTCAGGCTCGTGCCCGGGACGCTCTCGTAGCTGGCCTTGTCATCTCCGGTCAGACGCTTGGCCCGGGTTTCGGTCCGCGTCCTTCTGAGCGTGTCGGCCTGCGCTTTGCCTCGGCCTTCCGCGACGGCCTCGGCGAAATTGGCGAACAGGATCGTGAACCAGAGCCAGAGGATGATCTGGAAGGTGAAGCCGAGGTTTTCTCCGCCGACCACCAGGTCGCGCAGGAAGAGGATGGTCGTCAGCGCGGCAACCACTTCGACCACGAACATCACCGGGTTCTTGATGAGCACGCGGGGATCGAGTTTCCTGAAGGAAGAGCCGATGGCCGGCCCGATGATTTTCGGGTCCGCCAACGATGAAACGGGTATCCGCTTGCTCTGGGTGGTAGTCGCCATCAACGTCACTCCGTCGAGTCGGAAAGGGAATTGTTGCTGTACCGCGCGCGGGCGGCGTGCCGGTCGGTGCGGCGACGGACCGGGACGAGGGCTTCGCCTCCGCCTAATCCTGAAAAGCGCAGGTATGCGGCCAGTGCCGCGACGAACATCGCGGCCGAGAGCATGCCGGTGACGGTCATCGGCGCGCCCTCAGAACCGTTCGGGCCGCAGCAGGGCATAGGTGAGGTAGACCAAGAGGCCGAGCGTCACTATGCCCGCCAGGGAGTAGTCGAAGATCATCAAAGCCTCCTAGGAGCCGCCTATTCGGGGCGCTGCGGGATCCCATCCGGGACGAGCCGGCGCGGCGAAGGCAAAACTCCACTCGGGATGCGTTCAGGCCCGGACCAAAATCGGTACCCGGGAATCGTCATTTTCGGGGGTGGGAGAACGCACCTTCGAACCGCCATTCGCTGAGCGGATAGCTACCGCCAGGCGCATATGTTTTCGAGGCGGATGCAGGTACTTCGTTATAGGAATTCCATATAGAACCGTGGACAGTCCGATGGCGGATCTTCATTGCCTGCCGTGTCCGGACGGCAGCGGATGGCAAAGCGGATGGCCTCGTCTATTCGCGTGACCGGTTCACGGCACTCGCGCTCCCGGGGCTGGTGCAGTTCGACTGGCACCAGATTGGCACGAACTGAAGCGGGGAGACATTCCACGTTAAGATCAAGGCCATCAAACCATTGTTATTATTTGGGTTATGAGTGGCGCACCCGACAAGATTCGAACTTGTGACCTTTGCCTTCGGAGGGCAACGCTCTATCCAGCTGAGCTACGGGTGCGGGCCATGATCGAAGCGCTGCGGCTTCGGGGTTTCTCATAGACGATAGATCGCGGCGCTTCAACGGCCAAAAAAAGCCGGAGCCCGTCGTATGCCGCCACGGTTTCAGCGCCGCACCGCCTGCGGAAGCCGGCGAGCCAGGTCATTTCGGTCGCACACGCGCTCCCTTCGCCGGGCGGTGCGGCTATCGCCCCTGCGCGACCCACGGAACGGGGCAATTCGTGGCCTCCACGCCCTTCGCGGTTAACAGGACGGAAATGTCTGCGCATTAGTTTGACGCATCGGTAGGCGCGCCGGCGCCGCGCCGCCCGCTGGAGTAGCCAACACGATGTCAGCCAATCCAGATCCCGTCCTCCAGGCCCCGTCCCTCGGCGGGCTTGTGCAGGCGATCGGATCCATCGCCTCGATCGTCGAGCATCAGCGCGAACGCATCAGGCTGCTGGAAGCCGTGGTGGATAATTTTCCGGGGGGAATATCGCTGTTCGACGAGGACCTCAACATGGTGCTCTGCAATATGCGGCAGCGCCAGATGCTCGACTACCCGGAAGAACTCATGGCGCACGGTTACCCCTCGATGGAGGAACTGTTCCGCTTCAACGCCAGGCGAGGGGAATACGGACCGGGCGACGTTGAAGCCATCGTCGCGCGCAAGATGCAGCTGGCACGCAAGCGCGAACCGCACGTGTTCGAGCGCACGCGCCCGAACGGCGCAATCCTAGAGGTGCGCGGCATGCCGATCGCAGGCGGCGGTTTCGTCACGATCTATCTCGACGTCACCGAACAGCGCCTCGCGCAGGCGACCATCGCGCATATGGCGCATCATGATGCCCTGACGAAGCTGCCCAACCGGATGCTGTTCCGCGACCGGCTGGAGCAGGCGGTAGCGCTGGCCGGGCGCGGCGCGGTGATGGCGCTGCACTATCTCGACGTGGACGGGTTCAAGCCCGTCAACGACAGGCTGGGCCACAAGGCGGGCGACGAGCTTCTCGTCGCCATCTCCGAGCGGCTGCTCGGCACGGTGCGCAAGCACGACACGGTGGCGCGACTGGGCGGCGACGAATTCGCCATCGTCCAGACCGGCATCCGCGAAGCCAGGGACGCGGTGAGCCTGGCGAGCCGGGTGATGAAATCGATCGCGGCGCCGTTCGGGATCGCCGGTGGAACCGTGTCGGTCGGCGTCTCGATCGGCATCGCCGTCGCGCCGAGCGACGGGCTCGATCCCGACGACCTGCTGCGCAAGGCCGACGCCGCCATGTATGCCAGCAAAGGCTCAGGGCGCTCGCGGATCAGCTTCTTTCAGGCGGCGCGGGCTGCCTGACGACCCGTCGCTTGACTGAGACTATCTGTCGACGCCACCCCAGATCGCCTCGGCGGTCCTGACAACGAGATCGAGCTTGCGGCGCTGGTCGTCGGCTGTGACCTTGTTGCCTTCCTCCGTCGACGCGAAACCGCATTGCGGGGCGATGCCGAGCTGGTCGAGATCGGCGAATTTCGACGCCGCGTCGAACTTGCGCTTGAGGTCGTCCAGCTTCTCGAGATCGCCCGTCTTGGTGGTGATGAAGCCGGGCAGCACGCGCTTCTTGCCTTTGGGCAGGAAGCGCAGAGGCTCCAGCCCGCCGGCACGATCGGTGTCATATTCCATGAAATAGACGTCGACGCCCGTCTGGTTGAAGATCGCGTCGGCGGCCGGATCGTAGGCGCCTTCGGCAGCGTAGGTGGAGACGAAGTTGCCGCGGCACATATGCATGCCGATCAGCATGTCCGCCGGGCGGTCCTTGATCGCCTCGTGCATCATCCAGGCATAGCGCTCGATCAGCCAGTCCGGATCCTGGCCTTCGGCCTGTTTCGCGGCGCGGTGCTTGGGGTCGCACAGGTAGGCGAAGAAGATGTCGTCCATCTGCAGGTAGCGACAGCCTGCATCGTAGAACGCCTTGACCGCCTTGGCATAGGTCTTCGCCAGATCCGCGAACAGCGCCTCGGGATCGTCGCGATATTCCTTCGGATGGATATCCGCCTTGGCGACGCGGAAATGGCAGCAGGACGGACCGGGAATGGAGATCTTCGGCGTCACCTTCGTTACCGAGGCGACATATTTGAAATGCTCGAGCATCGGGTGATCGTCCGGAAAGTCGAGCTTCTCCTTGATCGTCGGGAAGATTGGCCTGAGCTTCACGCCGTGGAACTGCACACCTTCGTCGCGCTCCTCGAGATCGAAGCCGGTCAGCTCGCCCATGAAGTCGTAGTGCCAGAAAGAGCGGCGGAACTCGCCGTCGGTAACGGCCAGGAGGCCCGTCTCCTCCTGCTGCCGGACGGCTTCGCGAATCGCCTCGTCCTCGATCGCCGCCAGTTCCTCGGCAGGCATCTTCTTGTCTTCGTAATGCGCCTTGCGCGCGTGCTTCACGGTCTCGGGCCGCAGGAGACTGCCGACATGGTCCGCGCGATAGGGTGGGGTGGGCATGGCTCCTCCTTGGGATTCGTCCTGTCCGGCTTCGGGATAGGCGCCTAGCTGCCACACAATCCAGTCGCTGGCAATTCGCTGTATACAGAATGAAGGGCCGCGAAAGACGGATCAAGAATTGCGGCTTAGCGCCCACGGCGCGTGGGCTGCGCCGGTCTCTTCCGCTCATAAGAACTGGACCCGGCCAGCCACAAAACGGACTCGCGGAGACGAAAACGGCCCGCTATGCTGGACATCGAAAGAGAGGAAGGGGTTCGATGAAGGGAGGACTGTATACCAAAGTCGACATTTCCTCAGGCTTCAAACAAGCCCATTCCCAAATTCGTTCTTTTGTATAACAATTGCCTATCTGATCAGGCCATCCACGGGAGGAAAATGCAATGACCAGACTGACACGCATGCTGCTGGGCGCGACGGTAGCGCTCGGTGCGATTACCGGCGCTGCCTGGGCCCAGGACGCCACGCTCAAGCTGCACCAGATGCTGCCGCCGCAGGCGACTATCCCGGCCAAGGCGCTGAAGCCCTGGGCCGAGAAGGTGATGAAGGAATCGGGCGGGCGCATCAAGATCGACCAGTTCGATGCCATGGCGCTGGGTGGCAAGCCGCCCGAGCTGATCGACCAGGCCAAGGACGGCGTGGTCGACATCATCTGGACCGTCATCGGCTACACGCCCGGACGCTTCCCGTCGACGGAGGCGTTCGAGCTGCCGTTCATGATGACGACCGGCGAGGCGACGTCGCGCGCCATCCAGGAATATTGCGAAAAGAACTGCATGGACGAGTTCAAGGACTGGAAGGTCATTGCTTGGCACGCCCATGGCCCGGGCCTCATCCACTCCAAGAACCCGGTGAACAAGCTCGAGGACATGAAGGGGCTGAAGATCCGCGGTGGGTCGCGCGTCATCAACCAGATGCTGGAGAAGCTCGGCGCCACGCCGGTCGGCATGCCGGTGCCGGCTGTGACCGAGGCGCTGTCCAAGGGCGTGATCGACGCGACCACGATCCCGTGGGAGGTGACGCCGTCGCTCAAGGTGGCCGAACTGGTGAAGAACCACACCAGTTTCTCCGGCAAGAACGGCCTCTACACGCAGACCTTCGTGGTGGCGATGAACAAGGCGTCCTACGACAAGCTGCCGGACGACCTCAAGAAGGTCATCGACGCCAATTCCGGCATCGAGACGGCTGCCTTCTTCGGCAAGGTGATGGACGAAGGCGACAAGCGCGGTCTCGGGATAGCCGAGAAGCTCGGCAACAACATGATCACGCTGGATGAGGCCGAGACGCAGCGCTGGAAGGACGCGGCCGCGCCGATCGTCGAGGCATGGGAGGCGGAGATGGACGGCAAGGGCAAGAACGGCAAGGCCTTGGTCGAAGAAGCCCGCGCCCTCATCGAGAAGTATTCGACCAGCAAGTGACGGCTGGGAAATGCGAGAAGCCGGCCGCGGTGACGCGGCCGGCTTTCTCATGCGCATCCCGAACGGCTTGACCGTTCGCCAGTGCCGACCGATAGAGGCGGTGGGCCACCGATCCGCTCGCGGCCACCCGAGGAGAACTGTCGATGAAGCGCTCGGAGGTCAATCGCATCCTGCGCGAGAGCGACGCCTTCATGCGTGCGCACGGCCAGATCCTGCCGCCCTTCGCCTACTGGTCGCCTGACGACATGCGGGCGAGGCGCGCCGACATAGCCGGCATTGTCGAGCGCCGCCTCGGCTGGGATATCACTGACTATGGGCGCGGCGACTTCGCGCGGCGCGGCCTTTTCCTCTTCACCGCGCGCAACGGCGACGCAGCCGACCTGCGCAAGGGGCGCGGCATGCTCTACGCCGAGAAGATCATGATCTCGCGCAAGGACCAGGTGGCGCCTATGCACCGCCACAACGTCAAGGCCGAGGACATCATCAACCGTGGCGGCGGCGTGCTGGCGATCAAGCTGTTTGCGTCGGGGCCGGACGGACTGATCGACCGGAGCGAGGACGTGACAGTGCCGACGGACGGCGTGATGCGGACCTTCCCGGCCGGCGGCATCCTGCGCTTGTCGCCCGGCGAAAGCGTCACGCTGCTGCCGGGCATCTGGCACGCATTCTGGGGCGAAGGCTCGGACGTGCTGATCGGCGAAGTTTCGACCGTCAACAACGACCTGACCGACAACGTCTTTTCCGAGCCGATCGCCCGCTTCTCCGAGATCGAGGAGGACGAGCCGCCGGTCCATCTGCTCGTCTCCGACTACGACAAGTGGCTTGCCTGACGCATGGACGAAACAGGTCTTCTTGCTGCGATCATGGCGCGCGCCAGCGGCCGCGACCGGTTGATCGTGGCGATTGCAGGAGCGCCGGGGTCGGGCAAGTCGACACTGGCGGAGCGGCTGCGCGACAGGATCGAGGCCTCGGGCGGAAGCGTCGCCGTCGTTCCGATGGACGGCTTTCACTTCGACGACAGGGTGCTTGACGCGCGCGGACTGCTGCCACGGAAGGGTGCGCCCGAGACCTTCGACGTCGCAGGCTTCCGTCACCTTCTGATGCGTCTTCGCGCGCGCGAAGCCGATGTCGCGATCCCGGTCTTCGACCGCTCGATCGAGATCGCGCGGGCAGGCGCCGCGATCGTGCCGGCCGAAACGCGCATCATCCTCGCAGAGGGCAATTATCTGCTGCTCGACGAAGCGCCGTGGGACAGCCTCGCCGGCGGTTTCGACCTGACCGTCTGGCTCGACGTGCCGGTGGACGAACTCGAACGCCGGCTGGTCAGGCGGTGGCTCGGCCACGGCTTTGCGCCCGATAAGGCGCGCGATAAGGCGCTGTCAAACGACATCCCCAATGCACGGCGCGTCGCCGCCGGCAGCAGAAAGGCGGACTTCACGCTGTAGCTATTGCGTGCCGCCGAGGTTCCAGCCGCGGCCGCGCGCGCCCATCATCTCCTGGCCGTCGGCGGTCACGGCGATCGTATCCTCGAGCTTGATGAAGCCGCGCGATGGATGGAGCATGGTGGTTTCGACCGAAATCACCATACCCGCCTCGAGCGGCTTGTCGGCGTCGATGCCTTCATAGGCGACCGGATGGTTGGTCATCAGGAACGGCGCCTCATGGCTGATCAGGCCCATGCCGTGGGCGAAGAAGTCGGTGTAGGCGGCGACTTTCGACGCCTTCAGCACCTGTTCCGCATGTGCAATGAAGTCGCCTCCACGCGCGCCAGGTCGGATGTGCGCGAAGGCTGCCTGCTGCACCTGGTCGATCTCGGCAAGCAGGTCCTGCAACTCGGCATCCGGCTCGCCCAGCACGGCCATGCGGCAGAGGTCGCCGATATAGCCGTGATAGTTGCCGCCGGAATCGAGCGACATCACCTCGCCCCGCCGCCAGGTCTGCGGCGAGACGGCGCGGTTGTGGCTGGAGCCCAGCGTGATCAGCGCATAGTCGAAGGTCAGACCGCGGTTGGTCTCCTCGCGGCGCAGCCGTTCGACGATATCGCCCTTGGACGATCCCTCACGCTGGCTGGCGAAGACCGCGAGCATGGAATCGGTGATGAGCTCGGAGGCAAGGCGCAGCTTCGCCAGTTCTTCCGGCGTCTTGATTGCGCGCAGCCGCTCCAGCATGCCGGTGGCATCGACGAGCTTCGGATTGCCGAGCTCAGCCTGCAGCGCCGCCCATGCGTCATGCGGCATGAAGGCGGGTTCGAGGCCGATGCGCGCACTGGCCAGACCAATAGCCTTCAAATGCGCGGCTGCCTGTTTCGCGGCATCCGCCGAGCCCCAGCAATTGGCGAAGACGGACGGCGTCCAGAACGGGTTCACCTGCTGCTCGTGTCCTTCCATCCGGTTGCCGACATAGGCGGCCTTGTCCGGCTTGCCCTTCGCATAGATCACGATGGGCAAGTAGCGGCTGTGGCCGATCGCATCCATCGCGTGAAAGAAGATGTAGCGGTAGCCGCCGAGCAGATACTGGACATTATGCTTGGACGTGGCGAGCAGCACGTCGATGCCGGCCTCATCCATCAATCGGTCGAGCTTGTCCCGATCGAAGGGTGCGCCGGCTGCTTGCGACCTGGCGGACGATACGGTCATTGGCTTCCTCCCATCCTCTTTATCCGTTTCTAGCCCGAAGCGCGGCAGAAGGAAACTGGTCCAACCAGATCATCCGACCAAAGGATTGGCGCGGAAGGGTTGGCATTCGGCCCGTCTCCGCTAACATGCCGGGTTCATCGTGCCGGAAAACGGCACATATTCTGGGAGGTTCATTGATGAAGCATATCGGAGCGCGGCTCGCGGCCGCCGGAGCAATCGCATTTTCGCTGGCGGCTGGCGGAGCCGCGCGGGCGGACGAGTTCATCAACGTGCTGGCCGGCGGCACGTCGGGCGTCTACTACCCGCTGGGCGCGGCGCTCGCCAACATCTACGGCGCCAAGATCGCAGGCGCGCGCACCCAGGTGCAGGCAACCAAGGCATCCGTCGAAAACCTCAACCTGCTGCAGCAGGGCAAGGGCGAGATCGCCTTCGCGCTCGGCGATTCCGTCAAGTTCGCCTGGGAAGGCAATACGGACGCAGGTTATCCCGGCAAACTGGACAAGTTGCGCGGTATCGCGGCGATCTATCCGAACTACATCCAGATCGTGGCCAGCCAGGAATCCGGCATCAAGACGCTCGCCGATCTCAAGGGCAAGAGCCTGTCGGTCGGCGCGCCGAAGTCGGGCACGGAGCTCAATGCGCGCGCGATCCTGACGGCGGCCGGCATGACCTACGCCGATCTTGGCAAGACCGAGTACCTGCCGTTCGGCGAATCGGTCGAGCTGATCAAGAACCGCCAGCTCGACGCGACGCTGCAGTCGGCCGGCCTCGGCGTCGGTTCGATCAAGGATCTCGCCTCGTCGGTGGCGATCACCGTCGTGGCCGTGCCCAAGGCGGACGTCGAGAAGATCGGCAGCCCGTATCTGGCCGCCACCATCCCCGCCGGCACCTACAAGGGCCAGGACGCGGACGTGGAGACCGCCGCTGTCGGCAACTTCCTGATCACGCACGAGGGCGTGTCGGACGAGACGGCCTACCAGATGACCAAGCAGCTGTTCGAAAACCTTCCGGACATGGTCGCGGCGCACAACGCCGCCAAGGCGATCGACATCAAGAAGGCGCTGGACGGCATGCCGGTGCCGCTGCATCCCGGCGCCGAGCGCTACTACAAGGAAAAGGGCCTGATGTAACGGCCGGCGCGGACCGGCAGCCTTACCGGCTGCCGGTCCCGTGCCCTCTTTCATGCCTCAGGCACGCACAAGGTCCGTCCGATGACAACGGCAGCTTCCCAAGGCACTGCTCCGCCGGCCGTCGACATGCACGACCCTCTCGGCGCCGGCTTTCCGGCAACGCGCGAAGGCCGCCTCCTCTTCTGGATCGCGGTCCTCTTCTCGCTCTACCAGATCGCCACCGCCGCGCACCTGATCAGCCTGTCGAGCCAGGTGGTGCGGGCCTTCCACGTCGGCTTTCTGCTGCTGCTCGCCTTTCCGCTCGCCGCCGCGGCCCGCAACGCGGCGCCGGCCTGGCGCGCAGCGGCCTGGGGCCTGGCGGCCGTCGGCGTCTTCGTCGCACTCTACCAGTGGTGGGAATACAACGGTCTCATCCTGCGCTCGGGAGATCTCCTGACGCGCGACATCGTCGTCGGCTGCGTCGCGCTCGCCACGGTCTTCGCGGCCGCATGGCTGGTCATGGGCCCGGCCCTGCCGATCATCTCGGGCCTGTTCCTCGCCTATTGCCTGTTCGGGGAATATCTTCCAAGGCCGCTCGACCATCGCGGCTACGACCTGACCCAGGTTATCGATCATATGGCCTTCGGCACCGAAGGTATCTACGGCATCCCGACCTATGTCTCGGCGACCTATATCTTCCTGTTCATCCTGTTCGGCTCGTTCCTCGAGAAGGCAGGCATGATCAAGTTGTTCACCGACGTATCGCTGGGGATGGTCGGCCATGCGCGCGGCGGAGCGGCCAAGGTCGCGGTGATTTCGTCGGCGCTGATGGGCACGATTTCCGGCTCAGGCGTCGCCAACGTCGTCACCACGGGGCAGTTCACGATCCCGCTGATGAAAAAGTTCGGCTATCGGGCGGCCTTCGCCGGCGGCGTCGAAGCAACCGCCTCCATGGGCGGCCAGATCATGCCGCCGGTCATGGGCGCGGTGGCCTTCATCATGGCCGAGACGCTCGGCGTCGAATATTCCGAGGTCGTCAAGGCGGCGATCATCCCGGCCATTCTCTATTTCGCATCGGCGTTCTGGATGGTCCATCTCGAAGCCGGAAAGCACGGGCTGCTCGGGTTGAAGCGGTCGGAACTGCCGTCGGCGATGGCCGCGCTGAAGGCAGGATGGCATCTCATCCTGCCGTTGGCGGTGCTCGTGTGGCTGCTGTTTTCAGGCTATACGCCGCTGTTCGCGGGCACTGTCGGGCTGGCGCTGACGGTTCTCCTGATACTCGGCGCGACGGTGGCGCTCGGCCTGCCGAACACGGTGGTCCGCGCAGTCTTCTGGATCGGGCTCGGCCTCGTGGCGGCGAGCTTCTTCCGCTTCGGCATCGGTGCGATCATGGCGGCGGTCGTGATCCTGATCCTCGTCAATCTCGTCGTCGCCGGCGGGCGCGATACGCTCGCCGCCTGTCGCGACTCGCTGGCGGATGGCGCGCGCAATGCGCTGCCGGTCGGTGTCGCCTGCGCCGTAGTCGGCGTCATCGTCGGCACGATGACTTTGACCGGCGTCGCCAACACGTTCGGACAGTTCATCGTCTCGGTCGGCGAGAATTCGCTGTTCCTGTCGCTGCTCTTGACGATGGTCACCTGCATCTTCCTCGGCATGGGCATTCCGACGATCCCCAACTACATCATCACGTCGTCGATCGCCGGCCCGGCCCTGCTCGACCTCGGCGTGCCGCTGATCGTCAGCCATATGTTCGTGTTCTACTTCGGCATCCTGGCCGACCTCACCCCGCCGGTGGCGCTCGCCTGCTTCGCAGCGGCGCCGATTGCCAAGGAGAGCGGGTTCAGGATTTCGCTCGAGGCGATCAAGGTGGCGGCTGCCGGCTTCGTCATCCCGTTCATGGCGGTCTACACGCCGGCGCTGATGCTGCAGGAGGGAGGCGCGCTGGCGGGTGCGATCGGCTACTGGCCGGCGGTCGCCTACATCGTCGTCAAGACGACGCTCGCCATCGCGCTATGGGGCGTGGCGGTGATCGGGTTCCTGCGAGTTCGGCTGGCCTGGTGGGAGCGACTGCTCGCCGCCTCCGCCTCGTTCACACTGGTGGCCGCGCTCCCTGTCACGGACGAGATCGGCTTCGCCTTGGCTGTCCTGTTCTTCGGTCAGCACTGGTGGCGCAGCCGCGCCGCCGCCGCTAGCGCCGCCTGATGCCGATCTGTCTGATCGCCGGCGGCAAGGCAACTGCCATAGCGCTCGCTTCCTTCACGCTGGCATGGACGCATTCGGTCGAGAAGGTGCGGTGGGAGGAGGACTGGGAGCTTTCGGGCGGCGACCTGCGGATCGTCGAGGCGCGCGTGAAAGGCTCGGGTGCGGGAATGGAGGTTCCCGACGGCGCGGTGCTGCGTGACGGAGTCTGGCGCTATGTACCCAGCCTGCCGCCGCAGAGGGAACTGCTGCTCGCCCGCTCGGGCGCCACCGTCGGAAGTTGGGAACTCTGCGCCGAAGGCAGCTGCCGCGAGATCGGCGCAGGAGCCGGTGCGGCGGTGAAAATCGCCGCCTGCGCGTCTGAACCTACCGACGACTAGTTCAGCCCGCCTCAAGCCGCGCCGGCGCGCCGGATTGCGCAAAATCAAAGCAATTTCGGCAGGATAACTTTAGATTTGGAAACGTACTATCGCCGAACCTAACTGAGGGATTCCACATGTTCAGGTCTGTATCGGCCGTCTTGTTGGCTGCCGTCGTCCTCGGCGCGTCCTCGTTGGCGGATACCGCGGCGGCCCAGACGCTGCGTCTGGGCGGTACCGGCGGTGGCATGGGAATGGCGCAGCGGATCGCCGACGCCTATGCGGCAAGCGGCCCTCGGATCGAGATCATCCCGGGCCTGGGCAGCTCCGGCGCGATCAACGCCGTCGCCGACGGTGCGATCGAGCTCGCGATCTCCTCCCGGCCACTCAAGCCGAAAGAGGCCGAGCGGGGTCTGAAGGCCGTCTTGTTCGCCCGGACCCCGATTGCATGGATCACCTCCCACCCGTCGCCACCCTCAATCGGCAGCGCCGATATCGCGGGCATATTCGAGGCCGCGGCCCCAAAATGGGCCGACGGGTCGCCGATCCACATCATCCTGCGTATCGCGTCCGAAACCGACGTCTCGATCGTCGAGGGGTATTTCCCGGGGTTGGCGGAAGCCTTTGCGACGGCAAGGCGACGGCCCGAGATTCCCGTCACCGCAACCGATCAGGACAATGCCGCAGTCGCCGAGCAGCTGCCCGGTTCGCTCGTTCACGCCGGCTTGAGCCAGATCGTGACCGAAAACAGAAATCTGAGAACAGTGGCGCTCGATGGCGTGGAGGCGACGCCGGAGAACCTGGAGAGCGGCGCTTACCCCTATGAGAAGCCGTTCTACCTGGTCTATGCCCCCGGAACCGCCGACGCCGCCGGACGATTGCTCGAATTCCTCCGATCCGGCGAGGGCCGGACTCTCCTGCGCGATGCCGGCAGTCTGCCGGCCGAGAAATGACGCGTCCCATGGCTCCCATTGGCCTGCGAAGTCTCATCAGCACAATCGGCATTGTGATCGCGCTCATCGCGGCAGTGCTTACCCCAGCTGGGTTCCTCGCCGACGCCTATACCGACGCGCGGGATACCTTGGCATTCAAGGCCCGGTTCAACGCCAACAGAGTCGCGACCTATATCTATGGCCACGAAGAGTTGTGGCAGTATCACCAGCTCCGGCTCGCGGAGCAGATTCAACTGCCCTCCGACTATGGCGATCCCATCCATCAGAAGCTCTTCACATCGGACGGCAAGCTCGTCCTCGAAGAGGGTCCCTCCCAGGCGTGGCCCGTGATCACGAGCCGGGCCGACATTACGGTGGGCGGCACCCCGCGCGCTTACCTCGAAGTGACGTCGAGCTTCCGAGGCGCGCTGCCTATCGTCGGCATCGTCGCGGCGCTGAGCGCGCTTTGGGGCGCTGCCGTATATCTTGCCGTGAGGACGTTCCCGCTGCGCGTGCTCGACCGCACCATAGGCGAACTGAACGACACGCAGCGCACTCTTGCCGAGCAGAACGAGCGTCTCCGGATAAGCGAGGCACAATTGTCGAATGCGTTGCAGATCGCACGCACCGGTAACTGGGAATACGACGTCCTGAGGGATGTGTTCATCTTCAACGACAATCTCTACAGGATCTTCCACGCCAAGGCAGCGGATGTGGGCGGCTACGAGATGACATCGGCCGACTACGCGAAACGGTTCGTGCATCCCGACGACCTCGGGGTGGTCGCGAAGGAGGTCAAGGGGGCCATCGAGACGACGGACCCGGACTATAGCCGTGAATTCGAGCATCGCATGCGCTACGCCGACGGAACGAGCGGCTACATCGTCGTGCGCTTCTTCATCGTCAAGGACGAGCAGGGACGCACCGTCAGGACATTCGGCGTCAACCAGGACGTCACCGAACGCAAGCGCAACGAACTGGCTCTTGCCGACTCCCAGAAGAGACTCGACGCGGCGCTGACGAACATGTCCCAGGGTCTGGTCATGTTCGACGGCCAGGATCGGCTCATCATCTGGAATCAGCGCTTCGCCGACATACTCCGATTGCCGCCGGAGCAGATGAAGCAGGGCATGACTCTGCGTGAAGTGGTGGCGCTGATCTTCGGCCAGAGTGTCCGGACGACCGAGGAAACCGACGCGATTTCCGCTCGGCTCGAAAGCGATACCGCCGGCCGCGTATCCGGTTACCTGGTCGAGCGCGTCGCCGACGGCAGGAGCATTGCCGTAAGCTACAACGTTGCGTCGGATGGCGGCTATGTGGCGACCATCGAAGACATTACCGAACGGGAGCAGGCCGAGGCCGAGATCGAGTATCTGGCGCACCACGATGCCCTCACCGGCCTGCTCAATCGCACGTCGTTCTATGCCAAGATGGGCGACGCCCTGCAGCGCTCGGGGCGCTCCCAGGCCGTCGCGGTGCTCAGCATCGACCTCGACCATTTCAAGAGCGTGAACGATACGCTCGGGCATCCGATCGGCGACCTGCTGCTGAAGGCGGCAGCCGAACGCATGAGCGACAGCATTCGCGGCGAGGATTTCGTCGCCCGGCTGGGCGGCGACGAGTTCGCCATCGTCCAGGTCCTGCCGTCCGAGACTCCGCCCGACGTTGCGGCCTTCGCGGCGCGTCTCATCGAGACGCTCATCGCGCCCTATAACCTGTCGGGCCACCAGGTGGTGATCGGCTCGAGTGTCGGCATCGCGCTGTCGCCCGCGGACGGGAACGAGGCAGACGCGCTGATGAAGAAGGCCGATCTCGCGCTCTACCGCGCCAAGGCCGATGGCGGCGGCGTCTATCGCTTCTTCGAGGCGGAGATGGACGCCCGCATGCAGGCGCGGCGGACACTCGAACTCGATCTGCGCAAGGCTATCGTCAACAACGAGTTCGAGCTGAACTATCAGCCGATCATCGACGTCAAGAGCAACCTGGTCACCAGCTGCGAAGCGCTGGTGCGCTGGCATCATCCGGAGCGCGGCGTCGTGCAACCGACAGAGTTCATCTCGGTGGCGGAGGAGACCGGTCTGATCGTTCCGCTGGGTGAATGGATCCTGCAGCAGGCCTGCATCGACGCCGCCTCTTGGCCGGAAGCCATCACGATCGCGGTCAATCTCTCGCCGGCTCAGTTCAAGAGCAAGAACCTCGTTCCGGCCGTGCACAAGGCGCTGGAGACGTCTGGGCTTCCGGCGCGGCGCCTCGAGCTGGAGATCACGGAACTGGTGCTCCTGCAGGACAATGAAGGCGCCTTCACCGTCCTGCATCAGCTTCGCGATCTGGGTATCCGGATCGCCATGGACGACTTTGGCACCGGCTACTCCTCGCTCGGCTATCTGCGCAGCTTCCCGTTCGACAAGATCAAGATCGACCAGTCGTTCATCCAGGATCTGCCGAATCGGGAAGAGAGCCTGGCCATCGTGCGCGCGGTGGTGGGTCTGGGCAGCAGCCTGGGAATTACCACGACGGCTGAAGGCGTCGAGACGCAGGAGCAGCTCACGAGCCTGTCCTCGGAAGGATGCACGGAGTTTCAGGGCTTCCTGTTCAGCGAGCCGCGGCCGGCGACCGAGATGCCCGAGATTTTCCGAAAGAAGGGAACCGCGCCGGCATCCGCGGCCTGATCCCGGGGCTTGCGGAACGCAGGTTAGTGACGGAGCCCGGAACGATCTGCCCGGGCTGCCGGTGCTACTGCTCGCGCGCTCGGGCGCGAGTGCCCAGTGCTGGCAGACCTGCATCGAAATCGAAGACGTGGCGGCAGCGGCGGCCCGGATCAGGGCCTGCGTGCGCGGCGAACCGCTGCCCGGCGGCGCTCAGTGAAAGGTGACACGCGCCTCGATCGACGCGCCTCCCATGCGGCGCGCGCATGCCGGACCCGGCCCGCGCATATAGTGGCGTTCCGGCCGATAGGTCGGAGCGACGAATTCGCGGATGGCCACCGCGTAGTGGCTGATGGTTGACCAGAGCAACATCTTACCTTGACCCTGTCCCTCGGAATGTCCCTTCCGATACGGCGCATTCTAGCGATCGAACGTGAATAGCCGGTGAATCCCGCGTTTAACGAACGGACAGAAATCGCCGGATCGTGTCGCCTCGGGGGAAAAATTACGGCGTTTTGCGGCTGCGTATGCGAATCCGCTCACGCCGATGGCCAGCGTGGCGAAATCGCAACAGGCCGGAACAGGAACCCGCCGGGCGGGCAGACGTTGACCGCGCAGACCGGAGACGCTCCGGTTCCGAAGGACGATGCAGTCCTTGCTCCACACCAATCAACAGGAAGGGCCAGGAAAATGGGTCTGTTTTCGAAGGACATCAAAACCATGGACAATCTCTTCGTCCACACGCTGCGCGACATCTACTATGCCGAACAGCAGATCGCGAAGAACCTGCCGAAGATGGTGAAGAAGGCGACCGACGCCGAACTCAAGAAGGGCTTCGAGATGCATCTCGAAGAGACAAAGGGCCATATCGCTCGTGTCGAACAGGTGTTCGAGATGCATGGCGTGAAGGCCAAGGCGGTCAACTGCCCCGCGATCGACGGTATCCTTGAGGAAGCCGAGGAGATCGCCGGAGACATTGCCGACGATCAGGTGCTGGATGCGGCGCTCATCGCAGCCGCCCAGGCGGTGGAGCACTATGAGATCACCCGCTACGGCACGCTGGTCGAGTGGGCCAAAAAGCTCGGCCGCAGCGACTGCGCGGCGGTGCTGGAGAAGAATCTCAAGGAAGAGATGGCCACCGACAAGAAGCTGACCGGCCTTGCCGAGCGCAAGATCAACCTGATGGCGGCCGAGTAAGCTTCGGTTGCCCGAATGCTTGAAGGGGCCGGTCCGCGAGGACCGGCCCTTTTTCATGCGTTGCCGATGAGCACGCCGGCGGCGAAGACCAGGCCACCACCCAGCACCACCTGGAACGCGGCGCGCAGGAACGGCGTGTCCATATAGCGGTTCTGGATGAAGGCGATCGCCCAGAGCTCGACGAAGACGACGATCGCCGCGACGGTCGTCGCGGTCCAGAAATCGGGGATGAGATATGGCAGCGCATGGCCGAGACCGCCGATGGCGGTCATGATGCCGGAGGCCAGCCCGCGCTTGACCGGCGAGCCGCGGCCCGAGAGCTTGCCGTCGTCATGTGCGGCCTCGGTGAAGCCCATCGAAATGCCGGCGCCGACCGAAGCGGAAAGGCCGACGAGAAAGGTCTGCCAGGTGTCGCCGGTGGCGAAGGCGGCCGCGAAGATCGGAGCGAGCGTCGAGACAGAGCCGTCCATCAGGCCGGCAAGACCCGGCTGAACGTAGGTCAGGATGAACTGCCGCCGCTCGGCGAAATCCTCCTCGCTCCGGGCGTCCTCCGTCAGGTATTCCTTGCCGAGACGCTGCGCGAGCGTCTCGTGCGACTTCTCGGCCGCGGCCAGCGCGCCGAGCAGCTTGCGGGTCGACGCGTCGGACGTCCGCTTCGCCGCCTCGATGTAGAAGCGCTCGGCTTGCGACTCCATCTCCTCGGCCATTGCCCTGACCTTGTCGAGACCCAGCGGACGCACCAGCCAGTCCGGCTTGCGCTCGTAGTAGCCGCGGACGTGCTCGCGGCGGATGAGCGGGATCCGCTCGCCGAAGCGCGCCTGGTGGAGCTCGATCAGCGAGGCCCGGTGGCCGTCTTCCTCGGCCGCCATCTGCTCGAACACTTTAGCCGAGCTCGGATAGGCGTCGGCCAGACCGTCGGCATAGGCGCGGTAGATGCGGGCGTCATCCTCCTCCGACGAGATCGCGAGCGCGAGGACTTCCTGTTCGCTGAGCGAATCGAACGAGCGGCGGCCAAAGCCGAAGACACGGGAAAGCATGAGTGAAACCGTCTTGTTTAGAACGATTCTAATCTAATGAATGGCGTTGGCGGATGCAACCTCGTCGACGTCGTTGGAGCAGCGTCAATCGAGCGTCCGGCGGAACCGGAGCAAGGCAAGCGCGGCGTAGGCTGCGATGAAGACGCACAGGATACCGATCTCGAAGGCTACTGCCGGGAACTCGGCACCCTTGAGCATGATCGCCCGGACCACGCGAAGGAAGTGGGTGAGCGGGAAGAACTCGCCCAGCGTCTGCGCCCATTGCGGCATGCCCCGGAAGGGAAACATGAACCCGGACAGCATCAGCGAGGGCAGGAAGAAGAAGAACGTCAGCTGCAGCGCCTGCATCTGGGTGCGGGCCATGGTGGAAATCGTGTAGCCGAGCAGCACCAGCGCGAAGACGAAGGACAGGACGGAAAGCAGCAGCAGCCCGAGACTGCCGACGAAGGGAATGGCGAAGAGAAGCTTCGCCGCAACGAGTACCACTGCGACCTGGACGGCGCCGACGACGAGATAGGGCAGCACCTTGCCGAGCATGACCTCCGCCGGGCTGGTGGGCATGGCGAGCAGGTTTTCCATCGTGCCGCGCTCGGTCTCCCGGGTCAGCGCAATGGAGGTCATCATCACCATGGTCATCTGCAGGATGACGCCCAGCAGTCCCGGCACGATGTTATATTGCGACACGCTCTCCGGGTTGTAGCGGCGGTGAACGATCACGTCGAGCTGGCCCTCGGCAGCCGCGGCAGCGGCCTGTTCCTGACCCTGCTCGCGCAGCAGCGCGCGCGAGGCGACCGTCGACACGGTGGAAATGGCGCCCGACGCGACCGCCGGGTCGGTCGCGTCCGCTTCGATCAGGATCGAGGGATGGTCCTTGCGGTCGACCCTTCGCGCGAGATCCGATGGGATCGTGACGACGAAAGCAACCTCGCCGGATGCCATCAGCTCCTCTGCCTCGGCGGCGGATCCGGCGATGTGGTCGAAGCGGTAATAGCCCGTCATTTCGAGCGACGACACGATCGCGCGCGTGTAGCGATCGCTGCTAAGCGCGACCAGCGCCGCCGGAAGCTGCTTCGGATCGGTGTTGATCGCGTAGCCGAATAGCACGAGCTGGACCAGCGGCACGCCGAGCATCATGCCGAAAGTGATGCGGTCTCGCCGCATCTGGATGAACTCCTTGATGAGCATGGCGCCGAGCCGGCCAAGGGAGAACCATGCGGTCACGACATGTTGTCCCTGGACCGGGCCATGAACTGGATGAACACATCCTCAAGGCTGGTCTCGCCCTCCTCGTAGGACACGCCTTCAGCCCTGATCGCGGATAGCGCCGTCTCCAGCGCGTTGCGGTCGAGCCCGACCACATGAAGCGTCGTTCCGAACGGAGCGACCTGCTCGACACCCGGCGAATTGCGCAGCCGGGTGGTGATCTCCTCAAGTCTCGGCCCGCGAACGACATAGGTGAAGAGGCCCGCATTGCGGACGACCTCCTCCACGGTGCCGGTGGCCAGGAGCTTGCCGTAGGAGATGTAGTTGATGCGATGGCAGCGCTCGGCCTCGTCCATGTAGTGGGTGGAGACGAGCACGGTGAGCCCGCGCGCGGCGAGCCGGTGGATTTCGTCCCAGAACTCGCGGCGAGCCTTCGGATCGACGCCGGCCGTCGGCTCGTCGAGCAGCAGGAGCTTCGGACGGTGCATGATACAGGCGGCCAGCGCCAGCCGCTGCTTCCAACCCCCCGACAGCGTGCCGGCCAGCTGCTTGCGGCGACTGGTGAGGCCGAGATTCTCCAGCGTGTCGCCGACGAACCTAGCCACCGGCTTCAGCCTGTAGAGGCGGGCGACGAATTCGAGGTTCTCGGCAATCGTCAGGTCCTCGTAGAACGAGAACCTCTGCGTCATGTAGCCGACCTCGCGCTTGATCAGCAGGCTCTCGCGGCGAAGATCGTAGCCTAGAACCTCGCCTTCGCCTTCGTCGGGGGTGAGAAGTCCGCACATCATGCGGATGGTGGTGGTCTTGCCCGATCCATTGGGGCCGAGGAAGCCGACGATCTCTCCTTCCGCCACGCTCACCGAGACATTGTCGACGACGGTCTTGTCGCCGAAGCGCTTGACGAGACCGTTGACCTCGATCGCGTTCATGGGTCCTGCAACACGACGTCGACCAGCTGCCCCGGCTGCAGAGCTTCGGCATCGGCTTCGGGGCGCGCTTCGATCAGGTAGACGAGCTTCTGGCGGCGTTCGAGCGAGTAGATCACCGGCGGCGTGAACTCCGGCTCGGGGGAAATGTAGCTGACGGCCGCGGTCAGGCCGTCCGGGCAGCTGTCGCAGTGGACAGCAAGCTTCCGTCCCACTTCGATACCCGAGAACTGGCCCTCGCCGACATAGAGCTTCAGCTTGACCGCCCCGTCGGGAAGCAGTGATAGCACTGGCGCCGAGGGTCCCGCCACGTCGCCGGGGTTGCGGATGACGTCGCCGATGCGGCCGGCCACCTGGGCGACGATGCTGCGCTTGGAGAGACGCCATTTTGCGGTCTCGAGCGCTGCCTCCGTCTGACGGACCTGGTTCTCGGCGGCGCGGATGGTCTCCTCGCGCGCCGGCAGCCGGGCGACCGCCACATTGGCCTTCGACTGTTCCACCGCGGCGTCCGCCAGTTCGAGCGCCGTCTGGGCCGTGTCGAGCGCGGCGGGCGTGGCCGCGCCTCGCTTGACAAGGTCTGTGGTCCGCGCGAGGTCGCGGGCGGCGGCACGGGCCTGAGCTTCGGCAGAGGCCAGCGTGGCCTCGATCACCGCGATCTCCTCCGGCCGCTTGCCGAGCTTGAGGTCGGCAAGCTGGGCCTTGGCCTGATCGAGCGCGGCCGTGGCCTGGGCGACGGCGATCCGCGCGTCGTCGCTCTCGAGTTCCGCAACCACCTGCCCGGCGGCCACACGCTCGCCGCGGCGGACACCGACCGTCAGCACGTCGGCAATGTCGTTCGGAGCAAGCAGCACGTATTCGCCTTCGACATAGCCGACGGCGAGGGGCGCGGGCGGCGTGCAACCGGGAATCAGCGAAGCAATGACTGGAAGCGTGCAGAGAAAGCTCATGCGTTCTCCTTCCGGCGGCTTTCCAGGATCGCGCGGAGATTGGAGCGCGCGACCGCGGTGATCGCCTCGGTTTCCGCCGGGCCGATCGTCTTCCAGCCCATCCGGCGGGAGACGGCCTCGCGTCCGATGCGGAAATAGACGATCTGCCCGACGAGGGTAAACACTGTGAGACGGGTGCGCTCGCTGTCGGGCTCATCTCCCGTCGCGGCAGACCATATGGCGCAGAGCCGCTTGTGGACCGGCTCGAACACGCCGAAATAGATCGTATTCAGCGCCGCGGTCGGACGGTTCAGCTCGCGCAGGATGAACTGCACGATCTCGCCGCCTTCCGGGCGCGCCACGATGAAGGAAACCATCCGGGAGAGGGCTCCTTCCAGGATCATCGTCGCCTGCTCGGGCGAGATGCCGGCCACCGCCTCCGGCCCCTCCAGCGCATCGCCGGCGATGCCGCGAATCGTATCCACGATGTGTTGCGCGCAGGCCGCGTGCAGGCCTTCCTTGCCGCCGAAATGATAGGCGATGGAGCCGACATTCGCCTTTGCCGCGGCGGCGATTTCGCGCGTCGTCGTGGCGTCGAAGCCGTGGCGAGCGAACAGGACCAGGGAAGCGCGGATCAGGGCGAGCCGCGTCTGCTCGGCGCCCGACAATTGGGCAGATTCCGGCTTTTCGAGATGCTGACTCATGGCAGACATTTAATCAATCGCTTGATTAAATGTCAAGTCGGTAGACGTTATCCCTTCGCGGAATTCAGGCAACGTCGGCCAGCGGCGGTATACCCCAGGCGCGGCGCGCGAAAAGACATTCGGGATCGCCGGGCATGCAGGCGCGACAGACGTCCGGCCGTATCGCGTAGATCGTGCAAGCGGTCTTCTTTCCGACGTCCCCGGACAGCGCATTGCATCGGGCGCCCGTGCAGCTCATGCCGCTCTGGTCGGCTGCGATCAATGCGGGCGGGATCCGCGCGATCTGGTCGTCGTCCTCGAGCGTGAAGCGCGGCCATTGCGACGACGTCGCACAGCACGCGCCGCAGGAAGTGCAGTCGAAGCTGTCGCCGGAATCCATGCGGCTTCCCCTTGCGGCCTGCCCGAAATGGCTGGACGCGTGCTGTTGCTCTCGCATGGGCGAGGGAGGCTTCGCAAGCGCCGAAGCGCCTTGCGAATCGGGCGGTCTAGCGATTGGTCAATTGCGGGCCGAGCGTGATCAGCCCGACCGCAACGATGGCAAGGAAGATCCCGACACTCTGGATCGGCGCGAGCTTCTCGCCGAAATAGACCAGCGCGATCAGGTTGACCGCGACGAGCTGGATCACCGCCGACAGGCTGAAGGAGGAGGCCATGCCGAACTCGCGCACCAGCCGAAGCATGATCAGGTTGCCGAGCGAATAGAGAACGAGGGTGACGACGAGCTTGCCCATGCCAGGCGCGAGCGCCCACTGCTTCGCCATGGTCGCGGCGGCGAGGAAGACGAGCGTGGAGAGGCCGAGCTGAAACAGGCCGGAAATACTCATGCGGACGCTTTCGTGGTCGTGGCGTTCAGGCTGGCGTCGGCGCGGCGGGCTGCGGCGCGCGCGACTTGCCGTATCGCACCAGAAGCCAGGATATCAAAGCCCCGACGACGAGAATGCCAAGCGCCAGGAGGGGACGATACCAGAACCAGGCGAAGGCGATCACGACCGTGCCGACGGCGATGGCAAGCACGAAGGCGACCAGCCCGGTACCGAGCCGCGCGAGCGAACCGAGGAAGGGGATGACGTCGAAGATCACGCCGATCGGCCCCATGACGAGGCCGAAGCCGACCGCGAGCAGCAGAAGCCCCACGCCGCGCAGCAGCCAGGTTACGAAGGTGTTCTCGGCCACGGCCTCGTCGAACATCTGCTTGGCCGCCACGGTGCCGCGGTCGACCATGAACAGCGAATCGCCTGCCTGCGTCTGGTAGTGGGCGAAGCCGTCGCCCTGCTGCCTGGCGATCACGCTGATCGGCCCGAGCGGGACGAGTTCGTAGGAGATGCGCTGGTCGCCGATCTGCGGCGCGTTCGGATCCTTGCCGAGATAGATGCGCGACTGGACGATCTGCGCGTCGCCCCAGCCGTAGGTTTCCCTCACCTTCTGAGCATCGGCGGCGGTGACCGGCAGCGCCTCTTCCCCGCCGATCCGGCTCAGCGTCTGAACGTCGAGGCGCCAGGCGCCCATCTGTGCCTGCGAAAGGGCGAATGTCCTGTCGCGCCAGCGCATTTCCGGGTTCTGGTGGCCCTGCGGCTGCTTGAAATTGGCGGAGTCCTGCGGGCTGTCGGCCCAGCCGCGGCTGTAGGTGTAGGTGGTGACGGTTTCCTCGCCGCCGCCGAGCATCTTCCGAGTCTCGGACCGGCTCTCTTCCTTCCACTGGAACATTTCCGCGCGGCGGATCAGGCTGACGCCGGTCGCGGTGATGCCAAAATCCGGATCGGCGAGCGTCTCGGCGGTGGTCACCGTGCCCGACGTGTGGACGAGCCGTCCCTCATTGGCGGGATCGAACGCGTCGGACGAGACGTCGACGACCGCGCCGGCGCCTTCGGCGAGCGACCGCGCCGTCTGGACCGCCCGCCCCTCGTTCCAGAACAGGAGCACGATCATCCCCAGCACCAGCAGGAAGCCGATGAGGACGCCGATGAAGGAGCCTGCGATGCGGCTGAACCAGCCGCGCCGCGTGGTCACGGTGAAAGTATCGCTCATGTCCGCCCCCGTCCACCCCACGCCGGCAAGATCGGCGCACTGCTCAATCTATCGATCAATCCGTCGATTTGCGCAATTCGGCCAATGCCGGTTGCCGACACATCCGCAATAAAAAGCGAATTTGGAGGATCTACTTGACCGAGCCGACCAGCGGGGCGGACTCGCCGCGGATCGTCACCCAGCGCCCGGTGTGCTCGCTCGCCTGGCGTTTCAGGAAGCGGTAGGGCGTGTCGGTCCAGAGCTTCACCGCCTCGGACAGATTGTCGAGGATGTAGTCGCCCTTGTCGGTGCGGACGGTGAGCACCGCGTGGCCCTCGCCGTCGGGCTTACGAACGACGGTGATGAGCAGGTTCGACAGGGAAATGCCCTTGGCGGCGAGCATCCTGCGCTTTGCCAGGACGTAGTCCTCGCAGTCGCCGACACCAAGCTTGTCCGGGTAGGCCCAGACCTCGTCCTTGCCGTAGATGTCGAAATCGTTCATCGGCTTGATCGAGTGATTGGCAAAGGCGTTGACCGACCTCAGCTGACGCATCATGGAACCGGTGAGGGCAACCGGCCCTTCGTCCCGGGGCCTGATCGAGCACTCGGACGCATTCGCCTTGCAGAATTCGTAGTGACCGATCGGCTGCGAGGTAAGGCCGCCTGTTGCCATCGGCGCGGCGGCCGAGGCGAGCGAGGGAACCGCAACGAGGCACAGAGCGACCGTTGCGAGGCGCATGCGCGTCTTCGCGGCTGCCCAAGAGGCGGTCATGAAAGTCCCCGTTCGCCCGTTTCGTTTGTTAATCAAACGTTAAAGGGCATACCCGGCGAAAGTCAATTCGCCCGGCCTCACTCTTCGGGGCATGGTTAGCATGCAGCCAGCCGTCCGATTCACAATGCCGTGAGCCGGATCGGGAATTCAGACCTTCACCGCCGGTATCGCGCGGGGCTTCGAAGGCGCCCGGGTTGCCCGGCCGAAACTCGCCTGGAAATCGACGATGCGCGGCAGAATCTCGGCACGATAGCGCGATCCGTTGAACACGCCGTAGTGACCCACCGCCGGCTGCATGTAATGCACGCGCATGTCGTCGGGGATGTTGCTGCACAGCGTGTGCGCGGCCTTGGTCTGGCCGAGACCCGAGATATCGTCGTTCTCGCCCTCGACCGTCATCAGCGCGATGTTGCGAATCTTCGAGGGGTCCACCCGCTCGCCGCGATGCATCATCTCGCCCTTCGGGAGCCTGTGGTTCACGAAGACGTTGTCGACGGTCTGCAGATAGAATTCGGCGGTCAGGTCCATGACGGCGAGATACTCGTCATAGAACTCGCGGTGCTTCTCCGCGTTGTCGCCGTCGTTCTTGACGAGGTGGACGAAGAAGTCCTTGTGCGCGCTGATGTGGCGGTCGAGATTCATGCCCATGAAACCGCCGAGCTGCAGGAAACCGGGATAGACCTGCCGCATGAAGCCGAGGTTCGGCCACGGAACCGTCATCACGACGTTGTCGCGGAACCAGTCGATGCCGCGCTCCTCGGCAAGCTTGTTCACACCTGTCGGGTTGACGCGGGTGTCGATCGGACCGCCCATGAGGACCATGGTGGACGGCGCCATCGGATCGCCGCGCGATTCCATCACGGCGGCCGCCACGAGCACCGGAACCGAGGGCTGGCACACTGCCATGACATGCGTATCGGGGCCCAGTTCGTGCAGCATGTCGATGACGTGGTCGACATAGTCGTCGAGATCGAAACGCCCTGCCGAGAGCGGGATCGTCCGGGCATCCACCCAGTCCGTAATGTAGACTTCGGCATAGGGCAGCATGGATTCGACCGTGCCGCGCAGCAGCGTCGCGTAGTGGCCCGACATCGGCGCGACCATGAGCAGCTTGCGGTCGGGCTTGCGGCCCTTCGGCAGATCCCGCTTGAAATGCAGCAGCCGGCAGAAGGGGGTGGACCAGACGACCTCTTCGGTCACGTCCACCGGTTTCCAGTCGACGATGGTGGAGGTGAGCCCGAATGCCGGCTTGCCGTAGCGGCGCGTGGTGCGCTCGAAGAGCTCGGCCAGGCCGGCAATGGATCTGCCCCACGGCGTCTGGGCGACCGGATTGAGCGGGTGGGAATAGAGGACCCGGGTTGCATCCGCCATGGCTCGCATCGGCTGAACCGCGGCATGGTTCATTTCATAGAGATGATAGAACATCGAACCCCTTGATGCGCCGGATCGGCTAGGAACGTCGTATGCTGCCCTGCAACAAAGCTATCAGCAAAACGTTCCAAGGCAACTGGTGGAAGTACGACCTTTGGACAGTTTGCGCGCGAATTACGCGCTATTTTGCCCTTAGTTGCCTAACAAGTAGTCACGGACGCCATACCATCAGGACTCTCGTGTCCGGATCGATACCTGGCGGCACCTCGCTGAGGAACTGCCTCCGAAGCTCCGGGGCCGTCGATTCGGGCTCGACCACGGCGAAGCCGTGCCGCTCGTAGAAGGGCCGGTTGAAGGGCACGTCCCGAAAGGTCGACAGAAAGACCGCGCCGTTATCGGTGCTCCGCACGCCATGGATCACCGTTGCGAGGATGGCGGTGCCGATTCCGCGCCGACCGAGGGCGGGATCCACGGCAAGCTCCCTCAACCAGTATTGCCCGGCGGCCCGTCCGGCAATGGCGAAACCCGCCGGCACCCGTCCACTTCGGCAATCCACGCATCGTTGCCCGCGAGAAGGTCCCGAATAGCCTCAATTGGAGTGGGCGGCAGCGCAGCGATCTGGGGAAAGCCGTGTTCCGCAAAGAGCCGGTCGGCGCGTTCGCCGATCGCAAGCACCGCGGACGCATCGTCCTGCGTCGCCGGCCGAATCGCAATCCCAGCAAGAAGCGGGGTCACACGCCCTCGACGATAACCATCTCGGCCGTGGCATATTTCTGCCGGATTGCCTTCGCCGCCTGGTACTCGGCCGAATTGTAGCAGGCCTTTGCAACCTCCACCGATTCGAACTCGATCACCACATTGCGGCCGCGAGCCTCGCCCTCCATCGCGGAATAGGCACCGCCGCGTGCCAGGAATTTCGCGCCGAAGCGCTCGAAGGCCGGCTTGGCCGTCGCCACGTAGCCCTTGTAGCCCTCGGGGTCATGCACGTCGACACGCGCAATCCAGTAGCCCTTCGCCATGATCAGATTCCTCCCTGGCCGTTCATTTCTTTGAGAATCGCTTCCGCCGCCAGGCGCCGATCCGGCGCGCCGACGATCGGCCGCGCCACTACGAGATGGCTGGCGCCGGACTTGAGCGCGTCGGCCGGCGTCATAACCCGCTTCTGGTCGCCGCGATCCGCGCCCGCCGGACGGATGCCGGGCGTGACCACCGCGAGGTTCGGACCGACGATCCTGCGGACCGCCGAAGCCTCCTCCGCCGAACAGACGATACCGCCCATGCCGGCCGCGAGCGCCTGTTCGGCGCGGCGCAGCACCAGCGTATGCGGATCGTATTCGTAACCGGCCTCGATCATGTCCTGTTCGTCCATCGAGGTCAGGACCGTCACGCCGAGCAGGCAAAGGTCCGAGCCCTTCGCGGCTTCGACCGCAGCCCGCATCGCTTTGGGATAGGCGTGCAGGGTGAGCATAGACATGCCCATGCGGGCGATGTTCTCGACGCCCTTCGCCACCGTGTTGTCGATGTCGAGCAGCTTCATGTCGAGGAAGACCTTCTTGCCGCCGGCGGCGAGGTCCCGGGCGAACTCAAGCCCGCCGGCGAAGGCCAGCTGGTAGCCGATCTTGTAAAACGACACGGCATCGCCGAGTTCGGCGACGACTTTCTCCGCGTCGGCCACCGACGGCACGTCGAGGCCGACGATCAGCCTGTCGCGCATTCCGGCCCGCGCGATCGCGTTCATGGCTCGATCTTCGACGAATGCAACCGGGCATGCGTGATCAGGGTGGAACAGAGCCGCGCCATGCCCTTGCGCAGCCGCTCCTCCCTGAAATTGCCGTCGTCGTCGAAGGCTTCGCCCGCGCTCGGCACCGAGACCTGCGGCGCGATGACCTCCATCTGGATATGGGACAGGACCGCTCGGAGATGGTTGGCGCTGCGGATACCGGCGAAATGACCGTCCGAGGACGAGCAGATGGCCACCACCTTGCCGGGATAGATAGAGATCGGCCTGCCATTGTCGCGATGGATGCGGCTGACCCAGTCGATGGCGTTCTTGAGCAGCGGCGGGATCGAGCCGTTATATTCCGGCGTGCAGATGAGCACCGCGTCGTGGGACGCGATCAGGCGGCCGAGCTTGTAGGCGTTCTCCGGAATGCCTTTCTCGACCTCGAGATCCTGGTCCATGATTGGCAATGGATAGTCGGCGAGCGAGATGCGCGTGACCTCGGCGCCCTGCCGGGCAAGCTCCGTCTGGGCAATGTCGGCGGTCTTGCCGCTATAGGCTCCGGTGCGGATCGATCCGGCGAAGACGAGGATTCTCGGCGTCATGACATACTCCCGACCTGCCCTCCGCTAAAGGGCAAGGCGGCGGGAATCAAGTCTCTAAGCCCTTGCGCCGCGGCGATAGATCCAGAGTTGCGTCGGGGGGATGTTGCGAACGACGAAATCGAAATGCTCGACGGTGTAGTTGCCGCGGCGCGGCGGCACCGGCGAAAGCGGGCCGTAGGTGAGCTGGACGATCGGGCGGCCCGGAGGAAGCCGGTCGAGAATATCCTCGATATATTGCACGCGCTGCTCGACCGGGAAGTTGAGAAGCGGAACACCGGAGACGACAGAATCGAAGACCATCCCCTTTTCAGGCAGCGTGGCGTCGAGGTCGAAAGCGTCGCCGTGGATGAAGTTCACGCCGGGCATATTGCTGCGCAGGTGCTCGATGAAATCGGCGGAGTATTCGATCGACCAGAGCTTCTCGGGCTTGATGCCGCGGGCGAGGATGGCGCGGGTGATGACCCCTGTGCCGGGGCCGAGTTCGAGAACCGGAAGACCGGAATCAGGATTGACGACCGACGCCATCTTGCGCGCCGTGACGTTGCTCGTTGGGACGATCGAGCCGACAGCGCGCGGCTTGTCCATCCAGCCGCGGAAGAACTTCAGCTCATCGTCGAACCGCCGGCCGATGGATTTCTTCAGGCTGTTTGATCGCATCGGCCCCGGCTCCGTGGTCATCTCACGCTGCGTTATGCGACCACAACGCGCCAAAAGAAAGACCGAAGATTCCGCGATGCACACATTGTCGGGCAAGCTCGAAGGAGCGGCGCCTCACTGGCCGAACGACTCGAAGAAATCCTTCATGCGCGAGAAGAAGCCGTTCGATTGCGGCGAGTTCTCGGTGGAGGAAATCTGCTCGAACTCCTCCAGCAGCTCGCGCTGGCGCTTCGTGAGGCTCTGGGGCGTCTCGACCGAGACCTGGATGTAGAGATCGCCGACGTTGGGCTGTCGCAGCACCGGCATGCCCTTGCCCTTCAGGCGGAACTGCTTGCCGTTCTGCGTGCCTTCGGTGACCTTCACCCGGGTCTGGGTGCCGTCGAGCGTCGCTACCTCGAAGGTGCCGCCAAGTGCGGCCGTGGTCATCGAAATGGGCACCTTGCAGTAGAGGTCGGCGCCGTCGCGCTGGAAGAACTCATGCGGCTTGACCGACAGGAAGATGTAGAGATCGCCCGTCGGGCCGCCGCGGGCACCGGCTTCGCCTTCGCCGGCGAGACGGATGCGGGTTCCGTCCTCGATGCCGGCCGGAATATTCACCGACAGCGAGCGCTCCTCGGTGACGCGACCCTGGCCGCCGCATTTGCCGCAAGGGTCCTTGATCGTCTGGCCGCGCCCCTGGCATTGCGGGCAGGTGCGCTCGATCGAGAAGAAGCCCTGGCTGGCGCGCACGCGCCCGGAGCCGCTGCACATCGCGCACGTGACCGGCTGGGTGCCGGGCTTGGCGCCCGAGCCGGAACATTCGGAGCACTGGATCGACGAGGGAACGCGAATCTGCGCTGTCTTGCCGGTGAAAGCCTCTTCCAGGCTGATTTCCATGTTGTAGCGGAGATCAGCGCCGCGCTCGCGGCCGCCGGAGGAGCGGCGTCGGCCGCCCATCATGTCGCCGAAGATGTCTTCGAAAATGTCGGCGAATCCGCCGGCGCCCGAGAACCCGCCGTTCATGCCCCCATTCTCGAAGGCCGCGTGCCCGAACCGGTCATAGGCCGCCCGCTTCTGCGGATCCTTCAAGGTCTCGTAGGCCTCGTTGATCTCCTTGAACTTCGCCTCGCAGGCATCGTCCCCAGGATTGCGGTCGGGATGGAACTGCATCGCCAGCTTGCGGAAGGCAACCTTGAGTTCCTTCTCGTCGGCTCCTCTGGCTACGCCGAGTGTCTCGTAGAAATCGGCTTTCATGTCGTCCCGTGTTCGAAAAGCAGTCGAGCGGAAGAATCGCTGTGTCGGCCCCGCATTTAGTAAGCCAGGCGCGCGGATGCCATAGGTCACATGCGCGGACGTGGCGTTTTCTCGCGATATTGGCGGGGAATCAGGCGAGACGCGGGTGCGAAGCGGCTCTGCCGGCGGCCACCTGCTCCGTCGGCGGGAAACGGCGCTTCGCCCAGGCGCCAATCAGGTTGGCGAGAGGGGTCTCGAAATAGCGTTCCGACGGGACCGCGACCGCGATGACGGTCAGTATCGGCAGAAGCCAGAAGGTGTAGAAGCCGACGATGCCGAGAGGCTCGACCAGCATGCGCCAGACGATGGCAAACATGATCGCCTCGATCACCGGATGAATCAGGTAGATCCCGAGGGACACCTTTCCGATTGGGTGCAGCGGTGCAAGCAGCCGGGAACCGGCCGGGTTGTTGCGCTCCGCCACGACGGCAAGGAACATCGAGAGCGCGAGCAATCCGACGATCATGTAGGATGATAGAAGCATGGCCATCGCGGCGATCGACAGCGCGAAGCAGATCCAGGCCGGAGCATGGCTCGTGAGCGCCCAGCGGCTGTCGCGCGCGGCGATGGCGACCAGCGCTCCCAGCGCGAAGTCCGCGAAGGCGCGATAGGCGCCCCAGGTGTCGGCCCTGAGCCAGCTCGGGAACGGAATGATGCCGGCCGCTACGGCCCATTCCAGCGCAGAGATGGACAGCAACGCGACGACGGCGAGGCCGGCCTTGCCGCCGATCCTGTAGGCCGTGACGATGACCGGCAGCAGCAGGTAGCAGAACCACTCGGCCGACATCGACCAGGCGACGTAGTTGTAGGTCAGCGTGTCCGTGACGCCCCAGGCCTGAATCAGCAGGATGTTGGGCAAGAGCGCGCCGAACGCATAGCGCTCCGGGCCGTCGGTGCGGACGATGCCGAAATGCACGGCGAGCGCCACGACGACGAAGAAGAGCAGCGTGACGAGATAGAGCGGATAGAAACGCGCGACGCGGCGGATGATGAAGCGCATGTAGCCGTTGCGTTCGAACCGCAGCACGTCGCAGTAGCGCAGCATGATCAGGAAGCCCGAGATCATGAAGAACATTTCCATCAGCGGCATCAGGCGGTAGAGCCCCGCGCTCACCGCCTCGTGGCCGGGCGGCGCATAGCGCAGGAAATGCCACACCATGATCAGCAGCGCCGCCATCAGGCGCCAGGTCTCGAATATCCTGAAATGTTGCTGCATTGCCCCTTCCGCCCTGGCCGCAATCCGGCCCCTCCCGGCAAGATGCCGGCGCGGAGCAAGGGGGTAGCGTCGATAGCGCTTCGGGTCGACCTTAACCTTGGCTTAACCTTAACGGCCCCGGCCGGCGCATAGCAAAACGGCCGGCATCTCTGCCGGCCGTCTGCTTGCGCCTATCCCGAAGGGTCAGGCGGACTTCTTGTGATCGTCGTCGAGATCCTCGAAATCGGCGTCGACCACGTCGTCGCCGGCATCGGCCCGGGCATCCGCCTCGGCGGCTTCGGCCTGCGAGGCCTCGTACATCGCCTGGCCGAGCTTCATCGCGGCTTCGGCCAGCACGTTGGTCTTGGCCTTGATGTCCTCGATGTCGTCGCCTCCGGACGCCGTCTTCAGCGCCGTGATCGCATCGGAGATCGCGGTGCGGTCACCCTCGCCGATCTTCTCGCCATATTCCTTCAGCGACTTCTCGGACGAATGGATCATCGCCTCGGCCTGGTTGCGAGCCTCGACCAGCGCGCGGCGCTGCTTGTCCGACTCGGCATTCGCCTCGGCGTCCCTGACCATCTTCTCGATATCGGCATCGCTCAGACCACCAGATGCCTGGATGCGGATCTGGTGTTCCTTGCCGGTGCCCTTGTCCTTGGCCGAAACGTTGACGATACCGTTGGCGTCGATGTCGAAAGTGACCTCGATCTGCGGCACGCCGCGCGGAGCGGGCGGAATGCCGACCAGGTCGAACTGGCCGAGCAGCTTGTTGTCGGCCGCCATCTCGCGCTCGCCCTGGAAGACGCGGATCGTCACCGCCGACTGCGAATCCTCGGCCGTGGAGAACACCTGGCTCTTCTTGGTCGGGATCGTCGTGTTGCGGTCGATCAGGCGGGTGAACACGCCGCCCAGCGTCTCGATGCCCAGCGACAGCGGGGTCACGTCGAGCAGCAGCACGTCCTTGACGTCGCCCTGCAGCACGCCGGCCTGGATGGCCGCGCCAAGCGCGACGACTTCATCCGGGTTGACGCCCTTGTGCGGGTCTTTGCCGAAGAACTGCTTCACGACTTCCTGGACCTTGGGCATGCGGGTCATGCCGCCCACCAGGACCACCTCGTCGATCTCGCCGGCCTTCATGCCGGCATCCTTGAGCGCTGCCTTCAGCGGCTCGACCGTGCGCTGCACCAGATCGTCGACGAGCTGCTCGAACTTGGCGCGGGTCAGCTTCATCGTCAGGTGCTTCGGGCCGGTCGCATCCGCCGTGATGAACGGCAGGTTGATCTCGGTCTGAGCGGACGAGGAGAGCTCGATCTTCGCTTTTTCCGCGGCCTCCTTGAGGCGCTGCAGGGCGAGCTTGTCGTTCTTCAGGTCGATGCCCTGTTCCTTCTTGAACTCCGCAGCCAGGTATTCCACCAGGCGCATGTCGAAGTCCTCGCCGCCGAGGAACGTGTCGCCGTTGGTCGACTTCACCTCGAAGACGCCGTCGCCGATCTCGAGGATCGAGATGTCGAACGTGCCGCCGCCGAGATCGTAGACCGCGATGGTGCCGGCCTTCTTCTTGTCGAGGCCATAGGCGAGCGCGGCAGCCGTCGGCTCGTTGATGATGCGCAGGACTTCGAGGCCGGCGATCTTGCCGGCGTCCTTGGTCGCCTGGCGCTGTGCGTCGTTGAAGTAGGCCGGGACGGTGATGACCGCCTTCTCGACCTTCTCGCCGAGATAGGCTTCCGCCGTCTCCTTCATCTTCTGCAGCGTCATCGCCGAGATCTGGGAAGGCGACTGCTTGCGGCCGCCGGCTTCCACCCATGCGTCGCCGTTGTCGCCCTTGACGATCTTGTAGGGGACGAGCTTCTTGTCCTTCTCGGTCACCGGGTCGTCAAAGCGACGGCCGATCAGGCGCTTGACCGCGAAGATGGTGTTTTCGGGATTGGTGACCGCCTGGCGCTTGGCCGGCTGTCCGACGAGGCGTTCGCCGTCGCCGGTGAATGCGACGATCGAAGGCGTGGTGCGCGCGCCCTCCGCGTTTTCGATGACCTTGGGCTCCTTGCCATCCATCACTGCGACGCAGGAGTTGGTGGTGCCGAGGTCGATACCGATGACTTTAGCCATTGTTTCTTCTCCGCTTAGCAGGCTGCCAGGACCCATAACGGCGTTCCAGGAGGCAACCCCTTTTCACTCGTTGTTTCCTGAAGTCCGCCGCATCGCTGCGCCGGATTTTCCGGGTTGCGGTGTATATAAGAATGGCGTTTCGAGTCGCAAGCGCGTCGAGGCGGCTAATTTCACGCCGCCGTGATCAATTCCGTCGCACCGCGCCGAACCATGTCCGCCGCCAGCAGCGTCAGCCCGACCTTGAACCAGAAGGCGAAGCTCGCCTCGGGCAGCCGTTCCAGCAGGCGCGTTCCGTAGACGGTGCCGAGATAGCCCGAGACGATCATTGCCGCGACCAGCGGCAGCCAGCTTGCGAAGGCGAAGCCGGCCAGGCCGAAGACGACGATCTTGAGCAGGTGCTGGACGGTCATGCCGGCGGCGTGGGTGGCGACCAGTGCCTTGCGGTCGCCGGCGAAGATCTGGCCGAAGAAGGCCGCGAGCAGCGGCCCGGTCGCGCCGAAGAACATCGACAGCACCGCCAGGACGGCGCTGCCGATGGCAATGCCCGCGCGCCCGAGCCGGTCCATGCCGGGGATCTTCGTCCAGGTGATGGCGAGGATGAAGAGGCCGAGCACCAGCTTCATGACCGCGTCGGGCAGCTGCACGACGACGAAGGCGCCGACGATCGCGCCGATGATGCTGCCGGCGACGAACGGGGTGGCGACGTCCCACCGTATGCTGGCGCGCTGCTTCCAGGCGCGGCCGGTGTTGGAGCCGAGCTGCACCGCGCCATGAACAGGGATCAACGCCGCGACGGGCACGAACAGTCCCATCAGGGCAAGCATCGCCAGGCCGCCGCCGATGCCGAACGCGGCGGTCAGGGCCGAGGTGAAGAAGCTCGCGACGATCAGAAGCGCGGCGGGCGCGTAGCCGAGGCCGTCGGGAAGGAAGGCAGAGACGCCCAAGAGATCAGGCCAGGTTGCTCTTGGTGTACTGACCGGCGATCCGGTAGCGCCACAGATAGGAGGGGAGGATCGCGTCGAGCGATTCCGCCGTCACCCCGAGCCCGGCAAGCGTGCGGCCTTCCGACTTCGCCGCTTCGGACACGACATTATCGCTCCTGAGCAACGTGACCTGATCCGTCGTCAGAAGCGGATTGGGCAGCATGCCGAGGATCGCACCCTGGATCCTCGCGATCGACCACGGCACCGACACGAGCATGCGCTTGCGGTCGATGACCTTCAGCATGTGCTCCATGCATTCGCGGAAGGTCAGCACCTCCGGCCCGCCGAGCTCATAGGTGGTGCCGGGCCTGGCCTTGCCGTCCACCGTCAACGCCAGAGCTTCCGCGACATCGACCACGTAAACCGGCTGGTAGCGCGTCGTCCCGCCGCCGATCAGCGGCAGGACCGGCGAGAACCGCGCCATGTTGGCGAAGCGGTTGAAGAAGCCGTCCTCCGGCCCGAACACGATAGACGCCCGGACGATGTTGGCGTCCGGGAGCGTCGCAAGCACGGCGGCCTCGCCACGTGCCTTGGTCCGCGCATAGTCCGATTCGGACGATGCATCGGCCCCGATCGCCGACATCTGCGTCATCTTCGCGCCCGCGGCGCGGGCCGCTTCGGCAACGGCGCGGGCGCCGAAATCCTGCACGGCGTTGAACGACTGGCGTCCGGATTCATGCAGGATGCCGACCAGATTGATGACGTGGTCGGCGCCCTCCACGGCACGGTCGACAGACCAGCGGACGCGCAGATTGGCCTGGACGGGCTGGATCTGGCCGACATTGCCGAGCGGCTGGAGGTGGCCCGCGAGTTCCGGCCGGCGGACGGCGACGCGCACGCGATAGCCGCGGCGGGCCAGCGCGCGCACCGTGTGGCGGCCGATGAAGCCCGAACCGCCGAAAACGGTGACGAGTTTCGACGTTTCCGTAATCAGGGTCATTGCAGGCTCCGGCGCGGCAATCGAATGAAAAACCGCTGTCGTCTTAGTCCGTTTCGCCGGGATCGCCAAGCGCGACAAGGCGCGGCAGAATGCGCCTCAGTCGACGACGATCTCGACGAGGCGCGGACCGCCGGCGGCGCGGGCATGGATGAGCGCGGCGCGGAGACCGGAGGCGGAAGCGATCCGCTCGGCCGGAATTCCATAGGCGTCGGCAAGCTTGACGAAATCCGGCGGGGCCGGCGAGACGCCGACCGGCTCGACACCGGCGTCACGCATGGAGGTCTCGATCTCGCGGTAACCGCGATTGTTCCAGACGACGAAGATGACGGCCACCCCAGTTTCGGCCGCAACCGCAATCTCCGGCAGCGTGAACTGGAAGCCGCCGTCGCCGACGAGGCAGACGACGGGGAGGTCGGGTCGCGCGATCGCCGCGCCGATCGCCGCCGGCGGCGCATAGCCTAAAGCACCGTAGCCCGTGGACGCATTGAACCAGCCGCCGGGGCGATCGTGGTCGTAGAAGAGATTGGCTGCGTAGACCGGCTGCGTCGAATCGCCGACGATCAGCGACGCTGGCAACGCGCCGCGGATCGCTTCCACCGCACGGACCTGGTCCCGCATCACAGGACCGATCTCTTCCCAGGCCGCTTCGCGCGTCGCAGCGGCGCGCTCCACACCGGTGCCTCGATCTGCTCTCACGTCTCCCAGTTCGGCGACGAGCGCGTCGAGCAGTTCGGCGGCATCACCCTTCAAGGGTATCGCCACCGGATGCCGGGCCAACTGGTCCGCGTCGATATCGATCCGCAGGAGATTGCGCGGCAGAACGGAACCGCCATCGGCATACATGTCGTAGTCGGTCGGGCCGAACTCCGTTCCCACGGCGATCACGAGATCGGCTTCGCCGATCAGCGTCCGGACCGCCTTCAAGCTCGGGCTAGCGTGGATGGCGAGCGGATGGCGATGCAACAGGCCGCGGGCATTGACGGTGGTCACCACCGGCGCATCCAGACGCTCGGCCAGCACGCGCAACGGCGCTTCCGCCTGCCTCGCGCCGCCGCCCGCGAGGATGAGAGGCGCCGACGCAGCGCGCGCCTTTGCCGCGACTTCGCCGATCTTGCCCAGATCCCAGGAAGGAGAGGCTTTGTCCGTGCGGGGCGCCGGGGCAGGGGCGGGCATTCCCATGACATCCAGCGGGATCTCGATATGGACAGGTCCCGGGCGCCCGGTCGAAAAGCGGGTGAAAGCCCGCGCCAGCGCGTCCGCAAGCTCGTCGGGAGCTTCCACCCTGTGCGAGAACAGGGCGACCTTTTCCAGCATGCCGCGCTGATCCGGCAGTTCGTGCAGGTAGCCGATCCCCTTGCCGAGCGTCTCGAGACGGTTGACGCTGGAGATGACCAGCATCGGGATGGAATCCGCCCGCGCCTGCGCCATTGGGGTGATCGCATTGGTGAGGCCCGGCCCGGTGATCACGAAGGCGACGCCAGGCTTGCCGGAGGCGCGGGCGTAGCCGTCGGCCATGAAGGCCGCGCCCTGTTCGTGGCGGGGCGTCACATGGCGGATCGAAGACGAGGCAAGGCCCCGATAGAGTTCGATCGTGTGGACGCCCGGGATGCCGAAGACCGTGTCGACGCCGTGCGCCTCGAGCAGGCGGATGAGCGCCTCGCCGACCGTCAGGCCCGCCATATCGGCCTCGTCAGGCAGGTCGGCCCGCCCTCGCAGGAGATGCACAGCGCCTCCGCCTCGAAGGTCTCGACGCGGCAGCCGGCGGCCTGCATCGCGGCTGCCGTCTTCGGAAAACCGGCGACGGCGATCACCTCGCGCGGCGCGGTCGGCAGCACGTTGAGGCTGAGACCGAAGCTCAGGCGGAACTCGTCCGGATCGCCCTCGACCAGCGTGATGCCGCGCGCCCTGAGCAGCTGCCAGAACGGCGCGGGCAGGAGCGGCGAGTGAACCAGCGCCAGGTCGTCGGCGAGCGGGCTGATCACCGACATCAGGTGCAGGCAGGCCTCCTCGCCCTGCCAGAACGGCAGGTCGAAGCCGTAGACCTTGATGCCCCTCGGCGACAGCAGATTGGCGACCTGCTGGATGCCGTCCTGGTTGGTGCGCACGCCGCGGCCTATGGCGAGCGTGGTGCGGTCGATCCAGACGCAATCGCCGCCCTCGACGGTGCCCGGCGCCTCGATGCGCCCGAGGACCGGGATGCCGAGCCTCCGGTAAGCTGTCTCGTGCAGGCCGGGCTCAGGGGTGCGCAGCGCCTTGCCCATCGACAGGATCAGCGCGCCATGCTCCGTCATCAGCGACGGATCGTGGGTGAAGACGGAATCGGCGAGGCCGTCGTCGTCGTCCGCCAGGAACTCGATCGCCGCACCCGATCTCGCGACCAGGTCGACCAGCCGGTCGTGCTCGGCGGCGGCGCGCGCCGAATCGAATCTGGGGCCATAGTGCCATTCAACGGGATCGGCCCCGCGCATCGCGCTCGATGCCCGGCGCATCAACACGCGCTTCAGCGGCGCGGCCATCGACTGTGATCCGTAGTCCTGCACCGGAGGCTCCTCCCGTTCTGCCGTGCCCAATCTCTACACAGCGGCCACGCGGTGCCGCAAGTGCGGGCACGCCCGGGTTGACGGCGTCGCGGCTGCCGGTCCATGCTGGCTGCGGACGGAGAGTTGGCCAGCGTGACGGGACGGCAAAACCGGCGCAAGGGATATCCGATGCCCCACCGAGGGCGTCGCGCATGAGCGTCGCCTCGGCTGCTCGCATGAGAACTGGCCAGGTGGCCGCCGAGGCGATTCACGTCGAGAACCTGCACAAGAAGTTTGGCGAGCTGCACGTGCTGAAGGGCGTGTCGCTGTCTGCCCGCGACGGCGACGTGGTCGCCATCATCGGCGGCAGCGGATCCGGCAAGTCGACGCTCCTGCGCTGCATCAACTGCCTCGAAAACCCGACCAGCGGGATCATCCGCGTCAATGCCGAGGAGATCAGGCTCAAGGCCGACAGCCACGGCAACACCGTGCCGGCCGACCGACGCCAGATCGAGCGGATCCGCTCGAAGCTCGGCATGGTGTTCCAGAACTTCAACCTCTGGAGCCACATGACGCTGATCGAGAACGTCATCGAAGTGCCGATCCATGTGCTCGGCGTGTCGCGCGCCGAGGCGATTGCCACGGCCGAGGCCCTGCTCGCCCGGGTCGGCCTGGCCGAGAAACGCGACGTCTATCCGGCCTTCCTCTCAGGCGGGCAGCAGCAGCGCGGCGCGATCGCCCGCGCGCTCGCCATCCAGCCGCGCGTCATGCTGTTCGACGAACCGACTTCGGCGCTCGACCCGGAACTGGTCGGCGAAGTGCTCAAGGTGATCGCCGACCTCGCCCGCGAGGGACGCACGATGATCCTGGTCACGCACGAGATGAAGTTCGCGCGCGAGGTCGCTACCCATGTCGTCTTTCTGCGCAACGGGATCGTCGAGGAGGAAGGGCCGCCGGACCAGCTGTTCGGCGCGCCGAAGACAGAGGCACTCAGGCAATTCATCCGCACGGTCGGCTGAGAAGGACCGGCGGATGCGTATTCGGGAACCAGGACAGGAACGGGAGACATGAAATGAAGACGATCGTCAGACTCGCCGCCGCGGCGGCCCTGCTCGCAGCCACCGCCGGCTTCGCATCGGCACAGACAGTTAAGGTCGGGTTCTCACCGGAAGCCTATCCGCCCTTCTGGTCGGCGGACGCATCCGGCAAGTGGGGCGGCTGGGAGGTCGAGATCATCGACGCCATCTGCACCGAAGCGAAGCTGACCTGCGAACTGACGCCGATCCCGTGGGACGGGCTGATCCCGGCGCTGACGACGAAGAAGATCGACGCGATCATGAACTCGATGTCGATCACCGACGAGCGCAAGAAGACGATCGATTTCACCGACAAGTATTACAACACGCCGACCGCCGTGATCGGTCCCAAGGGCGAAGCCTTCACCGCCGATCCCGCCGGCCTGAAGGGCAAGATCATCGGCGTGCAAGTATCGACCACCCATTCGGCCTATGTGAAGAAGCACTTCACGGAAGCCGCCGAGATCAAGGAATACCAGACCCAGGACGAGGCCAACCAGGATCTCGCGGCCGGCCGCATCGACGCGACCCAGGCCGACGCGATCGCGCTCGACGCCTTCCTGAAGTCCGAGGCCGGCATGGCCTGCTGCGACCTCAAGGGCAATGTGGCGGAAGACCTAGAGATTCTCGGACCTGGCGTCGGCGCCGGCCTGCGCAAGGAGGATGCCGAACTCAAGGGCAAGCTGAACGCCGCGATCAAGGCGATCCGCGACAACGGCAAGTATGGCGAGATCACCAAGAAGTATTTCGACTTCGACGTCTATGGCGGGTGAACGGCCAGGGCTGAAGGCGTGAGCCCCCCTCACCGTCTCGGGCTTCGCCCGATCCACCTCTCCCCCACTGCGTGGGGGCGAGGAGCCGCAGTGCCTGCGGGGTCGCGACCTTCGCAACTGGCGACTCCTCTCCCCCGGGCAGGGGGAGAGGTGGCACGCGAAGCGTGACGGTGAGGGGGTGATTTCTGCCGACCTCCCATGATGGAAACGCTCCTCACTCCCCTCCTCCAGTCCGCGTCGACGATAGACCTGCTTGCCCTCAGCCCGCCCGGCTGGGGCGGAAATCTGCTGCGCGGGTTGCTGAACTCGATTATCATCGCCATCGGAGCGTACGGCTTCGGCCTGGCGATCGGCATCGGCGGCGCCTATGGCAAGCTCTACGGCGGGCCGATCGTGCGCGACCTGCTCGAGGTCTACACCACCATCGTGCGGGCGGTGCCGGAGCTGGTGCTGATCCTTATCCTCTATTTCGCCGGCACCGATCTCATCAACCGCGTGCTGGAGGCGCTGGGCTACGCGCGCATCGACATCAACGGGCTGGTGGCCGGCATCTGGGTGCTGGCGGTCGTGCAGGGGGCTTACTCGACCGAGGTGCTGCGCGGCGCGATCCTGTCGATCCCGCAGGGCCAGATCGAGGCGGCGCGGGCCTACGGCATGGCGCCGATGCTGATGCTGCGGCGGATCACCCTGCCGGCGATGCTGCCCTTCGCCATTCCCGGCCTCGCCAATCTGTGGCTGATCGCCACGAAGGACACGGCGCTGCTGGCCATCGTCGGCTTCAACGAGCTGACGCAGGAAACCCGCACCGCGGCGGGGCAGACAAAGGCCTATTTCACCTTCTTCGTCGCCGCAGGAGTGCTCTATCTGCTGCTGACGCTCGTCTCGAAACAGATCATCGCGCGGGTCGAACGCTGGTCGCGGCGCGGAATGCCATCCGTGTCAGGAGGGCCGCGATGAGCGTTCCCGCGACGAGCCTCGCCGAGTTCGCGGCGCGCAGCCCGTGGCTGCAGCCGCACCGCATCCTGCTGATGGCGGTGGCCGCCGCGCTGGTCATCTCGGCGGCGCTGTTCATGCGCTGGGACTGGCTGCCGAACTATTACGGCCTGGCGCTCCAAGGCATCTGGCGGACGGTGTGGATCCTGGTGGTGACCTGCGTGCTGGGCATCATGCTGGCCGTGCCGCTGGGGCTCGCGCAGGCGGCCGGACCCTGGTGGCTGGCGATGCCTGCCAACGCGTTCTGCACCGTGATCCGCGGCACGCCGCTCCTGTTGCAGCTCTGGCTGCTCTATTACGGACTCGGTTCGCTCTTTCCGCAATTCCCGTGGATCCGGCAGTCCGATCTCTGGCCTTATCTCAGGCAGGCTTGGCCCTATGCAGTGCTGTCCCTGACGATCTCGTTTGCCGCTTACGAGGGCGAGGTCATGCGCGGCGCCTTCGCCGGCGTGCCCAAAGGGCAGCTCGAGGCGGCGCGCGCCTACGGCATGCGACCCTTCACCATCTTCCGCCGAGTCTGGCTGCCGCAGGCGCTGCACCGGGCGCTGCCGACGCTCGCCGGCGAAACCGTGCTGCAACTGAAATGCACGCCCCTCGTTGCAACGATCACCGTCGTCGACATCTATGCGGTCGCCTCGCGGGTGCGGCAGGACACGTTCATCGTCTACGAGCCGCTGCTCTTGCTGGCGCTCATCTATCTGATCATTTCGGGCATCATCATCGTAATGTTCAGGAAGATGGAGGCCCGGATTCCGGTGCGGCTCGGATGAGCATGCCCGCCATGGAACGCATCCCGCTCGAGGAAGCGGAGCGGCTCTGCATCGATGCAGCAATCGCGGCCGGAGCATCGGCGCCCGCGGCGGAGTCCATCGCCAGGGCCGCCGTGGCCGCCGAGGCGGACGGCCAGCCGGCAGTCGGGCTTGCGCATTTCATCGACTATCTCGACGCGCTGGAGGCGGGCCGGATCGACGGCACGGCAACGCCCCTGATCTCGCGGCCGGCGCCGGCCGTCATCCTGTCCGATGCCGGCGGCGGGACGGCGCATCTCGGCTTCGACATGGCGCTCGAGGACCTGGTGGCGGTTGCGGAGACATTCGGCGTCGCGATCTTCAGCCAGAAGAACGCCTATACGGCAGGTGCGCTCGGCTGGTTCGCCGGACGCCTCGCGGAGCGCGGACTGGTCGGGCTCGCGGCCGCCAACGGCCCGGCGCTGCTTGCCGGCTCCGGCACGACGAAGCCGGTCTTCTGCACCAACCCGCTCGCCTTCGCCGCACCGACGGAGCATGGACCGCCGCTGCTGATCGACCAGTCGTCGAGCGCGACCGCTTATGTGAACATAAGAGCGGCGGCCGAGCGCGGCGAGGGCATTCCCGAGGGCTGGGCGCTCGGGCCCGACGGCGAGGCGACGACGGATCCGCGCGAGGCGATGCGCGGCGCCCTTCTGGCGTTCGGCGGGGCGCGCGGGGCCAATATCGCGCTGATGGTCGAAGTGCTCGCGGCCGGGCTTTCGGGCGCGAACTGGTCGCTCGACGCTCCGTCCTTCGCGGAAGGCGCGAAATCGCCGGGCTGCGGACTGTTCGTCCTGGCGATCGACCCGCGGCTGTTCACCGACGGTTTCGCCAGCCGGACCGGGCGGCACCTGGACAGGTTGTCGAAACATTTCGGGCTGCACGTGCCGGGAGACGCAAGGGCGAAGCGGCAGGCGAAGTCCGGCCGTGACGGCGTCGCGGTCGACACGGCGGTCCTGGCGCGGATCAGGTCGTTGCCGGCGCGTACATGAAAGACCCCGCCGAAGCGGGGTCCTCCATTCGATCAGGCTGCGTGCGGATCAGTGGCGCGCGAGCCAGGAATCGATGTCCCGCTCGGCGGCGTCCTGCGCATGGCCGTAGCGCTCCTGAAGGCGGCCGGCGAGTTCGCGGCGGTTGCCCTTGATGACGTCAAGATCGTCGTTGGTGAGCTTGCCCCACTGCTGCTGGACCTTGCCCTTGAACTGCTCCCAATTGCCTTCGACCTGATTCCAATTCATGGCGCATCTCCTTGATTTTGAACGAGCCGGCGACGGCGCCGGTCTGCCAGGGAAACGCGACGGCCCGGCCAAGGTTCCACGGCGTCTCGCCCTGCTGCCAAAGAAAGGCCCGGCGTATCGCCGACTCATTTCCGGGCGCGCGCCGGCGGCTCCGGCGACAGGGCTCGCCAGAGGATAGGGCTTGGGGACAGAGGATCGACGCGGTGCTTCGGCCGTCGTCCGGCGAAGGCGTTGCCGTCAGGACGTGTCCGGCGCGCGCGGCGCAGCGAGCGCCCAGGCGGGGACGGCAACGGCCACGTCAGGCACGATCCGCGATCCCGCCGACCGCCGGCGGGCGATCCTCAGCATCCACGCCAGGAGAGTTGCCCACAGGAGCGACAGAGCCCGCAGGCGAAGCGCCAGATCCGCGGCGTCGGACGGCTCGTTGCCGGATGCATCGGGCATCCCCGGATCGGGGTACGTGCCGCCCGGCGGCGGCGCACCGCGTCGGCGCGCATGATGGGCGACCTGCGCGGCCATTTCGGCCCGACGCAATAGCCCGAGAATACGGCAACGCTCCCGACGCGATGCGTCGCGCGCGCGGTCAGCCAGATCGGCGAGCACCAGCAGCATGGCGACGATTTGCCTGATGATGTCGGTCTGCGTCGCCCAGTCCATCGCGGCCCCCGTTTCAGTCACGCGCAGTGTGGGGGAGGTGGCGAGGGGGTGGATAGGTGATTTTTGAATGATGAGCGGAAAGAATGGGTTGGCCGAAAGATGCGGGGAATCGATCCACGGGGGAGCGGCTGCCACATACCCTTGCGCGTCGTCATCCCGGCGGCCGAAGGCCAGCCGGGACCCATTGATCGCTGGCAAATGGACGCCGTCGGTTGTGCTTCGGAGGCAGACGTTTTCTGCGTGTAACCGGATAGAAGAATGGGTCCCGGGTCGCCTTCGGCGCCCGGGATTGTTTGTCTAATCCGGGTTAGATTGGCG
>JAYSFJ010000005.1:117366-268712 GCA_041913465.1 Mesorhizobium sp. | reverse complement strand
AAGGTGGTGTAATAGTCGACATTGGCGCTGTCGCGGATCAGGCGGTCATAGGCGACGACCTTGGTGCCCTTGTCGGCTGCCTGCTGCAGGACGGCCGACAGCGTCGTGCCGTCGATCGAGGCGATGATCAGCGCCTTGGCGTCCTTGGTCACCATGTTCTCGATCTGGGCGAGCTGGTTCGGAATGTCGTCCTCGGCATATTGCAGGTCGACGGTGTAGCCCATGCCTTCGAGGGCGGCTTTCAGGCTGTCGCCGTCGCTGATCCAGCGCAGCGAGGATTTGGTCGGCATGGCGATGCCGACGAGGCCCTTGTCCTGGGCGAAGGCCTGCGGGGCCAGGGCCAGCAGGCTGACGGCCGCGGCCGCCACGATTGTCTTCAGGAATTTCACGTCGTTCCTCCCTTTGGGTGGTGTGGTGGGCTGCCGTGCGGACAGTGCATCGGGTTCCGGACGGCAGGTGAGAAATGGATGCGGCTTGTGCCGGTTCGGCGAGGCGCGGCCTGAAGCTCCTCCCGTCGCCCGGCGTCTTTCTTTCTGTCTGATCGCCGGGACCGCGCTGGGTGACGAAAATTTCGGTTATAGTTATAACTGTCAAATGCAAAGATCGACGATTGCTATACCGAAGTCGGTATGTGATTCGAGGGAGAGAGCGACGTGTCCGATCGGCAGGGGTGGACCAATCCGGCCTGGGGCGGGGAGCGCAGCGGCGACGGCGAGGCGCTGGCGCGGGGCGGACTGAAGCTCGGCCACCTGCGCATGGTTGCGGCGCTCGACGAACACGGCCAGGTCAGCGCAGCCGCCTCCGTGCTCAACATCTCGCAGCCGGCAGCCTCCAGGATGATCGCCGAGATCGAGGCGATCGTCGGCGCTCCGATCTGCGAGCGGCTGCCGCGGGGCGTGACGCTTACGCCCTACGGCAAGGCGCTGGCCCGGCGCGCGCGATCGGTGCTGCTCGAACTGCGCGAAGTCGACCGCGAGATCTCCGACCTGCGCAGCGGCAAGGGCGGCTCGGTCTATCTGGGCGCGGTGACCGCGCCGGCCATCGACCTTGTCATCCCGGCGATCAAGATCGTCCGCGAAACCTATCCCAAGGTCGAGATCAACATGCAGGTCGAGACCAGCGCCGTGCTGGCGAAGGAACTGCTCGCTTCGCGCCACGACTTCATCGTCGCGCGCATCCCCGACGATCTCAATCCGCGCCTGTTCGAGGCGCGCGTCATCGGCGTCGAAAAGGCCTGTCTCATCGTCCGGCGGGGGCATCCGCTGGTGGGCCAGGGCTCGGTCCGGCTCGACGCGCTGCACAGCTTCGACTGGGTGCTGCAGCCGGGCGGATCGCTGCTGCGGCGCACGCTCGAGGGCATTTTCGTATCCCACGGCGCCCCGCTGCCCGACCGCGTGCTCAACACCTCGTCGCTGCTGCTGACGCTGGTGATGGTGGCGCAATCCGACGCCATCGCGGCGGTGTCGACCGAGGTAGCGAACTTCCTGCGGGGCAGGGGCGACCTCGACGGGTCGGTCGAGATTCTTCCGACCGATTTCGAGATCGTCGTTCAACCCTACAGCCTGATCACGGTCCGCAACCGCTCGCTCTCGCCGGCGGCGCAGATCCTCTACGACCAGATCCGGAACCAGATCCGGTAACGAACTTTCGCTGCCGCTTCAAAACGCGCAACAAACGAAAGGATTCCGAAACAGACGCGTTACAAAGAAGTTAACGCATCGGCATGGCGACGATACGGCCTGTCCCTAGAACTGGCGTCATCAGGGAACAAATCCAAACGAAAGGCCGCCCGCCATGTCCGCTCTCACCGCCCCCGCCGCCCGCCGCTCCGCATTCGCCGGGCTTCCCCGCATCGCCGTGCGCACCCGCACCTCGGAGAACCAGATGGCTATGTTCTCGGTCATCTCGGTTGGCGCGATCGCCTTCATGATGCTGCTGCCGTCGCCGCGCGCCGCCTTCGGCGCGGTCGAATCCGAGGCGCCGGCCATCGAGGTTGCCGCGACGACCGAGAAGGCGCCGCGGCTCGCGGTTCGCAGCGAGACCGACAAGGCCTGTGCCGGCCAGGTGTGGGCGTCCGAATCGCTCGACTGCATCCTGGCGATCGCCAAGGACAATGGGCTCAAGCGCAACATCCGCCTGGCCGACGCGTCCATCCGACACTGAACAGACTTCGACAGGAGACGAGCATGCACATCGCCCGCCGCCAAGCTTCCCAGCGCGCCCATGTCCGGGCCAAGCACTTCTCGCAGGAGTCGGCCTGGCTCCGGCTGCGGACGAGGGACTGGGATTTCTTCGTCGCAAACGAAGTGGAAGCCTTCGCGGTCATCGCGCGGCACGACGTCCTCGACGTCGAGGCGATGACGGCAAATTGAGCCTGGGCTCAGTTCTGCTGCGTGCGGATCTGGTCGGTCACGGCTGCCAGCGCGCCGCGCACGTCGAGCGTGGAGAAGGGCTTCTCCAGGAGGAGAGGCCTGAGCTTCGGCGAGATCTCCTCGAACTCCGCGCGCGCGCCCAGGCTGTCGCCGGTCACGAGCACGAAGCGCGTGGCCAGATGCGGCCGCTTTTGCGTCAGCTCCCGGAAGATCTCGAGTCCGCTCGTGCCGGGCATGCGCAGATCCGAGAAAACGATGTCGATTTCCATGTCGAGGCTGTCGATGCCATCGCGCGCCTCAGCCCATCCGGTATGAATGACGGACCTTATCCCCATCAGTTCGAGGATATCGGACAGCGATCCCGCCACATCGGGCTCGTCGTCGATGATGAGCGCGGTGCGGATGCTGGTGGAGTAGGGTGCTGCGCCAGCGATCTCGCCGAGCGAACGGGCGACCATCGGAAGCTCGACGACGAAGCGGGCGCCGCCGCTGTCGCCCTCCTCGTACCATACCTTGCCGTTGTGGCGTTCGACGATCGATTTCGAGATCGACAGGCCGATGCCGGTGCCGACGCCAACCGGCTTGGTGGTGAAATAGGATTCGAAGATTCGGTCGCGGATGTCCTTCGGGATGCCGGGTCCATTGTCTTCGATCGAGAAGCGGGCGAGGCCGGACGGGGTCCGTTCCGACCGGACCTTGATGCGCCGCTCGCCCGAGACGGAGGCGAGCGCATGCTGGCTGTTGACGAGGAAATTGGCTGCGACCTGGGTGAGATGATCGGCATCGCCGAGCACCGGCAGATCGGCCGGGGACAGGAGCGTCTCGATGACGATGCCGGACGAGCGGGCGCCATAGGCGCTGATCTCGAGCGCCGAACGGATGACCTGGTTCAGGTCGGTTTCGGACTGGGCGGTCGGATGCAGCCGCACCATGCCGAGGAAGCTCTTGACGATGCGCCCGCACCGTTCCGCCGCTGCGCGCACCTTTTCGGCGCGCGTCTTGGTCGCGGCGTCGGGCGCGAATTCGTGCAGCAGCGTCGACTGCGCCACCACGACGGCGAGCGGGTTGTTCAGTTCGTGCGACACGCCGGCAAGCAGCGAGCCCATCGCCGCCATCTTCTCGTTCTGGTGCAGCCTGTCGCGCTGGCGGTTGATTTCCTCCTCGGCGCGCCGCCGCTCGCGGAGATCCCGCACCGCGCCGATGAACAGCTTGCGCCCGGCGGCATTGACCTCGGAAATGGTCAGCTCGACCGGGAAAATCTCGCCCCTGGCGTTCGTCCCGTTCATCTCGAAGCGCTTGCCGATCATCCGGCCGGCCTCGCTTTCGAGGTAGGAGCGCAGGCCGTTGACCAGCATCGGGCGATAGTCGAGCGGGACCAGGGTGCTGACGATCGAGCGCCCCAGCACCTCGTGCTTCTTCCAGCCGAACATGCGCTCGGCGGCCGGGTTGAACTCGATGATGCCGCCGCTCTCGTCGATGATCACCATGCCGTCGAGCGCCGCGTTGAGCATCGTGGTGCGGAAGGTCTCGGCGATATGCGCCTCGGTCTGCGAACGTTCGATGGCGTCGCCGACGATCAGCGCCACCATGGAGAGCGCCGAATGCTCGTCGTCCGACCAGTCGCGCTCGGTCATGCAGTCGTTGACCGCGAGCGTTCCCCAGACATAGCCGTGGGCGAAGACCGGATAGGACATGAAGGATTTGATGCGCTGGCGTTCGAAGTCCTCGCGCAGGAAGCCGGTCAGTTCGCGGGTGTGGCCGGCAAAGACCGTACCGCGCCGCGCATCCTCGGACAGCGTCTGCAGAAGGGAGTCCGATTCGATCATCGACTGGCCGATCGTCGTCGGGCGGCCTTCGGGACCGAGCACGGTGCGGTCCACCCAGTAGGAGACGATGGTCTGGGAGAAGCCCTGTCCGGTGATGTCGCGCATGCGGAACAGCACCGAGCGGTGACAGCGGAACGCCATGCCGATGATGGCGAGTACGTCGTCGATCTCCTGCTGCCAGTCGCTTGCCTGGCGCATCCGGCGCATGAGATCGGCCACGACCACGGTAAGGCCGCGCGACTGGAAATCCTGCCGGAAGCGGGAAATGTCTTCGAGGGCGGCCAGGGTCGGTTCCAGGATATGGCCCCTTTACGCGGTCTTCTGTCCCGTATCGGACAGGGAGAAGATGTAGCCTTCGCCGCGCACCGTGCGCAGGAAGCGCGGGTTGGACGGGTCGTGCTCGATCTTTTTGCGCAGGCGCATGATGCGGATGTCGAGCGCGCGGGAATCGTCCGCCTCGTCGGCCAGTCCGATCGCCTCGGCGATCGCCGAGCGGCTGAGCAGACGGTTGGCGCGGGTGAGGAAGACCTCGAGCACGTCGAACTCGCTCTTCGCCATTTCCACCATAGCCCCGCCGGGGCCGGTGACCATGCGTCCGTCGAGGTCGGCGGAGAAGCCGCCGAACGTCACCACGCGGCGCGCCGGGCGCACCGGGCCGTCGTCGTCCGACACGGTGCCCGTCGGCTGCGGCACGCGGCGCAGGACCGAGCGCACCCGGGCGAGCAGTTCGCGCAGTTCGTACGGTTTCACGATGTAGTCGTCGGCGCCGAGTTCCAGGCCGACGATGCGGTCGATCGAGGTGCCGGAAGCGGTCGCGAAAATGATGCCGACGGGCATCTTGGAGCGCAGCCATCGGCCGAGCGACAGGCCGTCCTCCCCGGGCATGGAAATGTCGAGGATGGCGAGGTTGAACGTCTGCTCGCGGGCGATCTCGCGCATGGCCGCGGCATCGCCGGCCACGGTCACGTCATACCCGCTCGCCTGCAGATACTCCGCGACCGCATCGCGAAGGTCCGGCTCGTCGTCGACGACAACGATTTTCGATCGCACGGCGCTGTCTTCCCTGCTGGTTCCGGCAAGCAGATTGGGTGTAAACATGATGCCCGAGTCTTTCTTTATCTCTTTTTTCTGGAAGGTCCATGTCCGCCAGAGCGGTGATCGCAGTCGTGTCCGCAAGCAAGGAAGCCGGCGTCCACCTCGGCGAATATCTGCGCCGTCGCGGACACGACGTGACCCTGGCGCACGAAATGTGGTCGGCGAGGCCGCTGTTCGCCGGCAAGCCGGATCTCGCGGTCGTCGACCTGCAGCTTCCCGGCGGGTCCGGCCTCGACCTCCTGCGCGACTATGGCGGGGAGGAGGGACCGGCCTTCGTCCTGGTTTCGTCCGGGCCGGTGTTGATCGAGAAGGTGCTGGCGCTCGAACTGGGTGCTGCCGACGTCATCGAGGCGCCGTTCAACCTGCGCGAGGCGGCCACCCGCATCGGCGGCATCCTGACCCGTCGCGGCTTTGCCGCGCCCGATCTCCTGCCGCTCGAAAACTCCACCGTCGACCTGAGGGCGGCGCTGGTGATGCACCATTCCGGCGAGGAGGAGCAGCTCTCTGCCGGCCAGGTGGCGATGCTCAAGCTGTTCGCCGCCAATCCGCATACGGTCATCAATCGCGACGACATCATCGCCGCAGCACCTGCCGAGAGCTACGAGGCCTTCGACCGATCGATCGATTCCCGCATCGTGCGGCTGCGCCGAAAGCTCGATTCCGAGAGCATCGTCACCGTGCGGGGCGCGGGCTACCGGTTCGATCCGCCGAAAGGCGCATAGAAGGGCGAAACGGGTGTTGCCCGCCGAACGCCGCACCGTCTGTCTGCCTGCCCCGGTCTGCACCTAGCGGACCACCGAACTCGCCGCTGACGCGATCTCGACCGTCGAATCGGCGAGCGCCTGGTCGGCGGCTCGATCCTTCAACACGACCGCACCGACGGCGAGCAGGCCGAACGCCGCCTGGGCGTAGAGCAGTCCCACTAATATGGTCGATCCGAACTTCGAACGCATGACCGTTTCTCCCTAAGTCCCGGCTGCCGATGCGGCGCCTGGGCGGTTGTCTTTCATGCAGCCAGACTGATCGGGCCATGTATCCGGAATGTGCCGCTTGAAACCTGATCTGTTGCCGCAAGAGGCTGGAATTCCGCGTGAATTGTCCGGCGGGAAAGGATGCTGCGAAAGGAGGGCGATCGTGTTTCCTAAAATGACCCGAATGGAAACCATTTCGAAACAAATATGAACGCGGCGTGAAATTGCCGCGATACAGAGCCGGCGCAAATTGTCTCCATCAAGCGCAGCAGACGCTAACGAAACAGCTGGAGGCTCCAATGACCGCTCTATCCGCCCGCTTCATCAACATCGCCGCGATCGCCGTGACCGGCCTCGGCCTCTTCATGGCCGCCGGCAACGCACCCGCCCAGGCTTCGGTCTCCAACGAGGTCGTCGCCCGCATTTCCATCTCCGAGCAGAAGATGCAGGTCACCGTCGGCGGACGCCAGACCTACGAATGGAAGGTCTCGACCGCGGGCAAGGGCTATGTCACGCCGACCGGGTCGTGGAAGCCCTACCGCATGCACGAGATGTGGTATTCGAAGAAATACGACAACGCGCCGATGCCGCATTCGGTGTTCTTCACCGGCGGCTACGCGGTCCATGCGACCCCGCACGTCAAGAATCTCGGCCGCCCGGCCTCGCATGGCTGCATCAGGCTGCATCCGACGAATGCCGAGGCGTTCTACACGCTGGTCAAGACGTTCGGCCAGCAGAACACCCGCATCGTCATCGTCAACTGATTTCCCCCGAGCGCAACGCCGGAGTTCCCCCGGCGCGACCGCTTAACTCACCCCGGCAGGAGGCTGACCTCCCCTGCCGGGGTCTGTTTTTAGGGATGGCTCTATTGCCGGCGGGTGGCGCGAAACACGCTCGGCGACTGGCCGAAGGCGGCGCTGAAGGCGCGGCGCCCCGCATCCGCAACCGGGTACTGCTCGACGTGGCGGAAGCGAAGCGGAGGGCGGCGTGAACAATTCACGTTCAAACGATATAGGCGAAACCTGCTGCCTTGATCGTCGCACTCGACCCAATCCCGTTCGCGATTTGGACGTCGATTACGATGGTCACGTGTTCACGCGCCCATTTTCCGTCTTCGTCCAGAGGTCGCTCGGACCGCGCAACAGCTCGGAAAAAGCCAACCGCAAGTTCGATTGCGGGCGGCGCTCTGGAGCGATCGATCCACCCATCGATGAATATCTTCTGCCGCTCGATCTGTCCCTGAAGGAAGAAATCCATCGCGCCCTTCGGCTGGCGAAGGACGATCTCGTAGCCGCTTCCTGGTGTCGCACGAAACGGGCCCATCGTGACGGGCGAGCGGTTCAGGTTCGTCAGCCGCAAATGGGCGTCCAGTATGCTTCCCTGTGGACCCTCAGGGTGGTCGAACATCTGCGCGATGGGAAGCGTGTCACCCAGCAAGAAATCGGTCTGGCGCCGGAGCTCGCGAGTCTGCCGGACGAGTGCCCACAAGGCGACGGCCGAAGCGCAGGCGGCGACAGAGCCGAAAACTGTCGTCACCCATTCGCGCAGGCATTCCGGGTTTCCGACCGGGCAAAGCGTTCCAGGCGGAGACAACAACAGCGCATAGGCGACGAAGGTCGCGAACGCGAAGCCCAAGAAGAGCGCCAGTTCTTTCCAGTGAAATTCCCCCATGGCCGGCACGCTAGCATTCGTCCGTTCGGCTTGGCGAGGGCGGCATGAGATCAGGTGCCCCCGAAGCGTCTTAAAGTCCCATTACGATGGCGGGTTCGATGTCATCGTCTTCGCTGTCATCGGCCAGATCAGTGCCACCGTGCCGCTGCAAGCGTCGGGACCAATAGGTGATCGAGCGGCCGCGAGGCGGGTCTACTTCATTGAAAAAGCAGTTCGCCTGACGAAGATCGGGAAATTTGCCCCTGATGTCGCAACCGCTGAAGTCACAATCAGTGTATTTATTTCCTGGGGTGGAAACCCAGTAAATAAATTTACATGCTTTAAATTCAGATTCTTTCACGCGAAATTTTCGCATATCTATCGTACAGTTATCAAATCGGCAGTGTGTAAGCAATATTCGTCTAGATCCCGCCTTATTGCTTGGTTCAATATTGTCAAAATCGTCAAATACGAAGCCCACTCTAGACAAAGTAACGTGCCCTGCCCCGAGGGGGATATATTCACTTTCGATCTCAGTAACGATGTGTGACGGAAACTCGAGGCTAAGTCTTCGTTGGCTGTACCGGGAAGTCTGGCGGGCAACTCTGTTCAGAGTGGCGACTGCGTTCTGTCCTCGCTGTTTTGTGAGATAGTCCGGGCCCTGTTCCTCGATGTGATCGGCGATGATGTTCATAGCCTGAATGGCGAAGTCCTCATCTGGCCCCTGCGCGACGATTTGCAGCGTCGAAAGCCCTGCCGCAACGTTTGCATGATCACCCTCCGCGATCATCTCTGCGCCTTTGTGAAAAAGTCCGGCGAGGTTTTGCCGTTCCGCCGCTGCGATCTGCTCAGTGAGTTTAACGATCTGTTGCTGCTGTGTGTTAGCCTGACGGGCGGCAATCAACCCTCGCCAAACGACAGTGCAAAATGTCACGAATCCGACGCCGATCAGGCCGAGTTTGTAGATGGTGTCGACGTTGCGGTTGAGGTCCACACCCGTCGAGGTGAAAAGGCTGATCAATGCCGCCAATCCAACGGCGAAGATCAGAAGAACTCCCGTGACGAACGCCGCGCCCTGCCAGAATCGTTCGTCGCTCAGGAACAAGTTTGCTTCCTTCCGACCGCCGTCCGATCCGTCCATGCGTTTTCCCCCGGATTGAACGCAGCCTAGCATCGCACGCATGGCGCGCAAGCGGGGTGGCGCTGTGACCTCTCCCGCACCCGCCGAAGACTACACCGCCGCCATCAGGCGCCTGCGCCTGACGCTGGAGCGGCGGCTGGCCGAGAACGAGAATCCGCCGCCGGAGCCGGTGTCGCGCGTCGCCTATGTCTGGCGGCGGCTGGGGCTGGCGCTGCGCGAGCGCGTCGGCGCCAGCGGCCTGTCGCTGCGCGCCTTGGGCAGCGAGATCGGCGTCACCTCGACGGACCTGTCGCGCCTGACCTCGGCCAGCCCTGCGCGCTGCCGACGGCCGACACCTACGAGTTCTTCACCCGCGTCGAGCAGGAGCACGAGACGAACTGGAAGAACGAGGTGACGCTCCATTCGATCGAGATGTTCACCGAATACGAGCCGGCAACCTACATCGCCCGCATCGCGCCGACCCCGCTGATGGTCGTGGTCGCGTAAGGAGACCACCTGACCCCGTTCGACATGACTGCGCGGGCCTACGGGCAGGCGCTGGAGCCGAAGAAGCTGGTCGTCCTGCCCGGCGGGCATTTCGAGGCCTATACGGGCGAACCGTTCAAGGTGTCCTCGGTGGCCCAGCGGGACTGGTTCAAGCAGCACCTATGAGTCATCGGACTCTTGGGCCGAGCAACCACCCCCTCACCGTCCCGGCTTCGCCGGGCCACCTCTCCCCCTGCCCGGGGGAGAGGAGAAGCCAATCTCTTAGGAAGCGGCGTTGCAGGCACTGCGTCTCCTCGCCCCCATGAAATGGGGGAGAGGTGGATCGGGCGAAGCCCGAGACGGTGAGGGGGGACTTCGTCCAGCGCCGCGCCGAACCCGATCCTACATCCTGACCCGCTCGGCCTTCGGGTCGTACATCGGCTTGAGCGAAGCTTCGGCGGCAAAGCGCTCGCCGGCGATCTCGATCTCGTAGGACGAGGCGAGCAGGTCGGCCTCGCTCTGGCCGGAGTAGGGGACATAGCCCATGCCGATCGCGCCGCCGAGGAAGTGGCCGTAATTGCCGGAGGTGACGGTGCCGACGATCCTGCCGTCGCGCACTAGCGCCTCGTTGTGGAACAGCAGAGGCTCACGGTCCTTGAGCTTGAACTGCACCATGCGGCGCGACAGGCCCGCCTCCGTCTTCCTCAACACCGCGTCGCGGCCGATGAAATCGCCCTTGGCGGTCTTCACAGCGAAGCCGAGGCCGGCTTCGAGCACATGGTCCTCGTCGGTGATGTCGTGTCCGAAATGGCGGAAGGCCTTTTCGATGCGGCAGGAATCGAGCGTATGCAGGCCGCAGAGTTTCAAGCCGAGATCGGCGCCGGCCTCCTCGATCGTCTCGAAGACATGCGCCGCCTGGTCGGTCGACACGTAAAGCTCCCAGCCAAGCTCTCCGACATAGGTGACGCGGTGGGCGCGGGCGAGACCCATGCCGATCTCGATCTCCTGCCAGGTGCCGAAGGGATTTTTCTCGTTGGAGAAGTCGTTCGGGCTGATGCGCTGGATGAGATCGCGGGACTTCGGCCCCATCAGGCAGAGAACGCTTTCCGCCGCCGTGACGTCGGTGATGACGGCGAAGTCGTCGCTTAAGTGCTTGCGCAGCCATGCGAGGTCGCGCTGCAAAGTGGCACCCGGCACGACCAGGAAGAAGGCAGTGTCGGACAGGCGCGAGACGGTCAGGTCGCTCTCGATGCCGCCCTTCGCATTGAGCATCTGCGTGTAAACGATTTTTCCCGGGGCGACGTCCATGTCGTTGGCGCAGACGCGCTGCAGGAAGCGACAGGCGTCGCGGCCCTCGACGCGGATCTTGCCGAACGAGGTCATGTCGAACAGGCCAACGTTTTCGCGCACCGCCATGTGCTCGTCGCGCTGGTTGCCAAACCAGTTCTGCCGCTTCCACGAATAGCGGTAATCGCGTTCCTGCCCGGGCCTGGCGAACCAGTTGGCGCGTTCCCAGCCCGCCACTTCGCCGAAAACGGCGCCGCGCGCTTTCAGATGCTCGTGGAGAGGGGAGCGGCGGATGCCCCGCGCCGACGCCATCTGCCGGTAGGGGAAATGGTCGGCATAGAGCAGGCCGAGCGTCTCGGTGACCCGATTGCGCAGATAGGAGCGGTTCTTCTGGAACGGCTGCATGCGGCGGATGTCGACCTCCCAGAGATCGAAGGGCGCTTCGCCGTCGTTGATCCACTGCGCGAGCGCCATGCCGGCGCCGCCTGAAGAGACGATGCCGATCGAGTTGTAGCCGGCCGCGACCCAGTAGCCGGAAAGCTCCGGCGCTTTGCCGAGATAGTAGCGGTCGTCGGGGGTAAAGCTCTCGGGGCCGTTGAAGAAGGTGTGGATGCCGGCCGTCTCCAGCATCGGCATGCGGTTGACGCCCATGTCGAAGATCGGCGCGAAGTGGTCCATGTCCTCCGGCAACTGGTCGAAGCAGAAATCCTCGCGGATGCGCTCGCCGGCCGGCGGCCAGGGTTTTGCCACCGGCTCGAAAGCGCCGAGCATCATCTTGCCGGCGTCTTCCTTGTAGTAGGCGCACTCGTCCGGCACGCGCAGCACGGGTAGGCGGCCAAGGCCGGGGATCGGTTCCGTCACGAGATAGAAATGCTCGCAGGCGTGCAGCGGGATCGACACGCCGTTCTGCGCCCCCAGATCCCGCGCCCACATGCCGGCACAGTTGATGACGATATCGGCCTCGATCGTGCCTTCCTCGCCGTCCTTCGCCCAGGACACGCCGGTGACGCGGCCGTCCTTCGCGTGGATCTTCGTGACCTTCGTCTGCTCGCAGATCACCGCGCCGCGCTGCCGCGCGCCCTTGGCCAGCGCCATCGCGATGTTGGCGGGGTCGCACTGCCCGTCGAGCGGCAGATGGACCGCGCCGACCACGTCCGAGACGTTGAGATGCGGATACATCTCCTTGACTTCGCGTGGAGAAATCTCGCGCACGTCGACGTCGAAGGCCCGCGCCACCGTCGCCTGCCGATAGAGCTCGTGCTTGCGCTCCTCGGTCAGCGCCACCGAGATCGAGCCGACCTGACGCATGCCGGTGGCGACGCCCGTCTCGGCCTCCAGCTTCACGTAGAGATCGGCCGAATATTTCGCCAGCCGCGTCATATTCTGCGAGCCGCGCAACTGGCCGATCAGGCCGGCGGCGTGCCAGGTCGTGCCGGAGGTCAGCTGCTTGCGCTCCAGCAGGACCACGTCGGTCCAGCCGAGCTTGGTCAGGTGATAGGCGACCGAACAGCCGGACACGCCGCCGCCGATGATCACCGCGTGGGCTTTGCGGGGGAGGACGGTCATGCCGGGGCACTCTTGTCGGAGAGGGAGGCGAGATGCCGCCTCAGCCGCGCCGCTGCCTCGCGCAGGACGGGCTCGGGCTGGCAGAGCGAGATGCGGATGCAGCCGGCGGCCGCGTCGCCGAAGGAGGAGCCGGGCATGACGGCAACCTTCTCCGCGTTCAGCAGCCCCCAGGCGAAGGCCTCGTCATCGGGTTCGATCACACGGATGTCGAGCATGACATACATGCCGCCCTCGGAGCCACGGACCGTGATTCCGTTGATGCCGCGGATGGCGTCGAGGAAGGCGAGCCGACGGGTGTCGTAGATGCGGGCGATCTCCTCGACGCCCCAGTCGTTCTCCAGCGCCTCGATCGCCGCGCGCGAGACGAAATCGGGCAGGCCGTAGGTCGAGACGAGGTTGAGGCTGATCAACTGCGTGATGAGCGCCTTCGGGCCGGTCAGCCAGCCGATTCGCCAGCCGGTCATGCCGTGGCTCTTGGACATCGAATTGATGACGAGCGTCCGCTCGGCCATCCCCGGCAGGCCGCGCGGCGAGACGTGTTCGCCATGCGCGATGGTCCAGTAGACCTCGTCGGACAGCAGCCAGAGGTCGTGGCGACGGCAGATGTCGGCAATGGCTTCGAGGCTTTCGCGGGTATAGACGGCCCCGGTCGGATTGTTCGGCGAGTTGATCAGCATCGCCCGCGTGTTCGGCTGGATCGCCTTTTCGATCGCGACCGGGTCGGGCTGGAACCCGTCTTCGGCATGCGCCTCGACGACCGTGAACCCGGCGCCGGCGGCGCGGAAGGTGCCGGGATAGGTGGCGTAGTAGGGCGCGACGACGATCGCATGCTTGCCGGGATCGAGCGTCGCCTGCACCGCGGCGAAGAGCGCCGCCTGGCCGCCGGGCGTGGCGAGGATCTGGTCGGGTTCGGTTTCCACGCCGGTGCAGCGGGTGGAGAGTTTCGCCATGGCCGCCCTCAGGCGAGGGAGCCCGGGAAGCTGGGTGTAGTGGTGATGGCCGGCGCGAACATATTTCACCGCCGCCTCGACCGTCTCCGACGGCGTGTCGAAATCGTGGTCGCCGACGGACAGCATGATGATGTCCTCGCCCGCCTGCTTGCGGGTCATGGCATCGAAATGCACCTCCCAGCCGTCCTTGCCGGAAGGCGTAATGCCGGAGATGCGGGAAGAGGGCTCAGGCATGGGGCAATCCCGCTATCTCGTGTCGGGCGGCTTCCAGACGGTCGCGAAGTGCCGCGATGTGCGGCGGGCCGACCTCGCAGCATCCGCCGACGATCTCGAGCCCGGCCTCGACCCAGCCCAGCGCAAAATCGGCATAGGCATCCGGATCGAGATCGTGGCGGGCGTGCAGAACGTCCACCGTGCCGCCGTGCTTCAGCGCCTCGGTCGCCGTGAAGCCGTTGGCGTAGGCGCCGACCGGAGCTCCGAGGCCTTTGAGCGCCGACAGCGCGGCATCGATCGTCTCCGGCCGCGAGCAGTTGACGAGACGCGCTGCGATGGGGAGATGCGCGATGGCGGCTGCAGCCTCGGCCAGCGCTTCGCCGCTGCGCAGGCGCGCGCCGGGCTCGTCGGCGAGCGTCCACGACACCCAGACCGGCTTGCCGGCCTCGCAGGCGGCGGTCGCGGCGGCGTGCGCCTCCTCGGCGGAGGCCATCGTCTCGCACAGGATCAGGTCGACGTGGTCGGCCTGCTCGGCCACGATGCGGCGGTAGATGGCGAGCGTGTCGGCGTAGGAGATCGTCAGCTTCGGCGCGTAGGAGCCGAACAACGGCGGCAGGCAGCCGGCGATGGCGCAGTCGCCGGCCGCGTCGCGCGCCTGCCGGGCCAGCTCGATGCCGCGCGCCTGCAAGGTCTGGAACAGCTCGCCCGCGCCCTCGCGCTCCAGCCGCTCCGGCGTCGCCGCATAGGTGTTGATGGTGATGACCCTGGCGCCGGCCTCGATGAACTCGGCATGCAGGTCGCGGACCAGGTGCGGCTCGTCGATCAGCACGCGCGCCGACCAGAGCGGCGTCGGCCTGGACGTCGAGCGGCGGATCAGCTCCTGGCCCATGCCGCCGTCGGTGAGGATGACCTCTGTCATGCGCGCCTCCAGTCGTCCTTGGCCGATGTGCCGGCACCGATCGTCAGCCGCCCGCGCCCATCGAGGACCGGCAGGACATGGGCGTATCCGGCAATCACCGGGTGGGACGTCTCGAGTCTGTGTGCATGCGCGGCGGTGACGACGATCACGCGCGCGCCCGCCGCCTCGGCAGCCTGGATGCCGGCGGGCGCGTCCTCGAACACGAGGCAGTCCTGCGGCTGCTGGCCGAGCCGCTCGGCGGCGAGGAGGAAACAGTCGGGCGCCGGCTTTCCGCGGGCCACGTCCTCGCCGCTGACCATCAGGGCCGGCACCGGCAACCCGGCCGCCTCCAGGCGGCGCAGCGCGAGGCGGCGCGGGGCCGAGGTGACGATCGCCCAGCGGTCGGAGGGCAGGGCGGTGAGGAAGGCTTCCGCGCCGGCGATGGAGACGACGCCCTCCACATCGTCGATTTCGGCCTGGGCCAGCGCAATCGCCTCGGCGGCCACATCCATTCCTGCGATATTCAACTGACTGATCGTCTCGCGTGCGCGCCGCCCGTGGATCGTCGGCAGGAAGGTTTCCACCTCGACGCCGTGGCGGCGCGCCCAGGCCGACCAGACGCGTTCGGCGGCGGCGATGGAATTGAGGATCGTGCCGTCCATGTCGAACAGGAAGGCGCCGAAGCTCTCGTCCGGGAAAGGCAGGGCCGTCATGCGCGCAGTCTCTCGTTCTTCGGGTCCCACAACGGTTCGTCCCTCTGGACGATCGCGGCGAAGCGGTCGCCGAATATCTCGACTTCGATCCGCGTGCCAGCCTCGGCGAGGTCGGCGCGGAGCATGCCGAGCGCGATCGACCTGTCGACACGGTGGCCCCATCCGCCCGACAGCGTCTCGCCGACGATCGCGCCGTCGTGCCAGAGCGTCGACATGTAGGGCGCGTCGCAGGGACCAGGGTTTTTGATCACCAGCGTAACGAAGCGCTTGGTGACGCCCTGCTGCTTCTCGCTGAGCAGCGCTGCCTTGCCCTTGAAGTCGGGCTTGTCCCATTTGACGAAACGCTCCAGCCCGCCCTGCAGGATCGTGTAATCGGTCGACAGGTCCTGCTTCCAGGCGCGGTAGCTCTTTTCCAGCCGCAGTGAATCCAGCGCGAACATGCCGAAGGGTTTCAGGCCATGCGGCTGGCCGGCGGCCCAGACCGCGTCGAAGACGGCGCCGGTGTCCTCGACCTTTGTGTGCAGCTCCCAGCCGAGTTCGCCGGCGAAGGAAACACGCACGAGCTGCAGCCATTTTCCCGCGATCTGGCAGGACTGGTGCGTCAGCCACGGCTGCGACAGGTCGGCGTCGGTCACCGCAGCCAGAATGTCCCGCGATTTCGGCCCCGTAAGAATCTGACAGGAGAAGGCCTCGGTGACGTTTTGCAGAGTCACCTGAGTCGCTTGCGGCAAATGGTTCGCGAGCCACTCGAAATCGTGCACCTCGGCCACGGCCGCCGTGATGAGGAAGAAGAAGTTCTCGTCGAGCGCCATGATCGACATTTCGGTGACGATGCGGCCCTTGTCGTCGGCAAAGTAGCCGAGGCCGATGCGGCCGGGTTTTGGCACCACGCCGGTGATGAGGGACGACAGCCAGTCGCGTGCGCCTTCGCCCTTGACGCGGAAGCGCGAGAAGCCGGGCAGGTCGAGAATGCCGGCGGCGTCGCGGACCGCGAGGCACTCCTCGCGGATGCGCTTCTGCCACGGCCCTTCGCGGTCGAAGGTCTGGGTGGCTTCTTCCGACGTGTCGTCGCCGGGCTTGGCATACCAGGTCGCGCGCTCCCAGCCATTGTAGGGCGCGAACTGTGCGCCCAGCGCCGCGATGCGGTCGTGGATCGGCGAGAGCTTGCGGTCGCGGCCGTCCGGCCAGGCGTGGCGGGGGAAGGAGATCGCGTATTCGTGGCCGTAGACCTCCATGCCCTTGGCGACGGCATAGTCCGGGGCGGAGGCGTAGGCGGTGAAGCGGCGGGGGTCGCAGGACCACATGTCCCATTCGGTCGCGCCTTCCGTCACCCATTCGGCCAAAACCTTGCCCGCGCCGCCGGCCTGGGCGATGCCGAAGGTGAAGACGCAGGCCTCGAACGCATTCGGCACGCCCGGCATCGGCCCGATCAACGGGTTGCCGTCCGGCGCGTAGGGGATGGGGCCGTTGATGATCTTGGAGAGGCCCGCCGTGCCGAGGATCGGCACACGCGCAATCGCGTCGTTCAGATACCACTCCAGCCGCTCCAGATCGTCGGGGAAGAGCTGGAAGGAAAAGTCGTCCGGCATCCTGTCGCCGGGGCTTGCCCAGTGCGCCCGGCAATTGCGCTCGTAGGGGCCGAGGTTCATGCCGGCCTTCTCCTGGCGCAGGTAGTAGGACGTGTCGACGTCGCGCAGCAGTGGCAGCTTGTGGCCGACCTCCTTCGTCCAGGCGGCAAGTTCGGGGATTTCCTCGAACAGGATGTACTGATGGCTCATCACCATCATCGGGATATCCCGGCCGAACAGCTTTCCGACCTCGGCCGCGCGGTAGCCAGCGGCGTTGACGACCTTTTCGCAGCGGATGTCGCCCTTGGGCGTCGAGACGATCCATTCGTCCTTGTCGCGGCGCACCGCCGTCACCGGGCAGAAGCGCTCGATGCGGGCGCCGAGGTCGCGCGCGCCCTTCGCCAGCGCCTGGGTAAGCTGCGCCGGATCGATGTCGCCGTCGTTCGGGTCGTAGAGCGCGCCGGCCAGGTCGTGCAGTTCCAGGAAGGGATACTTCGCCTTGATCTCGTTCGGGCCGATGACGTCGATCGCCATGCCCTGGTAGCGGCCCATGCCCTTGGCACGCTGGAACTCGCGCATCCGCTCGCGCCCGTGGGCGAGGCGGATCGAGCCGGTGACGTGATAGTTCATCGGATAGCCGACGGCTTCGGCCAGCCCGCGGTAGAGCGTCGCCGAATAGCGCTGCATGTTCATCAGCGACCAGGACGACGAGAAGGTCGGCACGTTACCGGCCGCGTGCCACGTCGAGCCGGAGGTCAGCTCGTTCTTTTCCAAAAGTACGCAGTCGGTCCAGCCGGCTTTCGCCAGATGGTAGAGCGAGGACACGCCGACGGCGCCTCCGCCGATGATGACCACGCGTGCCTGGGTGGGGAATTCAGCCATGCGATCCTCCTCAATACACCGGCGGGCTCACCACCCAGATGACCACCGCCGGCACCGTGCCCGGGTTGCGCCAGCGGAACGGCTTTTCGCGGAAACGGAACGAATCGCCCTCGCGCAGCGCATGCCAGACGCCGTCGATCTCGATTTCGAACCGGCCCGACACCAGATAGCCCGCTTCCTCCGTCGCGCGCAGGGACGGTCGATCCAGGGTCGCGCCGGGGGCGAATTCGGAGCGTAGGATCTCGAACGAACCGCCGAGGTCGGGCGACAGGAGTTCCTCGACAAGCCCGGTATCGGTGGAGCCCAGGCGGCGGCGGCCGACGGCGCGGACGATGACGCCGCGCTCGGCTTCCGGCCCGTCGTCATTGGCGAAGAACAGGCTGAGCGGGACGCCGTAGACCGTTGCGAGCGCTCGCAGATCCGCGATCGCCGGACTTGAGATGCCGCGCTCAACCTGACTCACCCAGCCGAGCGAGCGACCGACGCGGGCCGCGAGTTCCGAGAGCGTCATGCCACGCGCCTTGCGCAACGCGCGCAAATCCGACGCGAGATGACGGATACGGGGCGGTTGTTCCCGGGGAATTCGTGAAATCTGGCTCACGGATTTCATATTCCCACCGGCCGTGAAAAAATCAAGCCGGATTTCACGAATGGCACAGGGGTTGCGAAGTGCCGCCCGGCCATGCGAATTGCTGAACTCCCTGCTTTCGAAAGCGGCAGGCGGCACAGAGGCGAAAGGCCGTTCGATGGCAGCACCCCAGATGAAGCCGGACATCGTCGATGAAACCGCGATCGTCGACGAGGCGATCACGTCGCGGCGGTCCGTGCGCGCCTTCCTGCCCGACCCGGTCGACGAGCAGACGATCCGCGACATCCTCACCGTCGCCTCGCGCGCCCCGTCCGGCACCAACATGCAGCCGTGGAAGGTCTATGTCGTCACCGGGGAGAAGCTGAAGGCGGTGTCGGATGCTGTGCTTAACTCCGGCATAAGGGCCGAGAAGATCGCCTGGGACGAATACAAATACTATCCGGACAAGTTCTTCGAGCCGTACTATGCGCGCCGCCGCGCGGTCGGCTTCGCGCTCTACGATGCGCTCGGCATCCCCAAGCGCGACGTCAACCAGATGCGCGCGCAACACGACCGCAACTTCGTGTTCTTCGACGCGCCGATGGGGCTGATCTTCACCATCGACCGCAGGCTCAACCAGGGCTCGTGGATCGACCACGGCATGTTCCTGCAATCGATCATGATCGCGGCGCGGGGCAGGGGCCTGCACACCTGCCCGCAGGCGGCGTTTGCGCCCTACCACAAGCAGATCCGGCCGGTGCTCGACATCCCCGACGAAGAGATCATCACCTGCGGCATGGCGATCGGCTACGAGGACACTTCGAAGCCCGAAAACAGCTTCCGCACCGAACGCGCCCCGCTCGACGAATTCGTCACCTTCGTGCGGTAGCAGGATGAATCGGCGCGCCTTGGTTGCGGTCGGGCTCCTTCTCGCCGCAGCGGTCGGGACGTCGCAGCCGGTCCGGGCGGACGAACCGCACTCTGTGTCTCTGGACGCGGAAGCCGCGCCCGGCGCAACCTATGCCGATCTCGTGCGCCAGATCGTGCCTGATCTGGCCGAGGCCCAGGGCGGCTATTCGGGCTCCAGGCTGATCGAGCTTCGACACGCCGCGCCCGACTATGGCGGCGCGACCCCGGGACGCTTTCCGCTCGCCAGCGTGCCGGTCATCGCGTTCGGCGCGCCGGATCGCCGCTTTGCCCTCATGCTGATCGATCTCGGCAGCTACGCCGATTTCGCCGAAGGGCTGGCGCCGCTCGCCCTGTTCGACCTGTCGGGACGCCCGCGCCCCGTCGATGCGGTCGATGTTGCCTTCGACCGTCACACCGGCTTTGCCGAGACGGGCCTGTCGCCCGAGCGTGACGGACTGGTCGTGACCACCAGCACGCATTTCAACAGCAACCAGGCCTATGTCACCCACGCAGTGCTCGGCCTGGACAAGGGAAGGCTGGAGCTGGTCGACACGGTCTCGACCTTCAACGAACAATCCTGCGCGGGCACGTCGACGCAGCGGCCGACATTCATGCCCGCCGGCCCGAACGCCTTCGTCGTCACCGTCGCGATCGAGACGGAGCCCGGCGAAGAGGAGTGCGGTGAAGCCAGGCTCGGGGCGACACGCCGGACGATCTCGGTCACCTATCGGCGTGCAGCGCCGGGCGGGACATTCGTGCCCGACTCGGATGCGCTCGACGTGCTGGCCACGGCCAACCAGGGCCGCTTCTGACCTGTCGAGCCTGGAGGGCCGGGCGCTAACGCCCGGCGAGGGCGTTGAGTTGGGACCGTAGCAGACCCGGGTCGGCGAGTGGCGTCTCCACCTCGCGGTGGGTCTCTACCCAGATCGGCAATGCCTCCGCCAGCCGTTCGCGGCCGGCCTCGGTCAGTAGCAGCAGGCGGCCGCGGCGATCGTCCGGGTCGGGCTCGGTCGTTACCAGGCCGCGCTTTTCCAGCGTCTTCAGCGCGGCGGTCAGCGTCGTGCGGTCCATGCCGAGCAGCGCCGCCACGTCGCGCATCCTCACCGGGCCCGGCCGGTTCATCGACATCAGCATGGAGAACTGGCCGTTGGTGAGACCTGCCGGACGCAGCGCATCGTCGAAGCGGCGGGCGAGAACCCGTGCCGCGCGCTGAGCATGCAGGCACAGGCAAGTGTCGCGCACATGCAGCGTCGTGGCAATGTCAGGAGCCGGCAGCTTTTGCGAAGTCATGCCTCGATTACGTTGATATCAACAGATAAGTCCATAGGATAAGAAGAGCAGCGACGAATTCCCGCAGTGATCGGATGGGAGGATTGAACATGGCGAGAGTGATGGTCCTGGTCGGCACCAAGAAGGGCGCCTTCATCGCCGAGAGCGACGAGACCCGCAAGGACTGGTCGTTGCGCGGGCCGTTCTGCAACATGTGGCCGATCCATCATTTCATCGCCGATCCCGCGACCGGCGCGCTGCACGGTGCGGGCGGCAACGAATGGTTCGGCCCGGCGGTGTGGACCAGCCGCGATCTCGGCGAAACGTGGACCCATTCCAGCCAGGGCCTCGCCTACGAGGCGGGCAAGGAGCCGGTGGCGGCGGCCTGGAGCGTCGCGCCCCGTGAGGGCGAGCTCTATGTCGGTGTGCAGCCGGCCGGCCTGTTCCGCAGCGCCGACGGCGGCGCAAGCTTCGAGCACGTCGAGGGCCTGCAGCAGCACCCGACCCGGCCCGAATGGAACGCCGGCGGGGCAGGGCTGATCCTGCATTCGATCGTGTTCGACCCGAAGGATCCGCAAAGAATCTGGATCGGCATCTCCTCGGCCGGCGTGTTCTACACCGAAGACGGCGGCAAGACGTGGGAGCCGCGCAACAAGGGCACGCGCGCCGACTTCTTTCCCGAGGACCAGCGCTATCCGGAGTTCGGCCAGTGCGTGCACAACATGGTGCGCGCGGCGGGCAGCGTCCGGCTCTACCAGCAGAACCATTGCGGCATGTACCGCTCGGACGACGGCGGACAGAGCTGGCAGAGCATAGAGGAGGGACTGCCCTCCGATTTCGGCTTCCCGGCCGGCGCGCATCCGCGCGATCCCGAGACGCTCTATCTCATCCCGCTCAACGGCGCCGAAAAGGGCCGCTTCGTGCCCGAGGGCAAGGCCGCGGTCTGGCGCACCCGCGACGGCGGCAAGACGTGGGCCGACCTGCGCAACGGCCTGCCGCAGGAGAACGCCTATTTCGGCGTCCTGCGCCAGGCGATGGCGACCGACCGGATGGAACCGGCAGGCGTCTATTTCGGCACCGGCACCGGCACGCTCTACGGCAGCGCCGACGAGGGCGAGATCTGGTTCGAGATCGCCCAGCACCTGCCGACGATCTCGTCGGTCGAGACCTACGTGATCGACTGATGGAGATCGGCCACAACAGCGGCGACCACAGGATCGTCGCGCGGCTTCAGGGCGTTATGGTGGACCTGTTCCCAGGCTCGACCCGTCGCGTCGAGATGTCGGCGCGCACCGTCGCCGAGATGATCGACGAGCTCGACCGGCGCTGGCCGGGCATGGGCGACCGCATCCGCGATACCCGACCGGCGATCCGCAAGCACATGAACGTGTTCGTCGAGGGCGAGCGGGCGAAGCTCGACACGGAGATCCCGCGCGGCGCGGAAGTGTTCGTGATCACGGCGATCAGCGGGGGGTGAGGGCGGAAAAAAGGGGCGCGTCGCCACGCTCCCCTTTCCCGTCCATAGGTGCCCGGGGCAGCCTTTTTTGGCCCGCCCGACGGATCTCAGGGTCTGGCCAAATCCCAGTTGCCGCCGACGCCGTCGCCGGTGATGTCGCCCTTCTTCTCGTCCTTGACCCAGAAGTAGAGCGGCATGCCATCCTTGGCCCATTGTTTCGAGCCGTCGGTCCGCTCGATGACGCTGTAGGCTCCGTCGGCCTTGTCGTCGGCGGTCGCGGCGAGCGGCGGCCAGTTGGCGGCGCACTTGTCGTAGCAGTTGGACTTGCCCTTCTCATCCTTCTTGAACGTGTAGAGCGTCATGCCGTTCTCGCCGGCCAGAACATCGCCTTTGGCGCTGCTCACCGTCTGGACCGGGGCAGCAAAAGCCGTTCCCGCCGCGAACGCCATCGCGGCAGCCAAAATCACCATTCTCATCGTAGTGCTCCCTGAAGGTGGCGCGCACATCCGCGTCACAGGGAGATGGACGTTCGAGATGCCGCCATTATTCCCGGTGTGGAAAATATATCCGCGATGTCGGCAAAGTGAGGAAGGGGTTACCTCACCTCGGACCCGACCTCCTCCGCCGCATGGCACAGCGTCGTCCAGAACGATCGCGCGACGCTGGATATGGAAACCCCGCACGGCATGGAAGTGTTCATCGTTTCCGCGATCGGCGGGGGTGAGAGCTACTCGCCTCGTTTGACTACACGCGGCGTTTTCTCCGAGGCATTCGCCAGCATCCGCGTTTTGACCGTATTGAAGAAGCTCTCAGGCAGGATTCCATACTCGCAGGTCGGCGGGTCGGAGTTCGGGATGGGCCTGAGATCGAATCCGGGCCATACGAACACGTTCAGCTCATCGACGATGATCCAGGACCGGTGGTCGTCAAGCCCCAGACGTTTCTTGATGTGAGCCGGTACCTCGACCTTGCGATCCTTGTCCCGGGGGCCAGGTGGAACATGCGTTACGGGCAGGACATAGACGACCTTGGCCGGTCCGAGATCGGCGCGGGCCATTACAACGGCTGCCGGCCGGTCTTTCGCTCCCTCTCGTCGCCCGAGGTCCGCCTCGTCCGCCCAGAGATACGAATAGCTGATGACCGCGCCAATCCGAGGTTCGGCCGGGATTATCATCGGCCGATGTCAGCCTGTCCGTCGTCGGATTCGGCGATTTCATAGCGGTCTTCGGGTGCGATTTCGGCTTGCGCGAGAAGTGCCAGTTCCGAGCCATCCAAATCTCGCACGAACGTGCGGCGGCGGTAGGATGACAGCAACTCGCGATAAGCGTCCGCCGAGATCAGGTAGCTGCTTTCGCGTCCATGCTTCACCACCTGCACGGGCTCACGCTGCGCTACGTCATTCCAGCGGCCGAAGTTCTTCTGCAGATCGGAGGCGGTCACGGAGCGTGTCATGCCTGAATTCCTCATTTTCCGTAAAATACGAAAAACAGGCCTATCCTTCAACCCCTACCGCACCTCGTATCCAACCTCTTCCGCCGCATGGCCCAGCGTCGTCCAGAACGAGCGCGCAAACGAACGGAAGACGTAGAGGTCGAACTGGTCGGCGCCGGTGCGCTGGATCTGGGTAAAGACGTCGTGGTGCATGGTCGAGCGGCCGGCGTGGAGCGGGAAGGCGGGCAGCGCGAAATCGATGGCGTAGAGTTTTCCCAGCACCCATTCCGCCTTCGGACCGGAGATGCGCAGCGCCGTGCGGCCGTGGGAGAGGCCGGTGACGGTGCCGAGGTCGATCGGAATCGCCTTCGCCAGTTCCGCCTCGATGCCCTCGGCCTGGGTCACGACCATGAATTTGGCGGGCGCGAAACCGAAGGCGGCCTTGTGCTCGGTGGCGATGCCGCCGCCGGCGCCGTCGGGCAGCTTCAAGCCCGTCACAACCCGGATCGCGTCGATGATCGCCTTCTCCTCGCCCGGCCAGGCGGCGACCTGGACGATCGAGCCGGGGCGGGTTTCGGTCAGCACCACGCCGGGTCCCGCGCCGGTGACGTTGTGGCGGCCGGGATTCCAGGCCGGGCCGAGGGGTGACACCTGCTCAACCATGCATGCGTTTCCCTTCGGGATCGAACATGTGATGGCTCACGATCTCGACCGGGCCGAAGCGGCCGCGCAGCGGATCGGAGACGTAGGCGCGGGTGCCGTGCCGCTTCTTGCCGCCTTTCACCAGCGCCAGGCCGATATACTTGCCGAGCGAGGGCGAGAAGCAGACGGCGGTGATGTGGCCGATGGAATCGCGCAGCGCCGTCGGATCGTTGTGTTCGACCAGGTGCGCGCCGCCATTGAGCGCGCGGCCGTCGAGCGAGACGAGGCCGACGAGGCGGATGCGGTTCTCGTCCGACAGTCCCTCGCGATCCATCATCGCCGAGCCGACGAAGGACTTCTTCTTCGACAGCATCCAGTCGAGATAGAGGTCGCGCGCCGTGGTGCGGCCGTCGATCTCCGCGCCGGTAACGTGGCCCTTCTCGATGCGCATGGTGCCCAGCGCCTCGAGCCCATAGGGCACCAGGCCGAACGGCTGGCCGGCCTCGATCAAGGCGTCCCATACCTGCTGGCCGTGGCCGGCGCCGGAATAGACCTCGTAGGCGAGTTCGCCCGAGAAGGAGAGGCGGCAGATCATCACCGGCACGCCGGCCACCTCGCCGCGCACGATGCCCATGAAGGGCAAGGTCTCGTTGTCGACCGATGTGCCGGTGACGGCAGCCGCGAGGATGTCGCGGGCATGCGGGCCGGCGATCGAGGCGCCCGCCCATTCGTCGGTGACGGAGGTCAGCGTCACCTTCAGGTCGGGCCAGTAGACGTCGAGGAAATATTCGAGGTTCTGCATGACCTTGCCGGCGTTCGCCGTCGTCGTGGTCATGAGGAAATCGTGTTCGGCAAGCCGCCAGGTCGTGCCGTCGTCATAGGCGATGCCGTCCTCGCGCAGCATCAGGCCGTAGCGCGCCTTGTTCACCGGCAGTGTCGAGAACAGGTTGGTGTAGACCCGGTCGAGGAATTCGCCGGCGTCCGGTCCCTGGACCATGATCTTGCCGAGCGTGGAGACGTCGACGATGCCGGCGGCAGAGCGGGTGGCCTTGGTCTCGCGGATATAGGCCTGCTCGACCGTTTCGCCGGGCGCGCCGTAGATCGCGGGGCGGTGCCAGAGACCTGCCGGATACATTTTCGCGCCCTGTTCGACGTGCCAGTCGTGCATCGGCGTCAGCCGGTCGGGGCGCAGATCGCCGATACGCTCGGCGCCGATCGCGCCGATCGACACGGGGGAGAACGGCGCGCGGAAGCGGGTGGTGCCGACCTCCGGGATTGCCTTGCCGCTGGCCTCGGCCATGATCGCGAGGCCGGGCACGTTGGACGTCTTGCCCTGGTCGGTCGCCATGCCGAGCGTGGTGTAGCGCTTCAAGTGCTCGACCGAGACGAAGCCCTCGCGGTGGGCGAGGCGCACGTCGTCGGCGGTCACGTCGTGCTGGAAATCGACGAAGGCCTTGCCGCCGGCCTTGATCTCGAACACCGAGGCGGGAGCGATGTCGAGCCCGTGCCCGCCGGAGAAGTCGCCTGCCGCGGTGCCGACGGCCACCCAGTCCTGCGCGGGCTTCGGCGGCAGGAAGGCCTGCAGCGTCGCATCCCATTCCGCCTTGCCGGCGCCGGCCTGGCTGGCGAGATGGATCGCAGGCGACCAGCCCCCGGAGACGGCGAGCAGATCGGCGGAGACGACGCGCGGATCGCCGGTCAGGCTGCCCGTCGCGGCGTCGATCTTCTGGATCTTGAAGCCGGTCAGGCCCTTGCCGCCTTCGGTCGCGACCACCGCGTGGCCGAGCAGCAGCTCGGCCCCGGTCTGGGCCGCGAGGCCGCGCGCCGCGTCGGAAATCTGCGTGCGCACGTCGACGATCGCGGCGATCGCCGCACCCGCCTCGCGCAGCAGGGCGGCATTCGCATAGGCGCTGTCGTTGTTGGCGAAGACGGCGATCCGCTCGCCGGGGAGCACGCCGAAATCGGACGCATAGCGCGCTGCGGCCGAGGCCAGCATGACGCCCGGGCGGTCGTTGCCGGGGAAGACGATCGGGCGCTCGAAGGCGCCGGTCGCAAGCACGACTTTCTTCGCGCGGATCACCCAGTGGCGCTGGCGCGGCTCGCCCTTTGCGGGCTCGCGCTTGTGGTCGGCGACGCGTTCGGTCGCCGCGATCGTGTTGCCGTCGTAGTAGCCCCAGGCGGTGGTGCGCGGCAGCAGCCGGACATTGGGCAGTTCGCGCAGGCCCGAGACGGTTTCCTCGACCCAATGCGCGGCGTCCGCACCCTCGATGCGTCCGCCCGACCAGCGGGCAGAGCCGCCCAGCAACGGATCCATTTCGAGCAGAATGACGCGACCGCCGTCGCCGGCAGCCTCGCGCGCAGCCTTCAGGCCCGCGGGGCCGGAGCCGACGACCAGCACGTCGCAGAACGCGTTCATGCGCTCGTAGCGGGCGGTGTCCTTCGCCGTTCCGGCGCGGCCGAGGCCCGCGGCACGGCGGATGAAGTGCTCGCAGAACATCCAGAATCGGGTGCCCTTCAGCGGGCCGACGACCGGACCCATGAAGGTCTTGTAATAGAAGCCGGCGCCGAGCAGCTTGCCGCCGAGCTGGTTGACCGCGCCGACGTCGAAGGAGAGCGACGGGAAGCGGTTCTGCGAGACGGCTTCGAGGCCATCGTAGATCTCCATCTTCGTCGCCGGCAGGTTCGGTTCGCGGATGTCGCCGCGGATCAGCGTCACCAGCGCGTTGGGCTCGTCCACGCCGGCGGTGAGGACTCCGCGCGGGCGATGATACTTGAACGAGCGGCCGAACAGCGTGACGCCGTTTGCCATAAGCGCCGAGGCGAGCGTGTCGCCGGGATGGCCGGCGAAGATCTTGCCGTCGAACGAGAAGCGGATCGAGCGCGCGCGGTCGACGCGGCCCGGCGCATTGGCGCGGCGCGGGCTCATGTGGCGGCTCCCGGCTTGCGGCGGCTCGACGGCCTGTGCCCGGCATGCGGCCGCGCGAACTCGACCGAGGAGATTGCATGCGTCAGCGTCGAGCGCACCATCTTCAGGTGCGCGCGGCAGCCGCCGGAATGCTGCCAGTATTCGGCGTGGTCGCCCAAGGTGTTGACGCGATCGTAAATATAGACGTTCCAGGCGGCCTGGTCGGTCGAGGCCGGATCCGGGCGCGTGCGGTTGGCGTCGCCCTGGTAGGTGAATTCGGCCACGTCGCGCGGCCCACAATAGGGACAGGTGATCAGCATGCGATGATGTCCGTGCCCCGGGAAATCTCCCCCCCTCCGTCACGCTTCGCGTGCCACCTCCCCCCCGATCCTCGGGGTGGAGGATGTGCGCCAGGTGCACTGCCGCACGTCCTCTCCCCCGGGCAGGGGGAGAGGTGGCCCGGCGCAGCCGGGACGGAGAGGGGGTGTTTTATCTGTTGTACCCCACCCATCAGTGCAGCCTCGGCGTCGAGCCCTGGCCCTTCTCGTCGATGACGAGGCCGCGGTGGAAGCGGTCGAGCGTGAAGGCGGCATTGTAGGGGTGCGGCTCGTCGCGGGCGATGGTCCAGGCGAAGCACCAGCCGGACGCCGGCGTCGCCTTGAAGCCCCCGTAGCACCAGCCGGTGTTCAGATACATGCCGGGCAGGGGGCCGGTGGTGATGATCGGCGAGCCGTCCATCGACATGTCCATGATGCCGCCCCAGGAGCGCAGCAGCCGCACGCGCGCCAGGCCGGGGAACATGGCCGCCAATTCGCTCATCACGTCCTCGACGATCGGCAGGTTTCCGCGCTGCGCATAGGTGTTGTAGCCGTCGATGTCGCCGCCGAAGACCATGCCGCCCTTGTCGGACTGGGTGACGTAGAGGTGGCCGGCGCCGAAGGTGACGACCGTGTCCATGAACGGCTTCAGTCCCTCCGAGACGAAGGCCTGAAGCACATGGCTCTCGATCGGCAGGCGGTCGATCCCGGCCATCTTCATCAATTGCCCGGTGTGGCCGGCGACCGCGACGGCGACCTTCTTCGCACGGATCTCGCCGCGCGTCGTCCGGACGCCCGTGATCCTGTCGCCGTCGCGCAGGAAGCCGGTGACCTCGCAGTTCTCCAGCATGTCGACGCCGCGCCGGTCGGCGCCGCGCGCGTAGCCCCAGGCGACCGCGTCGTGGCGCGCGGTGCCGGCGCGGCGCTGCATCAGCCCTCCATAGACCGGGAAGCGGCCCCCGAAATTGATGTCGAGCGCGGGCAGGAACGCTTTGATCTGCTCGACACTCATCAGCTCGGCGTCGATGCCGACATGGCGCATCGCATTGCCGCGCCGGGCGAAGTCGTCGAGCTGCGAGGGCGAATTGGCGAGGTTGAGGCAGCCGCGCTGCGAGAACATGACGTTGTAGTTGAGATCGTGGGAGAGGTTCTCCCAGAGTTTCACAGAATGCTCGTAGAAGTGCTGGTTCTGCGGCAGGAGGTAGTTCGAGCGGATCATCGTCGTGTTGCGGCCGATATTGCCCTGGCCGAGCCAGCCGCGCTCGACCACCGCCACATTGGTGATTCCGTGTTCCTTGGCGAGATAGTAGGCGGTGGACAATCCATGGCCGCCGCCGCCGACGATCACCACGTCGTATTCGGGCTTCGGGTCCGGCTTGCGCCAGGCGGGCTTCCAGTCGGGCGTCGCCGAAAAAGCGTTCCGCAGCAGGGAAAAGACCGAGTACTCCGCCATGAACGCCTGTGCCTCGCGATTGCCGGCGCAGACTATAGAGCAGGGTCGGGGGCGAAGGCGAGGAATACGCCATCGCTTTTCGAAAGGCCGACGCCTGGCCGCGCGCCTTGCCGCGACCGGCGTGCGCAACTATTGATGGGTCGAACGAATCCGGCGGCGTGAACGCGTTTGAACAACCATCCTCTCGACAGACTAGCGGCATTTCTCATCGCGCTGCTGACGGCCGCGGTTCTCTCCGTCGCTCCTGTCGCGGCGCAGGCGCCCGTGCCGGAGATCGTCGCGACGCAGCAGGCGGTGATCGCCGACCTGGGCGCCAAGACCGACGAAATCGAAAAGCGGGTCGAGGCGAATGCCGACAATGACGGACGCCTCGCAGACCTGCGCATCGAGCTCGACCTGCTTGCCAAGGACCTCCTCAAGGCCGGCGTCGCCTTCCGGCCCCGGCTGACCGAAATCAACACCCGCCTCGAGCTTCTCGGCGCCGCTCCGGCGGAAGGCCAGCCGCCCGAAGCCGAAATGGTGGCGAAGGAGCGGCAGGCGCTGCTCAGCGAAAAGAGCCAGATCAACGTACTGATCGGCGAGGCGGAGACGATTTCGCTGCGCGTCAACCGGCTGATCGCCGAAATCGCGCAGATGCGCCGCGATCTCTTCGCCAACACGCTGTCGAAGCGCTACGAGATCGACTACGCGCTGCTCGGAGAGGTCGTCGCCGACCTCACGGACGAGCTCTCGAGGCTCTATTCGACGGTCGCGGCCTGGCTGAAATTCGTCGTCCAGTACAAGCTGTCGTCGGTGCTGGCCGCCGCATTCTTCGCCGTCGCCGGCGCCGTGGTGCTGATGATCGGCGGCGGGCGCCTGTTCGGCAATCTGATCCGCGCCGATTCCGCCGACCTTGATCCACCCTATATCAGCCGTCTCTCGGTGGCATTCTGGTCGACCTTCCTGCGCTCGGCTGCGATTGCCGTGTTCTTCCTCTCGACCTGGTTCTTCTTCGACTATTTCGACGTGCTGCGCGGCGACATCGGGGCGATGCTGCGCGCCCTGTTCATCGTCCTGGCGCTCGTCCTGTTCGTCAACCGGCTGGCCCATGCGGTGCTGTCACCGCGCCTGCCCAACTGGCGGCTGGTGAACATCGAACCCCGTCCGGCGCGGCTGCTGGTCTGGCTCATCACCGCGATGGCGATCGCTACCGGCTTCGACTACCTGTTCAGCGAGGTGTTCCGGATCCGCGGGGCGCCTCTCGCGCTGACCGTCGGCGAGTCGCTCGTCGCCACCGTCATCGTCGGCATTCTCCTGATTCTGATCGCGACGGTGAAGCCGTTCGCCGACGGGGAAGGCCGCCCGAAGGCGTGGCCCCTGCTGCTGCGCATCTCGTTCTACGTGGTCGGCGCGGCGACGGTGCTCGCCGCGCTGCTCGGCTATATCGGGCTGGCCAAGTTCGTCTCGCAGCAGATCGTGATCACCGGCGCGATCCTCGCCATGATGTATATCGGCGTGCTGAGCGGACGCGCGGTCGCCGAGGAGGGCGCCTTCGCCGAGACCGCGCTCGGGCGGCGACTGGGCGAGCGCTGGCGGGTCGAGGAAGCGACGTTCGACCAGATCGGGCTCGCGACCAGCATCCTGATCAACATCTTCGTGCTGTTCGTCGGCCTGCCGATGATCCTGCTCCAGTGGGGCTTCCAGTGGGGCGACATCCGCGCCTGGGCCTATTCGATCGCGACGGAAATCCGCATCGGCACGGTCTCCTTCTCGCTGATCGGCATCGTCACCGGCATCGCGGTGTTTGCCATCGGCTTCTTCGCCACGCGCTGGTTCCAGGGCTGGCTCGACGATTCGGTCATGACCCGCGGACGCGTCGACGCCGGCGTGCGCAACTCGATCCGCACCGCGGTCGGCTATGCAGGCGTGGCGCTGGCCGGCCTGATCGGCATTTCGGCGGCCGGCATCGACCTTTCCAATCTCGCGCTGATCGCCGGCGCGCTGTCGCTCGGCATCGGCTTCGGCCTGCAGAACGTCGTGTCCAATTTCGTCTCCGGCCTGATTCTCCTCGCCGAGCGGCCGTTCAAGGTGGGCGACTGGGTGGTGGCGGGCGCGGTGTCCGGCACGGTGAAGAAGATCAGCGTCCGCGCCACCGAGATCGAGACGTTCCAGCGCCAGACGGTGATCATGCCCAATTCGGAACTGATCAACGCCGCCGTCGGCAACTGGACGCACAGGAACAAGCTCGGCCGCGTCGAGATCAAGGTCAACGTCGCCTACGGTTCGGACGTGCACCGGGCACACGAGATCATGACCGCGGTGGCGAAGGCGCACCCGCTGGTGCTGAAGAACCCCGAGCCGTTCGTGCTCTTCGCCAATTTCGGGCCGGCCGCGCTGGAATTCGAGATCCGCGTCTTCCTGTCCGACATCCTCAACGGAATGCGGGTGCAGAACGACATCCGCTTCGCCGTACTGGACGCCCTGGGGGAAGCCGGGATCGAGATCCCGTCGGCGCCGCGCATGGTGCCGCCGAAGGAAGAGGACGAAGCCGCTGTCCGCGAAAAGGAGCAGGCGGAGGAGGAACTGATCGCCGCCCGCCGCGCCAGGGAAGCGAAGGCGCCTGAGAAACGCCGCCGCCGGCGTCCTGATGCGGATGCCGCGACGGACGATGATACGTGAACGACGCGTTCAGTTGCCGTTCAGGCTCGATTGAATATAAGCTCCCTCGCAACGGACGATTTCGTCCTCGCATTGGACAGAAGGCGGTGGAAACACCGGTTCAGGCAATGAAGAAGTTTCTGGTGATGACCGCGGCGCTGGTTGCGCTGACCTCGCAGGGGAATGCCGCGAGCATCGTCAACAATGACAGCGAAGCGCGCACGGTCGTCGTGACCGAGGGCGGCAGCCAGCAGGAGCTTTCGCTGGCCGGCGGCGAGAGCGCCGAATTCTGCCCGAGCGGCTGCTTCGTCTCCCTTTCGGGCGAGCGCGAGACCCTGCTCGGCACCGAGCAGGTGGAAATCAGCGGCGGCAAGATGCGCATCCGCTAGACCACTGACGGACGCGATCTTCGAGGCCGGGCAATTGCCCGGCCTTTTATGTTTTGCGGCAAGGCTCCGTTAAGAGTAATTCTGATTTCCGGCCCGCGCTGCCTGTTCACGGCCGACCCGATTCAGCTTTCCGTAGCGCACCCCGGCTATGGTCCGGCAAACCGCGCGACAAGGACGCACGCGGACAGGGATGCAAGGTAAGCCGATCATGGACGCCAGGACGGAGAACGCCGCGATTCCGCTCGCCGTAGATCTCGACGGAACGCTGGTCGCGACCGACCTTCTGTGGGAAGGCCTGTTCCTGCTGATCCGCAGGAATCCGCTCTATCTGTTCGCCGCGTTCTACTGGGCGCTTTCGGGAGGACCGGCGCGCCTCAAGTGCGAGATCGCCGAGCGCATCGATATCGATCCTGCCGCCCTGCCGTACCGGCCCGAGGTCATTGCGCGCCTGCGCGAGGAACATGCCGCCGGCCGCCGCCTCGTGCTCGCCACGGGCACACCGCGCAAGTTCGCGGATGCGATCGCCAATCATCTCGGCCTGTTCGATCTGGTGCTGGCCACCGACCGGCTCGGCAATCTCACCTCCAAGCGCAAATGCGCGGCACTCGAGGACGCCTTCGGCGATGGCGGCTTCGACTATGCCGGCAACAGCCGGCACGACCTCGCCGTGTTCGACAAGGCGCGGAGCGCGTGGATCGTGGCGCCCGACCGCGCCGCGTCGCGCTGGCACCGCCGCAACGGCGGCGAATTGATCGAGACGCCGAAGGCGACTGCCAGGACGCTCCTGAAAATGCTGCGCGCCCACCAGTGGCTGAAGAACGTGCTGATCGCGGTCCCGATGGTGCTCAGCCACGAGTATTTCAATCCGCAGATGCTGCTCGCTTGCGCGATCGCCTTCGTGTCGTTCTCCACCGCCGCCTCCGCGATCTACATCGTCAACGATTTCTTCGATCTGGCGCTCGACCGCCGGCACGCGACGAAGCGCAACCGGCCCTTCGCCAGCGGTCTGCTGTCGATGCCGTTCGGCATGGCCTGCGCGGCGGTGCTTCTGCTGGTCAGCTTCGGCGCGGCGATGTTCCTGCCATGGGAATTCGGCGCGGTGCTCGGCGCCTATCTGGTGGCGACGACGGCCTATTCGCTCTCGCTGAAGCGCATGCTCCTGGTCGACGTGATGACACTCGCGGGCCTCTACACGATGCGCATCCTGGCAGGTGCCGCGGCGACCGGAACCGAAGTCTCGTTCTGGCTGCTCGCCTTCTCGATCTTCTTCTTCCTGTCGCTCGCGCTGGTGAAACGCTATGTCGAACTGCGCACCACGGTGATCAAGGTTGGCGAGCGCATCGCCGGCCGCGGCTACCGGGCCGAGGACCAGGAGATCCTGGCCCAGGCCGGCATGGCCTCTGCCTTCGCCTCGGCGCTGGTGCTGGCGCTCTATATCGACAGCGACGTGATCAAGGAACAGTATGCCCAGCCGGCGCTGATCTGGCCGCTCGCCCCGATCGTTCTCTACATGACGATGCGCATCTGGATCCTCGCCCGGCGCGACGAGATGCACGACGACCCGATCGTCTTCATCATCCGCGACTGGCGCAGCCAGCTCGTGGCGGCCATCGGAGCCGTGCTTCTGGTCGCGGCGGTTCTGATCAAGTGAGCGTGCGGCACCAATCCTTCGGCCGCGTTTTTCCGGCCGCGACCGCGCTTATGGAGCCGCCCGAAGCCGCCCGCCGCCTCAAAGACGGCCGGCAGAAGGGCGGCGCGATGCTCGCGGTCGGCAATCTGCGCTCCTACGGCGATTCCTGCCTCAACTCGTCGGGCACGATCGTCGACATGCGGTCGATGCATCGTATCGTCTCGCTGGACCCGGAGACCGGAATCCTCGAGGCCGAAGCGGGTGTCATGTTGCCCGAGATCATCGCGGCCGGCGCGCCGCATGGCTTCTTCCCGCCGCTGGTGCCGGGAACGCAGCTGATCACGCTCGGCGGCGCGATCGCCAACGACGTGCACGGCAAGAACCACCATCGCCGCGGCACGTTCGGCCGCCACGTGCTCTGGCTCGACCTGATGCGATCCGACGGCGAGGTGCGCCGCTGCAGCCCGAAGGAGAACGCCCGGTTGTTCGCCGCAACGGTGGGCGGCATGGGCCTCACCGGCATGATCCTCCGCGCGGCGATCCGGCTGATGCCGGTGACGTCGCTGGACGTCGCGGAGAAGATCCAGCCGTTCGGCAATCTCGACGAATTCTTCGCGATGGCCGAGGCGGCGGATGCGCAGAACGAATACGCCGTCGCCTGGATCGACCAGCTTGCCGGCGGCCGCGGGACGGGCCGTGGCCTGCTGCTCGCCGGCAACCATGCCGAGGCCGGTTCACGGCAGGCGCTGCCGCCGGGCGGCAGGCTCGCGGTGCCGTTCCAGCCGCCGCTCAACATGCTGAACCGGCCATTCCTCAAGGCGTTCAACATGGCCTACCGGCTCGCAAAGGGCCGCCGCAAGGACGTGGCGGTGTCCGGCTATCAGGGCTTCTTCTTTCCGCTCGACGGCGTGCGCGACTGGAACCGCCTCTATGGTCCGCAGGGCCTGTTCCAGCACCAGAGCGTGGTGCCGTTCGCGACGGCGCGAGATGCGATCCCGGCGCTGTTCGCGGCTGCCCGCAAGGCCGGCCAGGGCTCGTTTCTGACGGTGTTGAAGCGCTTCGGCGACCTGCCGTCGCCGGGTATCCTGTCCTTCCCGAGGCCGGGCTACACGCTGACGCTCGATTTTCCCAACCGGGGTCCGTCGACGCGCGCGCTGCTCGATACGCTCGACCGCATCACCGTCGAGGCGGGCGGCGCGGTCAATCCCTACAAGGATGCGCGGATGGGACCGGCGGTGTTCGCGGCCTCGTTTCCGCGCTGGCACGAACTCGAGGCGCTGCGCGACCCGGCCTTCGTCTCGGATTTCTGGCGCCGCACTGCTCTGGCTCTCCAGCACTCCGGCCCAGGCCTTGCAACTGCGGCGGAGTAGGCGGCGAGAAACGGATGTCTGTGCCATAGCGGGACAGTGATGCTATCCTGGGCATTGAGTAAAATTTGAAAGACCCGTTCACCAGTTCGTTTCCATCTGTCTGGTAAGACCGGCTCGAGGACGAGGAAAGCGCATGAAATACCTAGGCTTCATCCTGTTCACGGTGATGACCAATGCGGCGGCGCAGGTCATGCTCAAGCAGGGCATGATGTCGCTGGGCGACATTTCGTTTGCCGGCACCAATCCGGTGATCAAGATCCTGCAGATCGTGTTCAGCCCCTGGGTATTCCTTGGCCTGTGCACGTTCGTCATCTCGATGGCGTCGCATCTGTTCGTGCTCTCCAAGGTCGAGCTCTCGTTCGCCTATCCGTTCCTCAGCCTGGCCTATGTGGCCGTTGCCGTGTTTGCCTATTTCGTCTTCCGCGAGGATCTCAACGCCTACCGCATCGCCGGTATCGCGGCGATCTGCGTCGGCACGATCCTGATCGCGCAGGGCGGCAGCGGCCACGCGGAACCCTCCGATCCTTCGAACACCAAGTCTGTCCAGACCAGCGAGCTTGCCCAATGAGACACATCATCTTCGGCGGCGACGGATTCGTCGGCCGCCACCTTGCACCGAAGCTGGTCGCGGACGGCGAAGACGTCGTCGTGGCCGACATCATGAAGAGCGACCTGCCGCACTACGCCAAGGCCCGCTTCGTGCGCTGCGACGTGACCGATCCGGAACAGGTGAATGCCGTCGGCATCCGTTCCGACGACATGGTCTACAATCTGTCGGCCAAGATGCTGTCGCCGATCCAGGTCAGGGCCAAGCGCCACGACTTCTTCTGGCCGGTCAATGTGCACGGCACAGAAAACATCATCCACGCGATGGCGCGCGCCGATGCGCCGAAGCTGGTGCATTTCACCACCGACATGATCTACGGCCACACCGTCTTCCACCCGATGACGGAGGACCATCCGGTCGCTCCGCTCGGCGAATACGGCATGTCGAAGCTGAAGACCGAGGAACTCGCCGCCGACTGGCGCGCGCAGGGCATGAACATCTCGCTGTTCCGCCCGCGGCTGATCATCGGTCCCGGCCGCCTCGGCATCCTCGAAAAGCTGTTCAAGCTGATCGACATGAACCTGCCGGTGCCGATGATCGGTTCGGGGAAGAACCCCTATCAGTTCATCTCGGTGTTCGACTGCGCCGAGGCTGCACGGCTCGCCTGGAAGGCGGGAGTGCCGAACGAGGCCTACAACCTCGGCTCGCTCAACCCGCCGTCGGTGCGCAAGCTGCTCGGCGACCTGATCAAGCATGCCGGCTCGAAGTCGATCCTGATCCCGACGCCGGGCTGGGCGGTTAAGCGCACGCTCGACCTGCTCGACTGGATGAACACGCCGATCATGGATCCGGAGCAGTATCTGATCGCAGACGAGGACTGCCTGCTTGATGTGTCGAAGGGCAAGCGCGACCTCGGCTGGGTGCCGCAATACCGCGACGAGGACATGCTCATCGCCGCCTACCGCGAATACAGGGCCAAGAAGGACGGCAAGGCCGTCGCCGCCGCGCACTCCGTGCCGGCCGAGTGAACATAGGAAAGAAGCGGAAGATGACCGTGATGACCAAGCCGGAAACGACGACCGCGCGCACCCTCGTCGATGCGCCGACGCTGACCCCGAACGCCACCCGCAAGCCGAAGCTCATCTCGGTCGAGGAGGCGAAGGGCATGGACGTGGTCCGCATGACGGACCTGTTCAAGGCGCACCAGAACCCGGGTCAGCTGCATTTCATGAAGCTGCTCGGCTTCCACAAGATCAAGGTCGAGCGCGCCGAGGGGATGTACTACATCGACCAGAACGGCCGGAAGATCCTCGACTTTTTCGGCGGCTTCGGCTCGCTCGCCTTCGGCCACAACCATCCGCGCCTTCTGGAGGCGCGCAGGAAGTTCCAGGACGAGAAGCGACACGAGATCGCGATCGCTTTCATGTCGCAGTACCAGACGGCCTTCGCGCACAACCTGGCGGCCTGCTCCCCGGGTGACCTCGACATGGTCTTCCTCGGCTCGTCGGGTTCCGAGGCGATGGAAGCGGCGGTGAAGCTCGCCGAGCGCGCCGCCGGGCCGAAGCGGCCGAAGATCGTCTATGCGGAAAATTCCTTCCACGGAAAGACAAAGGGCGTGCTGGCCATCACCGACGGCCAGCTCTATCGCGGCGAATTCAAGCTGACCGGCAATACGGTCAAGGTGCCGTTCGGCGACATCGACGCCATCGAGAACGCCTTCAAGTCCGATCCCGAGATCGGCGCGATCGTGCTGGAGACGATCCAGGGCGGCGGCGGCATCATCCAGGCGGCGCCTGAATTCTGGACCAAGCTGCGCGCGCTCTGCGACCAGTATGGCGTCATCTGGGTCGCCGACGAGGTACAGTGCGGCTATGGCCGCACCGGCCGGTTCTATGCCTTCGAGCATTACAACGTCGTGCCGGACATCACGGCGCTGGCAAAGTCGCTCGGCGGCGGCAAGACGGCGATGGGCGCCATGATCGCCAGGCGCGACATCTTCATGAAAGCCTACGGCACGCCCAAGACGGCGATGATCCATGCGCCCGCCACGTTCGGCGGCATGGGCGAGGCCTGCGCCACCTCGATCGAGGCGCTGAACGTCCTCTATGACGAGGGCCTGATCGACAATGCGGCGGATGTCGGCGACTACCTGCTCGATCGTCTCAACGCGCTCAAGGCCAAGTATCCGCAGATCATCAAGGACGTGCGGGGACGCGGCCTTATGATCGGGCTCGAGTTCCACGATTTCTCGCAGACGCTGCCGATGGTGCTGCGGCCGGTCGTGGCGATGCTCGACGACAAGCTGAAGGGCTCGCTGTCGGGTTTCGTGGGCGCTCTCCTGCTGCGCGACTACAACTGCCTGGTCGCCTTCACCGAATACAACCGCAACGTCATCCGGCTCGAACCGCCGCTGATCTGCAGCAGAGAGAACGTCGACACCTTCGTCGACGCGCTCGACAGCCTGCTCGGCCGCGGCATCGTCTCGATCGTCAAGGATTTCGTGAAGAGCCAGGTGACCTGATCCGGGGATGGTCGGTCGCAGGGCGGGGCAGGGGGACAAGGCCATGCAGGGGGCACAGCAAGCATCGCTGATCGGCTGGGCGTTGCGGTCGGGGGTCGGCGAGACTGTGGTGCGGACGGTTTCGCGACGCAGCCTGCTCGACCGGCTGGCCGCGCTGTTCATGGTGCTGTCGATCGCCGCGATCGCGGCCTATGCGACCTTCAAGCCGGACTATAACTGGGACATGGTCGCCTATATCGCGACCGCGCTGGAAGACCGGGTCCAGGACCCGGTCGAGCTGCACCGGGAGACCTGGACGCGGATCGACGCCGGCTCCTCGCCGGAGCAGCAGTTCAAGCTGAAGCAGTCCAACCCCTACAATCTGCACCAGTGGGAGAACCCTGCGGACTTCCAGTCGCAGCTCTCAATGTACCGGGTCAAAGCCGGCTATGTCTGGCTGCTGCGCGCGCTGGAGCCGGTGACCGGCCTCGTCAACGCCTCGGTCCTGCTCAGCGTACTGCCGGGCGTCGGCTTCGGCCTATTCGCTCTGTGGTGGCTGCGGCGCGAGGACGCGCTGCAGGCGGCCTTCGTGCTCATCCCTGTGCTCCTGATTGCCGACTATTCGCGGATGACGACCGCGGTGACGCCCGACATGCTTCTGGCGCTGGTCTCGCTTGCCGCGCTCTACAGCCTGCTGCGCGGCCGAGACGCCCTTGCCGGTGCGCTGCTCTTCGCTTCGGTCTTCATCCGGCCGGACAACATCATCCTGATCTTCGCGCTCTTGATCGCGGCCGTGCTGTTCTCCTGGCGCTGGCTGCCGATGGCGGTGACCTTCGTCGCCTCGATGATCGCGATCAGCGTGATCTCGAAGCTGGGCGACCATCCCGGCTGGTGGGCGCATTTCTACTTCTCTTGCGTCCAGATCCAGAATTCGATGGCGAACTTCCATCCGGATTTCTCGTTCGTCGCCTTCGCCAAGGGCTATGCACGCGGCGTCATCGTCTCGATCCAGAACAACGACTGGCCGGCACTGCTGGCGCTGCTCACCGCCGCCTGGGCGCTGCTCGCCAAATACGGCCTGATGCGCGACGGCCGCGCCAATGCGCTGGCTTTCGCGCTCGCCATCGGCACGCTCGGCAAGTTCGCCTCCTTCCCGCTGCCCGACGACCGCTTCTACTTCGTCTTCATCTCGGGAATGGCGATTGTGCTCGCCGCCGCGTGGAAGCCACGGTTCGGGGCGAACTGACCGCCGGACATGATCATCCACGGGCCTGTCGCAATTCGGACAGAGGCGGATTCGAGGCGGCTTGACTGGGCGCTTCCGCAGTTGGTCGCGGCGCCTTTCTCCGATGTCGCAAACAGGCTGCACTCGCGCCGAAGCGGTCTATAGTCTGCGCCGAATTCTCGTTTCGGAGCAGCAGTCCCATGGCAGGGTTTCCGACCAAGGCTAAGGTCGTCATCATCGGTCTCGGCGGCATTGTCGGCGCGGCCGTCGCGCATCACCTGATCGAGCGCGGCTGGGACGACATCGTCGGCATCGACAAGTCGGGCATCCCGACCGACATCGGCTCGACGGCGCATGCGTCGGACTTCTGCTACATGACCAGCCACGATTTCCTGTCGTGCTGGACCTCGCTCTACTCGATCGATTTCTACGACAAGCTCGGCCACTACGAGCGCATCGGCGGGCTTGAAGTCGCGCGCGTCGGCGACGATGCGCGGATGGACGAGATCAAGCGCAAGATCGCCTCCGCCAAGGCATTCGGCACCCGCGCGCGGCTCGCCGAGCCGGCGGAGATCAAGCAGAAATTCCCGCTGATCGAGGAGAGCGTCGTGCAGGGCGGCCTGTGGGACCCCGACGCCGGCCTCGTCATCCCGCGCTCGCAGACCGTTGCGCACAAGCTCGTCGACATGGGCGAGAAGTCCGGCAAGCTGAAGGCCTTCGCCAACACGCCCGCGAAGTCGCTGGTGATCGAGGGCGGGCGCATCAAGGGCGTCGTCACCGAGCGCGGCACGATCATGGCCGACTACGTCGTCGTCTGCGCCGGCCTGTGGGGCCGGCTGATCGCCGAAATGGCGGGCGAGGACCTGCCGGTGATGCCGATCGACCATCCGCTGACCTTCTTCGGCCCCTATACGGAATTTGCCGGCACCGGCAAGGAGATCGGCTATCCGCTTTTGCGCGACCAGGGCAATTCCGCCTACATGCGCGACACCGGGGATCCGGTCACCGCCGAAGGCGGCATGATCGAATGGGGCTACTACGAGGAGCATCATCCCCGCCTCGTCCATCCGCGCGAGCTCTTGGAAAAAGACCAGGCTCGGCTTTCGCCGTCGCAGCGCGACCTCGACATGGAGCAGATCATCGCGCCGCTGGAGCGCGCCATCGAGCTGACGCCGATCCTGGGCGAGCTCGGCTATGACGAGCGCCGCTCGTTCAACGGATTGCTGCAGGTGACTGCCGACGGCGGCCCGTCGATCGGCGAGAGCCAGAAGGTGAGGGGGCTGTGGTATGCCGTCGCCATCTGGGTCAAGGACGCGCCGGGCATGGCCAAGCTCGTCGCTGACTGGATGACGGACGGGCGCACCGAGATCGACCACAACCGGATCGACTATTCGCGCTACTATCTGCACCAGCTGAAGGAAGATTTCATCGCCGGCCGTTGCGGCGAGGCGGCGCAGAAAGTCTACAACCCGGCGGTCCATCCGCGCGAACCCTACGCGACCGGCCGCAACATCAAGCGCTCGCCTTTCTACGAGCGCGAGAAGGAGCTCGGCGGCTACTTCATGGAACTCGGCGGCTGGGAGCGCGCCCACGGCTACGCCGCCAACGAGCACCTGCTCGAGAAATACGGCAACCGCGTTCCGGTGCGCGCCAACGAGTGGGACAACCGCCACTTCTGGCGCGTCTCCAACGCCGAACACCTCGCCATGAGCGAGGACTGCGGCATCGTCAACCTGTCGCATTTCCACATGGTCGACATCGCCGGACCGGACCATGTCGAGCTGCTCGAATGGCTCTGCGCGGCAAGAATCGGCGGCGACGCCAATATCGGCAAGGGCATCTACACCCATTTCCTAGACGACGAGGGCATGGTGCGCGCCGACTTCACCGTGTTCCGCATGGCCGACCGCTGCCGCCTGGTGAACGGCGCCGACGCCGGCCCGCGCGATTTCCACTACATGCGCCGCATCGCCGAGGACCGCGGACTCGACGTGACGATCACCGACGTGTCGGAGAAGTTCGTCACCATCGGTATCTGGGGTCCGAACGCGCGCGTGACGCTGAAGAAGGTGGTCGAGGATCCGGCCGGCCTCGATCCCGAAAACTTCGCCTTCGCCGCGATCAAGCCGATCCGGATCGGCGGCAAGGACGTCACCGCTTTCCGCATCTCCTATGTCGGCGAGCAGGGCTGGGAGCTGCACATGGCTTATGAGGACGGTCTAGCCGTCTGGGACGCGCTGCGCTCGACGGGGGTGATGGCCTTCGGCGTCGAGACCTATGCGAACTCGCGACGCATGGAAAAAAGCCTGCGGTTGCAGAACGCCGATCTGCTGACCGAATACAATCTTCTGGAGGCGGACCTGCAGCGCCCGAAGGTCAAGGAGGCCGATTTCCGCGGCAAGGCGAAGCATCTCGAACACCGCGCCCGGCCGCACCAGCCGGCGACGCTGTGCACGCTCACGCTGGAGCAGAACGTCGATTCGAAGGGCGTCGCCCGCTATCCAGTCGGCACCTCGCCGATCCTCGACCCGAAGACCGGCGAAACGCTGGTCGACAGCCTCGGCCGCCGCTCCTTCACCACGTCGATGGCATTCGGCCCGACCATCGGCAAGACGATCATGCTGGCCTACCTGCCGCACGAGCACGCGGTGAAGGGCAACATGTTCGAGATCGAGTACTTCGGCGAGCGCTATCCGGTGAAGGTCGCCGGCGTCGGCTACGAGCCGCTCTACGATCCGGAGAACGCGAAGCCGAGGAGCTGAGGGAGGCTCCTACTTCCTTACGCTGACGCCCAGCGCGGCGACGCTTTCGCTCGTCTGCTTCAGGCTGCGGATGCGGTCGAGCTGATCGTGCCAGAAGGAGCTTCCGCCCGCGGCTGCAAGTCCGGCGATGACATATGCCAGATAAGAAGCCGCTCCGCCGCTGGTTCCGCCGATCATTGCGATCACGTCCATCTTGGCGCAGACAGCCACTCCCACTCCAAGCACGGCCGAGATGATGCGGAGCGCGAAGACGCGGTTCGATTCCTTTGCTTCTATGAGCTTGCGGATCGGAGAACTCATAGCCGCCAGCCATTCCTTCTCGCGGTCGACGACCTTCAGCTTGCCCTCCGGATCGACCGCGGAGGCGAGATCGCCCCGTATCCTATCGATCCTCTTCTTGACGTCCTCGATCTTTGCTGAGGAGGTCTCGACAATCGTAACCAGGGCCTCGAAGCGCGCGATGTCCTTCTGGTCGTCAGGCAGGAATTCAGCGACCTCGTCCATCGCCTCTTCGAGCGACTTCTTCGATTTCAGCACCTCAATGCCGAACATCGCAAGGAGCCCGCGGAAACTCTCGAGAATCGTCTCCACGGCCAACGATATGAGAAAGAAGACAGCGACCAGCACGCCGGCCTGCTTGATGAACTCCTCCACGATCAATCTCCCCCGCGATCAAACCTTCGACTATGCATTCATAGGTAGTATTTCAGTAAGATGCAATCTAAAATAGAATGCGATGGGAAGGCGCTTGAGGTTGCGCAATTGTGATCGCCTGACGCCTTTGCGCATCGGCATCTTCGGCGCACTATCCAAGCATGCCAGGCTTCTGGAACCGTTTTCTCACCGCGGCGCTGTGTTCGGCAATCACAACAGAAATGGCAGCCGCTCAGGAACCCGTCGACGTCGAACTCGTCCTCGCCGTCGACGTCTCCCTCTCCATGTCGCCCGACGAACTCGTCATCCAACGCGACGGCTATGTCGCGGCACTGACCGACGGGGCGGTGCTGCAGGCGATCGCGGGCGGTTTGCATGGCCGGATCGCGGTGACCTATGTCGAATGGGCCGGCGCTACCGTGCAGCAGGTCGTCGTGCCGTGGTCGGTGATCGCGACTCCAGAGGATGCGCGCGCCTTCGTCGCGCAGATGACCGCGACCCCGCCGCGCAGCGCCAGGCGCACGTCGATCTCGTCGGCTCTCGAGTTCGCGGGTTCGCTGTTCGAGAACAGCGGCTACCGCGGCACCAAGCGGGTCATCGACGTATCCGGCGACGGACCGAACAACCAGGGCGGCCCGGTTGACCAGGCCCGCGACCGCATCGCCGCCAAGGGTATCACGATCAACGGCCTGCCGCTGATGACCAATGGCGGCGGCATGATCTCGGCCTACGACATCACCAATCTCGACAGCTACTACACCGACTGCGTGATCGGCGGGCCCGGCGCCTTCATGATCCCGGTGAACGGCTGGGCGCAGTTTCCTGAAGCGATCCGGCGCAAGCTGGTGCTCGAACTCGCCGGCGCCGGCCACCCGATCCGCGCCGCGATGGAAGCGGCGTCTCCGCCGGTGATAAAGGCGGCGTCCACCTTCACCACGGACTGCCAGATCGGCGAGAAGATGTGGAACAACCGCGGCTGGATCGACATCCAGTAGTCTCGCTCAGTCCTCTCGGGAATCCGGGCCGCCCGGGCGCGGCGCCATGATCATCACCATCGATCCGAGCAGCGCGGCGACCACCGAGCCGAGCAGGATGCCCACCTTGACGTCGTCCTGAAGCGTGGCGTTGTCGGCGAAGGCGAGTAGGCCGATGAACAGGCTCATCGTGAAGCCGATGCCGCAGAGCAGCGAGACGCCGAGCAGGTGCATGCGCGCGGCGTTCGCGGGCATGTCGGCGAAGCCGAGCCTGATCGCCGCGTAGGATGTTCCGAAGACGCCGACGAGCTTGCCGACAACCAGCCCGGCTGCGACGCCGAGCGTAAGGGGGTCGACGAGCGTGTCGGCGGACATGCCGGAGAAGGATACGCCGGCATTGGCGAAGCCGAAGATCGGTACGATGACGAAGGGCACGACCCCGTGCAGGGCGTGTTCCAGGCGATGAAGCGGCGAGGTTTCGGTGTCGTGCTCGATGCCGGGCGCGCGACGGAGCGGAATGGTGAGTGCCAACGCCACGCCGGCCAGCGTCGCATGCACGCCGGACTGCAGCACCAGGACCCAGAGGACCACGCCGAGCGCGAGATAGGGCACCAGGCTGAGTATCCCCATCCGGTTCATCGCGTAGAGGGCGCCCAGCACAGCCACTGCGCCAGCCAGATAAGCCATCTGCAGGTCTGCAGTGTAGAAGATCGCGATGATGACCACCGCGCCGAGGTCGTCGATGATGGCCAAGGCCGTCAGGAACACCTTCATCGAGGCTGGCACGCGGCTGCCCAGCAGCGACAGGACGCCCAGCGCAAAGGCGATGTCGGTCGCGGTCGGGATCGCCCAGCCGCGCATCGTCTCGGCATTGCCCCAGTTGAGACCGGCATAGATAAGCGCCGGCACGGCCATGCCGCCGGCGGCGGCGAGGCCCGGCAGGATACGCCGCGGCCAGGTCGAGAGCTGTCCGTCGAGCACCTCGCGCTTGATCTCAAGCCCGACGAGCAGGAAGAACACCGCCATCAGCGCGTCGTTGATCCAGTGCGAGACGCTGAGCGGCCCGACATAGGCCTTGAGCGCGGCGAAATAGGCGGGTGCGAGCGGCGAATTGGCGACGATGAGCGCCAGCGCGGCGGCGACCATGAGGATGATACCGCCCGATGCCTCGCTGTCGAGGAATTCGCGGAAGATCGATTTCTGACGGGTCTCGACGCTCACGCCCGGCCTCCTTGTGGTTGGTCGGCCGCGAAGGCCATCATCGACGCCGCGCTTTCACGGGGCATTTCAGACGGAGATAATGGATGATCGCCGAAAATCCAGTCTCTGCGGCAGGAAATCCGCAACTTTGTATGAGAATCGCCTACGCCGCCAGCAATTGCTTGCGGTCGGCGCGCTCCTGCTGGGGCGAGCGGGCGTAGAGTTCGCGATAGCATTTGGAGAAATGCGAGGCCGAGACGAAGCCGCAGGCCACCGCCACCTCCACCACCGGCAGAGACGACTGGATGAGCAGGTGGCGCGCCCGGTCGAGCCGGATCTCGAGGTAGTAGCGCGCAGGCGAGCGGCCCATCTCCTGCTGGAACAGGCGCTCGATCTGGCGGCGCGACAGGCCGACATTGTCGGCGATCTCGATCAGCGACAGCGGTTCGGAGAGGTTCATCTCCATCAGTTCGATGATCGACAGGACCTTGGTATTCTGCACGCCGAGCCGCGCGCGCAGCGGCAGGCGCTGGCGGTCCGTCGGGCTGCGCACGCGGTCGGTCAAGACCTGCTCGCAGACCCGGTTGACCAGCGCCTCGTCGAAATCGTCGCCGATCAGCTTCAGCATCATGTCGAGCGCGGCGGTGCCGCCGGCGCAGGTGTAGATGTTCTGGTCGACCTCGAAGAGATCGGCGAAGACGTTTGCCTTGGGAAACGCCTCGGAAAAGCCGGGCAGGTTCTCCCAGTGGATCGCACAGCGCTTGTTGGAGAGAAGGCCCGCGGAGGCGAGCACATGGGCGCCGGTGCACAGGCCGCCGATCGCCACGCCGCGATTGTATTCCTCCCGCAGCCAGGCAAAGGCGGAGCGGTTCTGGTATTTCTCGACATTGATGCCGGAGCAGACGATCACCATCGACGGGCGGTCCGGACCGCTCATCTTGCGGCGCTCGTCCTCGAGCGAGGCCTGAACCGCGATCTCGACGCCGCACGAGGCTTTCACCGGCATGCCGTCGGCGCTGGCGAGCCGCCACGAATAGGCGTCGTAGCCCAGCGTGCGATTGGCGAGCCGCAACGGTTCGATGGCCGTCGAGAAGGCGATGAGCGTGAAATTGGGAACGAGGAAGAAGACGATCGAGCGTTTGATGGCTGGCTTGACGGTCACGAAACACTCCCGGAAACCTGGCTATCGTCAGACGGCTGTCATCGTCGCGATTGAGAAAGTGTCATCCCGAACGCCCTGAAATGTCAATGCGATTGCGGCAGCCGCAAGTCCGATTGCGACATGCGGTCGATTTGCATGGAAATGAACGAAAGCCCGCGAAGCAAAGCTGCGCGGGCGAGGCATGTCGCGACCGGGAAAGTCGGAGCCGGGAGGGCCGGCTCCCGGCCTTTTACATCACGAGACCGCCGAGGCGGTTGGCCGCGATTGCCGCGGTCTGGCCGGGCATCGTGCGGCCAAGGCGCGCGCGTTCGAGGCTCGTGGTCAGGTTGCCGGCGCGACGGCCGCGGAAGAAGGTCGACAGGAATTTCATGGTAGCTCTCCAAGCAAATGGCTGTTTACTCGGAACGGCCGGCGCGGTGTCTGCGTCAAGCAGCTCTTTTCATGCCGCGTATCTAGGCATTTGCCCGGATAATTGCAGCGGGAAAAGCGAACAGCGACGTCGCAAACGCAACAGGCGGCTTTTCGGCGGGGCGCCGAACGAAGATACAAGATACTGATATTAAACGATATTAATAGCCAGGTAAGGACGCCATGCGCCTTGCTCATATGCGTCATGCGAGCCTTGCATGGGTCGCGGGCTTCCAGCCTGGCATTTGGGCAAAGGCATTTGGGCAAAACAAAAGTCCCGCCGCGGGCCGCGGGCGGGACTTTTTGGATGGCCGGACCGATGCCGGCCGGCAAGTCCTGACGGGATCAGTACCAGCCGCCGGTCACGACCTTGTTGACCGTGTTGTGGCGGTAGGCTTCCGGCCAGCCGATATCCTTCTGGATCTCGAAGGGCAGGGCGCGGATCGAACGTTCGGTTTCCTGGCGGGCGCGGGCGGCCCGGTAATCGGCCGCGAAGCGGCCAAGTGCGGTCATGAGGGACATTTTTCTCTCCTAGGGTTCGCAGCGAGGGTCTTGGGAGAACCGCTCGATTGCGCGCTGTTTAGGCAGTTCTTGTTTCAAATGTATTGCGATCGGATGACGGGCGGTTACCGAAAGGGAGGCTTTCTGTATCCGTTCGCCGAATTCGGAGGCAGTTGCCGTGTTGCAATGCAACATGGAACCGGCGTCCGTTCATCCCATCATTGCGGCGTTTCGGTGACGATTCACGCGCGACCGTGAAAATCGCGATCGAAATCGATGCCGTCCGGCCAGCCGATGTCCTTCTGCATGCCGCGCGGCAGGTCGGCGATGCGCATTGCGGTGCGGGCGTGAAGCCGGCGGGCGCGCTGGGTGGCGACGAACCGGGTGAGTGCGCTGTAGATCGACATGACTTTTCTCCTTTTGCATGGGCGAAAGGGCGTCTCGTCCTTCCATGGAGTTGACTATGCGGCAGGTATGAGGTTCAATCAAACGAATTGGAATGATCGAATGGATCAACGAAACTGAACTGGAGGACCGATGAACGCTCCGCTCAACCATCCGCTGCCGCTTCTCGAACTGGACGTTCTGCGCACCTTCGTGGCGATCGCCGAGACCGGCAGCTTCACGCTCGCCGCCAACGCCGTGTTCCGCACGCCGTCGGCGGTGTCGATGCAGATCAAGAAGCTCGAGGAAATGCTCGGCCGCGCGCTGTTCACGCGCGACGCGCGGTCCGTGTCGCTCACCGCCGACGGCGAAATCCTGATCGGCTATGCGCGCCGGCTTCTCGCCATCAACCGCGAGGCCGTCTCCAAGTTCGTCTTGCCGGACATCCAGGGCGTGGTGCGCCTCGGCTCGCCGGACGATTACGGCGAGCGGGTTCTGCCCGACGTCCTGCGCCGCTTCGCGCAGTCACATCCCTCGGTCGCCGTCGACGTGGTCATCGACCAGAGCGGCAATCTGCGTCGCCGGCTCGACGACCGCCAGCTCGACATCACGTTGATGACCTGCTCCGGCAAGGTCATCCCGGTCGACGCCGAGATCCTTCTGACCGAGCAGATCGTCTGGGCGGGCGCGAAGGGTGGCTCCGCGCATCTGCGTCAGCCCTTGCCGGTGTCGCTGTGGGAGGAGGGTTGCGCCTGGCGCATCCGCGCGCTCGACGCGCTGAGCGCCAGCGGACGCGACTACCGCATTGCCTATATGAGCGCCCACACCTCCGGTCAGCGCTCGGCGATCCTCGCCGACCTCGCCGTCGCGCCGCTGCCTAAGTCGTTCATCGGCGACGACATCGTGGCGCTGGGTCCCCGCGACGGACTGCCGGATCTCGGCACCTACAATCTGGTGATGATCGTGCGCCCCGACGCCAGCGCGCCTGTCAGGGCGGCCGCCGACCACATCCGCGCGACGATGGAAGCGTTCAAGGAGAAGGGCCGCTTCGCCATGGCTGCGTAAGCGGGGAACTTCCTCGCACGATCCGGGTTGTTGAAGCGGCGGCCGCCACCGGCCGCCGTTTCGCGCGTCGAGGGGTTGGTCATGGCAGAGCGTCCCGTCTGGAAAGGCCAATTGCGCCTTTCCCTCGTTTCCATTCCGGTCGAGATGTATTCGGCCACCAACTCACGCGCCCGGATCGCGTTCCGGCAGATCCACAAGCCTTCGGGCAAGCCGATCCAGCTGCAGAAGATCGTCCCTGGCGTCGGACCGGTGAAGCCGGACGACATCTGGAAAGGCTACGAGGTCGACAGCGACGAATATGTGCTGATCGAGCCGGAGGAGATCGACGCGATCAAGCTCGAGACGAAGAAGACGCTCGAACTCATTCAGTTCGTCGACATTTCCGACATTCCGCCGATCTATTTCGACAAGCCCTACTTCCTCGCGCCAACCGATGAACTCGCGGAAGACGCCTTCCGGGTCGTGCGCGATGCGCTGAAGCAGACCGGCAAGGCCGGTATCGGCCAGCTCGCCATGCGCGGGCAGGAGTATCTGGTCGCCGTCAGGCCCTGCGGCAGCGGCCTGCTGCTGGAGACGCTCCACTACGAGGACGAGATCCGCAAGACCGATCCCTTCTTCTCGTCGATCTCCGGCAAGCCGGCCGAGAAGGACCTCCTCGATGTCGCCAAGCAGCTGATCGAGAAGAAGAGCGCGCCGTTCGATGCCGGCGCCTTCGAGGACCACTACGCGGATGCGATCCGCGAACTCGTGGAACGCAAGGCCAAGGGCCACAAGCCGAAGAAGACGAAGGACGAGGCCGAGCCGCGCTTCAAGGGCGGCAATGTCGTCGACCTGATGGCGGCGCTGAAGTCGAGCCTCGAAGGGTCCGGCAAGGGCAAGCCGGCGGCGGGCAAGAAGCCGGCCAACGACGCAGCCAAGCCGGCGGCGAAGAAGCCGGCGCGGCAGAAGAAGTCTGCGTAGCCCGCCATGGGACGGCCGGCCGTCGACGAACTGCTGAAGGAATACCGCGCCAAGCGGGATTTCTCGAAGACCGCCGAACCCGACGACGCGCCTGCGCCTAAGGCAGGCGAAGGTCTGGCCTTCGTCGTCCAGAAACACGACGCGACACGCCTGCACTACGATTTCCGCCTCGAATGGGACGGCGTGCTGAAGAGCTGGGCCGTAACGCGCGGGCCGAGCTACGACCCGGCCGAAAAGCGGCTGGCGGTCCGCACCGAGGACCATCCGCTCGCCTACGGCGCGTTCGAGGGCACTATCCCCGAGGACGAATATGGCGGCGGCACCGTCATGCTGTGGGACCGCGGCACCTGGGAGCCGGTTGGCGACTTTGCCGAAGGGCTGAAGGAGGGCAAGCTCGTCTTCCGCCTCGACGGCGAGCGCCTCAAGGGCGAATGGACTTTGGTGCGCATGAAGCCGCGCGCCAGGGAAAAGCGCGAGAACTGGCTGATGATCAAGCACCGTGAGGACGGTTTTGTCCCGCCGCGCGGCGACGTCCTGAACAAGTTCACCAAGAGCGTCGCGTCCGGCCGAACGATGCTCCAGATCGCCAAGGGCGGACGCTCCCTTGCCAAAAGCGACCTGACGGCAAAGCGTCCGACCGAGGGGCTGACCGGAAAAGCCGCGAGGTCCATGCCCGAACGCATATCGAAGCCTGGCCGTCGTCTTGCCTTGCCGCGCTGGCGCGAGCCGCAGCTCGCCACGCTCGTCGGCGAGGCGCCCGAGGGCGGAGAGTGGCTGGCCGAGATGAAATATGACGGCTACCGCGCCCTGATCGCGGTCGCCGGCGACAAGGCGACGGTTTTCACCCGCAACGGGCTCGACTGGACGGACAAATTCCCCGGCATCACAGCGGCCGCCGCGGCACTTGGGGTCGGCTCGGCGCTGATCGACAGCGAGATCGTCGCCTTCGACAGGAACGGCAAGACCGACTTCTCGACGCTGCAGAAGGCGATCAAGGGCGGAGGCAAGGGCCTGTCCTGCTTCGTCTTCGACCTGCTCGAACTGGACGGGACGGATCTGACCCGCCTGCCTTTGCTCGAACGCAAGGCGAAGCTGGAAGCCCTGATCGGTGCGGGCAGCGAGCCGCTGCTCTATTCGACCCACGTCGCCGGCAAGGCGGCCGACGTGTTCAGGCAGGTCTGCGCCGCCGGCCACGAAGGCATCATCGCCAAGCGCGCCGGCGATCCCTATCGTTCGGGACGCGGACGAAGCTGGCTGAAGGTCAAGTGCACCCGGCGGCAGGAATTCGTCGTCGGCGGCTATGCCCCATCAGACAAGCGCGGTCGCGCGGTCCGCTCGCTGCTGGTCGGCGTGATGGAAAGCGGCAAGCTCGTCTACAAGGGGCGGGTAGGGGCCTTCGAGGGCGATACGCTGGCCGACGTCGAAGGCCTCGTCGCAAAGCGCGGGCGCAAGACCTCGCCCTTCGTCGAGGTTCCCCGCGAAATGGCACGAGGCGCGGTCTGGCTCAAGCCGGACCTGGTCATCGAGGTGGACATGGCGGAATTCACGTCCGACGGTATCATCCGGCACGGCGTGGTGAAGGGCGTCCGCGGCGACAAGGCAGCCAGGGACGTGGTGCTGGAGGCGCCCAAGGAGGTTCTGATGGAGCATGAGCAGCGCGACAGCTTCGCCGGCGTGAAACTGTCGAACCCGCAAAAGGTGCTGTTTGCCGAGCAGGGCGTGACCAAGGCCGATCTCGCGGCGCATTACGAGCGCGTGGCCGAACGCATCCTGCCGCACGTGACCCGCCGGCTGCTCAGCCTCGTGCGCTGCCCGGAGGGTGAGACGGGCCAGTGCTTCTTCCAGAAGCACGATTCGCGCGGCTTCCCCGACGAGTTGAAACGGATGGAGATCGAGGAGAGCGACGGCAAGCGCGACAACTATCTCTACGCTGAGGACCTGTCGGCGCTGATCGCCGGCGTGCAGATGGGCACGCTCGAGTTCCACATCTGGGGTTCGCGCATAGATAGTCTCGAAAAGCCCGACCGGCTCGTCTTCGACCTGGATCCCGACGAAGGGCTGGGCTTCGCCGACGTTCGCGACGCCGCTTTCGACCTGCGCGAACGCCTGGAGAAAATCGGCCTGAAGACGGTGCCAATGGTGACCGGCGGCAAGGGCGTCCACGTCATCGCGCCGATCGCGCCGCGCGTGGAATGGCCGGAGGTGAAGGAATTCGCCAAGGGCTTCGCCAAGATGCTGGAGGACGAGGCGCCGGACCGCTACGTCGCCAACATGTCGAAAGCCAAGCGCAAGGGCCGCATCTTCGTCGACTATCTGCGCAACGAGCGCGGCTCGACCGCGATCTGCCCCTATTCGACCCGCCGCCGCAAAGGCGCGCCGGTGGCGACGCCGGTGTCCTGGGACGAACTGAAGGGGCTGGAGGCGGCCAACTCGTTCCATATCGGCGACATGCAGGCCCGCCTTGCGATGGCCGACCCGTGGAAGGAGGCCGACGGCTGGAAGCAGTCGGTCACCAAGGCGATGATGACGAAGGTCGCGAGTGCGGACTGAGTTCGCCGGTCAGGCGTGTCGCCCCATGCTCCACCCACCGCATGCTCGGGCCTGACCCGAGCATCTGCCAGCCTCGAAAAAATGCCGGCAGTTCTGCCTGCAGCGTCGGTAGATGCTCGGGTCAAGCCGGAGCACGACGGCTCAGAGGGTGGCGCACACTCTCGGCATAACCTGCTCGTTCCTACCGAAGGGCAGGTTCATAGACGCCCTCACGCTCCGGAGCGGCTCGTCCAGCTTGCCAGATAGGAAGACGCATTGGTGAGAGACGGCCAGCGCAGCCCTTGCGGCAGGGGCGCCTGCCAGTCGCGCATCTGAGGCTTCGCTTCCTCGCCGCCCAGCCACGCGACGATCCTGTCCCGCGCGCGCCGCGCCTCCGGCATGTCGATCAGCGGCCAGACATGGACCATGTCGGGCTCGACGACGAGGTCGACCTCCACGCCCGCCGCCCTCGCGAGGTCCGCGAAGCGGACGGTGTCGACGGTCAGCAGGTCGCGGCCTCCCGCCAGGATCAGCGTCGGCGGCAGCACCGACAGGTCGCCCTTGATCGGGCTGATGCGCCAGTCGGCGCGGTCGAGATGCGGCGCATAGTGGCGGATCGCCTCCAGCCCGCCTTCGATATCCAACCATGGGTCGCGCGCCGCCGCCTCGACCACATCCGGGTTTTCGAGCGTCATGTCGAGGCCGGGCGAGATCAGCACGTGCCGGGAGGGCAGGGGCAGGCCTTCCTCGGCCGCCATCATCGTCAGCACCACCGCCATGTTGCCGCCGGCTGAATCGCCCATGAAGACGATCTCTTCCGCAGGCGTCTCGTCCAGCAGGGAGCGATAGGTCTCCGCGACCATGCCGAACATGTCGTCGAAGCGATGCTCGGGCGCGATTGGATAGATCGGAACCGTGATCCGCGCCTTCAGGCGCTCGGCCATCTCCCCGATCAGGCGCCAGTGGAACGGCGTGATTTCAAAGACATAGGCGCCGCCGTGCAGGTAGAGAATCCGCCGATCATCGGCGTCCGCGGTCCGAGGGCGCACCTCGTAGACGGGCGATCCGGCGATGTCCCGGCGCGAGATGTCGACACGCTTTGCCACCGCGGCCGGCGGGCGATGATCCTCAAAGGTCCGCGCGCGCTCGATCCAGCGGTTCATCTCCGCCGCGCTGGAGAAAGCCTTCTTGCGGGTGTGGCGCAGATAGGTTGAGACGACGCGGGACTTGAGACTGGGCATGCGCGCTAACTCGCTCGACGGGCGTTCGTTCCTCCACGTCCGATACGATCGGTCCCTTTGCCGGCTCGGTCAATTCACGTTCGCGCGCAGCGATTTACGCACCGCGACCGGTCAGTCGCGTGCCCGCCTTGCCGCGCGGTCTTCGCGTGAGCGGCGGCGTGGGGTGCTGTCGCCCGCCACGCCGTCGGCACTGACCGTCTTCCGGGGCGGCAGCTTGACCGCGGCCGATAGCTTGGGGAACGGGTCGACCTTGTTGGGCAAGGCCATCGCGTCGATGAAGAGCTGCTGGAAATGCGGCTCGAGCGCCGTCTCGATCTTCTCGATGCGGCGCACCTCCGCCTCGATCTCGCGGCGGTGGTTGCGGTTCAAGAGCGCCATCAGCGCGCCGGTGCCGGCGGCGTTGCCGACCGCCTTCACCTCCGAGAAGTCGCAGTCGGGGATCAGGCCCAGCACCATCGCGTATTTCGGGTCGATGAAGGAGCCGAACGCGCCGGCGAAGCGGATCGTGTCGACGGTCTCGACGCCCTGCTTTTCCATCAGCAGCTTCACGCCGGCATAGAGTGCGGCCTTGGCGAGCTGGATGGCGCGGATGTCGTTCTGGGTGACGGTGATGCGCGGTTCGCCCTCGCGTCCCTCGCGCAGCAGGTAGGACCAGGTGCGGCCGTTCTGGATGATGCGTGGGCTTCGGGCGGCGAGCGAACCGTCGATGACGCCGTCCTCGGAGATGATGCCGGCAAGATACATCTCGGCCACCACCTCGATGATCGCCGAGCCGCAGATGCCGGTGATCCCGGTCTTCCAGGACTCTTCCTCGAAGCCTTCCTCGTCGGACCATTTGTCGGTGCCGATGACGCGGTATTTCGGCTCCAGCGTCTCCGGATCAATGCGGATGCGCTCGATCGCGCCGGGCGCGGCGCGCTGGCCGGACGAGATTTCCGCCCCTTCGAAGGCCGGGCCGGTGGGGGAGGAGGCCGCGACCACGCGCTGCCGGTTGCCCAGCACGATCTCGGCATTGGTGCCGACGTCGACCAAGAGCATCATCCTGTCCTGCCGGTAGGGGCCTTCCGACAGCGTGGCGCCCGCCGCATCGGCCCCGACATGGCCGGCGATGCAGGGCAGCATGTAGAAGCGCGCCCCGCGATTGACGTCGATCTCGATGTCGTTCGTCCATCCCTGCACCGCGCCGGAGACGGCGAGCGCGAAGGGCGCCTGGCCGAGCTCGGTCGGGTCGATGCCGAGGAAGAGGTGATGCATGATCGGATTGCAGACGAAGACGGCGTCGAAGATGTCGTGGCGGTCGACGCCGCCTTCCTCGCAGACCTTGCCGATCAGCCCGTTGACGGCCTCGCGCACGGCTTTCGTCATCGCCTCGCGTCCGTCCGGATTCATCATCACGTAGGAGACGCGGCTCATCAGATCCTCGCCGAAGCGGATCTGCGGGTTCGACGTGCCCGATGAGGCGACGACGCGCCCCGAGAGCAGCGAGACGAGGTGCATCGCGATCGTCGTCGAACCGATGTCGCAGGCGATGCCATAGGCTTCGTTCTTCAGCCCGGGATAAAGGGCAACGACCGTCGCGCGCGAAAACTCCATGTCCTTGTGGATCGCCGCGGTGACGCCCCAGTTCTCCTTGCGCAGGATCCTCTGGACTTGCGGGATCAGGTGCGGTGCGACGCGCAGGTCTTTCCAGCCCCAGTCCTTCTCGAGCATGGCCTTCAGCCGGTCGAGATCGCCGAGCGGCTTGTGCATGTCGGGCTCGTCGACCTCGACGTAGCACATCTGGATCGCGGCGTTGCGCTCGATCACGCGGTCGCTGGCCGCCTTGCGCACCACCTGCGCGTTGACCACCGTATCCTGCGGCACGTCGACGACGAGATCGCCGAGGATCAGAGCCGAGCAGGAGAGGCGGCGATGCTCGGGCAGGCCGCGCACGCGGTCGTAGCGTTCCTCCTTGGCCCCGCGCGGCGAGATGTGGTCGTTGGACGAGACGATCTTGTGCTTGGCGAAATTGCCTTCCTGCACCTCGACCTGGCAGCGGCCGCACGTCGCCCGCCCGCCGCAGACGCTCTCGATATAGACGCCAAGCTGGCGCGCGGCGTCGAGCACCGGCGTGCCGACCGGAAAGCGCCCGCGCTTGCCGGACGGCATGAACAGGACGAGGGGATCGGTGGGGGAGGCGGGGGCGTTCATTTCATAAGATCTTCCAAGAAGCCAACGAACGAAGGGTTTGGCTTGAAAGCCGGTTTGCCGCTGTCAGTCTCCCAAAACTCCATAAAATGATGACCTCTGACATGGGCGCGGGCGTATTCAACCCATATCTCCCAGATTCCACGATCAATCATATGGCGGCGATGGAGCTCATATTCTTGGTGAAGCAGATCCAAATACTGTTCAAGGTATCGAAAGTAAGACCGCTTTTCTTCGTCGACCAATTCAGCCTTTCGGTAATACCCGGACGCATTAGGATCGCGTTGGTCGATCGCCGCATATCGCTCTGAAAAATTAGCAAATACAGTAGCTTGCGTTTGTCGTGCCGAATACCAAATAGACACAGCGATGCAGCCCAAGCCGAGCGTCGATACGACTAAGCTGAGCCACTCGTAGACGCTCATTGTGTGGAGGAACCACACTTATCCTCACCCCCGCGCCATCCGTGCTTCGCGGCCGCCGCGGCGTCGGCCGCCGGCGGCTGCGCCGTCACCCGGCGCATTGACCGCGACCGGGGCAGGGGCGTGGGTCTCGCCCGGCTTGTAGTCCTTGTAGGTCTTGATCCAGGTCGTGCAGTTCTCGTCGGTGCCGTTGAGCACATTGGCGCCGCGCACCGCTTCCATCTCCTGCGGGCGGCAGGGGTTCATGATGGCGCTGGTCATGCCGGCGCCGATGACCATCGGGATGAAGGCGGCGTTGATGCCGTGGCGGTGCGGCAGGCCGAAGGAGATGTTGGAGAGGCCGCAGGTCGTGTTGACCTTCAGTTCCTCACGCAGGCGCCGCAGAAGCGCGAAGACCTGGCGGCCGGCGTCGCCCAGCGCGCCGATCGGCATGACCAGCGGATCGACAACGACGTCATGCGCCGGAATGCCGAAGTCAGCGCAGCGCTCGACGATCTTCTTGGCGACGGCGAAGCGCACGTCGGGGTCCATCGAGATGCCGGTCTCGTCGTTGGAGATGGCGACGACGGGGACATTGTATTTCTTGACCAGCGGCAGGATGGCTTCGAGCTTCTCCTCCTCGCCGGTGACCGAGTTCACCAGCGGCCGGCCCTTGGCGACCTTCAGCGCGGCCTCGATCGCCGCCGTGACGGAACTGTCGATCGACAGCGGCAGGTCGACGAGACCCTGGACGATCTCCAGCGTCTGGACGAGCAGGCCCGGCTCCGTCGCGTTCGGGTCCACGGCGGTCACGCCGGCATTGACGTCGAGCATCGTCGCCCCGGCGGCCGCCTGTTCCAGCGCGTCCTTGATGACCGTGTCGAAATTCCCTGCGATCATCTCGGCGGCGAGCTTCTTGCGGCCGGTCGGATTGATCCGCTCGCCGATCACGCAGAAGGGCTGGTCGAAACCGATGACGATTTCGCGGGTCGCCGAGGCGACGATCGTGCGGGTCATTCCACTCTCCTCAAAGGTGCAGTGTCTTGTTCAGTCGTTGTCCGGTGTGTCAAGCGAGGTCAGTGACCGACCCGCTCGACGATGTTCTGGGGCGCCTGGTCGGGAGCGTCGTCGCGCAGGTGGCGCATGCGTTCGGCGACCACGACTTCGTCGCGCGCGGCCTCGCGGTTCCACGGCTTGCGGCCCTTCAGCACGCCCGATTCCGAGACGATCTCGGCGACATATTCCTCCTGCCGGTAGGCCATCACGTGGATGCCGGAGACGCCTGCGATCTCCTTCACCTCGTTGATGATGTCGATGCAGAGCTGCTTGCCTTCCTTCTTCTGGTCCTGGGCGCCCTCGAGCCGCTTGATGACCGCATCCGGAATGTGGATGCCCGGCACGTTGGAGCGGATCCATTTGGCCGTCTTGGCCGAGGCCAGCGGCCCGACGCCGACCAGCAGGAAAATCTGGTCAAGGAAGCCGAGGTCGCCGGCCTTCGTCATGAAGGTCTGCAGCATCGGCACGTCGAAGCAATACTGCGTCTGCACGAACTGGGCGCCGGCGGCGATCTTCTTGCCGAGGTGGATCGGGCGGAAGTCGTAGGGCGGGGCAAAGGGGTTGACGGCCGCGCCTAAGAAGAGCTGCGGCGGCGTCGTCAGCTTGCGGCCGGACAGGAATTTTCCGTTGTCGCGCATGATCCGGATCGTCTCGAGCAGCGAGATCGAATCGAGGTCGAAGACCGGCTTGGCGCCCGGCTGGTCGCCTGCCTGCACGCCGTCGCCGGTGAGGCACAGGATGTTGGCCACGCCCATCGCGGCGGCGCCGAGCACGTCGCCCTGAATGGCGATGCGGTTCTTGTCGCGGCAGGCGATCTGCATGATCGGCGCGTAGCCCATGCGGGTCAAAAGCGCGCAGATGCCGACCGACGACATGTGGCAGTTGGCGCCGGAGGCGTCGACGGCGTTGATGCCGTCCACCCAGCCGTCGAAGATCCTGGCGCGGTTGTAGACGTCTTCCGGGTTGGCGCTGTCGGGCGGGTTTAACTCGGTCGTCACCGCGAATTCGCCGCGGCGCAGGATACGTTCGAGCCGCCCGCGCGAGGTGTGGCCGGGCAGCGGTTCGAGCGGCAGGTGGACGCCGGCCGGGTTCTCGTCGGGCTGCAGCGGGAGAATGGGCGTCATGCGCCGGCTCCCGCGCGGGCCTGGTCCTTCGCCGCTCCCGCCTGGGCCGTGACGCGCAGCCAGGCAGAGGTCTCGCGCAGCGACTGGTCGACCGGCTTCTGCAGGTTCAGGATCGCGTCGCCATGGACCATGTTGCGCGATCCTTCCCAGGCTTTCACCCAGACGCAGGGCATGTCGGGCTCGACCTCGCAATTGCCGTTGGCGCGCACGCCGCCGCAGGGGCCGTTGCGCAACTGCTTCGGGCAGTTCATCGGGCAGGACATGCCGGTCGACGACAGGATGCACTGGCCGCACATGCGGCAGTCGAACATGAGGCCTTTCACCCGCTTCTCGACGAACTTCACCGGCGTCTCGACCCGGCCGTAGCCGATGCCCTTCCACACGGGATGGAGAAGCAGAAAGGCGTCGGCGAATTTCGCATAGAACCATTCGAGCGCGCGGGAATGGCGGATCGACCACAGCCGGAGCGCATAGGAACGCTGCACGCGGCGCTGCGGGGATACGTCGGCCGGCTTGTAGTCGCTCTTGGGCGCCGACTTCTTGACGACGGTCGCCTGCGTGACTCCGGCGGGCGCCGAGGGCGGGATCGCGGCGGTGGCATCGGCGGGACCGGCGGACGTCGTCGACTTCAGGCTCTCAGGCATTTTCCCGGCCTCCGTTCTTGGCCAGCGCAACGAGGCGGTCGCGGTCGTAGGCGGCTTCGATGTCGGCCATCGCCTTGTCTGCCTCGGATTCTAGATCGTCGCCGACCGGCAGCGGGGCGGCCTTGCGCCATTCGGCGAGATAGGCGTCGGTGTCGCCGGCGCCCGAGCGCATCGCGGCCATGTCGATCGCCTCCGTGAAGCGCAGCGACAGTTCGCGCTTGGCGCTCTGCCGGCCCTTTTTCACGATCACCTGCGCGGGAATGTCCCGCCAGTAGACGACGATAAGATCGGCCATCGGCCACGCTCCTCCATTGCGCGGCGAGCATCGCCGAAGCGCCGCCGGGCCGCTTGTTGTGGCACGACGCGGGCGCATTCAAAAGCGACGCGGCCGTCGGGGGCCTGTGGCGACATCGGCAAGGCCAGGGTCTCGACCTAGCCACGGCCGCCCCGAACTGGCATGAGCGCAATCGCGCTTGCCGCAGCCGTCTTCTGGTGGCTGTAATGAAGCCGGATCCAGGAGGATTTGGAGGGGGCGATCCAAAGCGATCGGGTGGGGCGGAGCGGAAGACGGACGAAAAAGGGATTTTGATGAAGAGTGCGTTTATTGCAGGCATTTCCGGTCAGGATGGTGCCTATCTGGCTAAACTCCTGCTCGACAAAGGTTACGAAGTACACGGCGGCGTCAGGAGGATTTCACAGCAGTCGGATACTCGACTGCGGCAGCTGGGCATAGCCGGCGACGTCAAGCTGCACGATTTTGATCTTGCGGAACCAAATGGGATTGCGCGCCTCATCCGCCTCCTGCAGGTGGATGAGTTCTACAATCTCGCCGCCCAGAGCTTCGTCGGGTCATCCTGGGACCTGCCGCTCTACACGAGCGACGTCAACGGATTGGGGGTCGCCCGCATCCTCGATAGTCTGCGGACGTTCTCGCCCCATACCCGGTTCTACCAGGCGTCGACCTCGGAGATGTTCGGGCTGGTGCAGGACGTCCCTCAGCGAGAGACGACGCGATTCCATCCCCGGTCGCCTTATGGAGTTTCGAAAGCATTCGCTCACTACATGACGATCAATTACCGCGAGTCGTTTGACATGCATGCCTCGTGCGGAATCTTGTTCAACCACGAGTCGCCGCTGCGTGGCGTCGAGTTCGTGACGCGCAAGATCACGACAAACCTCGCCCGCATAGCACGCGGCGGCAAGGAACCGCTGCAGCTCGGAAACCTCGATTCCAAGCGCGACTGGGGTTTCGCAGGCGAGTATGTGGAGGGTATGTGGAGCATGCTGCAGCAGCAGAAAGCTGACGACTACGTCCTTGCTTCCGGCGTGACGACGACGATCCGCGACTTCGTCAACTATTCCGGACAGGCTCTTGATATGGAAATAGAGTGGGTCGGCCGCGGGGTCGAGGAACGAGGTCTGGACCGAAAGACAGGTGCGGCCATCGTCGCGGTCAATCCGACATACTATCGGCCCGCGGAAGTCGGTCTGTTGCTGGGGGATGCGTCCAAGGCCCGCGACGTCCTGGATTGGACACCGCGTGTAGCGGTCAGAGATCTCGCGTCGATGATGGCCCGGTCCGACTACGACGCACTTGGTTAGAGTTCTGCATGCAGATTTTGGTGCCGTGTTTGTGATATGAATAACGCCAGATATAGAGGGTCGGTTGATGGACTCAGCAATGGAGAGTTGTTCGGATGGGCCATAGACATCCAGAACAGTGATCTCCCTGTTTCTGTTGGGTTGTTCGCTAAAGATACCTTGATCGCAACAGTAGAGGCAGGCGAATTCCGGGAAGATCTGCTTCGGGCCGGCATCGGCAGTGGCAAGGGCGGTTTCCGCTTTCCAATCAACCGCGACGTTGCCAAACGCATCGGCGAGCTCGGAGGTGAGTGCCACGTGGCACCCCCGGATGATCCCCACGCGATCATCGGCCATTTCGCGTTCACGAGCGACCTCCTTGTTTCGGCCGTCCGCAGCCGCGTGAGGTGCCACATCGATCGCCGCTCCAAGGAACGCATCGACGGGTGGTGTGTGGATCTGGATGCGCCGGATCGCCAGGTCGTGGTCGGTCTCTACGTGGCCGGCGAACTGAGGGCGACCGCGCTGGCAAACGTGTTCAGAGAGGATCTCAAGTCGGCCGGTATCGGCACTGGCCAACATGGATTCCGGTTGGACGTCGAATCCGCCATCGTTGAAAGCGCCCTGCGGGCGGGGAACCTTGCCGTTCTGCGGGATCTGGATACGCCCGAAGTCGATCGCGCGGAGATTCGGTTTCCAGTCGAGCAGCATATCGGGAAGGACGACCCGCGCGTGTCCGCCATTCGCCACCTTGTCTTCAAGGATCTCACTGCATTCGATCGGCTCTACGCGGAAATCGACGAGACGTCGGCTCAGCCATGGGAACCGGCAGAGGCGGCATTCGATCGCTTGTTTCCAGACGTGAAGGTGCCCGACGAGGAAGACCCCACAGTGCCGACGGCAGGCGGATTGAGCCGACTGTCCGGTTTCGTGGACCACACCCGCTTTCGGCTCAGGAAGGAGACCGAGTTTGACATTGTCGCGGCCGCGACAAATGCGGAGCATTTCCTGCACTGGTACATCAGTGTCTACGGGCGACTGAGGGGTTCGCTTCGTGCGCCGCTTTCCAAGCGGGAGATCGATTTCCTCAATCAACCGATCGTCATTCCGGGTCAGGAGTTCGCGCTGACGCGAGAGACCTGGGCACAACTGTTCTCGAATGACACGCTGAGATCATCGATCGATCTCAACAGCAAGCCCTGGTATATTAGTGCCGTGTACTGGTGGTCCGTGCATATGGCGCCGGCATTGTTTGTGGAAGACTGTCTTGTTCCCGTCAATTACATAACCGCTCTGCGAACCGTTCCAATACACTCGGTTGCCACCAGGTTTCCTCTAAGCGTTTTCATGGAGGAGCTATATGTACAGACGACCGGTTTGCATATTCTTGATCGCAATTCTGAAAGCGACAGGTGCACTTTCGCGCTCGTATTGATGCTGCTGAGTATCTCGAGACCGGACTATCTGCGATACATCCCGCCCGGAACGATCCGAGAGCTGTTCAAACCTGACGACGAAGGCGGAAACGCCTTCTCGTCGTTTCTGCAGAACATGGAGCCGCGGGACAGACCGTGGCGCGTGAGCTGGTCCGACTACGTCGCGATCCTTCGCCATATCGGCTTTGACCCGGTCAGCGGTACCTATCGCACCGTCACCGCTCGGGGCAACCGCGTCGGCGCCGCAGCGCTCCCTCGCATTGCGGACACGGAACCGGTGGACGTTCAGCTCATCGGCCCGTTTGCCAAAGCATCCGGCCTGGGCCAGGCCGTGCGGCTTTCGGCGGCCGTCCTCGAGCAAACCGCGCTGACTCGAAACGATGTGGACTTCGATCTCGACAATCCCGCGCCCGAAGGCTTCAGCAATGTCGGCCAGCGGGCCAGCCACCGCAAAGCGCGGATCAACCTGATCCATCTGAATGCGGAAGCCATTCCGCAAGCCTTTGCCTATGGACCGGACGTGTTCACCGGCGCCTACAACATCGGCTACTTCTTCTGGGAGCTCAATTCGCCCGCAGCTTGTCATTACCTGGCATTGGAAGTCCTGGATGAGATCTGGGTATCGTCGGAATATGGCAGGCATATCTACACCCGCGAGGGTGGAATCCCGGTGTTCAACGTCGGAATGAGTTTCGAGGAGGTCCCGGACATCGATCGCGCTCGTGCACGGGCATTCGTGGCGAGCAGAATTCGCTGTCAGCCGGCCGATTTCGTCTTCCTGGCTACGTTCGACAGCTACTCCTTCGTCCAGAGGAAGAACCCGATCGGCGTCATTCGTGCGTTTCAGAAGGCATTCCCGGACGAACCCGGAGTGCGGCTGCTGCTCAAGACCCAGAATCGCGACGCCACCACCGATCCGGCTCAGATCAGGATCTGGAATCAGATCGACGCAATCGCCTCCAGTGATCGCCGCATCACCGTCATCAACGAAACCCTCACCTATGACGAACTCCTGGACCTCAAGAAGGGGTGCGACTGTTATGTATCCCTCCACCGGTCGGAGGGATGGGGTTTCGGCATGATCGAGGCAATGAATCTGCGTCTGCCCGTAGTCTGCACCGGCTACTCCGGCAATATGGAATTCTGCTCCGAAGAGACCGCGTGGATTGTCGGATACAAGGAAGTGGAACTGCGCCGCGATGAATACATTCTCGTCCGGCTCGGTCAAAAATGGGCCGAGCCGGACATAGCCGACGCGGCCCGCCAGATGCGCGCGGTCTTTGCGGACGTGGAAGAGCGCGAGCGGAGAGTCGATCGCGCGTGGAACAATGTGCAGAAGAACTTCTCCACATCGGCGATCGGCGCGCGCTACAAGCAGCGTCTCGACGAAATCCTCGCTCAGATCGGCCGGTAGAAGCCAAGAGAACGAAGATGACCATTTCGGAAGAGAACGTGAAGCGCGTGTTCGAGGTTCTGCTCGCGCGTTCCGTGGAAAGCGAGACGGCGCTTCAAAGCGGTGCACAGGTCGCGGACATCGACGAACTCATATCCAAGGTCGTTTTCTCGCCGGAGTTTCAAAAGCGGTTTCTGTCTGAGCTCTACATCGGCATGACGGATAGGCTGGTGCCGTTGCGCACCGAGAGGGTTGTGTTCCTGCACATCCCGAAATCCGGCGGAACGACGCTGCACAGGATCCTCGGAGAATGGTTCGGAGTGGAGAACCTGCACCCCGAGCGTCACAACGGGCTCTACAATTACTCGGCCGCGGACCTGGCATCGAAGCAGGTGTTTTCCGGACATTACGATTATTATTCGACCCACCTGATCCCGGGCCCGAGGAAGAAGATATCGTTCCTGCGCAACCCGATCGAGCGCCTGATATCGCTCTACAATTTCCATCGGGCACACAAGCCCGAGTTCGTGAAGCGCAACAATCTGAAGCTGGCGAGCTGGGCGAACGAGTATCTGATCGACGAGTATTTCGCCAATCCCGAGATCCGAGCGCACCCTGCGATCAACAACACCATGGCCCGCTACTTTTCGGACGAGCCGCAGATCCTGTTCAGGTGGGAAGGGAAACCACGCGGCACCCAGAGCGATATCGAGAAACTGTCAGCTCAGGCGCTGCGGAACGTTGAGACGTTCGACTTCATCGGATTCCTGGAACACTACGAGGTATCGATCACAAAGCTCGCGAGCGTGCTTGGCCGTCAGGTTCCTTCCCCAATCGCAAGGGAACAGGTGCTCGACGTGCTGATGGACAGCAACGCGGGCATGAGGCGCATCGACGTCCAGAGGCCGTCCGACAGGACACTGGCCTCCTTGGAAGAATTGGTAGCGTATGATCGCTTGATTTATACGAGAGCCGAAATGCTGTTCGGGCCCTGAGCATCTTGTCGAGTTAGCTGATAGCGCCCGAGGTTTCGGCGTTCTGGAGTAAGCCTTAGAAGATCGCGCCCATGTGCGACCAGAAATAGCCGAACAGCGCGCCGGCCGAACCGATCACGAGGCCGATCACAAGCAGCGAAAACAGGCCGAAGACTGCGCCGACGCCGAGAAGCACGCCGTCGCGTTCCGACAAGGCGAAGCCGAGCAGCGTGATCGAGAAGGCCGGGAACCAGTTGCCGAGCGGGATCGGCAGCGTGACGATGACCGCCAGGAACAGGGACAGCGCACCGACGACCCGCTCGCCCTGCTTCGGCCAGAACGGCCAGTAGCGCGGGCGGATGTATTTCTCCAGCCAGACCAGCCACGGCACGATGCGCCCCATCGCGCCCTGGAACTGCGCCCGTGTCAGCGAGATCGCCAGGATGCGCTTCGGCAGCCAGACGCTGGTCGAGCCGTAGAGCATCTGCGCGGCGACGATGAGCAGCGGCAGTCCGAGGATGGCGGAGGAGGGCGGCGGCAGCGGGATCAGGTTGATGACGGCGAAGAAGATGAGAAGCGTCGCCAGGCTGCGATCGCCGAGCGCGGTGCGGATCTCTGCCACGGTGATCGGCCCGTCGCCTTCGGCGGCAAGGCGCTCGAACAGCGACGACAGGCGGGCCGGCGGGGGCCGTCGCGGCGTCCCAGGCAGCGCCTGTTGCTCGTATTCACCCATGCCCTGTCTCACAAATGGCCCCGCTCGGCGCCCCTCCCGCGTTTCTGCCACAGAATGCGCAAGCAGCCGTTAATCCTTGATGACATAACGCAAATCGGGCCTTTCCGCGCCGTCAGCGACGGAATTCAAGGATGTCGAGCTTCGACTCGTAGTAGGGCGCGGGAAACTCGACCCGCCAGGATTTCGGCGACATCAGGAAGGCGTAGCCGGCCTGGTCGGTCTCGGGCCCCTTGCCATAGGCGGGAAACGGGTCGTCATTGACGGCAAAGGCGCCGAGATAGGTCAGCCGTGTGTCGCTGTCGGTGAAGAAGCGGCCCTTCGTCTTCTGCGAGCCGGTCAGCTTGGTCAGCGTCCAGCCGGAGCCGTCGTCGGTGACGCGGCATTTGAACCAGCCGTAGACGACGAGCTGCCCGAGACCGCCGGCCTTGATGGTGCGGCACTGCCAGTCTCCGGTCATGTCGAAACCGGACCACGATTGCGGCGCAGGCGCGATCGCCTTCTCCAGCGTCGCGACATCCTCGGCGCTGCCGCCGGCGCGCGCCTCCTTCAGCGCCTCCTCGCGGGTGGCGTCGTATTTCGCCAGCCGGTCGCGGTCGGCCTGGGTGATCAGGCCTTCGATCTCGCCGGTCGCCCAGGAGGGAGTGGCGGCCAGGAGGGCGAGGGCGGCAAGGGCGAGGATTCGCGGCGTCATCTGGGGGATTCTCCGTTCACCGCCACCTCGGACGAACAATCCGGCGCTTTCATGTTGCCGCCGCGGTCTTCGCCAGCGCCGGCGCTAGATCGCCATAGCCGGTCCGCCGCTTCTCATAGGCAAGCCCGAGCATCGCCGCCGCCTTTTCGGCGACCGGGTCGAGCGCCGGATCGTCGGTTTGCGCCAGATAGACCAGCTTCCGGTAATGGCCGAAATAGTCCTTGGCCAGTTCCGGATGGCGGTCGAGGCCGAGCGGCTTCATGAAGAAGGCATCGAACTGCCGGCACAGGAAATCGGTCATGTAGAAGGTGGTCATGTCGTCGTCGCCGATCGCGTCGAAGGCGGTCATGCCCTGGTAGAAGGCGAAGCAGTGCGGTCCGGCGATGCGTTCCACGCCATGTTTCTCCAGCACCCGATCGAGCATGCCGCCGGTGCCGCAATCGCCGTAGCCGGCGAGGATGTGCCGGTAGCCCTCGACCTTCGCCTCCTCGATCGCCTTGTCCATGGCGGGGGGAATGCGGTCGGGATAATAGTGGAACTCGGCCGGCAGGCAGGTGAGGTCGAGATGATCGAGCTTCAGCTGCGCCTTCACCGCCAGCACCTCGCGGGCGATCATCCCGCACGCGATGACGAGGACGCGGTTGTTCGCTGTCTCGTTGTTGCCGATCGTGATAGGTTTGCCGCCCTTCATGTGATGAATGTAGTGGACGGGGGAGTGCAAGCCAATGAAAGCCTTGCTGACATCCTTGCTGCTGTTGCTTTTCGTCGTCGTGGCAGCGCCCGGTCTTTCCGGCTGTGCGACGCCGCGCGACGAAGTCGCCAATGGCGGCGGCGGGGACTAGCCCCGCCCCAATCGCATCAGGCCGAAGCGCGCTGGTTGTGCTTGCGCTTCATGAAGTCCTTGGCGGTCTCGACCGCCACCGCCGCGTCGCGGCAGTAGGCGTCGGCGCCGACCGCCTTGCCGAACTCCTCGTTCAGCGGCGCGCCGCCGACGAGCACGACGTAGTCGTCGCGGATGCCCTTTTCCTTCAGCGTGTCGATGACGACCTTCATGTAGGGCATGGTCGTGGTCAGAAGCGCCGACATGCCGAGAATGTCCGGCTTCTCGCGCTCGATGGCGTCCAGGTATTTCTCGACCGGATTGTTGATGCCGAGGTCGACGACGTCGAAGCCCGCACCCTCCATCATCATGCCGACGAGGTTCTTGCCGATGTCGTGGATGTCGCCCTTGACCGTGCCGATCACCAGCTTGCCCTGCTTCGGCGCGCCGGTGGCGGCAAGCAGCGGGCGCAGGATGAACATGCCGGCCTTCATCGCGTTGGCCGAGAGCAGAACCTCCGGCACGAACAGGATGCCGTCGCGGAAATCCTCGCCGACGATGCGCATGCCCTCGACCAGCGCCTCGGTCAGCACCTTGTAGGGCGCCCAGCCGCGCTCGAGGAGGATGTTGGTGCCTTCCTCGATCTCTTCCTTCAGCCCGTCATAGAGGTCGTCGTGCATCTGCTGCACGAGCTCGTCGTCGGAAAGCTCGGACAGGATGATCTCGTCGTCGGACATTGCCGGGGCTCCATCTCAGATGCGGCGAAGGCACTTTCGCGGCCTTTGCATTCGTGAGCATATCTATTCTGCAATCGCGGCCGGCGCATAGCTGATTTGCGACGCCGTGCAAAACGAAAGCGACTGGAATTCAGCGCCTTGTCGTGTCGAATTTGCGACAGGCGCTGACGTTGGCAAGACTGTTCGCGACAGGCCCATGGCTACGATCCGCCGACAAGCGGCGTTGCGGCCGCGGCTTTCATTCAGGGAAGAGCGACGATGAGCGAGCCGGCGGCAGTAGACCTCGGAACGGGTGAGCAGGAGACGGGCGGTGCGCGGCGCGGGCGCGGCGATCGCCACAGCGGCGGCGCGGCGGCCCGGCGCGCGGCGCGCTCCGGCGGCGGGCCCGGCCAGCAGCTCACCTACATCAAGCGGGAAATCCCGCTCTACGAGGTTCTCGGCGAGGAGGGCATTTCCCTCATCGAGGCTAATGCCGACACGGTGCTCGAAGAGGTCGGCATCATCTTCCGCGACGATCCCGAAACGCTCGCGCTGTGGAAGGACGCCGGCGCCGATGTGCGCGGCGACCGCGTGCATTTCCCGAAGGGCCTGCCGCGCTCGCTGCTCAAGACAGCGCCGTCGGTCTACACGCAGCACGCGCGCAATCCCGAGCGGTCGGTGCAGATCGGCGGCAACGCCACCGTCTTCGCGCCGGTCTACGGCCCGCCCTTCGTGCGCGACCTCGACGGCAACCGCCGCTATGCGACGATCGAGGATTTCCGCAATTTCGTGAAGCTCGCCTACATGGCGCCGTCGATCCACCATTCGGGCGGCACGGTGTGCGAGCCAGTCGACGTGCCGGTCAACAAGCGCCACCTCGACATGATCTATTCGCACATCCGCTACTCGGACAAACCGTTCATGGGCTCGGTCACCGCGCCCGAGCGCGCAGAGGATACGGTGGCGATGGCCAAGCTCGTGTTCGGCGACGACTTCGTCGAGAACAACACGGTGCTGACCTCGCTCATCAACGCCAATTCGCCGATGGTGTTCGACGACACGATGCTCGGTGCGCTCAAGGTTTATGCGCGCCACAACCAGGCCTGCATCGTCACGCCGTTCATTCTCGCCGGCGCGATGAGCCCGGTGACGGTCGCCGGCACGCTGACGCAGGTTCTGGCCGAGGTGCTGGCCGGCGCGGCGGTGACGCAGCTCGTGCGCCCGGGCGCGCCGGTCCTGTTCGGCACCTTTGCGTCGTCGATCTCGATGCAGTCGGGTGCGCCGACCTTCGGCACGCCGGAGCCGTCGCTTGTGTCCTACGGCGCCGCGCAGCTCGCCCGCCGCCTCGGCCTGCCGTTCCGCACCGGCGGGTCGCTCTGCGCTTCGAAGATCCCGGACGCGCAGGCGGCCTACGAGAGCGCCAACACGCTGAACTCCACCATCCTCGCCGGCACCAATTTCGTGCTGCATTCGGCCGGCTGGCTCGAGGGCGGTCTCGCCTCCTGCTACGAGAAGTTCATGATGGACATCGACCAGCTCGGCATGCAGCAGAAGTTCGCGGCCGGCGTCGACCTGTCCGAGAACGGCCAGGCGATGGACGCGATCCGCCAGGTCGGACCGGGCAGTCATTTCCTCGGCTGCGACCACACGCAGGCCAACTTCCAGACCGCCTTCTACCGCTCCTCCATCGCCGACAACAATTCCTTCGAGCAGTGGGAAGCGGAAGGATCGAAGCCGGCCCACCAGCGCGCCAACGAATTGGCGCGTCGCTGGCTGGAGACCTATGAGGCGCCGGCGCTCGACCCGGCCATCGACGAGGCGCTGATCGACTTCATCCGCCGCAAGAAGGACTCGATGCCCGACGCCTTCACGTGAAGCGAGCCCGATTCAGGCGGGGCTAAAGTCGCCAAGATCATCCACGACGAAGTCTGGCGCAGCGCGGTCAGGGGCTGAGCAGTGTAGTGATCTTCGCTATCTCGACACTGGCCATTCCGCGCGAGCGTGGATAGGTTCGCTCGCTCCACGACGCAGGAGCTGAAATGACCGGCCACAGCATTCCCATCACGACAGCGGACGGCATCTGCCCGGCCTCGCTGTTTGCGCCATCAGGCCGACCTTCCGGCGCCGCGATCATCCTCTATATGGATGCCTTCGGGCCGAGGCCGGCGATGGACGAGATGGCCGCGCGGCTGGCGGGGCAGGGCCATGCCGTGCTGGTGCCGGATCTCTTCTACCGCTTCGGTGCCTACGGCCCGTTCGATGCGAAGACCGCCTTTTCAAATGCGGAGACCGGGCAGTTCCTGCGCCGGATGATCGCCGAGACGACGCAGGCGATGACCATGGCCGATACCGGCTTCTTCCTCGACGCGCTGGCGGGGGAGGGTTTCGCCGGCAAGGTCGGCACGGTCGGTTATTGCATGGGCGGCGGCCGCGCGCTCAACGCGGCGGCCGCGTTTAACGACCGCATCGTCGCTGCAGCGAGCCTGCACGGCGGCAACCTCGCCAACGGCGCGCCCGACAGCCCGGCGGCCAACGCCGCGAAGATCAAGGCGCGCGTCTATGTCGGCGTCGCCGGCGTCGATGGCAGCTTCCCGCCCGAGCAATCGGCCCGCCTGGCGCAAGCCTTCCGCGAGGCCGAGGTCGACCACACAATCGAGAACTATGTTGGCATGAAGCACGGCTGGTGCGTGCCGGACCATTCGGTCTACGACGCGGCGGGCGCGGAGCGGCACTGGAAGCGGCTCGAGACGCTGTTCGGAGAGACGCTGCAGGGGTGAGCGCTGAATAAAACGGAATGGAATGTCCGACATTTCCCCGTGCCCGGTCGCTCAACCTCTCTCCGTCATGCCGGCGGCCGAAGGCCAGCCGGTATCCATTCTTCTCTCCGGTTGCACGCCGAGAACGCCTTCGCGGCACTACCGACGGTGCCCTTCTCCCGGCGGCCAATGGTTCCCGGCTGGCCTCCGGCCGCCGGGAAGACGGTCGCGCGAGGGTGTGCAGCGGCTGAACTCCGGCTGCCCCGTGGATCGATTTCGCCCCTCTTTCCGTCAACCCCTTGTTTCTATTCCCACGCCAACTTTTTCAATCCACCCCCATTCCGCCATGCACGACACTGTCTGCGGTCAAACGGGAGCCGGCGATGGCTTGGAGGGCGAAGGCAGGGAGGGAACAGAGGGTGCTGGCGAGCATCGTTTCGCGCCTGTTCTCCTTTGCCGACCTTGCCGAAGACGCAGCCCTGCGATCCCCCTGGGTCCGCTGGTGCATATTGTGGGCCGCGTGGCAGGCAAACGCGCTTCTCAGGGACTACGTCGAGGGTCGCGCAGGGAACATGACAGCCAGGCGCTGGTCGCCGGTCCCCATGCCGGCCGGCTTCGGCACCCATGCCTCTGACGCGCAGGACCTCGCCGCTTCGCTCAGGGCACTTGCGCTCGTGATGCGGGCGATTGCAGCGCAGGTGAGCCGCGTGGCGTTCCTGCAGCGGGGTGACGGATCGGATGAGGCCGGCAATGAGGGCCGACGGACCTGTGCCGACCCCCGGCCCTTGCCGGCCGCCGACGTTTTGCCGGTAGACTTCCGCGACACGTCCTGAACATGCGTCCGTTCCGACTTGGCGCAGACTATTTCGCGGTGTCCCCGAACGAGGCGGTCACGACGATCTCGCCAACTATTGCATCGTTGAACGAAGGAAGGTCTTCGGCGGGGATCCAGTATTCGAGGTGGGCCCGGCTGCCGGCATGCTGTACGTCGTAGCGGTCGAGGAAGTCGGCGCGCACGTCGAACCGCGTGACGAATCCGGAGCCGCTCGCCGGCACGTTCCAGTCCCGGGCGATCTGGATGGCGTAGTCCTCGGACAGGACGGGATAGAATATCGGCTGGTCGGGAAGCCTGGGCGGGAAGGCCCGCATGCCCAGCTCGCGGATCAGCTTGAGTTCCACCGGTCCGACCGGCCGCCACGATGTCCTTGTCTTCGGTTTCGTCATAGGATCGGCTCCAGAGGGAAAGCGCGCATACAGCATGATCGCCGAACTATCCAGCCAACTCGCCGAAAACGGCCTGATCCTGCGCGGCGGCTTTGTCTTCGGGCAGGACGAGAAGGTACCGGCCGGTGCTGGAGACGCGCGCGCGGTCCTGCTGGTCGGCCATGGCGGGCCGACGATCTGGCCGCCTTTCGAGGCCTGGCGGGCAAGCCGCCCGGCGGACCTTGGTGATCCACTCGACACCTGGTCGCGCGAGGTGATCGGCGCCGTCGCCGGTCGTTTCGGCGCCCGCGCCGTCTCGCCTTCGGACCGGCCTTATCTGCCCTTCCAGCAATGGGCGATGCGGGCGGAGGGGTTGAAGCCGTCGCCGCTCGGCATCCTCATGCATCCCGAATTCGGCCTCTGGCACGCCTATCGCGGCGCGCTCCTGTTCGACGATGCGCTCGCGGCGCGCGAAATCGCCGCCCTCCCGGCGCATACCCCCGTTCACCTCTGCGACGGATGCGACGGCAGACCGTGCCTGCATGCCTGCCCGGTGGGAGCCTATTCCACCTCCGGCTTCGCGTATGAGCGATGCCTCGGCCATGTCCGCTCGGACGCCGGAGGTGCCTGCAGGGAGACAGGCTGCCTCGACCGGATGGCCTGTCCCTATGGCGAAGCCTACCGCTACTCGCCCGCGCAGCAGGCGTTCCACATGGCGGCGTTTGCCAGGCTGGCGGCAAGATGAGCGTCCCCGCCGATCCCTTTGACCTCCAGCGTTTTGTATCGGCGCAGCGCGGGGTCTTCGACCGGGCGCTCGCCGAACTGCGGCAAGGCCGCAAGACGAGCCACTGGATGTGGTTCGTGTTCCCGCAGATCGAAGGCCTCGGCGGCAGCGCGATGTCCGTCCGCTACGCAATCTCCTCGGCCGACGAGGCGGTTGCCTACTGGGGGCACGAGGTCCTCGGACCACGCCTGAAGGCTTGTCTCGAGGCGCTGCTGGTCCATCGCGACCTGTCGGCGCGCCAGATCATGGGCTCGCCCGACGATCTCAAGCTCCGTTCATCGCTGACGCTGTTCGCACATGCCATCCCCGACGAGCCGCTGTTCGCCGAAGCGCTTCGGCGCTTCTTCGACGGCAGGCCGGACCCGGAGACCCTGGCGCGGCTTCAATAGCCGCCGACGATCGGCAGGATTTCGCCGGTGATGTAGCTCGACATCTGCGGCGAGGCGAGGAAGACATAGGCCGGTGCGATCTCCTCGGGCTGGGCCGGCCGCTGCATCGGCGTCTTGGCGCCGAACTGCGAGACGTCCTCCGCCTCCTTCTCCGACGGATTGAGCGGCGTCCAGACAGGGCCTGGCGCGACGCAGTTGACGCGGATGCCCTTGCCGACGAGGTTGCCCGCCAGCGCCCGCGTGAAGGCGTGGATGCCGCCCTTGGTCATCGAATAGTCGACCAGTTCCTTCGAGCCGTCGATGCCGGTGACCGAGCCGGTGTTGATGATCGCCGAGCCGGGCTTCAGGTGCGGGAGCGCGGCCTTCGCCATGTGGAAATAGCCGTAAAGGTTGGTCTTCAGTGTCGTGTCGAAATGCTCTTCGGTCAGGTCGGCGAAATCGGCCGAGTGGATCTGGAAGGCGGCGTTGTTGACCAGGATATCGAGCCCGCCCAGTTCCTTCACTGTCTTGGCCACGGCCTTGTCGCAGAAATCCCGCTCCGATACGTCGCCGGACAGCAGGATCGCCTTGCGTCCCTCCTTCTCGACCGCTGCCTTGGTCGCCTTGGCGTCCTCGTGCTCGGTGAGATAGGCGATCGCGACATCCGCACCCTCGCGGGCGAACAGCACAGCCACCGCCCGTCCAATGCCTGAATCGCCGCCGGTGATCAGCGCGACCTTGCCCTTGAGCTTGTCCGAGCCCTTGTAGAACGGCGCGTCGTACATCGGAGCCGGGTCTATCGCGTGCTCCATGCCGGGCTTGGGATGATGCTGCTTCGGAAAGGGCGGGACGGGATATTTCCGGGCGCCGGCCTGCATCGGCTTCGGCTTGCCGTTCGATTTGGCGCGGTCGTCCGCGTCGACCTTCTTCTGGATCTTGCGCTGCTTGCCGGCTTCGGTTCGGGCTGCTGTCTCTGACATCGTGTGGCTCCTTCGATCTGGAGCCAGAACACGCAAGGCCACGAAAGGTTCGCCTCTGAATAGTCACGGGCCGCTTTCCCAGGGCCGTAGCGGCGTTGCCTGCGAAGACCGGGTCTTAGGAAGGATTATCGCAGGTCGATAAGATTTGAGCTTCTGAATCAATCATCATCTCACAGACCTTACCGCATTCTTGCGACACTCCCGCGGCCCGTTTCCCGTCGCGGCACGCGAGAGGTTGCGATCATCGCCGTCATAGAACACTCAAGCGTCGCGCCTGCGACCCGTTTCGGACTAGACGCAGAGGGCAGTGGACGCGAATCCGCATTGCTCATGGTGATGGGGGTCTATGTCGTCATCGCGGTGGCAGTCTTTCCGGGGCATTTCGCAGCGTTCCTCTGGTCGAATGTCATGGCCTTGGCCAGCGGCGCGTTGGTGCCCGCTTTATTGCTCGCTGCGTATTCGCTGTATCGCGGCTCTGCCCGGGAGAAGTCCGCTCCACCCTCCGGCAACAGATCCGCCTTTTTCCTGTTCGCTGCATACGCCGCCTTCCTGACCGCCTACACGACCTACAAGTTCAACATTCCGGCGATCGTGCCCTTCCATGCAGACGGATTGCTGGCCGAGGTAGACCGCCTCATCCACGGAACCGATCCGTGGCGCATCGTGCACGGTCTGGCAGGCGACTGGTGGCGGTACCTTGTCGTTCAGGCCTATTCGCACGTGTGGTTCGCTGCCTGGTTCGGCACCGTGCTCTACGCAATCGCTTATGCGCGACCCATCGACCGGGCCCGCTATCTCTGGGGCAACGTGCTGGCGCTGGCCGTCGTCGGAACGATACTCGCGACCCTGCTTTCCTCGGCCGGTCCCAATTTCCCATCCATGTTCCCGGAGGGTGCGCGGTTCGTGCCATTGCGCGCAGCGCTGGAGGCTAGCCCGGCCAATGCCAGCCTACTTTTTTACATCGACTATCTTCGGGACGCATATTTCCAGCCCGCCGGAGCAATCGGCACCGGCATCTCGGCTATGCCGAGCGTGCACGTGGCGATCGCAGTGCTCAACGCATGGTTCTATTCGAGCCTCGGACGACGGCGTGGCTTCGTCGCGTGGCTGTTCGCGGCACTCATCCTGTTCGGATCTGTCTATACCGGATGGCACTACGCCGTAGACGGGTACGTCTCGATCGCCTTCGTGTCGGTGATCTGGTGGACGGTCTGCCGCTGGATCGTTCCGCGTCGGCCTGCCGGGGCTTAGCGGCGAGAATATTCTCGCCTCCTCCCAAGGAATGCCCCAAAGCAGTCGTCCAAGGAACAGAGATGGCCTTGGCAGCGGAAGACACCGGCGCGCCGGACGAGGATCTGATCGCGCACGCGAAAGCGGGCGACCGAGGTGCATTCGCCGAGCTCGTGACGCGCCACTACGACTTCATCTTCCGGGTGGCGTGGAAATGGTGCGGGAAGAAGGCCGACGCCGAAGACATCGCGCAGGAGGTCTCCGCGCGGCTCGGCCGCTCGATCCGCTCGTTCGCAGGGCAGGGCGCGTTCACGACCTGGCTCTACGCGCTGACGCTCAACGTCGCGCGCGATCAGGGCCGGAGGGCGATGCGTGAGAGCCGCAAGGCGGAAGCGTTCGGCATCCACGCCGCCGCCTTCGGCGAGGCGATGCCGGAACCCGACGAGCGCGCCGACGCGCTGTGGGACGCCGTGCGCAAGCTGCCGGACAAGCAGCGCGAGGCGGTGCTGCTCGTCTACGGCGAGGAACTGCCGCACGGCGATGCGGCCGAGATCATGGGCTGCGCGGAGGCGACCGTCTCCTGGCACATCCACGAAGCGAAGAAACGGCTGAAAGTACTCATGCGATCGGCCGGGGAAGCGTGATGATGGACGACGACGATCTTTCGCGGCTCGGCCGCACGAAGGCTCCGACGCCCTCCAAGGGAGCGCGGGACCGCGCGCTTTCGGCTGCGCTCGAAGCTTTCGACGAAAAAATCTCTCCCGCGCCCCAAGGAACGCGCCGCGGCGTGCGTCTCACCGACAAAGCAATCACGCTTTGGAGGTCTCTCATGTCGCGTAAACTCATCGCCAACCCTGCTATGGCGGCCCTGATCGCCCTGCCGATCGCCGGCTATTCGGCCTTCTACCTGATGCAGACTTCGCCGCTGACACAGGGGCTGGACACCGGCGGACCCGGACGCGTCGCGGCACCGACGGAGAAGCCGAAGCCGCAGACCGCGCCGCAGGCTGAAGCGCGCAAGGAGGTCGATCTTTCCACGTCGATCCAGGAAAGCGAGGCGGCGCCGCCGCCGGTCGCGGGACAGCCTGCGGCGGGAGCTGCACCGGAGTCGATGTCGGACCTCGGCGGGGCGGCGAGCCGCCAGGCCGTGCCCAACCGGGCGATGAGCCCCCTTGCCGCGCAGGAGCGGATGATCGCGCCGCCTTCGCCGGATGCCGACGCCTTCATCGGCCAGCAGCCGAACACCGAACGGCTGACCGAGTTCGACACCAATCCGGTGAAGTCGGCGCTGGAAAACCCGGTCTCCACCTTCTCGATCGATGTCGACACGGCGTCCTACGCCTTCGTGCGGCGCTCGCTGAAGGAGGGATCGCTTCCGCAGGCCGACACGGTGCGCGTCGAGGAGATGGTCAACTACTTCCCCTATGACTGGGCTGGCCCTGCCGATCGGGCGGAGCCGTTCAAGTCGACCGTCACGGTGATGCCTTCGCCGTGGAACGCCGGGACGAAGCTGATGCACATCGCCATCAAGGGCTACGAGGTGCAGCAGGCGCAGAAACCGAAGGCGAACCTCGTCTTCCTGATCGACGTGTCGAGCTCGATGGACGCCCCGGACAAGCTCCCGCTTCTGAAATCGTCGTTCCGGATGCTGGTCGACAAGCTTTCGGCCGACGACACGGTTTCGATCGTCACCTATGCCGGCAATGCAGGCACGGTGCTGGAGCCGACCAAGGCGTCCGACAAGGCGAAGATCCTGGCGGCGATCGACAATCTGTCGCCGGGCGGTTCGACGGCCGGCGAGGCTGGTTTGCGCGAGGCCTACCGGCTGGCGCAATCGTCATTCGTCAAGGGTGGCGTCAATCGGGTGATGCTGGCGACCGACGGCGATTTCAATGTAGGTCAGAGCGACGACGACGATCTGAAGCGGCTGATCGAGGACAAGCGCGAGAGCGGCGTATTCCTGTCGGTGCTGGGCTTCGGCCGCGGCAATCTGAACGACCGGATGATGCAGGAGATCGCGCAGAACGGAAACGGGCAGGCGGCCTATATCGACACGCTGGCCGAGGCCGAGAAGGCGCTGGTCGAGGAGGCTTCATCGACGCTGTTTCCGATCGCCAAGGACGTCAAGCTGCAGGTCGAGTTCAATCCGCAGACGATCGCGGAGTACAGGCTGATCGGCTACGAGACGCGGGCGCTAAACCGCGAGGACTTCAACGACGACAAGGTGGATGCAGGCGAGATCGGGTCGGGACATTCGGTCACCGCGATCTACGAGATCACGCCGAAGGGCAGCCCGGCGCAGCAGATCGACGATCTGCGGTACGGCCAGGCGAAGACGGACAATGCGGCCGGCATTGCGAATGCGGGCGAATATGCCTTCGTCAAGATCCGCTACAAGCTGCCGGACGAGGACACGAGCAAGCTGATCACCACGCCGGTGACGTCAGCCAACGAAGTCGCCAGCTTCCACGCGGCGTCCGCCGACCAGCGCTTCTCGGTGGCCGTCGCTGCCTTCGGGCAGAAGCTGCGCGGCACCAGCCAGGTCGCGGGCTACGGCTACGACAGGGTTTCCGAAATCGCCGCCGCCGCGCGCGGGGCCGACACGTTCGGCTATCGCGCGGAGTTCCTCTCCCTCGTGCGCCTTGCCTCGGCGCTCGACGGCAGGCGGTAGCGGCGAGGGGCGGCGCCTCCCGCCAGGTCTTTCCGGGATCGCGCCGCCCATGGGCGGGTGAGGCAGGCCGGCGGGGGAAACCCCGCCGGTCTTTTTTGCATCAGAACGCCTCTTGAAAGATATATCTTTTGTACGATATGACGTAACAACGATATATCTTTGAAAGGAGTATTCCATGTTTGGACGACATCATAAGCACGGCTGCGGCGACTGGCAGATGGGCGGACCGGAAGGGCGCGGCCCGTTCGGCCGAGGACCCGGCGGCCGCGGCGGCCCGTTCGGACGCCATCACGGCGGACCATTCGGCGGGCGCGGGCCCCGCAGGTTCGATCCCGGCGCGCTGCGGCTGGTCGTGCTCGGCCTGATCGCCGAAGAGCCACGCCACGGCTACGACATCATCAAGGCGCTGGAGGCGATGTTCGAGGGCACCTATAGCCCGAGCCCCGGCGCGATCTATCCGATGCTGCAGATGCTGGAAGAGGCCGATCTCGTCGCCTCCGAGGCCGACGGCAACAAGCGCCTCTACAGGATCACCGAGGCCGGAAATTCCTATCTTGCCGAGAACGCGGCCGAACTCGACGCGATCAAGGCGCAGATTCGCTACGTCTCCGGCCGGATGGGCGGTGCTGCCATCGGCGAAGAGATCCGCGAGCTGGGCTGGATGCTGCGCTCGAAGCTCAGGGGCGGGGAATGGTCGCGCGAGCAGGTCGAAAAGGTGCGCGACATCCTGAAGAAGGCAAAGCGCGACATCGAGGATCTGTAAGGCAGACGGCCGGCAGCGATGCCGGCCGTTTCGTTCCTCACCCCCGCCCGCGACGGCGCTCGCGGCGCTCGCCACCGGAGCCCGCGCCGCTCTCGTTGGCCGGCTTGTTGCGCATCGGGCCGATGCGGGTGACGACATCCGCGACGCTCGGACGGACCGACCTCACATGTCCGTCGATCGCGTCGCGCATCGCTCTCAGATGCACGAAGGATGTGCCGCAGCAGCCGCCGATGATCTTTGCACCCGCGTCGATCGCGAGACGCGCGTAGTCGCCCATCAGCTCGGGCGTGCCCGAGTAGTAGATCTCGGCACCACGGAACTCGGGAATGCCGCAGTTGCCCTTGACGACCACGGTGGCCTCAGAGGCGGCATCGGTCATGTCAAGAAGCGAGGACAGGATGTCGGACGCGCCGACGCCGCAATTGGCGCCGACGGCGACCGGCGACTGCGCGAGGCCGGAAACCACGCCGTGGATGTCCTTCGGGTGGAGGCCCATCATCGAGCGGCCTGCGGTGTCGAAAGAGGCGGTGTAGGTGTAGGGCAGGCCGACCTGGATGGCTGCTTCCGCCGCCGCGCGGATCTCGTCGGGCGCCGACATGGTCTCGATCCAGGCGACGTCGGCACCGCCGGCCTTCAGGCCTTCGATCTGTTCCACAAAGGCCTCGACGGCCTGCGGATAAGTCATCGCGCCGAGAGGCTCAAGCAGCTCGCCGGTCGGGCCGACGGAGCCTGCCACGATCACCGGGCGGCCGGCTGCATCGGCGACGCTTCGCGCGATTGCCGCCGCCGCCTTGTTGAGTTCGTGCACGCGGTCCTGCGCGTTATGGAGCTTCAGGCGATGGCGCGTGCCGCCGAAGGAATTGGTGAGGATGATGTCTGCGCCGGCGTCGACGAAGCCCTGATGCAGGGCGACGATCTTGTCCGGATCGGCTGTGTTCCACAGTTCCGGCGCTTCACCCGCCGCCAGACCCATCGCGAACAGATTGGTGCCTGTGGCGCCGTCGGCGAGCAGCACGCCTTTTTCCGCAAGGAGGGCGTCGATCGGGTTGGTCATGGCCGCGGTTTTCCGATGTGAATGATCGGATAACGATATAAAGAAGTCTTTATATGCGGTCAATCACCCCGTCGCGCAGGCTGCGGGCGAAGGCGGCGACCTCGTGCGCGTTCACCTCCGCCGCGCGGATCAGATTGTCGAAATGGCGAGTCAGGGTGCGGATCGGCTGGGTGGCGTTGAGCACGAGATACATGTCGCCGACATAGATCGCGGCGCGGATTGAGCCGAAGATCGTATAGGGGATCGAGTAGCGGACCCGCCCGTCGTAGAGATAGAGACGGAAGGCGGGGTACAACTCGTCGATGAGGTCGGCCATGTGGGCGAGCTGACGGCGGCGCAGGTCGACCGGGGCGCCCGACCATATGCCGCGGCCCTCGGCGAAGATCTCCAGCGTGTGCCGGGGCATGCAGACTTCCATGTCTGTCTCGGGGCGCCGGTTGTAGTCGACCCGGTACTGCGCCTCGTCGATCTTGGCTTCCAGATTGCGATGGGAGAAATGCGCCTCGTAGGCGATCAACTCGTCCGAGCGCAGCAGATCCGGCAGGCCGGCCGGAACGTAGCGGATCTTGGTGCCGGCCGCCTCGGCGTGCCATTTGGCCAGCAGGGTCCGGTCGTAGCCGCCTTGTTCCTCCTCGATCTCGAGGCTCGCCCTCAGTTCGCCGGTCGAGCCCTCGTCCTGCGACAGGCCGAGCAGCCAGTCGAGCGAGACCTTGTGCTCGGCGGCGATCGACAGCAGCGTTTCCGCGCGGGGCAGGCGCGTCGTCGCACCCGACAGAAGCTGGGACAGTGCCGAACGGTCGATGCCGACCGAGGCGGCGAAGGCGGACTGGCTCGTGCCGGCCCGCTCGACCAACCGCGCCAGACGTTCACGAAAGAGGCCGGACAGATCCCGCTTGTCCATCACAACTGCCCCATTTGTTTACTTCAATAAACAATTGGCGCTCTGAGTGCGCAATGTCAACGAATTATGCGCATTGTCGCATTGCAGCATAAAAAACCTCCTGACAGGATGCTGTCAGGAATCGGGCGGTTCCGAACAATAAAAGCAAGTCGAAGGGGCAAAATGGCGGGTCGGGGACAGCGGGGGCGCGGGCCGGGCGTCGAATGGCCGACGATGGCATTGATCGTCGGCGGTTACGGCGCCTGGCTCGCCGGGGGCCTGCTTTATCCCGCCTGGCCGGTAGCGGCGCTCGCCCTACTCTCGCTGACGCTGGCGTTGCATTCCTCGCTCATCCACGAGGCCCTTCACGGCCACCCGACGCGGACGGGCTGGATCAACGAACTGCTCGTCGGATTGCCGCTCGGTCTCGTCTATCCCTACCGGCGCTACAAGTCGCTGCATCTCCAGCATCATGCCGACGAGCGGCTGACGGATCCGTTCGAGGATCCGGAAAGCTACTACAAGGCGCGCTGGCAGCATGAGACGATGCCGCGATGGCTGCAAATGCTGCTGCGCATCAACAATTCGATGGTCGGGCGGCTGATCGTCGGTCCGCCGCTTGCCACCGCCGGCTTCCTCGCGGGGGAAGCGCGTCTGCTTCTGGCCGGCGACCGGGCCGTGCGCCGCGCCTGGATCCATCACGCGATCGGGCTTGCGATCGTGTTGCCGGTGGTTGTCTTCGCGTTCGGCATTCCGCTTTGGCTCTATGTGCTCGTGCCGGTCTGGATCGGCCAGTCGATCCTCGCCGTGCGGACCTATGCCGAGCACCAGTGGTCGGAGCGGCCCGACGGGCGCACGATCATCGTCGAGCGCTCGCCGCTTGCGTTCTTCTTCCTCAACAACAATCTGCATCTGGTGCACCACAAGCTGCCGACCGTGGCTTGGTACAAGCTGCCGGCGCTGTTCCGCGAACGGCGGGAGGAATGGGCGGCGATGAACGGTGGCTATGTCTATCCGAACTATTTCGCGCTTCTGAAGAGCTACGCTTTCCGTGCCAAGGAGCCCGTCGTGCACCCTGTGCTCAGGCAGCAGCCGGAGCCGGGCCGGGCGTTCCGGCCGCGAGTCAGGCAGCGCAGTCTCGGCGGGCTCGGCACAGCGCCCGTGCCGGCAGAGCCGCCGAAGGAGTGAGACGCGTCCGGCCGAAGGACGGCAGAAAGCCCTTGGATGGGCTTTTCGAGCGTCGAACGCCCGAGGCCATAGCCGAGGGGCAGCGTCCGGTTTTGCGGACCGTGACGGGGGAGGGTGTCTGAAGCATGAACTCGCTCGTCGCCGCGCTGCCGATGTATGACTGGCCGGAACGGCGATCCGACGTCGATGCCGAATGGGAAAAGATCCGCGACCGCCTGCGTGAAGCGGGAGTGGATGCACCGGAACTTCTGGCACGCCGGAACGGCGATCTGCCGCCGGTGCCCGGCGGAATACGGGACCAGCAGGGCAATCTGATCGCGCGCGACCCCGCGACGCTCCCGCCGGACGAATTCGACCTCGAGACGCTGTGGCGTCACCCCGGCCTGCTACTCGCCCAGACGTGCTGGGGACCGATGATCGAGACCGATCTGCAGTCGCATGTCCGCGTGGTCCATCAGCCCGACTATTCCGCCTTCGAAGGCGGACAGGGAACGTTCTATTCGAGCGCGATCGTCATGCGGGCGATACGGTCCCCGACGCGGGCTCCGGCAGACGGTTCGGCGGTTCTGCCGCTCGACCTGCTGCGCGGGTCTCGATTCGCCTTCAACGATCCTCATTCCAGGTCGGGGAGACTGGGACTGAAAGCCGACCTGGACGCGGTGGGGGAGGGGCTGGCGATCTTCGCAGAACTCGTGCAGACCGGCGCGCACCGCCTGTCGATCCGAGCGGTCGCGGAAGGCCGCGCCGACGTCGCGGCGATCGATTGCCGAAGCTGGGCGCTGGCGCAGCGGTTTGAGCCGGCGGCAGCGGGGCTGCAGGCCGTCGGGTGGACTGCGCGGCGGCTGGGCCTGCCCTTCGTGGCGGCGAAGGACCTGCCCGGCGAGGCGCTTTCTGCCGTCCGGCGGTCCTGCGAGGATGTTTCTCCCTGAGTTGACACGGATCAAGGCATGGGGGCTGCGGCCGTGTCTTCCTGAATAAAAAGGGAGGCATCATGGTCTGCATCGAGAGCGGGACAGAAACCCCATCTTCGGCCGAGGCGACGTCCGGCCCAACTACGGTCGACGGCCGGGCGATGCCGGAGACGACTCCACCCGCGCAGGCGGCCACGTCAGGCGGAGGCAAACGCAAGTCGGGAAGCAACGCGCAGCGACTGGCGGAGATGCGCCACGATCCCGAGGCGATCCGACACGTGTTCGAGAGCGGCGAGTATCCCTACAAGCAGGAGATCCGCACAGCCGTCTACGAGCAGCACAAGGCCGAACTCCAGGTCGAATTGCTGAAGGTGCAGGACTGGGTCAAGCAGACCAAGCAGCGCATCGTCATCCTGTTCGAGGGGCGTGATGCGGCCGGCAAGGGCGGCACCATCAAGCGTTTCATGGAGCATCTCAATCCGCGCGGAGCGCGGGTGGTTGCGCTGGAGAAGCCGACTGAGCGCGAGGCAACCCAGTGGTATTTCCAGCGCTATATCGAGCACCTGCCCGCGGGCGGCGAGGTCGTCCTGTTCGACCGCTCTTGGTACAACCGGGCGGGAGTCGAGCGCGTGATGGGCTTCTGCTCGGCGGCCGACTATCTCGAATTCATGCGCCAGACGCCCGAGCTTGAACGGATGCTGGTGCGGTCGGGCATCCGGCTGTTCAAGTACTGGTTCTCGGTAACGCGGGAGGAACAGAAGCAGCGCTTCATGGCGCGCGAGACCGATCCGCTCAAGCGCTGGAAGCTCTCGCCGATCGACCGGGCCTCGATCGACAAGTGGGACGACTATACCGAGGCCAAGGAGGCGATGTTCTTCTATACGGACACCGCCGACGCGCCCTGGACCGTCGTCAAGTCGGACGACAAGAAGCGCGCCCGCCTCAACGCGATGCAGCACCTGCTTCATTCGCTGCCCTATCCGGACAAGAACGAACACGTGGTGCGGGGCCCCGATCCGCTCATCGTCGGCCATTCGGCCCAGGTGCTCGGTCGGGCAGACCATGTGCTGGGCGCGAGCCTGCATCCGTCGAGCCGTAAGGTCACAGGCGGTAGTGGGACGGCCTGAAACCGCCCATTATGCGAGGCGGGGGGCGTGCGGGTAGGACGACAGCTGCTGCGGGCCGGTTTCGGTAATCAGCACCTGCTCCTCGATCTTGACGCCTTCGCGCCCGCCGAGCCGGCCGATATAGCTTTCGACGCAGAGCACCATGCCCGGCTCCAGCACTCCGTCGGGCGTGCCGTCGGTCCAGTCGGCGGCGTGCGGCAGGGTCGGGTATTCGTCGGCGAGGCCGACGCCGTGGTAGAGCACGCCGTAGCGGGTCGGGAAGCAATCGGGCGGCGGAACGGCCGACCGCTCGGCGAGGTCGCGGAAAGAGATGCCCGGCCGCAGCAGCGCGGTGTTATGCGCGATCTGGTCGGCGGCGATGCGGAAGAGGTCTCGCTGTTCGTTCGTCGGACGGACATCGCCGCAAAGCCAGGTGCGCGACAGGTCGGCGCAGAAGCCGTAGGGCCCGATGAGGTCTGTGTCGAAAGCGACGAGATCACCCGCCTCGATGATCCGCGACGAGCATTCCTGGAACCACGGATTGGTGCGTGGACCGGAGGAGAGGAGGCGGGTCTCGATCCACTCGCCGCCGCGGGCGATGTTGGCGCGGTGGAGCTCTGCCCAGAGTTCGTTCTCGCTGATGCCGGGCTTGAGCTTCGCCTGCATCTCGCCCATCGCCGCCTCGCAGGCGACGATAGCGCGGCGCATGGCGAGGATTTCGTCGGGCGACTTGATCAGCCGCGCGGTCTCCATCACAGCCTCGCCATTGCCGACCGAAACGCCGAGCCGGGCGAGTTCGGCGACGCCTTCGGCGTCGAGGTGATCCACGGCGATGCGGGCGTTGCCGCCGCCGTGTTCGCGCACCAGATCGGCGATGCCGGCCGCCCAGCGCGCGGCGCGCCGGTCCGTCAGGTCGCCGCCATACATGTACATCCACGAGACTGCGGGGCGCACCTCATCGACGACGCCGGAATGATCGGACAGGTGCTCGCAGGAGAAATAGTCGAAGAGGACGACCGGCCCTTCGGTCGCGATGAAGCAGTGGCGGGTCGGATTGTGCGCGACCCAGAGCTGCATGTTGGTCGAGTCGGTCGCGTAGCGGATGTTGATCGGGTCGTAGAGCAGCGCGCCGGCATAGTCGCGGCGCCGCAGTTCGGCGCGGATGCGGTCGAGACGGTATCGGCGCATTGCGGGCAGGTCCGGCGCAGCGATGCCGGCCGCCGCCCATTCGGATTCGGCGAGCGCGCCGTAGCCGAGGAGGTGCTGGTTCAGCGAGGCCGCCTTGGCGCGGGACTGCGCGCGCAGAGTGGCTTCCTCGCCGGGGAGAAAAGGCGCGATCTTGCGATGGCGGCCGAAAGTGGTGGATCGCCCCGGCTCGGTCATCGCGCTCTCGCTCTCACCCCCGCATCTTCTCGCCGGACGGATCGAACGGCGGCTCGATATTGATGCGAGCCTTGCGGCGGTGGCCGAGGATCTCGATCTCGAACAGTCCTTCGCTCTCGTCGTCGGCGAGTGCGGCAGGAACATAGCCCTGCGCCATCGACTTGCCGACATAATGGGCGAAGCCGCCCGAAGTGACCCAGCCGACGACCGACCATTCGCCGTCATGCAGGCCGCGCACGGCCGACGCGCCGGTGGCGGCCGACGAGCCGCGGATTTCCTTGCCCGACGCATCGAAGCGGGGCGCACCGAAGTCATGGGTCTTGCCGACGGTGCCGTAGTCCTTTCCGTTCACCTTGGCCCAGATCGGTTCGTCGCCCATCACGTCGGCATCAACCGCATCGACGATCAGCGAGACGCGGCGCAGTTTTGGTCCGTCCGCCAGTTCCTTCGCGGCGGCGTCGCGGCCGATGAAATCGTTCTTCTCCATTTTGATGAAGCGGTCCATCCCACCCTCGAAGGGGCCGTAGATCGGGCGGAGCTCGCGGAACCAGGTCGGGAAGTTCTTTTCCAGGCGCATGGACAGCAGTGCGCGCATGCCGAAGTCGACGATGCCGAACTCCGCGCCTGCGTCCTTGATCGCCTTGTAGACGAGCCGCTCATAGGCGGGCTGCATCCAGATCTCGTAGCCGAGGTCGCCGGTGTAGGTGATGCGGTTGACCATGCAGGGCGCACCGCCGACCGCCATCTCGCGGAAATCCATGAAGCGGAAAGCCCTCGACGACACGTCGACGTCGACCAGTTTCTGCAGGAGCTTCTGGCTGTTCGGCCCGGCGATGGAGAGGCCGACCAGCGTCTGGTCGAAGCGGTGGATGCGCACCGATCCATCCTTCGGCAGGTGTTTCTCGAACCAGCGCATGTGATACTTCTGCGCGGCCGAGGAGCCCCAGATCATGAAGCGCTCGTCGCCCGTCTTGGCAATGGTGAAGTCGCCGATCAGCTTGCCGAACTCGTTCAGCATCGGGGTGAGCACAATGCGGCCGGTCTTGGGCATCCGATTGGTCATGAGACGATTCAGGAAATCCTCCGAACCGCTTCCGCTGACTTCGTATTTGGCGAAGTTGGCAATCTCGGTGACGCCGACCGACTCGCGCGTCGCCCGGACCTCGTTGCCGACATGCTCGAAATCGTTCGAGCGGTGGAAGGAGACCACGTCCTTCGGCTCGGTGCCCTTGGGCGCGAACCAGAGCGGGGTTTCAAGGCCCCACGAATCGCCCATCACGGCGTTCTGCGCGACCATCGTATCGTAGAGCGGCGTGGTCTGGGCCGGGCGCGCGGCCGGCAGTTCTTCGTTGGGGAAGCGGATCGAGAAGCGCCGCGAGTAGTTCTCGCGAACCTTGGCGTTGGTGTAGCGCAGCGAGGCCCATTCACCCCAGCGGGCGACGTCCATGCCCCAGACGTCGAAGCCGGGATCGCCGTCGACCATCCAGTTAGATAGCGCCAGCCCCACGCCGCCGCCCTGGGAGAAGCCGGCCATGACGCCGCAGGCGACCCAGAAGTTGGTCAGGCCCTGCACGGGGCCGACGAGCGGATTGCCGTCGGGGGCGAAGGTGAAGGGGCCGTTGATGACCTGCTTGATGCCGGCGTTGGCGATGCCGGGGAAGTGCCTGAAGCCGAGCTCCAGAGACGGCGCGATCCGGTCGAGGTCGGGCGCCAGAAGCTCGTGGCCGAAATCCCAAGGCGTGTTGACCGGCGACCACGGTTTGCACGCCTTTTCGTAGGTGCCGAGCAGGATGCCGTTGCGCTCCTGGCGGGTGTAGATCTCGCCCTTGAAGTCGAGCACGCCGACCATCTCGCGGCCGGTCTCCTTGTTGAAGGCCTCGACCTCCGGCATCGGCTCGGTCAGGAGATACATGTGCTCCATCGCGAGCACCGGCAGTTCAACTCCGACCATTCGGCCGATCTCGCGCGCCCACAGGCCGCCGCAGTTGACGACGTGCTCGGCATGCACGACGCCCTGCTCGGTGATGACGTTCCAGGTGCCATCCGGCTGCTGGGTCAGCTCCTTGACGGGATTGCGCAGCACTATCTCGGCGCCCAGCTTCTTCGCCGCCTTGGAGTAGGCGATGGTCGTGCCCGACGGGTCGAGATGGCCCTCGACCGGGTCCCACATGGCGCCGACGAAATGGCTCTCGTCCATGAAGGGGAACATCGCCTTGGCTTCGGACGGCGTGATCAGCTCGGTGTCCATTCCGAGATAGCGGCCCTTGGCATGCGCGAGCCGCAGGAAGTCCATGCGCTCCGGGCTGTCGGCCATCATCACGCCGCCGGTCAGATGCAGCGAGCAGGACTGGCCGGATAGTTCCTCGAGCTCCTTGTAGAGCTGGACGGTATAGGCCTGAAGCTTGGCGACGTTGGGATCGCCGTTGAGCGTATGGAAGCCGCCCGCCGCGTGCCAGGACGAGCCGGAGGTCAGCTCCGAGCGCTCGATCAGCATGATGTCGGTCCAGCCGGCGCGAGCGAGGTGGTAGAGCACCGAGCAGCCGACGACACCGCCGCCGATGACTACCGCTTTGACGTGGGATTTCATGAGGATGGGTCCGTGGATTGGAAATGTGGGACGGTGGTTTCAGCGAAAGCGAATCGCAGATCGCTCGCTACGACGTTTTCGGAAAGGCGACCGTCGAGGGCGGCGAGGATGGTGTTGCAGACAGATGTTCGGCGGCGAATGACGTCGTCGTTCCAGAAGCGAAGCGTCGAGTAGCCCTTGGAGCGGAGATAGGAGTCTCGCTGCCGGTCGTGCGCGCTATCGGCATGCTGAATTCCGTCGACTTCCACGACCAGTTTTGCCTTCCGGCAGCAGAAATCTGCGAAGTATGCGCTGATAGGCAGTTGCCGAACGAAGTGATATCCGCCGAGTCGTTTGGCTTTCAGTTCGAGCCAGAGAAGCGCTTCTGCCTTCGTCCCGTCGCGACGCATAGATCGTGCACGATCAGTGACACCGGTCCTCCTGCGAGAGCCCCCGTCTCGTTCCCCCTCTCCGTCACCGCTTCGCGGTGCCACCTCTCCCCCCGTTCCGGGTGGAGAGGACGGGCGTCCAGCTAGACTCCCGTCCTCTCTCCCACGAAGTGGGGGAGAGGTGGCACCGCGAAGCGGTGACGGAGAGGGGGTCTTGTTCATCAACCCATCACATCGGCTAGGAACACAACTCTCAGAAATCCGTCGGCGCGCCGCCGGCGGCGATGCGCTTCTCGACGAAATCATCGAGCTCCTCGCGCCGCGCAGGGTCCATGGCGGGCGCCTCGTAGCTCGCCAGCCGCTCCTTCCAGATCCGGTTGGCCTTCTCGACCGCGGTCGGAGAGCCAGCCTCGGCCCAGGTCTCGAAGTTGCGCCAGTCGGACAGGATCGGCGCGTAGAAGGCCGTCTTGTAGCGGTCTTGCGTGTGTTGCGTTCCGAAAAAATGGCCGCCGGGGCCGACATCGCGGATCGCCTCGACGGCCAGCGCGTCTTCCGACAGGTCGAGGGGCGAGAGGAACTCCGTCACCATCTGCAGGAGGTCGATGTCGAGGATCATCTTCTCGTAGGAGGCGCGCAGGCCGCCTTCGAGCCAGCCGGCGGCGTGAAGAACGAAATTGCCGCCACCCTGAACCGCACCCCACAGCGAAAACACGCTCTCATAGGCCGCCTGCGCGTCCACGGCGTTGGCCGCGCAGGTGTTGGAGGTGCGGTAGGGGATGCCGTATTTCCGGGCCAGCTGGCCGCCGAGAAGCTGGGCCTTCATATATTCCGGCGTGCCGAAGGCCGGCGCGCCGGACTTCATGTCGACGTTGGAGGTGAAGCCGCCATAGCCGACCGGCGCGCCTTTGCGCACCATTTGGGTAAACGCAATGCCGGCGAGCGCCTCGGCGTTCTGCTGCACCACGGCGCCTGCCACCGTCACCGGCGCCATGGCGCCGGCCAGCGTGAACGGCGTGACGATCACCAACTGACCCTGCGAGGACATCTGGATGATGCCTTCCATCATCGGGACGTCGAGCTTCAGCGGCGAATTGGTGTTGATGATCGTGTAGCAGACCGGATTGTCGAGCAGTGCCTCGCGTGACAGCCCGTTAGCGATGCGGGCAATCTCGATGCCGTCCTGGTTGCGTTCCTTCCCGAGCGAATAGATGTGGAAGGCCTTGTCGGTCAGCGTCGCCAGGTCGCGGATACATTCGAGATGGCGGATCGACGGATGGATGTCGATCGGCTCGACCGGATAGCCGCCGGTGGCGGATATGACGTTGTGCATCTGGGCGAGTTTCACCAGATTGCGGAAATCCTTCTGGTTGCCGGGGCGGCGGCCATTGTCGAGATCGGAGCAGTTTGGGGCCGACGCGACCTGGGCGAAGACGAGATTATCGCCGCCGAAGTCGATCGAATGGTCGGGATTGCGCGCATGAACGCGGAATTCGGACGGGGCGTGGGACACCCATTCCAGCACCATGTCGGGATCGAAGCGGACTCGCTCCGATCCCTCGCGCACGTCCGCTCCCGCTTCCTTCATGATGCGCCGCGCGCCCTCGTGCAGCACGTCGAGGCCGATTTCCTTGAGCACGCGCAGCGACGCGCGGTGGATCGATTCGAGCTGGTCTTCAGAGACGATGTTGGTCGGCGCGAAGGGCCGTTTCAGGCGGCGGAACGGCGGCTGCTCGAATGCGGCCGAACCGCCGGCGCGTTTGCCGGCGCGCCCACCGCTGCGGGCGCGGGCCGCCGGAATGGCTTCGGCTGAGGCTTCGGACATGCATTTCCCCGACAGACAGACAGAGTTCGGGGCCATATTGGACTTGGCAGGTCTTCGCGATAGCGGGAGCGGCGACCACTAGCACGAAGGATGCGACATGGCGCCGGAGAGGGCTTCATGTCATATCGCAGAGCAAAAGAGACCCTCCGGGAGCCTCTGACGGCTCAGAGCCATTCGCTCGAACCGGCTGCGGGTGCCGTTTGGCGGTCCCGCATGCCAGCCAGGCGACTGCTGCCGATCGCCAACTCGGCGTCCGTCGCTCGACGCTGCCCGGTCGCAGCCGGGGACATGGCGCGCAACGCATTCAGCCTGAGGGCGAAGGCGTGCGGTTGTTCGAGATGGCGTATGCGAACCTGATAGCGCAACTGCATGGCAACCCCTCGATCGTTGCGGCCCGTTTCCGAACCCATGACCACGATCTCCCGCTAGTGTTTCGGGTCTGTGCCGCCCTGCGGGCGCCTTTGAAACATCAGGTTTCGACAATTGCCGTCGCGCCTGCGATTCCGGGCGGCGGCGCCAGGTGGTAGGGGAGGAGATGCAGGACCGATCCGAGACCGATTCCCTTGACAGCCGTATGCCGCTCGGCGCGCTTGCCGGCCTGACGGCGGCGGTGACCGCATTTGCGCTGGCGCAGGGACTGTCCTATCCGCTGTTCACCTTCCTGATGCAGCGGCAAGGGATGACACCGGCCGAAATCGGCCTCTCCGCGGCCATGACGCCGCTGGGGCTGATCCTTTCCGCGATGTTCGTGCCCGAACTGGTGCGCCGGCTCGGCGGGCGCCGGCTGGCGGTCATCGCCGCGCTCAGCGGGGCGCTGCTCTTCATACTGGTGGGCGCCCTGCAGAACTGGATCGCCTGGTATCTTCTGCGCTTCCTGATCGGGCTGGCGATCAACCCGCTCTATATCCTCGGCGAAGTCTGGATGATGGCGCTCGCTCCCGACGCGCGGCGGGGGCGGATCATGGGGATCTTCAACGCGGTCACCGGCGTCGGCTATGCAGCGGGTCCGCTGACGCTGACGCTGGTCGGAACGGACGGCTGGCCGCCGCTCTCCGTTGCTATCTTCGGCTTCTCCGCCTGCGCGGTGCTGCTGTTCCTGACGACCAAGGGGCTGCGCGGCTTCGAACCCGATGAAGAAGGGAAACCGGCATCCGGGATATGGAGCTTCTGGACCCTCGCGCCGGCGCTGCTGCTCGCCGTGGGCGTATCGGCCGCCACCCAGCAGAGCGCCTATTCGCTGATGCCGGTCTTCGGCGCCGGCTACGGGCTGCCGGAGGCCAGGCTCGCCGCACTGATCACGATGCTCTCGCTCGGCAACATCCTGCTTCAGGTGCCGCTCGGTTTCCTTGCAGAACGGCTGGGAGCGCGGACTATGATCATCGCCTGCGCAGCCCTCAATGCGGTCTGCGTGCTGTCGCTACCGCTTCTCATCGAGGGGCCGCTCGTCTGGCCGGTGCTGCTGGTGATGGGTGGCGCCGGCTACGGTGTCTACACGATGTCGTTGGTCGAACTGGGCAATCGGTTCAGGGGACAGACCCTGGTCACCGGAAACTCGGCCTTCGCACTGATGTGGGGCGTGGGTGGCATTGCCGGGCCACCCGGCTCTGGTGCGGCGATCCAGGCTTTCGGTCCGATCGGCCTGCCGATGGTGAGTGCGGGCCTGAGCGCCGTGCTGATCGTCTTCGCGATCTACCGGGCGGCGGTGCGCAAGGCGTCTTGATAGGTTCAAGGAGCATCGACTACATTCGCGCCATGAGCGCCCGCCGCCGATATCTCGCCGGTCATCCTTCGACGCCGTCCAGGCGGACGCTGCATGTCGAATTGCTGCGGCTGTGTGCCCGCATCGGCTATTCGCCGCCCGCGTCCTGAATCCGCCCCGGCCTTGCCGGATCGATTCAGCAAAGAGGCGCAAGACAATGTCCTACCAGAATTTTTCCCTGAAGCAGTTGCAGGAGATCGATGCCGCGCATCATCTCCACCCGTTCACCGACCACAAGGAACTGAGGACCGCGGGCTCGCGGATGATCGTGCGCGCCGACGGGGCATTCATCTACGATTCCGAGGGCAACGAAATCCTCGACGGCATGGCGGGCCTGTGGTGTGTCAATGCCGGGTACGGCCGCACCGAACTCGCGGAGGCAGCCTACGAGCAGATGAAGGAGCTGCCCTACTACAACTCCTTCTTCAAGTGCTCGACTCCGACGCCTGTCCTGCTCTCCCAGAAGCTGGCGGAGATCGCGCCTTCGAACATGAATCAGGTCTTCTACGGGTCGTCCGGATCCGAGGCCAACGACACGGCGCTGCGCGTCGTGCGCCATTACTGGGCGCTGCAGGGCAGACCGGAGAAGAACCGCATCATCTCGCGCCAGATGGCCTATCACGGCTCGACGATCGCCGGCGCGTCGCTCGGCGGCATGTCGCATATGCACGAGCAGCTTGGCGGCGCGGTGCCCAACATCGTCCATGTGATGCCGCCCTACGCTTTCGATCTGGCCCTGCCGGGCGAAAGCGACTTCGATTTCGGCATTCGCGCCGCGCGGGCCGTGGAGGAGGCGATCCTCGAGGCGGGGGCCGAGAACGTCGCTGCGTTCATCGGCGAGCCGATCATGGGGGCGGGGGGCGTCAAGATTCCGCCGGAGAGCTACTGGCCCGAGATCCAGCGGATCTGCCGGAAATACGACATCCTGCTTATGCTCGACGAGGTGATTACCGGCTATGGCCGCACCGGCGAATGGTTCGCGGCACAGTCGATGGGCATCGAGGCCGATACGATCACCACGGCCAAGGCGCTGACCTCAGGCTACCAGCCGCTGTCGGCTCTGTTCATCGGCGACCGGATCGCATCGACATTGGTCGACAAAGGTGGTGAGTTTTTCCACGGCTACACCTATTCGGGTCATCCCGTCGCCTGCGCGGTGGCGCTGAAGAACCTCGAGATCATCGAGCGGGAAGGACTTGTCGACTGTGTGCGGAACGATACCGGTCCCTATTTCCGCAAGACGCTGATGGAGCGGCTGTCGAGCCATCCGATCGTCGGGCAGGTGCGCACCTTCGGCCTGCTCGGCGCGATCGAGATCGTCGCCAGCAAGGAGACGCGCGAGCGCTTCCTGCCGTCCGGCAGCGCCGCGGTCAGGGTGCGCGACCACGCCATTACGCAGGGGCTGATGATGCGGGCGACCGGCGATACGATGATCCTCTCGCCGCCGCTGATCTGGACCCGCGAGACGATCGACATAGCCGCCGACCGGATCGAGAAGGCGCTTGATCTCGCCGCCCGCGACCTGGGGAGAGCGTGATGAGCAACCCGCCGATCGTGCCGCTGGTCGAATATGCCGACGCTTCCCCCGAGGTCCGCGCCGTCTACGACGACATCATGGCGACGCGGAAGAGCGACTGGGTCAACAACTTCTGGAAAGTGCTGGCGCACGATCCGGCAAACCTGAAGCGCACATGGGAGGCGCTGAAGGTCGTCATGGGGCCCGGCGCGCTCGATCCGCTGACCAAGGAATTGATCTATATCGCCGTTTCGGCAACCAATGGCTGCGAGTACTGCACCTATTCGCATACCGCTTCAGCCCGGGCAAAGGGCATGACGGATGCGATGCTCATGGAAGCCCTGGCAGTGGCCGCCAAGGCGAACGAGACCAACCGGCTGGCGAACGCATTGCGTCCGCCGGTCGATCCGCAATTCCTGCCCAAAGGTTGAACCCGCGCCGCTCCGGATTGAGCGGCGAAGGGGCTACTGGACCAGGACGGCGTGCTGGCAGGCGACCCCGTGCACACGGACGTCCGCCTCGCCGATCTTGATCCCAAGGGCAAGCAGCAGGTTGTAGACCAGCGAGTCAAGGGGAGCGGCGACAGCGGACAGGGTCTTTCCCAGCGCTGTGCTGACCAGCCCTGACAGGCCGATCTGCAGCCCGCCCACCTGCACGCTGAGGCTGAGATCGCCGAGCAGCGAGGACACCGCGGTTTCCAGGAGATTGCTCGTTGAGACCGACTTCGCGGTCAGGTTCAGGATGTCATTGTGGCTGAATGTCAGGTCCTTGGCCTTGACGTTCGTCGCGGCGACATGGGCGGTTGCGTTGACCTTGATGCCCAGGACATCCACCAGCTTGGCGGATCCGTCGACGGGCGAGGAGGAAAAATCGGTGAGGTCGGCGGTCGGGACGTTGCCGATCCACAACTGGGCGACGCCGGGCTTGGCCGTCACCGTCACCTTCGCGCTCTCCGGCGTGCCGGCCGGGCAGGAGACGCTCGCCAGCTTGGCGTCGGCATAGGCGAGTTCGATATAGATCGGCAGCTGGATCGTTACTCCGGCCAATACGCCTTCGCCGCCGACTTTCGCCTCGATCAGCAGCCGGGTCTGCGCCGTGTGGACCGTGTCGCCCTTCTCGCCGACGGATAAAAATGCTGTCTTCTGCTCAGGCTCTCCGACTGCAAGATGGACACCGACGCTCGTGAGGCCCGGAACATTCATGCCTAATGAGACGGCGATCTGATGTTCGCCATTGGCGAGGGCAGCCGACGCGGTCAGCATCTGCATGGCGTCGAACATGGCCGTTATCCCGCTGGGCTTCGTTCCGACCCGGACCGCGCGCAGGGTTCCGACCTCGATAAGTCGCGCAACCGGAACGGTCAGCTTCGCCGATGGCTTCCCTTTCAGGATCTTCTTCAAGGCAGCGGAGGCGGTCAGGTCGGCGGGGTCGGTCATGTCGGCCATAACTTCGACGATCTGGCCGACCGTGACGGACGAGTTCAGGACATCGTCGTAGGTCGCAGCCGTGAGGCCGATTTCCGTCGCGAGACCGTCAAGGAACTTTAGCGCATCGACCCGTGCGTCCACCAATGCGCGGTAGTCCATCACGCTGAGCGAGATATTGGTGCCCAGGAGTCCGTTGAGGAGCGCGTTCAGGAGGCCACCGTCGAGGCTGGCGAGCCGCGAGCCGATCGAAAACGCGGCCTGCGACGACGCGTAGGCCGTGCCGGTGGTGGAAATCAGCGGTTTGTCCATGAAGCTGCCCGCGAAGTACAGGGTGCCGCTCTTGCGGGTAGTCACCTTGACCGCGTTCGCCGGCGTGCCGTTCGGGATGAACCGCTTGTCCGGAGCAACCTCCGCATCGGCGACATAGCGCCCCACCTGGAGGTCATAAGCGGCGCGGTGACTGTCCCCGACGAGCCAGGCGGACAGATCACCGGTGCTTGCCTGCCGTTCCGCGCCGGCGATTCCGTTGTCCATCAACGTTTGCAGGACGAGGTTATCCGCCGAGCCGGGGGCGCGCGCGGCCTGGATCGCGGCGATGTCCGTGATGCTCTGGAGACGGCGCTTTTCGAGGTGAAGCGCGGCTTCGTCCACTGCGAACGCCGCAATGACGAGCGCCGTCGAGAAAAACGCCGCGCCCATGATGGCGATGTTGCCGGAAGTGCCGGACGCGAACTTGGCGCGGGCGCGGCCGAGGCGGACGGAGAAAGCTGCCAGATCCTTCATGTTCAAATCCCCCCGATGCGGATCGTCGATGTTCGGCTGATCGTCTGACCGGGAAGAGGCAATGGCGGGTAGAGATTCCAGATCGGCAGGAGCCGCGCGTCGTAGGAGACCGACACGTTGGATTGCGAAGGATCGGCGGTGTTCGCCGAAACGCTGGCGGTGACCGCGTCCGTCCGGAGGAAGAGGTAGTCCCCGGAGTTCTTCTTCACATAGTCCTGGACGAGGTTCTTGCGCTCGGTTTCGTTCATTCCCGCCAGGGCGACGCGTGCCGCGTCCGCGGACAACTGCTGCACGGAGTGCGCGGCGCCGAAATAGATGCCGTAGGCAGTCATGCCCAGCATGAACGCGACAAATACGGGCGCGATCATTGCGAACTCAACTGCCGTCGCGCCGTCTGCGGATCTCGCAAATTTATGGCTGACACTAAGACGTTTCATGCGGACCCCTCCAAACCGCCTACGGAAAGGGTAGAATTCCCGCATTAATCGATGGTTTATTTCGGGGGTAAATTTGACAACAGATATGCCGTTGTCACTTCAGTTCAGTATTGGAATGTTGGTATGCGAAGTATATTTCGGCCATACTCGCCCAAGTATACAGTTGGCATGGCCATCGGCAGATTTATGTGCATTCAAATATATTCCATTCAGGAAAAAGCATGTGTGCAAACTAGCTGAACACGCGGTGCCGCCTTGAACATTATTGGCGTGCAAATCAAACCGGTGGATCTGGAAACGCTCCCTCCGGAGCCTATCCCCTTGCATACGCTACGTCAGATGCGTCGACGTCGCCGGGGGTGTCGGATCGAGAACCGGATGAGGCGCCGACCGGCTTCCCCGGCGGCGTCATCGGTCACCGGGTTCGTCCTGTCAAAAATGTCCGGATATGAAGACGATCCGGCACCGCTTCCTGCAAATAGCATGCTCGACACGATTGAGGTCATGTCGCGCAAGGCCTACGGTCGGTTCGAAAACCGACACGCGGGGCTGAAATGGCGAGTGAATCCTTGAACAATCCGGCCGAGATTCCGCGCGAGCTGGACCGATGGAACTGGGGTGCCTTCCTCCTCAACTGGATCTGGGGCATCGGCAACAGCACGCTGATCGCGCTCCTGGCGCTGATTCCGGGCGTCAACGTCATCATGATGATCGTACTCGGCATGCGCGGCAGCCGGTGGGCCTGGCGCAATCGCTACTGGCGGGATGCCGAGCACTTCCGCAGGACGCAGCGCAGATGGGCGATTGCCGGGCTGGTCATCTGGATCGTCGTGATCGGCGGCTTCGCCGGCCTGTTCGCCAGCATCGTCCCGATGATGAAACGTAGCGAAGCCTACCAGATGAGCATGGAACTCATCCAGGCAGACGAGAGGGTCAAACAGGCGCTCGGCGACGATGTCAAGGCCGGCTTCTGGGTCTGGGGCAATATCTCCGTGTCCGCGGGCGGCACGGGACGGGCGGAACTGTCCATTCCGCTTTCGGGTTCGAAGGGCGCGGGCAGCGCCTATGCGCAGGCCGTCAGGGCGGGCGGCACGTGGGAGCTTCTGCTGCTGATCGTGCGGACAGAGGGCAGCAATGTGCCGATCGTGCTGCGGAACAAGAACAACGTGCAGATTCCGAACGCGCCGATCGACCTTTGAAGGCAGGCCGATCGGCAAGCGGGAAGGCACAAAAGCCGCGCCTCCGGTCTTCCGGAAGGACGCGGCCAATGCCTAGATACGCAGGAAACGCTACACTCGAAAACTCTGGGTTCCGGGACGCGAGACCTGATCCGGAACCGGGCGGGTCGTTGATCTCCGCCTCGCCATCCGTTCTAGAGGCATATCGTTACCGGGCGGTTATCGAGTGCTTAGCAAAGGATGAATCGCCGATCTTTCTCGTCCGATCGGCGAAAATCTTCGTTAATTTCCGTATACTTACATTAAGACAGTCGAAAGGCTCGCTCATTCGCCGCGCAGGAAGCGGATGATACCCGAGAAATCGGTATCGCCGCCGCCCTGCGCCGCGAAGAGGGCATAGAGCTGCGCAGCTTCCGCTCCGAGCGGCGTGACCGCGCCCGACGAGGACGCTGCCTCCTGCGCGAGCTTCAGGTCCTTCAGCATCAGCGCCGCGGCAAAACCGGGTTTGTAGTCGCGGTTCGCAGGCGATGTCGGGACGGGGCCGGGGACCGGGCAGTACGTCGTCAGCGACCAGCACTGGCCGGACGAGGTCGACGCAACGTCGAACAGCGCCTGATGCGACAGGCCGAGCTTTTCGGCGAGCACGAAGGCCTCGCCGACGCCGATCATCGAAATGCCGAGGATCATGTTGTTGCAGATCTTGGCGGCCTGGCCGGCGCCCGCATCGCCGCAATGGACGATCTTGCCCGCCATCGGCTTCAGGATCGGCTCCGCCTTGGCGAACGCCTCCTTCGAGCCGCCGGCCATGAAGGTCAGCGTGCCGGCGGTCGCGCCGCCGGTTCCGCCGGACACCGGCGCGTCGACCGACAGCAGGCCGTGCTTCGCCGCGATCGCATGAGCCTTGCGTGCCGAATCGACATCGATGGTGGAGGAATCGATGAACAGGGTGCCCGGCTTCGCCTTGGTCGCGATGTCCTCGTAGACGGACAGGACGTGCTTGCCGGCCGGAAGCATGGTGATGACGATGTCGGCGTCCTTCACCGCTGCGGGCGCGTTGGCCATCACCGTGACGCCGTTCTTCGTCGCGGCGTCGAGATTGGCCGGCACGAGGTCGAAGCCGAACACGGCGTGGCCGGCCTTGACGAGATTGGCGGCCATGGGGTTGCCCATGTTGCCGAGGCCGATGAAGGCGATGGTGGTCATTGGTTTCCTCCGGAAGCGGTGAATGGTGAATGGAAAAATGGTGAATGGATCAGAGGCCGGCGTTTGACGATGGTTGCCGCTGGTTCGCTGCCCCGAGCACTGACGCCCGACCATTCACCATTTTTCCATTCACCGTTCACCGGCCAATCAAATGCCTCGCGATGATGACACGCATGATCTCGTTGGTGCCTTCGAGGATCTGGTGGACGCGGAGATCGCGCACCAGTTTCTCGATGCCGTAATCGTGCAGATAGCCATAGCCGCCGAGCACCTGCAGGGCGTCGTTGGCGACCTTGAAGCCGGCGTCGGTGACGAAGCGCTTGGCCATGGCCGACCATTTGCCGGCGTCGTGCGCCTTGGCATCGAGCTTGGCGGCGGCGGCATAGAGGAAGATGCGCGACGCCTGAAGCTCCGTCTCCATGTCGGCGAGCCTAAACTGCATCGATTGGAAACGGTCGATGGCCTGGCCGAACGCCTGGCGCTCGGATGCATATTGCAGCGCCTTGTCGAGCGCCGACTGGGCGCCGCCGAGCGAGCAGGCGGCGATGTTGAGCCTGCCGCCGTCGAGGCCCGCCATGGCGATGCGGAAACCCATGCCTTCGGCCGCCAGCCGGTTCTCGGCAGGCACCTTGCAGTCCTCGAAGATCACCTGACGGGTCGGCTGCATGTGCCAACCCATTTTCGATTCCAGCGCTCCGAACTTCAGGCCCGGCGCGTCCTTCGGGATGACGAAGGTGGACACTCCCTTCGGACCATCCTCGCCGGTGCGGGCCATGACGACATAGACGTCGTTGTCGCCAGCGCCCGAGATGAATTGCTTGGTGCCGTTGAGCGTGTAGTCGGCGCCGTTGCCTGGACCGCGCACGGCGCGGGTCTTCAACGCGGCCGCGTCGGAGCCCGCCGACGGTTCGGTCAGCGCATAGCTTGCCAGCCATTCCATCGAGGTGATCTTCGGCAGGAAACGCTGGCGCTGGTCGTCGTCGCCGAACGTGTCGATCATCCAGGCGGCCATGTTGTGGATCGATATGAAGGCGGAGAAGGCCGGACAGGCCCGCGCCAATGCCTCGAAGATGAGCACCGCATCCATGCGGCCGAGGCCCGAACCGCCGACATCGTCGCGGATATAGATTCCGCCGAGGCCGAGCGCGCCGGTTTCGCGCACCACGTCGGACGGGAAATACCGCTTCTTGTCCCATTCGAGCGCGTTCGGTGCGACACGATCCGCGGCAAAGGCCGCGGCCATCTCCTGGATCGCGCGCTGATCCGTATTCAGCTCGAACTGACCCGAGGCCTGGTCGACCGTCGCGTCCATGCTCGCCTCCCTGGCATCTTGTCTTGTTGGCCGGACAGTCTAGACCAATGAAAAGGTCGCGCAACCGGCTCGCCTATGCCTTACCGCAGCAACCGGTGTGCACGATTTAGCGCGCGGAGGGGAGCGAATGGGAAAAATCGCACAGGAGCTGCTCGCCGAGGTTCGAGCATATGTCGGCGGATTAGGGCCGACCGTCGCGGAATTCATCTCGCCCTGGGCGGAGGATCTGGCCGAACGACAGCTCGCCGGCGCCTCGCTTGCCTGCCTGCGCCATCTCGACGCCTGCGCAGCGAACGCCGAGGGTACAGCCGGCGAGGAGATCGCGCGGCTCCTGGCCGAGCGTGGACAACGTCTCCGCTGGGGACAGACCTACTCCGCCGACGATTTCGGCCAGGCGTTCATCGACAATTACGGCTGGCTCGAACTTGTCGGAACGCGGGGGCATTTCGCTGACGAGAGCGTTGCCTGCGGCTTCCTCGTGCTGGGGCCCAACCTGCATTATCCGGACCATCATCATGTGGCCGAGGAAATCTACATCCCGCTCACCGGCGGCGCGCTCTGGCGAAAGGGCGATGGCGACTTCGCGTTCCGCGCAGCTGGCGAGGTGATCCATCATCCATCCAATATCAATCATGCGATGAAGACCGGAGAGGAGCCGCTACTGGCGCTTTATCTGTGGCGGGGCGGGCCGCTCGCGGCGCGTTCGATCGTGACGGGCAAGGCCGACTGATGGCCAAAGCCATCATGCTGCAGGGCACGGGCTCGGACGTCGGCAAGACGGTGCTCGTGGCGGGGCTGTGCAGGGCGGCCCGGCGGCGCGGCATCAACGTGCTCCCGTTCAAGCCTCAGAACATGTCGAACAACGCCGCAGTCGCCTCCCATCCGGACGGCGGGACCGGCGAGATCGGCCGGGCGCAATGGCTGCAGGCTCTGGCCTGCGGGGTCGCGCCTTCGGTCGACATGAACCCGGTCCTGCTCAAGCCGCAGTCGGATATCGGCGCGCAGGTGATCGTGCATGGCCGCGTCGCTGGCGAGGCCGGCGCGCGCGACTATCAGGACCTGAAAGGCCGGCTGATGGGCGCCGTGATGCAGAGCTGGGAAAGGCTCTCGGCGGATGCGGACCTGATCATCGTCGAAGGCGCGGGATCGCCGGCCGAGATCAATCTGCGCGACCGCGACATCGCCAATATGGGGTTCGCAACACGCGCCGACGTTCCGGTCGTCCTGGTCGGCGACATCGATCGGGGAGGGGTGATCGCCGCGATCGCCGGCACGCATCTGATCCTGCCCGAGGACGACCGGCGGATGATCGCTGGCTTCCTGATCAACAAGTTCCGCGGTGACCTGTCGCTCTTCGACGACGGGCTGGAGGCGATCACGCGCTTCACCGGCTGGCGGTCGTTCGGGGTGGTGCCGTGGCTGCGCGAGGCCGCACTGCTGCCGTCGGAGGACGCCGTCGTGCTTGACCGCCCCGCGGGTGCCGGCGGGAAGGCCTTGAAAGTTGCTGTGCCGATGCTGCCGCGCATCGCCAATTTCGACGACCTCGACCCGCTGCGGGCGGAACCCGGTGTGGAGATCGTCTTTGTCCCGCCGGGAAGCCCCCTGCCGGCGGACGCCGCCCTCATAGTGATTCCCGGATCGAAAGCGACGATCGCCGATCTCGCGAGCTTCCGCGAGTTGGGATGGGAACGGGATCTTGCAGCGCATGTGGCGCGCGGCGGCCATGTGCTGGGCCTCTGCGGCGGCTACCAGATGCTCGGACTGACCGTGCGCGATCCGCACGGTGCGGAAGGCGAGCGGAGGGAGGCCGAGGGTCTCGGCCTTCTCAAGGTCAGCACCGTCATGGAGCCGGAGAAGACGGTTCGCGATGTGGCGGGAACTTCGCCGGCGTTCGGGGCGGAGGTCAGCGGCTACGAGATCCACCTCGGACGGACCTTCGGGCCCGACTGCGCACGGCCGCTCACGCTCCTCGAAGGACACTCCGACGGCGCGATGTCGGCCGACGGCAAGGTCATAGGCACCTATCTGCACGGGCTGTTCGGCAGTTCGGCATTCCGCCGCGCCTTCCTCGCCAGACTCGGCGTGGAAGGCGGCGGCTTCGACTACAGGCAGAAGGTCGAGGATGCGCTCGATGCCATCGCGGCACATCTGGAACAGTGCGTCGATGTCGATGCGATCCTCGCGGCAGCGAAGTAGCCTGACGACCGGTAGCGTCAGCCATTTCCGCCGGCTTTCGGCCAGTAGGTGCCGAACGACCAGACATTGCCCTCCGGGTCGGCGCAGATGAACTCGCGGCTGCCGTAGTCGCGGTCCCTGGGCTCCTCCAGGATTGTTGCTCCGGCCGCCTTGGCCTTCGCGTAGGCCGCGTCGCAATCGTCGACGGCGACATAGACGGACTTGCCGCCATTGTCGCCCGGCGCGCCGACCATGCTGCCGTAGTGATCGTCGCGCACGCTGCCGAGCATGATCAGCGACGAGCCGAAGGACAGCTGTGCATGGCCGACCTTATCGCCATCCATGAATTTTGCGTCGACCTTGAATCCGAAAGCTTCGTACAACCAGTCGATCATTCGCGGGGCGTCACGATATCGGAACGTCGGATAGAGGCGCGGGGCTTCGATGTTCATCTGATGTCTCCTTCCTGGTTGCAGGGGAGAACTAATCCCGCCGGTTCCGGGCGTCTTGAAGATTTGTAACCTTCAGGCGGCGTTCTTCCACCCGGTTGGCGTCGTGCCCGACAGTTCGAGGAATTCCCGCGCGAGATGGGCCTGGTCAGCATAGCCGCAGGCTGCCGCGACATCGGCCCAGCCTTCGCCTTGGCCGGCAAGCGCCTGCGCATGTCGAAAGCGGATGATGCGCGCGACCGCCTTCGGCGGCAGTCCGACAGTGACGCGGAAACGGTCGGCAAGGTGCTTGCGGCTGATGTCCAGATGATCGGCGAGCCGTCCGACGCGCAGACGGCCCTTGCGGCGGACGAGGATGTCATAAGCCGCCTCCATCGCGCCGTCGCGCAGCATCGAACGATTGATCCGGTCGGTAACGAATGTCTCGACGAGATCCAGTCTCCGCGCCGGGTCCGGCAGGCCGGCGAGGCGGTTGCGCAACTCGGTCATCTCACGGCCGGCGAGATCGTCGAGTGTGACCATCCGACCGGCCAGTTCGCTCATCGGAATGCCGAAGAAGCGCCATGCCCCGAGCGGCGTGAGGTTAATCTGGACGCACTCCGCCAGTCCCGAGGAGCGGATGAAGACCGGCCCGGCATAGAGGCCCGATGTGAAGCTGCCAAAGGTTTCGGACGCGCCCGGGTCGCGGCCAAGACCGATCGTGAACGGCCCGCCGAAGCTGATGACGAGGGGAACGACCAGCGACGCCGTCTCGACCTGCCTGAACACGCCCGGGTTCGTCTCGCGATAGTGGATCAGATCCTGGACCCACATCGCTAGGTCAATCCCTGCTTGCCGGCGCAAAACCTCAAATCCGCCAAGCGGGGGCGGTCGAGAAGCGTCCGGGGCGGGAGGCCGGTCCATGTGCCATCATCACGGCAATGGGCGGCTAAATCCAGTCCGAATTGGCGCGCCCCGAGCATCGGGACGCGCTTCACTCAACACGGGCGTCAGGCGCCCCTGAACAGGCAGCCGCCCGCGAGAACGACATAGGCCAGCGTCATCACCCAGAACGCGGCGACCGGTATGAAGGCGACGACGTTGAGGAACATCAGCAGGGCGATGATCGCGATGACCAGCGCGATGATGAAGACCACCATGGTTGGTGCAGACAGGTTCATCTTCTTTACCTCTCCTCGTTTGCGTGTTCGCACGCGAGGGAGCATACGACTCACGCAGGGGAAGATTACGACTTTCGTATAAGAAACCAAGTAGGGCCGATCCGCACAACCTTGCCGACAAGGCTTCCGGCGGTCATATCGGGGCCGTTTCGGTGGGAATGGATTCGGTCTAGTCTGGCACTGTTCGAGAAACAAGGAACGGCAGATGTTCGCGGGCTTCGTCGAAAAAATACGGATATTGTTCGAAGGGGATCCGGCGGTCAGGCGGGTTGCCGATGATCCGGTGCTCACTGCCGAACTGATGCTGCTGTTCCGGATGGTCCTGGCGGACGGGGAGGCCGGCGGCGCGGAGATGGAGACGCTGAGGCGCATCTGCCGCGAGGCGTTCGGCATCGGCGAGGAGAGCCTCGAGGACGTGCTCGCCTATCTTCAGGACTACGGCTACGAGAACACGACCGCGCGTTCGCTTGGCGAGTTCGGCCAGCTGCCGCTGTCGCGCCGCATCGCGCTCGCCCGCCACATGACCGAGATCGCCAAGGCGGACGAGAAACTGTCCGACCAGGAGATCGATCTGCTCAAGCGGACCGTGTCGCTGCTGCACGTCGATCCGCGCGACCTGGTTCGGCCGGAGTAGAGTTCAGCCCTGTTCCTGCAATCGGCGCGCAATGGCGCGGTGGAGGTCGGGCGCGGCGTCGACGAGAGCCCTGGCGGCATCCGATTTCGGGTGGTCGAGAATGTCGCCGGTCCCGCCTTCCTCGACCATTATCCCGTCATGCATGACCATCACCTCGTCGGTGATGGCGCGCGCGACGGTCAGGTCGTGCGTGATGAACAGATAGGCGACGCCGAGCCGCTGATTGAGGTCGGCGAAGAGGTCGAGCACCTGCGCGCGAATCGACACGTCGAGCGCCGAGACCGGCTCGTCGGCCACGATCAGCTTGGGCCTCGTGATGATGGCACGCGCAATCGAGATGCGCTGGCGCTGGCCGCCGGAAAACTCGTGCGGATACTTCTCCATGTCGGACGGCTTCAGCCCCACCACGTGCAGCGCAGCCGCGACCATTTCGCGGCGAGCCGCCGGAGACGGCGTCTCGTCCAGCAGATGCAGCGGCTCCGAGACCAGACGCTCGACCTTGTGGCGCGGATTGAACGAGCCGTAAGGATCCTGGAACACGACCTGCATATTGCGGCGGAAGGGCCGGAGCGCCGTTTCGTCCTTGCCGATGAGGCTTTCGCCCATGAAGCGGATGTCGCCGGACGTCGGGTGATCGAGCGCCAGGATCATGCGGGCAAGCGTAGACTTGCCGCAGCCTGAGCGCCCGACCAGGGCGACGGACTGACCTGGCTTCAGGGAAAACGATACGTCGTTCACCGCGCGGAACGGCTCGCCTTTGCGGAACAGCGAGACTCGGCGGCCGGGATAGTCCCTGCTGACATTGCGGATCTCGAGCAGGTTTTCGGCCGTCGAACTGGCGGCGGTCGTGTGCGGCCGGTCCGGCACGTGCATCGAGGCCTGGGCGAGCTGGCGGGTGTAGGGATGAACCTGCTCCGACAGGGTGCGCGCGGTCTCGCCGTCCTCCATCACTTCGCCATGGCGCATGATGGTGACGCGGTCGGCCATGTCGGCCACCACGGCAAGATCGTGGCTGATCAGCAGCAGGCCCATCTTCTGCTCGTCGACCAGATCCTTCAGCAGTTCGAGGATCTGCTTCTGCAGCACCACGTCCAGCGCGGTCGTCGGCTCGTCGGCGATCAGGAGCTTCGGCTTCAGCGCGCAGGCGATCGCGATGACGACGCGCTGGCGCTGGCCGCCCGAGAGTTCGTGCGGGTAGCGCGTCAGCGGGAACTTCGTTTCCGGCAAGCCGACGCGGTCGAGGATCTGGCGGGCGCGCGCCTCGGCGTCGGCGCGGTTGGCGCCGGTGTGCCAGCGGATGCCCTCGGCGACCTGCTCGCCGATCGTCTTGACCGGATTGAGCGCGGTCATCGGTTCCTGGAACACCATGCCGATGTCGTCGCCACGCAGCCGGCACATCGCTTCTTCTGAGGAGGCAAGGATATCGATGCCGTCGAAAGTGAGGCGGCCGGAGGCTTTTGCGGCATGCGGCATGAGCCGCATGATCGCGAGTGCCGTCATCGACTTGCCCGATCCCGACTCGCCGACGAGGCCCATCACCTGGCCCTTCTCAATGGCGAGGTCGATACCCTTCAGAATCGGTGTGCCGCCGATGTCGAGCTTCAGCTTTTCGATCTCGAGCAGGCTCACCGTTCGCGCCTCAGCTTCGGGTCGAGGACGTCGCGCAGGCCGTCGCCGAGCAGATTTAGGCCGAGCACGGTAATGACGATGGCCATGCCGGGGAAAAGCGCCAGATAGGGTGCCACCATCATGCGCGTTTGCGCGTCGAAGAGCATGCGGCCCCACGACACCATCGGCGGCTGGGCGCCAAGGCCGAGATAGGACAGGCCCGCCTCCGCGAGGATGCCGAGCGCGAACTGGATCGTGCCCTGGACGAGCAGCATCGAGACGATGTTGGGCAGGATATGCTCGATCGTGATCTGGGTCTTGCCCTTGCCCGACGCGCGCGCCGCGAGGATGAACTCGCGCGGCCACAGCGCCATGGCGCCGGCCCGCGCCACGCGGGCGAATACCGGGATGTTGAAGATGCCGATGGCGATGATCGCGTTGACCGCACCGGGGCCGAAGATGGCGGTGATCATCACGGCGGAGAGCAGGGCAGGGAAGGCGAAGACGAGATCGTTGAAGCGCATCAGCGCCTCATCGATCCAGCCGCCGCGCGCCGCCGCCCAGCAGCCGAGCGGAATGCCGATGGCCATGCCGATGCCGACCGCGACGAAGGCGACGGCGATCGAGTTGCGCGAGCCGACCATGATCATCGACAGAATGTCGCGGCCGAAATGGTCGGTGCCGAACAGGAACTCGCCCGAAGGCGGCTTCATCCGGTTGGCGACGATCAGATTGGTGATGTCGTAGGGCGTCCAGACGAACGAGATCAGCGCCATCGCCGCGATCAGCCCGGTGATGACAAGTCCGATGAGGAAGGAGCGGTTCATCAGAGCGAGCCGCAGCACGTTTTCCTCGACCGGCGTGGCAAGAGGCCCGGTGCTCATGTGCGCACCCGCAGCCGGGGATCCACCACCGCATAGGCGAGGTCGACCAGCAGATTGACGACGACCACTGTCGCGACCAGCAGCATGACCACGCCCTCCACGACAATCAGGTCGCGCTGTGTGATCGCCTGGAAGATCAGGCGACCGAGACCCGGCAGGTAGAACACGTTCTCGATGATGATGGTGCCGGCAAGCAGGAAGGCGAACTGCAGGCCGAGGATCGTCAGCACCGGGATCATCGCGTTGCGCAGCGCATGCCGCCACAGGACGGTGCGGCGCGGCATGCCCTTGGCGCGGGCGGTGCGGATATAATCTTCGCCGAGCACCTCGAGCAGTGCCGAGCGGGTGACGCGGGCGAGGATGGCCGCCTGCGGCAAGGCAAGCGCCACGGCCGGGAGAATGAGCGATTTGATGCCCGGCCAGATGCCCGCTCCCCAGCCCGGGAAACCGCCCGCCGGCACCAGCCGCAGCCAGACGGCGAAGACGTAGATCAAGAGGAGTGCGAACCAGAAATTGGGAATGGCGACGCCGACCTGTGCGCTGCCCATGGCGATCGTATCCGACAGCCTGCCGCGTCGGGAGGCAGAAAAGAGGCCGACAGGAATGGCAATCACGGTCGACAGTACGAGCGACATGATCGCCAGCGGAAGCGAGACGGCCGCCCGCTCGCCGATCAGTTCGATCACCGGGGAAGAGTAGGTATAGGAGCGTCCGAAATCGCCGATCGCAAGGCCGCCGAGCCAGTGAAGGTAGCGGATCACGACCGGGTCATTGAGCCCCATCTGCTGGCGAAGCGCTTCAAGCGCGTCCGCCGACGCGTTCATGCCCAGCATGAGGAGGGCCGGATCGCCCGGCAGCACTTCCATCACGCCGAACACGACCATCGACGCGACGAGCAGCGTCGCGAGGCCGATGAGCAATCGTTTGAGAAGAAAAGCGGTCATGGGGAAAGCCGGACTTCTCCTTCTCCCCGTTCACGGGGAGAAGGTGGCCCGAAGGGCCGGATGAGGGACGACGCGAACATGTGAACGATGGCGCTGCCCCTCATCTGCCTGCCGGCATCTTCTCCCCGCGAGCGGGGAGAAGAAAAGTCCATCAATCGACCCACTTGACCTTGGTCAGGTCGAACGCCGGGGTCGGCGTGTTCTCCCACATGCCTTCGATCTTGGCGTCCCAGACGCCGATCTTCGGCAACTGGAAGAGGAAGCCGTTGACGGCGTCGTCGGCGAGGATCTTCTGCGCCTGTCCGTAGAGTTCGTTGCGCTTGGCCTCGTCGGCGGTCACGTCGAGTTCGGCCATCACCTTGTCGAAAGCCGGATTGTCATACTGGAAGTAGTAGTCCTTGCGGGCGTAGATGCCGATGTCGTTCGGCTCGACGTGGCTGATGATGGTCAGGTCGTAGTCCTTGTCGGTAAAGACCTGCTTCAGCCAGTCGGCCCATTCGACCGGAATCAGTTCGAGCTCGATGCCGATTTCCTTCAGCTGCGAGGCGATGATCTGGCCGCCATCGCGGGCATAGGCCGGGGGCGGCATCTTCAGCGTCGCCTTGAAGCCGCCTTCGAGGCCGGCCTCCTTCATCAGCTCCTTGGCCTTGGCGATGTCATGCGGATAGGTGCCGGTGAGATCGACATAGGCGGCGTTGCCGGGCGAGAAATGCGAGCCGATCGGGGTGCCGAGGCCGGAGGACGCGCCCTTGATGATCTCCTCGCGGTTGAGCGCATGCGCAATAGCCTGGCGAACCTTGAGATTGTCGAAGGGCGGCTTCTTGTTGTTGGTCGACAGGATCGTCTCGCCTTCGGTCGAGCCGATCACGACCTTGAAGCGCGGATCGGATTCGACCTGCGCCAGCGCGTCGCCCAAGCCGACATTGGCAAAGGCCTGCACGTCGCCCGAGAGCAGCGCCGGAACGGCGGCGGCGGCGTCCGGAATGATGCGGAACTCGGCCTTGTCGAGATAGACCGGCTCGCCCCAGTAGTCGGCGTTCTTCTCGATCGTGATCGACGAGCCCTTGGCCCAGTTGACGAACTTGAACGGTCCGGTGCCGACCGGCTTGTCCTTGTTGGTCTCGGCGCTCTCCGGCGCGACGATCACCGCGTCGCCCCAGCCCATGTTGTAGAGGAAGGCGCCCTGCGGCTGCTTCAGCGTTACCTTGACGGTGGCTGGGTCGACGACCTCGACCGTGTCGATCTGCGCGAACAGCGCCTTCTGGGCGTTGGTGGAGTTTTCGGCGCGGGCGCGGTCCAGCGAGAACTTGACGTCGTCGGCGTTGAAATCGCTGCCGTCGTGGAATTTCACGCCGGTGTGCAGCTTGAACGTATAGACCTTGCCGTCCTCGCTGATCGTCCAGCTTTCGGCGAGGTCGGGAAGGACTTCACCCTTCGAGCCGATGCGGGTCAGGCCCTCGAAAATATTGGCATAGCCGACTTCGTCGATGGCGGCGGCGGCACCCGCGGTCGGGTCGAGATGGGGCGGTTCCAGCGGCAGGCCGACGACGATGTCGGTCCGCGCGGCGTAGGCTGCCGTCGACGACGCCAGCGCGATCGCTGCCGCAGCGAGAATGGAAGACCAGGTTTTCATGGAAACGGACTCCGGAATGGTGTGACGCCGGATTGAAGCCCGAAACGCGCCGAGAGTAAATCAGCTTTGTGCCAACCTACCGATCCGGAACGGAATTTTTCGTCGGTCCAGCAATCAGCGGTGGACGACGATCCTCACATTGCGCAACCCTTCGCGCTGGGCCATCGAAAACAGCACCGCCGCGTTCGACGGGTGCAGGCGGATGCAGCCTGCCGACGCAGGGCGCCCGAGGCGGCTCACCTGGTTCGTGCCGTGGACGGCATAGTTGCCGGTGAAGAAGATGGAATAGGGCATCGGCGCATTGTGATAGCGGCTGGAACGGTGATGCCGGGAGAGCCATTTCGCCGACCAGCTTCCCGTGGGAGTGACCTTGCCCCTGCGGGCGGTCGACACCGCCCAGCGGTACTTGACGACGCCGCCATGGGTGACCGTCATCGTCTGCGAGGACAGATCGACCGACGCGACGACCCTGGCCGCTACCGCCGCCGACGGCTGGAAAGCGGCTACGGCCACCACCAGCGAAAGACCTGCAATGACCTTGCCCAGCATCTTCCAAACCCCTCATTAGCCCAGGGCAGAATAGTCGCGTGAATACAGGCGCGCAATCGATCGTCGCGCCAGGACGCGAAGATGTGATTTCATGGTTTACAGGGAAGGACTTGGCGCCCGTTCGCCGAACCTATCCGCGGGGCTCTCCACGCAGCAGCACATCAAGCCCGTGCGCCATGACCTTGGCGCTCTCGATCATGTCCGCGATGCCGACCCATTCGTCCGGCCGGTGCGCGAGATCGAGGATGCCCGGACCGTAGGCGACGCAGTCGTGCAGCTTGCCGATGCGCGCGATATGCTTCTGGTCGTAGGTGCCGGGCGAGATGACATATTGCGGATCGCGTCCGAACACGCGACGGATGCCGCTGGCGATCGCCCGGGGCACCGGAGCGTCCTCGTCGGTCATTCCCGGATGTACGATCATCATATCGCGCATCCGATAGTCGAAACGCGGGCGCTCCCATTTCAGGCGGTCGAGGATCGAAGTGACCTCAGCCTTCACCTCGTCGAGACTTTCTTCCAGCAGGAAGCGCCGGTCGATGACGATCTTGCAGGAATCCGGCACGTTGGGCGAGGGCAGGCCCGGGAAATAGTCGTCCGTCTGCCCGCCATGGACGGAGTTGATGTTCATAGTCGAGCGGCGCGCGCCTTCGGGCACGACCGGCATGCGCGTCTGCTTGCGGTCGAGAGCGGGGAACAGCTCGTCCTCGAACGCGCCCAGCACCGCGCCCATGTGGCGCACGGCGCTATCACCGAGGAACGGCATCGATCCATGCGCGATCTGGCCCTTGGTTTCGATCTCCGCCCACCACACTCCGCGGTGGCCAAGGCAAATGCGGTCCTTGTTCAGCGGCTCGGGGATGATGACGTGGTCGACGCGGGGCGGGGAGAAATATCCCTTCTCGGCGAGATAGGCGACGCCGCCGAAGCCGCCGGACTCCTCGTCGGCTGTTCCGGAAATCTCGATCGCCCCGGCGAAATCCGGGTTCATGTCGATATAGGTCTCGGCCGCGATGATCGAGGCGGCCAACCCACCCTTCATGTCGCAGGCGCCGCGGCCATAGACGCGGCCATCCTTGATCACGCCCGCGAAGGGATCGAGCGTCCAGCCGTCGCCGGCCTCGACCACGTCGATATGGGAATTGAAATGCACGGTCTTGCCGGGCGAGCGGCCTTCGAAACGTGCGACCACGTTCGTGCGCGGATAGCGGTCGCTGTCGCCGGGGGTGCCGAAGCCGCGGACATACTCGACGGCAAAGCCGCGCTTGCGCAGGCGCTCGCCGATATATTCCGCACAGGGCGTATAGGCTTCGCCGGGAGGGTTGATCGTCGGGAAGCGAATCAGGTCGGCGGTGAGCTCGGCCAGTTCGTCGGCGCGGGAATCGATGATCTCGAAGGTCTTTTCGTTCATGGCGCGATTTGAGCCGGGCGGACGCGCGCGCGCAAGCGGGGCATTTCGTTTCAGGCGCGAAATGCGATTGGACCAGAGCGCGTTCGCGTTCACCTGAATGTGTGCGCTTGTTCATACACTCTTCAGCCGGGAACGACTAGAAATCGACGCGTGGGCATTCGGATGGGGGATTCCATGACGGTGAGAAGCACCATACTCGGCGCTTTCCTTGCGGCGGCTGCGACGATCGGCCTGCCTGCCGCGACGCAGGCGGCGGCTTTGATCGCGAACGTAGACGTCGCGACCCAGACCATGACGGTCAAGAAGCATGGCAAGGTCATCTACACCTGGAAGGTGTCGACGGCGCGCAGCGGCTACATCACGCCGGCGGGAGAATGGCGGCCGTACCGGATGCACCGCATGTGGCGTTCGCGCAAATACGACATGGCGCCGATGCCCTTCGCCGTCTTCTATCACGGCGGCTACGCGGTGCACGGGACGACCGCCGAGAGCCGGCTCGGAACCCCCGCCTCGCATGGCTGTGTCAGGCTCGCCACGGTGAATGCCGAGACATTCTATTCCCTTGTCAAGGAACTTGGTCCTGGAAATACGCGGATCGTTGTAACGAAGTAGCGCTTTCGACCGCGCGACCGGCAATGCCGTTCCTGCGGCTTTGCCATGACCCACCGCCGGCTATATGAGATGGCGGTGGGAGCATACGATTCATGAGTCCTGAACCGCACCTTGCGCTCTCGAAACCCGTCTCGGACGAGGTGCGCAAGACGACCTGCTACATGTGCGCCTGCCGGTGCGGCATCGACGTCCATATCAAGGACGGCAAGGTCCGCTACATCGAGGGCAACCGCGACCATCCGGTGAACAAGGGCGTGCTTTGTGCCAAGGGTTCGGCCGGCATCATGCAGCACTACGCGCCGGCGCGGCTGTCCTCGCCGCTGCTGCGGGTCGGACCGCGCGGCTCCGGCGAGTTCAAGCCGATCTCCTGGGACGAGGCGCTGGCACTCGCCGTCGACTGGATGGGCGAGGTGAGGGCGCGTGACCCGAAAAAGCTGGCCTTCTTCACCGGCCGCGACCAGTCGCAGTCGCTCACCGGCTTCTTCGCCCAGCAGTTCGGCACGCCGAACTATGCGGCGCATGGAGGCTTCTGCTCGGTCAACATGGCGGCCGCCGGCATCATGACGCTCGGCGGCGGGTTCTGGGAGTTCGGCTCGCCGGACTGGGAGCGCACGAAGTTGTTCGTGATGTTCGGGGTCGCCGAAGATCATGATTCCAACCCGATCAAGATCGGCATCTCGAAGCTCAAGTCGCGCGGTGAGCGGTTCGTTTCGGTCAATCCGGTCCGCACCGGCTATTCGTCGATCGCCGACAGCTGGATCGGTATCCGCCCCGGCACCGACGGGCTGCTGGTCCTCTCAGTGATCCACGAGCTTCTCAAGGCGCGGAAGATCGATGTCGATTTCCTCGTGCGCTACACCAACGCGCCGTGGCTGGTGATCGACGCGCCTGGGACGGGCGAGCACGGGCTGTTCGCTCGGGACAGCGACGGCAAGCCGCTCATCTGGGAGAGCGTGACGGAGAGGGCGGTGGCGACCGGCACGAGGGGGGCGCGGGCTGCTCTGTCAGGCAGGTATCAGCTCGAGGACGGACGTTTCGCTGTGCCGTCGTTCCAGCTTCTGGCCGAAAAATACCTCGACGAACGCTTTGCGCCCGAAATCGTCGCGGACGAGACCGGGATATCGACGGACGTGATCCGCGGGCTTGCGGCGGAAATCGCGCGCGTCGCTTTCGAGGAAGCGATCGAGATCGCTCAGCCGTGGACGGACATGAACGGCGAACGGCATGCAAGCTTCATCGGCCGGCCCGTGTCCTTCCACGCGATGCGCGGAATCTCGGCGCATTCCAATGGGTTCCAGACGGCGCGGGCGATTCACGTGCTGCAGGCGCTGATCGGCGCGGTCGATTGCCCCGGCGCTTTCCGCTTCGAGCCTCCCTATCCAAAGCCGGTCGAGGCGCATCCGACGCCACACGGCAAGGCGGAGCATTTCGGCTCCAACAAGCCTCTGTCGGGCCCGCATCTCGGCTTTCCGCGCGGGCCGGAGGACCTGTTGATCGGCCCCGACGGGGTGCCCAACCGGATCGACAAGGCATTCTCCTGGGATGCGCCGATCTCGGCCCACGGGCTGATGCACATGGTCATCGCCAACGCGCATGCCGGCGACCCGTACAAGATAGATCTGCTGTTCCTCTACATGGCCAACATGGCCTGGAACTCGTCGATGAATACGGCCGGCGTCATCAGGATGCTGGAGGACCGGGACGAGGCGACAGGCGAATACGTCATCCCGAAGATTATCTACAGCGACGCCTATGCGTCCGAGATGGTCGCCTATGCCGATCTGGTGCTGCCTGACACGACCTATCTCGAACGCCACGACTGCATCTCGCTGCTCGACCGGCCGATCTCGGAGCCGGACGCGGTCAATGACGCGATCCGCTGGCCGGTGGTGGAGCCCGACCGCGACGTGCGCGGCTTCCAGTCGGTGCTGATCGATCTCGCCGGACGCCTCAAGCTGCCCGGCTTCGTCGACAGCCGCGGAACGCCGCTCTACAAGGATTTCGCCGACTACATCGTGCGCCACGAGAGGCGGCCCGGCATCGGGCCGCTGGCCGGTTTCCGGGGTGTCGCCGGGGACCGAACGGGGCGAGGGGCGTCGAACCCAGACCAACTGAAGCGCTATATCGAGAACGGCGCCTTCTTCTCGGCGCATATTCCGCTCGAGGCGCAGTTCTTCAAGCACGCCAACCGTGCCTATCAGGACTTCGCGGTGAAGATGGGTTTCTTCGACACCCCGCAGCCTGTGACGTTCCAGCTCTACAGCGAGACTTGCCAGAAGTTCCGCCTGTCGGCGCAGGGTCTGCGCGAACCGGTCGCGCCGGAAACGCATCGCGAGCGACTGGAGATGGCGTTCGATCCGCTGCCGGACTGGTATCGGCCGTTGGAGGAGGCGGGCGTAGACCGCGACGTCTTCCCCTATCACGCACTCACCCAGCGGCCGATGTCGATGTACCATTCCTGGGGTTCGATGAACGCCTGGCTGCGTCAGATCCACACGCGCAACGTCATGTATGTGCCCGGCGCGATCTGCGACGAGGTGGGGCTCGTCACCGGCGACTGGGCGTGGGTCATCTCGCATCACGGTCGGATCAAGGTGGAGATCGCGCGATCGGACGCAGTGAACCGCGACACGATGTGGACCTGGAACGCCATCGGCAAGCGCAAGGGCGCCTGGGGCCTGTCGGCCGACGCGCCGGAGAGCAATCGAGGCTTCCTGCTCAATCATCTGATCCATGAACTCCTGCCGCCCAAGGGCGACGGGATGCGCTGGTCCAACTCCGACCCGGTGACAGGACAGGCGGCTTGGTACGACCTTCGCGTCAGGATCGAGAAAGCAGATCCCGACGATGTGTCGCGGCCCGCCTTCGCGTCGGTCGGGCGGGCTGGCTCGACGCATTCGTCGCCTGCCGAGTTGCGCTACGGGCAGGAGTGGGACGAATGACCATGCTTCCCTCGCTGCCGACGCCGAAGAAGCTCGGGCTGGTGATCGACCTCGACGTCTGCGTCGGCTGTCATGCCTGCGTGATCTCCTGCAAGGAGTGGAACACCGGCGGGTATGGCGCGGCGCTATCGGATCAGGATCCATATGGATCAGATGTTTCCGGCACGTTCCTCAACCGCATCCACACGTTCGAGGTCACGCCGGAAGGAGGAGAGATCGTGGGCGAGGCGGGCGATGCGCGGATCGTCCATTTCCCGAAGAGCTGCCTGCACTGCGAGGACGCACCCTGCGTCACGGTCTGTCCGACCGGCGCATCCTACAAGCGGTCCGCCGACGGAATCGTGCTGGTCGACGAGGACAAGTGCATCGGCTGCGGCCTGTGCGCCTGGGCCTGTCCCTATGGCGCGCGCGAGATGGACCTCGCTGCCGGGGTGATGAAGAAGTGCACGCTCTGCGTCGACCGCATCTACAACGAGACGCTTGAAGAGATCGACCGGGTGCCGTCCTGCGTGCGTACCTGCCCGGCGAACGCCCGGCACTATGGCGACTTCGCCGACCCGAGGTCCAACGTCTCGATCATGGCCGCCGAACGCGGCGGCATCGATCTGATGCCGGAGCAGGGCACTCGGCCAGTGAACAAGTATCTGCCGCCCAGGCCGCGCAGACCACTCGCGAACGCAATTCCGCTTGCCGAAAACACGGACGGCGCCAAGGGCTTCTTCGCCTGGCTCGATGGAATGCTGGACCGCATCTGAGATCATGCACCCCGCTCCGTCGATCATCCTCTTCACCACGCTTTCCGGCCTCGGCTACGGGCTCGGAGCCGTGCTCGGGTTCGGTCTGCTCGATCCCTCGGCGGTCGCGACGAAGCTGGCGCATGTTCTGGCGCTCGCGCTGATCGCCGGCGGGCTGATGTCGTCCACGCTGCACCTCGGCAATCCGCAGCGCGCCTGGCGGGCCTTGTCGCAGTGGCGGTCGAGCTGGCTGTCGCGCGAGGGGATGATGGCGGTTCTGACGTTCGTCCCGCTCGGCATCAACGCCATCGCCTCGGTCTGGAGCGGGAGCTACCTGCCGTTGCCGGGCATTCTGGGAGCGATCTTCTGCGGCGTTACCGTGTTCTGTACCGCGATGATTTACGCCTCGCTCAGGTCGGTGCAAGCCTGGAACACCGGGTGGACGCCCGTGTCGTATCTGCTGTTCGCGCTTGCCGGCGGGCTCGCGCTCGCCTGCTTCTTCTCGGCGCTCGGCGGCAATGCGCACCCGCGGCTGCCTTTCCTCGCTGTCATCGCGATCGGCGCGGCTTGGCTGTCGAAGGCCTATTGGTGGGCCCGCCTCGGGGCGAACGCGGCGCTTTCGACGCCTGAATCGGCGACGGGATTGGGCTCAATCGGCAAGGTGCGACTGTTCGAGCCGCCGCATATGAACGGCAACTATCTCACCCGCGAAATGGGATTTCGCGTCGCGCGCAAGCATGCGGCGAGGCTGAAGCGGATCGCGGTCATAGGCGGCGGCGTTCTTCCCGCACTGCTGCTGGCTGTGCCCGCGATGCTGGCCGACCCGTCCGCGGCGCTGGCCGTCGCGATGTCCGGCGTGGCGGTGCTTCTCGTGTTCGGCGGCACGCTTGTGGAGCGGTGGCTGTTCTTCGCCGAAGCGCGGCACGCGGTCATGAACTACTACGGCAGCTGATCGTCGTCCTCGACCTTGGCGGTCGCGGGACGGGGCGCCCGGACTTCCCACCTGCGGTGAAACCACATCCACTGGCCGGGGTATTCGCGCACCCAGCCTTCGACGATATCGTTCATCATCTGGCAGAGCTTGTCGGCGTCGATCTTGCCGTCTGCGTCGCGCGGCGGATCGAGCTTGTCGAACAGTTCCAGCCTGTAACGGTTGTTGGGCAGACGGATGGAACGGACCGGATAGATGTCCGCCTCATATTGGCGCGCCAGCCGTGGCAGGAGAGGGCTCGTCTCGCAGCACCGGCCGAAGAAGGTGGTCGGCACGCCACGGCTGAATTTCTGGTCGACGAGGGCGCCGATATTGCCGTTGTTGCTCAGGATGCGGGCAAGCACGTAGGCGGCGCCGGCGCGCGAAGGCACCATGCGGGAGCCCGAAATCTTACGTTTCGTGCTGACCTGCTCGGCGACGTAGGGGTTGTTTGGCGCCCTGAACAGCGAAGCGACCGGCATTCCGAAGGAAGACGCCGCGATCGGGAACATCTCGAAATTGCCGGTATGCGCCGTGAAGAAGACCCGCGGACGCTTGAGCTTGTGCATGCCGAGGAAAATGTCGCGACCTTTGACCTCGACCCGGCCGGGCGTGTCCGACTCGAAGTCATAGTCGAACAGCTGGTCGAGGAAGACATACTCGACCGCAAGCCGCGCCATGTTGCCCCACATGTCGGACGCGATCTCCCGGCATTCGGCTTCGCTCTTTTCGGGATAGGCCTTGCGAAGATTGTCCATCGCGATGCGATCGCGGCCGGTCCATGGCCCGATACGGCGCGCGATCCGATCCGAAACGTCGAGTGCCTTGTCGACCGGCAGCTTCTGCAACACGCTGAAGATCGCGACCACGACCTTGGCGACCAGCCAGTGATTGGCCCGGCGTGCGCGGAAGGCGACCGATCTGGCGATACGGCGCGAAAGCGCAGCGAGGTTCATTTTCCTAGGCGATCCGAAGCAGGATCTTGCCGAACACATCGCGGCTCTCCATGCGCACGAGCGCCTCGCCGATCCGGTCGAAGTCCGTTTCGGAATCGATCACCGGGTGCACCTTGCCCGTCGCCAGCTTGGCCATGACGGTCGCCATGTTGTCGATGCGGCAGCCGAACGAGCCGATGATGCGGAGCTGCTGCTGGAAGAGCTGCATCAGGTTGATCGTCGTCGACACCCCGGACGTCGATCCGCAGGTGACGAGGCGGCCGCCGCGTTTCATCGAGAACATCGACCCGGCCCAGGTGTCGGCGCCGACATGTTCGAAGACGACGTCGACGCCCTTCTTGCTGGTCAGCTTGCGGACGACGCCCTCGAACCGATCGGTGCGATAGTTGATGACGTGGTCGGCGCCGAGCGCTCTGGCGCGCTCGATCTTGGCGTCGGAGCCGACGGTGGTGATGACGGTCGCGCCGGCGAGTTTTGCCAGCTGGATCGCCGCCGAGCCGATACCGGACCCTCCGGCGTGAACCAGCACCGTCTCGCCGGCCTCGAGTTTCGCATTGTCGAAGAGCATGTGCTCGACGGTGCCGAAGGTGATCGGCGTCACGGCCGCAGCCGTGGCGTCCACGCCGGCGGGCGCGGGCACGAGCTGACGGACAGGGATGTTCATCCGTTCCTGGGCGAAGCCGTCGAGGTGGAAGCCGTGTACGCCTTCCACATTCTCGCAGAGATTGTCACGCTTCTCGCGGCAGGCCTTGCAGTGGCCGCAGGTCCGCGCGCCGTAGATGGCGACCAGTTGACCCGGCTGGAACCCCGTCACGCCTTCGCCGACCGATTGGATCACGCCGCAGGCTTCTGCCCCGACTACCAGCGGCATCTTCCGCTTGGCAAAGGCCATGCCCCGCCAGCCCCAGACATCGATGTGGTTCAACGCGACCGCGCTGATCGCAACCGTCGCCTGGCCGGGGCCGGGCGGAGGAGGCGGCGGGATGTCGACCGCCTCGATGCGGCGGTCTGCGACGAGCTGCAATGCGCGCATGGTGTCGTGCGGTTCCTGCGGGCGGGTTCTGGACTTGACCGCGCCGCTTAGACGGGTTCGCGCGCCATGACAAGGCAGGCGTTCTGGCCGCCGAAGCCGAAGGAGTTCGACAGGACGGCCTTCACGTCCGCGTCGCGCTTGACGTTCGGCACCACGTCGAGATCGATCGCCGGGTCCGGATGGTCGTAGTTGATCGTCGGAGGGATGACGCCTTCCCGCATCGTCATCAGCGAAAACACTGCCTCCACCGCGCCCGCCGCCGACAGCGTATGGCCGATCATCGACTTGTTCGACGAGACGGGAACCGACTTGATGCGGGGGCCGAAGACGGTCGAAAGCGACAGATGCTCCATCTTGTCGTTCTCGGGCGTCGACGTGCCGTGCGCGTTAACGTAGTCGATCTCGTCTTCGGACATGCCGGCATCCGCGAGCGCCAGCTTGACCGCGGCGATCGCCGGCGAACCGTCAGGCTTCGACCGGGTGCGGTGGAAGTCGTCCGCCTTCTCGCCGCAGCCCCGCATGATGCCCAGAACTTCGGCCCCGCGTGCCACGGCGCTCTCCAGGGATTCCAGTACGAGCGCGGCGCCGCCTTCTGCAAGCACGAAACCGTCGCGATCGCGCGAGAAGGGTTTCGACGCGCGTTCGGGCCTGTCGTTCTGCATCGACAGGGCCGAGAGGAGCGAGAAGCGGATCATCGATTCGGCGCTCGCCGAGCCGTCGGCGCCGATCGCGAGCGCCCGGTCGGATTCGCCGCGCCTGATGGCCTCGACCCCGAGCTGGATCGCGGTCGCGCCGGACGCGCAGGCGGTCGAGGTCGTGATCGGCAGACCGCGCGTGCCGAACAGAACGGCCAGCCGGTCGGCGACCGTGCCGAACTGCGTCTCTTCGAAGATCGCCCTGCCGTGCCCCGCGCGGGCGGACTCGAAAAGGCGCTGGTAACCCCCACCCTTGCTGGAACTGCGATACATGGCGAGCCGGTCAGCCCAGGACAGCTCGATCGGTGGGGAGGCGAGGAAGAGGGGGCCGGCGAAATCCGAGCCGATTCCTGCCTGCGCGACCGCCTCCTCGCCGGCCGTCGCGGCAAGCTCGTATGTCAGCGCGGACATGCCTTCGCTTGATCCTGGCAGAAAGTCGACCGTGCCGGCGATGGTCGTCTTCAGATGATCGACGGGGAACCGGGTAACCGCGTGAATACCGGACTTCCCCGAGGTCAGCGCCGCCCAGTTCTCCGTTTTGCCTGCCCCGAGCGACGTGACGACGCCCATGCCGGTGACGGCAATGACCGGTCGACCGAGATGATCCTTGTAGCTCGCCATGGTGCGTCAAGCCTTTCGAACGAGCGCGGCGCCTTCACCGCGGTGGTGCCCGACTGCGGTGGTCAGCACGCGTTCAGGCGCGGCGGAGTAGGGCATTTCGATGTCCGCAAGAGCCGCGGGCGCCTCGCCATTGGATATGGCCATCGCGGCAAGCGCCACCGCGAACGGAAGCTGCGCCTCCTTCAGATGTCCCGTCAGGCCCGAGAAGCCCCGAAGCGAGAAGCCCCCCAGCGCCTCCCTTTCTGCTCCTGTCGCTAGGTGCGCACCCGACGCACCGGAAATCAGCAGTTCGCCGGGTTCTGATCCAAGCGCTGCGACCATCGCTGCGATATCGCCTGCGAACGTCGCTTCGGATCGCGGCGACAAGCCTGAGACTACCTTGTCGACGACGGCATAGATCCGCCCGCCGCGCGCTTTGGCATGCTCGCGCGTCTCGAGCACCAGGAAGGCGCCGCCTGAACCCGTGATGATGCCCCCGCCATCTCCACTGCGCGTCCACAGCGGTTCCCAGGCGTCGCGGTGCAGATAGCCCGCCAGTTCGTATCCCAGAAGCATGTCGGGATGTTCCGTCTGGAAGGCGCCGCCCACCAGGATGTGGGTCGACTGGCCGGATGCCAGGCGCGCGACGGCGGTCTGCAGGGCCGAGACTCCAGCGCCTTCCTCTCCCATGAAGGTGCGGGAGGATCCCGTGATCTTGTGAACGATCGAGATGTTCCCGGCCATCAGGTTCGACAGCTGGGCAAGGAACAGGGTAGGGCGAAGGTCGTTCGTCAGCTTCTCGTTGAGAAGAACCCCGTTATCGTTACGTGTAAGCGATGCCTCGAGGATGTTCTCGTCGACCTCTTCGTCGCGCTCGCCACCGCCCGCGGCGACGATCATATCCATGGTCGCGCAAAGTGCCTCGTCGGCTTTCAGCCCGGCATCGTCGAGGGCCAAACCGGCGGTATAGACGCCCAGGCGCTGCCAGGTCTCCATCTGCCGCTGATCGCCCTTTTTCGGGATCTGCAGCGACCAGTCGATCTCGGGCAGGGGGTGGACGGTATAGGGTGCGAATCGCTCGCTGTCGGTCGGCGGAGGCAGGGAAGGCGTCTTGAACGCCTTCCAATGCTGCTCGGCACCTTCGCCGAGGCAGGAGACAAGGCCGATACCGGTGATGACGACGTCGCGTGGGCTCATTGTCCGCTCATGTGCGGCAACGCCGCCCGCATCGTCAAGCTTGGTGACGTCAGGCCGCCTTCTTGGCGGCCACGAGCGCGTCGATCTTGGCGCAAAGGTTTTTCAGGACGAAGTATTCCTCCGTCGAGACGCGGCCTTCATTGACATCCTGCGTCCACTTTTCGAGCGGAATCTTGATGCCGAACTCCTTGTCGATCGCAAAGACCGTGTCGAGGAAGTCGAGGCTGTCGATGCCGAGATCGTCGATCGTATGGCTCTCGGGGGTGATCTTGTCGCGATCGATCTCGGTCGTCTCCGCGATCAGATCGGCAACCTTTTCGAATGTCGTCGTCAAACTATACCTCTTGAAGTCGGTCGCAGGCGGATGAAGATCAGCGTCTAGTCGTTTTCGGCCCAAAGGAAAAGGGCGAATTCGCAGGGCCTTCCGGCAGAAGGGTGACATTCCGGGCGGAAGGACACCTTACGATGCAGGACTTTTTGGCGCGGCTATTTGGCAAAGACATGACGACTGGAGCACGCCGGCTCATTCTCCCGGAGGGACGGTCACCGTGCCGGCCTCGCCGCCGGTGAGCGGCTCCCATTCGATCTTGTCGTCCAGCCGGTACTCGATCGTGTGGACCACGACGGTCGTCGAGTCGATCAGGACGAGATTGTAGCTGGGCTCGATCGGCCCGTGGCCGTAGGCGAGCCTTCCCTCGAACTCCGGCCAGCCGGGATGGCTGGTCGAGCGGGGGGCGGAAAAGGGAACGCCCTCGATCGAGCCGGAGAGCGACATGTGACAATGGCCGAAGAAGATGTGCCGGATAGTGTCGCGGTGGCGCCGTAGGATCGCGGAAAACTCCTTCTTCTGCACCAGCGCCAGGATGTCAGTCGCCAGCACGCCGATCTGGACCGGATGGTGGTGCATGAAGACCAGCACGGGCTTGCGCTCTCGTTCTGCCTCCTCGAGGCGCGCCGACAGCCAGGCAAGCCGCCGCGGCCCAAGACGGCCGCTGTGGTTGCCGGCGAGGTTGGTGTCGAGGAAGATCAGGACATGGCCGCCGACCTCCAGCACATGCTGGATGTGCCCGTCCGCGTCGACCGGCGCGTCCGGAAAGATCTCCCTGAACGTCTCGCGATGGTCGTGGTTGCCGATCATCAGGACCGGCTTGAGCGGGGATGCCGCAAGGATTTCGCGCAGCTTTTCATAGGCCTCACGCTTTCCGTGATGGGTGAGGTCGCCCGAGATCACGATCGCGTCGGCATCGGCGTGGCGTTTTTCGACATGGGCGAGACAGGCCTCAAACTCTGCGACGGAGCTCTTGCCCGCGATCGGGTCGGCATTGATGTGGATGTCTGAGATGTGGACGATCTTCATGCCCGCTGCCCCTCCGCGACGTTAGAAGCGGATGCGTCCGAGCACGTGCAGACCGTCGCCTTGCGGACGGACGATGACGGCTTCGCCTTCGCGTGCGGATTCGCCCGTGAGCGCAGCGATGTTCTCCTGATGGGTGACCATCACCATGTTGCCCGACCCGCTCCAGCTGCGGATCTGCTCGAGCACTTCCTTTGACTGCGCATCTTTCGATGGAGAATCGGCCGCAAAGGGGTCGAGCGCGGCGAATGGTTCGAGGTTGTCAGGACGGAACGCCAGGCGCGCGGTCTCCGTGGTGCGGCACCAGCGGCTTGCCAGCACCCGCTCGACGGGCGCCGCCCGGGCGGCGAAGAGCGCGCCGATCTTGCGCGCCTGCTGTCGCCCGGCGTCCGACAGGTTGCGCTGCGTGTTGCACTTCTCGATGTCGAAATTGGCGGGTTCGCCGGAGCCGGGCGCGAAGGCGTGGCGGAGCAGCACGACATGGCCGCCTTCGCGCAGGAGAGCCCAGCCCGCCTCCGTCGCGCCGGCCGCCGTCGCCGCGAGCAGAGCCAGCGCAAGTATCAGACTTCTCAGCATGCAAACCCCTGTAGGACGGCATGGATATAGGGTCGCAAGGTGGGAATCAAAGACATTCGGTCTTCCGGTCCGGCATCGCGAAATGCGCTGGACCAGCCGGACCGCTCGGCTTGCACCGATTGCACGCGCGCGACGCCTCGCCTAAACCCGACACATGTCGAGCGTCGCCGAAACCGTCCTCTTCGTCTTCGGCCTCATCGCGGCGGGGTACCTAGCCGGCCTGTCGGGCTATCTCAGGGTTGAAGTCGGCGATGCGGTGGCCGAATTCGCCGTAGCCGTCGCGCTGCCGCTGCTTCTGTTCCGAACGATGATGGGCGCCGATTTCCACGGCGCCGCCCCCTGGGCGTTCTGGGGCGCCTACTTCTCCGCCGCGGTCATCACCTGGGCAGTCGGGCAGTTTCTCACCGTTAAGGGCTTCGGCCGCGACGCGCGGGCAGGGGTGGTCGGCGGCGTCACCGCGGCATTCTCAAACATCGCGCTGTTGGGCATCCCCTTCATGTTGGGCGTCTACGGCCAGGCGGGGTTCGAAATCCTGTCGCTGCTGCTGTCCGTCCATCTGCCGGTCATGATCGCGGCATCCATCCTTCTGTTCGAACTGGTAGGTCGCAAGGAAGGCGAGGCGTTCCGGTTCGGCCTGCTCGTCCGCGCCTTTTTGCGGCGGATGTTCACGAACCCGCTGGTCATCGGCATCCTCGCCGGCCTTGCAGTCCGCGTGACCGGCCTGCCTGTGCCGGGCATCGCGATGAAGCTGGTGGACGCGCTGGCCAATGTCGCGGCACCCGTCGCGCTGTTCGCACTGGGCCTGAGCCTGCGCAAATACGGCATCGCCCGCAACGTCAAGGCGGGCACGGCGCTCGCCCTCGTCAAGCTGTTCCTCATGCCGGCGCTGGCGCTTATCATGGCGTGGCTGTTCGGCCTGCCGCCGCTCACCGCCAAAGTCGCGGTCGCGGCCGCGTCTCTGCCGGCGGGGGTCAACTCCTATCTGATCGCGACGCAGTTCGGCACCGGACAGGCGCTCGCCTCCAATGCGATGACCATCGGTACAGCCATGGCCGTGGCGTCGACCGCGTTCTGGCTCGCCATAGCCCAGATGGTATTCGGCTGAGACTGTTTTCGAGCAGGATGGATATCGCGCGATGGCTCAGGAAATCCTCACGGTCGAAGCCGCACATGCCCTCGTTGCCGCCGCGCTGAGTGCGTCGAACACGTCGATCGACAACGCGCTTTGCGTCGCCGATGCACTGGTCGGGGCCGAACTGGTGGGGCAGGGCGGCCACGGCCTTCGTCGCGTGGCGGCCTATTCGGCGCAGGCACGTGCCGGCAAGGTCGACGGCCACGCAGTGCCGCGCCTGGTACGGACGCGGCCGTCCGCGATCCACATCGATGCGGCGCACGGCTTCGCCTACCCGGCGTTCGATCTCGCGGGGAGGGAGTTGCGGGAGGCGGCGAGGGCGCAGGGCCTCGCCGCGGCGGGCATCTTCCGGTCGCATCACGGGGGCGTCACCGGCCTTGCCGTCGAAGCGCTCGCCGACGCGGGGCTCGTCGCGCTGATGTTCGCCAATGCGCCGGCCAGCATCTCGCCCTGGGGCGGCCGGACGCCGCTCTATGGCACTGACCCTATCGCATTCGCCTGTCCCCTCGAAGGCGGCCTTCCCGTTGTGATCGACCTTTCGCTCTCCAAGGTGGCGCGCGGCAAGATCATGGCCGCGAAGCAGAAGGGCGAGCCGATCCCCGAGGGCTGGGCATTCGACCGCGAAGGCAACCCGACCACCGATGCGACGGAGGCGTTGGCCGGCACTATGGTTCCGACCGGCGACGCCAAGGGCACCGCGCTTGCCCTGATGGTCGAACTGCTCGCCGCCGGGCTGACGGGGGCGAATTTTGCTTACGAGCAATCCTCGTTCTTCGACGCCGAAGGCGCGCCGCCAGGGAGCGGCCAGCTGATCATTGCGATTGATCCTGAAGCCTTCGGTGGGGTAAGAGCCGTGGCACGGTTTGCCGAGATGGCGCAGGCCATCGAACAGGTGGACGGTGCACGCGTGCCGGGAGCGAAACGCCACGAGTTGCGCGCCCGATTGAAGCGCGAAGGCATTCCGCTCGACAGCGCGCTGCTGGACGAAATCAGACAGATCGCCGCGCGCTGAGCGGCGGCAGGAGGCAAGGAAATGCTCCAGAAGACAAGCCACTACATGCGCCAGGCCAACCTGATCGGCGGCGAATGGGTGCAGGCGGATTCGGGCGCCACGATCGACGTCACCAATCCCGCGACGACGCTGAAGATCGGCACCGTGCCGAAGTCCGGCAAGTCCGAGACGCGGCGCGCCATCGAGACAGCGCAGACGGCTTTCGAGAGCTGGAGGAAGACGACGGCCAACGACCGTTCGAAGCTGTTGCGCAAGCTGCACGATCTGATCCTCGAAAACCAGGACGCGCTCGCCGAGCTCTTGACCATGGAACAGGGCAAGTCGCTGACCGAGGCCAAGGGCGAAGTCGCCATCTCCGCGGCCTACGTGCTCTGGTTCGCCGAGGAAGGCCGCCGCACCTACGGCGACACGGTGCCGAGCCCGTGGGCCGAGCGCCGCATCCTCGTCACCAAGGAGCCGGTGGGCGTCGTGGCTGCGATCACGCCGTGGAATTTTCCGTCCTCGATGCTGGCCCGCAAGATCGGCCCGGCGCTCGCCGCCGGCTGCACGGTTGTCGTGAAGCCCGCCTCGCAGACGCCCTATTCGGGCCTCGCCTGGGGCGCGCTGTGCGAGGAAGCCGGCTTCCCGAAGGGTGTCGTCAACATCGTGACCGGTTCGGCCGGCGAGATCGGCGACGAGATCTGCGCCAATCCGCTGGTGCGCAAGCTGACCTTCACCGGCTCGACGGAGGTCGGCAAAATCCTGATGGAGAAGTGCGCCGCGACGGTGAAGAAGGTATCGATGGAACTCGGCGGCAATGCCCCCTTCCTCGTCTTCGACGATGCCGACATCGACAAGGCGGTTGAAGGCGCGATGGTCGCCAAGTTCCGCAATTCGGGCCAGACATGCGTCTGCACCAACCGCTTCTTTGTTCAGGACGGCGTCTACGACGAATTCGTCGAGAAACTGGCCGCCGCCTCGAACAAGCTCAAGGTCGGCAACGGCCTCGAAGCCGGCGTTCAGCAGGGGCCGCTGATCGACGAGAAGGCGGTCGAGAAGGTCGAGGAGTTCATCCAGGACGCGACGTCGAAGGGCGGTAAGGTCGTCACCGGCGGCAAACGCCACGAGCTTGGCGGCTCGTTCTTCCAGCCCACCGTCATCGCCGACGCCGAGCCCGCGATGATGTTCATGAAGGAAGAGATTTTCGGGCCGCTCGCGCCCGTCTTCCGCTTCAAGACCGAGGAAGAGGCGATCAAGCTTGCGAACGACACCCAGTTCGGCCTTGCCTCCTATGCCTATACCGGCAGCCTCAACCGCGCCTTCCGCGTGATGGAAGGGCTGAAATACGGCATGGTCGGCATCAACGAGGGTCTGATCACCACCGTCGAGGCGCCTTTCGGCGGGGTCAAGGAGTCGGGCCTCGGCAAGGAAGGTGGACATCAGGGCATCGAGGATTATCTCGACACGAAGTATGTCTGCATCGGCGGCCTGAAGTAGCGAGGAATAGCGATGGAAGGCGAGGTCTTCGGGACAACCGCGGAAGGCGAGACCGTCCATCGCTATCACATCACCGGCGGCGGGCTGACCGCCACGGTCATGGAATGGGGCGCGGTCCTGCAGGATCTGCGCCTCGACGGCCACAATGCGCCGCTGGTGCTTGGCTTCGACCGCTTCGAGGACTACCCGGCCTCGTCGCCCTATTTCGGAGCGATCGCCGGTCGCTACGCCAACCGCATCGCCAACGGCAAGTTCATCATCGACGGCCACCGCTTCCGGGCCGATACCAATTTCCTCGGCAAGCACACGCTGCATGGTGGGGCAACGAGCACCGGCAAGCGTCTCTGGTCGCTGGAGATGCGCGGCAGCGACTTCATCACGCTCCGGCTGCACGACCCCGACGGGTTCATGGGCTTTCCGGGCAATCTGGAGATCACCTGCACCTACCGGCTGAAGCTGCCGGGCACGCTGTCCATCGAGCTCTCAGCAACGACGGACCAGCCGACGTTGTGCAACCTCACCAACCACTCCTATTTCAACCTGGACGATGGCGGCGCGGACTCGGTCCTCGACCATCGGCTGGTGATCAATGCCGGGGCCTACCTGCCTGTCGACGACGAACTGATCCCGACCGGCGTGGTCCAGCCGGTGGAAGGCACCGATTTCGACTTCCAGCTGTCGCGCCCGATCCGGCTCGAGAAGGCCGGCGAACAGGTGATCTACGACCACAATTTCTGCCTCTCGTCGCAACGCGGGCCGCTACGGCAGGCGGTGTGGGCGCAAGGCGCCTCCTCGGGCGTCGAGATGGAGATGTGGACCACGGAGCCCGGCGTGCAGTTCTACGCCGGACATAAAGTGGCGCGCGAGGTGCCGGGGCTGGGGGGACGGAGATACGGGCCGTGGGCCGGCTTTTGCCTCGAAGCCCAGGCCTGGCCCGATTCTCCAAACCGGCCCTATTTCCCGCAGGCGCTCCTCTGGCCCGGCGACCGCTACCGGCATGTGACGGAGTACCGGTTCAGGCTGGGGTAGAAACAGTCTCTATTGCCAATCTGCGTTTCCTTCAGCAAGGTATGCCTGCTCTTGGGGGAGGGCAGGCATGGGCAAATATTGGATTGCTATTATTGCTTCTATCGTTCTTTCGGGTTGTGTTGCCGCACCGAAGATAACGTCGACATTCAGTCCGTCGGAAGCTGAATTCATCAACAAGACGGGAAGCGGTTCGATCAGCGGGCAGGCTTTCCTGCGCCGGAACGACGGCATGGTGGTCTACGCGGCAGGCTCCGATGTGCATCTCATTCCGAGGACGACATACGCGCAGGAACGTATGAATGCGCTCTATCGCGGTGGGAAGATCAACAACATGGTTCCGGATCCGGAAGTCACGGACCCGCTCTACCGGTCAATGACGAAAACGGTGCGTGCCAACGGCGAGGGCAGATTCAGGTTCGAGGGATTGGCCGACGGGGACTATTTCGTGGTCACGAAGGTTGTCTGGCTGATCGGCGGGTCGACGCAGGGCGGAAGCTTGATGGAGACGGCGAATATCCGGAACGGCCAAGCAGTGGAACTCATAATGACCGGGGAATGAAGCCGCAAACGACAGTGTCTCGGCGGACCTGGGCACACGTGGGAGGTGTCAGGCCTTCTCGTCGATGGCGAACGCCGACCGCAGCGTCTCGTAGGGCGCCAGCGCTCCTCGAACCTGCACAACGGCTGCGGCGACCCTATGCGCCATCGCAGCCGCCTCGGCCGGTGGGTGTCCGAGCAGTCGCGCCGACAGATAGCCACCGTTGAAACTGTCGCCGGCGCCGGTCGTGTCGACCGGGTTGGCGACGTGCACTGCCGGAACGGTCGACCGGTCCCCGTCCGTCACCACCAGACAAGGCTCGGCTCCGTCCTTCACGACGATCTCGCGCACGCCGGCGGCAAGGAGCCTCTCCGCCGTTGCCGCGGGTGAGGCGTCACCGCACAGCATCTGCTCGTCCGGAAAGGTCGGCAACGCGATGTTGCACACCGCAAGCGCGGCGTCGATCGCCGCCTTGGCTTCGCCGGGCGACGCCCATAGCCGTGGTCGGTAGTTCGGGTCGAAGGCGATCAGGCTTCCGGCTTTGCGAGCATCCGCGACCGCGGCCAGCAGCGTCTCGCGCGCGGCCGGTGACAGAATTGCCAAGGTGATTCCAGAAAAGTAGACAAGCGCCCGGTCTTCAAGGCTTTTTGCCAGCTGGCTAGGCTGCGAAGCAAGCTGCTTCGCGGCCGAATCGGAGCGCCAGTAGGTGAAGGACCGTTCGGCTCCGGTCAGCGTGATCGCGTAGAGTCCAGGCCGGGCGCCGGGGATCACCGGGCTTGCGGCGATGCCGATGCCGGCCTCGGCCAGGAACGCGATCTGCTTCGCCGAAAACGGGTCGTCGCCGAAGGCGGAGACGTAGTCGCAGGAAAGCCCGGTCAGCGCCCGGATCGCCCACAGCGTGTTGAACGTGTCGCCAGCGTAGCCGAGATCCCAGGCGCCGTCCGGACGCGCGGAAAGTTCGAGCATGCATTCCCCGATCGAGGCGACGCCCTTGCGATCCATCCGATCCCCTCCATTCGACGCAACGTCTATAGGTGTTCACTCGGCTTCGCGGCAAGGCCGGAAAAAGGCGCTTGACCTTCCAGTTACGGGAAGCCCTACGTGATCGCGTAACAGTGGAAACGACATGTGAAAGTGGAGAACTTGGATGGGCCTCAAAGGCAAGATCGGCATCGCGCTGGGCGCAGTCGTCATCGCGGTCGCGGCAGCGGTTGGCTATATGATGTTCGTGATGGCGCCGCCGTCGGACCTGGATCTCGTCCGCATGAAGAACACGGCGAAAGGCCTCTATGCCGTCGAAATCGCGCCTGAGAATCCGGCCTTCGAGCGCAACACGCTGCATAGCTGGATCGCGACGGTGAAGACGGCCGATGGCACGCCCGTCGAGGATGCGAAGATATCGGTGGACGGCGGCATGCCGCAACATGGCCACGGCCTGCCGACGGCGCCGCAGGTGACGGCCGCGCTGGGCGAGGGGCGCTACCGCATCGAAGGCGTGCGCTTCAACATGTCGGGCTGGTGGGAGTTCAAGCTCCACGTCAGCGCCGTGGCGGGAGAGGACGATGTCACGTTCAACCTTAGCCTCTAGCATGGTTCGCCGGGCGCTGTCGGGCGCCGCCTTCGCAGTGTTGCTGGCTCTCGCCGGTTGCTCGGGGGACGAATTCAGCGAGACGGAAAGGGCAACCATCGCCTCGCTTTCGCTCGATCAGCTGCCGCCGCTGCCGGCCGATCCGTCCAACCGTTTCGCCGATGACCGGCTGGCGGCGGCTTTCGGAGCCACCCTGTTCTTCGAACCTCGGCTGTCGGGCCACGGCGACGTGTCGTGCTCGACCTGCCATCAAGTGGACCGACAGTTTCAGGACGACCGGCCGCTTGGTCGTGGCGTTGGCCTGACCGACCGCCGCACCATGCCGCTCGCCGGTGTTGCCTGGAGCCCCTGGCAGTTCTGGGACGGCCGCAAGGACAGTCTGTGGGCCCAGGCGCTCGGGCCGCTGGAAGATGCGCGCGAGCACGGCGGCAACCGCACCGCCTATGCGCATTTCATCACGACATCCTTGAAGGACCGCTACGATCGGATCTTCGGGCCGCTGCCCGACCTTTCCGGCATTCCGCAGAATGCCGGGCCGCTGGGCAATGCCGAGGAACGCGCCGCGTGGGAGACCATTTCCGAAACGAAGCGCGCCGAGATCGACATGGTCTTCGCCAATATCGGCAAATCGCTCGCGGCCTTCGAGCGTTCGATCCGGCACGAGGAAACGCGCTTCGACCGGTTCGCCAAGGCGCTTGAGGCCGGCGGGACGCCTGAGGGCGATGCCGCGCTTGACGAATCCGAACGGCTCGGCCTGAAGCTGTTCATCGGCCGCGCCAATTGCGTAACCTGCCATACCGGGCCGCGCTTCAGCGACGAGCACTTCCACAATACCGGCGTGCCGCAGCCGCCGGAATTGCCGGAGGATTCGGGCCGTGCCGCCGGCATTGCGAAGGCGCTGGCCGATCCGTTCAACTGTCTCGGCCGCTACAGCGACGCGAAGCCGGAGCAGTGCGGCGAACTGCGCTTCGTCGCCAAGGACGATCCGCTGATGCTGCGGGCGTTCAAGACGCCCTCGCTGCGCGGTGCGGTCTCTCGCCCGCCCTACATGCATTCGGGCCAGATCGCGACGATCGAGGACGTGATCGATCACTATGCCGCCGCGCCGCAGCCGCCGAAGGGGGAAAGCGAACTCAAGCCGCTGACGCTGTCGGAGCGCGAGAAAAACGCGCTGGTGGCGTTCCTGAAGACGCTGGATGGGGGGACGTCTCCCGCAAATTGAATGCGGTGAAGGTATGGTGTATCCCTTGTTCTGACACAGGATACACTGGCGATGGCGTTTCATATCAAGAATCGCGAAACCGAAGCCCTGGCCCGCAAGGTCGCGGCCTTGAAGGGGGAGGGGTTGACGCGTGCCGTGCATGACGCGCTCCGCAACGAACTCGATCGCGAGCTAGCGAAGCCGAGACTCGTCGATCTGGGCGTCAGGTTCGCCCGCGAGCTGCGGGCCAAGGCCGGTCCCCGCGCTGGCCGTCCGGCCGACAAGGCATTCCGCGACAGTCTGTACGAGCGCGACTGATGTTCGTCGACGCGTCCGCATTGACGTCGATCCTGACGAACGAGGCAGACGCAGTTGAGCTGCTCGCGCGCGCCCAGCGCTACGAGAAGCGGATGACGTCGCCGCTCGCGATCTGGGAAACGAGCGTGGCGGTCGCACGCGTCCTCGATCTCGACGTCCCTGTCGCGACGCAAGCGGTGCGCGACTTCCTCGAACTGGCCGGCATTTCCACCGTTCCCATCGACGACGATATCGGCGTGACCGCTCTCGATGCGTTCGACCGCTTCGGCAAGGGACGTCATCCGGCACGACTCAATTTCGGCGATTGCTTCGCCTATGCCTGCGCCCGCCGCCTGGACGTCCCCCTGCTTTTCAAAGGCGTCGATTTCGGACTGACGGATATAACTGCAGCCTGAGCCTCGTCTCATCGCTACCTGTCCTTCACCGTTTCCATCGCCACATAGGTCGAGGTCTGCGCGACGTGCGGCAGGGCGGAGATGCGTTCGCCGAGGACGCGGCGGTAGGCGCCGATGTCGCGGGTGCGCACCTTGAGCAGGTAGTCGAAGTTGGCCGCGATCATGTGGCATTGCTCGATCTCGGGCACGAGGCGGACCGCGCGGTTGAAGGCGTCGAGGGCGTCGGAACGGGTGTCGGACAGCTTGACCTGAACGAAGGCGACATGACCTTCGCCCATCTTCTCGCGATCGACGATGGCCTGATAGCCGCGGATGTAGCCGGCTTCCTCGAGCCGGCGCACGCGGGCCTGGACCGGGGTCTTGGACAGGCCGACCTTTGCGCCGAGCGCGGCCATGGACAGTCGCCCGTCGGCCGACAGCGCGGCGATGATGTTGCGGTCGATGCGGTCCAGATGGTCCAGACTATCCATGAGGGCAAGCCGATCGGTTCGAGAAGGATGCCAATATCGATCCATTCGACGCGCGAGGTCAACATGTTCGGACCGGCACGCGGCGCGCCTTGTGCTATCTTCGGGCAACTGCTCGAGACTCCATCCGGGACCTGACCGCACATGCCGACGCTCGCTTCGCTCCGGGACGATCTGCGCAAAGCCTATCTCGCCGACGAGGATGCGGTCCTGCGAGGGCTGGTCGACGGCGCGGAGCTGGATAGTGGCCAGCGCGCGGCGATTTCCGAACGGGCGGTGAAGCTCGTCGAGGCGGTGCGGTCGTCCTCCGACCCGAAGCTGATGGAGGTGTTTCTGTCCGAATACGGGCTCTCGACCAAGGAGGGCGTGGCGCTGATGTGCCTGGCTGAGGCGCTGCTGCGCGTGCCGGACGCCGAGACGATGGACGACCTGATCCAGGACAAGATCGCGCCGCACGACTGGTCGGCGCATTCGGGCGAATCGAGCTCGATCTTCGTCAATGCCTCGACCTGGGCGCTGGCGCTGACGGGACGGGTGCTGGACGAGGGCGAGGGCGGTATCGAACGCACGTTGCGCGGCATGGTGCGGCGTCTCGGTGAGCCGGTCATCCGCACTGCCGTGTCGGCGGCGATGCGCGAGATGGGCGAGCAGTTCGTGCTCGGCCGCACGATCGAGGAGGCGGTGCGGCGCGGCAAGCCGTACAGCCGCAAGGGCTATCTCTATTCGTTCGACATGCTGGGCGAGGCTGCACGGACGGAAGCCGATGCGCTGCGCTACCACCGCGCCTATGCGGACGCGATCTCGTCGCTCAACAGCGGTGCGTCGAGCACCAATATCCGCTACAATTCCGGCATCTCGGTCAAGCTGTCCGCGCTTCACCCGCGCTACGAGCAGTCGCAGCGCGAGACGATGCTGCCGGTGATGGCGGAGCGGCTCCTGTCGCTGTGCGTCGCCGCGCGGCATGCACGCATGGGTCTCAACATCGACGCCGAGGAGGCGGACCGGCTCGACCTGTCGCTCGACGTCATCGAACGCGTGCTGGCCGACCCGGAACTGACCGACTGGGACGGGTTCGGCGTCGTCGTCCAGGCCTACGGAAAGCGGGCGCACCACGTCATCGACTGGCTCCATGCGCTGTCGATACGGCTCGACCGGCGCATCATGGTGCGCCTCGTCAAGGGTGCCTATTGGGACACCGAGATCAAGCGGGCGCAGACGCTGGGGCTCGCCGGCTATCCGGTGTTCACCCGCAAGGCCAACACAGACGTCTCCTACATCGCCTGCGCGAAGAAACTGCTCGGCATGACCGACCGGATCTATCCGCAGTTCGCGACCCACAATGCGCATACGGTGGCGGCGATCCTGGCGATGGCGGAAGACAAGTCGGCCTTCGAGTTCCAGCGCCTGCACGGCATGGGCGAGGCGCTGCACGAGGCGGTGCGGGCGAGCGAGGGCACGCGCTGCCGCATCTATGCGCCGGTCGGCTCGCATTCCGACCTGCTTGCCTATCTCGTTCGGCGCCTGCTCGAAAACGGCGCCAACTCGTCCTTCGTGCACCAGATCGTCGACGAGGAGGTGAGTGCCGAGATCATTGCGCGCGATCCGTTCGACGTCGTGGAAAACCAGGGCAGCGCGCATAATCCGCTCATTCCTTTCCCGTCCGAGATCTTCCTTCCTGCCCGCAGCAACTCCATCGGGCACGACCTCAACGACACAAACGCATTGTCCGACATCCAGGGTGGACGTGGACAGTTCTCCAGAGAGAACCGTTGGACGGCGGGCGCGGTGGGAAAGGAGCGGCCGATCGTCAACCCCGCGAAACCGGACGACATCGTCGGCACGGTGCGCGAGGCGGATGCCGGTGCGGTGAATGCCGCCGTCGGACGGGTGGTCGCGGCATTCCCGGCGTGGGAGGCGACGCCGGTCGGCGAGCGGGCGGCGACGCTGCTGCGCGCGGCGGACCTCTACGAGACGCATCAAGCTGAGTTCTTCGCGCTCTGTGCACGAGAGGCCGGCAAGACGCTGGCCGACGGCGTGGCCGAGGTGCGCGAGGCGGTCGATTTGCTGCGCTACTATGCGGCGGAGGCTGCAAAGGCGGAGATTGGGACCTCCGCACGCGGCGTCATCGCCTGCATCTCGCCGTGGAACTTCCCGCTCGCGATCTTCACCGGACAGGTGGCGGCGGCACTCGTCACCGGCAATGCGGTGATCGCCAAGCCGGCCGAGCAGACGCCGCTGATCGCGGCGAGGGCGGTCGAACTTCTGCACGAGGCGGGCGTGCCGGCGGACGCGCTGCAGCTGGTGCCCGGCGACGGGCCATCGGTCGGCGCGCCGCTGACGGCCGATCCGAGGATTGCCGGCGTCTGCTTCACCGGTTCGACGGACGTCGCCCGTATCATCGAGCGGCAGCTGGCCGAGACGGCGGCGCCCGACGCCATGCTGATCGCCGAGACGGGCGGGCTGAACGCGATGGTGGTCGACTCGACCGCGCTGCCCGAACAGGCGGTGCGCGACATCCTGGCCTCGGCCTTCCAGAGCGCCGGCCAGCGCTGCTCGGCGCTGCGCATCCTCTATGTGCAGTCCGACGTGGAGGAGAAGGTGCTGGAGATGCTGACCGGCGCGATGAAGGCGCTTGTCGTCGGCGATCCGTGGCTCTACGCCACCGATGTCGGCCCGGTGATCGACGCCGAGGCGCGGGAGTCGATTTCGGCCTATTGCCAGGCGATGGAGGCGAAGGGCCGGCTGATCGCCAAGCTCGAAGCGCCGGTCGAGGGGCTGTTCGTTGCGCCGCATATCTTCCGCGTCAACGGCATCGCCGAGATGGAGCGGGAGATTTTCGGTCCGGTGCTGCATGTCGCGACGTTCGAGCCGGAGGAACTGGACCTCGTGGTGGCGAACATCAATGCCAGGGGCTACGGGCTGACCTTTGGCCTGCACACCCGCATCGAGGCGCGGGTGCAGCGGGTCATCGACCGGATCCATGCCGGCAATGTCTACGTCAACCGCAACCAGATCGGCGCGGTCGTCGGCTCGCAGCCGTTCGGTGGCGAAGGCCTGTCGGGCACAGGCCCGAAGGCCGGCGGGCCGCATTATCTGCGCCGCTTCCGCAAGTCGGCGGTGGCGACGGGGGATGTCGGCCAGGCGGAGGCGGTGGCCCTGCCGCGCCGCTTCCCCGATGCGCGGATGGACAACTGGTCGACGCGCAGCGACCGCATCGCCCTCCTGCGCAAGCACCTGCGCGGCAAGGCGGGCGAGGCGATCTCGGCGGCGGCAGCGACCGAATTCGGCCCGGTCGACTTGCCGGGTCCGACCGGCGAATCGAACACGCTGACGCTGGTGCCGCGCGGGAAGGTGCTGTGCCTCGGGCCCGATCCGGACTCGCTTCTGGCGCAGGTGGTGCAGGCGCTGGCGGCGGGAAATTCCGTGGTCGCGGTCGCGCCGAAGGCATCCGCCGCGCTGCAACCGCTGACCGGCAAGTCGCTGCCGCTCGATGTGCTGGACGGGACGCTGCTGCAAGGCGAACTCGCCGCGACGACGGTCGATGCCGTGGCCTATTCGAGGGCCGGGGCGACCGCCCGGGAGATCCGGCAGATCCTCGCGGAGAAACCCGGCCCGATCGTGCCGCTGATCGCCGAGACGATCTTCCCGGCGGCCTATGCGCATGAGCGGTCGGTCTGCGTCGACACGACGGCGGCGGGCGGAAATGCCAGCCTGCTGGCGGCGAGCTGAGGGCGTAGCGCCTGTCCTTCTCCCCTTGTGGGAGAAGGTGGCTCGGCCGCAGGCCGAGTCGGATGAGGGGTGTCGCGAGGATCTGGGCGCGCCAAGGCGAGGCGCTGTCAGCACCTCTTCGCCGCCGCCTCATTCCCGCCAGCACCCCTCATCCGTCTCGGCGCTTCGCGCCGATCCACCTTCTCCCACAAGGGGGGAAGGACAGGCACGCGTCAGGACGTGTCGCGGGGCTCGGCCGGCGGGGATATTGCTTTCCGTAGGTCTTGGACGACAGTATCGAGGCCATCGATCAGATTGCAGTCGTGGCCGCTGTCGCCCGATTCTTGCCGCCAGACCGAAACACGGCGGAGGTATGCGGCCATGCCGCTGATGACCACCGCCAGCGCGCGCAGCGAGGCGGCGATGTCCAGCGCGTCGGCGGGGTCGGTGCCGTAGCGGACATCGGGCAAGGCGGGCGACCAGAGCCGGCCGGCCGTGTTCCATGTCGAGCCGGCGACGTAGTCGCGGACAATCAGATCGGCCTGCCGGGCGGCCCACAGCACGCAGAAGCGGACCCAGGGCGTGTCGCCGGCAGACTTCTCGGCGAGAGCAGCAATGGCAAGCAGGGTCGAGACGATGCTGAGCAGCACCTGCTGTCGCCTTCCTGTCTTCGCCTTCCACGCCATTGCCGGCTCCTTTCCGTCGCACGGGCGCCATGGTCCGTCAGGTCGGAAGGGGTGGGGATAGACATTTTTGCAATGTCGAATGGAAAGAAGGGGTTGGGGGGAAGAGGCGGGGAATCGATCCACGGGGAGAGTGGTGTTCAGCCGCCTCGCACTCCCTCGCGCGGCCGTCTTCCCGGCAGCCGGAGGCCAGCTGGGAACCATTGATCGCTGGCACATGGCATGCCGTCGGTCAGGCTTCGGAGGCGGCGTTTTCAGCGTGTAACTGGAGAGAAGAATGGATGCCGGCTGGCCTTTGGCCGCCGGCATGACGGAGGTGTGGGGGGCGAGACGGGTGGATGACATCTCCCTCCGGTCGCCGGGATGACGGACCGGGGAGGGCGTGACGGGAGGGCGTCACGCGAGGGCGGTCCGAAGGCGCTACGCGCCTTCGACGACCGAGAAGCCTTCGAAAGTGGGGTGGCCGAGGTAGGTGGGTTTCGTCGTGCCGGCGTTGCGATGGGAGGCGCGGAACTGTTCGGATTTCGTCCAGGCGGAGAAGTCCTCGAAGCTCTGCCAGACGGTGTGGGACGCGTAGAGCGTATAGCCTTCGGCCTCGTTGACCGGCCCCTTGAGCAAGTGGAACTGCTCGAAGCCCTTCATCTCGTGCAGGCTGGAGTCGCGCCCCTTCCAGATGTTCTCGAAATCCTCCTCGGAGCCGCGGGCGACCTTGAAGCGGTTCATGGCGATATACATCAACGGGTTCCTTTCAGGCTTTGCTGGCTGGCCGGCAGCTCTTTGGCTGCCTCGCGGCCGACGACACGAAGAACGTTTCCGGGGACAAATAGACCAGGCCGCCCGGCCGGGACAGGTCCGGCCTGTTCGGGCACGCCGTGGTCGGCGATCCGCACGACCTGCGGGTCGGACTCGATGCGGGCGCGCTCCTCGAACAGGCGGACGAGGTCGGGATGAAGGCCGTCGCCGAAGGCGGTGGCGAATTCGTGGAGACGCAACAGGTTCATGGGCGACTCCAATCTACTTAGCCAGGCCAAGCGGGATGGTGAACTGCCAGGTCTTGCGGCCCGCGCCTTCGGGGATGGCGGGGAAGGGGGCGGCGCGGCGCACGGCGGCGAGCGCGGCCTGGTCGAGGGAGGGCGAGCCGGAGCTGCGTGCGATGCTCAGGCCGCCGAGTGCGCCGCTGGCGGTGATCGTGAAGGCAACCGTCACGTCACGCTCCGCGCCAGCGCGGTCGCGGCGCGAGATGCGGCCGACCGCCCGGCTGATCTTGCCGCGCACCTTGCCGGGATAGTTGGTGACGGCCGCGTTGCCGGCGGCCGAACCCTTGCCCTTGCCGGCCTTGTCGGCGCGGGTGCCGTTTGTTTCGCCATCGGCAACGCCCTTGCGCCCATCGGCCATGTTCCTGCCGCCCGCGCCCGCCGTTGCCTTCTTCTCTGCCTTCCTGGCTGGAGCGTCCGATTTGGCGGGCTTCTTCTCCGCCGGCCTGACCTCGGCCTTCCTTGCCGGCTTTTCCGCTTTCGGCTTCTCCGCAGGCTCGGGTTTGGCGTCCGCCACCTTCGGTGGGGCGGGCTCCGGCTTTTTCGGTTCCGGTGTTTCGGCGACCGCCGGCTCTTCCGGCACCTCGACCACTTCGTCCGGCGGCACGGCGGCGGCCTCAGGAACGACGGGGGCGACGGCCTCCTCGTCCGGCACGATTTCGGCCGTGTCGACCGCCAGAACCTGCTGCTGAACCGCGGACGGCTGGACTGTCACGGTCTCCACGGGCGCGAGTTCGGGCGGGGCAGGCATGGTCGTGTCGTTGACCGGTTCGGCGGAGGCGACCTCCTCGACGACTGTCGCCTCCTCCGCGACCGGCTGGATCGCCTCGACTGGCCCCACCTCTGCGGCGTCGATGGTCTCGACCGGGGTTGCGGTCGTCATGGTGACGATCGAGACGTTGGTCGCCTGCTCCTCGCCCTCCATCAACATGTCCGCCGCGGCGTTGCCGTACATCGCGACGCCGGCATCCTGCGCGCCGGCGATCAGCACGCCCTCGTCCGGACCGCGCAGGAGGAAGAAGGTGGCGGCCGCGGCATGAAGGGCGATCGACGCGAGCAGAACGGCCAGCCATTTGCGCGACCTCGCCGGCAGGCCGGTGCCTGTTTCAGCCAGGGGTGCGATCGGCAGCGGCGCGAGATCGGGACTGTCGCTCTCGATCCAGACGGGGCGCGGCGGTTCGCGCAGGAAGACATGATGCGGGGCCTGGAAGGTGTTGGGCGGATCGAGACGGACGCGCCGCGCGTTCGAGCGTGCCGACATCATGCGCCGGGGTCGAGGGGCGGTGGGCTGGAGCGACATCGGCCCTAGCGCCCGAACGTGACACCCGAGGTGGATCGGGTCTGCAGCGCGGCAAGGCAGGCATCGGGCGCGGTGCCGGGACCGGTGCACTCAGTCGCGTCGTTGATGAGCACGCGGCCGACATTGGCGCAGTCGACGCCCTTGAGGTCGAACCGGCTCACCTTTGTCTTGCCCGAGGGGAGCGACTTGAAATCGAGCACGGTCAGGCGGTCGACGACGCCGGCCTTGTCGAACAGCGCCATTTCGAAAGCGGCGCGGTCGATCGGGGTGGCGAGGTCGTTCGCCACCACGAAGGTCAGCCTGCAGCCGCCTTCCGACGGCTGCAGGGCGTTGAGATCGAGGGAGACATGCGGCTCCGGCGCGGTGGTCTGCGCCGATGCCGGAGCGAGCGGCATCATGGCCAGGGAGGTCAGCACGAGGAGCGATGCCGCCGGCCGCATGATCACCAGCCGATCTGCTTCGACAGGGAGAGCTTGAACGTGCGGCCCTTGGCGTCGTCGTTCATCAGGAACTCCTTGTACTGGCGGTCGAACAGGTTATCGATGCCGCCATGCACCTCCCAGCCGCGCATGGCGCCTTCCTTGGGGGTCCAGGACACGAAGATGTCGTGGACGTCGAAGGCGGTGGAATAACGGGTGGAGGTGGCGGGAGGCACGTCGGTGTTGCGCAGGCTGTCCTGCGGGCCGGCGACGAAGCGGGCGTTCCAGCCGAACCGCACGTCATGCTGCGGGACCTTGCCGCCGAGGGTGAGCTTCAGCTCGTGCGGCGCGACCGACGTGAGGTATTCCGTCGCCGGCGTGACGTCGGCCGAGGTGTTCTTGCCGATCGTGAACGTGTAGGCGGCGTTGGCGAAGACGTAGTCGGCGTCGTAGGCGGCCTCGACCTCGAACCCGTAGATCTCGGCGCTGCTGATGTTGACGTAGCCGGGGATGGCGTTGGGGCCGGGGAGGAGCGCCGGATTGAGTGCGATCAGGTCGGTCACGTCGTTGTAGAAGCCGGTGAACTTCAACTGTCCGGAATCGCCTGCCTGCACCATGTCGTAGCCGGACAGTGCGAAGCCGGCTTCGTAGTTGGTCGACAATTCCTTCTTGAGGTCGAGGCTCGGTAGGAACATGTAGGCAGAGCCGCCGGTCGAGAAGACTTCGTCGACGGTCGGAAAGCGCTCGGTGTGCGCGATCGAGCCGAAGACGGCGACGGTGTCGTTGAACCGGTAGTGCGCCGCGAGTTTCGGCGAGATGGCGGTGTCGGTGAACGACTCCGAGCCCGAGACCGCGTCTTCCGGCGTCAGCTTGTGCCAGTCGAAGCGGACGCCCGGAATGAGCGTCAGCTTCTCGTTCCAGATGAATTCGTTCTGGACGAACAGCCCGGCCTTCAGGTCGGTGCCTTCCGGATGGAACTGCAGGTCGAGGAGATCGCCATTGTTCTGATAGACTTTGGCAACGCGGGACTGGTGCGCGATCTGGGTGCCGTAGGTGAGGTAGTTCTCCCAGCTCGCGCCGCGCCATTCCATCGTGTTCTGAGCGTTGAGCTGGACCGTCCTGTAGGCATAGTCGGCATCGCAGACGACAGCGAAGGAGCCGGGGCTGCAGGCCATCCTGAGATCGGCGTTGCGCTGCTCGTTGAACGTGTCGGAGTAGGACAGCGCCACCTTCAGATCGAGCATGTCGTTGTCGGAGAAGGGGTTCTCGTAGGAGGCGATCGCCGTCTGGTCGATGACGTGGCGGTCGATGAGGCCGAAGAAGGTCGCCGTCGAGGTCTGCGACAGCTGCTGGTCGTCGAGGTCGGAATCCCAGCGCTGGTAGGAGAGGCGGAGCGTCCCCTCGTCGCCGACCTTGAACGTGCCCTTGACAAGACCGGACCAGGCGCGGAAGTTGGTGCCGACGATGTCGGTGCCGTCGCCCGACTCGTAGACGTCGCCCTGGCGCCAGTTGCCCATTAGCAGGAATTCGGCGTTCTCGCCCATGCGCTGGGCAAGCGTCGCGGAGCCGAGGACGCCCTTGCCGTTCGAGTCGAGCGTCGTCTTCAGCTTCAGTGCGCCGCGTTCGCCTTCGGCGATGAAGTCGGACGCGTCCTTGGTGGTGAAGTTGACGACGCCGCCCAGCGCGCCGGAGCCGTAGAGGGTCGACGATGCCGGCCCGCGCAGGACCTCGACGCGCTTGAACAGTTCCGGATCCGAGAAGAACGAGCCGAGACGATACTGCTCGTAGAATTTCTGCACGCCGTCGACATTGACGATGATGCGGCCCTGGTCGCCCGAGTTTTCGGGTGCGCCGACGCCGCGGATGTTGAAGGATTGGCCGAGCACGCGGTCCGACCCGGTGACGTTGACGCCCGGCACCTTGCGGACGACGTCGGCGACGGTCGACGGCTGCGCCGCGTCGATGTCTTCCTGTTCGAGGACGCTCACCGCCTGCGGCGTGTCGATCGCGACCTTCTCCTGGCCGGCGCCGAGGACGAGGCGCTGGAGTTGCGTGACGCGGCCCTTCTTCTGGCTCTCGGCCGTTACCTGTTCTTCAGTCGTCGCGTCGTCCGCGTCCTGCGCGCGGACCATAGCCATGTTCGCGAAGATCGCGATCGCGGTGCCGCATAGCAGCGCCCTGTTTCGTCCCACCAGCCCCATATTCCTGCTCCTGACACCTGAGGTCATTGCTGGCTGGCACGGGGCTGGCTCGCATCGCGTTTTGATCCCGAATTTAAACTTGACTCGTTTACTCCGGTATTGCACTCCCTATTAAAGCTGATAATCAGAGTCAACATTCGATATCACGATGCCGCCAAGCCAGCCAGGGCAAGCAAGGCGCGATGAAGAGGCCGCCACCGTGAGCACGAGATTTTCCGTCGACCATTCCGCCGATTCCGAGCGTGCGCCGCGGCGCGACAGCCTCGCCCGGCCGGCCGCATCGCTGCCTCTGCGCATGCTCGACAGTGCGACCCTGTTCAGGGGCGAGCACGAAATCGGCATCGAACACCATGGCGCACTCTACCGGCTGAAGATCACCCGGCAGGGCAAGCTGATCCTCAACAAGTAGCCAGTTCACATTCAGCCAGAAAAGCAGGACCGACACGATGAGCGCAGACCGATCCACGCCCGACGCGATCCGCCAGGCGCGAGCCGAAAACCCCAAGCTGCGCGAGCGCGACCTCGCCAGCCAGCTCGGCATTTCCGAGGCCGAATTCGTCGCCGCCTGGGTGGGCGAGGGGACGCGACGCATCCGTCCGGACGTCGACGCCTTCCTGACCGGCATGGAGGCGCTGGGCGAGGTGATGGCGCTGACGCGCAACGAGAGCGCGGTGCACGAGAAGATCGGCGTCTACGACAAGGTGGTGCTGGGCGAACATGCGGCCATGGCGCTGGGCGACCAGATCGACCTGCGCATCTTCCCGAAGGTGTGGGCGCACGGCTATGCCGTGGCGAAGACCGACGAGGACGGCACTGTGCGACGCAGCCTGCAGTTCTTCGATGCGGGCGGCGAGGCGGTGCACAAGGTGCATCTGCGCCCGGCCTCGAACGTCGAGGCCTATGAGGCGCTGGTCGGGGCGCTCCTCCATCCCGAGCAGGAGCAGACGCTGCGCGTGATCGCGCCGGTGACGTCGATCGCACCGGCGGTCAATCCGTCCGTCGACGTGGAGGACCTGCGCGCGCGCTGGTCGGCGATGACGGACGTGCACCAGTTCGTCTCGATCCTGCGCGACATGAAGCTGACGCGCCAGCAGGCGGTGCACCTGGTCGGCGAGGATCTTGCGTGGCCGGTGGATCATGACGCGGTCGCGGCGATGATGCGGATCTCGGCAAGCGACGAGATTCCGATCATGTGCTTCGTCGGAAACCGCGGCTGCATCCAGATCCACAGCGGGCCGGTCAAGGAGATCAAGCCGATGGGGCCGTGGCTCAACGTGCTGGACGAGACCTTCCACCTGCACCTGCGGCTCGACCACATCCGCGAGGTCTGGGCGGTGCGCAAGCCGGCGAGCGAGGGTCATGTGACGTCGCTCGAAGCCTATGACGCGGCGGGCCGGCTGATCATCCAGTTCTTCGGCAAGCGCAACGAAGGCGCGTTCGAGCGCGACGACTGGCGCGGCCTGGTCGAGAACCTGCCGCGCGGCCCGCGCTCGACCGCGGCCTGAGGAGAATGCCATGACCCTCTTTCTTCCCAATGCGCGGACGCGCCGCGCGGCCATGTGGGCGGCAGCCGTGGCCCTGACGCTCGCGGCGCTGGCGGCTCCCACGCCGAGGGCGCATTCGGCCGAGGACATCGCCGGCGTGGCGAAGGCCAAGCGCATCGTCGCGATCGGCGGCTCCGTCACCGAGATCGTCTATGCGCTGGGCGAGGAGGGACGGCTGATCGCGCGCGATTCGACCGGCCTCTATCCGCCGGCGGCTCTCGCGCTGCCGGATATCGGCTACATGCGCGCGATCTCGCCCGAGAACGTGCTCGGCATCGATCCGGACGCGATCCTCACAATCGAAGGCAGCGGCCCGCCCGAGGCGATCGAGGTCTTGAAGAAGGCGAGAGTCCCCTTCGCCACGGTGCCGGAAAAGTTCGACGAGGCGGGGATCCTCGAAAAGATCCGCGTGGTGGGGACCGCGCTCGGCGTCGAGGACAAGGCGGCGAAGCTGTCGGCGGAGGTGAAGGCCGACATCGACGCGGCAATCGCGGCGACGGCGGGGATTTCCGAGCGCAAGCGAGTGCTGTTCGTCCTGTCGATGCAGGGCGGCAAGACGCTGGCGTCGGGAACGGGCACCGCGGCCGACGGCATCATCAGGATGGCCGGCGGGATCAACGCGGTGAGCGAATTCGCCGGCTACAAGCCGCTGACCGACGAGGCGATCGTCACCGCCAAGCCGGACCTGATCCTGATGATGGACAGGGGCGGCGACCATTCGGCGGCGAATGCCGACATGAAGGCGCATCCGGCGCTGTCGCAGACGCCGGCGGTGCAGAACGACGCCATCGTGCGGATGGACGGTGCCTACCTGCTCGGCTTCGGGCCGCGCACGGCGAGTGCGGCGCGGGATCTCGCCAGAGCGCTCTACGGCGACCGCGTCGTCAACTGAGTAGGGCCGGTGCTGCAGAGAGTCTCCGACATGCCGGACCTGGTCCGGAAGCCCTCGCATGAGGGCGACCGGCGCCAGAGGGCACGGCTTGCGATCACGCTTCTGGCGATCGCGCTCTGCGCGGCGTTTCTGTTCAGCCTCGCCTCCGGCGCGTCGGACGCATCCGCCCTGTCGGTGCTCAGCGATTTGCTGGGCATTGGCGCGGAAGGTGCGATGCCGGCGCGCGACCGCATCATCGTCATGGACATAAGGCTGCCGCGCGCGGTTCTGGGCGTGCTGATCGGCGCGGCGCTGGCCGTGTCCGGCGCGGTGATGCAGGGCCTGTTCCGCAATCCGCTCGCCGATCCGGGCCTGGTCGGCGTGTCGGCCGGCGCGGGGCTGGGCGCGATCTCGATCATCGTGCTGGGCGGAACCGCACTTGCGCCGCTGACTACGCTTTTCGGCATCTACTCGCTGCCGCTCGCGGCATTCCTCGGCGGCTTGCTGACGACGCTGGTGCTCTACCGCGTCGCGACGCGGCGCGGCCAGACGTCTGTCGCGACCATGTTGCTCGCCGGCATCGCGCTCGGAGCGATGGCCGGGGCGCTGTCGGGACTGCTGGTCTACATGGCCGACGACCGGCAGCTGCGCGACCTGACGTTCTGGGGGCTCGGCTCGCTCGCCGGCGCGACATGGCTCAAAATCGCAGCCGCAGGCCCGATCATCGCTGTCGCCCTTTTCGCTGCGCCGTTTCTCGCGCGCGGGCTGAATGCGCTGTCGCTCGGGGAATCCACCGCCAACCACCTCGGCATCCCCGTGCAGCGGGTGAAATCGGTGGCGATCGTGACCGTGGCGGGCGCGGTGGGCGCATCGGTCGCGGTGTCGGGCGGCATCGGCTTCGTCGGCATCGTGGTGCCGCATCTGCTGCGGCTGGCGATCGGCCCGGACAACCGCTACCTGCTGCCGGCCGCGGCCCTGCTGGGCGCCAGCCTGCTGCTCCTGGCGGATTCGGTCAGCCGCACCATCGTGGCACCCGCCGAACTGCCGATCGGCATCGTCACGGCCGCTGTCGGCGCGCCGTTCTTTCTCTGGATCCTGCTGCGCAAGCGCGGCGTCATCGACCTGTGAGAACGCCATGATCCAACTCGACACGGTTTCGGTCGACATCGGATCGAAACGGATCGTCTCCGACGTGTCATTCGCAGCGGGGGCAGGCGAGGTGACGGCGATCGTCGGGCCGAACGGGTCCGGCAAGACCACGCTCCTGAAGGCGATCTCGGGCGAATGGGCCTATCACGGCTCGATCTCGCTCGCGGGCCGGGAAATGCGGACGATGAAACCGTGGCAGACGGCGGGCTTGCGCGCCGTGCTGCCGCAGGCGACGACGCTGTCGTTTCCCTTCACCGTGCTCGAAATCGTCCGTCTCGGCCTGACAAGCGGGCGCTCGGGCGTGGAAGGCCCCGCGCTGGAGCTGCTCGCTGAGGAGGCGCTGGAGCGCGTCGACCTGGCCGGTTTCGCGGGACGCTTCTACCAGGAGCTTTCGGGCGGCGAACAGCAGCGGGTGCAATTGGCCCGGGTGCTGTGCCAGGTCTGGCAGCCGGTGCTCGACGGCGAGCCGCGGTTCCTGCTGCTCGACGAGCCGGTGTCCAGCCTCGACATCAAGCACCAGCTGATCATTATGGGGATCGCGCGCGACTTCGCCAGGGCCGGCGGCGGCGTGGTGGCGATCCTGCACGACCTGAACCTGACGGCGATGTTCGCCGACCGGATCGTGATGATGCACCGGGGCAGGGCGGAGGCGGTCGGGAAGCCGGCCGAGGTGCTGGTGGACGAGCGGATCAGCCGCGTGTTCGAATGCGGGTTGCGGGTGGGGGTCACGCCCGCGGCGGGAGCGCCGTTCGTGCTGCCGCAGTCGGCGACGCTGTAGGGGCGGACATTCAAGGCAAGACGGCCGTCATCGGCTCTGTTGACCACGGTCGGAGGCTGCCGGGCGATCAGCCGGGATATTTTCGCGGCGGTCGACCCATGGGGCTGTTGGCATTCAGGATGGCGAAGGACTACTCCGCCGCCATTCCGGGGCCGCGCAGCGGAACCCGGAATCCAGAGCGCCCACCTGGGAGGATACCGACTGCCGCTCGCGACCGAGGCAGGACATGCAGGGCGGAGACTTGTTCGCCAACGTCCGCGATCTGGATCCCGGGTTCCGCTGCGCGGCCCCGGGATGACGTCCGTACTTTTGGATGACGTCCGTGCGTTGGAAATGCCCGGGAATCCCTACGCAGCGGCCACCGGCTGGGCCATGTCCTTGATCCCGAGCAGCAGGCGGACGTCGGTGCGTTCCTTGACCAGATCCTCGATCGTGTAGCTTTCCAGCACGTCGAAGAAGGCGCCCAGCGCCTTGCGGAGCGCGGCGTTCAGCGAGCAGGAATCGATCAGCGGGCATTCGGCGGCGTCGTTCTCGAAGCACTCCGCCATGGCGAAGTTTTCTTCCGTGACGCGGACCACGTCGAACAGGGTGATCTCGGAGGCGGCGCGGGCGAGCCGGACGCCGCCGTTGCGGCCGCGCACGGTCTCGACCAGACGCGCTTCAACGAGCGGCTGCAGGATCTTGAAAAGGAACAGTTCCGACACGCCATAGGCCGAGGCGATCTCGGGGATGCGGCTCAAACGGCCGCTGTTGGCCGCGCAATACATCATGATGCGGACGGCGTAATTGGTCTGTCGGGTAAGGCGCATCGAAAGGCTTCCTCGGACGTTCCGGCTGAGCGCCGGTCAGGAGTTATATGCTCCGCTTTTTGGAATTATTCCAGAGTAGATCGCTTTAAGATGATCGCAATGTTCAACTTAGATCAGGCGATTTGAAGGCCGCCGCCACGGCCGGTATGGCGCTCATAGGCAGCAGCGGCGCGCAGCACGTCGGCATCGCGTCGCGGCCGGCCGATGAGCTGGAAGCCCATCGGGCGTCCGCGCGCGTCAAATCCGGCTGGAAGGCTTGCCGCCGGGCAGCCGGCCATGGTGGCAAGCGCGGTGACTTCCATCCAGCGATGGTAGCTGTCCATCGGCCTGCCGGCGATTTCCGACGGCCAGTGGATGTCGACGCTGAAGGGAAAGACTTGCGCGGTCGGCAAGGCGAGGAAGTCGTAGGTCTCGAACAGGCGCAGCACCGCCTCGTACCATTTGGAGCGGACGACCGACGCGGCGTGGATCTCTGGCGCACGCAGATCGATCGCGCCTTCGATCTCCCAGACAGCCTCCGGCTTGAGCAAGGGCCGGCGCGCCGGATCGTCGTAGTGCACCTTGAGCGCGCAGCCGCTGGTGGCGTGGCGAAGCGTCAGGAAGGCCTGCCAGATGCGCTCGAAATCGACGTCGGGGACGTGCGCCTCGACCGAAAAGTCGATCGCTTCGAAGCTTCGAAGGGCGGTCTCGCACAATGCGAGCACGCCGTCCTCCGTCGGCAGATGTCCGCCGAGGTCGCCGAGCCACGCGATCCGTTTGCCCGCAACGGGTGTCTCGAGCTGCTGCGGGAAGTCGAGGTCGACGCCGCCGAGCGACAGCGGCGCGCCGGGGTGATAGCCGGCCTGCACCGAGAGCAGCAGCGCCAGATCGGCGACGTTGCGCGCCATCGGGCCTTCGACGCCCATCTGGCTCATGAACAGTTCGCCGCCCGGTCCGCCGGGAACGAGCCCCTGCGAGGGCCGGAAGCCGTAGATGTTGTTCCAGGCGGCCGGATTCCGCAGCGAGCCGCCCATGTCGCTGCCGTCGGCGAGCGGCAGCATGTGAAGTGCGGTGGCCACCGCCGCGCCGCCGCTCGAACCGCCCGAGGTCAGGCTCCGGTCGAAGGCGTTGCGGGTGGCGCCGAACACCTCGTTGTAGGTCTGCGAACCGAAGCCGAACTCGGGCACGTTGGTCTTGCCGATGATGATGGCGCCCGCGGCGCGCATCCGCGCCACGAAGAAATCGTCCTCGTCGGGAATGAAATCGGCGAAGATGCGCGAGCCCCAGGTGGTGCGAAGGCCCCTGGTGCAGGCGAGGTCCTTGACGGCGACAGGCAGACCGAACAGCGCGCCGGGCTTCGCGCCGCAGGCGAGTTGCGCATCGGCATCGTCCGCCTCGGCGAGGATTTCGGCGCGCGGGCGAAGCGAAACGATGGCATTCACGGCGGGATTGACCAATTCGATCCTGTCGAGAAAGGCGGTCGCAACCTCGCGGCAGGAGAGGTCGCGGCTGCGGATGCGCTCGGCCAGTTCGTTTGCGGCGAGGCCGCAGATCGGGCCGGGGGCGGGGAAGGGCGCAGTCTTGTCCATTCCCACTGGATGCGCGCGCGGCGGGCCGGTTGTCAATTTGGCCGGGCAAAGCCGGCGGCATGCGACGGCCGGGGTTGACGAAGGGTCATCCAGGGCAAAATGTTGTCTGGTACATCTACGCACTTGAATTTTATTGTGCGCTGCACAATATCAGCGCGGACAACAGGTCGACGACTCGCGGGAGGACCACGAGGATCGCGAATATGAGACAGAGCAAGCATTCAGGGCCAAAGCCCGCGGGACAGATCCGCCAGCTCAGGCCATCCGATCTTGCGAATTTTCGCGAGCACCTGCTGCGACTTGATCCCGAAAGCCGCCGCGACCGCTTCAACGGCATGACGGACGATGTGTTCGTCGCGTCTTATGCGGCGCGATGCTTTTCCCAGGGGGCGACCGTGATCGGCTATGTCGAGAACGGCGAGGTGCACGGCGCTGCCGAACTGCACGAGCGGCCCGACCTCGACCCGCCGACCGGCGAGATCGCCTTTTCCGTCGAACGTCACCTGCAGCACAAGGGCATCGGCAGCCAGCTGTTCAAGCGGCTGATCGGCCATGCGCTGGCGCTGGGCTATGAGAGCCTGCGCGTCACGACGCACCCGAACAACATGGCGATGAAGTCGCTGGCGAAGAAGTTCGACGCCAATCTGCACTTCGAGGACGGCGAGACGGTCGGCTCGATCGACCTGTCGGGCATGCACATGTCGTTCACGACGCACCTGCCGACCGGCAGCATCATCCGCGCCGTGGTCTGACGCATCGCACGGTCGCCCGAGTTTTCCCCGACAAACGAAAAGCCCCCGACAAAAGAAAAGCCCCGCCGGATCACTCCGGCGGGGCTTTTCGTACTCGGGGTCTACGCTTACGCGGCCTTCTTCGTGTAGAGGGCCGAAATCTCCGACTGGATGGTCTTGGCGCCGTCGACGACGGTCACGCGGGCGGCCTCGGCGGCATCCTTGGCACGCTCGAAGTTCGAGCGGGCGCTCTCGCGCACATAGTCGGCCTGAATCTGCAGGGCCTCGTTGAGCGACTTGGCTCCGGCGACCTTCTCGACCGTGGTCAGCGCATGCTGGACATTGGCGAGCGAGGCATTGACGAGACCGCGGGCGAAATCGGCGTAGTTGCCGACGAAGGCGGTCGCGAAATTCTCGACCTTGGCCGTCGCGGCGGCGAGATCCTCGTGCACGCTCTCGGCGCGCTCCTGCGCGGCGCTGGCGGTGCGCTTGACGAAATCACGCGCGGCGGCGGGAACTTCCATCTTCGACTGCACGGTCTCGAAAGCCTCGGCAAGCGAGGCCATGGGATCCTGGGCGGCGGAAGCGGTCTTGGTGGTCTTGGCCATAATGGTCTCCATCCTCATTCGGGAGCAACGGTTGGCCCCGTTCATGATCGACCCGGGGTGGAAGACATCTAGGAAGTGATGTTGTGCAATGCAATATCAATAATGGTGCAGTGCACAATAATTCCGGATCGAGCCGGGGCCCGCGACTGGGGTGGCAGATGCGGGCCGGACCGCCTAAATCTGGAGTCACCAGCCGGACCGCTTTCCATGCAGGACTTCGCCCGAACCCAGACGACCGCCGCGGACGACGCGGCAAAGCTCGCGGCGCTGCGCCGGATCAAGGCGCTGGCGACGTCGATGCTGGTTCTGTGCCTGGCCGTATTCCTCGCAGCGCGCAGCTTCGAGGCGAGCGTGCCGGCGCTGGCCTATGTCGCGGCGTTCGCCGAGGCGGCGATGATCGGCGGGCTGGCGGACTGGTATGCCGTGGTCGCCCTGTTCAAGCGGCCGCTCGGCCTGCCGATCCCGCATACGGCGATCATCCCGTCGAACCAGGAGCGGATCGCCGACAATCTCGGCTATTTCATCGAGGCGAACTTCCTGGCGCCCGAACCGGTGACGCGCAAGCTGCGCGAGGTGGACTTCGCGGCCCTGGTCGCCGACTGGCTGGCCGAGCCCCGGCGCGCCGAGGCGCTGTCGCGCTTCGTCGCGCGGCTGGTGCCGCAGACGGTCTCGGCGATCGAGGGCTCTGGTCTGAAGGACTTCATCACCAAGCGGGTGGTCGAGCAGATCGAGAAGGTGCAGCTCGCGCCGCTGGCCGCAGAACTTCTCACTGCCGTCACCCACGACCGGCGCCACCAGAAACTGTTCGACGAGATCATCAAGGTGCTGGGGGGCTTCCTGAGCGACCAGGATGCGCAGGATGCGCTGCGCGACAAGATCCGCGACGAACTGCCGTCGGTGGCGAGGCTGTTCAAGGCGGACGCCTATCTGTTGAAGAAGATCGTCGCCTCGGCCGGGTCGCTGCTCGACGAGGTGAAGGCCGATCCGGACCATCCGATGCGCGCCGAGTTCGACCGGTTCGTCCTCGGCTTCGTCGAGACGCTGAAGACGTCGAAAACCTACGGCAAGCAGGTGGAGAAGCTGAAGCGCGATTTTCTCGCGCGGCCGGAAGTGCGCGAGCTGGCGCGGGACATGTGGACGAGTTTCAGGACCTATGTCGAGCAGGACGCGGGGTCGGACGATTCGGTGATCCGCAGGCACCTCGCCTCGGCGTTCGTCGACGTCGGACGCCAGCTCGCGGCCGATCCGGCGATCCGCGCCGACATGAATGCCGGCTTCGTCGTCGCGCTCGGCTCCTTCGTCGAGAGCCAGAAGAGCGGCGTGTCGCGCTTCATCGCCGATCAGGTCAAGGGCTGGGACCTCGGCCAGCTCACCCATCTCATCGAGATCAATGTCGGCCGCGACCTGCAGTTCATCCGCTTCAACGGCATGCTGGTGGGCGGCCTGGCGGGGCTGGCGCTGCATATCGGCGAGGTCTTGATCTTCGGCAATTGACCTTGCCCGGCCTTGGCCTAATCTGACCCGAGGCGGCGCAGCCCATGACGCCGCGAACCGGGAGCGCAAGATGGCGAAGAAGACGGAAAACGAGTCGTTCGTCGACATGTTCAAGAGCTTCGGCGAGCAGCTGAAAATGCCGAGCGTCGATGTCGAGAAGATCATCGAACACCACCGCAAGAACCTCGAGACGCTGGAGAAGACGGCCAAGGCCGCCACAGAGGGCGCCTCGAACCTGATGGCGAAGCAGCGCGAGATCCTGCAGGAGACGCTGCGCGAGGTCACCGACATGGCGCAGAATTTTCGCGCCACCGGCGGCCCGCAGGAACTGATGAGCAAGCAGGCGGACTTCGCCAAGAAGTCGTTCGAGACCGCGGTCAAGAACGCCAGCGAGATGGCGGACGTCGTGCGCAAATCCTCCACCGAGACGATCGAGATCCTGCGCGACCGCATCAAGGAGGCGATGGAGGAGATCCGCGAGGGGATGGAGCGGAAGAAGTAGTTCGCGCGAACAATCCTCGTGATGTCGGCGCACAATCACCCCCTCACCGTCACGCTCCGCGTGCCACCTCTCCCCCTGCCCGGGGGAGAGGAGGAGCCACTCGCCGAAGCTGCGTCTCCTCTCCCCCATGGAATGGGGGAGAGGTGGCCGGCGAAGCCGGACGGTGAGGGGGAAACTGCTTCGAAGCCCGCGTGGAATCTATGACCGACCCCACGTCGCCGTCCCCCGGCCGCTTGCGACAGATGCAGATCTATGTGCCGGGCGTGGGCGGGGCAAAGCCGCTCGTGCCGGTGTCGCCGGACGCGCTGGAGGCGAAGGCAGCCGCGGCGATGAGTCCGGAGGCGGCTGCCTATATCGTCGGCGGGGCGGGCATGGAGGCAACGATGCGGGCCAACCGCGCGGCCTTCGACAGGCACCGTTTCGTGCCGCGCGTCTTGAACGACGTCTCGGCGCGGGATCTGTCGGTCGAACTGTTCGGGCGCAGGCACGCGGCACCCGTGCTGCTCGCGCCGATCGGCGTGCTGGAGATGGTGCATTCGGAGGCCGATCTCGCCGTGGCGCGGGCGGCGGCGGCCGAAGGGATCGGCTACGTCTTCTCCAACCAGGCGTCGGTGGCGATGGAAAAGACGGCGGCGGCGATGGGATCGGCGCCCCGCTGGTTCCAGCTCTACTGGTCGAGCGACGACGATTTCGTGCGCTCGCTGGTGTCGCGCGCGGAGGCCTGCGGCTGCGAAGCGATCGTGGTGACGCTCGACACGACGCTGCTCGGCTGGCGCCCGCGCGACCTCGACAGGGCATCGCTGCCGTTCCTGAAGGGGCAGGGGCTGGCGCAATACCTCTCCGACCCGGTGTTCCGCGCCGCGATCCCGGCGAAGCCGCCGGAGACGGGCGTGAAGCCGAAGGGGCTGGGCGTGATCGAGGCGCTGCTCAGCCTGCGCCGCAAGGGCAAGGAGTTCGGGCTTCCGATCGGCCAGGTGCGCGCCGCGGTCGGGCATTTCGTCGCCACCTATTCGCGGCCGGACTTGAGGTGGACCGATATCGCGCGGCTCAGGCAGATGACGAAGCTGCCGATCCTGCTCAAGGGCGTGCGGCATGGCGACGATGCGCGGCTGGCGCGGGAGCACGGGGTGGACGGGCTCGTCGTGTCCAACCACGGCGGCCGGCAGGTGGACGGCGAGATCGCCACGCTCGATGCGTTGCCCGGCGTCGTGGCGGCGGCGGGCGGCATGCCGGTGCTGATGGATTCAGGCATCCGCTCCGGCACGGACGTGGCGAAGGCGCTGGCGCTCGGTGCCCGCGCCGTGCTCCTCGGCCGGCCCTATGTCTACGGCCTGGCGATGGCCGGGCAGGCGGGCGTCGGCGAAGTGATCCGCAATGTCGTCGCCGAGCTCGACCTGACGCTGGCGCTGATCGGCAGGACGCGGTCGGAGGAGCTCACCGGCGATGTCTTCGGATAGCGGGGGATGGGAACCATCGGTGATCGAGGTCGCCGACGCCAACGCCGTCATTCCGGCGCCGCGCAGCGGAACCCGGAATCCAGAGCGTGGAGATTGAAAGCAAGAATG
>JAYSFJ010000005.1:0-117356 GCA_041913465.1 Mesorhizobium sp. | reverse complement strand
GTTGTTTTGTTTTTTTTTTCGCCATCCCGGTCGTGTGGGGGGGCCCCCCCCCCCCCGCCGCCGGGGGGGGGGGGGGGGCGCCCCCCCCCCCCCCCGGCCCCGGAATGACGGCGGTGTGAAGAGTCGGCGCTGAAGGAAGAACGCGATGTCAGGATGGGTCTGCATCATGGCATCCAAACAGAACGGAACGATTTACGTTGGCGTGACGAGCGATCTGCAAGGACGCGCATACGAGCATCGAACCTCGGCACAGCCCGGTTTCACGAGCAGATACGGTTGTGATCGGCTGGTTTGGTATGAACGGCACGACAACATCATCGAGGCGATAGCGCGCGAGAAGGAACTGAAGAAATGGCGGCGATCCTGGAAGCTCTATCTGATCGAGGGCTTTAACCCCGAATGGGACGACCTTTTCGAGACGTGTTACGAGCGGGACAATCCATCCGACACGATAAGAGCGAGGTCGGACGCTGGCAGCTAAAGCTCCGTCATTCCGGGGCCGCGCAGCGGAACCTGGAATCCAGAGTCGTAACCTACAGGAATTATTAGTGCCCGGATCTTCCAGCGCCGGCGATCTGGATTCCGGGTTCCGCTGCGCGGCCCCGGAATGACGGAGGTGGCGGCCGGTCCGCGTCCTCGACTGCGTCAAACCTAACCGTGCTACGGCCTGGGCTCTTGGACTCATCAGCATGAAAGACCGCCGGCCGCTTTGCAGAACGGCTTGAGCGGGCTAGAGGCCTGTGGGCTGACAAGAGCTCACAGGAGAGAGTCTGAATGGCGACGCTGACGTTCGACGGCATGAAGGAGATGGTCGGGCAGGAGCTCGGCGTGTCGTCGTGGGTTACCGTCGACCAGAAGATGATCGACGCGTTTGCGCAGACGACGAACGATCATCAGTGGATCCATGTCGATGTCGAACGGGCGCGGCGGGAGAGCCCGTCGAAGTCGACCATCGCGCATGGCTACCTGACGCTGTCGCTGGTCGCGTCGATGTCGTACGAGATCGGTGCCCTGCCGGAGGGAACAGCCGCCGCCTTCAACTACGGTCTCGACAAGGTACGCTTCATCACGCCGGTGAAGTCAGGGGCGCGGGTGCGGATGCGCACGACCATGGTCTCCTTCGAGGAAAAGGCGCCCGGGCAGTTCCTGATGAAGGCCTCGAACACGGTCGAGATCGAGGGCGAACAGAAGCCGGCTCTGATCGCCGAGACGCTGGTCATGCTCGTCAAAGGTCCTTGAACATCCATGCCGATCGGGCGGCGTGCAGCTGCATCCTGTTGACGGGACCGGCTTCTGGCGAGGATCTTTCTGCGCGGTCGCGCCGTTTTGCGTCGAAGCGGCAAAGATGCTATGGGCCGCGCCCTGACGAGAGGCTTTCACCCCGTTGACCACCCCGCTTCCCTATTTGCACCGTTTCTCGGTTGCACCCATGATGGACTGGACGGACCGGCATTGCCGGTTCCTCCATCGCCAGTTGACGCGGCATGCGCTGCTCTATACCGAGATGGTGGTGGCCGACGCGGTGATCCACGGCGACCGGCAGCGGCTGCTCGGTTTCGACGCGGTCGAGCATCCGGTCGCGCTGCAGCTCGGCGGGTCGGATCCGGCCAAGCTCGCCCTGGCGGCGCGGATCGGGGCGGCGTTCGGCTATGACGAGATCAACTTGAATTGCGGCTGCCCCTCCGACCGGGTCCAGTCGGGCACGTTCGGCGCCTGCCTGATGCGCACGCCCGGGCTCGTGGCCGACTGCGTCGCGGCGATGAAGGCCGTGGTGGCGATACCGGTGACCGTCAAATGCCGGATCGGCGTCGACGACCAGGACACGCAGATCGCGCTCGATGCGCTGGCCGACGCGGTGTTCGAGGCGGGCGCCGACGCGCTGTGGGTGCATGCGCGCAAGGCCTGGCTCGAGGGGCTGAGCCCGAAGGAGAACCGCGACATCCCGCCGCTCGACTATGAGCGCGTCTACCGGCTGAAGGCGCGATATCCGAATCGATTCATCGGCATAAACGGCGGAATTCACTCGCTGGACGAGGCAGAGGCGCATCTCGCTCATGTCGACGGCGCAATGCTCGGGCGCGCCGCCTATCACACCCCCGATATCCTGGCGGAGGTCGATGCGCGCTTCTACGGCGAGCCCGCGCGCGCATTCGATCCGGATGCGCTGGTCGAGGCGATGGCCGGCTATGCCGGGCGGCACATCGAGGCGGGCGGCAAGCTTGGCCAGGTGACGCGGCACATGGTCGGACTGTTTCACGGAAGGAAAGGCGCGCGGCGCTTCCGGCAGATCCTTTCCACCGAGGCGACCCGTCCGGGGGCGGGGCCGGAGGTGATCCGTCGTGCTTTCGCCAGCGTCGAGCCCGAAGCCGGCCGCCAGGCAGCCTGAACGACACCCAAGCCAGTTGTGCTCGAGCATCGCGGAGGGCGGGAATGCCCATAGAGGAAATTCTCGCCTTCGTGGCGGCCATCGCGGTGTCGGGCATTGTCTCCGGCCTGCTCGCCGGCGTTTTCGGTATCGGCGGGGGCGCGGTGCTCGTGCCCGTATTCTACCAGATGCTGGGCATACTCGGCGTCGACGAAAGCGTGCGGATGCACGTTTCGGTCGGCTCGTCGCTGGCGATCATCATTCCGACCTCGCTGCGCTCGTTCCAGGCGCACCACGCGCGCGGGGTCGTGGATATGGACCTGTTGAAGAGCTTCCTGATCCCGGTGCCCGTCGGCGTCGTGCTCGCGTCGCTGACCGCGGCCTATCTGTCGAGCGGCCAGCTGCGCGGCGTCTTCGCCGTGATCGCGCTCGCCGTCGGCCTGCGGCTTCTGTTCAACCGCGAGTCCTGGCGGCTTGGGCGCGAGATCCCCGGCAATCCGGTGCGCGGGATCATCGGGATGCTGATCGGCTACCTGTCGACCCTGATGGGCATTGGCGGCGGGGTGATGAACAACACTTTCATGTCGCTCTACGGGCGGCCGATGCACCAGGCGGTCGCGACATCGTCTGGCGTCGGCGTGCTGATCGCCATTCCGGGAACGATCGGCTACATCCTTGCGGGCTGGGGCGATCCGCTGCTGCCGATTGGCTCGACGGGCTATGTCAACTGGATTGCATTCGCCGTCATCATCCCGATCGCGATGGTGGTCACGCCGATGGGCGTGCGGCTGGCGCATGCGCTGAAAAAGCGACAGCTCGAGATCGGTTTCGGCCTGTTCTGCCTGTTCGTCTCGGCGCGCTTCGCGATCAGCCTGCTCTGAAGCAGTCTCAGTCGATCAGGACCATGCGGTCGCCGCGCACGTCGTAGCCCGACAGCGAGGAGAGGAAGCTCATGCCGAGCAGGCTCGTGTCGAGCGAGCCCGGCTGGGCGACGAGCATGACCTGCCGGCTCCTGACGATCTCGCCGATGCGGATCTCGTCGGCAGTGACGCGTGCGGCGCGGGCCGTGCCGTTGGCGGTCGAGATCGGAATGTTGAAGGACAGCGCGCCGACATCGAAGCCGGCGGCGGCCGCGTCCGCACCGGTGAGAACGGTGGTGGTGGCGCCCGTGTCGACGATGAAGCGCACTTCTCGTCCGTCGACCTCGGCCAGCGCCTGGAAGTGGCCGCCCTGCTTGTCGAGGATCACGGTGAGGCGTCCGTCGGATGCCGTCATCGAGATCGGGCTGCCGGGGATCAGGCCCGCGGTCAGACGGCTGCCGACGTCCTGCAATTCGTAGCGGTACTGGTAGATGGCGACGAAGCCGACGATGATGACGAGCCACATCGCCAGGCTGCGCCCGACCGTGCCAATCGGGACACCTGATCCTAAAATGCCGGCAGCAACTACCGCGCCGAAGATGCCGAGATAGAGCAGACGGCCGAAATCGTCGTCCTCGATGCCCACCACCTGCCCGGACCCGCCGAAGATCAGGATGACGAGGCCGACGGCCATGATCGCGGCGATGAACCACCAGAAGCGGCTCATGTCAGAGGCCTTCCGCCCGCTCGCGCGCAATGCGGCTGCGCCTTGTCTCGCGGCGCGGGCGCCGCTCGACGGTGGCAAGGCGCGCCGGGAGTTCCGCCATAACGGCGCGTCGGGTTTCGGACGTCATCGTCAGCCAAGCGCCGATCTCGTCGCGGGTGCGGCCGCAGCCGAAGCAGTATCCGGTCGCCAGATCGATCGAGCAGACGAGGATGCAAGGGGATTCGATTGCGGCCAAGGCGTCGTCCTGAGTGCTTCACACGCATTTGGGGCAATCGCCCGGCCTATGCAAGAGTTGGCCTGCATTGTGCGGCACATCATGGCGGGGTAGACGGCGGCGTCCAACGAACGAAGGCCCGCCCATGTCCAGCCCAAGCCCCCTCGACGATTTTCGCGCACTGATCGGGCGCATGCCGAAACTGGATGTCGAGGCGGGCACGGCCGTGACGCATCTCTTCCAGGGCAATCGCGCCGGGGATTCGCGCCTCGCCGGAATCGCGTCGCTGTTTGCGAGCGTCTCGGGCGGGCGGCCGTCGATGAGCCGGCCGTCGCTGGCGCTGTTTGCCGGCACGCACGGGATCGCGCGCCACGGCATCTCGTCCCGTCGCATGGACGCGACGCTGGCGATGGTCGGTGCCTGCGGCTCGGGCGATGCACCGGTCAATCATCTGTGTGCGGCGAACATGATCGGGCTGAAGGTCTACGACCTCGCGCTGCACCTCCCGACCGGCGACATTTCCGCGACCGCCGCCATGGACGAGCGCAACGCGGCGGCGACCATGGCCTTCGGCATGGAGGCCATCGCCGGCGGTGCGGATTGCGTGCTGGTCGGTTCGATCGCCTCGACAGGCGACGAGACCGTGGCGGCGGCGCTGTTTAGCGCGCTGCACGGGGGCGCGCCGTCCGACTGGCTTGCGGATGACGATCTGGCCGGCAAGCGCGAGACCCTCATCGTGGACGCGCTCAAGACCCATTCCGATGTGCTCGGCGATCCGCTTGCCGTGCTTGCCGCGCTGGGCGGACGCGAGTTCGCGGCCATGGCGGGCGCAATCCTTGCCGCGCGGATCGAGAAGGTTCCGGTGATCCTCGACGGGACGACGGCGCTCGCGGCTGCATCGGCGCTGTGGGCGATCGAACCGGCGACGATCGCGCATTGCCTGCTGGCGGACGCGGTGCCCGGCGCCGGCGCGCGTGCGGCGGCGAAGCTGGGGCTCAGGCCACTTCTGGCGGAAGGGCTTGCGGCGGGCGAGGGCACTGCGGCGGCGCTGGCGACCTCGACGGTGCGCGACGCACTTGCGCTCCACGCGGGCTTCGCCGCCCAGGCGCGCGCCGCGCATCACCACTGACAGGTCGGAAATCAGGCCGCGCGGGAACCCCGACCGGGACCATGCGCGGTGGGCACGGCCGGCAGGCTCTCCATCACGCGCGAGCGCGGGAAGATGGCGATCGCCTCGGTGCCCTCGCGTATCTTGGAGCGCAGTTCGAACTCGCCGTCGTGCATGGCGACCAGTCCCTGGACGATCGGCAGGCCGAGGCCCGTTCCCTGTTCGGCGCTCTTGATGGCAATCGCGCCCTGGCCGAAGGCGGCGAGCACAACCGGTATCTCCTCCTGCGGGATGCCCGGGCCGTTGTCCTTGACCGAGAGATACTGGCCGCCGCCGGCGGTCCAGCCAACCTTGACGACGATCTCGCCGCCGGTGGGGGTGAACTTCACCGCGTTGGAGAGGAGGTTGAGGGCGATCTGGCGGATGGCGCGCTCGTCGGCGAAAAGGCGCGGCAGGCCGCGCTCGAACTGCTGGACGATGCGGATATCCTTCGCGCGGGCCTTGAGCTCCATCATGTGGCAGCATTCCTCGGCGGTGTCGGCGAGGTCCATCGGCTCCTCGTGCAGCCGGTAGCGGCCGGCCTCGATGCGGGAGAGGTCGAGGATTTCGTTGATGACGTCGAGGAGATGCTGTCCGGAGGCGTGGATGTCTTTGGCGTAGTCGCGGTAGGTCGGATTGCCGATCGGCCCCAGCACCTCGCTGCCCATGACTTCCGAGAAGCCGAGGATGGCGTTGAGCGGCGTGCGCAGTTCGTGGCTCATCGAAGCCAGGAACCGCGATTTGGCCAGATTGGCATCCTCGGCCCGGCGGCGGGCTTCGTCGGACATCGATTTCGCCGTCTCGAGTTCGGCGATCAGGTAGTCCTTCTCGGTCCGGAAGGACAGGAAGGCGACGGCCGACTGGTTGAGGTGGCCGGAGACGTACATGAAGAAGGGCAGGGCGGCGAGAACGAGGCCTGCCATCAGCGCCTCGACCGGTTCGGTGAAGTCGACGGAGATTGCCGCGAACACCACGACCGGCAGGGTGAACGTCACGAGAAGCGCGCCGCGCAGCGCATAGGCGAGGATGGCTGTCGCCGACAGCGCCAGCAGCAGCACGACCGCCTTGACCACCGGCAGCGGCTCGATCTGGCAGGGATCGCATTGGAGCGTGGCGAAATAGGCCCAGCCGAGGCCGGAGACGAAGTGCGCAGCGAGGAAGAGGCGGCGGGTCTTCTCGGCGTCGATCGTCTGCGCCTCGCTGCGGTCGGTGCGGCGCGCCACGACCGCGAGCGCCGCGTAGCAGGTAACGGTGATCAGCGCCCAGACGAGGATATCGATGCCGAGCCCCATCAAGATGCCGGCGAGCGCGATGGCCATGACGAGGATGGGGATTGCGGTCGCGCCGTTGAGCATCGCGCGGGCGTGGTGTTTCAGCAACTCACGGTCGAAGACGGGATTGCCGGATTTCTGCGCGAGCTGGTCGCGCGTCTTGCGCACCGCGCGCGCGACCTCGCTGTTGCGGTGCGCCTTCGTGCGGTCCACAATATTCTTGTCAGCCGTCGTCGAACGGGTCAGCGTCATTCAATGCCGGGAATTCTCAGGTCTCTGATGCCAAAGGGAAAATTACTTCCGAATGATTAAGAGACCCTTCCCGACATGAGGATCAGGGCGAACCCGGGGCGCTTTCGCCCGCGCGGGACAACCGCAAGGCGAAGCACCGGGCGCCGATATGCCGAATACGCGCTGACATTCCTGTTTTTCCTCGCGCTGGCGGTCGTGGCGGCGCGGCTGGACCGGACGGAAACCGTGCGGCCGCAGGGCAGGGCGTTGGTCAATGACGGCGACACGCTGACCCTTGCCGGCCGGCGGATCAGGCTGCGCGGCATCGACGCGCCGGAATACAGCCAGACCTGCACGCGGGCCGGCGCCGCCTATGCCTGCGGCCGCCAGTCCAGGCACGAACTGGAGACGCTGATCGCGGGCCGCCCGGTCACCTGCGAGGGGTGGGAGCGGGACAGATACGATCGCCTGCTCGCGGTCTGCCGTGTCGGCGACATCGATCTGAACCGCAGGCTCGTGGAGGAGGGGTGGGCGGTCGCCTATGGCGATTACGCGGATGCGGAGCTCGCGGCGAGGCGGGCGGGAAGGGGGCTTTGGGCCGGCGAGTTCGAGCGGCCGCGCTCCTGGCGCGAATCGCAGGGTGGCCTCGCGGAGACCGAACACGGCTTGGCCCAGGCGATTTTCAACTGGCTGAGACAGGTGTCCGGCTGGTAAGCCGGTCGGGAATTTGTTCGATCGGGAGGAACGGCATGAAGCTCTATGATGGCGGACGGGCGCCGAACCCGCGCCGGGTGCGCATCTATCTGGCCGAGAAGGGCCTGTCGGTGCCGCTGGTGCCGATCGACATGGGCGCGCTCGGCCACAAGTCCGAGCCGGTCGCTTCCCGCAACCCGCTGAAACGCTTGCCGGTGCTCGAACTCGACGACGGGACGATCCTCACGGAATCGATCGCGATCTGCCGCTATTTCGAGGAACTCAATCCCGAGCCGCCGATGTTCGGCACCGGGGCGCTGGGCAAGGCGATGGTGGAGATGTGGCAGCGGCGGATGGAGCTCAACTTCCTGGCCGTCGTGGCGAACGCGTTCCGGCATATCCATCCGGCCATGAAGGAATGGGAGATCCCGCAGATCCCGGAATGGGGCGAGGCGAACAAGCCGAAGGCGCTCGAGTTCATGGAGATCCTCGATCGCGAACTCTCCTCGCGCGAGTTCGCCGCCGGCGATGCCTATTCCGTCGCCGACATCACCGGGCTCGTCGCGATGGACTTCCTCAAGCCGGCGCGCATCGCGGTGCCGGACGAGTTCGCCAATGTGAAGCGCTGGTACGCGGCGATCGCGGCGCGGCCGAGTGCCGCCGCCTGATGACGGACGAGGCGCTGCGGGCACTGGCCGAACGTGTCCGCGCCTGCCGCATCTGCCGCGAAGCGCCGCTCGGCAAGCCGCTGCCGCACGAGCCCCGGCCGGTTCTGTCGCCCTCCTCGACCGCGCGCATCCTGATCGCGGGCCAAGCGCCCGGCACGAAGGTGCATGCGACGGGCATTCCGTTCAACGACCGCTCCGGCGACCGCCTGCGCGAGTGGCTGGGCGTCACAAGGGACGAGTTCTACGACACAGGCAAATTCGCCATCCTGCCGATGGGCTTCTGCTTTCCGGGGCAGGATGCGAAGGGCGGCGACCTGCCGCCACGGCGCGAATGCGCACCGGCCTGGCGCCGGCCGCTGATGGACCTGATGCCGCAGATCGATCTGGTGCTGGCGATTGGCATCTATGCGCAGGCCTGGCACATGGGCGAACGGCGTGCCGGCAGTCTGTCAGAGACCGTCGCGCGCTGGCGCGAGCTCGTCGAGGCGGACACCTTGCCGCGGGTGCTGCCGCTGCCGCACCCCTCGTGGCGCAACACCGGCTGGCTGAAGCGCAATCCGTGGTTCGAGGCGGAGCTTTTGCCGAGGCTGAGGGCGGAGGTCGCGGCCAGGATTCAGCCGGATAGGAATTCCATGCTTCCGAAGTGAGATTGGGTAGTATGGATTTGCCTTGAAAAGACATTCCTGAATCTGGCATCTGAAGGGTAATTCTTGCCGGAGAACCCCGATGGATCGCCTCGACCGCAAAATACTTCGCCTTCTGCAGGAGGATTCCACGCTCGCCGTGGCCGACGTGGCGAAGAAGGTCGGCTTGTCGACGACGCCGTGCTGGCGCCGCATCCAGAAGCTGGAGGAGGAGGGCGTGATCCGCCGCCGGGTGGCGATCCTCGATCCGGTCAAGGTCAACACAAGGGTGACCGTGTTCATCTCGATCCGCACGTCGTCGCACAGCCTGGAATGGCTGAAGCGCTTTTCGGAAGTCGTGCAGGAGTTTCCGGAAGTGGTCGAGTTCTACCGGATGAGCGGCGACGTGGACTACCTGATCCGCGTCGTGGTGCCCGACATCGCGGCCTATGATGCGTTCTACAAGAAGCTGATCGCCAAGATCGAGATACGCGACGTGTCGTCGTCTTTCGCGATGGAGCAGATCAAATACACGACCGAACTGCCGCTCGACTACATGGTGCTCGACAAGGAGTCGTCGTCGGCGAGCGCCTGAAGCCTATCTCGTCTTCGACGCGCGGCTCGCTTCGCGCTTGGCGACGCCGGCGAGCGTCTTTTCCGCGGTAAGTTCGCGGACGGCGTCCTTGCCGTTCCAGCGCGCGGTCTTGTCGGTCGACGCCGCCAGCTTGCGAGCTGTTTCGAGCGCCGCGGCGTTGAGCACCATGGATCGCTTGCCGATCGATCGCAGCGCCCAGTTGACCGCCTTGCGGACGAAATTGCGCGGGTCGGTCGAATATCTCTCGATGATCGGCAGGTAGGCGATGAAGGTCTCATCCGGCTCCTTCTTCCGGTGGACGACCGACCAGGCCATCATGGCGAAGGCGGTGCGCCGGACGAACTCGCGCTCGTCGGCGGCGAATTCGTCGATCAGTCCGCGCCAGGCATCGCAGTCGACAAACAGATCCGACACGCCGTCGACGATGTCCCAGGAATCGAACTCGGCCGCCCACGCGCGGGCGTCCTGCGCCGTGAAGCGCTTGGGGTCTGCGGTGACCGAGGCGATGAAGCGCGCTTCCATGATCCCGCTCGCCCACAGTTCGAAGGCGCGCTCGTGGTTCTTCCCGATCAGCTTGCCGATGCGGCGCTGCTCGCCATGCGAGATGCCGAGCGCATGGTCGATCCTGATGCCGTAGCGTTTCATGCCCTGGCGGTTTTCTTCCGAGGCCAGGGTCTTGAGGTGGGCGATCACCTCGGCGGCCGTCGAAGTCTTCGACAGCCCGCTCATCAGTTTTCGAGGCGGGCGAGGAGTGAGGACGTGTCCCAGCGCTTGCCGCCCATCTGCTGCACGTCCTTGTAGAACTGGTCGATCAGGGCGGTGACGGGCAGCTGCGCGCCGTTGCGGTCGGCCTCGGCCAGGCAGATGCCGAGGTCCTTGCGCATCCAGTCGACGGCGAAGCCGAAATCGTATTTGCCGGCGTTCATCGTCTTGTGGCGATTTTCCATCTGCCACGAGCCGGCCGCGCCCTTGGAGATGACGTCGACGACCTTCTCGATGTCGAGGCCGGCCTTCTTGCCGAAATGGATGCCTTCTGCGAGGCCCTGGACGAGGCCGGCGATGCAGATCTGGTTGATCATCTTGGTGAGCTGGCCGGCTCCCGCCGGTCCCATCAGGCCGACCATCTTGGCATAGGCGGAGATCACCGGCCTGGCGCGCTCGAAGGTCGCCTCGTCGCCGCCGACCATGACGGTCAACTGGCCGTTCTCGGCGCCCGCCTGTCCGCCGGACACCGGAGCGTCGAGGGCGGAAAAGCCGCGCGACTGGGCTTCGGCGGACAGGACGCGCGCGATTTCCGCCGACGCCGTCGTGTTGTCGACGAAGATCGAGCCCTTCTTCATCGCGGCGAACGCGCCGTCGGCTCCCAGCGTTACCTGGCGCAGATCGTCGTCGTTGCCGACGCAGGCGAAGACGAAATCCTTGCCTTCGGCGGCCTTCGCCGGCGTCGATGCGTGCGCGCCGCCGTGCTTGGCCACCCACTTCTCAGCCTTGGCGGCGGTGCGGTTGTAGACGGTGACGTCATGGCCGCCGCGGTTCTTCAGATGCGCCGCCATGGGGTAACCCATGACGCCAAGACCCAGAAAGGCGATGCTGGCCATTTGTCTCTCCCGGAGTTTCGTCTTTTCGCGCGTCAGCGCTTCAAGTGGCGCGTCAGGCGCTTTTCGATCAGCTCGACGACATTGCGCAGCAATTCGACGATGGCAAGATAGATGATCGCGGCCCAGATGTAGGTCTGGAAGTCGAAGCTGCGCGAATAGGCGAGACGCGTGACGCCCATCAGGTCGTAGACCGTGATGATGGCGACGATGGCCGAGCCCTTGATCATCAGGATCAATTCGTTGCCGTAGGGGCGCAGAGCGACGATGAGAGCCTGGGGCATGATCACCATGCGCAGGGTCTGCCATTTGGTCAGGCCAAGCGATTCCGCGCCTTCCCACTGGCCGCGGCCGACGCTTTCGATCGCGCCGCGCAGGATTTCGGCCTGGTAGGCGGCGGTGTTGAGGGTGAAGGCGAAGACGGCGCAGTACCAGGCTTCGCGGAAGAAGGTCCACAGGCCGATCATCTCGAGCTGCGGCCTGAAGGTGCCCAGCCCGTAGTAGATCAGGAACGTCTGGGCGAGCAGCGGCGTGCCGCGGAAAAAGTAGACATAGGCATAGGCGATCGCCGACAGGACGCGGCTGTTCGACATCCGCATCGCCGCGACCGGGATCGACAGAAGAGCCCCCAGTACGGTGGAGACGGCCACCAGCAGCAGCGTCACGCCGACGCCGGAGACGTAGGTCGGAGCGTAGCGCTGGAAGAGTTCGGGATTCCAAGCCGTGACGAGATAGGCGGCGAGAGCAAGGCCGAGAAGTATCCAGACGCCCACGAGAACATGGCCGGCGATGCGCTTTCCCGGCCAGCCGCGATCGACGGGCGGCGGCAGTTCGAGCACGGCAGCGTCGGGCAGGGCGCTCATCGACGCACCCCGGACTGGCTGACGGAGCGCTCGACCGCGTTGATCCCGAACGAGGAAATGATGGCGAGCACAAGGTAGATCGCGCAGGCGACGCCGAAGAAGAGGAACGGCTCGCGCGTGACGCGCGCCGCGACACCGCTCTGTCGCAGGATGTCGGACAGGCCGATCGCGGAGACGAGCGCGGTGTCCTTTAGCAGGATCAGCCAGAGATTGGCGAGGCCGGGCAGGGCGATGCGGATGAGCTGCGGCAGGATCACGAGCCGCATCGTCTGTCCGCCTGTCAGGCCGATTGCATAGCCGCCCTCGTACTGGCCGTGTGGAATGGCGCGGAACGCCGAGAGGAAGACCTCGCTCGAATAGGAGGAGAAGACGACACCGAGCGCCACCATGCCGGAGACGAAGCTGTTGACCTCGACGCTTGCAGTCGGATCGAACATCTGGACGACGCTCTGCAGCAGGGTCTGCACGCCGTAATAGACCAGGAACAGCGTCAGCAGCTCGGGCAGGCCGCGGAAGATGGTCGTGTAGATATTGCCGGCCAGCCTGAGCGAAGGCTCATCCGACTGCTTGGCGAGCGCCACCACGAAGCCGATGGCAAGGCCGACGGGCAGGGTCGCGGCGGCGAGCGAGACGGTGATGAAGACGCCATAGGCGATGTCGTCGAGCCAGCCCTCCGGTCCCCAGCTCAGCAGCGTCCAGGCACTCTGCATCGGCGCGTTTGCCTCGTTGGCGGGAAAACATCAAAGAGCGCGGCGGCGGGGTGCGCCCGCCACCGCGCCCGGTTGACCAGGCTTAGCCGCCGTAGACGTCGTAGGGGAAGTACTTGTCGTTGATTTCCTTGTATTTTCCGCTCTTGCGGATGGCGTCGATCGCGGCGTTGAACTTCTGCGCGAGCGCGGTTTCGCCCTTGCGAACCGCGATGCCGGCGCCCTCGCCGTGGATTTCGGGCACGGGTGTGATCATGCCGACGACCTTGCAGCAGGCGCCGTCCGTGGTCTTCAGCCATTCCTCGAGCACGGAGACGTCGTCGGTGACGGCGTCGAGACGGCCGTTGGCGATGTCGAGCAGGAACTCCTGGCTGGTCGGATAGCCCTTGAGCGTCGTGTCCGTATAGGTCTTCTCGGCGTAGTTATAGTGGGTGGTGGACGTCGCCGCGCCGAGCGTCTTGCCGGCCAGGTCTTCCTTGGTCACGCCCTTGATGGTGGTGTCCTTGGGCGCGACGATCGCGGACGGGGTGTTGTAGTATTTGTGGGTGAAGTCGACCTTCTGCTTGCGCTCGTCGGTGATGGACATCGAGGCGATGATCGCGTCGAACTTGCCGGCCTGCAGCGCCGGGATGATGCCGTCCCAGTCCTGCGTGACGAATTCGCACTTCACCTTCATCTCCTCGCAGAGCGCGTTGGCGATGTCGATGTCGAAGCCCACGAGCTTGCCGTCGGAAGTCAGGTTGTTGAAGGGGGGATAGGCGCCCTCGGTGCCGATCCGCAGGGTCTCCTGCGCGTTGGCCGCTCCCAGGCCGAACGCAAACGCGGCGGCGGTCAGACCGAGCGCCAGACGCTTCGTGATACGCATGTTCATCCTCTTTCTTTGTCGTTGCCGCTCCACTCCCGAAGCGGGTCCTGCAGGCCGCCAAGGCCCGCAAACTGTGTGATATTCCCACTATTTCCGCGGCGAATGCAATCGCAAAACCGCCTTACGACGATGCCGCCCGCGGCATGGATCATGCCGCAGCGGGAGGGCGAAGGTCCATGCGGGCGGCGATGAAATCGGCAATCGCGGCGATGTCGTCGATGTCGAGAACCGGCAGGCGCTCGTCCGGCTGAGGGTGGTCGGCCGCGACGGCGACGACCGCCGGATCGTTCGGCGAGAGCGGCGATGTGTCCTTCGCGCCGCGACGGCGGGTCTCGATCTTGAGATGCGGCTCGCGCTTGTAGCCCTCGACGAGAACGAGATCGCACGGCGAGAGGCGGGCGAGGATCTGGTCGAGCGGCGGTTCGTTCTCGTCGCGCAATTCGTGCATCAGCGCCCAGCGCCCGAAGGAGACGATCGCCACCTCATGCGCGCCCGCCGCGCGGTGTCGGAAGGAGTCGGTGCCTTCCTTGTCGATGTCGAAGGAGTGGTGCGCGTGCTTGACCGTCGAGATGCGAAAGCCGCGGCGCGTGAACTCGGCGACGAGGCGCTCGGTGAGCGTGGTCTTGCCGGAGTTCTTCCAGCCGGTGATGCCGAAGACCTTCCTGGTCATCGAAGTGCCTTTTGCAGCGCGGCCGCTTTCGCCAAATCCTCGGGCGTGTTGATGTTGAAGAAGGGGTCGAACGGGACGGCCGGAAAGTCGACGGCAAGGTATCCAACGTCTTCCGCGAAAGCGAGGACCTTGCCGGTAGCACCGGCCCCGAGAAAGGCCTCCAGCCTGGCTCGCAGCGCCACGGGCCACAGGGCGCAGGTGGGGTGAAGGCGTCCATCGGAGCGCGCCAATGCGACAGGGCCTCCGTCCGCGCGTGCGCCTGCCAAACGTGCCACGAAATCGACCGGGAGGAAGGGCGTGTCGACGGAGACCGTGGCCAGATGCGTGACGCCGGGCAGCGTCTCGGCCCAGAGAAGACCGGCGTGTATGCCGGCGAGCGGGCCGGGGAAGCCGGCGAAACGATCGGGCAGCACCTCGCACCCGTGTGCCGCCGCGCCGAGTTCGGCATTGGTATTGATCGCGAGCGCGCCGACCTGCGGCGAAAATCGCGCCCGCAGCCGATCGAGCAGGCTCTGTCCGCCGAGTTCGAGAAGCGCCTTGTCGCGTCCGCCCATGCGCGACGATCGTCCGCCGGCGAGGATAACGCCGGCGATCATGGCCGCTCCCGCCTGCCGAAACGGGATGCCTGGATGACGAAGAGCGTCGCGAGCACCGCCGCGCACGCCGAGCACAGCATCACCAGCAACAGCGGGTAGACGCCGGATTCGGGAGAAAGAAACAGGCCGGCGAGAACCGACATTGCGGCACCCCCGCCGATCTGCAGCGCTCCCCCCAGTCCGGATGCCGATCCGGCCAGTTCCGGTTTCACGCTGACCAGTCCCGAATTGGCGCTCGGCAGCGTGATGCCGTTGCCGACGCCGATGAGTACCGCCGGTCCGAACAGGGAGAGCGGATGAACGAAGCCGGCCGCGAAAAGGGCGGCTGACGCCAGGACGCCGAACATGGTGACGAAATTCCCGGCCAGCATCATCCGATTGATCCCGACGCGCACAGCGTAGCGACCCGTGACGAAATTGCCCACCATGTAGCCGATCGCCAGGATCGCGAAATAGAGGCCGTAGGACGAGGGCGACATCTTCAGGATCTCGGACGAAACATAGGGTGCGCCGCCGAGAAACGCGAAGAACGAGCCCGAGGTGAACGCGGCGGTCAGGGCATAGCCCCAGAACAGTCGCGAGCGGAACAATTGCGGGTAGGTGCGGAACTGTGCGCCGAAGCTCGAGGTGCGGTTCCGGTTGGTTTCTCCGAGGTCGAGGTAAACCACGACGAACGACAGGATTCCGAAGGCAAGCGTCAGGCCGAAGGCCGACTGCCAGCCGTACATCTCGTCGAGGAATCCTCCGATCGCCGGGCCGATCATCGGCACGACAGCCATGCCCATGGTGATGTAGCCGATCCGGCTGGCGGTGAGCTCCGGGCTGACGGTGTCCCTGACGATCGCCCGCGACAGGACCATTCCGGCGACGGCGAATGCCTGAAGGACCCGGCAGACGAGGAGGATCTCGATGGTCGGAGCGAACATCGCAGCGATCGTGGCCACGATGAAGACGGCAAGCGAGAGCAGCATCACCGGACGCCGCCCGAAGCGGTCCGAGGCGGGACCGATCAGAAGCTGGAGCGCGGCGGTCGCGGCCAGGTAGAGCGAGATGACGAGCTGGGCGACGCCATAGTCGGTCTGGAAATGCCGCGCCATCGCCGGAAGCGACGGGAGGAAGATGTTCAGCGCGAGCGCTCCGGTCGCCGTCGCGATGACGAGCGTCGTGATGTGCGGCGCGGTCCGGCGGTTGAGATAGGCCCTCGTCACTACAGCCCGTCCGGTCCCATTGCAGGCGAGGTGCTTTCCGCGGCCGGGCGCCGCCCCACGACGCGCTCGCGATAGAGCATGTAGAGGCCGGAGCCGACGATGACGACCGAGCCGACGATCATGGCGAGGTCCGGTATGTCGGCGAAAACCAGGTAGCCGAGAGCGATCGACCAGAGCAGCGCGGTGTAGCGGAAGGGTGCGATGAAGGAGATATCGCCGATCCGCATGGCCTTGATGATGAACTGGTAGCCGACGACAAGAAGGACCGCCGCGAGCGCGAGCATCGCCACCGTCTGGCTCGGCACCGGCGTCCAGCCGCCCATCGGAACGACGAGGATCGCGCCGGTGACGGTGACGGTCGCGGCGGTGGCCGTCGATACCAGGAATGTCGGTATTTCCTGGGGCACGCGCTTGGTGGCGAGATCGCGGATGGCGCAGAAGAAGACGCAGGCGAGAGCCCAGAGCGAATAGACACTGAAGCCCTCGACGCCCGGCCGGACGATGATCAGGACGCCGGCGAAGCCGGCGGCGATCGAGAGCCAGCGGCGCCAGCCCACCGGCTCGCCGAGGGCTATCGCCGCCCCCATGGTCACAGCGAGCGGCAGCGCCTGGAGAACCGCGGAGACATTGGCGATCGGCAGATGCGACAGGGCGACCAGGAAGCAGATGGTGGCCAGAGCCTCGCCGGCGACCCTGATCGCCACCATGGGGTGCAGCGCGTGGCCGATCTGGCGCAACGCGCCGCGATGCCAGGCGATCAGGCCGACCAGCGTGGTCGCGAACAGGCCGCGGATCAGCATGACCTGGCCCATGTTGATCGTCTCGGACGACAGCTTGGTCAAGGCGTCGTTGACCGTGAAGCCGACCATCGAGATCGCCATGAACATGGCGCCGCGCAGATTGGGCGAAAGAGACACTAGGCGCTTCCGAGGTTCCGGCCGGTGAACGCGGCCTGTTTTTGCGCCTCGGTGTAACAGCCAGGCCGCAAACCGCAACCGATAAGCAATGGTCCAGCAGCGGTCGCCCGGGGCGGCCGCCTGCGCGCTCCGCCAGCGCCTGTCCGTCAGTTGGCCGGGATCAGGTTCTCGGTGCCGGTGCCGGGCTGGCCCTGAATGGTCCATAGCCCTTCCATCGATCCGTCGGGCTTGACCATGTAGATGACGAGGCCGACGGCGTCCTTCAGCACATAGGCGGCCGCGAACGCATTGCCGTTGCGGCTGCAGATGCCATGCGATTCGCTGGGTCCCGTGACCCAATTGATCTCGCAGGTCGTGTCGCTGGTCAGCGTGATCTCGGCGGTGCCCTCATAGGTGCTGCCGTCGTGGTTGGTGCCTTCGACGGTGTACGATCCGCCGATATCCTGCGCCTGAGCAATGCTTGCCAGCCCGGCAAAGACCAGACCGAGCGCGAAAGTCCTGAACATGTCGAAAACCCCCAAGCGGACGAGATTGTCCGCAGACGGGGACACTAGAAAAGCGCGGGATTCCTGTAAACGTCGCCGCGCAAATATAGTTACGGGCCGTCGAGGCTGGCAGCGATCGGCCCGACGAGAGGATCGTATTTCGCTTTCAAGCTCGCCGGATAGCGCAGGATCACGCTGTGGACGACATCGTCCGCACCGAACTCCGAGCGCTGGTAGAAGATGTCTTCGCCTTCGATGCCCGACACGACCGCCCAGTCCTTTCCCGCGCGCGAGTAGGTGATCGTCACCCCCGGTCCGGCTGCCTCGGCGATGAGGTCGCCAGGCGAGTGCGACAGCACGTTGTAGCCGCCGAACACCGCCAGGCTCGCCCCGTCGGTGGAGAACCAGGTCATTCCGTCGCCATTGGCCGGAGGTATCGATGCGCGGGAAAATACCTCCGCCGGGAAGCTGACCGACGTGCCGAAGCGCTGGTTGGAATAGTGCTTCTCGCCGGCAATCACCGGGGAGGCGCAGAGAAGCGCCGCGACCAGGGCGAAGGACGCGCGCCGCATCGGTGCTCAGCCGCCGGTGACGCTCATGTGGCGCGAGACCGCGGGCCGCCTGGTCGAGCGGTCGATGACGAAGTCGTGCCCCTTGGGCTTGCGGCCGATGGCCTCGTCGATGGCGTTCGACAGGAGTTCGTTGCCCTCTGAGGCGCGCAGCGGCGCGCGCAGATCCGCGGCGTCTTCCTGGCCGAGGCACATGTAGAGCGTGCCGGTGCAGGTGATGCGCACCCGGTTGCAGCTTTCGCAGAAATTGTGCGTCATCGGCGTGATGAAGCCAAGCTTCCCGCCGGTCTCGGCGACGTCGACATAGCGTGCCGGCCCGCCGGTCTTGAAGGGGATGTCCTTGAGAGTGAATTCGCGCTCGAGGTTCGCGCGCAAAAGCGAAAGCGGCAGGTACTGGTCGGTGCGGTCTGCGTCGATCTCGCCCATCGGCATGGTCTCGATGACGGTCATGTCCATGCCGCGACCATGCGCCCAGCGCATCAGCTCGGGAAGCTCGCGATCGTTGAAATCCTTCAGAGCCACGGCGTTGATCTTGACGTGGATGCCGGCGGCCTGAGCAGCGTCGATGCCTTCCAGCACGCGGTCGAGATTGCCCCAGCGGGTGATGGTGCGGAATTTCTCCGCATCGAGCGTATCGACCGAAACGTTGATGCGCCGGACGCCGCAGTCAGCGAGTTCGGCGGCGTGCTTCGCCAATTGAGAGCCGTTGGTCGTCAGCGTCAGCTCCTCAAGCGCGCCGGACGCCAGATGGCGCGAGAGCTGGCGAACGAGATGCATGATGTTCTTTCGCACCAGCGGCTCGCCGCCGGTGAGACGCAGCTTCCTGACGCCCTTGTCGATGAAGACGGAACAAAGCCGGTCGAGCTCCTCGAGGCTGAGCAGGTCCTTCTTCGGCAGGAAGGTCATGTCCTCGGCCATGCAATAGGTGCAGCGGAAGTCGCAGCGATCCGTCACCGAGACGCGCAGATAGGTGATCGAACGGCCGAACGGGTCGATCATCGGCGCGGCGTGGGGAGGAAAACGCATCAATCTCGCAGCCTGACCGGACATCGGTCCTGTAAACTATCCGACCCAATGTCGGTTAATTGCGAACAAACTTCAAGGTGTGCCTTAGTCGACGAATCGCGGTTGGAGACATCCCATGGGATGTGCTATTGGGGTTGATGATCCGCGCTGTGCTGGATACGAACGTTATCGTCGCCGGATTGCGCAGCCGCAACGGCGCCTCATTCGGCGTTCTGTCGCAGGTGGCCGAAAGGCGCGTGCGTCCGTTGATGACCATCGCGTTGTTTCTCGAGTATGAGGCAGTGCTGAATCGACCGGAGCAGACTGAAGCGCACGGCTTTTCGTCGCGAGAGATAGCGGGATTCCTCTCTGAGTTCGCTGCGCTGGCCGAACCGGTGGACCTGCATTTCCTGTGGCGACCGCAGTTGGGAGACCCTGCGGACGAACTCGTGTTTGAAGCTGCGATCAATGGACGAAGCGATTGCCTCATCACGCACAATGTCGGCGATTTCGCGCGGGCAGCGTCGCGGTTTGGCCTGAAGGTAACTACGCCCGGGATGTTCTTGAAGGAGCTCGAAAGATGAGCAAGGCAACCTATCCCCTGAAACTGCCGCGCTCCGTGAAGGAGGCGGCCGTCCGTCTTGCCAAGGAGGACGGCGTCTCACTCAATCAATGGATCGCTTCGGCTGTCGCCGAGAAGGTCGGTTCCGTCGAGACCGCGGCGCGCTTTCTCTCCCGGCGAGCGGACGGAGCCACGGGTGACCGGCTCAAGCTGTTGCTCGATCGCGTAACCGACCAGCCACCGGTGCCGGGCGACGAGCTGATTCCGAGTCAGGGGACTCCATGACCGCACCGACCGAATTGCGCGTGTCGAAGGATCGGCGGACGATGACCGTCACCTTTCCGGGGCACCACCACGCTTTCGAGCTTCCGGCCGAGCTGCTGCGCGTCCTGTCTCCGTCGGCCGAAGTCCAGGGGCATTCGCCCGAGCAGCGGGTGACCGTGCCCGGCAAGCGCAATGTCGCGATCTCGAAGATCGAGCCGACGGGGAACTATGCGGTCCGCATCACCTTCGACGACGGCCACGACACCGGCATCTTCACCTGGGATTACCTCCACGAACTCGGGCACGAGAAGGCGGAGCGCTGGCAGTCCTATCTCGACGAGCTCGCCGCGAAAGGCCTGTCGCGCGGCTGAAAGTCAGGCGACGGTCATATGCCTGTCATTCAGTCGGCGAAGAAGGCTCGCGTGGAGCGCGGGCAGGGTGGTCGCGTGAACGGCGAAAGGGGTGACGGCATGCGCAGGATCGAGACGGTGGAGGAGCTTGAAGCGCTCTACGGCGTTCCCGGCGAAACCTCGCTGGTGAAGGAACTCGACCACATCATCCCCGAATACGCGGCCTTCATCGAAGCTTCGCCCTTCGTCGCGCTGGCGACGGCCGGACCCGAAGGCCTCGACTGCTCGCCTCGCGGAGATCTCGCCGGCTTCGTGCGGATCCACGATCCGCGGACGCTGATGATGCCGGACCGGCGCGGCAACAACCGTGCCGACTCGCTCCGCAACGTCATCCGTGACGGGCGGGTCGGGTTGCTGTTCCTCGTGCCGGGGTCGGGCACGACGCTGAGGGTCAATGGGGAAGCCTATGTCACGGACGACGCCGAACTTTGCGAGAGTTTTGCGGTCGAGGGTAAGCCGGCGCGCACGGTGATGGTGATCCGCGTCCAGTCGGTCTATTTCCAGTGCGCCCGCGCCATTCACCGCTCGGACCTGTGGAATGCGGCGAAACACGCCGATCCGAAATCCCTGCCGACGCCGGGCCGGATTCTCGAGGTGACGAGCAGGGCGTCCATCGACGGGTCGGCCTATGACGCCGAGTGGCCGGAGCGCGCGAAGAAGTCGATGTGGTAGCCGTTCCGCTGCGCGCTTTCCTGCGCTAAGCAGCACCGATGAGGACTTCGATCGTCTATGTGCTTGCCGCGGTCGCCGAGATTGCCGGCTGCTATGCGTTCTGGGCCTGGCTGAAGCTCGACAAGCCAGTGTTGTGGCTGGTGCCGGGCGTTGCCTCGCTCATGGCCTTCGCCTGGCTGCTGGCACTGGTTCCGTCCGAGGCGGCGGGGCGGGCGTTCGCCGCCTATGGCGGGGTCTACATCGTGGCGTCTCTCGTCTGGCTGTGGACGGTCGAGAAGACGGCGCCCGACCGCTTCGATCTCGCCGGCGCCGCACTCTGTCTCGCCGGCGCAGCGGTGATCATCGGCGCTCCGCGCTGAGACCGTTTGGAAATTCTACTCTGGCGGCCATCTGATGGCGTTTTCTGCGCTTCCGGTGCTCACGGACCTGAATGTCCGCTGCGCTCCGGTTCTCGAAACCACCACCATATGACTCGCCAGAGCGAATTTCGAAACAGTCTCTGATCACTCGTCCTTCAGCATCTCGGAGATCTTGCGCATCGTATCGCCCATCGAATCGCATTGCGCCGGCGTGGAACTCGCCATGACGCGGTCGATCAACGCGGTGTAGGCCTTGAGCGCCTGCAGCAGGACGTCCTCGCCCTTGGGCGTGAGCTGCAGCCGCAGCACCCGCTTGTCCTTGGCATCCGCCTCGCGGACGATCAGACCCTGCTTCTCCATCTGCGGCATCAGCATGGTCACGTTCGACCGGCCGACGAGCAGCTTGCGCGCGATGTCGTGCTGCGATGCGCCGGGGTGGCGGTAGAGGTTCATCAGCAGATCGAGCTGCGCGATCTTGAGATCGAAGGGCTGCAGCGCCTTGGTCAGCGCACGCACGATCGCCTTTTCGGCCTGGACCACGGCGATCCAGTTGCGGAATCGCGGATTGTCCCACGGGAGGTCTTGCATTTTGTTCATGCTTGAACGATTATGTTCATGTTTGAACTAATCCTCTGGAGGCCTATTGTGGCATCATTCGGGTTGAGAATCATCCGTACCCTGTTTGGCATGGCGGACCCGATCGCGCCACGCCTGGCCGGGCGTATCGCCTTCGAACTCTTCTGCCGCACGGCCGATCCGGCAAAGCCGAACCCCGCCGAGGCCCGGATCATCGAGCGCAGCCGGGGATTCATGCAGGAAGCGCGGCTGCACCGCCTCACCGTCGGCCGCACCTGCGTGGCCGCGCACGAATTCCGGCCGCCGTCGAATCTCTGGTCGGCGACGGTGCTCGTCGTCCACGGCTGGCGCTCCCGCACCGAACATATGCGGGCGCTCATCGACGGGTTCAGGAATGCCGGCGTGCGCGTCATTGCGATCGACCTGCCGGGTCACGGCGCCTCTGCCGGGCGCCGGCTCCACATGGCGATCGCGGTCGCAGCCGTTCAGGCGGCCGATCAGTGGTTCGGGCCGTTCCGCGCGCTCGTCGGCCATTCCTTCGGCGGAGCGGTCGCCGTCAACGCGGCGGTCGGTTCGGTGACGCATGTCGAGAAGGTGAGGGCCAACCGGTTGGTGCTGATCGCGGCTCCGAGTTCGATGCCGATGATCTTTTCCGATTTCGGTCGTTTCCTGAACCTCGGCCCGCGCACGCAGACCGCCATCGCGGACCTCGTGCACAAGGTCGCGGGGCAGCCGCTCGAAGCCTATACCGGACAGATCCAGCTCGCTGAAAACCCGGTCGAGACGCTCGTGCTGCACGCCGCCGACGACAAGGAAGTGTCGCCAAGGCATGCCGAGGGCTACGCGCGGGCGGGCGAACACGTGCGGCTCGCCTGGGTCAACGGCCTCGGCCACCGCCGCGTTCTGGGCGATCCGTCGGTCGTGGTGCAAGCGGTGGATTTCGCCCTGGCCGAAGCCGAGCCTGTGCCGGCTGCGAGGCGAGCCACGATCCGAAACCAGAACTAGGTCCGATGCCGCCGGGATCGAGCCCGGCGGCCTTCCAGCCCGTCCCCGGCGTGTCGCGGGGTCAGCGGACGACCACGACCTTGGTGCCGACGTCGGCGACGCTGTAGAGGTGAGTCACATCCTCGTTGGCCATGCGGATACAGCCCGACGACATCGCCTGGCCGATCGTCCAGGGCTGGTTGGTGCCATGGATGCGATAGATCGTCGAGCCGATGTAGAGCGCGCGGGCGCCGAGCGGATTGTCCGGGCCGCCAGGCATGAAGGCGGGCAGCTTGCGGCCCTTGGCAGCCTCGCGGCGAATCATCGTGGCGGGAGGCGTCCAGCCCGGCCATTCGGCCTTGCGCGTGACGCGATGGGTGCCCGACCAGGTGAAGCCGTCGCGGCCGACGCCGACGCCGTAGCGGATCGCCTTGCCGTTGCCGAGCGTGTAGTAGAGACGCCGCTCGCCGGTGTTCACGACGATCGTTCCCGCCCCGTACTTGCTGTCGAAGGCGACGGTGCGGCGCGGTATCGGCGACTTGTCGGAGCGGTAGTAGCGCTTGCCTCCGCCCTGGTTGACGTCGTTGCGCGAGATGAGTTCCTTCTTCCCCGGGTCGTAGACCCAGTTGGTCTCGGCGATCGCAGGCGTTGCGAAGAGCCCGGCCATGACGGCCGCGAGCATGGTCAGTCTTCTCATCTCATTCGTTTCCCAAGAGTTTGTCCTGCCCCAGCGTAATTGAGCGGTCCGGCCCGAATTCTGTCAACATGCGTTACGCCCGGTAACGGAATGGTTATCGCCGCAGGCGCGCCCGGGTGAGGGGAGAATAACTATCCAATACAATGGCTTGATCAAAATTCCTGTGCGCCTGTCCGGCAATTTTCCGCCGCATTCCTGGCCGATCATGACGCCCGTTCGTGAACATGACGGGAGACAAGGACATGGATCGCGAAGCAAAATCCGACCGTCCAGTGTCGCGCGACGAATGGAAGCCGCTGCGGCTGGAACTCCACACCGATTCGATCATGCGTTTTCCGGCCCGTCCGCCACGGCAGGATCAGCTCTACCAGCTGCTTCCCGTCTGGAAGATGAGTTCGGACCGGGTGACCGATGCGAGCACCAAATCCGGGCGCTGATCACCGGCGGGCGATCGGCCGAGGTTCGTATTCACAGAGGTGGAAGCCGTTCTGGACGGTGGCGGAAGCCTTCGGGGCAGGTGTGTGATCGGCGTCACGTTTGCTTGAGATCGTCATGGGTTAGGGGATTTACGGTCGTCACGCCGACGGTTCAGGCTATACTGATTGAATGACTGCTTCGACGTGCAGGACGGGGTCCGGAGTGCGAAGCCTTCTTATGAATGCGGCGGAGCAGGGAGAGAGATCTTGAGGGGACGAAAGGTATCGGTCCGCATGCTGGGGGCCGGACTGGCCTGCGGAATGTTCGTCGCGGCCGGTGTCCAGCCGACGCAGGCGCAGAACTTCTTCGACCGGCTTTTCGGCGGCGGCATAAAGCGCCAGAGTCAGCGTGAGTTCCCGCCGGAGCCCGAAAAGCGTCCGGCGAAGCCGGTCGCGAAAATTTCGGCGCCGTCGTACTACACCTACAAGGTCGACGCCCTGGTCAAGGTGAAGGTGCCGCAGGTCGTGGCGCCCACGGGCCTGCCGGATCTGACGCTCGCGGGTGCGTCCGGCGTGCGGTTTGCCGAGGCAATGCCGTTGCTCAGCGATCTCGATCTCGCGGCGGAAAAGGATGTGACTGAGGCGATCGCCGCGCATTATGCGGCGCATCAGGATTTCATCTGGATATCCGGATACGGCCTGAACAGCCGCGCCCAGCAGGCATTGAGAACGCTGGCCGAAGCCGGCAGCCACGGCCTCGACCCGGCGGAATATTCCGTCGACGTGCCGCAGGCGTCGTTCTCGATGGACGACATGGTCTCGCGCCAGCGCGAGCTTGCCCGCTTCGAACTCGCCCTGTCGGCGAAGGTCCTGCGCTACGTCCGCGATTCCGTGCGCGGCCGCATCGATCCGAACCGGCTGTCGGGCTACCACGACTTCGCGGCGAAACAGCTCGATCTCGCCAAGGAACTCGAGAAGCTGTCCCGCACGTTCGACACGGCGGTGCTGCTCGACTCCTATCATCCGCAGAGCGACGAGTATCTGCGGCTGCGCGCCGAACTGGAAACGCTGTCGGCGCTGGAGGAGAACGACATCGTCGTCGATCCGAAGCTCCTGCTGAAACCGGGCGGAAAGAGCGCGGAACTGCCGAAGCTGATCGCGCTGATCGAGCGCAAGGCGACCCCAGAGTTCGCGACGAAATACGCAGTGCTGCTCGCTCTGTCCCGCGCCAAGGAAGACTACACGCCCGACCTCGTGCCGCTGATCAAGGAGGCACAGGAGGCGCATGGGTTGAAGGGCGACGGCGTGGTCGGCCCCCGCACTGTGCAGGCGCTCGCCGGGGTCTCCAAGGCCGACCGCATCGGCAAGGTGAAGGTCGCGCTCGAACAGTTGCGCTGGCTGCCCTCGGACCTCGGCGCCCGCCGGGTCTTCGTCAACCAGCCGGCCTTCACGGCAACCTATTTCGAGAACGGAACCGAGCGGCTGTCGATGCGGGTCGTGGTGGGCCAGGTCTCGAACCAGACCAGCTTCTTCCAGGATGTGATCGAGCAGATCGACTACAATCCTTACTGGGGCGTGCCGCAGTCGATCATCGTCAACGAGATGCTGCCGCGCCTCCGCAACGATCCGGGCTACCTCGACCGGGCGGGCTATGAGGTGACCGACGCAAGAGGGCAGCGCATCCCGTCTTCGGCCATCGACTGGGGACAGTTCGGCGGCAAGGTGCCGTTCAACGTGCGCCAGAGCCCGAGCGAGGCGAATGCGCTCGGCGAGCTCAAGATCCTGTTTCCCAACAAGCACGCGATCTACATGCACGACACGCCGCAAAAGGCGCTGTTCCAGCGCGAGACGCGGGCTTTCAGCCATGGCTGCATCCGTCTGAACCAGCCGCGCGAGATGGCCGCCGCGCTGCTCGGCAAGGACCTCGACTACATCAAGGCCAAGTTGGCGCAGGGCCATTCGTCAGAGAAGATTCCGGGCAATATCCCGGTCTATGTCGCTTACTTCACCGCATGGCCCAACAAGGATGGCGCGGTTGAGTATTTTCCGGATGTCTATAGCCGCGACGACAAGGTGATGACGGCGATCGAGAAGACGGCCGCCGTGAGGCTGCCGGCGAGCTGACGGTTCAGCGCTCGATTGGGCTCTCATCGGCGGTGTACGGTTAGCGGGAAGCTTCTTGCCGAGTCTTTCTGCGAGATCGACGATCGAAAGCGCGCGGAACTCTATCGTCACCACGTCAGCTCCTGCAGGCGCGCGTAAGTGCGCGCGAGCGCAGGTGGTATGGGTCGCGTCTCGTCGATGGCCTGGTGTCTCAGATTGTCGTCATAGAACCGGGCCGCGGCCTCGGGTTCCGGGAGCGCGAGATCACGGGCGATCCGCACCACGGCGTCGAGATAGGCTTCGCCAGATCGGTCATAGTCGATCAGGCGTATCGGAAAGCGAGCGGCGGCACTCACTAGGCGCTCGTTATACGCCTGCCAGAGTTGCAGACCTTCCTCAATGGACAAGGCCGGGTCCCGCCGGTTCAGGGACTGGGCGACGGCGAGAGGATGCCGGAAGCTCGCGGCGAACTCGACCTTGCCGAGAATGTCCAGCCAGCCGTCCAGCGTCAGCAAGGCACGAGGATCCTTAAACCCCCAGGACCCCTCCCGGGCGATCGTCCCGGCTACCTCCTTGCCCTCTGCAAGTTGCGATCCGGTCCACACCACGCTCGCCGGCGGATTTCGCCACGAACCGCCGTTCGAGGCCAGTACCTCGTCGTTGAGGCGCATGACCGCGATGTTCTCGCGATTGCCCTTTTTGTTGTGCGTGGACTGTGTCTTGACCTCGCCCAGGAACAAGCCTGCCGCCTGGAGGCAGCCGGCTAGGCAGCTGGTTCCGGATCTGTGCATGCCGAGGATCAGCATGGGCATGCCGGGCAGAGGCTCCGTCAATCACGGCACCTCAGGCCGGATCGCGACGGAAGATCGCCATCTTCTGGTTGCGCGGATGGTTCCAATCCCTGATCTCGAGAAGCGTCCAGGGCAGGTCGGCGACCGCATATCCGACATCAGCCTCCTGATAGTGGAACGGGTCAGCGTCCGGATATGTCACGATGCCGCCGGGGGAATGGGTGATCGGTCTCGTCCAGTCGGCGCCATCGGGGGGCAGGAAAACCGTCGCGTAAAGCGTGCCGCCCGGCCGCACATAGTCTGCGGCGCGCGCCATGCAGAGCTTGAAGTGGTTGAGCGGGAGATGGGTGAAAACCGACTGGGCTATGGCGACGTCGAACTTTACGCCGAACATGCTCGCCTCGAAACCGCCGTTGCAGTTCAGGTTCGAACGGGGCATCTTGCTCTGCAGACCGGCGGCAGCAAGCTCGATTTCATACCCGGCGTCGAGCAATGCCTGGGATATGTCTATGCCGTAGTAGTTGCCGGCGTTCAGATAGCGCACGAAGTGCACGCCGGCGCGCAGACATCCACAGCCGATGTCAAGCAGCCGCATATCGGCGGTTAGTCCCTCACCGACAACGAAATCCCGCTGCAGGCCGCCAATTTCGTCCCACATGCCACCCACGAAGCTGCGATGTTTGCCGCTCATGACCGCGGCCACCAGAGCCGAGTCCGAATAGGCATCTTTGGGCTTCGAAGCCATGCAAATCCCGGGAGCGCGGATGCGTGTGGCGGTTGGGGCACGCGTACAGCGTTCTTCCCGACCAAGTCAAGGAGATAGTCCGTGCCCGATGCGGCGCTTCCTCGAACGGAGACCTGTCCGGAGGCTGCTATTCGACCTTCTTGTTCGTGTCGATAGCGCGCTCCAAGGCCTCGATGCGCTGTTGCTGCATCTGGATGACCGCCACTAGATTCGTCACGACGCCCGACGTCTTGACCGTGTAGGGGACGCCATCCTTGAAGCCGGCAAGTGCCGGATCGATCGCGGCTACATCCTCGGCGATCAGCCAATGCTCCGGAACGTCAGGCTCGTCGTTGTAGACACCTACGCGGGGTTCGAACGCCATCACGTTGGCAAGCGCCTTCTCGGGGGTGAGCGCGCCGGATATGGTCTTGAACCGCGCCGACGACACGGCGCAGGACAACACGCCGGAAGCATTGGTCACGATGCCCGCCGCGCAGCTGGGCAGCGACGGCAACTGGACCGCTCCGGCCGTCGTGATGACGAAGCGATCGACCACCGCCGTGTTGTCGGAAATCCGGAAATTATTCGACGGATTAACGCCGACCGACCAAATCCTATTCGCATTCTGGAACATGGAGAGGACGGCGCCGGTTCCCTGCAGGTGAAGCTTGACAGCAGGACTGGCCGTGCCAATACCGACGTTGCCACTCGCCGCGATATCGATCGAACTCGTCGGTGCGCCGGGACGAATGCGCAATGGCAGACGGCTGCCGCCGGTCACGTCGCGGACGAAGAAGTTCGCCTCGTTGCCGGCCACGTCCCAGGTTTGCGCGGTGAATCCGCCCGAATTGTTCTGTTCCAGCCGAATTGCAGGCGTATTGCTCGTGGCGATGTGCAGATCGAGCACCGGCGTCGAGGTGCGCAATCCGATTCTGCCCGTCGAATCCATGAACAGCGAATTGGCCGGCGCGCCGGCACTGAAGGTCGCGATCTGCCGGCTCGCCGTCTGGTCGAAAATACCGAGGAAATTTGCGCCGCCGCTCGCGCTGTCGTTCGCGATGATCTGCCAGTCGTTTGCCGGGAAGGCGCCAACCGAGGTGTCATCGAACTCGAGGCGAGTGTTATTCTCCTTGAGCCGGATCGTGGAGAAGCCGAAGCTCTCGTTGTTGACGCAGTCGAAGCCGACGCAGAGGCTGCTCTGGACGATCAGATCGTCGGGAATGACCTGGTCCGCGCGCGCGCCGATGCTGGCGGCGAGGAAGACGGCCAGTGCCGCTGTACCGGCTGCAAGATCGTATCTTTTCATGATGCTTCTCCCGCCCGGCTTAACGCGCCGTCCCTTCTTTCATGTTCGACGTGTCGACGATCCGGCCGCCCTGGACCAGGAACGATCCGGACAAGGCCGCCCCGACATTGACCGACATTTCGCCGCGCATATTCACCTGCGCTGCGGATATCTCGCGGCCGTCCGCGCCGTCGGCTTTGATCATCTTCTTCCGCGGCGAGGCGGCGGTAATCTGGTAGGTGTAGACGCCGTCTCCCATCGCGTTCTTGCCGGAGATGTCGACCACCGGCGAACCCTGTTTCGCCGAAGCGCTGATCACCCGGCCGTCGGGGCCGGCGACGGACAGCGTCGCGTTGAAATAACCCGCGGGCAGGACGAAGCTGACCTTGGTGCCGGACGCAGCACTGCGAGCGCTGAGAACCTCCTGGGCGAGCGAGGGTGCAGCGAAGGCCATACCCGCCGCCGCGACGGTTGCGACACGAATGAAAAGTCTCATTGCTTCCCCCGTCCCGAGACGTGCCGCACGCAAACCGTCGGCGCCGAATCCTATCAAAACCTAACGTTGCGGAAGTCTAGCACTACGGCGGTGTCGCGTTCAAGTGACAGCTACCGGATCCGGCCGCTCTGCATCCAGATTTTTTCGAGGCGCGGAGCGTCTCAAAAACCGTGCTTCGGCTGCGATAGTATCGTAACGTAATCTCCGCCAGTATCTGCATGCAAGCGGCGGCGTCGTGAGGGGGAAAGCATGGGCACGTTCGTCATCCGGCCATTCGAGAAGCGCTTTGTGTTCAGCCTGATCCTGGTCGCGCTTCTGGCGATCCAGTTCTGGACGCAGTCGCGCTATCCCTCGCTGAACGAGAAGGCGATGATGAGCGGGGCGATCCAGCTCGAGGATCCGTTGAGCTTCGAGGCGAAATACCCGCTAAAGCCGGAATACACGACCGTTGAGCGCATCGGCTATTCGACGCTCAACTGGATCGAGACCAACCGCAAGGGAATGACCTTCGGCATCCTGTTCGGCGCGGCGTTCCTGACGCTGATGGGCTATGTGCGCCAGCATTCGTTCAAAGGACGTTTCGCCAATTCGCTGCTCGGCATGGGCGTGGGCGCGCCGCTGGGTGTCTGCGTCAATTGCGCGGCGCCGATTGCAAAGGCGCTCTATTCGGGCGGGGCGCGGGCCGAAGCGACGCTGTCGGCCATGATCGCCTCGCCGACGCTGAACGTCGTCGTGCTGACGATGATCTTCTCCCTGATGCCGTTCTATGTCGGCGTGCTGAAGGTCGTCCTCAGCGTTTTCGTGATCCTGGTCGCGGTGCCCGTCATCTGCCGTTTCCTGCCGGAGAACCAGCTGAAAGTGTCGTCGACGCCGGAGAAATTCCTGCGCATGCCGAAGCCGGCGCCGGCGGAGACGACCGAAAACCTGTTCCAGTCGGTGTGGCGTTTCGCCTGGGATTTCGCCAAGAGCCTGTGGTTCATCGTCTCGCGCACCCTGCCATTGATGCTGCTCGCCGGCTTCCTCGGCGCCGTAGTGGCAACGCTGGTCCCGCCGGAGACTTTCTCCGGGGTTGGCTTCGGCTTCGCCACCGTTTTCCTCGCCGCGATTCTCGGCACCTTCCTGCCGGTTCCCATCGGCTTCGACGTGGTCGTTTCGGGCGCGCTGCTCGGCGGCGGCATGGATGTCGGCCTTGTGACGACGCTGCTCTTCACCCTCGGCATCTTTTCGGTCTACTCGTTCTTCATCGTCGCCGGCGCGATCTCGCTGCGCGCCGCGTCGCTGCTGGCCGGCACGATCGTCGTCATCGGCACGCTCGCCGGGATCGGCGTGCACTACTACCACCAGAACCTGCAGAGCCGGGCGCTCGAAATCCTGACCTCGTTCGAGCTGAGCCTGGTGTCTTCGGCACAGGCCGCCGAGCCGGAACAGGTGCGCAGCCTGACGGATGGGGCCAATACGATCACCATCTCGCGCCGCACCTTCGAGCCGCGCTCGGCGCCGGGCGAGAAGCGTTTCGAGAAGATGGAAGCCTGGAAGCTCGGCATCGACCAGCCGATCGAATTCTCCTTCGCCGACATGTGGCCGCCTTTCTGGGAGGGAAGGGGTATTTCTGCCGGCGACTGGGACAATGACGGCTGGCAGGATGTGGTGGTCGCCTCGACGGTCGGCGGGCTCTATTTCTACCGCAACACCGGGGGCAAGTTCGAAAGGTCGGCGTTCGACATCGGCGGGATCGCCAAGATGCCGGTCTTCAACGTTGCCTTCGTCGATATCGACAATGACGGCTGGCTCGACCTGTTCTTCACGACGTTTAGGCAGGGCAATTACGTGCTGCGCAATTCCGCCGGTTCGTTTGCCGCTGCTAACCTGAGGAAGGTGGCCAATCGCGACGACGCGATCCTCACGCTCGCGGCGAGCTTCGGCGACGTAAACCGCGACGGCTATCTCGATGTCGCCTTCGGCAACTGGGCGGCGGGCTGGTATCGCCGCATCCCGGGCGACGAAGCGACCAACCGCGTCGTCTACAACAAGGCCGGGGTGCTGGACGGCTCGGCCTTCAGCGAACTTGCGGGTCCGCCCGGCGAGACGCTGTCGATCCTGCTGACGGACCTCAACCTGGACGGCAAGCTCGACCTTCTCGAAGGCAACGATTTCGAGATGCCGGACATCTTCTCGATCGGCGACGGCGCAGGCGCGTTCAAGCCCATCCGCCGGCAGGACAACCTGATCCCGATGACGACGCAGACGACGATGGCGTTCAAGACGGCCGACCTGGCCAACACGGGCAGGCAGGACATCTATGTCGGCCAGATTGCCGGGCGCTCGTCGGGCATAGCCACCAACCTAAGAACCCAGCCGCTGGAGCTTTATTGCGACGGCATCGGGCGCGAGAGCGACAAGGCGATCTGCGCGAAGAACATGGCGATCAAGCAATGGTACAAGTCCGGTCACAGCTTCGATCCGTCCAACGCCTCGCGCTGCGCCGAACTGCCCGAACCGGACAAGGCCGAATGCCGGGCGATGCTGGTGAAGGATCTGGCGATCCAGAGCAAGGATCCGTCGATCTGCGACCTGATCGCAGTGTCGCAGGAGAGGGCGCGCCAGCTCTGCGAGATCCATTTCCGCCCGGTCCGCCAGCCGACCCAGGCGGAGCTCGACGAGGCGATACCGCAGATCCAGCGCCGCAACGTGCTGCTGTCGCCCAAGGGCGACGGCAGCTACGAGGAGCACGCCGTGCCGGCGGGCGTGGAAATCGGCGGGTGGACCTGGGACGTCAAGGTCGAGGACGTGAACAATGACGGCTGGAAGGACATCTATGTCCTCAACGGCACCTGGATCCCGAACGAGATCAGCCCGTCCAAGATCCTGTTCATGAACGACGGCACCGGCAAGTTCAAGGAACAGACGGTTCCGGCCGGAATGGAAGATTACCTGATCACCGCGGCTGCGGTCGCGATCGATTTCGACAATGACGGCGACCAGGACTTCATCACCGTGCCGGTCAACGGGCCGCCGATGGCCTATGTCAACGGATCGGCCGACGGCAACTCGATCGCCTTCGAGTTCCGCGACCGTCTCGGCAATCAGTTCGGCATCGGCAACCGGCTCGAGATCAAGACGGCGGACGGGCTGACGCAGATGCGCGAGCTGCAGAGCGGTGGCGGGTTCATGTCCTTCGACGCGCCGGTCCTGCATTTCGGCACCGGCAAGGCCGAGCGGATCGAAAGCGCGACCGTTCACTGGTCGACCGGCGGCAAGACGACGATCGATGGCGGCCTCGATGCCGGTTCGCTCTACCGGATCGCGCGCGAAGGCGCGGCGACGCGCTGACGTCGGTCGGGCCGCCTTGCAAAAGTCCGGATTTCCCGCATTTTCGGCCGGGCGGAGGATGCCGCTTCGGCCGCAGCGCTTACTATTGCGAAAGCTTGAAAGACTCTGAATGAAGATCGCCCGAAATGCACTCGGTCCGGCAATTCTCGCCCTTTCGGCGACTGTCCTCTGCGTGCCCCAGCTGTCGTTCGCGCAGGAGCAGGTCAAGCCTGCCGTCTCGGGCGCCGCACCGCAGAACAGCCAGCGTTCTGAAGGCGCGTCAGAGACGGCGCCGACCATGCAGCAGTCGGAGGCCGCCTACGCGGCCGGCGACTATGCGAAGGCCCTCGAGATCCTGAAGCCGCTGGCCGACGCGGGCGACGCGCTGGCCCAGTATCGGCTCGGATACATGCTCGCGCTGGGGCAGGGGACGGAGAAGGACCTGAAGGCCGCCGCAGGCTGGATGAGGAAAGCCGCGGACCAGGGGGATGCGTCGGCGCTGCTCCAGCTCGGTGTCTTCCATCTCCAGGGGAGCGGTGTCGACCGCAACGAGGCCGAGGCGGCGAAGCTGTTCAAGCTCGCCGCGGAAAAGGGCAACGCGACCGCCCAGCTTTTCATCGGCCAGATGTATCTCGCCGGTGCCGGCATCGAGAAGAACGAGGTCGCAGGTCTCACCTGGATCATGTCCTCCGCGCGCGCCGGCAATGCCGAGGCGCAGTTCGAGCTCGGTCGCATATACGCCACCGGCCAGGGCGCGACGAAGGATACGAAGGAGGCGGGCAAGTGGTTCGAACTTGCCGCCGAGAACGGGCTGGCGATCGCGCAATACACTCTGGCCAACAACCTGATCGCGGGGACGGGTGTGGCCAAGGACGAGGCGAAGGCGCTCGAGTGGTACCGCAAGGCGGCCGAGGCCGGGCTGCCCGCCGCGCAACGCGATCTCGGGGGTCATTATCTCACCGGATCTGGCGAACGGCAGCCGGACTATGCGCTCGCCTATGAATGGACGAAGAAGGCGGCGGATGCGGGGGACGCCGGGGCGCTGAGCAATCTCGGCTTCATGTATTACACCGGCAAGGGTGTGCCGCAGGACGATAAGCTCGCGGCCGAGGCTTACGAGAAGGCGGCCGGCAAAGGGATGGCCCGCTCCGCCGCGGCGCTGGGCGCGCTCTACGAAGCCGGCCGGGGCGTCGAGAAGAGCAACGAGAACGCCGCGGAGTGGTACCGCAAGGGCGGGCTCGGCGGCGACAAACAGGCGGCCGCGAGGCTGGCCGCCATGATCGTCGAGGGAAGTGCGGTGCCGGCCGACGATGCGGACGGAGCGCTATGGGTGGCGATGGCGGCCGGCGAGGGCAATGCCGACGCGCGCAAATGGCTCGAGGCCAAGGCCGAGGCCGGATCGGCGCCGGCGAAAGCCAGGCTCGCCGCGCTGATCGATGCCGACGCGAAGGATCCCGCCAACGATGCAAGGGCAGTCGCGCTCTACCATGAAGCGGCCGAGGCCGGCGACGCCCTGGCGCAGCTCGAACTGGCGAAGAAATACGCGGCTGGCGACGGCATGGGCCAGGATTATGTCGCGGCCCATCAGTGGGCGAACATCGCCGCCACCGACGGAAACGAGGCCGCGGTGAAGATGCGCGACAATCTATCGAAGCTGATGACGCGCGAGCAGATCGCCGACGCGCAGAAGAAGGCCCGGGAATGGATCGCCAAGGCGCGCGACAAGGGCTGAGACGGGCCGGATTGCGGGCCGCCGTCTTCATCCTGGTCTCCCTGTCCGCATTCGCGCCCGCCCGGGCGGCCGCAACCGATCAGGCCCAGGCGTTTCTGGACGCCGGCGACGTCGCCGCCGCGGTCCGCCTGCTCGAGCCGCTGGCCAGGGCGGGAGACGCATCCGCCGAATATCTGCTGGGCAAGGTTCATCTCGACGGGCTCGGCGTACCGCAGGACTTCTCGGCCGCTGCCCAATGGATCGCCAAGGCGGCCGAGCATGGCGACGCGCGGGCGCAGAATGCGCTCGGTCGGTTGCATGCCGAGGGTCTCGGCGTGGCGCGGGATGGCAATGCCGCTGTCCTCTGGATGAAACGGGCGGCCGAACAGGGTGATCCGGCCCACCAGTACGATCTCGCGCTGCTGCTCGACGATGCTCGGCTCGGCGTCGAGGACAAGGCTGAGGCCGCGCGCTGGTTCGCGGCGGCGGCGGAGAAGGGGCTGGCGGCGGCGAAGACAAGTCTCGGCCTCGCCTACCAGCAGGGATCGGGCGTGGAGAAGGATCTTGCGCGCGCGGCCGGGCTCTTCTCCGAGGCGGCGGAGGCCGGCGACGCCCGCGCGCAGAACAATCTGGGGCTGATGCTGGCGCGGGGCGAGGGCGTGGCGCAGGACTATCAGAGGGCCGTGGCGCTCTTCGAGAAGGCTGTCGGGCAGGGCCAGACCCAGGCCTTCTACAATCTCGGGGTCATGTACGAGAACGGCTTCGGCGTCGCGCAGGACGAGGCCAAAGCCATGGAACTCTATGCGAAGGCCGGGCAAAGCGGCGGCACGACGGCCACAGACATCGTCTCGGGCGATGGGCTCGTATACGATCCGCGTCTTGTACCCCTCGATCCTTCCACGGCCAGGCCGGAACAGTTCACCGAGGGCGCGTCGAGAGGCGATCCCGTCGCGATGTTCCTCTTCGCCTACGTCACGGCCACCGCCGGTTCCGGATCGGGCGGACCGGCACAGGCCGCGTCATGGTTCGAGAAGGCGGCCGAACTCGGCATGCCGGCCGCGATGGCCAATCTAGGCCTGCTTCACCTGCGCGGCGAAGGCGTGCCGCAGGACTACGTCCTGGGATATATGTGGCTCAATCTCGCCGCCGCGGCGGGGCTGGCCGAAGCCGCGCCCATCCGCGATCGTGTCGGGGCGGCGATCACGCCGGCCGAACTCGCCGAGGCGCGCGGGCTCGTCGAGCAGAAATGGCTGGCCAGTCGCAAATAAGGCGGTCAGTTCACCTTGCAGCCGAGCCGCTTCTCTTCGCGGCGGATCTGGTCGATGCGGCGCTGCTCGGCACGCGTGAAGTCGGGGTCGCTGGTGTAGCAGTCGCTGTTGTCGAACACCCGCTTGCCGAGGCTCGTCTTGAAGCAGTAGCCGTTGTCGTCATAGATCGCGTTGCGTTCGTACCAGAGGTCGTAGCAGCTGTCCGCAAAGGCGCTCTGCGCCGTGAAGCCGATCGAAGCGATGGCGAGGATGTGGATTGCCAGTCTGCGCATGGAAAGCCCCCGGTGTCTTGTCGTTCCGATCAGATTGCACGGTAGATGCGTTGCTTCCTTGATTTCTGTCAACCGGGCCGCGCCGAGCCCGATGCGCGGGCTTTTGCGGCAGATCAACGACGCTCCGCCGGATATGATGCCTTTGGCAATAGCGGCGGAAGGATGAGCGCATGAATGCAAGGGATATCATGACGGTGGGCGTCGTGACGGTGAGCCCCGATCACGGCGTCAGACACGCCGTCGGGATCATGTGCGACCGAGGCATAAGCGGCCTGCCGGTCGTCAACGATCAGGGCCGCCTCGTGGGCATTCTCACGGAAGGCGACCTTCTGCGCCGCGCCGAGCTGGGAACAGATCTGTTTCTGCAATCAAGTCAGAACCGGCAGGAAGCGCGGGATCATCTCAAGGCGCACAGCTGGAAGGTGGGCGACGTCATGGCGACCGATGTCGTCACCGTCGACGAGGACACTCCGGTCGGGAAGATCGCGGCGCTGATGGTCGAACGCGGCGTCAAGCGGCTGCCGGTGCTGCGGGACGGTGCGCTCGTGGGCATCGTCACAAGGGCCGACCTGCTGCGGGCGATCGCCGTCGCCAGGCCGGAGCCGCCGATCAAGGGAGACGATGCGATCCGCCGTTCCGTTCTTGCGCGGATAGGCGAGGTCGCGGAGTTGAAGGATTCGGGTCTCAGCGTCATCGTTTCGGACGGTATTGTCCATCTCTGGGGGCAATTGCCATCGGAGCCGGCGCGGCAGGCGGTGCGGGCGATCGCCGAAGGCGTGCACGGGACGGCTGGCGTCGTCGATCATTTCACCACCGCTGCCGATGCCCCTCGACCACGGGCGGAGACCGGGGTGGCCGGCGCATGAAACCGATCCTAACCATTTCGCTCAATCCCGCCGTCGACCTGTCGAGCGAGACGGAGAAGGTCCAGCACACGCGCAAGGTGCGCACCTTCGACGAGCGGTACGATCCAGGCGGCGGCGGCATCAATGTCGCGCGGGTGGTCAGACGGCTCGGTGGCGAGGTGGAGGCTGTTTTCGGCGCGGGCGGCGAACTCGGCGCTATGCTGGAGAGGCTGCTTCTCGAGGAGGGAACGCCGTGCCGGCGGTTGCCTTTCAGCGGGCAGACGCGCCTGGGTTATACCGTGCGGGAGCGCTCGACCGGGCTGGAATACCGCTTCGTGCCGAAAGGACCGGCTGTACGGCCGGACGAACTCGAGCCGTTCGTCGAAGCCGTCGCGAACCATGGCGGCGACTATGTCGTCGCCAGCGGCAGCCTGCCGCAGGGTGCCCCACCCGACATCTACGCGCGCATGGCCGATGCGGCGGCCCGCCGCGGCGCGCGTTTCGTGCTCGACAGTTCCGGCGAAGGCTTGAGCGAGACGCTGGGACGGTCACGCGTCTTCATCGTAAAGCCGAGCCTGGGCGAACTGGAAGCGCTGGTCGGCGGGAAGCTCGACGAAGCGGGCGTCTATCGCGCTGCTGCCGGGCTGGTCGAACGGGGAGCCGCGGACATAGTCGCGGTAACATTGGGCATCGAAGGTGCGGTGCTTGCAAGCGCCGAGGGCGTGGTACGCATGCGGGCGATTCATGTCATCACCCGCTCCGCCGTCGGGGCCGGCGACAGCTTTCTTGCCGGCATGATATGGGCCCTGTCGCAGAACCGCTCGACGGAGGACGCGTTCCGGTTCGGCATTGCGGCCGGCGCGGGGGCCGTGATGACTCCAGGGACGGAGTTATGCCGGCCGGAAGACGTCTTCGATCTCTACGAACACCTGAACAGTAATGACCTCGAGCACATTGCGACTCGCTGAAGTTGCCGTCACGCCGGCAACAGGCGGAGATTGACAGACATCAAAGCCGAATCGGCCGCACCTCCTCATAGTGATCGGAACAAGAGGAGGATCTAATGGACAAACCGACATCCCGATCGACGGCCGAGACACGCCCGGCGGCGGGCCCGGTGCTCTGGTTCGAGGAGGTCGGACGCGCGGACGTCGCGCGCGTCGGTGGCAAGAACGCTTCGCTCGGCGAGATGGTCCAGGCGCTCGCGCCGAAAGGCATCCGCGTCCCGCCGGGGTTCGCGACGTCGTCTGATGCCTACTGGAGCTACCTCGACGCCAACGGACAGAGAGAGAGAATCGCTGCCCTGCTCGACGAACTCGCAGCGGGGAAAGCGACGCTCGCGGAGACGGGCAGCGCCATCCGCTCGCTCATCCTCAAGGGCGAATGGCCGAAAGCGACGGCGCAGGCCATCGCCGGCGCTTATGTCACTCTCTGCGAACGCGCCGGCAAGAGCGACGTCGACGTGGCGGTGCGGTCGAGCGCGACCGCCGAGGACCTTCCCGACGCCAGCTTTGCCGGGCAGCAGGAGACATTCCTCAACATCCGCGGCGTCGATGCGCTGCTCGGTGCCTGCCGCCGCTGCTACGCCTCGCTCTTCACCGACCGCGCCATCAGCTACCGGCAGGCCAAGGGCTTCGACCACATGCGCGTCGCGCTCTCGATCGGCGTCCAGCAGATGGTGCGATCCGACCTCGGCGGATCCGGCGTGATGTTCTCCATCGACACCGAGACCGGGTTCCCGGACGTGGTCGTCATCGACGCCGCCTGGGGACTCGGCGAGAATGTCGTGCAGGGCGCGGTCGACCCCGATGAATATCAAGTCTTCAAGCCGCTTCTGGCGGGCGAGGGGCTGGTTCCCATCATCGAAAAGAAGTGCGGCGCCAAGGCGCTTAAAATGGTCTATGCGTCGGGCGAAAAGCCGACCCGCAACGTGCCGACCTCGAAGGCCGAGCGTGCGGCCTTCGTCCTGAAGGATGGCGAAATCCTCACGCTCGCCCGCTGGGCCGCTTCGATCGAGAGCCATTATGGCTGTCCGATGGACATGGAATGGGCGAGGGACGGCGAGACCGGCGAGATCTTCATCGTGCAGGCGCGGCCGGAGACGGTGCAGTCCCGGCGCGGCGCGACCACGTTCAGGAGCTACGCGATCACGAAGAAGGGCAAGACCCTTGCCGAGGGCCTTGCGGTCGGTGATGCTGTCGTCAGCGGCCAAGTCTGCCTGATCGAGAACGCCCGCGACATCGACAGTTTCGTCGACGGCTCGATCCTCGTCACCGGTACGACCGATCCCGACTGGGTGCCGATCATGAAGCGCGCGGCGGCGATCGTCACCGACCACGGCGGCCGCACCTCGCACGCCGCCATCGTCAGCCGGGAATTGGGGCTTCCCGCAATCGTCGGCACCGGCAACGCGACGCATGTCCTGCACGGGGAGCAGTCGATCACGGTTTCCTGCGCCGAAGGCGACCGCGGCTTCGTCTATGAAGGTGCAGCGGAATTCGAAACCAGCGAGGTCGATGTCACCGACCTGCCGTCAACCCGCACGGAGATCCTGCTCAATCTGGCCAATCCCGCGGCAGCGCTGCGCTGGTGGCGTATCCCGAGCGACGGCGTCGGCCTTGCCCGCATGGAGTTCGTCGTCGGCAACCACATCCGCATCCATCCAATGGCGCTGGTCCGCTACGACACCTTGAAGGACGAGGACGCCAAGCGCGAGATCGCGGAGATCACGGCCGGCTATGCCGACAAGCCGGAATATTTCGTCGACAGGCTCTCCCGCGGCCTTGCACGCATCGCCGCATCGGCCTGGCCGAAACCGGTCATCGTGCGGATGAGCGACTTCAAGACCAACGAATATGCCGGCCTCGTCGGCGGGGCGGAGTTCGAGCCGCGCGAAGAGAATCCGATGATCGGCTTCCGCGGCGCGGCGCGCTACTATTCGCTCCGCTATCGCGAGGGCTTCGCGCTGGAATGCCGCGCCATCCGGCGGCTGCGGAACGAGATGGGCTTCACCAACGTCGTCGTGATGATCCCCTTCTGCCGCTCGACGCACGAGGCGGATCGGGTGCTGGCGGAGATGGCGGCCAACGGGCTCGAGCGCGGCAAGGACGGGTTGCAGGTCTTCGTCATGTGCGAGATCCCCTCAAACGTCGTGCTCGCGGCCGAGTTTGCGAAGCGCTTCGACGGGTTCTCCATCGGCTCCAATGACCTGACGCAGCTGACGCTGGGTGTGGACCGCGATTCCTCCGATCTCGCCGATCTCTTCGACGAATCGGATGCGGCGGTCGAATGGATGATCGCCAATGTCATCCGCGAGGCGGGCAAGGCCGGCGCCAAGATCGGCCTGTGCGGACAGGCGCCGAGCGATCACCCGGAGTTTGCCGCCTTCCTGGTCGAATGCGGTATCGATTCGATTTCGGTGAGTCCCGACAGTTTCATCGCCGTCAAACGGCAGGTGGCGGCAGCCGAGGCTGCCCTTTCCGCGATCAAGGAGTGAGGAAATGAAGGCGCGCGACATCATGACGGTTGGGGTGGCCACCGTCCGACCCGACACGACCCTCGAACACGCGGCGCACGAGATGATCCAGCACGGCGTCAGCGGGCTGCCGGTCGTCAACGATACCGGCCGCATACTCGGCATCGTGACGGAACGCGACCTGTTGCACCGGCCCGAACTCGGCACCGAACACCGTCGGCCGCGCTGGCTCGAATTCTGGACGAGTCCGGTTCGGCGGGCGGAGGAATATGCGCGCGAGCACGGCCGCAAGGTCGAGGACGTGATGAGCCACGAGGTCGTCAGCGTCGGTCCGGAGGCCGACCTCGGCGAAGTGGCCGACCTTCTGGAACGCGGCGGGTTCAAGCGCCTCCCGGTGGTCGAAAATGGAAAGGTCGTCGGCATCATCGGCCGCGCCAATCTGGTCCTGGCGCTGTCGCGCCGCATGGGCGACGTGCCCCAGGCTGCCGCGGACGACATCACGATCCGCCGCTCCATCCTGGACGAACTCAAGAAGAGGGATTGGGCGCCGATCGGAACGCTGGACATCGTCGTGCGCGACGGTGTGGTCGAACTCAAGGGAACCGTCACCGACGTCCACGTGCGCGACGCGGTGCGGGTCGCCGCGGAGAATGCGCCGGGTGTCGTCCGTGTCTGGGACAAGCTGCAAGTCGTTGCTCCGCCGGTCGGCTATATCTGAGCGGGGACGGGCGCCTCGCCTCCGAGACGTGCCCGTGCGTTTCCTGCCGCTGCGTAGCGTTCGGCGGCGGGCATGAACGCGACGCAATTACCACAGCGTCAGAAGCCCATTCTCGGTCGGGTCAAATGTGGAATCGATACTGGTGGGCGATGACGGGCTCGAACCGCCGACATCTTCGGTGTAAACGAAGCGCTCTACCAACTGAGCTAATCGCCCCTGAGGCGCGGATTTAGGCGGTCGGGCATTTGGGCGCAAGCAAAAACCGCCGGAATTAGGCGCGCCGCGGCCATTCCCGCGCTTCGCATGACGCGGTTTTCAAAGAGCCGGCGAAACCCGACAGGCGCAGCTTGACAGCCAGAGTCGAACCCCTTAAGTCCCCGCCATCGACGCGAGGGGCACGCCCCGAGGGTCGCATGCGCGGGTGTAGCTCAGTTGGTTAGAGTGCCGGCCTGTCACGCCGGAGGTCGCGGGTTCGAGCCCCGTCACTCGCGCCATTTTTCTTCGAAGAATGGCGCTATTTCGTGCGAAGCGGCCGCCTCGGCGGCCGTTTGCATTTGTGGCTTCGGCGCGCCGCTTCCCGTGGTTCGGGCTTCGCGGTCGGTCCGATTCCGATCGGCCGCAACCGGCCTCGCGCCAGTGACAAAATCGCGCACAATCCACTGACGGGGAATGCGGTAATCGGCCCCGCCGGGCGCAAGGTATGGCTTGCGCGGCACTCTTGGCTGGGATAACCCTCGCCGCAATGCAGCAAGCGTCGGAGCTGGTCGCGCAAGCGGCCATTCCGTCGCGCAGGGCGACCCGAAACAATGCTAGGGTCGGTCGTCACACAGAGACCCACAAGGCGCGCCATGGACGCACTCCTGAGTTCCTATCTGCCGGTCGTCATCTTCATGGGCGTTGCGCTGCTGATCGGGGTGGCCCTGATGGTCGCCCCCTTCCTCGTGGCCTATCGAAACCCGGATCCCGAGAAGCTCTCGGCCTATGAGTGCGGCTTCAACGCCTTCGACGATGCACGCATGAAGTTCGACGTGCGCTTCTATCTCGTCTCGATCCTCTTCATCATCTTCGATCTCGAAGTCGCATTCCTGTTCCCGTGGGCCGTGTCGTTCGGCGAGATCGGCATGCTCGGCTTCTGGTCGATGATGGTCTTCCTCGGCGTGCTCACGATCGGCTTCATCTACGAATGGAAGAAGGGAGCGCTGGAATGGGATTGAACGATTCGACCGGCACGCTCGTCGCGCCGAGACCGAAGGGGATCATCGACCCGTCGACCGGCAAGCCGGTGGGCGCGAACGACCCGTTCTTCACCGACATCAATGCCGAGCTCTCCGACAAGGGTTTCCTCGTCACCTCGTCCGAGGCGCTGATCACATGGGCCCGCACCGGCTCGCTGATGTTCATGACCTTCGGCCTGGCATGCTGCGCGGTGGAGATGATCCACACCTCGATGCCGCGCTACGATTCGGAGCGGTTCGGCGTCGCGCCGCGCGCGTCTCCGCGCCAGTCGGACATCATGATCGTGGCGGGCACGCTGACCAACAAGATGGCGCCGGCGCTGCGCAAGGTCTACGACCAGATGCCCGAGCCGCGCTACGTGATCTCGATGGGCTCCTGCGCCAACGGCGGCGGCTACTACCATTATTCCTATTCGGTGGTGCGCGGCTGCGACCGCATCGTGCCGGTGGACATCTACGTGCCGGGCTGCCCGCCGACCGCCGAAGCGTTGCTCTACGCCATTCTTCTGCTGCAGAAGAAGATCCGCCGCACGGGCACGATCGAAAGATGAGGAACGATGCCGGCCGGCACCCGGCCGTCGTCGACAAGGGCCGGGCACGCGCGGTGTCTGGCGAACTGGAAACGGACAGATGAGCGAAGCGCTGAACGACCTCGCGGCCTATCTGAAGGAAAAGCTCGGCGACGACATCGAGAGCGCCGTGGTGGCCTATGGCGACCTGACGATCACGGTCGCGCCCGGCGATATCATCGACGTGCTCAACTTCCTCAAGCGCGACGTGCAGTGCCAGTTCATCTCGATCATCGACATCTGCGGCGCGGACTACCCGTCGCGCCAGCGCCGTTTCGACGTCGTCTACCACCTGCTGTCGCCGCGCCAGAACCAGCGCATCCGCGTCAAGGTCGAGGCCGACGAGGAGACGCTGGTGCCTTCGGCGACGGCCGTCTATCCCGGCGCCGACTGGTATGAGCGCGAGACCTACGACCTCTACGGCGTGTTGTTCACCGGCCATCCCGACCTGCGCCGCATCCTCACCGATTACGGTTTCGAGGGACATCCGCTGCGCAAGGATTTTCCGCTGACCGGCTTCGTCGAGGTGCGCTACGACGACGAGGTCAAGCGGGTGGTCTACGAGCCGGTCGAGCTCAAGCAGGAATTCCGAAATTTCGATTTCCTCTCGCCTTGGGAAGGGACGGATTATGTCCTGCCCGGGGACGAGAAGGCGAAGCCGAACTGAGGCTGGCAACATGGCCGAAACCGCCGTCCGCAACTTCAACATCAATTTCGGTCCGCAGCATCCGGCAGCGCACGGCGTGCTGCGCCTGGTGCTCGAGCTCGACGGCGAGGTGATCGACCGCGTCGATCCGCATATCGGCCTGCTGCACCGCGGCACCGAGAAGCTGATGGAGAACAAGACCTACCTTCAGGCCGTGCCCTATCTCGACCGGCTCGACTATTGCGCGCCGATGAACCAGGAGCACGCGTTTGCGCTGGCGACCGAGAGGCTTCTCGGCATCGAGGTGCCGAAGCGCGGCCAGATCATCCGCGTTCTCTATTCCGAGATCGGCCGGATCATGTCGCACATCCTCAACGTGACGACGCAGGCTCTCGACATCGGCGCGCTGACGCCGCCGCTGTGGGGCTTCGTCGAGCGCGAGAAGCTGATGGTGTTCTACGAGCGCGCCTCGGGCTCGCGCATGCATGCGGCCTATTTCCGGCCCGGCGGTGTGCACCAGGACCTGCCGGAGGCGCTGATCGAGGACATCGGCAAGTGGATCGACCCGTTCCTGAAGTCGCTGGACGAACTCGACGCCCTGCTCACCGGCAACCGCATCTTCAAGCAGCGCAATGTCGACATCGGTGTCGTGTCGCTGGAAGACGCCTGGGCCTGGGGCTTTTCGGGCGTGATGGTGCGCGGCTCGGGTGCCGCCTGGGACCTGCGCAAGTCGCAGCCCTATGAATGCTACTCCGAGATGGAGTTCGACATTCCGATCGGCAAGAACGGCGACTGCTACGACCGCTACCTCATCCGCATGGAAGAGATGCGCCAAGCGGCGAAGATCATGCGCCAGTGCGTCGATCTGCTGCTCGGCAAGGAGAAGGTCGGGCCGGTGTCGAATACCGACGGCAAGATCGTACCGCCGAAGCGCGCCGCGATGAAGCGCTCGATGGAAGCGCTGATCCACCACTTCAAGCTCTATACCGAGGGCTATCGCGTGCCGGCGGGCGAAGTCTATGCCGCCGTCGAGGCGCCGAAGGGCGAATTCGGCGTCTATCTCGTCTCGGACGGCACCAACAAGCCCTACCGCTGCAAGCTGCGCGCGCCGGGCTTCGCCCATCTGCAGGCCATGGATTTCCTCTGCCGCGGCCACCTGCTCGCCGATGTGACGGCGGTGCTGGGGTCGCTCGATATCGTGTTCGGGGAGGTGGACCGGTGATGGTCGCGCTGCCGAAAGCGAAGATGACCGCAAACGAATATCTGCGTTGGTCCGGGACGCAGGACGGCGGTCGTTTCGAACTTGTCGGCGGCGAGGTTGTCGCCATGTCTCCGGAGACCTTGCGTCATGTCCGGCTGAAGAACGAGATATGGCTGGTTTTGAGAAACGCGCTTGCTCGCGCCGGCAGTTCCTGCAGCGCTTTCGGCGATGGCGTTGGTATCCAGATCGACGAAAAGACAGTCCGCGAGCCGGATGTGTCTGTTCAATGCGCTCCGTTCGAGCAGGATTCCCTGCTTCTGGATCAGCCGGTCGTCGTGGTCGAGGTCGTGTCTCTTTCCAGCGTCCGGAGCGACACCGGAGCAAAGGTGGCGGACTACTTCCGCGTTCCCAGCATTTGTCATTACCTCATCGTCGATCCATACAGCTCGAATGTTATTCATCATGCGCGGGCGAGCGGTAGCGAGACGATCGGAACGAGAATCCTGACCGCGGGACCGATAGAACTGGTCCCTCCGGGTGTCGTAGTCCAGGTCGAAGAATTGCTTGGCTTGTCTCCCGCTGCCGCTGCTGAAGAAAGTCCGTAAATGTCCGTCCGCCGTCTCGCCGAGCCAGCCCTCCAGCCAGCCGCATTCGCCTTCTCCAAGGCGAAGGCCGCGGAGGTGAAGACCTGGATCGCAAAATACCCCCATGGCCGCGAACAGTCAGCCGTGATCCCGCTGCTCATGCTCGCGCAGGAACAGGAAGGCTGGGTGACCAAGGCGGCGATCGAGCATGTCGCCGACAGGCTCGGGATGCCCTATATCCGCGTGCTCGAGGTCGCGACCTTCTACACCCAGTTCCAGCTGAAGCCGGTCGGCACGCGCGCCCACGTTCAGGTCTGCGGCACGACGCCCTGCATGCTGCGCGGCTCTGAGGCGCTGATGGATGTGTGCCGGTCGAAGATCCATCACGACCAGTTCCACACCAATGCCGAGGGCACGCTGTCCTGGGAGGAGGTCGAATGCCTCGGCGCCTGCGTCAACGCGCCGATGGTGATGATCTTCAAGGATACCTACGAGGACCTGACGCCGGAGCGGCTCGCCGAGATCATCGACGCGTTCGAGGCGGGCAAGGGCGACACCGTGAAGCCGGGCCCGCAGGTCGACCGCTTCTACTCCGCGCCGCAGAGCGGCTTCACCTCGCTCAAGGACGAGAAGGCGGTGTTGAAGTCGACGCGCGCCCGCGTAGCGAAGGCGCCTGCGGCGGCGCCCGCCGAGGCAGTCGCGCCGTCCAACGCGGCAAGGCCGAAGACCGACGCGCCCGAGACGAACCCGGCGATCAAGTCGCCGTCCAAGGTCAAAGTCGCCCCCGCCGCCGAGCAGGCGAAGAGCGTCGCACCGGGGCATTCGGGCAAGGCCGCGAACCTCGCCGAACCCGCGGTCGAGAAGACCGTCAAGCAGCGCAGCGGCAAGACCGAGAAAGCCGAGCCGGTCTCCGCCTACAAGGCGCCGGAAACCCTGAAGGGCGAGCCGATCGGCGCCGCGCGCGCCAAGGGCGACGCGGTTCCCGCAACCGCCAAACCGTCGCTGACGGACAAGAACCGTCCGGCCGGGATCGAAAAGCCGGCGGCGGTCGACGACCTCAAGCTGATCTCGGGCGTTGGGCCGAAGATCGAAGGCATTCTTCATTCGCTCGGCATCTACACGTTCGCGCAGGTCGCCTCGTGGAAGAAGGCGGAGCGCGAATGGGTCGACGGCTACCTGAACTTCAAGGGGCGGATCGAGCGGGACGACTGGGTCAAGCAGGCGAAGGCGCTCGCCAAGGGCGGCGTCGCCGAATATATCCGCGTCTTCGGCAAGAAGCCGGTCTGAGGGATACAACATGCTTCAGGACAAGGACCGCATCTTCACCAACATCTACGGCCGCTTCGACAAGTCGCTGAAGGGTGCGATGTCGCGCGGCGCGTGGGACGGCACCAAGGGCATCATCGACAAGGGTCGCGACTGGATCATCAATGAGATGAAGGCGTCGGGGCTGCGCGGCCGCGGCGGCGCAGGCTTCCCGACCGGCCTCAAATGGTCGTTCATGCCGAAAGCGAGCGACGGGCGGCCGTCCTATCTCGTCGTCAATGCCGACGAATCCGAACCCGGCACCTGCAAAGACCGCGAGATCCTGCGCCACGATCCGCACACGCTGGTCGAAGGCTGCCTGATCGCCGGCTTCGCCATGGGTGCGATCGCCGCCTACATCTATGTGCGCGGCGAGTTCATCCGCGAGCGCGAGGCGCTGCAGCGGGCGATCGACGAGGCCTATGAGGCCGGCCTGATCGGCAAGGGCAACAAGAACGGCTACGATTTCGACATCTATGTCCATCACGGCGCCGGCGCCTATATCTGCGGCGAGGAAACGGCGCTGCTCGAAAGCCTCGAAGGCAAGAAGGGCCAGCCGCGCCTGAAGCCGCCGTTCCCGGCCAATATGGGCCTTTACGGCTGCCCGACGACGGTGAACAATGTCGAGTCGATCGCGGTGGCGCCGACCATCCTGCGTCGCGGCGCGGCGTGGTTCTCCTCGATCGGCCGTCCCAACAATGTGGGGACGAAGCTGTTCATGCTGGTCGGCCACGTCAACACGCCGTGCACGGTCGAGGAGGAGATGGGCATCTCCTTCCGCGAGCTGGTGGAAAAGCATGGCAGCGGCATCCGCGGCGGCTGGGACAATCTTCTTGCGGTGATCCCCGGCGGCGCGTCGTGCCCGGTGGTCAAGGCCGAGGACATCATCGACTGCCCGATGGATTTCGACGGCCTGCGCGAGAGGAAGTCGTCCTTCGGCACGGCGGCGGTGATCGTGATGGACAAGTCGACCGACATCGTGAAGGCGATCGCCCGGCTTTCCTATTTCTTCAAGCACGAGAGCTGCGGACAGTGCACGCCGTGCCGCGAAGGCACCGGCTGGATGTGGCGCGTCATGGAGCGTCTCGTCGTCGGCCAGGCGCAGAAGCGCGAGATCGACATGCTGCTGGACGTCACCAAGCAGGTAGAAGGCCACACGATCTGCGCGCTGGGCGACGCAGCGGCATGGCCGATCCAGGGCCTGATCCGCAATTTCCGGCCCGAGATCGAGCGGCGGATCGACGAGTTTTCGCGCAACGCGCACCAGGTTCAGCCGCTGATGGCGGCCGAGTAGCAGGCGAAGGAACCGGCCGAGGCCGGGAGAGAAGGGGCAACAGATGACAGAAGGAAAGGAGCGATCGATGACGAATGACGCCCTCCCTGGCGGTCGTCTGCCCGAAGCCGACGAGGTCGAAAACTTGAAGCGGCAGGTTTCGGCACTGATGCCGAAGGAGTTCGAAGATGCGGCACGCCTGATGGCGCAGCCGATCGCGGGTGCCGCGGCGCTCTCCGCGCTTGGCCTCGGCATGGCGACGCAGGCTTTCGGCCTCTGGCTCACCGCCGTATCGAGCGCCATGCGGGCGGGCCATGAGATCGCCCATGCCGGCAAGGGCGGCGTCGCGGCAAAGCCCTCTGACGAGACCGCCAAGCCCGCCAGCCTGCGCGCGAAAGCGACTGCGGAAGCCGTCATGGCCGATGCGAAGGCTGCCGCGACGGACGCCGGCGACAAGGTGGTGAAGTTCGTCTCGAAGGCCGAGCGCGCCGCCAAGGTGGCGAAGGCGCCGAAGCGGCGGGCAGCGCCGCCGGTTGAGGCCGTGGCACCGGCCCCGGCAGCCGTGAAGCCGGTCGCGAAGACGCGCGTCAAGGCGGCGGACGACCTGAAGGCGATCGGCGGCATCGGACCCAAGCTCGAGGCCGTGCTTAACGGGCTCGGCATCCGCACCTATGCGCAGGTCGCGGCGCTGACGGATGAGGAGATCGCGTCGATCGAGGACCAACTCGGCTTCAAGGGCCGGATCGGGCGAGACGACTGGGTCGGCCAGGCGAAGACACTAGTCAAGGGAGGCAAGTCATGAAGCTTGCCGCCGGGCGTGACCGCCTCGACGCGGTCGATTTCGATATGACGGGGTCGGTCTTCGACGATGTGAACCTGACAGGCGCACGGTTCCGCAATGTCAAGCTGCAGGACGCCACGATCGAGGAATCCTGCGTCGCGGGCCTGCGGATCAACGGCATCCTGGTGACCGAACTCCTCGCAACTTACGAAGCGGCGAAAGCCGCCGGGGGCAATTGATGGCTAAGCTCAAGGTCGACGGACGCGAGATCGAGGTTCCCGATCACTACACGCTGCTGCAGGCGGCGGAGGAGGCGGGCGCGGAAGTGCCGCGCTTCTGCTTCCACGAGCGGCTGTCGATCGCCGGCAATTGCCGCATGTGCCTGGTCGAGGTGAAGGGCGGCCCGCCGAAGCCGACCGCTTCCTGCGCCATGGGTGTGCGCGACCTGCGCCCGGGCCCGAACGGCGAACTGCCGGAGATGTTCACCAACACGCCGATGGTCAAGAAGGCTCGCGAGGGCGTGATGGAATTCCTGCTGATCAACCATCCGCTCGACTGCCCGATCTGCGACCAGGGCGGCGAATGCGACCTGCAGGACCAGGCGATGGCCTTCGGCGTCGATTCTTCGCGGTTCCACGAGAACAAGCGCGCGGTCGAGGACAAGTATATCGGCCCGCTCGTCAAGACGATCATGAACCGCTGTATCCACTGCACGCGTTGCGTGAGGTTCACGACGGAAGTGGCTGGAATCTCCGAGCTTGGCCTGATCGGCCGCGGTGAGGATGCCGAGATCACCACCTATCTCGAACAGGCGATGACGTCCGAACTACAGGGCAATGTGATCGACCTCTGCCCGGTCGGCGCGCTGACGTCGAAGCCCTATGCCTTTCAGGCGCGGCCGTGGGAGCTGACCAAGACCGAGTCCATCGACGTGATGGACGCGGTGGGTTCGGCAATCCGCGTCGACTCGCGCGGCCGCGAGGTGATGCGCATCATGCCGCGCATCAACGAGGAGGTGAACGAGGAGTGGATTTCGGACAAGACGCGCTTCATCTGGGACGGGTTGCGCACGCAGCGCCTCGACCGGCCCTATGTGCGCAAGGGTGGCAAGCTGGTCGCCGCGAGCTGGGCTGAAGCCTTCGCGGCGATTAAGGCGGCGGTCGCCAAGACGTCCGCCGACAAGATCGGCGCGATCGCCGGGGATCTCGCCGCCGTCGAGGAGATGTACGCGCTGAAGCTCTTGATGCAGTCGCTCGGGTCGGCCAGTCTCGACTGCCGCCAGGACGGTTCCGCGCTCGATCCGGCCTATGGACGCGCCAGCTACGTGTTCAACCCGACCATCGAAGGGATCGAGCGCGCGGACGCGCTTTTGATCATCGGCGCCAATCCGCGCTACGAAGCCTCGGTGCTCAACGCCCGCATCCGCAAGCGCTGGCGGATGGGCAATTTCCCGGTCGGCGTCGTCGGCGATATCGGCGACACGCGGTACGATTACGAGAAGCTGGGCGCTGGAGCGGAGTCGCTGAAGGACCTGGCTTCCGGCCGCGGCAAGTTCATGGCGGCCTTCAAGCAGGCGAAGAACCCGATCATCCTGGTCGGCCAGGGCGCGATTGCGGGCGAGGGCGGCACTGCCGTCCTGTCGCTCGCCGCGAAGCTGGCCGCGTCCGTCAATGCGGTGCGCGAGGACTGGAACGGCTTCGGCGTGCTGCATACGGCGGCTGCCCGCGTCGGCGCGCTCGACCTCGGTTTCGTGCCGGGCGAAGGCGGCAAGGACGTAGCCGGCATGATGGGCGCGATGGACGTGCTCTTCCTGCTCGGCGCCGACGAGTTCGACATGAGCCGGATTGGCAAGGCCTTCACCGTCTATATCGGCACGCATGGCGACGCGGGCGCACACCGCGCCGACGTGATCCTGCCGGGTGCCGCCTATACGGAGAAGTCCGGCACCTACGTCAACACCGAAGGGCGGGTGCAGATGGCCAACCGCGCCGGCTTTGCGCCGGGCGAGGCCAAGGAGGACTGGGCGATCCTGCGCGCGCTGTCGGACGTGCTCGGCAAGCGCCTGCCTTTCGATTCTCTGGCGCAGCTTCGCGCCAGGCTCTACGCCGAATTCCCGCATTTCGCGGAAATCGACGAGATTGCGCCGGCCAACGCGGAAGGCCTGTCGCGGCTGGCGAAAGCCGGCGGGGAAATCGGCCGCGCGCCGTTTGCCTCGGCGGTCAAAGACTTCTATCTGACGAACCCGATCGCGCGGGCCTCGGCCGTGATGGCCGAATGCTCGGCTCTGGCGCAGAACGGGTTCCGGCAGGCGGCCGAATAGGGCAGGGATGATGGACAGCTTCTTCTCGATCTACGTCCTGCCCGCGCTCTGGATTCTGCTCCAGTCGGTGGTGCTGCTCGTCATTCTCCTGATCGGCGTCGCCTATATCCTCTACGCCGACCGCAAGATCTGGGCCGCCGTGCAGATGCGCCGCGGTCCGAACGTGGTCGGACCCTGGGGCACTCTGCAGGCCTTCGCCGACCTCCTGAAGTTCGTGTTCAAGGAGCCGGTGATCCCGTCCGGCGCCAACAAGGGCGTGTTCCTGCTGGCGCCGGTGGTTTCGGCGGCACTCGCAATGGCGGCCTGGGCGGTGATCCCGGTCAACCAGGGCTGGGCGATCGCCGACATCAATGTCGGCATATTGTTCGTCTTCGCCATCTCCTCGCTCGAGGTCTACGGCGTGATCATGGGCGGCTGGGCGTCGAACTCGAAATATCCGTTCCTCGGCGCGCTGCGCTCGGCCGCGCAGATGGTGTCCTACGAGGTCTCGATCGGCTTCGTCATCGTCACAGTGCTGCTCTGCGTCGGCTCGCTCAACCTGACCGACATCGTGCTGGCCCAGAAGGACGGGCTCGGCACCATGGCCGGACTGCCCAACACTTTCCTCGACTGGCACTGGCTCGGGCTGTTCCCGATGTTCGTCATCTTCTTCATCTCGGCGCTGGCCGAGACGAACCGGCCGCCCTTCGACCTCGTCGAGGCGGAGTCCGAGCTCGTTGCCGGCCACATGATCGAGTATTCGTCGACGCCGTTCCTGCTGTTCTTCCTCGGCGAATATGTCGCGGTCGTGCTGATGTGCGCGCTGACAACGATCCTGTTCCTCGGCGGCTGGCTGCCGCCCTTCGACTTCGCGCCCTTCACCTGGGTGCCGGGCGTCGTCTGGTTCGTGTTCAAGCTCTGCCTCGTCTTCTTCATGTTCTCGATCGTGAAGGCTTTCGTGCCGCGCTACCGCTACGACCAGCTGATGCGTCTGGGCTGGAAGGTGTTCCTGCCGATCTCGCTGTTCATGGTCGTGGCGACCGCCGCGTTCCTGAAGATCACGGGGCTGGCGTGATGTCCGGTTCTCTCATCGGCGCCCTGGTCGGTCTCGCCATCGCGGCGGCGGATTTCGTCGTGCTGCGCATGCTTGCCGGCCGCGTCGACCTCGACGAGACCAAGCGGGTGCTCAACGTCACGGCGGCGAGCCAGTTCGTGCTGCTGCCGCTCGTGGGCTGGTTCGTCGGCCCCTACGTGTTTGGAGAATAGAGATGTCAGCGCTCGCCCAGGCCGCAAAATCGCTGCTGCTCGCCGAGTTCGCGAGCGCCTTCGTGCTGTCGATCAAGCAGATGTGGCGGCCGAAGGAAACGATCAACTATCCGCATGAGAAGGGGCCGATCTCGCCGCGCTTCCGGGGCGAGCACGCGTTGCGCCGCTATCCGAACGGCGAGGAACGCTGCATCGCCTGCAAGCTGTGCGAGGCGATCTGCCCGGCCCAGGCGATCACCATCGAGGCCGGCCCGCGCCGCAACGACGGCACGCGCCGCACGGTGCGCTACGACATCGACATGGTGAAATGCATCTATTGCGGCTTCTGCCAGGAGGCCTGCCCGGTGGACGCGATCGTCGAGGGCCCGAACTTCGAGTTCGCGACCGAGACGCGCGAGGAACTCTACTACGACAAGGACAAGCTGCTCGCCAACGGCGACCGGTGGGAGCGCGAGATCGCGCGCAACATCGAGATCGACTCGCCCTACCGCTGAGTGGGTGATGGACGGGGCGGGATGCCTCGTCTAAGGAACGCGCGACTTCGGACGGGGGTGTCCGGGAGTCGCAGACTGAAGTGAGCGGCGCGCAACGCGCCGAAGGATGAACCGGGGACAACCCATGCTGTCAGGACTGGAAGCGGTATTTTTCTACCTCTTCGCCTTCGTCGCGGTCGCGGCGGGGTTCATGGTCATTTCCGCGCGCAATCCGGTGCACTCCGTCCTCTATCTGATCCTGACCTTCTTCAACGCGGCGGCGCTGTTCCTGCTGACGGGCGCCGAGTTCCTCGCGATGATCCTGCTGGTCGTCTATGTCGGCGCGGTCGCGGTGCTGTTCCTGTTCGTGGTGATGATGCTCGATGTGGATTTCGCCGAATTGAAGCAGGGCGCGCTGCAATACGCGCCGATCGGCGCGCTGGTCGGACTGATCCTGGCGGCCGAGCTGATCGTGGTGACTGGCGGCTACGTCTTCGCACCGCAGCTCGCATCGACCGTCGCGCAACCGACGCCTGATATCGCGACGCGCCACAACACGGCGGCGCTCGGCGACATTCTCTACACGGACTACTTCTTCCACTTCCAGATCGCGGGCTTGGTCCTGCTAGTCGCGATGATCGGTGCGATCGTCCTGACGCTGCGCCACAAGGTGGGCGTCAGGCGGCAGTCGATCGCCGCGCAGGTCGCGCGCACGCCGGCGACGGCTATGGAGATCAAGAAGGTCGAGACGGGGAAGGGCATCTGATGGAAATCGGCATAGCGCACTATCTGACCGTCTCGGCGATCCTGTTCACGCTCGGCGTGTTCGGCATCTTCCTGAACCGCAAGAACGTCATCGTCATCCTGATGTCGGTCGAGCTCATCCTGCTCGCGGTCAACATCAATTTCGTCGCCTTCTCGGCGGCGCTCGGCGATCTCGTCGGCCAGGTCTTCGCGCTGTTCGTGCTCACCGTCGCGGCCGCCGAGGCTGCGATCGGACTTGCCATTCTCGTCGTCTTCTTCCGCAACCGCGGCTCGATCGCGGTCGAAGACGTCAACATGATGAAGGGTTGATCGACCCATGTACCAAGCCATCGTCTTCCTTCCGCTGATCGGCTTCCTGATTGCCGGCCTCGGCGGTCGCGCGATCGGATCCGCCGCGTCGGAATACATCACGTCGGGCCTGCTGGTGATTTCGGCGGTGCTGTCGTGGGTCGCGTTCTTCTCGGTGGCGATGGGCGATGGCGAGGCATTCACCGTGCCGGTGATGACCTTCATCCAGTCCGGCGGGATCGACGTCGACTGGGCGTTCCGCATCGACACGCTGACCGTGGTCATGCTGGTCGTCGTCAACACCGTGTCGTCGCTCGTGCACATCTACTCGATCGGCTACATGCACCACGACCCGCACCGGCCGCGCTTCTTCGCCTACCTGTCGCTGTTCACCTTCGCGATGCTGATGCTGGTGACGTCGGACAACCTGGTGCAGATGTTCTTCGGCTGGGAGGGCGTCGGCCTCGCCTCTTACCTGCTGATCGGCTTCTGGTACAAGAAGCCGTCGGCGAATGCGGCTGCGATCAAGGCTTTCGTCGTCAACCGCGTCGGCGATTTCGGCTTCATCCTGGGCATTTTCGGCGTCTTCATCCTCTTCGGGTCGGTCAATTTCGACACGATCTTCAACAACACGGCCTCGTTCATCCCGGCCGCCGGACACGGCGAGGCTGCCGCGGGCGCGGAAGCCGCCGCGGCGCACGGCGAGACGGTGCTGACCTTCCTCGGCTACCAGCTCGACAAGGCGGCGGCGCTGACGGTCGTCTGCCTGCTGCTCTTCCTCGGCGCGATGGGCAAGTCGGCGCAGGTGCCGCTGCACACCTGGCTGCCTGACGCGATGGAAGGCCCGACTCCGGTCTCGGCGCTGATCCATGCCGCGACGATGGTCACGGCCGGCGTGTTCCTCGTCGCCCGCATGTCGCCGCTGTTCGAGCTGTCGCATACCGCGCTGACGGTGGTGACGCTGGTCGGCGCCATCACGGCGATCTTCGCCGCGACCGTCGGGCTGGTGCAGAACGACATCAAGCGGGTCATCGCTTACTCGACCTGTTCGCAGCTCGGCTACATGTTCGTCGCGCTCGGTCTCGGCTTCTATTCCGCCGCGATCTTCCACCTGTTCACGCACGCCTTCTTCAAGGCGCTGCTGTTCCTCGGTTCGGGCTCGGTGATCCATGCCGTGTCCGACGAGCAGGACATGCGCAAGATGGGCGGCCTGAGGAAGCTGATCCCGACCACCTACTGGATGATGGTCATCGGCACCATCGCCCTGACCGGCGTCGGCATCCCCGGCACGATCATCGGCACCGCCGGCTTCTTCTCCAAGGACGCCATCATCGAGGGCGCGTTCGTGGGCCACAACGTCATCGCGCCGATCGCGTTCACGCTGCTCGTCATCGCGGCGATGTTCACGTCGTTCTACTCGTGGCGGCTGATCTTCATGACGTTCCACGGCAAGCCGCGCGCCTCGGCCGACGTCATGCACCACGTGCATGAATCGCCAATGGTCATGCTGGCGCCGCTGTTCATCCTCGCCGCCGGCGCGCTGTTCGCCGGCGTGCTCTTCCACGAGTTCTTCATCGGCGAGGAATACGAGCATTTCTGGAAGGCGGCGCTGTTCATTCTGCCCGACAACCACATCCTGCACGACTTCCACGGCGTGCCGCTCTGGGTGAAGCTCGCGCCGTTCGTGGCGATGCTGCTCGGTTTCGCGACTGCCTGGTATTTCTACATCCGCTCGCCGGAGACGCCGAAAGCGCTCGCCGAGCAGCACCGCGGCCTCTACGCGTTCCTGCTGAACAAGTGGTATTTCGACGAACTCTACGATTTCCTGTTCGTCCGTCCGGCGATGCGGCTCGGCACCTTCCTGTGGAAGAAGGGCGACGGCTATGTCATCGACGGCTTCGGTCCGGACGGGATCTCGGCACGGGTTCAGGACGTGACAGGCCGCGTCGTCAAGCTGCAGTCCGGCTATCTCTACCACTATGCATTCGCCATGCTGATCGGCGTCGCGGCGCTCGTCACCTGGATGATGCTCGGGAGCAGTTTCTAGATCATGACCGACTGGCCCATCCTCTCCACGGTCACCTTCCTGCCGCTCGTCGGCGCGTTCCTGATTTTCTGGATCGGCGACGACAACGATGCGGGGCGTCGCAACATCCGCTCCGTCACGCTGTTCACGACGGTGTTCACCTTCCTTCTGTCACTCGGCATCTGGCTCGGCTTCGACAATGCCACGCCCGGCTTCCAGATGGTCGAGAAGGTCGAGTGGCTTAATTCCGGCATCGCCTATCACATGGGTGTCGACGGCATCTCGATGCTGTTCGTGATCCTGACGACGTTCCTGATGCCGCTCTGCATCCTCGCCTCGTGGGAATCGATCCAGAAGCGGGTGAAGGCCTACATGATCGCCTTCCTCGTGCTGGAAACGCTGATGATCGGCGTGTTCTGCGCGCTGGACCTGGTGATCTTCTACGTCTTCTTCGAGGCCGGCCTGATCCCGATGTTCATCATCATCGGCGTGTGGGGCGGCAAGCGGCGCGTCTACGCCTCGTTCAAGTTCTTCCTCTACACGCTGCTGGGCTCGGTGCTGATGCTGCTCGCCATCATGGCGATGTACTGGCAGGCGCAGACGACCGACATCACGCAGCTCCTGACGCATGAGTTCCCGGCCAACATGCAGACCTGGCTGTGGCTTGCCTTCTTCGCTTCCTTCGCGGTGAAGATGCCGATGTGGCCGGTGCACACCTGGCTGCCGGACGCCCACGTCGAGGCGCCGACAGCCGGTTCCGTCATCCTTGCAGGCATCCTGTTGAAGATGGGCGGCTACGGCTTCCTGCGCTTCTCGCTCCCGATGTTCCCGCTCGCCTCGATCGACTTCGCGCCGTTCGTGTTCGCGCTGTCGATCGTCGCGATCGTCTACACCTCGCTGGTCGCACTGATGCAGGAGGACATGAAGAAACTGATCGCCTATTCGTCCGTCGCGCATATGGGCTACGTCACGATGGGCATCTTCGCGATGAACGTCGAAGGCATCGAGGGCGCGATCTTCCAGATGCTGTCGCACGGCCTGGTCTCGTCCGCGCTCTTCCTCTGCGTCGGCGTGATCTACGATCGGATGCACACCCGCGATATCGCCGCCTATGGCGGGCTCGTCAACAACATGCCGAAATACGCGGTCGCGTTCCTGATCTTCACCATGGCCAATGTCGGCCTGCCGGGAACGAGCGGATTCGTCGGCGAATTCCTGACGCTGCTCGGCGCGTTCAAGGCCAATACCTGGGTTGCGCTGTTCGCCGCGACGGGCGTCATCCTCTCGGCGGCCTACGCGCTCTGGCTCTATCGCCGCGTCGTCTACGGCGCGCTGACGAAGGAAAGCCTGAAGGGCCTGCTCGACCTCTCGACGCGCGAGAAGGTGATCCTCTATCCGCTGGTGATCCTGGTCATCTTCTACGGCGTCTACCCGTCGGCGCTGCTCAATCCGACCTCTGCCTCGGTCGAGGCGCTGGTCAACAACCTGACGATCTCGCGCGACGCGGCACTCGCCGCCCAGCCCGTCGCAGCACCCGCGGCACACTGACGAAGGCCCGATGAACATGACGCCTGACATGATCTCGAACCTGACGCTGGTTGCCCCGGAGCTGATCCTCGCGATCGGCGCGATGGCGCTGTTGATGATCGGCGTCTATTCGGGCGAGCGCGGCAACACGCTTGTCACCGGGCTCGCGGTTGCGATCCTGATCGGCGCCGGCGCCTGGATGGTGCTGATCGGCGACCAGGGGCAGGCGTTCGGCGGCGCTTATGTCGCCGATCCGTTCGCCCGCTTCATGAAGGTGCTGACCCTGATCGGCTCGGTCGTCACGCTCGCGATGTCGGTCTCCTTCGCGCAGGAGGAGAAGTTCGACAAGTTCGAGTATCCGGTGCTGATCCTGCTCTCGACGCTCGGCATGCTGCTGATGGTCTCGGCCAACAACATGCTGACGCTCTATCTCGGCCTCGAGCTGCAGTCGTTGGCGCTCTATGTGCTCGCCGCGATCAATCGCGACAGCGCCAGGGCGACGGAAGCGGGCTTGAAGTATTTCGTCCTCGGCGCGCTGTCCTCGGGCATGCTGCTCTACGGCATTTCGCTCGTCTACGGCTACACCGGCAATATCGGCTTCGACGCGATCGCCGCGGCGCTGACGACCGGGGAGCGGCAACTCGGCCTCGTGTTCGGCCTGGTTTTCGTTCTCGCCGGCCTAGCCTTCAAGATTTCCGCCGTGCCGTTCCACATGTGGACGCCCGACGTCTATGAAGGCGCCCCGACGCCGGTGACCGCCTTCTTCGCCGCGGCGCCCAAGATGGCGGCGATGGCGCTGATCGTGCGCGTCGTGGTCGGCCCGTTCGAGCCGGTGGCGCCGGACTGGCAGCAGATCGTCGTCTTCATCTCCATCGCGTCCATGCTGCTCGGCGCGTTTGCCGCGATCGGCCAGAAGAACATCAAGCGCCTGATGGCCTATTCGTCGATCGGCCATATGGGCTTCGCGCTGGTCGGGCTTGCCGCCAATTCGCAGACCGGGGTGCGCGGCGTCGCGATCTACATGGCGATCTACCTGGTGATGACGCTCGGCACCTTCGCCTTCATCCTGGCGATGCGCCGCAAGGACGGCAATGTCGAGCAGATCGAGGATCTGGCGGGCCTCGCACAGACCAATCCGATGATGGCGACGATCATGACCGTTCTCATGTTCTCGCTGGCCGGTATTCCGCCGCTCGCCGGCTTCTGGGCGAAGTGGTACGTGTTTCTCGCCGCGATCGAGGCCAACCTCCTGGCGCTTGCGATCATCGGCGTCCTCGCCTCCGTCGTCGGCGCCTACTACTATCTGCGCATCATCAAGATCATGTGGTTCGACGAGCCAGTGGGCGGTTTCGTGCCGATGACCGGCGAACTGCGCCTGGTGCTGGGGCTTTCGGGCATTTTCGTCGCGTTCTACATGCTGATCGGCCAGCCGGTCGAGGCGCTGGCCGAGGCGGCTGCCCGGACCTTCTTCTGAGCGGATGGGATTTCGTCTCTCGCCTCTCGCCGAATCCGCAGGCTATCGCCTCGAACAGTTCGACGTGGTGGGCTCCACGAACGCGATAGCCCTCGACCGCGCACGTGAAGGCGACCCGGGCAAGCTGTGGATTGCCTCCAAGAAGCAGGAAAGCGGTCGAGGCCGCAGGGGCCGGGTGTGGGCCACGCCTCAGGGCAATCTGGCTGCGACCCAGCTGAAAATCGTCGACGGCGACATGAGGCATGCAGCGACCCTCGGATTTGTCGCCGGACTGGCGCTGGGCGAGGCGCTGGACGCCGTGGCGCCGGGTTCCCGTGTCTCGATCGGCGTCGACGGCGGCAGCGGGCCAAATGTTCGCCGCTTCGAACTGAAATGGCCGAACGATGTCGTCGTCGACAGCGCCAAGCTCGCCGGTATCCTTCTCGAATCCGCACTTCTGCCTGACGGGCGCTTTGCGATTGCGGTCGGGATCGGGGTCAATGTCGTCGCCCATCCGACCGATCTGCCATATCCGGCGACGTCGCTTTCGGCGCTCGGGTTCAAGGTGGACGCGGAGACGGTCTTCCTTGCCCTGGCGGACGCCTGGACGCGTATCGAGCGCATCTGGGCGGAGGGCAGGGGGCTCGACGACATCAGGCGCCTTTGGCTGACGCGGGCCGCGGGCCTGGGCAGCGATGTGGCTGTGGACGTGAACGGAAATGTGGTGCGCGGCGTGTTCGAGACGATCGACGAGGATTGCCGGTTCGTCATCCGGGACGCTAAAGGTGAACGGGTGAGCATCGCAGCCGGCGATGTGCATTTCGGCGCGGTCGCCTCGGCGGGACGGAGCTGAGCGGCGCGAGAGGAATGACAATGGCAAAAGGTCAAGCGGCCGAACTCGTCTTCGTGCCCCTCGGGGGCGTCGGCGAAATCGGCATGAATTTCGCGCTCTACGGCTACGGTCCGCCCAATGCGCGCGAGTGGATCGTGGTGGATGTCGGCGTGACCTTTCCTGGCCCCGACCTGCCAGGGGTCGACCTCGTGCTGCCCGACACGCGCTTCATCGAGGCGGATCTCGCCAGTCTGAAGGGTATCGTCATCACGCATGCGCACGAGGACCACTACGGCGCGCTGCTGGATTTGTGGCCGAGGTTGAAGGCGCAGGTCTGGATGAGCCCGTTCGCCGCCGGCCTGCTCGAGGCGAAGCGCCAGTCTGAACGCGGCGCACCGCAGGTGCCGGTGACGATCTACCGCGCCGGCGAGACGTTCGAGATCGGACCGTTTCGCATCGAGGCCATTCCGGTCGCGCACTCCATCCCCGAGCCCGTCTCTCTGGCGATCACCACGCCGCTCGGCACGATCGTCCACACCGGCGACTGGAAGATCGATCCGGCGCCCGAAATCGGGCCGATGACCGACGAGGCGCGGTTCAGGGCTCTGGGCGACGCCGGCGTGCTGGCGCTGATCTGCGATTCCACCAACGCCATGCGCGAGGGCGACTCGCCCTCCGAACAGGCGGTCGGGCAGGGGCTGCGCGCCGAGATCGAGAAGGCGCCGGCGCTGGTTGCCATCACCACCTTCTCCTCCAACGTTGGCCGCATCCGCTCGATCGCCGAGGCGGCGCGCGACGCCGGCCGGCAGGTGCTGGTTCTCGGCCGGTCGATGCGACGCGTCATCGATGTCGCGTCCGAACTCGGCTATCTCGACGGCTTGCCGCCCTTCATCGCCGAGGACGAATTCGCCGCGGTGGCGCGCGAGAGCCTCGTGATCCTGTGCACCGGCAGCCAGGGCGAGGACCGCGCCGCGCTTGCCAAGCTGTCGCGCGACGAACTGCGCACCGTCCAGCTCGCCGCCGGCGACACCGTGATCTTCTCCTCGCGCACCATTCCCGGCAACGAGAAGGCGATCCTCGGGATCAAGAACAGCCTGATCGACATGGGGGTGAAGATCATCGAGGACGGCGATGCGCTGGTGCACGTCTCCGGCCATCCGCGGCGGTCTGAACTGAAGCGCATGTACGAGTGGACGCGGCCGCGCATCCTCGTGCCGGTGCATGGCGAGGCGGCGCATCTGGTGGCGCAAGGGTCACTCGGCGCCATGGCCGGCATTCCCGAAGTCATGCAGGTGCGCAACGGCGACATGGCGCGGCTGGCGCCCGGGCCGGCCGAGATCATCGATCAGGTGCCTTTCGGGCGGATCTACAAGGACGGCCGCATCATCGGCACGGACGAAGGCGTCGGGCTCAAGGAGCGGCGCAAGCTTTCCTTCGCCGGCCATGTCGCGGTCAATGTCGTACTCGACGAGCGCTACGACCTGGCGGGAGATCCCGATCTCGTCGCCATCGGCCTGCCGCAGTCGGACGGGCGGGGAACCGATTTCGAGGAGATGCTGCTGGAGGCGGTTGAGAGCGCAGTCACGTCGATCCCGCGCCAGCGGCGCAAGGATCTCGACCTGGTGGCGGAAGCGGTTCGGCGTGCCGTGCGTAACTCCGCCAACGAAGCCTGGGGCAAGAAGCCGATCGTGACGGTGTTCGTGACGTATTGAGGGAATAGGGCAGTAGGGCAGTAGGGCAGTAGGGCAGTAGGGCAGTAGGGGGAAGGCTCGCCGCCGATCGTGCGATCCGACCCGATGTGCGCGCTTTCGCCCCGTTTTCTCCTTTCCCCTACTGCCTTACTGCCCTATTGCCCTACTGCCCTCATTGCGGAGCCGCCCCATGCTCGGTCGCCTCAACCATGTCGCCATCGCCGTGCCGGACCTCGCTGCTGCGGCCGCGACCTATCGCGACACGCTCGGAGCGAAGGTGACCGCGCCGCAGGCGCTGCCGGAGCACGGCGTGACCGTTGTCTTCATCGAACTGCCGAACACCAAGATCGAACTTCTGGAGCCGCTCGGCGCCGAATCGACCATCGCCGGATTCCTCGCCAAGAACCCGTCCGGCGGCATGCACCATGTCTGCTACGAGGTGGAGGACATCCTGGCTGCCCGCGATCAGCTCAAGGCGTCGGGGGCGCGCGTATTGGGCGACGGCAATCCGAAGATCGGCGCGCACGGCAAGCCGGTGCTCTTCCTGCATCCCAAGGATTTCGCCGGGACCCTGATCGAGCTGGAACAGGTCTGATGGGCTACTTCTCCGCCTTCGCGGTCTTCTTCATCATCTGGTGGCTGGTGCTGTTCGCCACGCTGCCGTTCAGCCTGAGGACGCAGGACGAGGACGGCGACGTGACGCTCGGCACCGTGGCGAGCGCGCCGCGCGGCTCGCACGTGCGACGCGCGATGCTGCGCACGACGATCGTCGCCGCGATCATCTTCGGCGGGCTCTATTATCTCAACCAGGTGGCGGGCTATACGTTCGACGACCTGCCGCGCATCGTGCCCGAATTCGGCTGAGCTGATTCTTACCCGTCCGGCGCGCGGCCTTGCCCGACAGGTTTGATACATCCCCAAAACGGACGGATGGAACTAAAATGGAACATCTGTCGAAAAGATAGCATTTTCAGCAACTTGATCCCTCTTGCAAAAAGAGAACAAAACGGATACAAATCACCATCGGACAAACGGCGTTCGGCCTTCATTGACGATCTAGGGGTGATGTATCATGGCTCAGAACTCACTGCGGCTGGTTGAGGACAAATCGGTGGACAAGACGAAGGCTTTGGACGCGGCGCTGTCCCAGATCGAGCGCGCATTCGGCAAGGGCTCGATCATGCGGCTCGGCGCCAACGAGCAGGTGGTGGAGATCGGCGTTGTGTCGACCGGATCGCTCGGTCTCGACATCGCGCTCGGCGTCGGCGGCCTGCCGCGCGGACGCATCGTCGAGATCTACGGGCCGGAAAGCTCGGGCAAGACGACGATGGCCCTGCATACCGTGGCCGAAGCCCAGAAGAAGGGCGGCATCTGCGCCTTCGTCGACGCGGAGCATGCTCTCGATCCGGTCTATGCGCGCAAGCTCGGCGTCGACCTCGAAAACCTGCTGATCTCGCAGCCCGACACGGGCGAGCAGGCGCTGGAGATCTGCGACACGCTGGTACGCTCCGGCGCGATCGACGTTCTGGTGGTGGATTCGGTCGCGGCGCTTACCCCTCGCGCGGAAATCGAGGGCGAGATGGGCGATTCGCTGCCGGGCCTGCAGGCCCGGCTGATGAGCCAGGCGCTGCGCAAGCTCACCGCGTCGATCTCGCGCTCCAACACGATGGTCATCTTCATCAACCAGATCCGCATGAAGATCGGCGTCATGTTCGGCTCGCCGGAGACGACGACGGGCGGCAATGCGCTCAAGTTCTACGCGTCGGTACGCCTCGACATCCGCCGCATCGGCTCGGTCAAGGACCGCGACGAGGTGGTGGGCAACCAGACACGCGTCAAGGTGGTGAAGAACAAGCTGGCGCCGCCCTTCAAGCAGGTCGAATTCGACATCATGTATGGTGAGGGCGTGTCGAAGATGGGCGAACTGGTCGACCTCGGCGTCAAGGCCGGCGTGGTCGAGAAGTCAGGTGCCTGGTTCTCCTACAATTCGCAGCGTCTCGGCCAGGGACGCGAGAACGCCAAGGAATTCCTGCGCACCAATCCGGAGCTCGCCGCCGAGATCGAGCAGACGCTGCGCCAGAATGCCGGGCTGATCGCCGACAAGTTCCTCGAGACGGGCGGTCCGGGCGCGGAGGACGACGCGGACGACGCGGCTGCGATGTAGCCGCAAGCCGCTCGACATGGTTCCTGTGAGGGGCCGCCGGCTTGCCGGCGGCCTCTTTCGCTTGCGGCTTTGGCCTGCGCCGCCGATGCATTTCTGGACAGCCCGCAAGGGCGCGGCTAAAAGGCCGGGGTCCAGCATTTCGCCGGGTTCCCGGCATCCCCGCAAAGGCATGAAGATGAGTGGCGTCAACGAGATCCGGTCGACCTTCCTCGACTACTTCCGCACGAACGGCCACGAGGTCGTCGAGTCGAGCCCGCTGGTGCCGCGCAACGACCCGACGCTGATGTTCACCAATGCGGGCATGGTGCAGTTCAAGAACGTCTTCACCGGGCTTGAGACGCGGCCCTATGTGCGGGCGGCGACCGCGCAGAAGAGCGTGCGCGCCGGCGGCAAGCACAATGACCTCGACAATGTCGGCTACACCGCCCGCCATCTGACCTTCTTCGAGATGCTCGGCAATTTCTCCTTCGGCGATTATTTCAAGGAGCGGGCGATCGAGCTCGCGTGGAACCTGATCACGAAAGAGTTCGGGCTCGCCAAGGACAAGCTGCTCGTCACCGTCTACCACACCGACGACGAGGCGGCGGGCTACTGGAAGAAGATTGCCGGCTTTTCGGACGACCGCATCATCCGCATCCCGACCTCGGACAATTTCTGGGCGATGGGCGATACCGGCCCATGCGGTCCGTGCTCGGAAATCTTCATCGACCGCGGCGAACACATCTGGGGCGGCCCGCCGGGAAGCCCGGAAGAGCATGGCGACCGCTTCCTCGAGTTCTGGAACCTGGTCTTCATGCAGTACGAGCAGGTGACGAAGGAAGAGCGCATCGATCTGCCGCGTCCTTCGATCGATACCGGCATGGGACTGGAGCGCATGGCGTCGGTCCTGCAGGGGGTGGAGAGCGTCTTCGAGACCGACCTGTTCCGCCATCTGATCGACGCCGCCTCCTCGGCGCTCGGCGAGGGACCGGGCGAGGACAACGTCGCGTCCTACCGGGTGATTGCAGATCATCTGCGCTCGTCCTGCTTCCTCATCGCCGACGGCGTGCTGCCGTCGAACGAGGGACGCGGCTATGTGCTGCGGCGCATCATGCGCCGCGCCATGCGCCATGCGCAGCTGCTCGGCGCGTCCGAGCCGCTGATGTGGAAGCTGGTCCCGGCGCTGGTGCGCGAGATGGGGCAGGCCTATCCTGAGCTGGTGCGCGGCCAGCCGATGATCACCGAGACGCTGAAGCTCGAGGAAAGCCGATTCCGGAAGACCCTCGCGCGCGGGCTCGGCCTGCTCGCCGATGCGACGGCTACGCTTGGCGCCGGAGACATGATCGACGGCGAAACCGCGTTCAAGCTCTACGACACCTACGGTTTTCCGCTCGATCTCACGCAGGATGCGCTGCGCCAGCGCTCGATTTCCGTCGACCTGGCGGGCTTCACCGACGCGATGGAGCGGCAGCGCGCCGAGGCGCGCGCGCACTGGACCGGGTCCGGCGAGGCGGCGACGGAGAACATCTGGTTCGGGCTGCGCGAGAAGCTAGGCGCGAGCGAGTTCCTCGGCTACGACACGGAAAAGGCTGAGGGCGTGATCACCGCGATCGTGCGCGACGGCGCGCCGGTGGATATCGCAAAGGCCGGCGAGACCGTTTCGGTCGTCCTGAACCAGACGCCGTTCTACGGCGAGTCGGGCGGACAGGTGGGCGACACAGGGACAATTTCGGGCGACGGCTTCTCGATCGAGGTGACCGACACGCAAAAGAAGGCGAATGGCGTCTTCGTCCATATCGGCAAGGTCGCCTCGGGCGCGGCGAAGGTCGGCGCGGCCGTCGAACTCAAGGTCGACGGCACCCGCCGTCGCAGGGTGCGTTCCAATCATTCCGCCACGCACCTGATCCACGAGGCGCTGCGCGAGGTGCTCGGCACCCATGTCGCGCAGAAGGGCTCGCTCGTTGCGCCGGACCGGCTACGCTTCGACATCTCCCACAACAAGCCGATTTCGCCGGAGGAGCTCGAACAGGTCGAGCGCATGGCCAACGAGATCGTCGTCCAGAACAGCCCGGTGACCACGCGGCTGATGTCGGTCGATGACGCGATCGCGGAAGGCGCGATGGCGCTGTTCGGCGAGAAATATGGCGACGAGGTCCGCGTCGTGTCGATGGGAACGGCGGTGCACGGGCAGAAGGCGAACCGGCCTTACTCGGTCGAGCTGTGCGGCGGCACCCATGTCCGGGCAACCGGCGACATCGGCCTGATCCGCATCGTGTCCGACGCCGCGGTCGCGGCGGGCGTCCGGCGCATCGAGGCGCTGACGGGCGAGGAGGCGCGGCACCATCTCGACGAGCAGGACCGGCGGTTGAAGGCTGTCGCCTCCGCGCTCAAGGTCGGCCCGGCCGAGGTGCTCGCCCGCGTCGAAAGCCTGGTGGACGAGCGCCGCAAGCTGGAGCGCGAATTGACCGAGGCGCGCAAGAAGCTGGCGCTGGGCGGCGGCGGGTCCGCAGGCGGCGCGGCGGGCAGCGAGACAGTCGCAGGTGTGGCCTTCACCGGGCGCGTCGTGACCGGCGTCCAGCCGAAGGATCTGAAGGGACTTGCCGACGAGGCCAAGCAGGGGCTCGGATCCGGCGTCGTCGTCTTCGTCGGGGCGTTCGACGACAAGGCGAGTGTCGTCGTCGCGGTCACGGCCGATCTCATCGGCCGCTTCAACGCGGTCGACCTGGTGCGCGTCGCCTCGGCTGCCCTTGGCGGCCAGGGCGGCGGCGGGCGTCCCGACATGGCGCAGGCGGGCGGACCGGACGCTTCGAAGGGCGAGGCGGCGATCGCCGCGGTCAAGGCGGCGATGGAAAGCTGACGCACAGCCGGAGTTCTTTCTGGCCTCTCGCCGACGGCGCGGATCCGTGCCAGATTTCGGGCAAGAGACGTCAAACCGGGAGGTTGTTCGTGGCAAAGCAGGTCGTGGTCGCCGGCGTCGGCATGGTGCCGTTCTCGAAGCCCGGCGCGGGTCCGGACTATTCGGTCATGGGGCCGGAAGCGGTGCGCGCGGCGCTCGCGGACGCCGGTCTCGACTATTCCGATATCGGCCAGGCCTATGCCGGCTATGTCTATGGCGACAGCTGTTCGGGCCAGCGCGTGCTCTATGCGGTCGGCATGAGCGGCGTGCCGATCGTCAACGTCAACAACAATTGCTCGACCGGATCGACCGCGCTCTACCTGGCGCGCCAGGCCGTCGAGCACGGCATCGTCGACTGCGCGCTGGCCGTCGGCTTCGAGCAGATGCGGCCGGGCGCGCTAGGCGACGTCTTCACCGACCGGCCGAGTCCCTTCGACGAGTTCAACCGCGAGACGGATGCGATCGTGGGCCATGGCGAAGTGCCGCTGGCGCTCCGCTTCTTCGGCGGCGCCGGGCTCGCCCATATGCGGCAATACGGCACGAAGCTCTCGACCTTCGCCAAGATCCGCGCCAAGGCGTCGCGGCACGCGGTCAACAACCCGCTCGCGCTGTTCCGCAAGGAGGTTTCGGAAGAGGAGGTTCTCGGCTCCCAGGTCATCTGGGAAGGCGTGATGACCAGGCTGATGGCCTGCCCGCCGACCTGCGGTGCTGCGGCGGCCATCGTCTGCACCGAGGAATTCGCGCGGCGCAAGGGCATCGGCCAGCCGATCCGCATCCGCGCGCAGGCGATGACGACCGACACGCCGTCGACCTTCGAAGACCGCGACATGCGCAAGGTGGTCGGCTACGACATGTCGGCTGCCGCGGCGCAGTTGGTCTATGAAGCAGCCGGTATCGCGCCGTCCGACATCGACGTCGTCGAACTGCATGACTGTTTCGTCCAGAACGAACTGATCACCTACGAGGCGCTCGGCCTGTGCGCGGAAGGCGAAGCGGAACCCTTCGTCGTCGATGGGCAAAACACCTACGGCGGCGACGTCGTCACCAATCCGTCGGGCGGGCTGTTGTCGAAGGGGCATCCGCTCGGCGCCACCGGCCTCGCGCAATGCACCGAGCTGGTGCAGCAGTTGCGGGGCAAGGCGGGAGCGCGGCAGGTCGACGGGGCGCGGCTGGCGCTGCAGCACAATCTAGGCCTCGGCGGCGCCTGCGTGGTGACGCTCTACGGCAACTGACCGCGGCTCGCCGACCTGGTCTCACACTGTCGGTTCGGTGTCCCGAAAACTCGTGCGCGCCGAAAGCACGCCGTACCATGTCGACAATGACGGGGTATCCGCGAGCATCGCCGCTCCCTCCGGGCTCTGGACGAAATAGGCCAGCATGGGGGCGGCATGAAGGTCGGCGACGGTGAGCCGATCGCCGAGCAGCCAGGGTCCTGGCCGCTTCAGAGCCTCGAGCACGTCGAGAACGTTTCGCGCACGCGGCAGCGCCAGCGCGATGCGTTCCTCGTCCGTCGTCCTGCCGTCGCGCGGCTTGGAGACGCGCTCGACGTAGATGTCCCAGACCAGCGTGCGATAGGCGTAGGCGTCCAGCATGCCGACGATCTCGGCCATGACGGCGCGGTCGGCGGCGGTCGCCGGCTGCAAGGCCGGTCCGTCGAAGGCCTCGTCGACATAGCGGCAGATGGCCTGCGTCTCGAACAGGCGCAGCGCGCCGTGCTCGAAGGCTGGGATCTTTCCGAACGGATGAAGCTGCGCATACCAGGCGGGAGGGCCGCCGGGCGCGAAGATGTCGACCTCGACGAGGTCGTGGTCCACCCGCTTTTCCGCAAGCGCGAGGCGGACGATCCGGACATAGACGCTATACGCGGCGCCGTAGAGAACGGGCCGCGCCATCACGGGCGTCAGGCCATCGCCTTCTGCAGGTTCTCGTCGATCTTGTCGAGGAAGCCGGAGGTCGAGAGCCAGGGCTGGTCGGGGCCGATCAGAAGCGCCAGGTCCTTGGTCATGAAGCCGCTCTCGACCGTCTGCACACAGACCTTTTCCAGCGTATCGGCGAACTTCGCCAGCGCCGCGTTGTCGTCGAGCTTGGCGCGGTGGGCGAGGCCACGGGTCCAGGCGAAGATCGAGGCGATCGAATTGGTCGAGGTCTCCTCGCCCTTCTGGTGCTGGCGGTAGTGGCGGGTGACCGTGCCGTGCGCGGCTTCGGCCTCGACGGTCTTGCCGTCGGGCGTGAGCAGGACCGAGGTCATGAGGCCGAGTGAGCCGAACCCCTGAGCGACCGTGTCGGACTGGACGTCGCCGTCATAGTTCTTGCAGGCCCAGATGTAGCCGCCGGACCATTTCAGGCTGGAGGCCACCATGTCGTCGATCAGCCGGTGCTCGTACCAGAGTTTGCGGGCCTTGTACTCGGCCGCGAATTCCTTCTCGTAGATCTCCTGGAAGATGTCCTTGAAGCGGCCGTCATAGGCCTTGAGGATGGTGTTCTTGGTCGACAGATAGACCGGATAGCCGCGCTGCAGGCCGTAGTTCAGCGACGCGCGGGCGAAATCGGCGATCGACTCGTCGAGGTTGTACATCGCCATGGCAACGCCGGCGCCCGGCGCATCGTAGACTTCGTGCTCGATGACCTGGCCGTCCTCGCCGACGAACTTGATCGTCAGCTTGCCCTTGCCCGGGAAGCGGAAGTCGGTGGCGCGATACTGGTCGCCGAAAGCATGGCGGCCGACGACGATCGGCTTGGTCCAACCGGGCACCAGGCGCGGCACGTTCTTGCAGATGATTGGTTCGCGGAAGATGACGCCGCCGAGAATGTTGCGGATCGTGCCGTTGGGCGACTTCCACATCTTCTTCAGCTTGAACTCTTCGACGCGCTGTTCGTCGGGGGTGATCGTCGCGCACTTCACGCCGACGCCGTATTTCTTGATCGCATTGGCCGAATCGATCGTCACCTGGTCGTTGGTGGCGTCGCGGTGCTCGATGCCGAGGTCGTAGTAATGCAGATCAATGTCGAGATAGGGGTGGATCAGCTTGTCCTTGATGAACTGCCAGATGATGCGGGTCATCTCGTCGCCGTCGAGTTCGACGACGGGGTTGGCCACCTTGATCTTCGCCATTGAATGCGCCTCTTTGAGAAAGTCGGAACCGCGGTTCCTCAGAGCCCTGGACTGGAGATTGGGCCGCTATAGCAAAGCCCTCCGTCGCGCGCAAACGATGCAAAGGGCGTAGGAGCGCGTTGGCTCGGCATCGGGCCGCGGGGAAGTGCAAAGAGGAGGATCGCGCTGATGTTTCAGCCGGATTTCATGACGTTCGATGCCGGATCGGTCACGTTGAACGTGGCGGTTGCGGGCAAGAGGAGCAATCCGCTCATCGTGCTGCTGCACGGCTTTCCCGAATATTGGGCGGCATGGCGCGAGGTAATGGAAGATTTGTCGCGAGATTTCTTCGTCGTCGCGCCGGACCAGCGCGGATACAATCTCTCATCCAAGCCGGACGGGGTCGACGCCTACCGCGCCAGGCACATGGTGGCGGACCTCGCCGCGCTCGCGAACCATTTGTCGCCCCACCGGCCGTTCGCGCTCGCCGGCCACGACTGGGGCGCGTCGGTCGCCTACGCCTTTGCCTTCGCGCACCCGGAACGGCTCTCCTGCCTGATCATCGCCAACGGCGTGCATCCCTGGTGTTTCCAGCACGCGATCCATACCGATCCGGCGCAGCGGCTGGCGAGCCAGTATATCAACAAGCTGCGCGAACCGGCCACGGACCGGCGCATGGCAGAGGATGATTTCCGCCGGACGTTCCGCATGATCGAAGGGTTCTCCCGGGCCGACTGGATGGCCGGCGACGTGCGTGCCGCCTATCTCGACGCCTGGAGCCAGCCCGGCGCGATGACGGCCATGCTCAACTGGTACCGTGCGTCACCCATCGACGTGCCCGAGCCGGGCCAGGCTCCGGGCGAGACCTTCCTCAATTCCCTGCCGCCGGGAGCGATGACGGTTCGCGTGCCGCATCTGGTGCTCTGGGGCGAGGCGGATACGGCGCTTCGCCCATCCTGTCTCGACGGACTTGACCGGTTCGCGCCGGATCTCTTCGTCAGGCCGGTTGCGGATGCAGGCCATTGGATCCTGCATGAAAGGCCGCAGGAGGTCGCGGCGGCGATGCGTGGTTTCGTTGTCGAGACTCGAAACGGCAGGGAATGACCCTGCCGTTTCCTTCGTATCCTGCCGGGATTTACTGGAGTGCCACGGTTCCCGTGAAGGCGCCGTCGGTGCCGTTGCCGTTCAGCTGATTGTTCCCGTAGGAGATGATGTTGCCGCCACTCACAGGGTTGAGCCCCGTGAGGTTGCCCGAGATCACCGACGAGCCGATGCGGACGATACCATTGGCGCCGATCACGCGGATGCCCTGGTTGGCGTTGTTGACGAGACGCGTCGAGTTCACCATCGCTTTGGAGGTTCCGGTGGTCGCCTGAAGCACCAGGCCGTGGAACGTCCCGCCGCTGAGCTCGCTGTTTGCGATCGAGATGTCGACGGTCCCGGTCGTATTGTTCGAAACGCCGCGCACGCCGATCGAGTTGTTCGTGAACGTCGAGTTCTCGATGGTTGCCTTGGCGTTCGCGCTACCCGTGGGCTCGATCTGGACGCCGGCGCCGGTGGTCGCGGTGCCATTGCCGGTAATGTACGAATTGCTGATGAACAGTTCGGGGGAACCGCTCGACGGCGCGAACAGGACGCCGTTGCCGTTGGGCGTGCCCGCGCCGTTGTCGCGGATCACACAGTCTTCGATATGGAGTGCGGCGCCCGCCAGGAAGCGAACCCCGTTCAAGCCGGTTCCAGTCGGCGTGCTGTCGAATTCGAGGCCGCGCAACACCACGACGTCAGTTGCGCCAGCATTCACGATTACGCCGTTTGTGCCAGCGTTCAGGATGCCGGCCTCCACGTCCTCACAGGCGATGGTCATCGACTTGGTGATCGTCACAGCTCCGAAGCCGCCCGGATCGATGCAGTTGATCTCGCCACCCGCCGCCGTCTTGGAGATCGCGCCGGCGAACGTCTTGCATGGCGCCGTGCGGCTGCACGGATTGGCATCGTCACCGACGCCCGAGACCCAGGTGCGGGTCGCCTGAGCGGACGCGCCGCCGGCAAACCCGATGAATGCGGCGGCCGCGATCGCCGCTGCCGTCAATATCGTTGATATCTTCATAGTCGTTCTCTTTCTTGGAGAGGTGCAAATGCGAGTGTCATGCCCCGTCTGCGGAAGGTCGACGGTTCTTAGTGCGGGGCGACGGGTCCCGTGAAGGCGCCGTCGGTGCCGTTGCCGTTTAACTGATTGTTGCCGTAGGAGCGGATGTTGCCGCCGCTAATAGCGTTAAGCCCGGTCAGGTTGCCCGAAATGACCGACGAGCCGACACGCACGATGCCGTTGGCGCCGATCGCGCGAATGCCCTGTTTCGCGTTGTTGACGATGCGCGTCGAGTTCACGGTCACCTTCGTGGTCCCGGTGTCGGCCTGGACGACCAGTCCGTGGAAGGTCCCGCCACTCAGTTCGCTGTTGGCGATCGAGATCTCGACCACTCCGGTCGTATTGTTCGACACGCCGCGCACGCCGATCGAATTGTTTGCCAGGATCGTGTTCTCGATGGTCACTTTGGCGCCCGCGCTTCCCGATGGCTCGACATGAATGCCGGTGCCGCTCGTCGCGGCGCCGTTGCCGGTGATATGCGAATTGCTGACAAATAGTTCGGGCGAGCCGCTCGACGGCATGAACAGGATGCCGTTGCCGTTGAGCTCCCCCGCCTGATTGTCGCGGATCACGCAATCTTCGATATGCACAGCGCCACCCGCATAGAAGCGGATTCCATTGACGCCGGTGTCGTCTGGCGTGCTGTCGATATCGAGGCCGCGCAGCACGACCACGTCCGTGGCTGCCGCGTTAATGACGATACCGTGTATTCCACCGTTCAGGACGCCCGCCTCAACGTCCTCGCAGGCGATCGTCATCGACTTCGTGATTGCCACCCCGCCGTAACTGCCCGGGTCAATGCAATTGATCTCACCGCCCGCCGCCGTCTTCGAAATCGCGCCCGCGAAGGTCTTGCACGGAGCGGTGCGGCTGCAGGGATTGGCATCGTCGCCCACACCAGAGACCCAGGTGCGGATGGCCTGAGCCGATGCACTGCCGGCAAGCGCTGTCAATGCGGCGGCGGCAATAGTCGCCGCCGCAAGTATTGCCGAAATCCTCATGACTTTCCCCTCTTCTCACCCCAACGCAATGTAGCGCGTTCTGCGTTTGAGAGGAATGTCGGTATGATCGCTCCGAAAGAAATTCTTCCGGGGCGATCGTTTCCCGCGCTGTTCAACAGGGTTTGGCGAACCGTGCGCAGACCGCGCAGAGGGCTCTACTGCTGCGCCAGGGTCCCCGTCGGGGCGCCGTCGACAGTATTGCCCCTGATTCGATTGTTAAGGAAGGAGAGAATCTGTCCGCTCGAAGCCGTTGTCAGCCCATTGGCGTTGCCGGAGACGTTGCTGTCCGAAAGCCTAATGATCGCCGTGGCGCCGCTGGCGGTTAGCCCTGCCGCGCCATTATCGGAAGACGTCGTGCCGTCAACGAGGATGTTAATGCTGCCTGCGCCGCCAGTCGCTGCAATGCCGTTGCCGGTATTGAGGGAGAAGACTGAATTGTCGATCGCGACGGATATCGCACCTGACGTCGCCGAATTCGCGTGTATGCCGTTGTTGTTATTCGAAGATACTACGTTTTCGACGACGACTTCCGCCGAGGCTCCGCCGGTTGGGGCAATAAGTATCCCGGCACCGACAACGCCTACGGCGTTCCGCCAGAGCGTCGTATTGGTAACCAGCAGCTTTGCGCTGTTTGACGGAATGAACGCAATGCCGTTGCCGCCCGACGCGGCGGAAAAGTTGCGGATCAGGCAGTCGTCAACGTGAAGCGAACCACCGGCCAGAAAACGTACGCCGTTCAGCCCTGTACCGAGCCCCTCGATATCGAGGCCGCGCAGGACGACGGCGGCAGTTGTTGGCGCATTGACAATTATTGCGTTTGTTCCCGACACCAGGACGCCGGCCTCGACATCATCGCAATAAATGGTGATCGCCTTGGTGATCGTAACGCCGCCAAAGCCGCCCGGGTCGAGGCAGTTGATCTCACCCCCGGTCGCCGTCTTGGAGATCGCGCCGGCGAATGTCTTGCATGGCGCTGTGCGGCTGCACGGGTTGACGTCGTCGCCGACGCCCGAGACCCAGGTGCGGGTCGCCTGGGCGGACGCGCTGCCGGCGAATCCGATGAATGCGGCAGCTGCTATCGCCGCTGCCGTCAGTATTGTTGACACCTTCATGGTCGTTCCCCTTTTCCTCGGAGGAGGCGCGGGAGTGCGCAGGATTTATTTATACTTCGCCCGAACCTTACGCAACGGAAACTTCGGTCGGCCTTTATTGTTGCGGGCAAGCAATTCGTACCCCGCGGATGGGCGTTGCGCGCGATACCCGCGGCCAGGTCGCTGTTTCTTTCGACAGTATTTCATGGCACAGACGCGCGCATGACAGTTGACCTCTCCCGGCCGCGCGAGACGCCGCTTCCCGCCATCATCCTCGTCGAACCCCAACTCGGCGAGAACATCGGGATGGTGGCTCGGGCGATGGCGAATTTCGGCCTGGCGGAACTGCGCCTGGTAAAGCCGCGCGACGGCTGGCCGAACGAGAGCGCGCGCGCCACGGCAAGCCGCGCGGACCATGTGATCGACGCGGTGGCAGTGTTCGAGACGCTCCAGGAGGCGGTCGCGGATCTTGCCTATGTCGGCGCGACGACGGCGCGCCCGCGGGACAATTTCAAGCCGGTGATCGGGCCGGTCGAGGCGGGCAAGGGGCTCAGGGCCCGCAGCCGATCGGGGTTGAGGACCGGCCTGCTGTTCGGTCGCGAGCGTTTCGGTCTCTTCAACGAGGAGATCGCGCTGGCCGACGAGATCGTCACCTTTCCCGTCAATGCCGAGTTCTCGTCGCTCAACATCGCCCAGGCCGTGCTTCTGATGTCCTACGAGTGGATGAAGTCGGGGCTCGAACGCGAGACCGACACGGCCTTCGCCGGACCGGACCTCACCCCGGCGGACAAGCGCCACATCCACGGGTTCCTCGACCACCTGGAACAGGCGCTGGACGCGCGCGGCTATTTCCGTCCCGCCGAAAAGAAGCCCAAAATGCTGGACAATGTGCGCGCCGTATTCACGCGGCCGGGATTCACGGAACCGGAGGTGAAGGTCCTGCGCGGCGTGCTTGCCTCGCTCGACTATTTCTCGCCGAAGGAACCGCGCGGCAGCGGATACCCCGAACGCAAGCGGCAGGCCGACGAGGCTGGCCGGATCTCAGAGGGCGGCAATGGCGATGACTGACCGGCCGGTGCTGGTGTTCGATTCCGGCATCGGCGGCCTCACCGTGCTGCGCGAGGCGCGCGTGCTCATGCCCGACCGGCGCTTCGTCTACGTGGCCGACGATGCCGCCTTTCCGTATGGGGCGTGGGAAGAAAAGGCGCTTGCCGAGCGGATCGTCAGCCTGTTCGGCAGGCTGATAGAGGAGCACGACCCCGAACTCGTCGTCATCGCCTGCAACACGGCGTCCACGATCGTTCTTCAGGCCCTTCGAGATGCTTATCCCTCGACGCCGTTCGTCGGTACTGTCCCCGCGATCAAGCCCGCGGCGGAGCGCACCCGCTCGGGTCTCGTCTCGGTTCTCGCGACTCCCGGAACGGTGAAGCGCCAGTATACGCGCGACCTGATCGCGCAATGGGGCAGCAAATGCCATGTGCGTCTTGTCGCGAGCGACCGGCTGGCCGGGCTCGCCGAAACGTACATGCGCGAGGGGTTCGTCGACGAGGAGGCGGTGCGGGCCGAGATCGCGCCGTGCTTCATCGAGAAGGACGGACGGCGCACCGATATCGTCGTGCTTGCCTGCACGCATTATCCCTTCCTCGTCAACCGCATGCGCAAGACCGCGCCGTGGCCGGTCGACTGGATCGACCCGGCGGAGGCCATCGCGCGCCGGGCGCTGTCGCTCCTGCCGCCGAAACGCAGCGATGCGCCGCCGCAAGGCGAGGACATCGCGATCTTCACGTCAGGCGAGCCGGATTTCGCCGGCCGGCGGCTGATGCAGGGGTTTGGGCTGAAGGTCGCGTAAGCGGCACGGAACTGTCGTTCGGGCTTCTTCGTTGCAGATCAGGTGCAACGAGGATCGGGAACCATGCCTGCAAAATCCAAGGCCCAGCAGAAAGCCGCTGGTGCTGCCCTGTCGGCAAAGCGCGGCGAGACGCCGAAATCCAAACTCAAGGGCGCTTCGCGCGAAATGGCGGACTCCATGTCCGAGAAACAGCTCGAGGAATTCGCGGAGACGAAGCGAAAGGGACTTCCGGACAAGAAGGGCAAGGGCTGATTACCGGCCGGTCGGTCTTGAGAACGCGTCCGCTTTCTAACGCGGCTGTCCGGCCGGCTGCCGAAGTCGGCCGTTATCGGCCATAACAAAGTGGTGGATGGCGGAATCAAGAGCCCTTCCAAAGAGCTAATTACGTTAACTTTTGGCAACATGATCAAATCTCGGCCACATTCTTCTCCGAAGACACTCCGGTAAGAGGCGAGATTCATCGCCCGCAGGCGCATCGAGGCCGCATTCGGCATGAGTGGGTGACGGGGGCGTCAATCTACACGGCCGAGCGCAAGGCCGAACGTAGGAGCCCAACGACGTGAGAGTGAACAGGGACGTTGCCTACGGGGGCAATCCGGACGGAGAGACTCTTCCGGACGGGGTAGGCCAGGGGTATTTCGCGATGGGGGCCGCCCTCATCGCCGTAGGTGTCGGTTCGGCGGGCGCCGCCGTGCTGGCGATGTCGCTGCTGGCGAGCGACCTTCCCAATCCGCTGCCCGAGCAGGAGATCATCCTGTCTGCCACTGCAGCCGAGCCGCCGGTTGCGGCCGTTTCCGAAGAACCCGTCTTCAGCGATCTGATCCCCGCGAACGGAGTTGTTTCGCAGGCCAATGCCGCCTCGGCGCTGCCGTCGCCTTCGGCCGCCAAGAAGGTGTCTGAAGAACTCGTCGCGCTCGAGGCACGAGATCCTCGCTTCGCCCATGACGCCAGCGCGGCTCGCGGAATCGAGGATGTCGAGGATATAGGCGGCCCGGTCGATGCGGGGAATGCGTTCGGCCCGATGACCAAGCGGGTGAAAGTTCCGTTCGACAGCATCGACGAGACGGAGGTCGAGCAGGAGAAAACCGCGGCGATCGCGCCCGCGCCGGTGAAATCCAACAACGAGGAACAGCCGGCCAAGGTCGAGAGCTCCGGCAAGGCCGTCACCGGCATGGCGCTGATGATAGACGACGCCAACATCCGCAGCCGCCCGCAGAAGGGCGCGAAGGTGATCGGAACGGTGCCGGCGCGCACGCAAGTCCAGGTCGTGGATTGTCAATCGTGGTGCGAGATCGTCGTCAACGGCAAGCGCGGCTTCGTCTGGGGCCAGTTCGTGCAGCGCGACGGCCGGGCAGGCACCAAGTTCACGGTTACCAAGGCCGCCGCGAAGCCTGGCGATGGGGGCAAGCCCGATATCGTGCCGGCATCGAAGACAACACCGCCGGTTGAATCCAACAGGTCGCGTTGACAAATCGGGTCTTTGCGCCTATTCGACCGCCAACGCCGCGCAGAGATGCGCGGTGTTTCATTTGTAATTCTCGGACATCGGTGCATCCGCGCCGATCCTGAGCAACCGACGTGTCCCGTGGGACTTTCCGCAATGCGTGCGTGGAAGCCCCTGTCAGGTTCCGGAAAAGGGAGCCAGAGGAGGGCGCGTTTCCTTGAACCGAAGCGTGAGCTTCGGTTCGCAACATGTTGAAGGAAATGCGATGAGCAAGCGCGAATCTTCGAAGTACAAAATTGACCGCCGTCTCGGCGAGAACATCTGGGGCCGCCCGAAGTCCCCGGTCAACAAGCGTGAATACGGCCCGGGCCAGCATGGCCAGCGCCGCAAGGGCAAGATGTCCGACTTCGGCCTGCAGCTGCGCGCCAAGCAGAAGCTGAAGGGTCACTACGGCGACATCTCCGAGAAGCAGTTCCGCAAGACCTATGAAGAGGCCGACCGCCGTCGCGGCGACACCTCCGAAAACCTGATCGGCCTGCTCGAGTCGCGCCTGGATGCGGTCGTCTACCGCGCCAAGTTCGTTCCGACGATCTTCGCTGCTCGCCAGTTCATCAACCACGGCCACGTGAACGTGAATGGCCGCCGCACCAACATCGGTTCCTACCTGTGCAAGCCGGGCGATGTGATCGAGGTGCGCGAGAGGTCCAAGCAGCTCGTCATCGTGCTCGAGTCGGCACAGCTCGCCGAGCGCGACGTGCCGGATTACATCGAGGCCGACCACAACAAGATGGTCGCCAAATACGTGCGCGTCCCTGGCCTCGCCGACGTTCCATACGCGGTGCAGATGGAACCGAACCTAGTCGTCGAGTTCTACTCGCGCTGATCGGGTACGGAAACGGCATTTGCCGCCAGACTCCAAGCGGGTCTGGCGGCTTTCTCATTTCCGGGGATGCATCCAGCGATGCCATTCAACCGTCTGGCCGAGATGCGATTGGGCGTGCTGTTGTGGCTCGCTGCATATGGGGCGCTGTGGACAGTCATCCCGCTGGCATTCAATGCCGGGTTGCCGATAGACACTGTCGAGATTGTCGCCTGGGGCCGGGAATGGCTGGTAGGGCTTTATCGGCACCCTCCGATGAAGACCTGGCTCATGGAAATCGCCTTCCAGACGAGTGGGGGCTGGCTTGGCAGCGCCTACGTGCTGTCAGCGCTAGCGCTGGCCGCCGCGCAGATATTTATCTTCGCTGCGATCCGCGACGTGCGCCCGCGGTCTGTCGCGTTTGCCGCCGTGGTTCTGTCGGCACTGATCGTCTATTTCGGCGTCCATCTGCCGCAGTGGAACGCCAACATCGCACAACTTCCCTTCGCTGCGCTGTTCGTGCTGGGCATCTGGCGCGGGCTTGATCGCGGCGGCGCTCACTGGTGGCTGCTTGCCGGATTGGCGGCGGCAGGCGGCTTCCTTGCAAAGTACTCGTTCGCGCTGATTCCGTTGTCGGTCGCAATTTTGGTGCTCTACGACCCGTGGATGCGCAGCCGCATCCGATGGGTGCCGGCGCTTCTGGGCGTCGTTCTCATGCTGGTGCTGCTGACGCCGAACATTCTCTGGCTGCTGAACAGCCCCGACGTCGCCGAATACAGCATGGCCGCCAATGCCCGGCTGCATATGGGCGGGTGGCTGCAACGTGTATTGTCGCCGCTGTCGGTCATCGGCGTGACGCTTGCGGTGTCGATCCTGCCGGCGGTCGCGGTTCGTTATGGGCTGAAGGCTGAGGACGCGGCGGTTGATGACGATGTCCGCGTGGCCAAGCTGCGGGCGCTGTTCGGTGCATCACTGTTCGGGCCGATCGCCGCCGTGATTCTCATTGCGATCGCGACTGGCGTGATGATCAAGGACCACTGGCTGATCGTGAACTTCCTCTTCATTCCCGGCTGGCTGCTGTTGCGGCTGGTGGGTGACCGCGCGAGGATTACCTGGAGCAATCGCGGCGCGGCGTTCGTGCTGGTGACGATCGCCATCATCGCATTTGTGTATCCGCTCGAGCGATGGTCGCACTACTGGTTCGCGGCGGGGCGACCAGTCGCTTGGGCGCCGCTGATGCCGGCGGAACCGCTGGCGGGCGCGGTGAAGGCAACGTGGATCGAAGGGCTCCGCGCGGCGGGCCTCCCGGAGACTACTCCCATCCCAGTCGTTGGCGGTAACGCTTCGGCAGCTGGGGTTGCGAACGTTTTGCCGGAGCGGCCTGCCTGGTACGAACATCTAAGCCCGGCGCTTTCTCCCTGGGTGAGTTCGGCCATGCTCAAACGCGACGGTATCGTGGTGGTGGGACCTGGCAATACCGCGCCGCTGCGCGCGCTCGGCCTGTGCCGGATGGCGTCCACCGATTATCGCTGGGCCAACGGACGCGGGCTTGAAGCGGTGACTGCCCACATCGAGGTCTTCCTGCCAGCCGGCGATTGCCCGATAGGATAGCGCCGTCAGCGCAACCGGTTCTCGATAGACAAGCGCGCGGCGATGAAATTGAGCACAGCGGCGACGGCGACGCCGAAAATCTTTGCGGGCCAGAGCCCGATGACTGGCGCGAGCGCGAGGATTGCCCCGCTCGATATGCCAAGCGAGACGAGAGCGCCCAGTCCGACGAAGCGCAGGATGGACCAGCCTTCGCGCAACTGCTGGTCCCTCTCGAAGGACCAGCGTGAGTTCATCGCGTAGGAAGCGCTGATTGCGACCATCCATGCGCCGACGTTGGCGGCGAGTGCGGGGAGGGACAGCGCGATCAGCAGCGCGAAGGTCGCAACATCGACAAGCGTGTTGAGCAAGCCGACGAGGCCGAAGCGGATGGCCTTCTGCCAGACACTGCGGGTTCGCTCGACGGTCATCGTTCGAGTGTTGCGATGGCGACGCCACTGCGTTCCAGCGCTTCGGCGAAGGAGCGTGAACGCAGGTATTCGAACTCGATGATGCGTGGAGCGCGCAGGCCGTCACGCGATTCGAGCAAGGCATCGACGTTGCCCGGATGGCACATGAAGATGGAGTCATCGGGTAGAGCGGCCACACCCCGCTCCAGCGACGCGGCAAATGCGCGGCCATCATTCCAGTCGTAAAATCCGGCAAGCGGACCGGCCACATGAAGGCCGGCCGCGCGCGACGATCGGTCGAAGCCGCGCGCCATGCCGCGCACAAAGGCGGCCTTTGCCAGAACCGCGCTTGATGCGTAAGCCAGTGCGGGCGCGCCCCTCACGAAAGGGACGGGATGGGGTGCGGCGCGTTGGGCCAGATCGGCAAACCAGCGGCGCACGACGGGCAGGAAGTGCACGTGCTGGTGCCCGTCGACGAAATCCGGCGCGCGTCCCATCGCCTCGACGAACGACTGGTACTGCAGATCGAGCTCCCCAACGACCGCATGGGCGACCTGCCGATTGCCCGTTGCTCGCAACAGGAGTTGGCCGAGGGAGGGCAGGCGGCCTTCCGGTGCGAGAACCGAGCGGCCTGAAAGTGCCATCTGGTCCGTCAGCGTCAGATGCAGGCCGATGGCCGCACCGACCGGTGCCTCGCGCAGCTGTCTCGCCGCCTCAGGCCATTCCGGGAATAATGTCATGCAACCCGTGCCGGAAAGACGGCCTTGCACGAGCAGGTGGAGTATCGCCTCGCTGACGCCGGGGGAGAGCGAATAGTCGTCCGCGATCAGCCAGAGCCGGCGGCCGGTCACGGGTGCGCGCCGTCGTGCGTCTGGTCGGGATTCTCGATAACCTTCCGCACGAGATAGAGCGGGCGGTCCTTGGCTTCGCTGAGCGTGACCCAGACATACTCGCCCAGCGCCCCCAGGAGCGCGAGGTTAAATCCGCCGAGGACCATCATCGCGACCATGAGGCTTGGGTAGCCCGGCACCGCGATGCCGTAGATCATGACCTCGAACAGCATCTTCACGCCGTAGGCGCCGCCCGCGAGGGCCAACATCAGGCCGATGCCGCTCATGATCCGAAGGGGAAGGGCCGAGAACGATATGATGCCCTCTTTGGACAGAGCTATGAGACCGAGGTTCGACCAGCGCGATTTTCCACCGACGCGCTCCGAGGGCGTGTAGCTGATCGACGTCTGATGAAAGCCCGCCCAGGCGTAGAGCCCCTTATTGAACCGCTTCTTGTCGCGCAGCAGCAAAAGTGCGTCGGCAACATTGCGACGCATGATGCGAAAGTCGCCCGCATCAGGAGGCGTGACGAAGCGCTGGCGGAAATTGATGAGCTTGTAGAACAGCCGCGAGAATCCGTGCCGCATCAGGCCGCTGTCGCGACGATCGGCGCGGGTCGCGAACACGACATCCGTCTCCGGGTCGGACACGATCGTCTGGATCAGCCGAAGACTGACCGAAAGCGAGTGCTGCAGGTCGGCGTCCATGAGGAGGACGAGATCGCCGCTGGCGGCTTCGATGCCGGCGAACAGCGCGATCTCCTTGCCGAAATTGCGCGAGAGCTGAATGATCTTCCACTTGCCGACGAGATGGGTGGCGAAGAGGGCGGCGCCATTGTCGGTGCTGCCGTCGTCGACGAGCACGATTTCGGTTTCCAGCCCGAACCGGGTGGCGACCTCACGCTCCAGCGCTGCAAGCATTTCGGAAAAGTCGGGGGCGGCCGAAGCTTCGTCGAGAAAAGGGGAAACGATTGACAGAGTCTTGATTGTCGACGCATTGCTGGCAGGCGATGGGTTCTGGCGAATGACGACCCCTCCATGGGAGCGGACGGCCCGACGGCCGGCGGAAGCTTACACCAACGGTTAGTCTGGAATGAACATCAACGTCAATCGAGACGGCGACCACATAGTGCATGCGGTGGGGCAGGCGGATGAATGCCATCCGATGTTCACGGCCATGCCCGCCGGGGTCGAAGGCAACAAGCTGCGCAAGCGGCTGATCCGCAACACGCGCCAGGCGCTCGAGGATTTCGCCATGGTCAAGGCAGGGGAGCGCTGGCTGGTGGCGCTCTCCGGCGGGAAGGATTCCTACGGACTTCTCGCACTGCTCCTCGACCTCAAATGGCGCGGCCTTCTGCCGGTCGAACTCCTGGCCTGCAATCTCGACCAGGGACAGCCCAATTTCCCGAAGCACATCCTGCCGGACTATCTGACGAAGATCGGCGTCCAGCACCGGATCGAGTATCAGGACACCTATTCGATCGTGACCGACAAGATCGCCGAGGGCGCGACATACTGCTCGCTCTGCTCACGGCTTCGTCGCGGACATCTCTATCGCATCGCGCGGGAGGAAGGCTGTTCGGCGCTGGTTCTCGGACACCATCGCGAGGATATCCTCGAGACGTTCTTCATGAACCTGTTCCACGGCGGGCGGCTGGCGGCGATGCCGCCCAAGTTGATGAACGACGAGGGCGATGTCATGGTACTCAGGCCGCTCAGCTATTGTGCCGAGGCGGATCTGGCGAAATTCGCCGAGGCGATGCGGTTTCCGATCATCCCGTGCGACCTGTGCGGCAGCCAGGACGGGCTGCAGCGCAATGCGATGAAAGCCATGCTGGACGACATCGAACGGCGCATGCCCGGGCGAAAGGACACCATGATCCGGGCGCTCACCAATGTGCGGCCGAGCCACTTGCTCGACCGCACCCTGTTTGACTTCGCCGGCCTCTGACCGCCTCTCAGTGGCCCGCTGACGAAGAAGTACCGAAGAGCCGGCCGCGCTCCGCCACGAGGACCAGGACGAGCCCCACCAAGGCAACGCCGAAGAACCCGGCCGCCAGCGGCGTGACCGTGCCATCGAACGCCTGGCCGATCATGGCGCCGACAACGCCACCGCCGAGCGTCTGGATGAAGCCCTGGATCGACGAGGCGGTGCCGGCGATGTGGCCGAGAGGTTCCATTGCGATCGCGTTGAAGTTCGATCCGATCCAGCCGAACTGGATCATCACCAGCGCGAACAGGACGACGAAGGCGGCGAGCGGCACCGGGCCCGTCAGTGACCATATGAACCAGATCGCGCTGACGGTCATGAAACCGAGCAAGGCGCCATGCGAAAGGCGGCGCATGCCGACGCGAGAGACCAGCTTCGAGTTGACGAAGGACGACACCGCCATCAGCCCGGCGACGACCGCGAACAGGACCGGGAACCAGGCACCCAGGCCGTAGATGCCGACATAGATCTGCTGCGCCGAGTTGATGAAGCCGAACAGGGCCGAAAACACGGCCGTCGAGGCCAGCGTGTAGCCGATCGACACTCGGTTCGACAGGACGATGCGGAATCCCTGTGCGATCGACGAAAGGTCGATCGCGCGCCGGTCTTCGGGATGCAGGGTCTCTGGCAGACGGGCCCAGGTCCAGAAGGTGATCGCCGCGGCAATGATCGCCATCAGCACGAAGATCATGTGCCAGTTGGCGAAGATCATCATCAGCTGTCCGAGCGAAGGAGCAATGACCGGGATCACCATGAAGGTCATGAAGATCAGCGACATGACCTCCGCCATGGCGCGGCCGCCGAAACTATCGCGGACCACGGACACGGCGATGACGCGCGTCGACGCGGCGCCGACGCCCTGGATGAAGCGCAGCGCGAGCAGGACCTCGAACGTCGGGGCAAAGACCGCGGCGGCGGCCGCCACGACGTAGATGGTGAGGCCGACAAGCAGCGGCCCGCGCCGCCCGAAGCGGTCGGAGAGCGGCCCGTAGACGAGCAGCGCCGCGGCCATGCCGCCGAAATAGGCGGAGATGACGTACTGGCGATGGTTCTCGTCGGCAACGTTCAGGCTGGCGCCGATCTCCTGGAGGCCGGGCAGCATGATGTCGATGGCGAGCGCGTTCAGCGCCATCAAGGCGGCGGCGAGCGCGATGAACTCCCAACGCGGGAGCGAATCCTGGCGCGTTTCGGCCAGCGGGGTTCTCTGGTCCATGATCTTGGTCCAATCGGAATGACAGAAATGCAAAAGGATGCGCGGTTTCCCGTCACATCCTCTGCAGAGAGGCGCCTGAAGCGGCGCCCGGGTTGATTGTCAGACGATCAGGCAGCGCCTTTGACGCTCACGCCCTTTTCGTCGAAGAAGCCCTGCAGTTCACCGGCCTGGAACATCTCGCGGACGATGTCGCATCCACCGACGAACTCGCCCTTGACGTAGAGTTGCGGAATCGTCGGCCACTGCGAATATTCCTTGATGCCCTGACGGAGTTCGTCGGAGGTCAGGATATTGATGCCTTTGTAGTCGACGCCGAGATAGTCGAGGATCTGTACGACCTGGCCGGAAAAGCCGCACTGCGGGAAGCCCGGGGTGCCCTTCATGAAGAGAACCACGTCGTTGCCCTTCACTTCACTGTCGATGAACTGTGCAATCGCGCTCATGTCGATGATGCCTTCCGTGGCCGCGGCTTCGCATAACGAAGCGGAAACTCGTCATTGGGGCTTACATAAGCGATCGAGCGCGGCCTGTCGAGATGAAGCGGTCACCTTTCGAAACCATCTTGCCGTCACTTGTCAGGGTCGCGCTGCCGCAGCCAGCGCAGGACCGTCATCTCAGGTTCGCTGAGGCGAGGCAGAGGTTTCCTGAACGAGCGCCTGGCCTTGTAGAGCATATCCGCCAGGTCGCCATTGCGCCAATCCTCGATGACGCCGGGATGCACGTAACAGTTTCGACAGACAGTGCGGGTGTTGCCGAGAACGGAGGCAACCTGGTCGATCGATTCGTTCAGGACCCGCCGTTGTTCGCTCAATGTCTCCGGCACCGGCACTGACGCGAGCGTCACGGAAGCGTGGACGGTTCCTCCCCAGGTTCGGAAGTGCTTGGACGTGAATGGCGAACCGGTCGTCTCGCGTATGTAAGCGTTGACGTCGTCGGAGCGGATTGCGCGCCGGGCTCCATCGTCGGCAAAGTACTGGAACAGGTGCTGGCCAGGAATGTCCTGAGCCCCCTTGACGACGCGCGCGATGCGCCGGTCGGACAGCTTGAGGTGCCATTCCTTTCCCGACTTCCCCGTAAACGCGAAACGCAGTTTCGACCCTTCGACCCGGACGTGCCGGTCGCGCAGCGTGGTAAGGCCGAACGACGCATTCTCGCGGGCGTAGGACGCGTTGCCGACGCGGATCATCGTGTTGTCGAGCAGCCAGACGACGGCTGCGACGACACGCTCGAACGACAGGCTGCGACGCCGGAGGTCCTGATCGACGGCTTCCCGCAGCGCGGGCAAGGCGCGGGCGAAATCCGGCAGGCTCGAAAACTTCACCTCGTCGCGGCAGGCGGTCCATCGCTCGTGATAACGGTACTGCTTGCGTCCTCTCTGGTCGCGGCCGGTCGCCTGAATATGACCGTCGGGGTCCGGGCAGATCCAGACATCCGTCCACGCGGGAGGAATAGCCAAACCGTTCACGCGCTCGATGACGTCGCTCTCGTGAAGACTGTGCCCTTTCGGATCGACATAGGAGAAGCCTCGACCCGACCTGCGCCGGCGAATCCCGGGCTGCTCGTCCGAGACATAGACGAGAGATCTCGACCCTTTCCACGCGCGCATGATTTCTGTCGGAACGTCCCGCCGCAATTGGCTCACCCTTCGCGTCGACCAGTAGGGATTAACGGTCTCAAACCGGCAGGGTTCCGAGCGCAATGAACCTAGCGAAAGCTTGCTTGCGGCCGAGTGCCAGCGTTATTGTGCTGAGTATCAAAAAATAGGCGACGCGCAAAAGAAGATGCCCGAGCGGCTCCCAAAAATTGACCGATCATTAGTTCTATCAATAACGTCACTTACGGTGGCGGTTGTTAGTCTTGGTGTGGCAATAAATTCTAGTCTAAATTTTCAATATGCGCAGAATCTAAATAATAAGCCGGAATTGAATACTGGAGGCCCAATCTTCTCCCCGCCGAAAAGCACGTCATTTGTAGCAAATAGGGGTCCTGGGATTGCGATTATAGACAATGTAATTGCAAATTATGATAATCAGAAGATAAAACTCACTGAAATGAAAAGAGTATTTTCTGAATATCAGGACGCATATAACAAGGAAAACTCTACGTCACTAACCTGCTCCATAGAATCAGGAGCTTACTATAAAGGGATGCGCATCGATTCTGGTCAAAGAGTGACGCTATTTATTACGGAAGGTGAATGCCCGGAGGATATGTATATGGGATTTCTCACGAAGTTGGTGATAGATTTCCTCTACCGATCGGTGAGGGGTGAGTCGTTTGCAATGACATTCGCGGCGGTAAGATCTGCTGAAGAGATTCCATTCGAGATGCAGATGTTCTGAATCCTTGTTTTGAGACGCGAAATCCGAACTGCGCCGTATTCTGGATCAACAAGCGCCCGTCCCGAGGTCGTAGCAGGCTGCGATCGTGTCGCTTCGGTGCATCTATCAGAGGTGAGATATGGCCGGAATGAGAGCCGATCCGTTCTCACTATGGTAAAGATCGGATTCAATCTTTCTTGGTAATTCTCCATTCATAAAGGTCGCTGGCTTTCCGGGCGTCGCTCGGTCCTTCTTGTTCTGCGTATCGGGTCCGACATGCGACTGTCCGTTCTTGCCGCTTCCCTCCTTGCGTGCCTCGGCATCGCCGGCTGCATGTCGAGCAATGCCGCCGACGTGCTGAAAGTCGGGCCTTCCGCCGAGACGACGGCATCCGTTTCGGGGCCGCGCCCCGATGCCGCGGTCGGCAAGGTCGTCGGCCTCGCGGAGGAACAGGAGAGCCAGATTGCCGAGGCCGAATCCCCGGACATCGATGCGGTGAAGGTTTCGGCGCTTGCGGAGCCCGACATCGTCGACGCGCCCGCGGTCAAGGCCGTCGCCCTGATCACTCCGCCGACGCCGGACGCGCGGCCGGAGACACGCCGCTACGGTGCGGTCCAGCGGCAGCGTTTCCGCGATGCAAAACCGATCAATTTCGGCAAGCGCAAGCCGGCGGACTATGCCGTGCACGGGGTCGACGTATCGCGATGGCAGGGTGATATCGACTGGGCGAAGCTGCGCAGCCAGGGTGCGAACTTTGCCTATATCAAGGCGACCGACGGCGGCGACCATCTCGATCCGATGTTCCGCAAAAACTGGCGCGAAGCGGACCGGGCCGGCCTGAAGCGCGGCGCCTACCATTTCTTCTACTGGTGCCGCAGCGCGTCGAGCCAGGCCGACTGGTTCATCCGCAACGTGCCGAAAGACCCGAACGCCTTGCCGCCGGTCATCGACGTCGAATGGAACCACCTTTCGTCGTGCAAGAAACGGCCCTCACGGGCAACCGTGATCGAGAAGATGCAGGTCTTCATGGACAAGCTCGAGGCGCATTACGGCCAGCGCCCCGTCATCTACACGGCGCCCGATTTCTATGGCGACAATCTCCGGAACGCATTCCAGAACTATCCCTTCTGGCTGCGCGCGGTCGCCCAGCATCCCTCGAAGGTCTATCCGGGCCGCGACTGGGTGTTCTGGCAATATTCCGGATCGGGCCTGTCGCACGGCGTCAGGGGCAGGATCGACCTCAACGTCTTCGCCGGCTCCGAATCCGACTGGCGCCGGTGGCTCGGCAAGCAGGAGCGCATCGCCGCCAACTAGCTTGCGGCGAGGGCCCTGGCGATCTTCGCCGCCAGGCGCGCATTGTTCTCGACGAGCGCAATGTTGGTCTTGAGGCTGGCGCCCTCGCTGAGTTCGAGGATCTTCTGCAAGAGGAACGGCGTCACCGCCTTGCCGCTGACGCCGCTTTCGTTCGCGGCCTGCTGCGCCGCCTCGATGAAGCCGCGCATTCTCGCCGCCGGGATCTCGTCTTCCTCCGGCACCGGATTGGCGATCAGCATGCCGCCCGTGATGCCCAGTTCCTCACGCGTCTTCTGGAACCGCGCGATCGCCTCGGCGCTGTCGAGACGCAGCGGCGCCGGAAAGTCCGAATGGCGCGACCAGAAGGCCGGCATCACATCCGCGCCGTAGCCGACGACCGGCACGCCGCGCGTCTCCAGCACTTCCAGGGTTTTCGGAATGTCGAGGATCGCCTTGGCGCCGGCGGACACGACGATGACGGGGGTGCGGGCCAGTTCGTCGAGGTCGGCGGAAACATCGAAACTCGATTCCGCGCCCTTGTGCACGCCGCCGATGCCGCCTGTGGCGAAGACGCGGATGCCGGCGAGATGCGCGGCGATCATGGTCGCAGCGACGGTCGTGCCGCCGGTGCGGCGTTCGGAGATGGCGAAGGGCAGGTCCGCGCGCGACAGTTTCATCGCACCCGGCGTGGTCGCGAGCGCGGCCCGCTCGCCGTCGGAGAGGCCGATCTTCAGGCGACCGTCCATGACCGCGATCGTCGCCGGCATGGCGCCTTCGGCCGCTACGATCGCCTCGACCTTGGCCGCCATGTCGTTGTTGGCGGGGTAGGGCATGCCGTGCGTGATGATGGTGCTTTCCAGCGCCACGACCGCTTCGCCGCGCACCAGCGCCCTGTTCACGTCGGGATGGATGTCGACCTGGGTGATCGGCTTGTCGGTAAGCATCTGGGGTCTCCTTGACTGCCTCATGCCACCGGAACGACCGCCGGCACAAGCGCCAGTGCGGATGCGAATTCGTCAGCGTCGAAGGCCGGCACGGCGAGGGGCGATTCGAGCGCGAGCATGGCGGCGGCGAGGCCCTCGCGCGCGGAGTCGGGGAGCGACATGCCACGGGCGAGAGCGGCGACAGTCGCGCCGGCAAGTGCATCGCCGGCGCCTGTGACATCGGAGATGTGGCGCGGGGAGGGCGGGGCGATGCTGTGTCGCATCGTCGTATCGAGAATCTCCACGGGTCTGGCGCCGTCGGTCACGACCGCGCCGCGCAGGCCCTTCGCGCGCAGGAATGCGAGGACGTCAGCCGGACTGCCCGCGTCGAGGCCCGCCAGTGCGCACGCTTCCTTGCGGTTCATGAACAGGCAATCGATCCGGTCAAGAATCCCGGCAAGCCGGACGACCTTTGCCGGCGAAATGCCGATGGCGTATAGCGGCTTGCCCGTGGCCGCGTTCGCGACCAGTTCGAGGGCCGCGGCAGGCAGGTTCGCATCGCACAGGACGGCGTCGGCGCCGGCGATCGCCTCTCGGCAGGCGGAGCGGCGAAGCTGGCGCGGGAAGAGATCGTAGAGCCCCATGTCGGCGAAGCCGGCGATGAGTTCGCCGTCGCGGTCGATGAGCGCGGTGTAGCTCGCGGTCACCCGGTCGAGGAAGACCGCCGAATGATCCTCGATGCCGGCCTCGGCGATCTCGCGGGCGACACGCTCGCCGCCGGAATCGCCGCCGCGCATCGAGATCAGCGCGCAGGCGACGCCGCGCCGGCGGGCTGTTCGCAGTGCATTGAAGACCACGCCGCCGACATCCTCGCGCATCGCCCCCGGGTTCGAGGCGCCGGGCACATAGATCCCAGCGACCTGTCCGCGACGGTCGATATGCGCGCCGCCGATACCGAGCAAAAGCGGTAATCTGGATGTGGTTCTTGTCATGCGAAGCGGCTGATCCGAACGTTGCGACGACGCGGAGAGTAGGGCCGGCCGGACGGCCGTTCAATGCGGTCCGGGCAGAGCCTTCGGATCGGGCAGCGTGGAAAACTGCTCAAAAAAAAAGCAAGGCCCGAAGGCCTTGCAGATTAACGCGTCCGATCTGTTTCCGGTTACCGGCGGCAGCGAAATCTCGCGCCTAGATCGCATCCTCCCAAGACTTTGACCGCGTAAAGGGGCAAATTTCCTTCGCCCATCTGGTTATGGAAGAAACCCTAGACCAAATTTCACATACTTGTCACGAGGAATTTTGCTTTGAAATGAGCATTGATGTGGTGCGGTGCACAATGAAGTCGCATCAGCTGCCGCGGATTTGATCAGGCAGCGGGTTTGCCTTTCGGAACGGTGCGGGCGGGTTTCCATTTCGCCTTGAAATCGCTATGAAGCCCGCGCAAATCCTGCCCGGAGGTTGTTCGATTCCGTCCGGGCTTCCTCCCTCACGGAATAGATGATGCGTCTGTCGCGCTACTTCCTGCCGATCCTCAAAGAAAACCCGCGCGAGGCCGAAATCGTCTCGCATCGGCTGATGCTGAGAGCGGGCATGATCCGCCAGCAGGGGCAGGGCTCGTTCACCATGCTGCCGCTCGGCAAGCGGGTTCTGGACAAGGTGTGCAGGATCATCCGCGAGGAGCAGGACCGCGCCGGGGCGCTCGAAATCCTGATGCCGACGATCCAGTCGGCGGAGCTGTGGAAGGAAAGCGGCCGCTACAACGACTACGGCAAGGAGATGCTGCGCATCAAGGACCGGCAGGAGCGCGACCTGCTCTACGGTCCGACCAACGAGGAGATGGTGACGGAGATCTTCCGCTCCTACGTCAAGTCGTACAAGGACCTGCCGCTCAATCTCTACCACATCCAGTGGAAGTTCCGCGACGAGGTGAGGCCTCGCTTTGGCGTGATGCGCGGGCGCGAGTTCCTGATGAAGGACGCCTATTCGTTCGACCTCGATTTCGATGGCGCCAAGGCCGCCTACAACCGGATGTTCGTCGCCTATCTGCGTACATTCACGCGGATGGGCCTGAAGGCCATCCCGATGCGCGCCGACACAGGCCCGATCGGCGGCGACCTTTCCCACGAGTTCATCATCCTGGCGGAGACGGGCGAGAGCCAGGTGTTCTGCCACAAGGACTTCCTCGAGCTTGCCGTGCCCGGCGAGACTGTCGACTTCGGCGACGACGGCGAGATCGCGGGCATCGTCAAAGACTGGACGACGCCCTACGCGGCGACCGACGAGATGCATGACGAAGCGGCCTGGAGCGGGATCGCCGAGAGCGACCGGTTGTCGGCGCGCGGCATCGAGGTCGGACATATCTTCCATTTCGGCGAGAAATATTCGAAGCCGATGAATGCCAAGGTGCAGGGTCCCGACGGCAAGGAACACTTCGTTTCGATGGGCTCCTACGGCATTGGCCCGACGCGGCTGATCGCGGCGATCATCGAGGCGAGCCACGACGAAGCCGGCATCATATGGCCGGAGAGCGTTGCGCCCTTCGAGGTGGTGATCATCAATATGAAGGCCGGTGACGCCGACTGCGACGGTGTCTGCGAACAGCTCTATGCGGCTTACCAGGCAGCGGGCATCGACGTGCTCTACGACGACACCGACAGCCGAGCCGGCGGCAAGTTCGCCACCGCCGACCTGATCGGCATTCCGAATCAGGTGATCGTCGGTCCGCGCGGCGTCGCCGCCGGAGAAGTCGAGCTGAAGCGGCGCGCCACCGGTGCCCGCGAGACGACGAAACTGGCCGATTTGCTGGTCTTCATCGGGCAGACCGCATGACCGACGCGGCGGCGGCTTCGCAGTCTGCTCCCGCGGCAAGGGCGAAGCACGCCGGGGCCGGCCCTTTCTCGCTCTTCGAGCGCATGGTCGCCTGGCGCTATCTGCGCTCGAAGCGCAAGGAAGCGGTGATTTCCGTCATCGCCTCGATCTCCTTCATCGGCATCATGCTGGGCGTGGCGACGCTGATCATCGTGATGGCGGTGATGAACGGCTTCCGCACGGAACTGCTCACCCGCATCCTCGGCATCAACGGCCACCTGATCCTGCAGCCGATCGACCGGCCGCTCGACGACTATGCCGAGGTGGCCGCGCGTATCGCCGGCGTGCCGGGCGTCAAATACACGATCCCGCTGGTCGAGGGGCAGGTGCTCGCCTCGGGTCGACAGGGAACCGCCGGCACGGGCGCGCTGGTGAAGGGCATCCGCGAGGCGGACATCAAGAACATTCCTCTCGTCGCCGGTAACGTGCGGCAGGGCGAGCTTAACGGCTTCGACGCCGGCGAGGGGGTCGCCATCGGCACCCGGATGGCCGAGAATCTCGGCCTCGGCCTCGGGGATTTCATCACGCTCGTGTCGCCCGATGGAGACGTCACGCCGCTCGGCACCAATCCGCGCGTGAAAGCCTATCCGGTGACGGCGATCTACGAGATCGGCATGTCCGAATATGACGCGCTGATCGTCTTCATGCCGCTGGCGGAAGCGCAGCTCTATTTCAACTCGGAGGGCGTAGCGCAGACGATCGAGATCTTCGTCGACGATCCCGACAAGGTCGACGAGCTGAGGGAGCCGATCGAGGCGGCGGCGCAGCGGCAGCTCTATCTGACCGACTGGCGCTTCCGAAACCAGACCTTCTTCTCGGCTCTCCAGGTCGAGCGCAACGTCATGTTCATGATCCTGACGCTGATCGTGCTGGTCGCGGCCCTCAACATCATCTCGGGCCTCGTCATGCTGGTGAAGGACAAGGGCAGCGATATCGCCATCCTGCGCACGATGGGCGCGACGCGGGGCTCGATCATGCGCATCTTCATGATGACGGGCGCGGCGATCGGCATGACCGGGACTATCGCGGGCGTTATCCTCGGCATCATCGTCTGCCTCAACGTCGAATCGATCCGCCAGTTCTTCTCATGGGTTTCGGGAACGACGATCTTCAACCCGGAACTCTACTTCCTCTCGAAGCTGCCAGCCGAGATCAACATGAGCGAAACGGTGTCGGTGGTCGTGATGGCGCTGGCGCTGTCCTTCCTGGCGACGATCTTCCCCGCATGGCGGGCCGCCCGCATCGATCCGGTCGAGGCATTGCGCTACGAATGAGCACGGTCCTCGAACTCAGGGCGGTCGAACGCCACTATCAGCAGGGCGAGGAGCACCTGGCGATCCTGGTCGATGCCGACTTTGCCATGTCGCGCGGCGAGATGGTGGCGCTGGTCGCGCCGTCAGGCGCCGGCAAGTCGACTCTTCTCCATCTGGCCGGGCTGCTCGAGCGCCCGAATTCCGGCGACGTGGTGCTGAACGGGCGCGCCTGCGGCCGGCTGGGCGACGACGAGCGCACCGCGATCCGCCGCAACGAGGTGGGCTTCGTCTACCAGTTCCATCATCTCCTGCCCGAGTTCACGGCGCTGGAAAATGTGATGATGCCGCAGATGGTGCGCGGGCTCGACCGCAAGGAAGCCGCGACGCGCGCGGCTCAGTTGCTCGACTACATGCGGGTGGGACCGCGCGCGCAGCACCGTCCGTCCGAACTCTCCGGCGGCGAACAGCAGCGCGTAGCGATCGCCCGCGCGGTCGCCAACGCGCCGTCTCTGCTGCTCGCCGACGAGCCGACGGGCAATCTGGATCCGGACACGGCCGTCTACGTGTTCGAGGCGCTGGAAGCGCTGGTGCGCCAGTCGGGCCTCGCGGCGCTGATTGCCACGCACAACCACGACCTCGCCGCCCGCATGGACCGGCGCGTCACGCTTTCCGGCGGCAAGATCGTCCCGTTCTGAGCGAGCCTCACTCAACACTCTGAAATTAACCATGCGGCAGGGTCCTCCGCGGTGGGCGCTTGATCGCCATTGACGATAGAACAGAAAGAGAACATATTAAAAACAGAAACAGATTTTAGGAGAATCTTCCATGACCGACATGCTTCAGGACGTCGTCGCGCTCGTCTCCGTCGGCACCTTCCTCGTCTCGCTCGCCATGTGGATCGGCGCGTTCTGACCATCGCTTCACACTCGCGTGAGAAAGCTCGGCGGTGGCGGTGGACTTAAGCGTTTGTTCCGCATCTGCCTTTAGGGTCGCATCGAAACGGGAATTGTCTCGATGCCAGGCTGGGCGGCCGTAGCGCTGATCGTCGTCAATCTCGGGCTGATCTTCCTGCTGATCGCGGCACCGGTCGGCGTGCGCGCAATCAGCCGCACGGTGCGGATCGCCGCGCCGGCCGGCCGTGTCTGGGAAGCGATCTATCCCCTGGGAAGCGAAGCCGGCTGGTCCGGCGAAATCCTGTCGGCCGAGCCGGACGGGAATCGACCGGATCAGGTTCAGCTCGTCGTCGACTGGGATGGCCGGGACGGCCTGCCGATCCGCCGTGTGGCTGCGCTTTCAGAGGTGAGCCACGGTCGATCCTTCGCGATGCGCGTCGTCGAGGACAGTTCGCTCGACGCCGGCTTCTGGGCAAGTTTTTCAGAGCAGATCGAACTCCAGCCGGAGGGAGACACGACCCGGCTCACGATCCGGCAGACGGATTCCTACCGCGGCGCGGCATTCCTCGTGTTCCGATACTTCGCGCTCCGTCGCATGATGGCCAAGCTCAAGTGCTGGTCGGAGACCGGCCATTACAGGCGCGGCGGGGTCTTCGAACACCCGCTGACCCAGGTGGCGATGGCGGCCGCCTCGATTCTGATCCTCTGGACGCTCACCGGATTCACGGTCGGCGGCCTGGCCTTCGCGGTGATGCTCACGATCGTCGTCGCGCTGCACGAACTCGGCCACATGGCGGCGTTCAGGGTGACGGGACACCGGCGCACCCGGATGATCTTCATTCCGCTTCTGGGCGGCATCGCCATCGGGGGGGCGGCCCTATGACAGCCATTTCGAGGTGGCCTTCGTCGCCCTGATGGGCGCCGGCTTCTCCGCCTTTCTCGTGCCGCCGCTGATGCAGGTCGGCGGATTGGCGGTCGCCGGGGGCAACGTCCATGGCGGCAACTTCATGGCCGCGCTGGTCGGCTGCATCGCGCTCTTCAATCTCGCCAATCTGGTGCCCGTCTGGAAGTTCGACGGTGGCCAGGTGTTGCGCCAGATCTGCCCGCCCGGACTTCCGCTGGCGATCAGTTCCTTCATCCTGCTTGGGCTGTTCCTGGCGGTCGGGTGGCTGGCAGGATTTCCGCCCGCGGTTGTCCTGACCTCCGGCGGCGTCTTCGCCGCGCTCAGCCTGATGACCTCGGGCAATTCGGTGAAGCCCCGCGACGCGCTCACTCCGATCGGCACGGGCGGGCGGCTCGCGCTCGCCGCGGCGCTGGTGGCCGTGACCTTCATTCACGGCCTGGGCGTGATCTGGGCATTCAACCACCTCGGCTGAAGTCAGTCTCCGACCGCGATGCCTTCCCGGCGCGGGTCCGCGCCGCCGTCGATGCCGGCGGGAGATATAGCGATACCGTGCAGTCCCGAATTCTGCTCCTTTTCGGCGGTCTTGTAGCCGAGCGCCTCGAGATCCTTTGCCAGCGACAGCGCGGCCGTTCCGGCCTCGAGATCGTAGGTTCCGAACCGGTTGGTGAGATGGGGCAGCGCGACGGCCCGGCTGATGTCCATTTTCCAGTCGATCAGGGCGACGATCGTCTTCGCGACATAGGGAATGATGTTGGAACCTCCCGGCGAGCCGAGTGCGAAGACCGGCTTGCCATCCTTCAGCACGACGGTCGGCGACATCGAGGAACGCGGCCGCTTGCCGGGTTCGACGCGGTTGGCGACAGCGCGGCCGTCTTCTTCCGCCAGGAAGGAGAAGTCGGTGAGCTGGTTGTTGAGCAGGAAGCCGCCGCTCATCAGCCGTGCGCCGAAGCCGTTCTCGATCGAACTGGTGACGGAGGCGATGTTGCCAGCGCCGTCGACGATGACGAAATGGGTGGTCGAGGGGATTTCGAGCGAGAGACCGTCGCGCCTGAGTTCGGCCTTGTCCCAGGGCGGATTTCCGGCCGTGACGCCATCGGCGGGCAGGGCGGTTGGGCGGCGCAGGAGTTCGGAACGGGACTTCAGATAGTCCGCGTTGAGCAGGCCCTTGGGGATCGAGACGAAATCCGCGTCGGCGACGTAGCGTTCGCGGTCGGCGAAGGCGAGGCGCGTCGCGTCGCCGAGGATGCGCCAGCTTTCAGGATCCTCGGGCCCCAGGGTGGCGATGTCGAACGGCTCGACCATGCCGAGGATCTGGCCGATGGCGAGCGCGCCGGAAGAGGGCGGTCCCATGCCGCAGACCTCGAAGCCCCGATAGGGTGCGCAGACGGTGGGTCGCTCGATCGCCGCATAGGCGGCCAGATCTTCAAGCGAAAGCCCGCCGGGGTTCGTCTGATGATCCCTGACCGCCTGAACGATGCCCTCGGCGATCGGTCCCTCGTAGAAGGCGTCCGGCCCGTCCTTCGCGATGGTCGCCAGCGTCTGCGCATAAGCCGCGTTCGTCAGCCGGTCGCCGGGCGCGATGGCTTTACCGGCGGGAAAGAAGTAGTCGCGCGTGGTCGGCTGGGCGCCCAGCTTGTCGGTGTCTTCGGCGACCAGCGCCGCCAGCCGCGGCGACACCTCGAAGCCATCGGTTGAGAGCCTGATCGCCGGCTCGAACAAGCCCGCCCAGTCGAGTTTGCCAAAGCGGCCGTGCACTTCGCCGAGCAGCCGCACGACGCCCGGCGTGCCGACGGAGCGGCCGCCGACGACGGCATCGAAGAATTTCAGCGGCTTGCCGTCGGCGCCGAGGAACAGGTCAGGCGTCGCCGCCTTCGGCGCGGTCTCGCGCCCGTCGAAGGTGGTGACCTTGCCCGAAGCCGCGTCGTACCAGACGAGGAAGGCGCCACCTCCGAGCCCCGAAGATTGCGGCTCGACCAGCCCGAGCACGGTCTGGACGGCGACGACCGCGTCCGCCGCCGTGCCGCCGGCACGAAGCACGTCGAGCCCCGCCTGCGCAGCTAGCGGATTGGCGGCGACCACCATCTGGCGTTCTGCGTGGACGGCGGTTTTGGGCGCGGCGGCGGTCGCTGCCTCCGGCGCAACCGTGTCCGTCGCCTGCTGGGCCCCGGCCGCAAACGGAAGGGCAAGGGAGACCGCGATTGCCGTTATGGCGAGCGGCTGGAACAGCTTGATCATGGGCACCTCCGGAACCGGGTTGCCAAGTCAGGATAGCGGCCCGAACACCTCTTCGAAAGCCGCCTTCAACGCGATGTCGAGATCGGCCATCGTCACCGGCAGGCCGAGATCGACGAGGCTGGTCACGCCGTGCTCGGAAATGCCGCACGGCACGATGCCGCCATAGTGCGCGAGGTCCGGTTCCACATTGATCGCGATGCCGTGGAAGCTCACCCATTTGCGCAGCCGGATGCCGATCGCGGCGATCTTGTCCTCGGCCGGACGGCCGAGCACCGGCGGCCTGTCGGGACGCACGACCCAGACGCCGACACGGTCCTCGCGCCGCTCGCCTTTGACGTTGAAGCGCGCCAGCGTGCGGATGATCCACTCCTCGAGGCTCGCCACGAACAGCCGCACGTCCTCGCGGCGCCGCTTCAGGTCGAGCATGACGTAGGCCACCCGCTGGCCGGGGCCGTGGTAGGTGTATTCGCCGCCGCGGCCCGCCGCAAAGACGGGGAAGCGGTCGGGCTGGACGAGGTCTTGCGGCTGCGCGCTGGTGCCGGCGGTATAGAGCGGCGGATGTTCGACCAGCCAGACCATTTCCGAAGCCGAGCCGGCGCGAATCGCTTCGGCCCGCGCCTCCATGACGGCGAGCGCATCTGGATAGGCGACAAGGCCGGGCTCGATCCGCCATTCGACGGGCTGCCCAGCCTCGCGGGGCCAGAATTCCGTGACGATGTCTTGTCGGATATTCACGCGTCGCACTCGGTTTGCGAGGGAGATATGGACCTTCGCCGCCCCATCGTCCAGTCGCGGCGGCCGGTTGCGGGACGGCGGCGCGACGCGGGTCGAAAAGCCGGAAATTAGCCTGCCGGCGCACTTGTTTAGGGGAGGGCTATTTGCTACATGCCCCGGGCCGGTCGAGGCCGGCATCTACCACGTGCGGTCGTGGCGGAATTGGTAGACGCGCAGCGTTGAGGTCGCTGTGGGGCAACCCGTGGAAGTTCGAGTCTTCTCGACCGCACCAACTCTTCTCAATCCGGCATAGCGATATCTAGGCCTCCGGCACGGTCGGGGCCGCGCGCGGCGGGTTCCCGCGACTTCAGCTCAGGCGTCGGCGCTCGGATCGGTCGCACGGTTCTGCGGAATCTGCGCGCGGGGCCGCTCGAACGTGGTCTTTCCGACGACGAACTGGGGCGCGTTGTTCACGCGCGTGTAGATCCGGCCGACATATTCGCCGATGACGCCGATGCAGAACGTCTGGATGCCGCCGATGAAAAGGACGGTGGCGATCACCGAGGCCCAACCGGGCGGAACCTGCGGGTTCAACATCCGCTCGCCGACGACCAGGACGAAGACGACAAGGCTGAGCAGCGCGAGCGCGAAGCCCGCGACGGTTGCCGCGCGCAGCGGATAGATCGACGAGCCTGTGGCCATCTTGAGCCAGAGCGAGAAGAGCCGGCGGAAATTGTAGGTACTCTCGCCTTCCCACCGGCGCTGATGCTTGATCTCGACGGAAGCGACCGAGTTGGTCGTCGCGAAGATGAGGGCGTCGAGATAGGTGTATGGTCCGTCGTAGCGCAGCACCGCGTCCACGATGTCCCTGTTCAGGGCCTTGAACGAGGAGAGGTAGAGTCCCTTCGGCTTCTTCATCAGCCAGGTTGCCGCGATATCGTTCATGCGGCTTGCCCACTGCTTCCATAGCGCGTGCTTTCGCTCGGCGTATCTGGTGTAGCAGACGTCCGCGCCCCGCTCGATCTGCTCGGCGAGCTGCAGGATCGCGGACGGCGGATGTTGCAGGTCGTCGTCCATGATGACGACGATCTCGCCGCGCGAGAAGCGCAGGCCCGCCATCGTCGCATTGTGCTGGCCGACGTTCTTGCGCAGCGAGATGCCACGCACGAACGGGTGTTTCCCCGCAAGGTCCTGGATCACCGACCAGCTGTCGTCGGGACTGCAATCGTTGGTGAGCACGATCTCGAAGCTGGAGGCGTAGGCGCTCCCGGCGAGCGCGCCGTCGATCTGCTTCACCAGTTCGGGCAATACCGCCATGCTGCGGTAGACCGGGATGACGATGGACAGGCGGGGGAGGGAGGAGGGCATCATTTAGGGACTCAGAATGAAAACGTCGCAAGGACATGGTCGCAGGTTGAGTTCTGCGCCTTGTCGATTGCAAGGGAAAGTTCGCTTCCGTGCGCGGGAAGGTCGACTTGAAGCTGATCTCCAGGTTTGATGGCTCCGGACTTCTACGGCGTCCCGTCGATATCAATCGTATAGGCGATCCCGTCAGCATCGGGGCATTTCTTGAGGATGTCTTCGCTGATCGACAGCTTCAGGATTGCTAGACGTGTTGCGGAAGCTCCCATCGAAAAAGGCAAATGGATGCGAGTAGGGATGGTCGCGCCGGGGTGAATGAACAAGACGCCGCCGGATCGGCTTTTCACGGTACCGTAGACGTCACCGGGCACGACGACCATCGAGGCGAACAACGGGTCGAGCATGTTTTCGAACCGTCCCGCCCATGAAGGATATGCCAGGACGAGCGGTCGATGAGATCCTTCACCTCGGCTGCCGTCGCGGGTCGGGTCTTCCTGAGCAGAAGTGCTTTCACGCCTTTTGCCAGACCATCGCGATCAAAGGCCTCACGGAAGCCGAAATGATTGCCGGCCGCCGGGATGCCGCCCCCATTCCTTGCCCCACATTCATTCCGATGATAACCGCAGTTTTAAAAGGACTGGTGCCATCTGATGGATCGAGAAGCCGGGAAGGTCGAAAGCGAATTCGATGCCTATCGAAACAGCTATTCGGATGCGGTGAATGGTTCAATCGCATTCTCCGGGTTGAAGGTCGATTTCTTCATCCGGGCCAAGGCGCAACGACTTCTCGATGTTCTCGCCGAGAAGGTCGGGCAGCCGCGCGACCTGTCCATTCTCGACGTCGGTTGCGGCGTGGGAACCTACCATCCGCTGCTTGTCGGGTCGGTCGGGCGGATCAGTGGCGTGGACCCGTCCGCTGAGTGCATCGCCGAGGCGCGCACCAACAATCCAGGCGTCGACTACAAGGCCTATGACGGGGAGACGATCCCCTATGCCGACGCGACGTTCGACGCAAGCTTCGCGATCTGCGTCATGCATCACGTTCCGGTGCCGCTGTGGCCGCGCTTCGCTTCCGAACTGCGCCGCGTGGTGCGGCCGGGCGGCGCGGTGATCCTTTTCGAACACAATCCGTACAACCCGCTGACGCGGCGGGCTGTCTCCAACTGCCCGTTCGATGCGGATGCCGTCCTCCTGTCGATGAAGACCGCGAAAGAGCATCTGCAGCAGGCGGGCATGACTATCCTCGAAGGCAGATACATTCTGAGCGTGCCTTCCATCGACGGCATGGCACGCCGCGTGGACGACGCGCTCGGCTCCTTGCCGACCGGCGCGCAGTATTACGTGGCAGCGCGACGCTGATGGCCGAGGCCGGCGCCATGAGGCGGTATGTGCGGCGCATAGCGGCCTTCGCGAGCATCGGCGCCTTCAACACCGTTGCGTTCTTCCTGATCTCCACCGGGCTGTTCCAGTGGGCGGGCCTGTCCGCAATCGTGGCCGGCTACGTCGCCTACGCCGTGCTGGTCCCGGTGTCGTTCTTCGGGCACCGGCGCATCACCTTCTCGTCGGATGGCGCAATCACGGCCGAGTGGGTGCGGTTCTGCGTCATCCAGGCAGTAAATCTCGCGATCGTCGGTGTGCTGACTGCCTTCGCCGAGAGCGGGCACATCCCAGGCTGGGTATCGTTCGCCCTGATCAGCGTGCTGATTCCCGCACTCAACTTCGTGATCTTCCAGCTCTGGGTGTTTTCCGGCCGCACCGCCTGAATGTCGGGCAACCGGGAAACGCAGCCTATTGATCTGCACCGGCACGCGGTCGGCACCACGAGGCCGGCCGGTCGAACGGTCATGAATCCGCCAGCCGCCCGTCGACCATCCTGTAGATGCGGTCGAGGCGACCGAGGATCTTATCGTCGTGGGTGACGGCGATGATCGCCGCATCCTGGTCGACCGCCAGCTTGTGGAGCAGGTCCATGACGATGCCCGCCCGGGTGGAATCGAGCGCCGCCGTCGGCTCGTCAGCGAGGATGATGCGCGGCCGGTTGGCGAGTGCCCGGGCGATCGCCACGCGCTGCGCCTCGCCGCCGGAGAGCTGCCCTGGCATCGCGGCCGCGCGGTGCTCGACCTGGAGGTAGGTCAAGAGTTCGCGAGCCCGCGCCGCCGCGGCGTTCATCTTCCAGCCTGCCAGGGTGAGGACCAGCGCGACATTGTCGGTGCAGCTGAGGAACGGAAGCAGGTTGTGCGACTGGAAGATGAAGCCGATCTTGTCCAGTCTCAGGCGCCGCAAATTGCCGCGCAGCCATCTGTTGTCATAGACCACCTCGCCATCGAGACGCATCCAGCCGCCGTCCGGCTCGAGAATGCAGGCGATCGCATTCAACAGTGTGCTCTTGCCCGACCCGCTGGGACCGAGGAGGCCGACGACCTCGCGCGCATTGATCGTCAGCGTCACGTCGCGCAGCGCGTCGACGCGCGCCTCGCCTTCGCCGAAGTGCTTCGAAATCCCCCGGATCTCGACCAGGGCATCGGGCGGCGTCGGCTCCACCATCGGCCCTATCCCGCCAGGGCTCGGGAAGGATCCACCTTGACGGCGACCCTGACCCCCAGCGCACTCGCCGCCAGACAGACCACGACGACGACCACGAACAGGCCGGCGATGTCGGTCGGCAGCATCTCGATGCGTCGCGGAAAGACGCCGCGGAAGAGATAGACCAGCACAGTGCCGATGACGAAGCCGCTCACGCCCATCAGCAGCGCCTGCTGGACGATCAGGCCGATGATCGTCCTGTCGGGCGCGCCGATCATCTTCAGCGTGGCGATGTCGCGGGTCTTGTCCAGCGTCAGCGTATAGACGATCAGCGCGATGATGACGGCCGACACGAGCGTCAGCACGGTCATGAACAGGCCGATCTGGCGGCTGGCGCGTTCGATGACGGTGCGCGTCAATAGCGTCTCCTGCTGCGCCCCCGTCAGGACCGACAGGTGCTTCCAGCGAGCAATCTCGGTGGCGATTACCGCGGGCGGCACGTTGGGGGAAACCCTGGCGACGACCGCGTTGACGAAATCCGTGCCGCTGCGCTGGGCGCCGCGCGCCGCCTCCTTGCGGGCCGCGGGCGGGGCAAGGTCGAACTGCAGCTGCTGGGCGTCCCGCAGCGCCATGTAGAGGACGGAATCGCCCGACAGCGTCACCACGCCCGAGGTTAGGCCGACCACGGTGAAGCTGTCGCGGCCGAGCGTGATCCGCTCGCCAACCTTTAGGCCGGTCTGCCGGTCGGCGATCAGCTCGAAGCGGCTGGAGGTGATCTGGCGACCATCCGTCAGATGGGCGGGAGCGCCGGGCCGCCCCGGCTCGTAGCCGACGACCTGGATGCGCAGGCGGCGGCCGTTATGCAGGAGCTGGACGGTCTGCAGGGTCAGCGATCCGGCTTCCTCGACGCCGTAGATGCGCGCCACCAGCTCGCGCGTGTCACCGGGCACGCGGGATGCCTCGGCGAACGGCCCTTGCGAACCGGATTCGACGATCCAGACGTCCGCGTCGGTTGCGTTCAACAGTGCCAGCGCATCGGCCGTCTGGCCGCGATAGATGCCGGCCATTGTGACGACCACACCCAGGAGAAGGCTCAGACCAAGGCAGGTGAGGATGAAGCGACCGAGCTTGTGGCGGATGTCGCGGAAGGCGAGATTCATTTGCCCGCGACCCGTGCCGTACGTCCCTCTGCAAGGCCAGTCGTCGGGGCGCTCACGATCTGCGCGCCCTCCGGAAGGCCGTCGACCACTTCGACACGGCCGTCGAGGGTCCTCAGGCCGAACCGCAGCGTCGCCTCGGCCAGCCTGCCGTCCTGCAGAGTCCACACCTGGCCGCGGTCATGCGTCAGGTCGGTGATCGCCGAGAGGGGGACCAGGAGCGCGTCGGCAAGCGTTGCGACCGTGATGACGACCTCCGCCTGTTCGCCCAGATGGAACGTGCCGGGGCATTCCTCGCATTTCACGTAGACCCGGCGCTCTTCGTTGACCCGGTCGCTTTCGATGTCGATGCGGGCGACGCGCGCTGCGTGGACGAGACCCGGCTGCGATCGCAGCGTCACGCGTGCGGGCTGGCCGATTTCGATGCGGCCCGACTTCGCTTCGTCGACATAGGCGAGCACCCAGATGCTCGCCGGATCGGCAATGGTGAAGAGCGTCTCGCCGGGGTTGAGGATCGAGCCCAGTTCGCCCTGGCGCGCCACGATCAGTCCGTCGAACGGAGCGGCGAGCGTGTGTTTCGCCAGTCGCGCCTCTTCGACGGCGAGCAAGGCTTCCGCCTGCCGGACGTTCTCGTCCGCGACTTCCACCGCGCTTTCGGCGAGCGCAACGTCGGCCAGAGCGATCTCGAAGGCCGCGCGGGCCTCTTCGGTCGCCTCGCTGGAAGCAGTGCCGCGGCGGGCCAGTTCGTCGCGCCTTTCGCTGATCGCCTGCTTCTGGCGCATCGCGACCTGGCTGCGGCCGACCGTTGCGCGGGCCTGCGCGGCAGTTGCGCGCGCCTGGGCCGCCGCGGCCTTCATGGACGTCACCCGTGCGCTCTGTTCGCTGCTTTGGAGTTCAGCAAGGACCTGGCCTTTGACGACCTTGTCGCCGAAGTCGGCCTGGAGCGTCGCCAGGGTGCCGGACACTTCGAAGCCCAGTTGCGAGATGGTGCGGGCCTCCACTGTGCCGAGTCCGAAGACTTCGACGGCAACGTCCTTTTCCGGTCCGACCACGGTGACGTCGATCGGCTTCAATCGCATGAATGCGAAGCCGGCGATCAGCACTGCTGCCAGGACAAGCAGCGCCAGGGGCAGGGTGTATCTTCTCAGCGTCACGGCCATCGACGTTTCACCAGCCCGTTCTTCCGCGCCGACCGACTGTCACGACATCCGGCCGGCGCCCGCCTGGCAAACGCGTCGAGCCGCGGTCGTGCAGCAGGCGTTATCGACTAGCAGAGAACAGGGCTGCCGGTCCATGTGACATACCAGTAGCTCCCGTAACGCGTATCTGCCTGCGGGCGTCGCAATTCGATTGATGTTTCGCATGCGGCGACGGTAAGGGTGGGGCGATGCAGCCGTAGACAGGGAGGCGCCTTTGGAAGAGCCCAGCGAACGCGCTCCCGCTCCCCACGACTACCAGGGCGGCGCCGATATTTACGGCGAGGGCGGCGCGATCCGTGCGTCGTACCTGGCTCATATCGGCGCGGCGATCGCCGACCGCGACGTGCTGGTCCTGAAGCAGGATCTCGCCGACCTTCACCAGTCAGAACTCGGCGATCTGCTGGAAGCGCTTTTGCCGGACCAGCGCCGCGCGCTGGTCAGCCTGCTCGGCGAGGATTTCGACTTCGCCGCGCTGACGGAAGTCGACGATTCGATCCGCCAGGAGATCGTTGACCAGCTTCCCAACGAGCAGATCGCGCAGGCCGTCCAGGAACTCGATTCCGACGACGCGGTCTACATCCTGGAAGATCTGGACGAGGACGACCAGGAGGAGATCCTCTCCCAGCTGCCGTTCACCGAGCGGATCAGGCTGCGCCGGGCTCTCGACTATCCCGAAGAGACCGCCGGCCGGCGCATGCAGACGGAGTTCGTCGCCGTGCCTCCGTTCTGGACCGTCGGCCAGACGATCGACTATCTGCGCGAGGACCAGAACCTGCCCGACCGGTTTGCGCAGGTCTTCGTCATCGATCCCACGTTCCGCCTGCTCGGCGCGCTCGACCTCGACATGATCCTGCGCACCAAGCGCGCGGAGAAGATCGAGGACATCATGCACGAGACGCGCCACGCGATCCCGGCGACGATGGACCAGGAAGAGGCGGCGCAGGAGTTCGAGCAATACGACCTTCTCTCGGCCGCCGTCGTCGACGAGAACGAACGGCTCGTCGGTGTTCTGACCATCGACGACGTCGTCGATGTCATCCAGCAGGAAGCCGAAGAGGACATCATGCGCCTCGGCGGCGTCGGCGACGAGGAACTCTCGGACACGGTGTTCGCAACTTCCAGGTCGCGTGTCCCCTGGCTGCTGGTGAACCTCCTGACGGCATTCCTTGCCGCGACGGTGATCGGTCTGTTCGACGCGACGATCGAACAGGTCGTCGCTCTCGCGATCCTAATGCCGATCGTCGCCGGAATGGGCGGCAATGCCGGCTCGCAGACGATGACGGTGACGGTTCGAGCGCTCGCGACGAAGGACATCGACATCTACAACGCTGGGCGCATCATCCGACGCGAGATGGGCGTCGGGCTCATCAACGGGGTCGTCTTCGCGATACTTGTCGGCACTGTCGCGGGACTTTGGTTCGAGCCCCATATTGGCTTCATCATCGCCGCCGCCATGATCATCAACCTGTTCGTCGCTGCTCTTGCCGGAATCCTCATCCCGCTCCTGCTCGACCGCGTCGGCGCCGATCCGGCAGTTGCATCGGCCGTGTTCGTGACGGCCGTAACGGACGTCGTCGGCTTCTTCGCATTCCTCGGCCTAGCGGCCTGGTGGTTCGGGATCGCATAGGATCGCGCACGCGATTGACTTTTACGTAAATGCCGTGCCAAGCTTTTTGCGGAATGGAATCCGGAGTTTGGCCGAATAGATGGCGCGTGAATACTACACGATCACCGAGCTGACGCGTGAGTTCGACATTTCGACGCGCACGTTGCGGTTCTACGAGGACGAAGGCCTGATCCAGCCGCTGCGGCGCGGGCGCACGCGCCTGTTCCGCCCGTCCGACCGGCATCTGGTCAAGCAGATCATGCGCGGCAAGCGCCTCGGCTTCTCGATCAACGAGATCCGCGAGATCATCAAGATGTACGACGAACCGCCCGGCGAGGCGGGACAGCTGAAGCTCCTGATCAAGCGCATCGAGGAGAAGCGCAGCGACCTGCGCCAGAAACGGCGCGATCTCGAGGAGACGCTTGCCGAACTCGACCAGGCCGAAGAGTCCTGCGTCGAGCGCCTGGCGGAGCTCGGCGTCAACACCTAGCCGAGCGCGGACGGCGTCACACCGGCGAGATCAGTTCACGGTCTTCAGCATCGAATTGATCTTGCCGACCACCGCTGCGTCGAGTGTCTTCCAGTCCGGTAGCAGTTCGCGCGGGAAGCGGTAGATGAGGCTGAGATCGTCGCCGATCTGGACGTCGCGCTCGCATGGCGCCAGCGATCCGGCGGCGGCGGATTCGTCGAGGCAGCGCGCGACATAGGGGTCTTCGCCGGGACGTTCGGCGACCACCAGGACCTCGTTCATGTAGCCCGACTTCTCGATGAAACCGCGGACTGCCAGGCCGCCGGGAAGGGTCGTTCCGGTCGGCTGCGTCAATTGCGAATAGATCGGTTCGAAGCGCCCGCTCATGCCGCGCGACATCATACGCTGCGAGAGCGAGACGAAGACGATGTTGGGCTCTCCGCCGGCATGGTTGAAATCGCGGCGCGCGGCGTCCGAATAGCCGTCGAGCTGCGGCCAGCGCATATAGAGGTCGAGCCGCGCCGAAACGCCGCTTCGCCGGGCCGCTTCGAAACGGATCATGTTCTTCGGCGCGACAACGACATTGTTGCCGATCACCACCTCGGCGATCGTCGTGTCGTCCGTGTGGCCGGCCATGGCGATGGTGCGGCCGGCATACCGGCCAGCGACGCTGATCGCCGCGGACAGGAGCGCCAGAGCGGCAAAGGCATAGAAGACACGCCAGACGAAGCGCTGGTCGAGCAGGGGCCGCGATACCGGGTCTGCCGCCGCCGTCTCCATCACTGATCCATCTCCCGCACCGCGATGTGCCTTGCCGGCACAGGTCGAGCGGCACGGCGATTGCACCGCGCCTTGCGGCCAAGCTGAACCAACATGGTAAACGGGAGGTGAACATGGACATGCTTTGGGCGCTTGCTTTCGCCCTTGCCGTCGGGCTGACGATCGCCGGTTTCGCCGGATCGGTCATGGAGATCGCGGCCGGTGCGCGATTGCGTCTGGCGCCGCCCTTCATCGACCGCCGGCGCATCGTGCTGTCGCTTGCCGCGAGTCTTGCGGCGGGACCCTTCATGCTGGTGAACGACGCGCTCGCGGCGCGCGCGGACCGCCGCATCGGTGTTCCTACATTCGCCGTCTGTGTCGCAACCGCTCTCGGATGGACGCTTGCCTCCGGCATCGTCGTGACTGAGCTTGCGATCCTTGCGTCAGGCGGCTAGGGGCCTCTGATACAGCGAGGAGAGGACCCCCCCATGCCAATCTATTCGATCGACGGCAAGAGCCCGGAATTCGAGGACCGCGACAGCAATTTCATCGCCCCCGACGCGACCCTGATCGGCAATATCGCCATCGGGCGGGACGTCTCGATCTGGTTCGGAACGGCTATCCGCGGCGACAACGAGAAGATCACCATCGGCGCGCGCTCCAATGTGCAGGAACATACGGTCATGCACACCGATCCGGGCTACGCGCTGACGATCGGGGAGGGCTGCACGATCGGCCACCGCGCCATGCTGCACGGCTGTACAATCGGCGACAATTCGCTGGTGGGCATGGGAGCGATCATCCTCAACGGTGCGAGGATCGGAAAGAACTGCCTGGTAGGGGCCGGCGCGCTGGTGACGGAAGGCAAAGAATTCCCGGACAACTCGCTGATCGTCGGCTCGCCCGCCAAGGCCGTGCGCACCCTCGACGATGCGGCCGCCGGCCGGCTGAAAGTGTCGGCACAGCACTATGTCGACAACGGCAAGCGCTTCCGCAAAGGCCTGAAGAAGGTCGACTAGGCCGGACCATTCCACAATCAGGCGCTATGCCTTTTGCTGCCGCCAAAAAAGGCGGAGCCGGCCCGGGGACATGGGCCGGCTCCTAAACCCGGTCGTTGGGGACGGGGAGGGTGGGGGACTCGACCGGGTTGTCTCCTCCTACTTGACGCTGCCGACGGCGACGGCGCGACTGTCGTTGACAGCCACCCAGACACCGGCGTTCCGTTCGGACTGGCGCTTCAGGTAGGTGTAGTCGGTATCGGTCCAGGCGAGGATCTTCGGCTCGAGATTGTCGAGAACGAAGTCGCCCAGACTGGTGCGGACGGTGAGCACGGCATGTCCGTCGCCGTTCGGCTGGCGCACGACCGTGATGAGGAGATTGCCCGCCGGAATGCCGAGCGCCGCCAACTGGCGCCGTTTTTCGAGCACATAGTCCTCGCAGTCGCCTTCACCGTCGGGATAGGACCAGTATTCTTCCTGGCCCCACATCTCCATGTCGGTGCGCGGCGCCACCATCGTGTTGACGGCATTGTTGATGTCGATCATCTGGCCCCAGAGCTTGCGGGTCAGCTCGACCGGCACAGCCTTTGACGTCTTCTGGGCGCATTCCCGTGGGATGCGCAGGCAGAGTTCGTAGTGTCCGATCGGCTGCGTCGTCCGCTCGCCCCCCGGCATGAAACTCGACGCCGCCGCCGCCGGGTTCCCCAACCCGATCGCGGTTGCCGATGCTGCGGCCAGCAACAGGAAAGTCTTCATCGTCCCCATGTCCCCGTCTCCCCGTTCCAGGAGACAATGACACGGCCGGATTTATTCGGCGCAAAAGAGCGAAGTATAGATTGAGCTTAAATAGAGTAGAACAAATATAAAATAAGAATAGAATTTGGCTAAAATCCTAACAATCGGCGCAGGGAATGGATCACCATCGGCTGCGGACAGCCGTTGGGCAAGGATTGCGATGGCGATTTGCCGACGGACCTTGGCTCACGCCGGTGGCGTTCGTGACAACGAAAAAGGCCGGGTGAACCCGGCCTGTCGATATATGGTGTATGAGGCGTTCGTTTAGAGCGAGCGGCCGGCGCTGAATTCGGCCTCGAGCGATTCCGGCCTCTGCACCACGGCAAACTCGATTGCGACACCGTCCTCGAAATGGCGGACCACCTGTCCGCGCATGGTGCCGAGCGTAACCTGCGTGCCGAGTGCCGGCCTGACGTCGATCTCGATCGCCGCGCCGGAGAGCGACAGGTCGATGATGCGGCACTGGTACTGGCGGCCGTCGGCAAGCTGCAGGACGCTGATCGGGTTGCGCGGCGCGATGCGCTCGTGACGGCGATCCTCGGGCAGGTCGAGTTCATGCTTGTTCGCGAGCCAGGTGAGCTGGGCGGCGAGCTTGTCCTTCTTGCGGTCCGACGCGACGATGGTCATCGCGAAGCCGTCGGCCTGGGTGCGGGTCACTACACCTTCGATGCGGCCGATGTGATCGATATAGGCGATGACCTTTTCGCCCGGCTGCCCGACCCGATCGGCACGCAGCAACACGTTGCCGGGCGACATGTCGAGAACCTGACAGGGATATTCCGAGCGGTCCTCCAGCATGAAGCGGCCGTAGATCTTGACGCGCACGCGCTGGAAATTGCGCCGCTCGGCCCTCGAAGGGGAGAAGTCCATGGCGGCTGACGTCATTGCTGTCACTGGCCTCGACCACGCTGGGAAACGGTGCGCCTTCGCACACTTTCTGCCAAGACTTTAGGTCGAAATAGGTTAATGCCGGGTAAGTCTGCGCCTTCAAGACAACATCAAATGAAGCCGATTCAGTGGTTTTCGCGGCCGCCGTCGAGCACAAGGAGATGGCGGATCCTGCGGCCACCTGAGCCGGTCCGGATGGCGGTATCGGCGGCGTCGAGGGATGGGGAGAGCGAGGGAACCGGAACCGCTGGCCGGTTGGCCAGGAAAAGCGGTTCACGTTCCGGATCGACCACGCGCAACGACGTGATCCGGCACTCGACGACGGGATCGGCGCCCAGCCAGTACGGCCGCTCGGCCGGTGTGATCGCGCCGAGCGAGCGCGGATGATCGACCCCGCCGTCAAGCGGCAGCAGCAGCAGTTCGAAGGCGTTGACGCGGCCGTTGCGGCTGACGCCGTCGAAGTTGATCACCACCACGGACTTCGCGAGAAATGCGCCATGCGCGAGACGGGCGACGACGCGCTCGTCCTTCTGCAGCCAGAGCGACGAGAACGTGAAGCCTTTCAGCTCGCGGCCGAACGTGGCGCACAGCCGCGTGCCCGCGAGCCTGAAGACGGCTTCGCCGCGCGCGTCCTTTTCGAGGATGAAGGTGTCGGCAAGCAGCGACTTGATGTCGGCCGGCTCGATCTCGGTCCGCTTCGGTGCAGGGCGGCCGCTGCGGAGCCTGTCCCAATACTGGAACAACTCGATCGATCCCTTGAGTTTCATCTGCCTGCTCCGCTCGGACTGTTCCTGTATGTGCCATCGGGGAACAGCGCCGCGCCCACCGGTGGTCTTCATGCAGGACGTTGCAGGTTGCGTGCCAGCACGGGGCAAAGATTGTTAACAGGGCCGGGCCGTTAAGGTTAATTTTCGGTTAGCATTGCCAAGCAAGGGGAAAGGTGCGAAACAGGAGCCACTTCACGAAGACATTGTCTTCACAGCGCTTTTCGCGGCGATGGCCGCAAACGTTTGGGTGGGCTGGGGGCTCGACCAAGCCGTCCGAGGGCAACCTCGGACGGCTTTTTTCTTAACCATCCGCGGCAATCCGCGAATGCATTGCTATATGAGTCGCCCCATCGAGACGACTCACCAGATGACCCGCCCCGAAGACCTGGAACTCCCGAACGAAAGACGCGAGCCGGCGCCGGACGTTGCCGGTCGCGAGCCGATTTTCAATCTGCCGGCGATCGTCATCGCGTTCATCGCTGCCTGCGTCGCCATCCATCTGGTCCGGCTCTATCTGCTGTCGCCGCAGCAGGACTACGAACTGATCCTCAAGGCCGCGTTCTTTCCGATACGCTATACGGGCGGATACGATCTCGACATCTATGCCTTCACCAGCCCGTTCACCTCGTCGCTGCTACACGCGGGGTGGATGCACCTCGTGCTCAACATGGTCTGGTTGGCGGCATTCGCGTCGCCGCTGGCGACCCGGATTGGTGTCGTGCGATTCGTGCTGTTCTGGTGTTTCGCGACGGCAGGGTCGCTGCTGCTTCATTTCGCGGTACGGCCGGACGACATGGTGCCGGTGATCGGTGCGTCAGGGGCGATTTCCGGGATGATGGGGGCCGCGGCGCGGTTCGGGTTCCAGGTCGACCGGTCGCAACGCATGCCCGTCTTCGCCGGGCGCAGGCTCAGCCTGATCGAAACCTTCCGATCGCGGCAGGCCGTCATCTTCCTGACCGTCTGGCTGGCAATCAATTTTGCCACAGGTGCCGGGCTCGATCTGTCCGGCAGCGAGGGGGCGATCGCCTGGGAGGCGCATATCGGCGGCATGCTCACCGGGTTGTTCGGCATCGGTCTGTTCGACAGGACGCCGCCCCGCGGGGATCGCTCGCCGGTCTTGCAATGACCCGAATCCGGGCGCACCATTCCTCATCCGGCCAGCGCCGTTCATAAGTTCGGGTGACGTGGCGCCGGCCGTCGTTGACAGGAGGACTGTGATGACGGTGAAAGCTATTCTCGCGGAAAAAGGTCGCGACGTGATGACGCTCAGGTCGGGCGAGACGATCGAAGGCGCGGTGAAAACGCTGGCGCAGCACAAGATCGGCGCCCTCGTCGTCACGTCCGGCAACGGCAAGATCGAAGGCATTCTCTCTGAGCGCGACATCGTTCGCGTGTTTGCCGCGGAGGGTGCAGCCGCATTGAAGATGCCGGTTTCGGTCGCCATGACGGCCAAGGTGAAGACCTGCAGCGAATCCGCGACGGTCAACGAGGTGATGGAAACCATGACCCGCGGCCGGTTCCGCCATCTGCCCGTGGAGAAGAACGGCGTGCTGGCCGGCATCATCTCGATAGGCGACGTGGTCAAGCGGCGCATCCAGGACATCGAAAAGGAAGCCGAGGAGATCAAGCAGTATATCGCGACGGTCTGACCGCCGCGGCGGCCCCGCGCAAAATTCGCGCGAGAGTGAAATCTCCGACAGACGGCGCGTCGACGCTGAGGTGTAGTCTCCCTGTCATGGTGCGGGTTCAGCCTCGCGGAGGCTCGCGCGCCTGGACGCGGGCGGGGAGAGACCGATGCCGAGCAAGCTGATCAAGGGGACATACCACGTCAAGAACCGCGCGCCTGATGGCGATTCGATCGCCTTCCAGGCAAACAACACGGCGAACTGGGATTTCTTCAACTGGAGCCGGGGCTTCCGCAAGCCGACGCCGGAGAAGAACCGCCCGATACAGCTGCGCATCGAAGGGATCGACTCGCTCGAGACGCACTACGAGGGCTTCGCCCAGCCGCTCGCGATCGCCAAGTCGGCGACCGACGCGCTGCTCAGGGCCTTCGGCATTCCGGTGCTCACCTACAACCTGAACTTCACCAAGATCGTCACGGCCGGCGATGCGGTCGAAGGCGCAATCATCGCGGCGGATGTCGATGGTTACGACCGGCCGATCGCCTATGCGCTGCTGGGCGACCACGGGCTCGCCGACGGGGCCGAGCTGCCGGCGCTGACCGACGCGATGGTCGAACTGACGATCAACTACAAGCTCGCCGCCGAGGGGCTCGCCTATCCGACGTTCTACACCACCACCAACGAGACGGGGCTGGCCGCGATCTCGCGGGCGGCCGCCGCGGCGATCGAGGACCGGCGCGGCATATGGGCCTTTGACCGCAGCCTCGGCTTCCAGTTCTGGGGGCCGCGCACCATCCTGGAAGAGGCGGTGATCCTGCCCAAGCTGTTCCGGCGGCTGGTCAATTTCTGCGAGGAAAGCGACGATATGGCCAAGCTCGGCGTCTGGCTGGCCGGCAAGCGCGACCCGTTCACGGTGATCTCGACCGGGCAACGCTTCCAGAAGCTCAGCGATCTCGTCTTCGTCAACGGGCGCGAGGTCGGACTGAAATTCGACCCGCTCGACGTCATGTTCCGCCCGACGTCGTAGAGGCTTCCATCCGCGCCATTCCCGGTCTAGGAAGCGGTCTTCTGCCATCCGGATCGCACGACGCAATGTCCATCATCGATACCCGCATTCCCGAAGCCAGACGGTTCATCCCGGGCGCCACCGGCGACTGGGAGGTGATCATCGGCCTCGAAGTGCATGCCCAGGTCACGTCGCAGTCCAAGCTGTTCTCAGGCGCCTCGACGACGTTCGGCGCGGCACCCAATGCCAATGTCAGCCTGGTCGACGCGGCGATGCCCGGCATGCTGCCCGTCATCAACGAGGAATGCGTCAGGCAGGCGATCCGCTCGGGCCTCGGCCTGAAAGCGCAGATCAACCTGAAGTCGGTGTTCGACCGCAAGAACTACTTCTATCCGGACCTGCCGCAGGGTTACCAGATCTCGCAGTACAAGCAGCCGATCGTCGGCGAGGGCAAGATCATGATCTCGGTCGGGCCAGACCGCGAGGGCAAGTTCGAGGAGATCGAGGTCGGCATCGAGCGCCTTCACCTGGAGCAGGATGCCGGCAAGTCGATGCACGATCAGCATCCGACCATGTCCTATGTCGACCTCAACCGCTCGGGCGTCGCGCTGATGGAGATCGTCTCCAAGCCCGACATGCGCTCGGCCGACGAGGCGAAGGCCTATGTCACCAAGCTCAGGACCATCCTGCGCTATCTCGGCACCTGCGACGGCAACATGGACGAGGGGTCGCTGCGCGCCGACGTGAACGTGTCCGTGCGCAAGCCGGGCGGCGAATTCGGCACGCGCTGCGAGATCAAGAACGTCAACTCGATCCGCTTCATCGGCCAGGCGATCGACTACGAGGCGCGCCGCCAGATCGCCATCCTGGAGGACGGCGGCTCGATCGACCAGGAGACGCGCCTGTTCGACCCGGGCAAGGGCGAAACCCGCTCGATGCGCTCGAAGGAAGAAGCGCATGACTATCGCTACTTCCCCGACCCGGACCTGCTGCCGCTGGAGTTCGATCAGGCCTATGTCGACGCGCTGGCGGCCGATCTGCCGGAACTGCCGGACGCCAAGCGCGACCGGCTGGTGAACAAGCTCGGCCTGTCGGTCTACGACGCCTCGATCCTCGTGTCGGAAAAGGCGATCGCCGATTATTTCGAGCAGGTAGCAGCGGGGCGCGACGGCAAGACTGCCGCCAACTGGGTGATCAACGACCTGCTCGGCCTGTTGAACAAGGCAGGCAAAGGCATTGAAGAATCTCCGGTTTCCCCTGCCCAGCTGGGCGCGATCATCGACCTGATCAAGGAAAGCACGATTTCCGGCAAGATCGCCAAGGACCTGTTCGAGATCGTCTGGAGCGAGGGCGGTGATCCGAAGCAGATCGTCGAGGCCCGCGGCATGAAGCAGGTCACCGATACGGGTGCGATCGAGAAGGCCGTGGACGAGATCATCGCCGCCAATCCGGACAAGGTCGCACAGGCGCTGGCTAAGCGGACGCTCGCCGGCTGGTTCGTCGGTCAGGTGATGAAGGCGACCGGAGGCAAGGCCAATCCGCAGGCGGTGAACGACCTCGTCAAAGCCAAGCTCGGCATCGAATAGGTCGATGTTCGTCCGCACAGCCAGCGAGCGCGACCTGCCGGCCGCCAGCCGGCTGATCGGCGAGACGTTGCACGCGACGAACGACGCGCTCTACGGCGCCGGAATGGTCGATCGCATTACCTCGATGCTCTATTCCGTCGTGGCTCTGAAGACCGCGATGCACCGGCCGCTTTCGGAGTTCCTGGTGGCGGACGATGGCAAGGCCATCGCCGGCGTGACCTTCGCGGCCGCCGCCGGCGAGGACGCGCGGGTCGTCGATCTCCTCGCGCTGTTTGTCCGGCCCGAGCTTCAGGGCCGCGGCGTCGGCGGCATGCTGCTGCAGGAACTCGAGGAGTCCTTCTTCGAATCGGAACGCATCCGGGCGGAGGTCGACGAGCGGAACCTGCGGGCCGTCGGCTTCCTGTCGAGCGAAGGATACGAGCCAAAAGGACGGCGGCACGAAGAAGCGCTCAAGGCCACTCTCGTCACCTTCGACAAATCGCTGGTATGACTTGCCGACTGTGACGGCCTAGACTGCCCGTCGCAACCGCCGGAGGAGACCGCCTTGCCAGACCACGCCCCGACTGCACGCATTCGCCACATGACCGCAGACGACGTGGAGCAGGTTGCCGCTCTCATTCATGCATCCTGGGTCTCGACCTATGGGCCGCTGATGGGCGAGGCGAAGGCCGGGGAGGAATCGGCGAAGAAGCACCAGCCGGAGATGATAGCGGCCGACATGAAGCGGATGCACTCGGAGAGCTTCGTCGGCGAGGAGCCAACCGGCCGGATCGTCGGCTATGCCTATGCCAAGGTGACGAAGGGCGTGCTCTGGCTCGACCGGCTGCATGTCGCGCCGGACCACCAGGGCAGCGGGCTCGCGGCGGGCCTGCTGCATGCCGTCATCGTCAATTATATCGGCGAGGGGTCGATCTCGCTGGAAGTGATCAAGGGCAACGACCGCGCGATCCGTTTCTACGAGCGCGAAGGCTTCATGGTCACCGACGAGCGGGACGCTTGCGGCGGCATCGGCGGCGTGCCGACGCTGATAATGCGCAAGGCGATCTCGCGCGCCTGAAGCAAAGGCTCGGCAGTCCATCGCTAGGGAATCTCGATGATCGAAACCGCCTTTTGGAGACGTCTCGACGTTGCCGGTCACGACGCGGCGCGGATTGAGACCGTCGCGGACGGACACCGGCTCGAAGGGGCGGCCGTATTCCGGCACGAGCATGGTGCGGCCAGTGTGTCCTACCGGCTCGATCTGGCGCCCGACTGGTCGACGCGGCGGGGACTGGTGCGCGGCTTCGTCGGGGAAGAAGCATTCGAGCACGACATCCTTCGCGAAGGGGATGGCTGGACGCTGGACGGGGTGGCGCAGCCGGGGCTCGGCCATCTTCTCGATCTCGACCTCGGCTTCACGCCGGCGACGAACCTGCAGCAACTGCGCCGCGTGCGGCTGGAGATCGGGCAGGAGGCCGATATACGAGTCGCATGGTTCGACGTCGGGGCGGAACGGCTGGTGGAACTGCCGCAGTACTACCGGCGGCTTGACGAGTTCCGCTATGCCTATCGGGGCTTCTCCTACCAGGCGACGCTCGAACTTGCGCCGAGCGGCTTCGTCCGGCTTTATCCTGACCTCTGGGAGATGGACTGATCCACGACTGGACCAATCGCCCCGCTCTGGCACTGTTGCTGGACGCCGCCTATCTCTTGGAAAGCGAACCCCGCTCGTCCGTCCCGCCTCTCTACCTCCCAGGAGCCAAACATGTCTGATACGCCCTACACCCCGCCGAAAGTCTGGACCTGGGACAAGGCCAGCGGCGGCCAGTTTGCCTCGATCAACCGGCCGATCGCCGGGCCGACGCATGACAAGGACCTGCCGGTGGGAAAGCACCCGCTGCAGCTCTATTCGCTGGCGACGCCCAACGGCGTGAAGGTGACGATCATGCTGGAAGAGCTTCTGGCCAAGGGCCACACGGGCGCGGAATACGACGCCTGGCTGATCAGGATCAACGAAGGCGACCAGTTCGGTTCGGGCTTCGTCGAAGTCAATCCGAACTCGAAGATCCCGGCGCTGATGGACAGGTCCGGGCCGACGCCGGTCCGCGTCTTCGAATCGGGCTCGATCCTGTTCTACCTGGCGGAAAAATTCGGCGAATTCCTGCCGACGACGCAGCCGGCTCGGACCGAAGCGATGTCCTGGCTGTTCTGGCAGATGGGCTCCGCGCCTTATCTCGGCGGTGGCTTCGGCCATTTCTACGCCTATGCGCCGGAGAAGTGGGAATACCCGATCAACCGCTTCGCGATGGAGGTGAAGCGCCAGCTCGACGTGCTCGACCGGCGGCTGGCGGAGAGCGAATACCTGGGCGGCGCGGACTACACGATCGCCGACATGGCGGTCTGGCCCTGGTATGGCGGGCTGGTGAAGGGCTGGAACTACAATTCCGGCGAGTTCCTGTCGGTGCACGAATACAAGAACGTCATCCGCTGGGCCGACCAGATTCTTGCCCGTCCGGCGGTGGTACGCGGACGCATGGTCAATCGCGTGACGGGCGACCTTGCCGGCCAGCTGCGCGAGCGGCACGACGCGTCGGATTTCGAGACGAAGACGCAGGACAAGCTGGCCGCGGAGTAGGGGGTTCGCCCCTACAGGCACCAGCTCTTCTTGGAACTGGTCCAGCGACGGGCCAGCCCCTCGGCGATCAGCGTGTCGCCGATGGAACGGCCGTCGCGCATGACGGTGCGCAGCTTGCGGCCGTAAATGTCTTCGTCGCGCGGCTGGGCGACGAGGTCGAGCGGTCCGGCGTTCAGCAGTTCGCGCAGCCTGCGGGTTGCTTTTGCCGCGAGCTCGGCCTCGCGCCGGCATTTCGGATTACCGGCCTCCGGCGTGTCGATGTCGGAGACCCGGACCGCCTTGCCGTTCAGCACGAAGGTGTCGCCGTCGACGACGCAGTTGCGCCCGCCGCCCTCTCCGCACATCGGGAAGGAGAGGCCGGCAAGATGCGTGGTCCGGTCGGGCCGGCCGGGGATATCGGCCTTGGGCGCGATGCCTGTCGGCGGCCGGACGACGACGGGCAGGGGCTTTGTTTCGCGCCGCGCTTCGGGGACGGGCTTGGGCGGGCGGGGGACCGGCAGGGCGGACGTCTCGATCGACCGGTCGGGCGGGCGCGCCGCGGGCGCCCGGGAGCGCGGCTCGGACTTCGCCGTCTGCTCGACGCGGGCCGGAGGCTCGAGCCGGGCGATCGTCCGCTTCAGTGCATCAAGATCGGGCAGGCCGAGCCAGGCGACCGCGGCGAGCGCCGCCGCCGCGCCCAGCGCCACCAGGCCGAGGGATCTGACCAAGCCGCCGCGCCGCGCGCCCTTGCGCTGACCCGACCTGCCGCCCGTCCGCTTGCGATTCGCCGCCATGCGCGCCTCCATCGAGGCCGCAGGATGCGGCATGAGGGGTTAAGGGAGCGTGCGTGGGGGGGAGGAGGGGAGTAGGCAGTAGGGCAGTAGGCAGTAGGCAATAGGGTGCCTCGCCGGTGCGGATTGGGCGAAAGTGCCGGGGACGGCTTCCTTTTTCAGCGCGTAGCGGTTGCCCGGTCAGATAATGGCGAGCGGAAGTAGATCCTCGGGCTTGTCCCACTGCTGTCCGGTTTAGGTTTGGCTGAGGTTGAG
>JAYSFJ010000004.1:0-356006 GCA_041913465.1 Mesorhizobium sp. | reverse complement strand
TGTCGATCATCCACTTCTGGGCGCTGATCTTCCTCTACATCTGGGCCGGCCCGCATCACCTGCACTACACGGCTCTGCCCGACTGGGCGCAGACGCTCGGCATGGTGTTCTCGATCATGCTGTGGATGCCCTCATGGGGCGGCATGATCAACGGCCTGATGACGCTCTCGGGCGCCTGGGACAAGATCCGCACCGATCCGATCATCCGCATGATGGTCATGGCCATCGCCTTCTACGGCATGTCGACCTTCGAAGGCCCGATGATGTCGATCAAGGCGGTCAACTCGCTCAGCCACTACACCGACTGGACGATCGGCCACGTGCACTCCGGCGCTCTCGGCTGGGTCGGCATGATCTCGTTCGCCGCGCTCTACTACATGGTGCCCAAGCTGTGGGGCCGCGAGCGTCTCTACTCGCTGCGCCTGGTGACGTGGCACTTCTGGCTCGCCACCCTCGGCATCGTCGTCTACGCGTCGGTGATGTGGGTGTCCGGCATCATGCAGGGCCTGATGTGGCGCGAATACGACGAGCAGGGCTTCCTGGTCTACTCGTTCGCCGAAACGGTGGCGGCCATGCATCCCTACTACGTGATGCGCGCAGCCGGCGGGGCGTTGTACCTCGTGGGTGCCCTGATCATGGCCTTCAACATCACGATGACCATCCTCGGTCGTCAGCGCGAGGAGGAGCCGATCGGCGGTCGCTCACCTTCGCCTGCCCTCCAGCCTGCCGAATAGGAGCCGACCATGGCACTGATTGATAAGCATGCCATCCTCGAGAAGAACGCGACGCTCCTGCTCGTGGCTTCTCTGGCGGTGGTCACCGTCGGCGGCATCGTCGAGATCGCACCCCTCTTCTACCTCGAGAACACCATCGAGAAGGTGGAGGGGATGCGCCCCTACTCGCCGCTGGAGCTGGCCGGACGCAACATCTACGTCCGCGAGGGCTGCTACGTCTGCCACAGCCAGATGATCCGGCCCTTCCGCGACGAGGTCGAGCGCTACGGCCACTACAGCCTTGCCGCGGAGTCGATGTACGACCATCCGTTCCAGTGGGGCTCCAAGCGCTCCGGCCCGGACCTTGCCCGTGTCGGCGACCGCTACTCCAACGAGTGGCACGTCCAGCACCTGACCGAACCGCGCTCCGTGGTGCCGGAATCGATCATGCCGAGCTATTCGTTCCTGTCCTCGGCGACGATCGAACCGGCGCAGATCGCGACGCATCTGGTGGCAAACACCCGCGTCGGCGTGCCCTACACCGAGGCCATGATCGAAAACGCCCAGGCGGACCTCCTCGCCCAGTCCGATCCGAACGCGGACACGTCCGCGCTTCTGGAGCGGTATCCCAAGGCGAAGGTGGGCGATTTCGACGGCAACCCCGGCGCGGTGACCGAGATGGATGCGCTGGTCGCGTATCTGCAGATGCTCGGCACGCTGGTCGACTTCTCGACCTACGACGACACCGCCGGCGCGAGATAGGAGGCCACGATGGATACCTATACCGCGATGCGTGAATTCGCCGACAGCTGGGCGCTGGCGCTCATGACTGTCTTCTTCCTCGGCGTTGTCGTCTTCGCCTTCCGCCCCGGAAGCAGGAAGACCGCCGACGAGGCCGCGCAAATCCCTCTCAAGGACGACTGACATGAGCGAGAAGCACATCGACGAACTCTCCGGCATCGAAACGACCGGACATGAGTGGGACGGCATCAAGGAGCTCAACAACCCGCTGCCCAGGTGGTGGGTGTGGACCTTCTACGCGACGATCGTCTGGGCGCTGGCCTACACGATCTTCTATCCGGCCTGGCCGATGCTGTCCTCGGCGACGACGGGCGTGCTCGGCTACTCGAGCCGCAACGACGTCAAGGCCGAACTGGCCGCCGCCGTCGCGGCCAAGGGCGAGATGGCCGCGGCGGTTGCAGCCAAGCCGATCGACGAGATCCTCGCCGACGAGAAGCTGCGCACCTTCGCCATCTCGGCCGGTGCCGCGGCCTTCAAGGTCAACTGCGTCCAGTGCCACGGTTCCGGCGCGGCGGGTTCGCCCGGCTATCCGAACCTCAACGACGACGACTGGCTGTGGGGCGGCAAGCCGGAGGACATCCTGACCACGATCAGCCACGGCATCCGCTTCGCTTCCGACGACGCGACGCGGTTCTCCGAGATGCCGCCCTTCGGCGAGACGCTCGACAAGGACCAGATCGCCCAGACCGCGGCCTATGTCGTCAGCCTCAGCGGAACGCCGGAAAACCCCTCGCTCGTCGAGGCCGGCAAGGCGGTGTTCACCGAGAACTGCGCCGCCTGCCACGGCGAGGACGCCAAGGGACTGCGCGACTTCGGCGCACCGAACCTGACCGATGCGATCTGGCTGCGCGGCAGCGGCGAGGCGGCGATCATCGCCCAGATCAGCGGGCCGAAGCACGGCATCATGCCTGCCTGGGCCGGCAGACTGGGCGAAAGCACGGTCAAGGAACTCACTGTCTACGTGCATTCGCTGGGCGGCGGCGAATAGCCGACGGAAGGCATTGTGAGGGCGATTGCCTTCCGATACCTGCACAGCGCAGAGGCCCGGCACCAGATGCCGGGCCTTTTGCTTTGCGGCTCAGGGGTCCGCGCCCGGGCATTTTCAGCCGGGCGGAATCTCTTGTCCTCTTGATCAGGATCAAGGCCGGGCGGCGGCGTGCGTGCGACTGAAACCGGCAGATTAGCCCTCACTCGCGTGAACGCCATGAATGTGATTTCCAAGCCCGATCCAGACACCGAGATCGAGCGCCTCGAAGCCTCCGCGGTGAACTCCGCCAAGGTGCGCCAGCCGCTCTACGCCGCCCGCAAGAAGATCTTCCCCAAGCGGGCGTCCGGCGCCTTCCGCCGGTTCAAGTGGATCGTGATGCTGATTACGCTCGGCATCTACTACCTGACGCCCTGGATCCGCTGGGATCGCGGGCCGTTCGCGCCCGATCAGGCGGTTCTGATCGACATGGCGAATCGCCGCTTCTACTTCTTCTTCATCGAGATCTGGCCGCAGGAGTTCTACATCGTCGCCGGCCTCCTGGTGATGGCGGGCTTCGGCCTGTTCCTGATCACCTCGGCGGTCGGCCGCGCCTGGTGCGGCTACACCTGCCCGCAGACGGTGTGGGTCGACCTGTTCCTCGTCGTCGAGCGCGGCATCGAGGGCGACCGCAATGCGCGCATGAAGCTCGACGCCGGTCCCTGGACCGCCGAGAAGATCGTCAAGCGGGTCGCCAAGCACGCGATCTGGATCGCCATCGCGATCGCCACCGGCGGCGCCTGGATCTTCTACTTCGCCGACGCGCCGACGCTGTTCGTCGACCTGTTCACCGGCACCGCCGCGCCGATCGCCTACATCACCGTCGCCGTTCTCACCGCCACGACCTACACGTTCGGCGGCCTGATGCGCGAGCAGGTCTGCACCTACATGTGCCCCTGGCCGCGCATCCAGGCGGCGATGCTCGACGAGCATTCGCTCACCGTCACCTACAACGACTGGCGCGGCGAGCCGCGCTCGCGCCACGCCAAGAAGGCGGCCGCGGCGGGCCAGAGCGTCGGCGACTGCGTCGACTGCAACGCCTGCGTCGCGGTCTGCCCGATGGGCATCGACATCCGCGACGGCCAGCAGCTCGAATGCATCACCTGCGCGCTGTGCATCGACGCCTGCGACGGGGTGATGGACAAGCTCGGGCGCGAGCGCGGGCTGATCTCCTACGCGACGCTCGCCGATTACAATACCAACATGGCGATCGCCACGGCGGGCAATACCTCTCCCATCACGCCGGCGCTGGTGCGCACCCCGCAGGGCAAGCTCACCGACAAGCTGGCGCATTTCCACGTGCGCAAGATCTTCCGGCCGCGCACGCTCGTCTATTTCGGCGCCTGGTCGCTCGTCGGCCTCCTGCTGCTCTATGCGCTGCTCACCCGCGACCGGCTCGAGGTCAACGTGCTGCACGACCGCAACCCGCTCTACGTGACGCTGTCGGACGGCTCGATCCGCAACGGCTACACCGTCAAGCTCTTGAACAAGATCCCCGAACCGCGCACGATCATCGTGACGCTGCAGGGACTTCGGGGCGCGGAGATGAACGTGGTCGGCATCGACCAGCCCGCCGACCGTTCGTTCGCGATCCGCGTCGAGCCCGACAAGCTCACCACGCTCAAGGTCTATGTCCGCCAGCCGGCTGACCATATCGAGGACAAGGTGCAGCCGTTCCGCTTCGTCATCGAGGACAAGTCGAGCTTCGAGACCGACAGCTACAACGCCCAGTTCGAAGCGCCGGAGGAATTCAAATGAGCCGCACCGAGAGGGAGTTCACCGGCCGGCACATGCTGGCGATCATGCTGGCCTTCTTCGGCGTCATCATCGCGGTCAATGTGACGATGGCGGTGTTCGCGAACACCAGCTGGACCGGCCTCGTGGTCAAGAACAGCTACGTGGCGAGCCAGCAGTTCAACGAGAAGGCCGCCGAGGAACGCGCCCAGGCCGCGCTCGCCTACGTCCCGACCTTGCGGATTGACGGCGCCGCCATCAGCTACGCGATCGCCGACAAGGACGGCCGGCGCGTTCCGATCGCATCCGCGTCGGCCACGCTCCACCGGCCCGTCACGACGCGCGAGGATACGCATGTCGCCTTCACGATCGGCCACGACGGCACGGCGCGCGGCACGGAGGATCTGACCGACGGCGTGTGGATCATGGAACTCACCGCCGACATCGGGCGCGAGCATCCCTGGCGCGACATGCGCCGCATTGTCATCCGCGACGGAGAGTTCCAATGAGCTGCTGCGCTCCTGGCGCCGAGTTCGACGCGACCGAGGCCGCGGTTCCCTCGGACGAGGAGCTGCTTCTCGCCAGCCGCAGCCTCGGCAACGGCAAGCGCCAGGTCGAGCTGGCGCTGCCCGCCGTGCATTGCGCCGCCTGCATCCAGACCGTCGAGCACGCGCTCTGCGAGCTTCCCGGCGTCGAGGCCGCGCGCGTCAACCTGTCCACCAAGCGCGTCTCGGTGAAATGGCGCGACGGCCAGCTGCCGCCCATCACCTCAACACTGACCCGGCTCGGCTACGCGCCCAACCTGTTCGACGAGGCGATCGCCGGACGCGACGGCACGATGTCGGAGCTGCTGCGGGCCGTCGCCGTCTCGGGCTTCGCCGCCGGCAACATCATGCTTCTCTCCGTCTCGGTCTGGTCCGGCGCCGAGGGCGCCACGCGCGACCTGTTCCACTGGGTTTCGGCGCTGATCGCGCTGCCGGCGCTGTTCTTCGCCGGCCGGATCTACTACCGCTCCGCCTGGAGCGCGCTTCGCCACGGCCGCATGAACATGGACGTGCCGATCGCCATCGGCGTCACGCTCGCCTATGCGATGAGCCTCTACGAGACGATCAACCACGGCTCCCACGCCTATTTCGACGCCTCGGTGACGCTTCTGTTCTTCCTTTTGATCGGCCGCACGCTCGACCATATGATGCGTGACCGCGCGCGCGAGGCCGTCATCGGCCTTGCCCGGCTCGCCCCGCGCGGCGCGCTGGTCGTGTCGGCGGACGGCGCGCGCGACTACCGCCCCGTCGAGGATATCCAGCCCGGCATGCGCGTCCTCATCGCGGCGGGCGAGCGCATCCCCGTCGACGGGCGCGTCCTCGACGGACGCTCCGATCTCGACCGGTCGGTGGTCACCGGCGAAAGCGCGCCGGTCATGATCGCGAAGGGCGACATGGTCCAGGCCGGCACGCTCAACCTGACCGGCCCGCTGACGCTCGAGGCGACGTCGACTACCACCTCCTCCTTCCTCGCCGAGATGATCCGCATGCTGGAGGCGGCCGAGGGCGGCCGCGCCCGCTACCGCCGCATTGCCGAGCGCGTCTCCGCGCTCTATGCGCCGGTCGTCCACTTGACCGCCTTCGCCACCTTCCTCGGCTGGATGGCCTGGGGCGGCGATTGGCATCAGGCGCTTACCATCGCCATTGCCGTCCTCATCATCACCTGCCCCTGCGCGCTCGGCCTCGCGGTGCCGATCGTCCAGGTCGTCGCCGCGCGGCGGCTGTTCGAGGCGGGCGTCATGGTCAAGGACGGCTCCGCCATGGAGCGCCTCGCCGAGGCCGACGCCGTCGTCTTCGACAAGACCGGCACGCTGACGCTTGGCCGTCCGCGCCTCGTCGGCGCCGAGCGGATCGATCCGGCCGTGCTTGGCCTTGCCGGAGCGCTCGCCGCGCATTCGCGCCATCCGCTGTCGCTGGCGATCGCCGCTGAGACCGGCGGCGATTCCACCCGTTTCGACGACGTCACCGAACAGCCGGGCTACGGCGTCGAGGGCCGCGCCGGCGGTCATGTCTGGCGGCTCGGCCGCGCCGCTTGGGCGACCGGGGCTAGAAGCGACGGAACCGTTCTCGCCCGCGACGGCGTCGAGGTCGCCCGGTTCGAGTTCGAGGATAGGCTGCGCGCCGGCGCCCGCGACACGGTCGCCGAGGCAGAGCGTGTCATCGGTCCGGTGGAGATGCTCTCCGGCGACAGTCAGGCTGCCTGCGCGAGGGTCGCCGCGTCGCTCGATATCGAGCGGTTCAGGTCGGGCATGCTGCCCGCCGACAAGGTGGCGCGGCTCACCGAATTGTCGCTGTCGGGCCATCGGGTGCTGATGGTCGGCGACGGGCTGAACGACGCGCCGGCGCTGGGTGCCGCGCATGTCTCGATGGCGCCGGCAAGTGCTGCCGAGATCGGCCGCAACGCCGCCGATTTCGTCTTCCTGCGCGAAAGCCTCGAGGCCGTGCCGCTCGCCCGCGACATCGCGGTGCGCGCCGGCCGGCTCATCCGCGAGAACATCGCCATCGCGATCGTCTACAACGCCATCGCCGTCCCGGTGGCGATCCTCGGCTACGTCACGCCGCTGATCGCCGCCATCGCCATGTCCGGCTCCTCCATCATCGTCATCGCCAATGCGCTGCGCCTGTCGCCGTCCCGCGAGGCGAAGGCAGAGGCCGCACAGGCGCCAACCGTGGTCCGCGCGACGAGGCCGGCATGAGCACGCTCCTCTATCTCATCCCGGTCGCGCTGTTCCTCGGCGGCATCAGCCTCGTCGCCTTCCTCTGGGCGCTGCGCAGCGGCCAGTACGAAGACCTCGACGGCGCCGGCGAACGCATCCTGATCGACGACGAGGAGCCGGAGAAGCCGGCTGCACCAAGGGTGAGGTCTAGAGGTTCCGCAAATCCTTGATGAGTGCGAACAGGTGCAGCGGATCGGTGGCAGAGGGCTGGAAGTCGAACCGCTCGTAGAACGAACGCGCCGTCTCGTTCGTGGCGTGAATCACAAGTGCCCGGATGCCGGCGATGTCGGCCGCCTGAAGCGTGCGCAGGATAGCGTCGCGCAACAGTCCGGCGCCGATCCTCCTGCCTTGCCACTCCCGGCTGACCCCGAGACGGGCTAAAACCATGACCGGCACCGGGTGCCGGGCCAATCCCTTGCTCAACCGCTCGGGAGCTTCCTCGTGGCGAACCTCGCCGACGACGAGTGTGTAGTAGCCAACGATCGCATCATCGTCAGTAAGGCCAACATACGTCTGAGAGGCGTTTGCCAGCTGGTTCGGAAGGGCGAAGCGGACCAGAAACCGGTTCAGCGCCTCTTCGCCGCAATCGAAGGCCTCGACGGCATGGCGGCGATGCAGCTTTTCAATTCGAAAGACCGTCACGAGCGCCTGTCGTGCGAAAAGACGCTCGGCTCGTTCAGCAGCTTGTGCAGGCGTGGCATGTCGCGCGGCGCAGCATCCAGGGCGGAAACAAAGGCTTCCCATTTTTCCGGCGGGAGCTGGAAAACGCGACGGTCGGCAAGGGCCTCCTCGGCCCTATTGAGCGCGCTTTCGAGTACGAACTCGCTCAGCGAACGGCGCTGAGCCCGCGCGGCGGCTGTCAAGGTGAGCTTTGCCTCCGCCGTCAGGCGAAGATCGAGCTTTTCGGTCCGGGTGATGCGCGTAGCCATGGAACGTCTCCTATTTGCAGCTTGCCATGATGCCGGACATTGTCAAGACAATCCGCGTGCAGCATAAAGCCTGCTCTTGCGCCAAGCGGCATCTCGCTGCGATCACCGCCGTTCGTCAGCTTCCTTCATCGGCCGGTAGTTCAATCTCTGCGCCGTCATATCCCGGATCGCTTTCCAGGATGACGGCCGGCGGTGGACATGCGAGCGAATCGCTGCCCTCCCCGGGGATCGATTCCGCCACTCTGTCCGCCAACTCCTTGTTTCTGTTCCCAACCCCATCTTTTCCATCCACCACCTCCGGCACTTGCACGACACTAGCGGCAGTTGAAAGGAGACCGCGGTGGCCTGGAAGGCGAAAGAAGGGAGGGACGTGTTGGGCAGCATCGCCGCGAGGCTGCTGTCGCTCGCCGATCTCGCCGAAGACGTCGCCGGCTGCTCGTTCCTCGTCCGCTGGCTGGTCCTCTGGTACATCTGCCGGGCGGACGCGATCCTGCGGGAGTTCGTCGCCGGGTCGGAATGGAACACCGCCGGCCTCCTCTGGTCGCCGGCCCTGCCGCCGGTCCGCTACGGCACCCGCTCGGCAGATGCGATGGCGCTCGCCGCGTCGCTGCGGGCGCTGGCGCGCAGCGTGCTGGACATGAGGGCCCAGCGGCGCCGCCAGGCGGACGCGCAGCAGGCGTCCGACGGAGACCACGACGGCAATTCAATCCTCGACCTTGAGGCGGTCGTCCAGACCCTCTGGCCCGCAGCCTTTCCGCCGGTCGAGATCCGCGACACGTCCTAGGATACCCAGAAAACTGTCTGCTTCGCCCGTCTATCCTGCTTCCGCGCAAAGCCGCCGCGGTCGACGCTTTCGCGCGGCCGGAGAGCCCTTCGGGCACCTTCTCACCGTTCACTGGGAGAAGGACTGCGCCCTACTCCACCTCCTACCGCAAATCCCGAGGCAGCAATGCCTCCGGCATGTTCTGGAACGCCACCGGCCTGAGGAAACGCCGTATCGCGAGCGTGCCGACTGAGGTTGCCGACGCATAGGTGCTCGCCGGATAGGGTCCGCCATGCATCATCGAGTCCACCACCTCGACCCCGGTCGGGAAACCGTTGGCGAGGATGCGGCCGGCCTTGCGCTCCAGCACCGGCATCAGCCGCTGGCCGAGCGCGGTGTCGCCCGCATCCATCTGCAGCGTCACGGTGAGCTGGCCGTGCAGGCCTTTGGCGATATCGAGCATCTGCTCCGCTCCGCGCGCCCTGACGATGATGCCGAGCGGGCCGAACACTTCTTCGCCCAGCTCCGGATTGGCGATGAACGTGTCCCCGTCCGTGGCGTAAAGCGCCGGCGCTGCCTGGCGCGCCGCGCAGGCGCCGCGCGTCACCGTGCGCACCTCGTTGCCCGCCGCCATCTTCGCCGAGCCGCGCCCGAACGCCTCGGCGATACCGGTGGTCAGCATGGTCGCCGCCCCGGTCGCGCCGAGCGCCGCAGCGGCCTCCGCCTCGAACGTGTCGGCAGGCGCGCCGTCCGCGATGACGATGACGCCCGGATTGGTGCAGAACTGGCCGACGCCCAGCGTCAGCGACGCCGCCCAGCCCTTGGCGATGTCGGCAGCCCGCGCCTTTGCCGCTTCCGGCAGCACGAAGACCGGATTGACCGAGCCCAGTTCGCCGAAGAAGGGGATCGGCTCGGGCCGTCCGGCCGCCAGGTCGAACAGGGCGCGCCCGCCGCCGAGCGATCCGGTGAAGCCGACGGCCTTGATCAGCGGATGGGTGACCAGCGCCTGGCCGGCCTCACGGTTGTTCGACTGGATCAGCGAGAAGACGCCCGGATGCTGGCCGGTCTTGAGAATGGCTTCGAGAATTGCCTCGGCGACGATCTCGCCGGTGCCGGGATGGCCGGAATGGGCTTTCACCACGACCGGGCAGCCGGCCGCGAGCGCGGAGGCCGTATCGCCGCCGGCGGTCGAGAAGGCAAGCGGGAAGTTCGACGCGCCGAAGACGCCGACCGGGCCGATCGGGCGTTCGACGAGCTTGATATCCGGGCGCGGCGCCGGCTTGCGGTCCGGCAGTGCCGCGTCGTGGCGGCGGTCGAGATAGGCGCCGTCGCGGATATGGCTGGCGAACAGCCGAAGCTGGCCGGTCGTCCTGCCCCGCTCGCCCTCCAGACGCGCCTCGGGCAGGCCGGTTTCGGCCGAACCGATCGCGGTGATCGCCGCTCCCCTCGCCTCGATCGCGTCGGCGATGGCGTCGAGGAAGGCGGCCCGATCTTCGCGCGAGGAATAGCCGTAGGACCAGAACGCCTCTTCGGCGGCCTTCGCCGCCCGGTCGATCTCGGCCGGTCCGCCAACTGCGAAATGGTTCGGTTCGCCCCGCGCGGGATCGGAAGCGAAGGTCTTCGCGCCTTCCACCCATTCGCCGGCAATGAGATGTCTGCCCGTCGGGGTCCAGGTCATGGTCAGGTCCTTCTTCTGCAGGTCAGAATTCGAAAGCGTCGACGACGATCCGCCGGCCGAGCGTCAGCGCATCGGCGACATGCACCATCGGGGCGAGGTCTACGTCGGAACGGCCCTCGCGCACAAGTTCGGCCATCCGCGCATAGAGGGCGGGATACTCGCCGGTGATCGTGTTCTCGCCGGCCGCGGCCTTGCCCGCGATCTCCAGAACGTTGCCGCCCATCCTGAGCGCCATCGGCCCGGCGTCGGTGTCGATCTCGATGTCCCAGGTCTGCGGGCCTTCCTGGCGCCAGTCGAAGTCGGCGCTGATATTGCCGGTGAAGCTGAGCTTGGCTGCGATCGGCGTCTGCCGGTTGGCCGGGAACTCCAGCTCGGCGCCGGTCAGGTGGACCGACCGCGGCAGGATCTCGGTCAGGATCGACAGGGCGTTGATGCCCGGATCGAACACGCCCATGCCGCCCGGCTCGAAGACCCAGTCCTGGCCGGGATGCCATTTGCGCACGTCCTCGCGCCAGGTGATGTGCGCTCGGTTCACGACCTTGCCGGCCAGCCACGCCTTTGCCGGCGCCACCGCGTGCGCCATGCGCGAATGCCATGTGGCGAAGAGCGTGAGCTGTCGCGCCTTGGCCATCGCCTGCAACTCGTGAACCTCGGCCAGCGTCGCGCCGGGCGGCTTCTCCAGCATGACATGCCGGCCGGCCTTCAGCGCCGCCTCCGCATAGTCGAAGCGCGGCACCGGCGGCAGGCAGAGCGAGACGACCGGAATGTCCGGCCGACGGGCGAGCAGCGTGGCGAAATCGGTGAAGGCGGGAACGCCCTCGACCGAGCCGTGGCGCGAGCAGGTCGCAGCCAGCTCCCAGTCGGGCGACGCACCGATCGCCGGCACGTGCTGGTCGAGCGCGATCTTGCCGACGCCGACGAGGGCGACTTTCTGCGGAGCGGCCATCAGTGCGAATCCTTACCGACTTCGCGGCCGCGGCAGCCCTTGAGGAAATCGAGATCGGCGCCGGTGTCGGCGCCCTCGACATGCGTCTGGTGCAGCCAGGCATAGCCGGACGCCGGGATCTCATGCGACGGCGTCCACGCCGCGAGCCGCGCCGCCAGCTCCTCGTCCGATATCTCGACGGTCAGCGAGCGGTTCGGCACGTCGAGCGAGATCATGTCGCCGTCGCGCACCACCGCCAGCGGCCCGCCGGCCGCGGCTTCGGGCGAGGTGTGCAGCACGACCGTGCCGTAGGCAGTGCCCGACATGCGGGCGTCGGAAATGCGGACCATGTCGGTGATGCCCTTCCTCAGCACTTTCGGCGGCAGGCCCATGTTGCCCACCTCGGCCATGCCCGGATAGCCCTTCGGCCCGCAGTTCTTCAGCACCATCACGCAGGTCTCGTCGATGTCGAGCGCCTCGTCCTCGATCCTGGCCTTGTAGTCGTCGATGTCTTCGAACACCACCGCCCGGCCGCGGTGGACCATCAGGTCCGGCGTCGCCGCCGACGGCTTCAGCACAGCGCCCTTCGGCGCGAGGTTGCCTTTGAGCACGACGATGCCGCCGGACTGCGCCAGCGCCTTCTCGGCCGGCAGGATGACGTCCTCGTTCCAGTTGACGACGTTCTTCACCTCGTCCCAGATCGCCGCGCCGGAGACCGTCAGCGCCTCCTTGTGCAAGACGCCCGCCTCGCCGAGGCGCTTCAGCACGACCGGCAGTCCGCCGGCGTAGAAGAACTCCTCCATCAGGTATTTGCCCGACGGCATCAGGTTCACGATCGTCGGCACGTCGCGGCCGAGCCGGTCCCAGTCGTCGAGCGTGAGGTCGACGCCGACGCGGCCGGCGATCGCCAGCAGGTGGATCACAGCATTGGTAGAGCCGCCGATCGCCGCATTGGTGCGGATGGCGTTCTCGAAGGCCTGCTTCGTCAGGATATCGGATGGTTTCAGATCGTCCTTGACCATGTCGACGATGCGCCGGCCCGACATCTGCGCCATCACCCGGCGGCGCGAGTCGACTGCGGGGATCGCGGCGTTGCCGGACAGCGCCATGCCCAGCGCCTCGGCCATCGAGGCCATGGTGGAGGCGGTGCCCATCGTGTTGCAGGTGCCGGACGAGCGGCTCATGGAGGCTTCGGCCTCGAGAAACTCTTCCTGCGTCATCTCGCCCGCCTTCACGGCTTCCGAGAAGATCCACAGATGCGTCCCGGAGCCGACGCGCTCGCCGCGGAAGTAGCCGTTGAGCATCGGCCCGCCGGTGACGACGATCGAGGGGATGTCGGTCGAAGCGGCGGCCATCAAGAGCGACGGCGTGGTCTTGTCGCAGCCGACCATCAGCACCGCGCCGTCGATCGGCTGGCCGCGCATCGCCTCCTCGACAGCCATCGCGGCCAGATTGCGGAACATCATCGCGGTGGGCCGGAAGGTGTTTTCGGAGGCCGAGAACACCGGCACCTCGACCGGGAAGCCGCCGGCCTCCCAGACGCCTGCCTTTACCTTTTCGGCCAGCTCGCGCAGATGCCCGTTGCAGGGCGTCAGGTCGGACCAGGTGTTGAGGATACCGATGACCGGCCGCCCGTCGAACAGGTCGTGCGCGTGGCCCTGGTTCTTCAGCCAGCCGCGGTGATAGATCGCGTCGCGCGAATTGCCGCCGTACCAGTGCTGCGACCTCAGCTTGCGCGGCCATTCGGCCTTCTTGAACGTCATGATCTCACCCTCTCACAGCACGCGCACGTCGATGCGCCGGGCGGCCGGCGCGGCCTCGACGGCGAGGCGGTTGCGCAACGGCAGGCCGAAGCCGGCCGCCTCGATCTCGAACTCGTCGCCCGGCTCCGTCCGCACCCCTTCGGCGAAGGACAGGGTCGCGGTGCCGAACATGTGGACATGGATATCCCCGGGTCCTCGGAAGAGCCCATACTTGAAGTGATGGTGCTCGAGATTGGCGAAGGAATGCGACATGTTCTCCTCCCCCGACAGGAATGGCTTCTCGAAGATCACCTTGCCGCCGCGACGGATCCGCGAGGTCCCGCGAATGTCGGCCGGCGGCGCACCGATGCGGATTTCGGGACCGAACGAGGCCGGGCGGAGTTTCGAGTGGGCGAGATAGAGATAATTCCGCCGCTCCATCACATGGTCGGAGAACTCGTTCGAGATGGCGAAGCCGACCCGGAAAGGCGTGCCGTCGTCGCCGATGACGTAAATCCCAGCGATCTCGGGCTCCTCGCCGCCGTCCTCGGCGAAGAAGGGCGAGGTGAGCGGCGCGCCGGGGGCGGCGAGGTTTGCGCCGTTGCCCTTGTAGAACCATTCGGGCTGGACGCCGGGCGAGCCGTTCGCCGGCTTGCCGCCTTCGAGCCCCATCCGGAACATCCTCATCGAATCGGTGAGCGTCTCCTCGGCCGCGCCCGCCTTCTGGTGCATGGCATCGCGCGTCGCGGCGGAGCCCAGATGCGTCAGGCCAGTGCCGGTCAGGTGCAGGTGCGCCGGGTCCGGATGAGTGATGGGCGCCAGCACCCTGCCCTCCTCCAGCGCGGCGACGAGGTCGACCGAGGGGCCTCGCCCGAGTGTCGCGATATAAGCGGCGAGGTCGGCGCTGCCGGAGCGAATGCAGTCCAGCACGAGATCGTAGGTGCTGCGCGCGCCCCTGACCGCGTAGGCCTGCCCGTCCTCGCGGGCGACGACGGTGATCGACCCGTCCGGGTTGCCGATCTGCGAAAGCAACATGCGACGCATCCTCCTGGAAACGGTCTCGGCCGTTTTGCTGATGCAGCCATATATCGAATCCCGCGGTTTACAAAAGTATTATTATATGATTTTTCTCTGCGCGGGCCGCCGATGCGCCCTCGTAATGGGAGGAAATCCATGTTTGCCAAGACCCTACTTGGCGCGAGCCTGCTCGCGTCCATGACCATCCTTTCGTCCGCTGCGCTCTCGCAGACGATCGGCTTCTCGCAGATCGGATCCGAGTCCGGCTGGCGTGCTGCCGAAACCACGATCACCAAGCAGGAAGCCGAGAAGCGCGGCATCGATCTCAAGTTCTCCGATGCGCAGCAGAAGCAGGAGAACCAGATCAAGGCGCTGCGCAGCTTCATCGCCCAGGGTGTCGATGCGATCCTGGTCGCGCCGGTCGTCGCCACGGGCTGGGACGCCGTCCTCAAGGAAGCCAAGGAAGCCGAGATCCCGGTCGTCCTGCTCGATCGCATGGTCGATTCCGACAAGGACCTTTACCTCACCGCGGTCGGGTCCGATCTCGTCCACGAAGGCGAAGTCGCCGGCAAGTGGCTGGTGGACGACGCGGCCGGCAAGGAGTGCAACGTGGTCGAGCTGCAGGGCACGACCGGTTCGTCGCCGGCCATCGACCGCAAGAAGGGCTTCGAGCAGGGCATCGCCGGTGCGGCAAATATCAAGATCATCCGCAGCCAGACCGGCGACTTCACCCGCGCCAAGGGCAAGGAAGTGATGGAGAGCTTCCTCAAGGCCGAGAACGGCGGCAAGAACATCTGCGCGCTTTACGCCCACAATGACGACATGGCCGTCGGCGCCATCCAGGCGATCAAGGAAGCCGGCCTGAAGCCGGGGGCCGACATCAAGGTCGTCTCGATCGACGCGGTTCCGGACATCTTCCAGGCGATGGCCGCCGGCGAGGCGAACGCCACCGTCGAGCTGACGCCGAATATGGCCGGCCCCGCCTTCGACGCGCTGAAGGCATTCAAGGACAACGGCACCGTGCCGCCGAAGTTCATCCAGACCGAGTCCAAGCTCTATACGCAGAAGGACGACCCGGCGAAGGAATACGAAGCCCGCAAGGGTCTCGGCTACTGATCTGCCACCTGGCCGGCGGCTTGCCCGCCGGCTGCTTTTCTCTTTAGCGAAAGATACCCCCACCCCTAACCCCTCCCCACAAGGGGGAGGGGAATCAGGTCCGTCGATGCTCAGCGATGACATCACTGGCAGGCGGCACCGCCGGTCCCCTCCCCCTTGTGGGGAGGGGTAGGGGTGGGGGTAGTTTGCACACCCATTTCAGCGAGTTACGCTTGGAGGGCATTCTTGTGTGCGTGAGGCACCGCCAGTGACCGACCACCCGACGCTGCTGCGCGCAGTCGGCCTCAGCAAGACATTTCCCGGCACGCGGGCGCTTGACGGCGTCGATTTCGAGCTGCGGGCGGGCGAGGTCCACGCGCTGCTCGGCGAGAACGGCGCGGGCAAGTCGACGCTCATCAAATGCCTGACCGGCGCTTACCGGCGCGACGGCGGCGACATCCTGCTTGACGGCGCCTCGATCGATCCGCGCGACACGCAGGAGGCGCAGCGGCTCGGCATCGGCACCGTCTACCAGGAGGTCAACCTCCTGCCCAACCTCACCGTCGCCGACAATCTGCTCCTCGGCCGACAGCCGCGCAGTTTCGGCCTCGTCTCGCGCCGCGAGACCAACCGGGCAGCGCGCGAGATGCTGTCGCGCTACGGGCTCGCCATCGACGTCTCACGCTCGCTCGACACCTATTCCGTCGCCATCCAGCAGATCGTCGCCATCGCACGCGCTGTATCGCTCTCCGGCAAGGTGCTGATCCTCGATGAGCCGACGGCCAGCCTCGACCGCGACGAAGTGCGGATGCTGTTCGACGTCGTCCGCTCGCTGCGCACGCAGGGGCTCGGCATCGTCTTCATCTCGCACTTCCTCGACCAGGTCTTCGACATCTCCGACCGCATCACCGTCTTGCGCAACGGCAAGCTCGTCGGCGTGCGCGAGGCGGCGACGCTCGACCGGACGCAGCTCATCAACATGATGCTGGGACGCGAGCTCTCTGAAGAGACGCGCGACCGGGGCCGAGGCGGTTTCGACTATGCGCAGGCGCCGCGCATCGCTTTCGCCGGCACCGGCCGGGCCGGAGTGATCGCGCCCTTCGACCTCTCCATACACCGCGGCGAGGTTGTCGGCATGGCGGGCCTGCTCGGCTCGGGCCGCACCGAGACGGCCGAGCTGATGTTCGCAGCCGCGCCGCGCGACGGCGGCACCGTGACCAAGGACGGCAAGCCGCTGAAACTCGCCTCGCCGCGCGACGCGATTGCCGCTGGCTTCGGCTTCTCGCCGGAGGATCGCAAGACCAGCGGCATCATCGGCGACATGAGCGTGCGCGAGAACATCGTGCTGGCGCTGCAGGCCCGGCAGGGCTGGATGCGCCCGGTGCCGCTGCGGCGGCAGCGCGAGATGGCCGACGACTACATCCGCCGCCTCGACATCCGCACGCCCGACGCCGAGAAGCCAATCAGCCAGCTCTCCGGCGGCAACCAGCAGAAGGCGCTGCTCGCCCGCTGGCTCGCCACCAATCCGGAATTCCTGATCCTCGACGAACCGACGCGCGGCATCGATGTCGGCGCGCATGCCGAGATCATCCGCATGATCGAGGAACTCTGCGCATCCGGCATGTCGCTGCTCGTCATCTCCTCCGAGCTCGACGAGCTCGTCACCTACAGCCACCGGGTCGTCGTGGTGCGCGACCGCGTCCATGTCGCCGAGCTGATCGGCGAGGAGATCACCACCGACAGCATCGTTGCGGCGATCGCCAAGCCGTCGCCGGCCCCGGAGACGAGCACATGAACGGAACGCTCGCGCGCTTCGGGCGCAGGATCGCGCCGCAGCTGATCACGCTCGCCGTTGTCGTGGCGATGATCGGTATCGTCTTTCCCGGCTTTTTCGACATCTCCATCGCCAATGGCCGGCTCTACGGCAGCCCCGTCGACATCCTCAATCGCGGCGCGCCCGTCGCGCTGCTCGCTATCGGCATGACGCTGGTCATCGCCACCGGCGGCATCGACCTCTCTGTCGGCGCGGTGATGGCGATCTGCGGCGCGATCGCCGCGACCCTGATCTCTGAAGGTTACGGCCTGCCCGCGACGCTGGCGCTCTCGCTGGGCGCCGGGCTGCTATGCGGCCTCTGGAACGGGCTGCTTGTCGCGGTGCTCGGCATCCAGCCGATTGTCGCGACGCTGATCCTTATGGTCGCCGGTCGCGGCATAGCCCAACTCGTGACCGAGGGTATGATCCGCACCTTCAGCCATGACGGCTTCGCTTCGCTGGGCTCCGGCAAACTGCTGTGGCTGCCGACGCCGGTGGTCATCTGGCTCTGCGCCGGCATCCTGGCGACGCTTGTCGTGCGGCGCACCGCGCTCGGCATGCTGATCGAGGCGGTCGGCATCAACCGCCGCGCCTCGATGCTGGCCGGCGTCAACGCGCGGCTGCTGCTCATCACGGTCTACATGGTCTCCGGGCTCTGCGCGGCGATGGCCGGCATCATCGTCACCGCCGACATCCGCGGCGCGGACGCCAACAATGCCGGACTGTTCCTCGAACTCGACGCCATCCTCGCCGTCGTCGTCGGCGGCACGTCGCTGCTCGGCGGACATTTCTCGCTGATCGCCTCGCTGATCGGCGCGATGATCATCCAGGCGATCAACACCGGCATCCTGGTCGCCGGCTTCCCGCCCGAGTTCAACCTCGTCATCAAGGCGGTCATCGTGCTGGCGATCCTGGTGCTGCAATCGCCGGCGCTGCAGGGCGCGGCGATGCTGTTCTCCCGGGCAAAGGGCCAGCCATGAACCCCCGGCTCCTCCCGCTCGCCGCGACCGTGCTGATCTTCATCATCGCCTACGCGGTCTGCTACGCGCAGTTCCCGGCGATGCTGTCCACCCGCGTCATCGGCAACCTGCTAACCGACAACGCCTTCCTCGGCATTGCGGCGGTCGGCATGACCTTCGTGATCATCTCGGGCGGCATCGACCTGTCGGTCGGATCCGTCATCGCCTTCACCGGCGTCTTCATCGCAGTCATGCTACGGGACACCAGCCTGCATCCCCTCGCCGTCTTCGCTCTCCTGCTCGGTCTCACGACGCTGTTCGGCGCGGCGATGGGAATGATCATCCATGTGCTGCGGATGCCGCCCTTCATCGTCACGCTCGCCGGCATGTTCCTGGCGCGCGGGCTGGCCTACATCCTGTCGGTCGATTCCGTTCCGATCTCGCACCCGTTCTACGAATGGATGCAGAGCCTCTACTGGCTGCTGCCGGGCAAGGGGAGGCTGACCCTGATCGGCGGGCTGATGCTCGTCGTCTTCGCCCTCGGCATCCTCATCGCCCACCGCACCCGCTTCGGCGCCAACGTCTTCGCGCTCGGTGGCGGCGTCCAGACGGCACGGCTGATGGGCGTGCCGGTGGCGCGCACGACCGTTGCGATCTATGCCCTGTCAGGCTTCCTCGCGGGACTGTCCGGCATCGTGTTTTCGCTCTATACCTCAGCCGGCTACTCGCTTGCCGCCGTGGGCGTGGAGCTCGACGCGATCGCCGCGGTGGTCATCGGCGGAACGCTCCTGACGGGCGGCAGCGGTTTCGTCGCGGGAACACTGATAGGCGTGCTGATCATGGGGCTGATCCAGACCTACATCATCTTCGACGGAACGCTGTCGAGCTGGTGGACGAAGATCGTCATCGGCGCGCTCCTGCTCGTCTTCATCGTGCTGCAAAAGGGCCTGCTCGGCCTCGCCGAGCGCCGCCGCTCGCTGCGCGCGGGCGGAAAGACGTGACGATGCTGAAGACGGCGATCACCGGCGAGCGGGTCAGGAACAGCCATGCGCTGGTCGTCGACGCTCTCGGCAAGGCGATCGTCGGAGGCGAATATCCACGCGGCTCGACTTTGCCCGGCGACCTCGAACTCGCCGCCCGCTTCGGCGTGTCGCGTACCGTGCTGCGCGAGGCGATGAAGACGCTGGCCGCGAAAGGCATGATCGTCGCGAAGGCCCGCATCGGCACCCGCGTCACCGACAAGTCGACCTGGAACTATTTCGACGCCGACATCCTGCGCTGGCACCTCGAGCTCGGCGCCGACAGCCGGTTCATGGCGCATCTGGCGGAGATGCGGCTCGCCTTCGAGCCCTATGCGGCGCGCCTCGCCTGCCGCAACGCGACGCCGAGGGACGTCGAGCAGATGCTCGCGCATGCCGATGCGATGGAGAAGGCCACCTCCCAGGAAGGCTTCGCGCTGGCCGACCTCGCCTTCCACATGGCGCTCGCCGAGGCCTCGAAGAATCCGTTCATGTATTCGGTGGGCGCACTGGTGGAGGCGGCGCTGGTCACCAGCTTTCGCCTGAGCTCGCCGTTCGGCGAGGCCGCGCGCCAGTCGATGTCGGCGGACAACCATCGCCGGATCGCGCAGGCGATCCAGCTCAAGGACGAGGCGAAGGCGGCCGCCGCCGTCGAGGTGGTCATCGCCGAAGGCCGCGATCGTGTGGGACTAAAGCTCGGCGAAGCGTAGGCCGTGCGGGAGCGGCCCGGAGGTCGCGCCGATCGTTCCAACCGTGATGCGTCCCTACATGTTCGAGGCGATATCGTCGTTGCGCGGCGGACGCGGTCTGTAGCACGGGACCTGGGACCGGTCGCGTTCGCGCCGCTGTTTAGCCTCTTCCACCGGGCCACGCGGCTTCGGCTCTATTCGATCCAACGCGGCCTGATACGGTTTGAGCTTGGTTCGTCTCAGCCAGCCGGCCGAAATCTCGGCCAGGAAGCTGCGCAGCACCGGTTGCATCACGTCCTCCCATGACACGACAACAACGAGGATGAACGCCCAGCGGGCGCTTGTGTTCCACTCCTGCGAATGAAGATTTCGCTGCCCTTCGCGTTCAGCGATCGACTTTCGGGGACATCTCTATGGCCCGGCCCTCGCGCGCCGAGCGCTGGGCGGCGAGGCCCATCAGAACAGCCCAGCGGCCATCGTCCAGCGATACGTCCACGGGACCCGTTCCACGCACCGCATCGACGAAGCGGCGATGCTGATAGAACGTCGAGCCGTTGTGGTCGCCTGCCGCGAGCAGCGTCGGATCGACGGGTATGTCGAGGACGCGCGGGCCGGCTGGATCGCGCGGGCTGACGACGACGTGCGGCACGGGAGGGGCGCCTAAATGTTCCGGCCAGAAGCGGGTCGGGCCAGGGACCAGGCATTCGATCTTGCCGGCCGCACCGACCGCCGAGATCTCCTCCTGATAGCGGCTGCCTTCGGCGAACATGCACAGTTCGAGCATGGCCCGCGCGCCATTGTCGAAATCGACCAGCGCGTAGCCGTGGTCCCATATGTCCGGCGCTTCGCCGCCATAGCGCTCGTCGCGATGGTTGATCGCGCTGCCGCCGCTCGCCATCACCCGCACCGGATCGGCTTTCAGGATCAGCCGCATCAGGTCGAAGAAATGACAGCACTTCTCGACAAAGGTGCCGCCACTGGTGCGCTCGAACCGGTTCCATGCGCCGATCTTTTCGAGAAACGGATAGCGGTGCTCGCGGATGGTCAGCATGCGGATGCCGCCGGTCGTCCGGTCGGCCTCGGCGATGAAGCGGGCGACGGGGGGCATGTAGCGGTATTCCATCGCGACCCACAGCAGCGGCAGGCGCCTGCCTATGGCGGTCGCGCGCGCCTCGTCCCCGGCCGTGGTGAAGAGCGGCTTCTCGACCAGCACCGGCAGCGGCCGAATGCGGGCGATCTCCTCGAGCTGTTCGACATGGCGGTGGTTGGGGCTCGCGATCAGCACGCAGTCGACGTCCGGAACGGCGAGAAGCTCGGCGATCGAACCCACCGCCCTGGCGCCCGGCGCCAGCGCCAGCGATTTCGCCCGCATGCCGGCGTCCGGTTCGAAGATCGCCGCCACATGCGCGTCGCCGAGCAGGCTTATGTTGCGGATGTGCTCCTGCCCCATCATGCCGCAGCCGACGATACCGTATCCGATCGATGTCCTGGCCAAGCTGGTCTTCCCCGAATTATCTGAAGCGTGACACGTAGCGGGCGACGCCCGGATCGAACCACGAGCGCGAGAACTCGACGCTGTCGCCGTCGCCCGCCCAGGCGATCCGCTCGATCAGGCCGCAGGGCGCGGGCGGTCGCGCGCCGAACGCGGCGGGCGCCCAATCAGGCGCGGGTGCCACCGAGACCCGGTCCTCGATGCGGGCGATCGAAAAGCCAAGGGCGACACGGTAGTGAAGGTAGAGGGATTCGGAGAGATCGTCCGGCGACAAGGCCTGCGCCCGCGACCCGTCGAGCCAGATCTCCTCGATCGCGGCCGCAACGCCGTCCAGCCGGCGCAGGCGCCTGATCCTGTGCGCCACCGTCGAAGAACCGAAGACGGGGAGATCTTCCGACTTCTCCATCCGCTCGACCGAGATCAGATCCGCCGTCGGCAGACCGCCGCCGCCGATCCGTTCAAGCCGGAAGAACGCGTAGACGCCCTGAAGGTCGCCGCGGGCGCGGACATAATTGCCGGAGCCGTGGACCCGTTCGAGCAGCCCCCGGTCTGTCAGATCGGCCAGCGCCCGCCTGAGCGTGCCGACGGCGATGCCGAGATCCGCCGCCATGTCGCGCTCGGGCGGCAGGCGTGCGCCGTCGGCCAGCCGCCCGGCCGCGATTTCGCGGATCAGCATCTCGCTGATCTGCATGTGCACCGGCAGCGGTCCGCGCATCTGCGTCGACCTGCGCCCGGGCTCCACCCGCCTCACCTGAACCACGTCCGCTTCGCCCCGGAAAAATTGATACAGCATTGATCTACATCAATGCGGATGCTACGCAAGACAAAAATGCGCGGGCCGAGCGAGATGGCTGCGGACCCGAGGAAGGACGCCATGACGATCGTTCCCATCACCTCGCCAGACCTCGACGCGGCGGAAGTATCGTGGTTTTCGGCGCTGTGCTCCGACGACTACCGCTATCTCGGCGTACCCGACGGCGCGCTGCGCTCGAGCTGGGAACACTGTTCGGACATAGTGAAGGAGGCGGAAGCGCAAGGGTTCCGCAACATTCTGTGTCCCTCCTCCTACCAGGTCGGCCAGGACACGCTCTCCTTCGTCGCCGGCTGCGCGCCGATCACGTCGAAGATCAATTTGCTGGCGGCGATCCGCTGCGGCGAGTTGCATCCGATCATGCTGGCCCGCACGGTGGCGACGCTCGACCATATGCTGAAAGGCCGGCTCACCCTAAACGTCATCTCGTCGGACTTTCCCGGCCAGACCGAGGACAGCGCCTATCGCTATCGCCGCTCGCACGAGGTGGTCGAGATCCTGCGCCAGGCCTGGACGCGTGACCGGATCGACTTCGAGGGCGAGATCTACAGCTTCAAGGGTCTGACGACCGATCCGGCGAAGCCCTATCAGCAGAACGGCGGGCCGCTCCTATACTTCGGCGGCTACTCGCCCGACGCGCTCGAACTCTGCGGCGCGCAATGCGACGTCTACCTGATGTGGCCGGAGACGAAGGAGGAACTCGCCGGCCGCATGAAGGCCGTCCACGCGCGCGCCGCCGCGCATGGGCGCACACTCGACTATGGCTTGAGGGTCCACATGATCGTGCGCGACACCGAAGCCGAGGCGCGCGAATACGCGCGCGAACTCGTCTCCAGGCTCGACGACGAGCAGGGCAAGGCGATCCGCGAACGCGCCCACGACGCCCGCTCGCTCGGCGTCTCGCACCAGGCGAAGAACCGCGAGATCGCCGACGACGAAGGCTATGTCGAGCCGCATCTTTGGACCGGCATCGGCCGGGCGCGTTCGGGCTGCGGGGCGGCGCTTGTCGGCTCGGCCGACCAGGTGCTGTCGGAGATCGAGGCCTACCAAAAGATGGGCATCCGCGCCTTCATCTTCTCCGGCTACCCCCATCTCGACGAATGCCGCCACTTCGGCACGAAGGTGCTGCCGGAGTTGAAGACCTGCTCGCTGCCGCACGCTTACGGGCGCGTACCGGCCGTCACACCGGCCACGCCGCTCGGCACAGGGGAACGACGCTGATGGAACGGGTAGCCCTCACGCCCGACCTGGCTATGTCGCGCAACTCGATTTTCGCCGACGGCGACGGCGGTCCCGGTGCCGCAATGCCCCACTTCGATGCGACGACCCTGCGCGGCGCCTTCGGCCGGTTCGCGACGGGCCTGACCGTCGTCACCGCCGCCTCCGAAGATGGACCGGTCGGCATCACCGCCAACAGCTTCTCCTCCGTCTCGCTCGACCCGCCGCTGGTCCTTTGGTCGATCGCCCGTTCCTCGCGGCGTTTCGACGCCTTCGCCGGTGCGCGCTTCCAGGCCATCCACATCCTCGGCGCCGGCCAGATCGACCTCAGCCGCCGCTTCTTTCGCGACGGCCGCGACTTCGCCGGCCTGGACACGGTGCCCGGCCTCGGCGGCGTGCCGCTGATCAGGGGCGCGCTGGCATTGCTCGAATGCGAGATCGTCAGCCGGATGGACTGCGGCGACCATCTCGTGCTGATCGGCCACGTGCGCGCCATGGAGACGTCGGACGGCGAGCCGCTCGTCTTCGCCGCCGGGCGCTACGGGACACTGGCGGCGTTTGCCTCATGACCCACGGCCTTCGCCACTGCCGTCGACTGCCGCAGCACCAGGTTGCAGGCGAGTTCGATGCGGCGCGGCGGCAGGGTGGCAAAGGACAGATCGTCGAGCAGGAGGCTCAGCGCCGCCGCGCCGATCTCGCGCATCGGGATATGCATCGTGGTCAGCGGCGGGCTACAGAAGGCCGAGAGCGGCAGGTCGTCCATGCCGACCACCGACACGTCGGCGGGCACGTTGAAGCCGGCCCGCTCGACGCCGCGGATCGCGCCGTAGGCCAGGCTGTCGCCGGCCGTCAGGACGGCGGTGAAGTCGAGGCCGCGATCTCTAATGCGGGCGGCGATCGCCTCCTCGGCGAGCTCCGGCAGCCAGTCCGGCACCTCGACGACGAGATCCTCGATCCCGGCAACGCCCTTCGCGGTGAGCGCGTCGCGCCAGCCCTCGAAGCGGCGCTCGATGGTGCGCCGGCCGCGCCGCATCAGGAACAGGATGCGCCGGTGGCCGAGGGACAGCAGGTGCTGCGCGGCGAATTGCGCGGCGGAGCGGTTGCAGGGCGTGACACTGGAATGGCGCATCGCCGGATCGTCGCCATTGACCAGGACGATCGGCTTGCCGAAGCCCTCGGTCAGCGTCAGGACGTCGTCATCGTCGAGCGTCAGGAACAGGCAGCCCGCGACCGACGCATCCTCGCTCGCCTCGCGCAGCAAAGCGACCTCGTCATCGGGAGTCGCAACGGGCCGCGTGACCAGTTCGACGCCAAGGGCCTGCGCGCGCTCCTTCAGCCCGTCCAGCACGTGGAAAGTGAACTGGTTCCGGGAATGGTCGATCATCGCGACGCTGCTGGCCGCCAAGATCACCTTGCGGTCGGCGATCGAGGCCGGGATCGCATAGTGCAGCGCACGCGCCGCTTCGATGATCTCCGCGCGAAGCTGGTCGCGCACGCCGACGGCGCCTGCCAGGGCGCGCGACGCCGTGCTGACCGACACGCCGCAGCGCCTCGCCACTTCCTCGAGCCGGATACGACGGTTGGGCCGTCCCCTCTTGGCCTGCGCGATGATGACCTCCCCCGTGCTTGCCGCCATGCTGCAAAAAATTTTCAGATTGCGCAAGAAAAATTGATATGGGAGGTTTCCCGGCAAGGCGGCCGACAGAGGGCGTCACCGGGAGGAGTTATGGCTGTATCAGCCGCGCACGTTCGCACGGCCCTCGACAGGCTGGTTGCCGGCATGACCGGCCTGCGCGCCGACGGCCGCTTCGACGAGCCGAACCTCGACGGCACGCCGGGCGACTATGTCAGCTTCGACAGCTGGGAATGGCCGCAGGGCGTCGGCCTCTATGGCCTCGTCAAGCTGTGGGCCCGGACTGGCGACGCGAACCTGCTCGCCACCATCGAGGACTGGTACGACCGCCGCATTGCCGCCGGCCTGCCCGCGATGAACGTCAACACGACCGCGCCCATGCTGGCGCTTTCCGAACTGTGGCGGCGCCAGCGCCAGCCCCGCTTCGAGCCGGTGCTGCGCGACTGGGCGCGCCGCGTCGTCGAGACCATGCCACGCACGCCGGAAGGCGGCTTCCAGCACAATGTCTCCGACCGTATCAACGACGACGAACTGTGGGACGACACGCTGTTCATGGTGGCGCTGTTCCTCGCCTCCTTCGGCGAGGCATCGGGTGAGCGCCGGTTCGTCGACGAGGCGGAGCGCCAGTTCCTCATCCATGCGCGCTATCTGGCCGACACCCGTTCGGGCTTGTGGTTCCACGGCTGGACCTTCCGCGGCCGGCACAATTTCGCCCGCGCACTCTGGGGCCGCGGCAATTCGTGGATCACCGTCGGCATCCTCGACCTCGTCGACATGGCCGAGATCTCGCCTTCGGTGCGCGCCTATCTGCTCGGCGTGCTGGAAACGCAGATCGCGGCGCTGTTGAAGCTGCAGGCGCCGTCCGGCGCGTGGCGCACTTTGCTCGACGATCCGGCGTCCTACGAAGAAATCTCGGCCACGGCCGGGTTCGGCTATGGGCTGATGAAAGCCGCCCGCATCGGCCTCGGACCGGCCGAATGGCGCAAGGCCGGCCTGAAGGCGCTGGCAGCGGTGCTGGCCAATGTCGGCGACGACGGCGTGGTGGCCAACGTATCCTACGGTACGCGCATGGGCCACGATCTGCAATTCTATCGCGATATCCCGCTCCAGCCGACCGGCTACGGCCAGGCGCTCGCAATCCTGTGCCTGGCCGAGGGACTGGAGAACCCGAACGAGATGACGGAGGCCGCATGATGCGCGTGCTCTACGGCGCCTCGCCGGCCGACATTGCCGCCATGGACACCGACCGGCTGAGGGCCGAGTTCCTGGTGGAGGATCTGTTCTTCCCAGGCAAACTCGTCTTCGTCTACACCCATGTCGACCGCATGATCCTGGGCGGCGCGGTGCCGCTCGGCAAGCCGCTCGTGTTCGGCGACGGCAAGGACGTCGGCACCGACCTGTTCTTCACCGCGCGCGAAATGGGCATCGCCAATCTCGGTGGCGCGGGCAGCGTGACGATCGACGGCGTGGGTCATGCGGTCGCCAACCGCGACATCGTCTATGTCGGCCGCGGCGCACGGTCGGTGACGCTCGAAAGCGACGACCCTGCCAAGCCTGCCCGTTTCTACATGAACTCTGTGCCGGCCGGCGCCGACATCCCGCACCGCCTGATTACGAAGGCTGAGGGCAAGGCGCTCGACCTCGGCGATGCCGCCCGCGCCAACAGGCGCAGGCTGGTGATGTATATCCATCCCGAGGTGGCACCGTCCTGCCTGCTGCTGATGGGCATCACGGACCTCGCGCCCGGCAGCGTCTGGAACACCATGCCGCCGCATCTGCACGAGCGGCGCATGGAAGCCTACTGCTATTTCGACCTCGCCGAGGACGACCGGGTGATCCACCTGATGGGCCGCCCCGACAACACCCGCCACCTCGTCGTCGCCGATGGCAACGCTCTGATTTCACCCGCCTGGTCGATCCATATGGGATCGGGCACGGGGCCTTATGCCTTCGTGTGGGGCATGACCGGCGAGAACCAGGCCTATACCGACGTCGATCCGGTGGCTGTGAAGGACCTTCGATGAACATGGCCGCCCGCACCCTTTCTCCGAATTCCGCGCTCCGCCGCCCGCTCGGCGTGGGCCAGCCGGTCGTCTACTGGCGGCTCGGCGCGACGCAGGAAGCGCGCTACGACGTTGTCGACCAGCCGATGAAGGGGGAGATGGACCCCTTCTTCTTCCTGACCAAGCACAAGAACTTCATCCCGCACGAATATCCGTGTCGCACGCAGTTCGCGGCCGAGCGCCGCGGCAAGCGTCCATCACCGACGATCGAAGCCGCCGCGCATCGGGTTTGGCTGCCCTTCGCCTCGCCGCGCGTCGACCTGTCCGGTTTCTGGTTCCGCCCGACCGTCCTCGGCACCTGGGCCGAGACCACGATCGACGCGCAGGCCGCTGGACCGGCACGGTTGCGCCTGCGCACCTGCGGCGGGGCGATCCTCTTCGTCAACGGCGCGGAAGCCGGCTGGATGGCGCCCTACGGCCGCAACCTCGAATCCGCCGAGGAGTTCGAGATGGCGCTGCGGGCCGGAGCCAACGAGATCCGCATCTGGTTCGACGACCTCGCCGAGCGCGACGCCCGCTATTACTTCCAGCTCGACTATCTCTCCGGCCCCGCCGTCGAACACGCCCTGCCGGTCCCTGTCGACGCGGCTCTTGCCGATGCGATCGAGACAGCGCTGGACGGCATGCACTTCGAGCGTCCCGCCTATTCCGACGGCGAAGTGGCGCTGCTGATCGACCGCCCACTGCCCGTCGACGTGGGTGTGAACGTCCAGATCGAGGGCGACTTCATGTCGATCGAGGCGCCGGTGCGCTACGACACCGGACTGCCGGCCGGTGCAACGCGCATCGCGGTGGCCGACACCGAGGCGCTGCCGGCCGATTTCCGCCACTTCAAGGTTTCGCTGTCGGTCGGCGACTTCGCCGCGGCGCGGACGTACGGCGTCGAAATTTGTCATGCCCGCCGACAGGGCGAGGCCCCGGCGACGCTGAAGGCACGCATCGACGAGGCCCTGGCCGAAGTTGCCGACCACGCCGAGGCCGACACCGTGCGCGCACTGGCGCGGCTCGCCATCCGCCGCACGGGTGCGGAAACCGAGGCGATGATCGCCGGCGCGCTGCCGATGATCGAGGACTGCCACGACTGCGCCGACTTCATCCTGGTGCCGCTCTTGTGGTCGCGGAAGGCCTATGGCGACCGCATCGACGCCGCGCTGCGCGACCGCATCGACAGCGCCATCCTTGGCTACCGCTACTGGATGGACGAGCCCGGCAACGACGTGCAGTGGTATTTCTCTGAGAACCACGCGCTCCTGTTCCACAGCGCAGCGTACCTTGCCGGTCACATCCTGCCCGACGCCCGCTTCGTGCGGTCGGGGCGTATTGGGCGAGAGCAGTCGGCGGTGGGTGCCGCCCGCGTGCGCGCCTGGCTCGACCATTTCGAAGCGTGGGAGATGGCCGAGTTCAACTCGGCGCCCTATTTCCCGATCGACCTCAAGGGGCTCTGCGCCCTCTACGCGCTGGCACCCGACGCCGACATTTCCGCCCGTGCGGGCGCAGGTATCCTGCGATTGCTGGAGGTTGTGGCGCGCTCCGCCCATCACGGCATCATGACCGGCGCGCAGGGCCGCTCCTACGAACACACGCTGCGCGCGTCCCGCTCGCTCGAACTGTCCGGCATCAGCCGCATGGTCTGGGGCAAGGGCAATTACGGCATGCGCTTCCATGCCCTGCCGCAGCTGGCGCTCTGCCTGCGCGACCACCGGCTCGTCGTACCAGGCGACCTCGCGGCGATCGCCTCGGTCGAAGACGACAGCGCCTGGGAATGGTGCTTCGCACAGGGCCAGGACAGGTTCGCGCGGCTCTACCACCACAAGACCCGCGACCACGCCATGGGCAGCGCCGCCGGCTACCGCTGGAACCAGTGGGGCTACCAGGAGACGGTGATCCACATCCGCCTCGGCGGCAATCCGGATGCCCAGATCTGGATCAACCATCCCGGCGAAGTGCTGCAGTCGGGCTATGGCCGCCCCTCCTACTGGGGCGGCAGCGGCACCTTGCCCCGGGTGCACCAGTATCGCGAATTGGCCGTGGTCCGCTTCGACTGTTCCGACGAGCAGCCCGATTTCACCCATGCCTGGTTCCCGCAGAGCGCCTTCGATGCGACGCGCGTCGCCGGCAATCTGGCGCTGGCCGAGGCCGGTACCGCCTTCGTCATGCTGAAGGCGTCGGCTCCCCTCGCGCAGGTCGCGAGCGGGCCGACGGCCGGCAACGAACTGCGCGTCGCGGGACGGCAGGCGACCTGGATCGTCAGGCTCGGCAACCGCGCGGCGGCCGGCTCGCTCGACGGATTCTCTGCCTCGTTCTCGACGCTCGACGTCGTCGCGGGCGAGGACGGAGCGCTTCTGGTCGAGGATCCGGAATACGGCCTCGTGCGCTTTGGCGCCGATGGCAGCGCGCGCGCGCAGGACAGGGTCGTCGACCCGTCACAATGGACGGTGCAAGGTCGGGCGACGCGCCTCGGATAGGAGTTCTTGAAGCCGGTCCGCGGGAGGAATGCGGGCCGGGCGAGACGATACAACTGGTCAGCGGGAACGACCCGCGTTTTGGGAGGAGACTGAAATGAGAAAGACAGGAACCGTTCTGGCGGCCATGGCCGCGAGCCTGCTGGCCACCAGCGCGCTCGCCGGCGAAGTCAGGGTCATGTGGTATTCCGACGGCGTCGAGGGCGAGGTCATCCAGGACCTGCTCAACCGCTTCATGAAGGACAACCCGGACATAAAGGTGACGCTCGACAACGTCGCCTACAAGGTCATCCAGGAGCAGCTGCCGATCCAGCTCGAATCCGGACAGGGCCCCGACATCGCGCGCGTCACCAACCTCAAGGAGCTGGCGCAGCACTGGCTCGACCTGCGCCCGCACCTCGCCGACGCCAAATACTGGGAGGACAATTTCGGCGCACAGGCCGACTGGATGCGCCCCGACGGCTCGGATGCGATCACCGGCTTCATGACGCAGCTGACGCTGACCGGCGGCTTCGCCAACAAGACCCTGTTCGAACAGGCCGGCGTTGCATTGCCCGGCGACAAGGCCACGTGGGACGATTGGGTCAAGGCCTCGGCCGAAGTGATGAAGAGCCAGAAGACCGCCGCCGCCTTCGGCATCGACCGGTCCGGCCATCGCATCTCCGGGCCGAACGTCTCCTACGGGGCCAACTACATCGGGGCCGACGGCAAACCTGCCAAGGTCGACGACGGCACCAAGGCCTTCGCCACCCGCCTGGTCGACTGGACCGCGCAGGGACTGATGCTGAAGGAGACCTGGGTCTCCGCCGCCGGCTCCACCTATCGCGCCGCCGCCGACGATTTCATCAACGCGCAGATCCCGTTCTATTACTCGGGCAGCTGGCAGGTCGCCAACCTGTCGACCAAGATCGGCGACAGCTTCGACTGGGTGGCGACGGGCTCGCCCTGCGGCACCGCGGGCTGCTCCGGCCTGAAGGGCGGCGCCGCACTCGTCGCCATCAAATACACCAAGAACCCGGCCGACGTGGCGAAGGTGATGGAATATCTCGCCAGCGAGGCGGTGGTGAAGGAGTTCTCCGAGCGCACCCTGTTCCTGCCGGCCCACAAGGCCGTCGTGGAGAAGGGTGGCCTGAGCTGGGTCACGAAGGACAAGAATGTCGGCCCCGCACTCGACGCCTTCGTGAAGTCGTCCGGCGAGACGCTTCCAGCCTCCGATGCGCTGCCGGCGTGGAAGTGGGCGTCCGCCTACTACGGCGCGCTCGTCACGCGCATCAGCCAGGTCATGGCCGGGGAGATGTCGCTCGACGACGCGTGGGCCAAGATCGATCAGGACATCGCCGACAAGGTCGCCCAGGCGAAGTGACGATGTTCGCCCCGATGGGAAAGGCACTCGGCGCCGCAGTGGCGGCGCCGGTCAGCTGGCTGGCGTCGGCCGTCAACCCGCCGCTCAAGGCGTGGCAGAGGGCGACCGGCACCAACGGCATGGCCGCCTTCTTCCTCGCCCCGAACATGGCGATCTTCGCGGTGTTCGTACTGACGCCGTTCGTGATCAATTTCTTCTATTCGGCGACGTCAGGGAACGCCTTCTTCCTCGGAGACCGCACTTTCGTGGGGACCGAGCAGTACGAGCGGCTGTTCGACTGCGCCAGCTATCTCGACCCCTCGACCTGTCGCGAGGACCTGTTCTGGAAGGCGGTGCAGAACACCGGCCTCTTCGTTATCCTGCAGGTCGCTCTGATGACGGTCGTGTCGATCATCACCGCGCTGATCCTCAACCGCGAGATCGCCGCCCGCAGCTTCTGGCGCGCCGTGTTCTTCTTCCCGGTGCTGCTGTCGCCGGTCGTGGTCGGGCTGATCTGGCGCTGGATCCTGCAGCGGCAGGGCCTGCTCAACTACATGCTCTATTCCGTCGGGCTCGAACCGCACGACTGGCTGATCGAGCGCTCCTCCGCCTTCACTGCCGCCGTCACCGTCTCGGTCTGGGCGCATATGGGTTTCTACACGCTGATCCTTCTGGCCGGCCTCCAGGCCATTCCGCGCGACCTCTACGAGGCCGCGGAAATGGACGGCACGCGGCCCGCGCGCGTCTTCTGGCGCATCACGCTGCCGCTGCTGATGCCGAGCCTGCTCGTCGTCGTCATCCTCACGCTCATCCGCGCGGTCCAGATCTTCGACGAGGTCTACGTGCTCACCGGCGGCGGACCGGGCACCTCGACGCTCTATATCACGCAATACATCTACGAGATCGGCTTCGCCTCGCTGCTGCGCAATCCGGGCCTTGCCGCGGCCGCCTCGATCCTGATGGGCGCCGTGCTGGTGGTGCTGACGCTGGTCCAGCTTCAGCTCGGCCGGCGCGGCGAAAAGAAGGGAGCACGCGAATGAGCGCCGTCGTCTCCTTCCTCACCCGCCGGCGCGGCGGCAAGGGCTGGCACTGGACGGACGTCGTCACCTGGGTGTGGCTCGTCGGCGGCCTGATCGTCATGTTCGGCCCGGCGGTCTGGCTGATCGCCTCCTCGTTCAAGACGCCAGCGCAGCTCGCCGAGTTCCCGCCGACGATCCTGCCCTATGTCGGCCAGCAGGCGACGGTCGAAGGCTACGACAAGCCTCTGACCCTCTACGCGGTGAAGATGCCGGACGGGACGAGCCGGGTGCTCGCAGAAGTGCGGCGCGTCGGCATCGTCTCGCAGATGGTCGACCCGGCCGCGCCCGGCGAGATCGTCAAGGTCAACATCGCCGACCGCACGCCGGTGCGCGAGGTCGGCCTTGCGACCGAGAACTACGTCGTCCCGCTGGAGCAGAACAATTTCCTGTTCTACCTGCGCAATTCGGTCTTCGTCACCTTCATGGCGACGATCATCACGCTGCTCACCAACTCGATGGCGGCCTTCGCCCTGTCGAAATACCGCTTCCCCGGCCGCGACGCCGTCATGCTGCTCATCGTCGGCACGCTGATGGTGCCGCTGTCGGTCGTGCTGGTGCCGCTCTATTCCGTGGTCAGCGCGGTCGGCCTCTACGATTCGCTGTGGGGCATCATCCTGCCGACGGTGGCGACACCCACCGGCGTCTTCCTGCTGCGCCAGTATATGCTGACCATCCCGGATGAACTGCTCGATGCGGCACGCATGGACAATGCGTCCGAATGGCAGATCTACTGGCGCATCGTCCTGCCGCTGGCAGCACCCGCGCTCGCCGTGCTCGCCATCTTCTCGGTCGTCTGGCGCTGGAACGACTTCCTCTGGCCGCTCGTCGTGCTCTCCCGCAAGGAGCTCTACACGCTGCAGGTCGGCCTCAACACCTATGCCGGCGAGCTCAACGTGCAATGGCACTACATCCTCGCGATGACGGTGGTGACGATGATCCCCGTCGTGCTCGTCTTCGTCTTCCTGCAGCGCTTCATCACCTCCGGCATCGCCGGCAGCGGTCTGAAATAGGCACGATCATGGGACAGATAAGGCTCACCGACATCGACCGCTCCTATGGCAAGCTGAAGATCCTGCACGGGATCAGCCTCGCCATCGAGGACGGCGAGTTCGTCGTTCTGGTCGGCCCGTCCGGCTGCGGCAAGTCCACGCTGCTCAGGCTGATCGCCGGGCTCGACCAGCCGACGGGCGGCACGATCGAGATCGACGACAAGGACGTGACCAAGGTCTCGGCAGCGCAGCGCGGGCTGGCGATGGTGTTCCAGTCCTACGCGCTCTATCCGCACATGACGGTGCGCCAGAATCTCGCCTTCGGCCTGGAAAACCAGCGGATGGCGAAGGAGGAGATCGCGAGCCGCATCGCGGAGGCGGCACGGATGCTGGAAATCGAGGCCTATCTCGACCGCCGGCCCGGCCAGCTTTCCGGCGGGCAGAAGCAGCGCGTCGCGATCGGCCGTGCGGTGGTGCGCAATCCGACCGCCTTCCTGCTCGACGAGCCGCTGTCCAACCTCGATGCCGAGCTGCGCATCTCGACGCGGGCCGAGCTTGCCGCGCTGCACGAGCGGCTGGGCACCACGATGATCTACGTCACCCACGACCAGATCGAGGCGATGACGCTGGCCGACCGGATCGTGGTCATGCGTGCCGGCCGCATCGAGCAGGTGGGCCGCCCGCTCGACCTCTACAATTCGCCGGCGAACCTCTTCGTCGCCGGCTTCATCGGCGCGCCGCGGATGAACCTGATGGAGGTCAGGGTGAAGGAAGCCGGTCCAGCCTCGGTCACCGTCGAGGGCCCCGGCTTCGTCGCCGCTTGTCCGGTCGACGGATCGCGACTGGCGGCGGGTGACAAAGCGACGCTCGGCGTGCGCCCGCACGACATCGCCGTGGCCACGGACGGCGGCGTCGAGGCTAGGGTGACGCTGATCGAGGCGCTCGGCCCCGAAACCGTGGTCCACGCAAGCCTGGCCGACGCGACGAAGCTGGTCGCGGTGCTCGCCGGCCAGGACGTCGCTGCTTCCGGCGGGAGCCTGCGGCTTGCGCTGGATCGCGGCCGGATGCACCTCTTCGACAAGGACGGCGCGCGCGTTCCGGACGCTCAGCCGGCGAGGTAGCGCTCGAGAAAGGAAAACACCGCGGCACGCATTGCCGGCGTCTCGACATGGCCGCTGCCCGGCTCGCGCAGCACCATGAGGCGGTCAGCCGCACCCGCTTGCGCATAGGCGGCACCCGTCTCGGCAAGCGCGCGGTCGACAGCCTCTGGCGGCGTGAGCGGGTCCTCTTCGCCGATGGCGATCAGCTGCGGCCGCGGCGCGACCATGCCGGCGATGACGCCGTTCGAGGCGATCTCCAGCAAGCCCGGGATCGTCAGGTAGATGCCGTGCAGGTCGTGCGCGCCGGTTTCGATCAGCGCCGCGAAATCGGCGTAGCAGCACAGATGCGCGACGCAGGCGATGCGCGGCTCGACGGCGGCGAGCCAGTAGCCGAGGGTCGCCCCCATCGACAGGCCGAATACGCCGATCCTGTCGGCAGCGACATCCTCCCGCGCGGCCAGCCATTCGAATGCCGACTGCTGCTCGCCCATCATCTGGCCCGCGAGCGACCGCCCGCGCCAGAGGCAGGTTTTCGTGCGGGCACTTTCGTTCGGTTCCGCCCGGGTGCCGAAGGCCGGCATCTCGATCATCAGCGTGACGAAACCGCGCCGGGCGAATTCCGGTCCGAGCGGACCGAGCAGCGCCGGCCGGCCGTCGAGCAATTCGTCGGCGCCGATGTCGTAGCGGGCGCCGTGGGCGTGGATGTAAAGCAAGCCCGGCCACCGTCCGGTTTGGACCGGCCGCGTCAGCAGGCCGCGCACCGCCTCGCCGTCGGCGGTGATGAACCATAGTCGTTCGACGACGTAGCCATCCTCCTCGACGATCTCCCGCCCCGCTAGCGTAAGCGAATGCTTACCTATCTCGAATGCCCTGCGAAGCCTATCGGTCTGTGCCATCGAATCCATGGCCGCAGTCGAGAACGATCGCCCCGCCGCGTCAAGCGGCCTCGGCTCTGCATACCCTGATCATCCGCTTTCCCATGTTTTCGCCAGCGAACAGGCCAGCTAGAGCCGCGGGCGCGTTCTCGAGACCTTCGACGATATCGCTTGCAACCTTCAGCCGCCCGTCCGCCACCAAACGGCCAAGCAGGCCGAACGCCTCGTTGCGGCGGTGCAGATTGTCGAAGACGATGAAGCCCTGCATCGCCATGCTCTTCATGGCGATCAGGCCAGGGATTCCCTTGATGGCCTGATCCTGGGTCGCGTCCCACCGGGAAATGAGCCCGCAGCACACGATGCGCGCACGCTCGTTGGCCAGCAGGACGGCCGCTTGCAGCGCCTCGCCGCCGGTGTTGTCGAAATAGATGTCGATCCCGTCGGGGCAAAGTGCGCGCAGCTGCTTTCGCAGGGGCCCGTCGCGGTAGTTCACCGCCGCGTCGAAGCCAAGTTCGTCCGTCAACCAGCGGCATTTGGCTTGCGACCCGGCACTGCCGACAACCCTGCACCCCGCGGCCTTTGCCAGCTGACCGACGATCGTGCCGACCGAACCCGCCGCGGCGGACACGAAGACGGTCTCGCCGGGTTTCGGCCGGCCGATGTCGAACAGGCCGACATAGGCGGTGAGGCCTGACAGGCCATAGAGGCTCAGCTCCAGCTCGAGATCACCGCGGGGCTCGATGCGCCGCAGCTCATGGCCGGGCGCTATGGCGTAGTCCTGCCACCCGCTCATAGCCTCGACGAAATCCCCCGGCACGAAATCCGGATGGTTGGAGGCGACGACGCGGTCGATCGAGCTGCAGCGTACGGTGTCGCCGATTCCGACGCCCTTCATGTAGGATGGCGGCGTGGAACTCATCCATCCGCGGTTGGCGGGGTCAACGGAGAGCAGGAGCGTCCGGGTCAGGACCTCCCCCGGCCCCGGCGTGCCAACGGAATCCACGCGCCATTCCACACAGTCGGCGATGGGTGCCTGGTCCGTGTGTCGGACGAGGACGTAACGGCGGTTCTGCATCTCAGCTCCCTGTCGGGTCGGTGGCGGCCGGCGTGACCAGCCTCGGATGGACGAGCAACCCGGCGAGTCTTTCCTCGACGCGGGACTTCAGGTCGGCTGGCGACCGATGGATGTTCGGCACGATGTCCAGAACGATGCCCAGCCGGTCGTCTGAACGCGCGGTGACGCTCGCGATACTTTCATCAGCGAGCAGGTCCGCGAGCTCGCGCCTCGCGACGAACTCCGCGGCGTCGAGCCGCAGGGCCGGCTTGTAGATCTTGCCGACGGCGGTCGACGGGAGTGAGGCAAGAATCCGCACCGTCTTGGGGGCTGCCGGCCTCTCGGATACCCGCGCGGAGACCCATTCCCTGATCTCGTCGGCCGTCGCGTCCACGCCGTCGCGAAGCGTGACATAGAGAACGGGCAGTTCGCCGGCATAACGATCCGGAGCGCTGACCGCGGCGCAACTCGCCACGGCCGGATGCGACGCGCCGGCCTCTTCGATCGAGCGCGGGTCGATATTATGGCCCGAACGTATGATCAGGTCCTTCGAGCGGCCGGTGACGAAGAGCACCCCGTCATCGTCGATCCAGCCGACGTCGCCGGTGACGACCCATCCGTCTGCCGTGCGGCCTTCGCCGGCCGGCCTGCCCTTGTAGCCGTTGAATGCCGCCGGACCCGACAGGAGGATCTCCCCCGGCTGGCCTGGCGCAAGATCGCGGCCGCTGGCCAGGTCGCGGATGGCGAGCCGCATGCCCGGAAGCGTCTTGCCCGACGAGCGCGGATCGATCGCTTCGCCTGGCCGGTTGCCGGTGCCGACAATGCACTCCGTCTGGCCGAAGGTGACGACGATTTCGGCCGGAACGTGAGCCTTGAGCCGGGCGAGCGTATCGACGGGCGGAGCGGCGCCGCCGATCATGATCGTGCGCAGCGACGAGAGATCGCGCCCGTCCGTCGGCACGGAGCAGAGCGTCGCAGCAATCGTCGGCACGAAGGCCGAGAAACTGCCCCTGTAGCGCTCCACGATACGCCAGAAGTTCGCGACGATCTTGGGGTTGCGAAACCCCGTCGGCGAGAGGAAGACCACTTCGGCGCCAGCGGAGAGCGGGACGTTTCCCAGCGTCGCCAACCCGGAAATGTGGAACAGGGGAAGCGCGCTCAGGATCACGTCCGCCGCGTCAAAGCCCCAGCATTGCGACTGCGTCCATGCGCCGTAGAGAAAGCTGTCGTGGCTGATGCAGGCGAGCTTCGGCATGCCGGTGGTGCCACCCGTATGGACGTAGCAGGCGATGTCGGCCGGCTGGACGAGCCTCTCGAAGCCAAGCCTCGCACCGTCCTGTCCGGCGCACGCCGTGCCGAAATCGACAGCATCCGGCGTCGGCGGACCGACGGAAAAGAGACGCAGCCGCGGCAGGCGCCTGGCGAGTTCCTGCGCCGCCGCCCACACGCCTATGGACGGATCACTGCTCGCGACGAGAACGCGCGCGCCCGAGAGCGTGAGCAGGTGTTCGAGCTCGGCAATCCCGAGCAGAGGATTGAGCGGGGCGGCAATGCCGGCTGCCTGCGCGCCGTAGAGTACGGTCAGCGCATCGACACCCGACGGCAACAGGGTCGCGACCGCGTCCTCCGGTCCGACCCCCACCGAGGCAAACAGATTGGCAGCGCGGTTCACCCGCTCGAGAAGCTGCCCCCGTGTCAGGCGAATATCGCCGTCGTCCGGGTCGCCGGTCGGGATCTCGGTCACTGCGATGCGATCGCTGTCATGCGTCCAGACACGCGACAGCAGCTCGTGGATCGAGTTCGCAGAGCGAATGTCGCGCCATTCGGAAGGCGCCGGAAGCGGCCGCGCGCCATCGCGCGATCGCAGATGCGAGGAACCGCCCTTCAATATTCTCTCCTCCCGCAGGTGTCTGGAAATTCAGGCTTCCCACACCGTGATTTGTATCTTATATAAAAATTGTCATCACCGCGCAATGGAGCTGAGGAGGGCTTCGACCGTGATCGCCGCCGTCTTCGACGCCATCGGAAAACCCCTCCGAATCGACCGCATGCCGGACCCTGTCGCCCGGGCCGGCGAGCTCGTGGTGCGCATCGGCGCTTGCGGAATCTGCGGTAGCGACCTGCACGCAGCCACCTACGACGACGGCGTCTTCGGAGACCCCCTTCCCCCCGGTACCATACTCGGTCACGAGTTCGCGGGCGAGGTGGTCGAAGTGGGCGCCGGCGGGAAGGAGCGCTGGCGCGTTGGCGACAGGGCCGCCGGCTTTCCGATCCTGTCCTGCGGCCGGTGCGCGGCCTGCAGGTCGCAACGGCCGGCCGACTGCCGGTCAGCGCGTTTCATGGGCCTGTCCGGCGCGGCCGGCGCCTACGCCGAATACGCCGTGGCCGACGCGCACCACTCGGTGCCGCTCAGTGGAGATGTCGACGACCAGCGCGCCGCGCTGGCTGAACCCCTGGCCGTCTGCCTTCATGCCGCGTCGCTCGGAATGCCGCTGCGCGGCGCGCGGGTCCTCATCATCGGCGCCGGCCCGATCGGCCTGCTCCTCGTCGCGGCGTGCCGTCACAACGGCGCCCGCGGCATCGTCGTGTCGGACATAGCACCGGAACGCCTGAGCCGGGCGCTGGCGATGGGCGCCGACGGGGTGGTGGACGCCGCGCGCGGCCATGCCGACGAGACGATCCGCGATCTGGCAAAGGGGCGTCCCGACGTCGTCTTCGACGCGGCCGGGGGCGATACGACGCTCGACTTCGCCTGCACCATAGCTGCGCGCGGCGCACGGATCGTGGTCGTCGCGCCCGCAGCGAAACCGGTCCCGCTCAACGCCATGACCGGCTTCTACAAGGAACTGACGATCCGCTTCTCGAAGGCCTATTCCACCGGCGCCTTCAGGGAAGCCTGCCGCATGATCGAAGACGGGGCGATCGACGTGCGACCCGCGATCTCCAGCGTCGTCGGCTTTCCGGCCTTCCCGGCGCTGTTCGACAGCCTCCTTCGACCGAATTCGCACGGCAAGGTTCTGCTTGCTCCCTTCAACTGACCCGCATGGATGTCTCATGTCGCATTTGACCAATCTCGAGGGGCGCAGCGCGCTCGTGACCGGAGCCGGATCCGGCATCGGCGCCGACTGTGCGGCGTTGCTCGCGCGGGAGGGCGCCCGCGTCGTTGTCGCCGATCTCGACCTGGCCGCGGCGGAACGGCAAGCCTCGGCTATCGGGGCAATCGCGCTGAGCGTCGACATCTCCTCCGATCAATCGGTCAGCGACCTGTTCAGCGCCGCCGAGGCGGCTGTCGGGCCGCTCGACATCGTCGTCAACAGCGCGGGCATCGCCCAGATGCCGAAGGCGCCCGAGGAGATGAGGCAGACATCCTGGGACAAGATCGTCGCGGTGGATCTGCGCGGGACCTGGCTGGTCTGCACGCAGGCAGGCGGCCGAATGGCGCGGCGCGGCAGGGGCTCGATTATCAACATCGCGTCGATCGCCGCCACGATGAACGGTCCGCTCCACGCCTACGGCCCGGCCAAGGCCGGCGTCGTGATGATGACGGGCAATCTCGCGGCGGAATGGGGCCGCTCCGGCGTTCGCATCAATTCCGTCTCGCCCGGCCACACGCTGACGCCCTTCATCCGCGAGAAGATCGAAGCCGGCGCCCGCGACGCGACGCCGCTCGCGGATTTCACGGCGCTCGGCAGAATGGTTCTGCCCGAGGAAGTGGCAGGCGCCGTGCTCTTCCTCGCGTCCGACCTCGCGAGCGCCATCACGGGCGTGAACCTGGTCGTCGACTGCGGCGCAAGCGTCACCGGAGGGTGGCGTCCCTACGGATGGGTTCCCGGCGCGAGGGCACTCGCATGATCGGCGCGGCCCTCACGGCTCCGGCGCTTGAGCCGGCCGATCTCGGCCGCCGCATGGCGCCCATGTTCCAGGGAGGCCTCGCCGCCCTCGTCGTCGGCGGCACCACCGGCATCGGCCACGCGGTCTCGACGGCGCTTGCCGCGGCCGGCGTGTCCGTCGTCGCGACCGGCATCAGCGAGGGCGAGATCGTATCCTCCCCGTTCGAAGACGGAGTCCCGGTCAAAAAGGCAATCCTGAATGTCGCCGATCAGGCTTCCATCGACGATGTCGTCGGCGCGATGGACCGTCTCGACATCGTCGTCAATTGCGCGGGCATGAGCGTGCCGCGACGGGCCGAGTTCGATCCGGCCGTATTCGCAAAGGTCACCGACATCAACCTCACCGGCGCGCTGCGCCTCGCCAACGCGGCGCGGGCGAAGATGGCTGGCCGAGGCGGCGCGATCGTGAATTTCTGCTCCTTCTACAGCCAGTTCGGATCGGCCTACCTCCCCGCCTATGCGGCGAGCAAGGGTGGGCTTCTGCTGCTGACCAAGAGTCTCGCCAGCGCCTGGGTGAAGGAAGGCATTCGGGTCAACGCGGTGGCGCCGGGCGTCATTGCGACACCCATGACGACGCCGCTGATGAAGAACGAGGCGGCGACGCGGGAACTGACCTCACGCGTGCCGATCGATCGCGTCGGCCAGCCGGCGGACGTGGCCGGCGCTGTCCTCTTCCTGTGTTCGCCTGCGGCGGGATACGTGACCGGCGTCCTTTTGCCTGTCGATGGCGGGATGGTGGCGGCATGAATGCGGCCGTGGCCCGCTTGGAGGACGACGCAGGCGCGGAACTCTCCGACATGCTGCGCAAGAGCGTGCAGGATTTTGCCGCCGTTCATCCGGGCGTCGCGCGCACCCGCCGTCATCGCGATCTCGAGCCGGGGTACGACCCCACCATCTGGGGCGCGATGGCGCAAGCCGGGTGGACGGGCATAGCGATCCCCGAGGCATCGGGCGGCCTCGACCTTGGACTGGCGGAAATCTGCATCGTCGCCGAGGAACTCGCGGCCGACCTGGCGCCTGAGCCGTTCGGACCCGCCACCGTCGCCGCGCTCGCCATTGCGCGCGGCGATAAACCAGCGTTGCGCGAGCGCATCCTTCCGCGGATCGTCTCGGGCGACATCTTGCCGGCGCTGGCCTGGCAGGAGGACGCGAACACGATCGACGCGCTCGCGCCGTCCGCGCGGCTTATGCCTATTCCGTACGGGCGTTTCATGCTGTCGGGCACGAAGCGGTTCGTGCCGGCCGCCGCCGGGGCGACGGGCTTTGCCGTGACCGTCGCGACGGCGGACGGACCTTCGATCGTATGGGTCGCCCGCGGCGCGCCCGGCCTCTCGATGCGGGGCGATCTCTGCGTCGACGGAAGCTGGCTCCATACGGTCGTATTCGACGGGGTGGAACTGACGCCGGGCGACGTCATCGCCTCAACAGCGGCGACCGGGCCGCTGCTTGCGCGCCTTGTCGACGAGGCTGCCGTGATCGGCGCGGCCGAACTGCTTGGCGTGATCCGTGCAGCATTCGACAGGACGCATTCCTATCTGGGCCAAAGAACACAATTTGGCCGGCCGATCGGCAGTTTCCAGGTGCTCCAGCACAGGCTTGTCGACCTCTGGATGCAGCGTGAACTCGTGCGCGCCTTGCTCGGCGAGGCCATTGAAGCCTGCGCCGGCGACGATCCCGAAAAGCGCGCGCGCGCCGCCAGCGCCGTCAAGGCGAAAGCTTCGGCCGCCGCGCTCGCCAACAGCCGGCAGAGCATCCAGCTGCACGGCGCCATCGGCTACGCCGACGAACACGACATCGGCCTCTACCTCAAGCGGGCGATCGTGAAGTCGGCATGGATGGGCGGCGCGCCCGTGCATCGCCGGCGGCTGGCGCGCCTCTATGGCTACAGCGGACAGGAGTGAGACAATGGAAATCAGGAACGGAATCCGGCTCCAATTCGATGGGGCGGTCGCGATCGTTACGCTCGACATGCCGCCGGTCAATGCGCTTGGCCTCGACAACTACCAGGAGATTGGACGCACCTTCGACCGGTTGAGCGACATGGCGTCGGTGCGGGCCGTGGTGCTGACCGCTGCCGGCAAGGCGTTCTGCGCCGGCGTCGACATGAAGAAGCGCGGGCAGGCCGTGAAGGATGACGGCGACACGTGGTCGTATCTCCGCGCCGCACGCGAATCCTTCTACGCCATCCGCGAGTGCAAGAAGCCGGTCGTGGCGGCGATCAACGGGGTTGCGCTCGGGGCGGGCTTCGGGCTCGCCGCCCACAGCGACATCCTGATCGCGTCGGAGAACTCCTCGGTCGGCCTGCCCGAGATCGACGTCGGGCTGATGGGCGGCGGCACTGTGGTACAGTCGATGTTCAGCCCTTCGACCGCGCGCCGGATGATGTTCATGGGCTACCGCATGCCGGCCGCCGAACTCTATCGGCTCGGGCTGATCGAGGCCTGCGTGCCGCCCGAGGCGCTGATGGAGGCGGCGATGTCGTTCGCGCGCGAACTCGCCGCCAAGAGCCCGACGGCGATGCGCTACGCCAAGCAGACGATGAACACGATCAGCGAGATGCCGGCGCGCGAATCCTACCGCTTCGAGCAGAACATGACGGCGGAGCTGTCGAAGACGCCGGACGCGCGGGAGGCGGTCCTCGCCTTCATGGAAAAGCGCGCACCGAACTTCACCGGCTCGTGAAGGAGGTCCGCATGGCTGTCATCGAAACAGACCCGCGCGACATGAACGCGCTGGCCGACGAGGAATTCCGCGCCGAACTGCGCGCCTTCCTGCACGTCGCCTACCCGGAGCATCTGCGCTATCTCGATCGCCGGCCGACGATCGCGGAGATCCGGCCCTGGCTGGACGCCCTGGCGCGGAAGGGTTGGCTCGCGCCGCACTGGCCGCGCGAGCATGGCGGAATGGGACTCTCGATCGGCAAATACCTGATCTACTACGACGAACTCGGCCGCCACGGCACCGGCCGGCTGCCCGACCACGCGATCCATCTTCTGGGGCCGCTACTGATCCGATATGGGACCGATGCGCAGAAGGCACGTTTCCTGCCCGGGATCGCAGAAGGCCGCGAGATCTGGTGCCAGGGCTATTCCGAGCCCGGCGCCGGATCGGACCTCGCCAGCCTGCGCACCGAGGCGGTGCTGGACGGCGATGATTTCGTCGTAACCGGCCAGAAGATCTGGACGTCAATGGCGCCGCACGCGGACTGGATCTTCATGCTGGTGCGGACCAACAAGACCGTGCCGCAGCAGGCCGGCATCAGCTTTCTCCTCGCCGACATGAGGACGCCGGGAATCACGGTCCGGCCGATCATGAACCTGAAGGGCGAATCCGAGTTCGCCGAGGTGTTCTTCGACGGCGCACGCGTGCCGCGCGAGAACCTCGTCGGCGAGATCGACAAGGGTTGGACGATGGCCAAGTCGCTGCTGGGCGACGAACGCATCACGCTGGGTTCGCCGCGGCAATCGGCCTACGCGCTGGAACGCCTCGAACTTCTGGCGCGCGAGACGGGCAGCCTCGCCGACACCGCCTTCGTCGACCGGCTGACGCAGCTGAGGCTCGACCTCGTCGCGCTCGAGGCCTCGTTTCGGCGCTATGTCGGAATGGCAGAGAAGGGTCAGCGGCTCGGTCCCGACGTCTCCATGCTGAAAGTCTGGGCCACCGAACTGTTCCAGCGCATCACCGCGGAAATGGTCGAGCTCGGCGGTGAGCTGGGCGGCTTCAAGCGGGCGGTTCAGTTCGGGGCTAGTTCGGTCGACGTGATGAACCAGTATCTGGAAGCCACGCCGCCGACGATCTACGGCGGATCGAACGAAATCCAGCGCAACATCCTGGCCAAGGCGGTCCTCGGGCTGCCGGGTTGAAATCGGCCGCCCAGCGCCCTTGACGGACCCGAGCGCCGGTACGGTATCTTGGTCTTGATTCAAATCGGGATATTGCCGTGCCGCCTCGCAAGTCGTCCTCCGCGCAGTCGCTGCCTCCGAACCATCAGGAGCAGCGTCGCCACATCATGCAGGCCCTGCACCGCTGCATCCGCAAGAAGGGCTACGCCTTCACCAGCCTGCGCGATCTGGCCGAGGAAGCCGGCATGTCGGCCAGCCACGTCCGCTACTACTTCGACGGCAAGGACGTGGTGCTGGAATACTATCTGGAGCACTTCATCCAGATCGTGCGGCACGACCTCGACGAGATCGCCGGTCTGCCCGTGGACCGGCGCATCGTGGCGGTCGCCGACCGCTTCTTCGGCGAGCGGGTGACCCGCGACCGCATCAGCGTGCTGTTCGAGATCTTCGGGATCGCAATTCACAACAAGCGTCTGCATGCGCTCAAGGTGGCGCACGACGAGCAGGTGCTCGGCATCATCAAGCGGACCCTGGCCGAAGCGCGCGGAGCACCGGCATCGGATGTGTCCGACGATGCGATTGCGCTGCACGCGCTCCTGGTCGGCCTCTCGACCAACATGCTGTTCGATTCCGAGCAGACGCTGGCGAAGGGTCGCCAGCTGTTCCTCCAGACCTTCCTGTCGATGGCGGGCCGGCCGGCCGGATCCGTTGCCGAGGCCTGAGGAGATGCACCCGGCGCTCACCGTCGCGCGACAATGAATTTGTATTTTCTATAAAAGTATGCGATTCAGAGAGTGACAGGCGGCGCCCGGGAGTGTGCCGTCCACGGGAGGATGTCATGCGATTTCTGTGCGTCGCGCCAGCAGGCGGGACCGTATCCGGGGCACTGCGGCCATGGATCTGAGTTTCTTCGTCAACCAGGTCCTGACCGGCCTGGCGGGTGCGTCGTCGCTCTTTCTCGTGGCGAGCGGCCTGACCCTGATTTTCGGCGTCAGCCGCATCGTCAATTTCGCGCATGGCTCCCTGTTCATGCTCGGCGCCTACGCGGCGGTCACCATCTACGGACCAATCGTCTCCGCCCTCGGTCCCGCGATCGGCCCGTGGTTCGCGATGCTCTGCGCGGCGCTTGCGGTCGGGCTGATCGGCGTCGCCATCGAGGTGCTGATCCTGCGCAGGCTCTACCACGCGCCGCACATGCTGCAGATCCTCGCCACCTTCGGAATTGTGCTGATCGTGCAGGACGCGGTGGTGCTGATCTGGGGTTACGACCAGATCGTCGGCCCCCGCATCCCCGGCTTGCGCGGCGCGGTGACGATCTTCGGCCTGCGCTTCCCGCAATACGAACTGTTCATGCTTTTCGCCGGCCCGGCGGTCTTCGTCGGCCTGTGGCTGCTTCTGCACCGGACCCGCTGGGGCACGCTGGTGCGTGCGGCGACCCGCGACCGCGAGATGGCCGACATCCTCGGCGTCGATCAGGCGAAGCTGTTCACCAGCGTGTTCTTTCTCGGCGCGGTCCTTGCCGGCCTCGCCGGCGGACTGCAGCTGCCGCGGGAGCCCGCCAACATCTACCTGGACGTCAGGGTCATCCTCGAGGCCTTCGTCGTGACCGTGATCGGCGGCCTCGGCAGCATCGGCGGCGCTTTGCTGGCCTCGATCCTGATCGGGCTCCTGCAGGCGTTCGGTATCCTCATCTTCCCGAAAAGCACGCTCGTGCTCGTTTTCGCCGTGATGGCGATTGTGCTGATGATCCGTCCCTGGGGCCTGCTCGGACGGCCCGAGCCGCAGACGACGAGCGACCTTGCCGAGACCAAGGCGGCGGCGCCGGACCGGCCCTACGCCTTGCACCTCGCGGTCGCGGTCCTCGCGATCCTGATGGTCCTGCCGCTGTTCGCGCCGGACTATATCGTGAAGCTCTCGACGCAGGCGATCATCTTCGGCCTGCTCGCATTCAGCCTCAACTTCATCGTCGCCACCGGCGGCATCCTTTCCTTCGGGCATGCGGCCTTCTTCGGTATCGGCGCCTATACGGCGGCGATCGCCGTCAAGAGCTACGGAGTCCCGGCCGGCGCGGCGCTGCTTGCGGCACCTCTCATTGCAGGCGTCGTCGCGCTTGGTGTCGGATGGTTCATCGTGCGGCGGACCGGCATCTACCTCGCCATGCTGACGCTGGCCTTCGCGCAGATCGTCTGGTCGGTCGCGTTCCAATGGGTGGAACTGACCGGCGGCGACAACGGCATCGTAGGTGTCTGGATGCCGGGCTGGGCTTCGGCCACCGGCGCATACTACTACCTTACCCTTGCCGTCTGCGGCGCCGCGATCGCCATCATCTGGCGGGCAATGTTCTCGCCGTTCGGCTACACCCTTCGTGCCGGCCGGGATTCGGCGCTTCGATGCGACGCGATCGGTATCGACCTCAGGCGGCACAGGGTGCTGGCGTTCGCGCTGGCGGGCGCCGCCGCCGGACTGGCAGGCAGTTCCTTCATGTTCCTCAAGGGCGGCGTCGACCCGAGCCTGCTGTCGATGGACATCTCGGCCGACGCGTTGATCATGTCGCTGATCGGCGGCGTGCAGACCGTCGTCGGCCCGCTTGTGGGCGCCGCCGCGTTCACCTTCCTCAAGGCCTACATCATGCCGTTCACCGATCAGTGGCGCCTCGTGCTCGGCGTCATCATCATCGTGCTGGTGCTGGCCTTTCCGCGCGGCATCGTCGGTTTCGTCAATGCACGCGACTGGTTCGGCCGGATGGTCACGCGTTCCCCGGTTCCCGCCGTCGAGGAGAGAACGGCATGAGCGCGCTTCTCGAGGTGACCGGCCTGGCAAAGTCCTTCGGCGGCGTGCGCGCCGTGCGCGACGTCAGCTTCTCGCTCAATCGCGCCGAGATGCTGGCGATCATCGGGCCCAACGGCGCGGGCAAGTCGACCTGCTTCAACATGGTCGGAGGGCAGATCAAGCCGGGCGCCGGCAGCATCATGCTCGAAGGCGAGAACATCGCCGGGCTCATGCCGCGTCAGATCTGGCGGCGCGGCGTCGGCCGGACATTCCAGATCTCGGCGACCTTCATGTCGATGACGGTGCGCGAGAACGTACAGATGGCGCTGATGTCGCATAACGGCCGCATCCGTGCGCTGCTGCCGCTCGCCAACCGGCTCTATGCCGACGAGGCGGTCGCGATCCTCGAGCGGATCGGTCTCGCCGACCGCCGCGACCAGATGTGCGGGGTGCTCGCCTATGGCGACCTGAAGCGGGTCGAACTTGCCGTGGCGATCGCGCACCGGCCGAAGCTGCTGCTGATGGACGAGCCGACGGCCGGCATGTCGCCGTCGGAGCGCGAGGCGCTGATGCAGCTGACGGCCTCGATCGTGCGCGAAGAAGGGATGGCGGTGCTGTTCACCGAACACGACATGGACGTGGTGTTCGCGCACGCGGCGCACATCGTGGTGATGAATCGCGGCGCGGTCGTCACTGTCGGCACGCCGGCCGAAGTGCGCGACAACAGCGAAGTGAAACGGATCTATCTCGGCGGCACGCTGGAGGCGGCGCACTGATGGGCGAGGCGATGCTGAAGATCACGGGTCTGAACGCATTCTACGGACGTGCGCACATCCTGCACGACGTCGACGTGACGCTCGGCCGAGGCGAGGTCGTGGCACTCCTCGGCCGCAACGGGGCCGGCAAGTCGACCATCATGAAAAGCGCCATGGGCCTGCTCTCCGGCCGCAGCGGGAAGGTCGAGTTTCGCGGCCGCGATGTGGGGTCTCTTCGCCCCTACAGGATCAGCCGGCTCGGCCTCGCCTATGTGCCGGAGGACCGGCGGATCTTCTCCGGCCTGACCGTGCTCGAAAACCTCGAGGTCGGGCGGCGTATGTCGGCGGACGTGTCGAGGCCGTGGACGCCGGAACGCCTCTTCGAGCTGTTCCCAAATCTCGGCGAGCGGCGGGACCAGGACGGAGCGCGACTGTCGGGCGGCGAACAGCAGATGCTGACCGTGGGCCGTGCGCTGATGGGCAATCCGCTCGCGATCCTGCTGGACGAGCCGTCGGAGGGATTGGCGCCGATCATCGTCGAGCAGATGGCACGGGCCGTGAAGACGCTGAAGGACGAGGGAATGTCGATCCTCCTGTCCGAGCAGAACCTCTACTTCGCCCACGCAGTGGGCGACCGCGCCTATGTCGTCGACCGTGGCCGCATCCGCTACGAGGGGCGGCTCGACGAGATCATGGCGAATGACGAGATCCGCCGCGCGCATCTCGCCGTCTGAGCGGCGACCGGCTGCGATCACCGCGAGCCATCTGCATCTTCAAGCGGAGGTCCAATGAACGGCGTCGCGACGTGGCGGGGGCAGGTTCCGGCCTGGGAATGCGACCCCGACCGACGATGGGAGCCGGGATTCCTGGCTGGGGCCTTTGCCGAGGCGTCGCGAATTGCAGGGGCGGGCGAGGCCACGATCCGGACGATCGATGGGCAGCGGCCGGTCGCCGGTGCGCTGGTCGAAATCCGCACCGAATATAGAGACGAAGCCCTGCACCATCTGATGGTCGAACTGCCCGGCGGCGCCGTCGTCGCTCGCGCCAGCGGTCCCGGACAAGGGCTGCTTCGATCGGGCGCCGCCTCGATGCCGGGCGACGCATCGCTTGACGCGACACTTGACCTCGTCCGTGGCCGCGAGTGCGATGTCATGGGACACATGAACGTCCAGTTCTACGCGCAGCGGGTGACTGCCGCCGAGGCAATGGCCGTGGCCGCCGCCGGCGTGGGGGATGGCGCCGTCGTGCGACCGCTGGAGCAGCGCTATCGGTTCGCGGGCGAACTGAGAGCGGGCGACACCGTGGCGTCCCAGGTGATGCCGATAGGCCGGGGAGCGCCGACGCTGCGAGTGGAGATCGCCGGGGGCGACGGCCGACCCGCCGCCGTGGTCGAGAGCGATCTTGCTGCGGCGGATGGCGCGCCGATCGATCTGTCCTATCGGTTCGTGCCACCGGCACAGGAAACTAACGATCCCGTTTGGAGCGCGGGGGACTGGTTTCCCGGCGCCGCGGATCGCGAACGCATGGCGATTCTGAGCCGCGCCGAGGTGGCGGCGTGGCACGTCGACCATACCGGCGTCATGCCGCCGCGCTTCTTCTTCGACCGCATGGCCGGCGGCGTTCCCTTCCTGCTGGCCGGAATGGGCCTCGACCGGCCCTACATGTTGCGCCACGGTCTCGGCCGCGCCGCGGTCGGCTATCGCCTGCGCTACCTCCGCTGGCCGCGCGCCGGCGACTGCCTCGAGCTGCGCAGCGGCATAGGCCTCGTGCGCGACAAGACCTGGCGGTTCCGGCATGTCTTCATCGACCTTGCGGATGGCGAGGCGGTCTGTTCCGCCGAAGCGGTGATCGTCCTGCTCGACCTTTCGTCGCGACGCGCCGTACCCCTACCCGCAGAGATACGCAGCCGCGCGGCCGCCCTCGAAATCTGATCCTGCACAGAGCGCACGATACCCTTGCGGAACAGGAATTTGTATTTTATACAAAACATGGGTCGCACGTGCTGAAGAGTATCGAGGACGCGCAGTCGATTGGACCGACTGCGATTTCAGGCGGTCCAGGGGATGGAGGCGAGATGACTGATCTTCGCGACAAAGTTGCCTTTGTCATAGGTGCAAGCAGAGGCATCGGCGCCGCCACCGCCCGCGCCTTCGCCCGCGATGGCGCCAAGGTCGCCCTGATCAGCCGCGACAAGGCCGCGCTCGACGCGCTCGCCACGGAGATCGAGGCTTCGGGCGGCACGGCGGCGGCTTTCGTGGCCGACGTCACGGACGAAGCCGCGCTGAAGGCGGCCTTCGACGACGCGCTCGCCCGCTTCGGCGGAATCGACATCGCCTTCAACAATTCCGGTGTCAGCAGCAAGGCCTATCGCCTGCACGAGACCCCGGTCGAGGAATTCGACAGGCTGATGTCCGTCAACCTGCGTGGCATGTTCCTGGCACTGAAGCTGGAAATCGGCGCGATGCTGGCGCGCGGCGGCGTGATCGTCAACAACGCCTCGATCAGCGGGCTGTCGGTCGTGCCCAATATCAGCGCCTACAATGCCAGCAAACACGGCGTGGTGGGGCTGACCAGGAGCGCGGCGGCGGAGTATGGCCGCAAGGGCATCCGCGTCAATGCGGTCGCGCCGGGCGCGATCATGACAGACATGCTCAGCAACGGTATCGCCAGCACGCCAGAGGGCCGGGACTGGATCGGCGCCAATGTTCCGATCGGACGTATCGGCGATCCCGAGGACGTCGCCGAGGCCGTCGTCTGGCTTGCCTCAGAAGCGGCGCGATACCTGACCGGCGTCGTGCTGCCGGTCGACGGGGGCTACCTCGTCTCCCGCGGCGGCGGAACGCGCGGCGACCGGAAGGCCGGCGCCTGATCCCGAAGGAGGATTCGACCTTGACCGTCATGCCGAGAGGATTGCCGTCCGTGGAGGATATCCAGTTCCGCGCCGCCATGCGGCAACTCGCCTCCGGAGTGGCGGTGGTCACGACGGTCGATAACGGCCGCCGCTACGGCATTACCGTGACGTCGGCCGCCTCCGTGTCGGAAGATCCGCCCCTGATGTCGATCGGCGTCAACAAGCAATCCTGGATCTGCGAGGCGCTGATGCGCTCGCGGGTCTTCTGCGTCAGCGTGCTCGGCGTTCCGCAGCTCGACGTCGCGAGCTCGTTCTCCACGGCTCCGCGCGAACGCCGCTTCGATGCCGGCGACTGGACCACGATCGTCACCGGTGCCCCGGCGCTGGTCGGCGCGCCGGCGGTCTTCGATTGCGAAATCCATACGACCGTCGAGGTGAAGACGCACTTCCTCGTCATCGGCCATATCCTGGCGACACGCACGGCGGAGAGTTCCCCGCTGATCTATCGCGACCGCAGATATCTCACTGTGGGCGAGATGTAGCGCACCGCCCCCTGCTTACAGAACGGATGTCCTGACATGACCGAAGCCTATATCTGCGACTACATCCGCACGCCGATCGGCCGGTTTGGAGGGTCGCTGTCTTCAGTGCGGGCCGACGATCTGGCGGCGGTGCCGCTGAAGGCGCTGGTGGAGCGCAATCCGGGCGTGGATTGGAGCGCGGTGGACGACGCGATCTACGGCTGCGCCAACCAGGCGGGCGAGGACAACCGCAACGTGGCGAGGATGGCGGTGCTTCTGGCAGGCCTGCCGAAGGAAATCCCCGGCGCGACGGTCAACCGGCTCTGCGGCTCGGGCATGGATGCGGTGGGCATCGCAGCCCGTGCCATCAAGGCCGGCGAGGCGGAGCTGATGATCGCCGGCGGCGTAGAGTCGATGTCGCGCGCGCCTTTCGTCATGCCGAAGGCGTCGGAGGCGTTCTCGCGCAATGCCGAGATTTACGACACGACGATCGGCTGGCGCTTCGTCAATCCGCTGATGAAGAAGATGTATGGCGTCGATTCGATGCCCGAGACCGGCGAGAACGTGGCCGAGGAGTTCGGCGTGACGCGTGAGGCGCAGGACGCCTTCGCGGTCCGCAGCCAGGACAAGGCGGTGGCGGCGCAGGCGTCGGGACGTCTCGGCCTGGAGATCACGCCGGTGTCGATCGCGCAGCGCAAGGGCGACCCGGTGATCGTCTCGAAGGACGAGCATCCGCGCGCGGGAACCACGATCGAGCAGCTGGCCAAGCTCGGCACGCCGTTCAAGAAGGAAGGCGGCACGGTGACGGCGGGCAATGCGTCGGGCGTCAACGACGGCGCCGCGGCCCTGATCGTTGCCTCTGCCGAGGCGGCGAAGAAATACGGCCTCACCCCGATCGCGCGCATTCTGGGCGTGGCGACCGCGGGTGTGGCGCCGCGCATCATGGGCATCGGGCCGGCACCTGCGACGCAAAAGCTGTGCGCGCGGCTCGGTCTCAAGCCCACCGACTTCGACGTGATCGAACTGAACGAAGCCTTTGCCTCCCAGGGCATCGCCGTGCTCCGCGAACTCGGCATTGCCGAGGACGCGGGGCACGTCAATCCGAACGGCGGGGCGATCGCGCTCGGCCATCCGCTCGGCATGTCGGGCGCGCGGATCACCGGCACGGCGGCGCTGCAGCTGCGCGAGACCGGCGGCAAGCTGGCGCTCGCCACCATGTGCATCGGCGTCGGCCAGGGCATCGCTATTGCACTTGAGAGGGTGTGAGCTACAGCTCCCGCACGAAATACCGCACCGTCACGCTTCGCGAGCCACCGTTCCGGGGCGAGCCACGCGTCTCGCCCGTCCTTCGGACCCCTCTGCCCGGGGAGAGGAGTCGCCAATCGCCGACGCTGAGTCTCCTCGCCCCCATGAAATGGGGGAGAGGTGGATCGGGCGAAGCCCGAGACGGTGAGGGGGACTGCGCGAAAATCCGCGATCATCAGAACGCCGGTATGCCCGCCACCTTGACCCGAACGCTGTAGACCGAGGTCGACGCCGTGATGAACAGCGTCTTCATGTCTGCGCCGCCATGTACGAAGTTGGCGACCAGTTCCGGCACCTCGATCAGGTCGCGATACCTCGCGTCCGCGTCGAACACGTGGATACCGCCCGCGCCTGAGCAGAAGACGTTTCCCTCACTGTCGCATTTCAGTCCGTCCGGAGCTGCCATCCCTTCCGAGGGAACCTCCACCCAAACCGAGCCGCCGTGCCAGGATCCGTCATCGGCGATGCCGAAGCGGCGGATATGTCTTCGCGCGGTGTCGGCGATGAGGATCGAGCTGCCGTCGGGTGTCAGGCACAGACCGTTGGGCATCTCGAAGTCGGAGGCCATGAGCGACAGGCCGCGCGAGTCGAGCCGGTATACTCCGTTCACGGGTTGGGGGATCGGCCGCCGGCCGCCGAGCGACCTCGACAACCGTCCGTAGGGCGGATCGGTGAAGTAGATCGTTCCGTCCCGCGCCACCGTCAGGTCGTTAGGGCTGTTGAGCTCGCGCCCCTGCCAGGCATCCGCGAGAATCGCGACGCGACCGTCTGCCTCGCGGCGAACGATCCTGCTGGTCGCGTGCTCGCAGGTCACCAGCCGGCCTTCCCGGTCGTAGGCGTTCCCGTTCGCATGACTGGACGGCTGCGCCAGGGTTGCGCAGGTGCCGTCCTCATAGAGGCGAAGTATGCGGCTGGACGGAATGTCGCTGAAGGTCAGATGCCGGTCTTTTGGATGCCAGACAGGCCCTTCCGTGAAGCGGAACCCATCGCCGATGCGTCTGATGGGGATACCCGCTTCAACGAGGCCCGAAAGGGACGGATGGATCCCGGGCAAGCGATCAGAGTCCTGCAAAGGCGACCGGCTTCCTGTTGAGGAATCCGTCGATCGCGCCTTGCGCGTCCGAAGTCCTCATCGTGCGGATCATGTTGCGTGACTCCTCGTCGAGGAGATCCGTCAATCGCTCGGTTTCGGCCGCGACGAGATTCCGCTTTATGTATCGCCATGCGACGGGTGGCCCGGCTGCGAGTTTGGCGGCGATTTGAGCGCCGGCCGTCTCCAACTCGTCCCCAGGCACGATCCGGTTGATCAGCCCGTGTCGTTCGGCTTGCTCGGCGTCGAGGCGGCGGTTGAGAAAGTACATCTCCCGCGCCAGGGCGGGTCCGACCAGCCGGGGGAGGAAGTAGCTCGCGCCATAGTCGCCCGAGAGACCCACCTTGGCGAAGGCCGTGCCGAAGGTGGCCGTCGGATCGGCAATCCGGAGATCGCAGGCGGCAGCAAGGCTCAGCCCTGCGCCCATGACCGGGCCGCGCAGGATGGCCACCGTGGGCTTGGGCATGCAATGGAGCAGCAAGGCCGTCTCGGCCCGCTCGCGCAGCCGGTCAGCCGTGTAGTCGGCCTCGGCCCAGGCGGGATGGCTCCCACTGCGAAGTGCGACCGGATCATCGGGATCGTTCACTGAGAAGTGCGAAACGTCACCGCCCGCGCAAAACGCACGGCCGGCGCCAGCGATCGTGACGCACCTGACTTGCGGATCCCGCGCGGCAGCCGTCAGGATGTCACGCAGCCTGTAGCTCATCGGCGGAGTAAGCGCGTTGAGCTTCTCCGGACGGTTGAGCACGATCGACATGATGCCCTGTCCCATCTGGACCAGGACGTGCGGCATCGCTTCTTCGGAGATGGAAGGGCGGGGTGCGGCGGTCATGGTGCGAGCGCTCCCGCGCCAGATGCGGTATCTCGCGCGACCGCGCGGGACGAGATGAAAGCAGCGATCTCGGAATGCGCTTCCCGCCACTGAACGAGCCCGACGAATCCAAGGAAGCCATGCACGGCGCCCTGGAACCGCCTCACGGTGACGGGTGAGCCCGCTTCCACGAGCCGTCGTCCGTAGCGCTCGGCCTGTGCCGCCAGGAGATCGTTCTCGGCGGTCAGAATGAGAGTCGCCGGCATGCCGCGCAGGTCCCGGCGCAGCGCGGGCGCGAAGCGCGGATCCTTACGGTCGCGCCGGTGGGGCACATACTGGTCGAAGAACCAGGCAAGGTCGCGCTTCGTAAGATAGGGCGACTCGAATGCCTCGAGGTCCGGGGAATCGATGTCACCCTCCAGGCATGGATAGATCAGGATCTGTCCCGCGATGAGATCACGATCCTCCTGCTGGGCCAGCGCCACCGCGACGGTGCATAGGTTCGCGCCGGCGCTGTCTCCGGCCACAAAGAGCGGGAGATCCGTGGCTGCGACGTCGCTGCGATTGCGGATTACCCATTGCAAGGCGTCGGACGCGTCCTCGACGGCGGCCGGAAACGGGTGTTCCGGCGCGAGCCGGTAGTCGACCGAGACCACGACCGCTTGATTGTTGGCCGCGATATGCCGGGCCATGCCGTCGGCGCTCTGCACGCTTCCGAACGTCCAGCCGCCACCGTGAAGAAAGAGGACGATTGCGCGTGGCGGATCCGTCGGACGATAGACGCGCAAAGCCATCGGGCCGGCGGCCGTCTCGATCTGGAGGTCGTCGACCCGATCCATCTCGGGCCCCGGCGGAGCATTGGCCCGCAAGCGCTCCAGCGCCTGGCGCAGTGCTGGTGCCGGCACCGACCCGATCTCCGGAAGCATCTGTCTGATGAGGCCGAGAACGGCTTGTGTTGGATCGTCGACGGCCATTCCGCTTCCTCGCACTCTCGAACCTGGGATCGTTCGGCATCCCGGTTCGAGCCGTGGCAGGCCGAGGGGTGCCTCTGGCACCCCTCGATTTCTTCACTCTGCCGGGCGGGCTGCGCGAACGGCTGCCTCGGGCACGAGGTAGGGCGCCGTATCGATCTCATGGTTGTCGGTCATGCGGCCTTCCCCGTCGACCAGTTCGACCGTGCCCACGTAGACCGGCGCGTTGCCCTGGTTGTCGATGCCGCGCATGGTGATGTCGCCGGCGGGTGAGCCGAACGTCAGCCCCGGGACGACCTCGAGCATCTTCTCTGTGTCCTTGGAGCCCGCCTTCTCGACCATCGACACCAGGAGCTTGGCGGCGAGGTAGCCGCTGAGCGCCGCCTCACCGGGCTCTTCCTTGTAGAGGTCGCGCCAGGCCTTCACGAAGGCGACGTTCTCGGGCCGTTCGATCGCGTAATACGGCCAGCCCGTCACGACCCAGCCCACCGGCGCCTCGTCCTTGAGTTCGCGCAGGTATTCCGGATTGCCGGTCAGCACGCTGTAGACCTGCCGGCCTTCGAACAGGCCGCGCAGCTCGCCCTCACGCACGAACTTCGGCAGGTCGACGCCGAACATGCCGTTCAGGATCGCGTCCGGCTTCGCGGCCATCAGCGCCTGGGTCGTCGCGCCGACATCCATCTTGCCCATAGCCGGATACTGTTCCGCGACGATTTCGGCGCCGGGGAAGTCCTTCGCAAGATGCTCCTTGAAGGCTTCCGCGATCTTCAGGCCGAACTCGTAGTTCGGCAGGACGAGCGCCCAGCGCTTGGCCTGCTTCTTCTTGGCCTCTTCCATCAGCGCGCCGACGAGGCCGCGTATGGTGGAGCGCACGCGCAGGGTGTAGCGGTTGCCACCGTCCAGCGACAGCGCATCCGTGGTCGAGTGCGACGCGATGTAGATGATCTTGTGCTGCTTCGCATAGGCGGCGGCGGCGAGCGACGTGCTCGACAGGCCCGCGCCGATGATCGCGTCGATCTGGCCGGTTCCCGTCAACTCGTCGAGCACCGTCGCAAGGGACGCCGGCGAGGAGCCATCGTCGCGCGATACCATTTCGAAGGTAATGCCGTTGGCGACGCCGCCCTTGGCGTTGACCTCGTCGAACACCATGCGCATCGCCTTCTGCGACGGCTCGGTCGAGCTTGGGAACTTGGAATAGCTGTTCACGTCGCCGACGCGGAAAACCTCGCCGGCGACCGCGGCCGGCAGCAGCATGAGCACGCCGGCGAGCGCGCCGACTCCCTTGAGCAAAATACGTCTGTCCATCTCTCTCCCCTTAGGATCGCCGTATATGGCCCGCATCCGGCAGGCATCTGACGATCATGCCGCCATCATCATCATTTTTATATTTATTACAAGAGCCTTCATCCTTTCGGCATTCTATGCGCCGCCACCTCTTGGAATGTCTCGGTGCTTCATATGAGCTAAGTCGCTATTTTAACGAGATAATGTCTCAGGGCCACCGATCCGCAACGCCCTCTTGCAAACTTTTGCATTTAATATAAACATGGATCTGAAACGAGGATGATCACGATGAGTTTCGGTTTTGTCGCTTCCCCCACCCACCGCGCCGGCGCCACCGATGCGGCGCTCTACGACGAGGCGACCGAGGACTGCGTCTTTGCGCATTCTATCGGCTACGATACGGCCTGGTTCATCGAGCATCACTTCTCGGATTACTTTCCGACGCCCAGCCCTTTCGTCTTCATGGCCGCCGTCGCGGCGCGCTGTCCAGATCTGAACCTCGGCACGTGTGCGACGATTACGCCCTGGTATCATCCGCTGCGCTTTGCGGAGGAGGTTGCGATGCTCTCGCACATCACCCGCGGTCATCTCTATGTCGGCATGGGCCGTGGCAGTGCGCCGATGGAATACGAGGCCTACGGGATCGACCAGAACCTGTCGCGCGAGATGTTCGCCGAGCACTGGGACATCATCCGCCAGGCCTTTTCGGGAGAGCCGTTCCAGGTCGACGGCCAGTTCACCCGGATGGGTCGCGAGGTCGTGCTGAGGCCCGTGCCCGCGCGCGACCGCGTGCATTTCCTCGGCGCCGTCTCAAGTCAGCCGACTGCCAAGCTGATGGGCGAATACGGCCTGCTGCCGCTGTGTTCGTCGGCCTATCCGATGCATCTCCAGACACAGATGCTGTCTGAATGGCGCGAGGCGGCGGCGGCAACGGACGCCGATGCGAATGCGCCCGCGACGGCGATGGTGCACCTGTTCATCGGCGACACCGACGCCGAGGCCGAGGCACTGTGCCGCCGCTATGGTCCGCTGCATTTCCAGCAGCAGATTGTCCACTACGAGATCGGCAAGGCCGACTACGACGGAATCAAGGGCTACGAGAACTTCAACCGCATGATGGGCTCGTTCCGCAAACTGTCCGACCCGGCGCAGATCGACCCGTGGATGAATCTCCAGTTCGTCGGATCGCCCGAGACTTGCCGTGCCCGGCTGGAGCAGTACAACGCCGCCGGCATCGACAATTTCATCATCCACACGGCGACTGCCGGAATCCCGCGGTCGCTGCGTCACGACATGCTGTCCCGCTTTGCCGCCGAAGTTGCCGACACGCAGCCCGGTTCGGTGCTCCGCAGGGCAAGCTGAGAGCTCGCTTGCGCGGCCGCATATCGTATGGAAGGGAACGGCGCCTGATGGCGTCGTTCCGGAGATGGGAATGATCTACGATTTCATCGTCGTCGGCGGCGGCATCGTCGGCCTCGCCAGCGCCATGAAGCTCCTGGAACGCAGGCCGGGAGCCAGTCTCCTGCTGATCGAGAAGGAAGACGTTCTCGGCAGTCACCAGACTGGCCACAACAGCGGCGTCATCCATTCGGGCATCTACTATCAGCCCGGAAGCCTCAAGGCGGACCTGTGCCGCCGCGGCGCCGAAGCGACGCTCGCGTTCGCGCGCGAGCACGCCATCCCGGTCGAGATCTGCGGCAAGCACATCGTCGCCACGAACGACCTCGAACTGCAGCGCCTCGACGCGCTCTTCGAACGCGCAACCCGGAACGGCATCGTCGCCGAGCGGATCGATGCGGTCGAACTGCGCCGCCGGGAACCGAACATCGTCGGCCGTGGCGCCGTTTTCACCCCGTCCACCGGCATCGTCGACTACAGGCGGGTCTGCGAGGCCATGGCATCGGCAATCGTGTCGGCCGGCGGAGAGATCGTGCGCGGTACCGAGGTCGTCTCGATCCGGGAGCAGGGCGACGAGGTGGAGGTCGCGACGCGCGACCGAAGCTGGAAGGCGCGCCGGCTGCTCGCCTGCGCGGGGCTCCAGTCCGACCGTCTGGCGCGTCTTGCGGGGATGCGCATCGACCATCGGATCGTGCCTTTCCGCGGCGAATATTTCCGCCTGCCGCCGCATATGAACCGCATCGTGTCCACCTTGATCTACCCGGTTCCCGACCCCGACCTGCCTTTCCTCGGCATTCACCTGACGCGGATGATTGACGGAAGCGTCACGGTGGGACCCAACGCGGTCCTGGGCTTTGCCCGCGAACGATATCGCCGCTTCGGATTCGACGCACGCGACACCGCGGACTGGGCCGGCTATCCTGGACTGTGGCGCGCGCTTGCAGCGCACTGGCGCTCGGCGATCATCGAGCTTCGAAACTCACTGTGGCGGAGCGGCTATCTCGAGGAGTGCCGCAAATACTGCCCCTCGCTCTCGCTGCCGGATCTGTCGCCTCATCCGGCGGGCATCCGAGCCCAGGCCGTCATGCGGGACGGCACCCTCGCGCACGACTTCCTGTTCGTCGCGAGCGAGCGCCAGCTTCATGTCTGCAATGCGCCCTCGCCCGCGGCCACATCCGCGCTCCCGATCGGCGAGATGATCGCCGAACGGCTGCTGCTGCCCGACTGATGCTGCCTTGAGGCGCAAAAGCGTTTGAAGGGTCTATCTTCCTGCAGCGCGACCAGTGCGGGCCTTGCGACCGCCTGATGCTCCGTTGAGTTCTCGCGCGGCCTCGGTCGCGAGTGCGATACAGTCGCGCGGCACCGGCACCGACACATTGATGTATTGGGGGCCGTAGCGAGCGAGATAGCCATAGGTGATGGTGAGCACCGGATGCTTCCCATCCTCCAGGCTCGCGGCTGACAGCCAGGAGAGAAACACGCCCCAGACGTGCAGCACATCATTCACGAGAAGGCCGCGTCGGCCCACGATGACTTCGCCGGTGCGGAAAGTGAGATGCTTCCGGCGGATGCGGTTGCTCCACAGGTAGGCGAGGATGACGAGCAGAGCGACGCCGCCGCCGATCGACAGCATCATCGGCGCGGCTTCGATGTCGAAGATGGCGAAGCCGCCGAAGGCGAGCGCCAGAAGCACGAGGATGAAGATCAGAGCGCTGCGTTTTTCTGCGTGGTCGCGGGCATCGGCACGCGGACCGAACGCCGCGAACTCCTTCGGGTCCACACTCCAGCGCGCCAGCACGTCGCGCCCGGCGAGGAGGTCGGCCTTGACGCGCACATAGGCACGGAAAAGCAGCGATACCGCCAGCCCGGCGGCGGTCAGCAGGATCGCGAAATACGTGATCGCATGCTGGACGTAGCCGAGACTTTCCCAGATCTCGTCGCCGGCGAGCCCAAGGGCAATGAACCAGAGGACGCCGAGACCGGCGGCGACGAGCGATCCGACGAGGCCGATGCGGGGATCACTCAGCATGGCCGGACCGTGCGTCGGGAATTGCAGGCGAGCACCACATCACGGCTTCCAGGAAAACCCGCCGTGGAAGCGGATGCCGCGCATCAGGCCCGTCACGAGTCTCGCGGCACAGTTGTTCAGCGCTTCCTTGCCGAGGTCCCGTCCGGACCCGAGATTGAGCAGTCGCGTCGCGTTCTCGACGCTGGCGCCAAGCTCGGCGAGGTCCTCGCCAAGCTGCGGGTGACTGCCGACGAAGAGAAGTCCGAACATGTGATACCAGGGTCCGAGCCGCTCTTCCGCCTGCTTGTCGTAGACGGGGCGGATGTCGCGGAGCTTGTCGTTGATCAGGGCCGGATTGCGGATGATGAAGTCCCGACCGGCCCACACGCCGTTGTCGCCGAAGAAGCGGGCGTACTGTTCCTTCAGTTCCTTCCCTTCGGGCGTATTGCTTGTCGCCGGCTCCCCGAGGCTTTCCGGAATGTGCCCGATAACCATCGGCTGACCCAGCCGTTTCGCGTAGGCGGCCTCCTTCAGGAGGTTGTGGGCGATGAGCATGCCGAGCGGCAAGTCGCCGTTCGTCACCTCGAGCGCCATGCGGAAGACATCCTTCGGGTCGAGCGACGCGGGAGCAGCAAGGATCCGCTGCGCCAGCGCCATCTCGTAGCTGAGCGAGCGCTTCTCCCCCGCGATGAGGTTTCCGCGTTCATCCTTTGGCGGGAAAGTGCTCTCCGGGCTGATCGTCTTGGTGATGAAAATGTATGGATTGTCGCCGGTGTTGCTCGGCATATCCTGGTCGGTGAGCAAGACGCCGAGCCCGGTTTCGTCGTTCACGCCGACACCGACGAAACTCTTCAGCCTGTCGATCAGGGCCTCGACCGCGACCTCCGTTCCACCTTCATGCGGAACCATGTTCTCCAGGAACGCCGTGGTGGCCTCCTCGTCGCTGAAGATCGAGTGATTCTTGCGGTCCTTGAACTTTCCGCCGTCAAAAAGGTCGGCCGCGGTGAGAAGGATGCCGTCGAGGCTCGTGCAGACGTCCTTCCTGTATTTCTCCTGAAGCATCGCGACGCGGTCGACCGCGCCGTCGACGAAGCTCTTCGACAGACCCGGCGCCGTCGACGCCGAGCAACGCGCCCACAAACCCGGATCGCTTGGCAGGTCGTACGAGACGCATCCCCAGTTGCCGCCCTTGCAGGGGGCGCTGTTGCGGCAGTCCGCGGTAGGCTCTGGGTGGTAGCTGACAGACGCGCCCATGATCGAGTAGCTCTGGCACAGACACGAATAGAACTCGCCCGGCACGCTGATATCATTGCGCCTGGCGAACTCCAGAAACCGCTCGTGCCCGAGATTCGACAATGCCGAGAGGATAGGCAGCTTCCTCTGCAGATAGTCGAGCTTCGGGCTGACGTCGGCACCGAAATCGCCGTTGGAAGCGGCGAGCCTGGCGAGAAAGATCCGCTCGTCGATCGCATCGGCAGCCTGCTGGTCGGTCGCCCCGCGCTTCTTGAGCGCATCGATCTCGGCCTGCCTTCCTGCCATCCATTGTTCGACGAGTCTTTCCGCCGCAGCCTTCTGCGCGGCTTGGTAGCGCTTTGCGGCAGCGAGAAGATCCTCGTAAGGCTGGGTCGTCGGCGGCGGCACCTTGATCATCGTATCAAGGCTTGCAGCCCCCGCTGCCTGCACTCCGCCAAGGGCGAAAGCGAGAGCGGCGGCATGGAGCCATGGGGAACATTTTCCCGACATTGGAACATTCTCCTCGATCAGGGCTCGGGCCAGGGGGCTGCGACTGCGAGATCCTCCAGATAGGCGCCGGCGTCGAAGGCATCCTTGGGGAGCAAGGTCCAGCGCGCGAGCGTGGTCATGCCCACCGGCGTGACGAGACCGCGCGTGATCGCGTTCAGGGCGAGAGAGGTTGCGGCATCCGCCTTTTCCGCATGCGCCTGAATACTGGCGTAGAGCGCATTGCCCGGGCTGGCTGATATCTGGCCGCAGACCGCCGGTCCTTGCGGCACGCGCATGCAGGCGTGGTTGAGGCCGATATCGACTTCTAGCGTGCCGTCCCAATAGGCATCCATCCACGCAGCGGGCACCTTGCGGCTCCACTGACTGTAGGAGCTGTGGTGGAGAAAGAGCTCGTAGGACGGCTCGGCTTCGAGTCGCCCAAAGGAAAACCAGGCCTGGTGTCCCAGCCACATCTCCGCGAGCTTGTCCGCGGCGAGCGCCAGCGCAAAGCGCGTCGTGCGACGCGGATCGACGGTCAGCGTCAGGCGCGTCGGCGTCGAAAAGATGCGCTCGTCCAGGACCACGAGGGGCTTTGCCGAGATCAGCCCGGTCTTGCCCCAGCTGTGGCCCTCGGGAACGTCGATGACGAGCGCTCCGTCGTCCCAGCGCGCGAACCGACCGAAATCGCCGCCCGCGATAGCCGCGGGTTCGAACAAATTGTCAGGCTTGCCTGCGAAGACCGTCTCGGTGGGGAGTGGCTCGACGCCAACGGCCGGTCCCGTCTTGGGCGGCACCGTGGCGTAGGTTCGGGTCACGCGGATACCCTTCAGCGCCATCTTGGCCGGCAGGTTGACGTCTGCCGGATGCGAGAAGGCGTAGATTCGGAATCCGGATCCGTCGCTCACATCCGCGGCCTCGCGCTCCGCGATCTTGACGCCATCCATCTCCACGCTGGCGCGGCCTGGCGTCAGGATGAAAGTGACACTCTCCGGCGCGGCCGGCGGGACGGCTTGGCGCGAGAAATCGCCATCGCGATGCGGGTCGATATGGAAGTCGGCGCGCGCGGAAAGCCCGTCCTTCTCCCGGATCCAGTAGAATCGCATGCCGGGGAAGCCCGGATCGTTGCCCCTCACGCCGCCCCAGCCGGGCTGCGCCAGCGCCACGCCGAAGCCGGTGGTCCTGGCCGGATCGAGCGTAAACGTGACCCGGACCTCCGCGTCGCCGTGAAAGTCGTCCAGCCAGATGAGCGGATCGTTCGTGAGGAGGCCGGCCTTGCCCCAGCCATTGCCTGCCGGCACGTCGACGATCAGCTCGCCATCCTCGTAGCGCGCATGTTTGTCGAACACGCCGCCGTTCGCCTGATGCGGCAGGAAAAGGCCGGTCTGCCCCCCGGCGAACAGCACCTCCTCGAGCGGCGAGCGCCAGCTGTCCCGGGGTGGCGCGCCGGCCTCCGCGCCGGCACCGGTCGGTGTCTCGGCCGCGGTGTCGCCAGTGTCGGGTTCCGCCTCCGGCTGGGAGCCGGTCTTGTCTTCCGGCACCTCGGCCGCCGGGGATGATCCGCCGCCCGGCCTCAGCGACTTCGCCATGCGGGCGGCGACCTCGTCGAATTCCCGCTTCAGGGCTTTCACATAGGCGATCTCGAACATGTGCACTGTCGCGCCGTCCTTCGAGAGCAGGATCTTGCGATAGAAGACGTCGCCGTCGCGATGGCCGGAGAGCACATACCAATCGTCGCCGCTGCGGCGATAGGTTATCGTATCCCCCTCGGCGGCCGCGATATCGTCAGCCATCAGCTCGGGGATCGTCTTCTCGAAAACGTTGTGGCTGCCGGACACTGTGAAGCGGGTCCTGCCGTCGCGGGTGGCGAAGCTGCGGCCGTCGTCGTTCTCGGGTGGAGGCTCCATCCGGAAGTAGGCGGCGGGGTATTCAATCGTAGTGCCGAAACGCGCATTGGAGTAGGTACGCCAATCCTCGACGGCGACCTCCTGCGCGGGAATGTCGGCGGGTTCTTCCGGCTGAGGCGCTTCGTTCCCATCCAGCGCCGGGCCGTCTTCCTCCCAGCCAGCTTCGTCCTCCGGAGCGTTATCTTGGCCGGGCGGAAAGCCCGGGGCGACGTATCGGCCAAACGCCCACCCTTCCGTCCCGTCCTCCATACGCACGCGCACCCATTGGCCACGCCGCTCGAGGACGTCCAGTATCGTATCCGGGCCCATCCGGCGGATGGTGCGAAAGGACGTGCCCGGCCCGCTGCGCAGTGCCAGGAAATTGTCGCCACTGGGATCGAGCCCGGCGACATGTTCCGCATGCCCGGCCGAGTTCCACAGGAGGATCGGCAGGGCGACGACGAAGCAGCGCACGAGAGATGCCAGACGCATCCGCTCACTCCGGGAGAGGTTGGACGAACAGGATCTTGAGATCGTCTTCCGGAGCGTAGTCCGCCGACGAAAATTCCAGGGTCGTCGGGCTCGTGCGTTTGGCACCGGGCGAGCAAAGAGACACCAGAGTGTCCGGTGAAGCGGTTTCGACGGTGAGCCGGAAATCCGCGATCGGGCCTAGCCAATTGCCCGCCGTGGTGAGGACATATTTCAGCTCGCGGCCGGCAAGTGCGCCATACTCCGCTTCCGGCCTCGCAAGCATCGCCCGGGCTTTGCGATCGAACTCCTTGTCGATGCAATAGTCGCGGCGAAGCCCGGCATCAGGCGCCAGGTCTTCCTCGGCGAAGAAGAAGTATCGCGGCACCGGCCGATAGCTGTGGGTGATCTCGACGGAGCGCCCTGCCGGGAATTTCTGGAACCAGTAGAAGGTGATGTGCGTGTCCCAATGTGGGTTCGCGGTCGGCTCGCCGCCCGTCTTGTAGTTCGTCGCCCAGTCGGCGAGCCCGTAGCGTTCGAGTTCGCGCCGGGCTTCTCGCGGCAATTGGTCGAGCCGATCGATCTCCCGGATGTAGGCGTCGATATTGCCGGCATTCATCGTCAGCGGAATGTCATGGCGCTTCAGCACGTCGGTGACGTCGACGCCGTTTCGAGTCGCCTTGACCTCCACCGAGGGAACTATCCCCTCCCCGTCGGCGCTGACCTCGAAACCGAGGACATTGATCGGATCGGCGCCGGCGATGACGTAATTGCCTTCCTCGCCCACCGACAAGGTGGGGAGCGGAAAGGCGACGAGCGTCTCGATTTCGTCGCTTCCGATGTTGCGGAAGCGATAGCGGACGCGAATCCCGCGCAGTCCGATGTGAAGGTCTTCGGCCTCCATGATAACCGCGCGGTTTTCGACGAATTGCAGCCCGCCGGCAGCAAGGCTGGCACTCGAATCGTTGGCGCGAGCGTTCGACGTCGGCAACACACCGGACACAGCAGCGAGCCCAGCCAGGAGGATGCGGAAATCTCTCGTCATGTCGAGCATCCCCCGGAACAGTGCCAGTCTCGGGCGCCTGTCAGTCGCAGCCTTTCCGGCCCGTTCACATGCGGATCCAATCAACCCGCCGCCCGAGCGCCGCAAACGAGACGGGCCGCGGGAGGAAGCCTGATGAATGCGATAGGGACCGCCGCAACCGAATTCGCTTCTTGGTAAGCGAGGCGGCCGGATTGCGCCTTGATGGAGATCAACGTCTTCGAGCGCTCTCCTGCCCGCGCGAGCACCGCTGCCTGGACGCTTCAGTGCATAGGTCGGCCAGCCCCGTACGAGCATTTGGGTTGGACAAATCGAAGAAGCCGCCCTTCCTAGAGTCTGGCGGCGGCAGGCGCATCGTCACGGATTTCGCCGCCTCCAAAGGCACCCGGTCACGATCCGATCGTTTGACCGACCTGCCCAGTCTCTTTGGACGTGTGCTGTTCAAACAGAGGCTTGGCCGATCTATCGCCGAACCCGTTCAGCGACGCGCTGAGCTATTCGATAGTGCAAAGCCGCTTCAAAAAGCTGTTCAGTTTGCTGATTTGAAACAGTGCAATTCGGCTAAGCTGTTGAGAGAGATGGCGCGCCGCACCGGGCGAAGATGACAACTACGTTTACGCTATAGCCCTATAAATGTGCCTTCGCTGACAGGGAGTAGCTTCTCTGAAATTATAGATGTTTCTTGCGCACAGGCCTGACTATCGGCGCAGGTGGTTTCGGTGGCCTTTACTGCGCCAACGGCCTTCGGCGAGATCAGGTAAGCGTGACAACGGCGGCAGGTGGCCGCCGCTTTCTCTTTGCATTTGAGCTAGTCTAGACACCGACTCGCTTGCTTATCTCTTTGTAGTAAGCGTCCTCAAAGGCTCGGAAGTGATTAGCTCTTAAGGTTGTAATCTGAGCGACCGGTGCAGCAGGATTTTTCAGTGCAGATAGGAGGCATAGAAATTTTGCGTGTGTAATGCCGGTTCCACGGGATGGATTTGGTGCCTTTAACGCGTCAAACATTGCCTTAAATGTTGGAAGATCGGTCGCAAGTTTCATATGGAATTTGTATGTGTCGCGCACACCAGAATTTAAGGTATCCCCGAGAAGACGCTTAAGAGGCGTCTCTTCAGGCGAACCGTGAAACAAGGGCATGAACGAAGCCGCCAGACGACCCAGCCGCTCATGCGGTGACCAAATGTTTCGGGCATCTCGAAGAGTTGTGAGAATCTGCGCGGGCGTCCCATATTTCGACAGCAGCCAAAGCCTTGAATAGAGCCCAAAGTAGCTTTGTGGGTCATTGCTCGCGATGACAGCTTCAAGCATTGCGTGACATCGCTTATTTTTGACAAATGTTTCGACAAGATAGTTTGACATCTCCACCATCGCGGCATCATCAACAAGAAGACCTGACTGACTTGCTCTTGCTAGAATGCCCGCAATCGATGGAGTGAGGGGGCGACTTCTTATAAACGAATAAACATTCTCTCGAACTGATGGTCTTCTTTTGACGAGATCTTCGAGAGCTTCAGGCTTCACCACAGCGCCGGTTTTAGCCGCAAGCCCCAGCCATCGCTTCAGAACCTTTTCGCCGTTCCCTGCGTCGAATGATTTTTTACGAAGTCCTTGCCTGATTCTGGCTTCAACATGAGCTCGCTGCCGGTCCAACGGAAGTCCGTGTCTCACGCGGTGATCGACGCTTGCCTGAACTGAATCTAGCCGCGCGTTCTCGAAAATTCGGAAATGTCGAATAGCCTCGGGCCGAGTAAGAATGACTGTCTTGCCGCTGTTCAAACGAACCTGCTTCGTCTGAAGGACCAGATCGACGGTCTTCAATGCCCGTTTGGCATCAACGATCGTGTCAACACCTATATCGATGTCGTCCATGTAGCGCACGAAGTCTCGTCCGGGATCGCTCGCAAGGTACGAATCTAGCTCGTAGAGGAAGCAGTGCGCTAACAGGCGAGGTGCATCAAGATTGATTTGGGGCAACCCAACCTCGATGCGAGGAGTGTAATCCGGCTGCCAAAGAAGATCACCGAGGACGTATATCAGCATATCAATCACACATTCATCGACGCCGCTGATCGAGGCAATGGCGTTGCGGAGATGAACGTATGAAATACTGTCGTAGTAGTTGGCGATGTCTGTTACGACGACGAACTTACGCGTCTTTGAAAACTCGAACAGCTCTTTCTGGAAATTTAACCAAGCTGCGAACGTGCCGTAACCACTCGGTGGTGACGAGAACTTGTGATCCTTTGGTTCAAAGAATGCCTTGCTCGTAGGCGCCTTGCCTTTGATTTCAGAATAGAGAGCATCAGATAGACACTGCAAAACGATGGCATCTCGTATGCTCGGAATGACGAGCTGCCTGCAAAGCCCTTTGCTTTTTTCGACAAGGATCCGTTGCGCCTTCTGCGGTACATAATCACCCGATAATATCAAATGCGAAAGTTTTTGGCTCTCTACTTTGCGTGACACATGAAAGTCGAAATTCTCTATCCCATCGCACATGAACTGATCACGCATTGAGACTTTAACTTTCTCTTTCCAAATCCTTTCGATGTTCTGTGGAGAAAATATTGTTCGCAGCTTCTTCGCACGTATGTCAAATCTAGGAGATCTCATGAGGTGGATCGCACGGCCATGGTCTTTATTGCTGAATGATGTCCACTACTCATCGGCACCCCCTCTGCCTGCGAAAAGGTCCCCCTGATCTGTGTCGATTTCGCTAAATGCACCCAAAACCGCTGACAGAGCATTATCGTCTAGAGGCTCAGACAAGGCATCGCCATTGAACTCTAGAACGCGCAGAACTCTGATATTCTTGGGTGAATTGGCCTTTCCCTGAAAAGCCCACTGCACCTTGATCGTGTCCATGATGTGGATGTTGAGCTGTTCGGCTTTCACCAGCCCCCAGAACTGTTCATCTTCAATCCGGAACAGCCGCTCGCGGCCCTTGGCGTCCTTCGCCTTCCAAGCACGCTGACGATCTTCCCTTTCCCAATTCGGGGACGTCACCTTGAGGTCAACGATAGCCGTCTGCCACGGCTCATCGTCTTCGTCCTTCACCGGCGGGAGAACAACCTGTAGGCGCGCGAAGTCGCTTCGGTCGATTGGGAAAACAGGCTCGTCCTCGAACCCGACTGCGCGGATATCAGGTGTGACGGCGCAAGCTTCGTAGAACTCGTTCCGTGCGGCGAATCCATCGCGAAAGCGCGTCGTGGTTACGCCAACCGATTCCAGTTCGGCGACATCTGTTTGAAGGAAGGATTTTGTTGTTTCGACCAGGAATTCAGCGGCGGCAAGGCATTTCGCTTCGTCATCTTCTGGCGCTTTGTCCGCTTCCTCGATGACCTCGTCATCCTCATCAGAAACGATCTGCTCCCTGATCGCCGAACCTGCCTGCTCGGCCCAATGTGCCGGTTCCCGTAATGTCAGACCACGGATGAAGGCCTGACCGATATCGCTTTCCGTAAATGTCCAAACAGCGATCCAGCCGCCAAGCAAATAGACGCCGATCCTGCTTTTGAAGGAGCTTTCCTGCGGCGGAAGAACCAGAATCTCATATTTCAGCTTTCCATCGAAAAGCTCCCTGTTCAAAGAGGCAATGATGGTTTCCGCTTGTTCGGCGGTGCGCACAAACGTACCGAGAGGTATGGCATGCGCCGGTAAGTTAAAATGGATCGGCAAGACGGCTAGCACGCCATCTTTACCTAACCAGATCTCATCCTGCATACCCCCTCCCTACACAGCAACGCCCAAACTATTTATCTATAAATAATTTTCCAATACAAATGACCAAGCGTTAACATTTTCAGGTAAATTACGTAATCAAAACGGAATCTCATCATCCAATTCTGTTGAAGTATAAGGTACATCTGGAACTTGATAAACTGACTTCTCTGATTCAGAAATTGTCTTTAGCCCCCAGCTCTCAACCACCTCAGCCAAGGGAAACGCATCGCCCTTAGCCCAATCAATATATGGAGCTGCTGTTGCACTCCATGGCTCTCGTTTCGGCAATCTGATCTGGACGCGCACCGGAACATGCAATGCGCTACCAAAAACGATTGCTTCACCAGCAGCGAGAACTGTTACCTGATCCAGCATACGCTGCGCTTGCTTTGGAATTATTCGTCGGAAATGATCTATATCATCGGGGTTCTGTAAACGGTGGGAAAAAAAGTTGGCGCACTGGCTTATAATGGTAGGGCTAATCTCGCTCGGCCTCTGACTAGCGACGATGAGCGATAGCCCGAATTTTCGTCCCTCTTTCGCAACTCGTTCAAATGCACGCCGCGAAAGTGCCTGACCTCGATCTTCGACCTTGCCAGCGGGGCGGGCATAGTTATGCGCCTCTTCCAGAACCAAAACCCACGGATACTGACTTCGCGTATCTGGGCGAAGCATTTCTCGTGCTTCGAGCAACAACCGCCCCAACAGCGCACATGCGAATGGCAAAACCTCGGATGCCAACATGGAAAAGTCGAGCACCGACACACGGGGGCCAGTTCTCTTTCCGACCCCTAGCCTCTCCATCCAGTCCTGAAAGCTGCTAATGGCCTGCTTCTCGTAGCTGAAAAGCGACTGCCATCGCCTGTCGTCAAGACGGGTGCGCAGACGCAGCTTCAACGTCGTCAGATACTGGTCAATCTTTTTTCCGCTTTCCTGATCCGTTGTTCGATCGACAAGGCGGGGGTCACGGAACTCAGCAACCTCAACAAAGCGCGGGGAATCTGCTGACTTTGCGAAGTTGATACCTTCATTCTGCCGATCGGAAATCGCTGTAAGCAAGTTGGATCGGACTTCTACAAGCTTGTCTCGAACGGCCTTTTCATTGGTCAACGAGTCCCAATCACCGGAACCGCTCCACGTTGGAAGCGATTTTATTTCGCTCCAATCTATGCTCGTGACATATTCCGCAGCTTGATCGAGTTGGACTTTAAAGCCGTTATTGTTTTTATTTCCCTGCCTATCCATCCACTCGAATGCAGCATCTATCTTCGAGACAGCAATTTGAAGCGGGTCGTAAGCTCCGATGCCAGAGCTGGATATCTTCGCGATCGCCCACCAATCCTTCAGAACAGGCTCTTGTGTTGCTTCAGATGCTTGAAGCCATTCACAAAGTTCTTCTCCGTTCATCAACCACGCGGGAAGACAGAACTCCTCTCCGTTGAGGTAAACTCGGTTGGGTTCGCGCTGATAGGTTGTCTTGGTGGGATCAAGAAATGCGTTTGCGTATTCGCCATTGATATCAAGGATGAAAATATGGGGATCCGCCTCGGCATCTGAGCCAAATCCATCATGCTCTACGATACCCCGGATTAGGCTGGCAACGGTGTAGGATTTCCCAGACCCGGTATTTCCTACAACCGCGAGCGGGCGGGAAAATAGGTCATTAAAAGATGCCCTGACCTTGGTATTCTCGTCACCTGTTTGATGCCCGATCTCCAGAGCAAAATCAAAAGGCTTGTCAGTCCAACCATGCGGACGGTTCCGCTGAGGTGGATGAGCAAAAATACCCGACAAAATTTCTGGATTTGCAACCTCGGCAGGCGTGTCCAATGTCGGAAGAACGGTAATTCCGGTATCGAACTTCCATTTATTTTTTCTCAAATGGCGCACAGTGCCAAGGAGCTGTACTGAAGCAATTCGGCGCGGCTTGGTCAGCTCAAGGGACAGTTCTTCATCCCGTGTCGGATCATAGCTCTCACGCGCTTCGAGGTCGCTGAGCATACCGATCGCATGGGAACCCGCCCCAAGGTCAAAAGTCAGAAACGAATTGATTGCAACCGCACGCTGCACGCCATCGGGCGTCGCACGAGAGGACGATTTCGCATCCGGCGACAACTCAACCTTGAGCCGAAATCCGTTTACCGAAACGACGTGGCCGATGACGCGCGGCTGTTCCATCAAACGGCCTCCGTTTTCCCGTCAGGCTGCCTTTCCTGAGTTTTACGAAGCTGCTCTTCAAAGCTGCGAAGATGTTTGTAGTCATCGAGCCACTTCACATCCGGCATGATGTTCTGCGCGAAATCAGAGAAGGTTGCGACATTATAGGAACAAGCAGCACCTTCACCGACGCGCTCGGTCAACACGAAAGCACGCTGTCCCAAACTCTGATAGCTGCGGATGCGCCCGACGATTGCACTATCGGGGTTCGGCTCCACGACCAGCAACACCAGTGACGGATTCATAAGTGCCGTTTCAATGATGCGGGTTACATGATCGTCACCAAACCCATACCCCAATACCAGCAGAAAGGTTTGCGGCTGATTCAGGCGAGCATGGAAAAGCCGGAACAGATGCGCGTAGGGCATATCCAGCGTCTTCGTAAATTTTTGCGACGTTGGCAGAATTCCGAATGAATCTATTCCCTCAAATTCAGGGGAAGCAAGCAGTGCAGCTTTCTGTTCAGCGCCTGCTTGTCGGTACTGCTTCGCAAATCCAACTTCCCTATGGCGGGCGCGCACAAGGCCACGCTCGTCTGGCTGCCAGTGGATAGAACCGTGTAGCTTATAAAATTGGAGAAACTTATCGAAACGACGGACACGCCCTTCCGCCACATCACCCGGATAGTAGATATCCAACCCATAGACGGAGGGGTCAAACCGCGAATTTGCTTTGCCGGTAAAGCCATCGAAATATTGAATGCCCAGCTCTTCCATCGCCTGCTCGAACAGGGTGTCGTAGTTGAGTGTGAAAAGGTGTGTGCGGCCAAGATTGGTGTCACGGGCGATGAGTTTGGCCAGAAACGGGATATGCCCTGTGGTATTTGGGGCGCTTGGATCAGAAAGCTCGCTGCGATCGATCTCAAGAGCGCATTCGGCATAAATTGCTCTTTCGATCAGCTTTCTCAGTAACTTTAGGTCTTCATCACCGAGAATGACATCGCAATCCAAACCGATGCTATCTTCTCCTTTCCATTTCACCGTACTGATGGGAGATTTTTCGGGCTTCGAAAGCTCTGAGGCATTGAAGAGATAGCTTAGCCAATCCTCAAAGCCCAGAGGTCCAGAATCTACTTTGGGCGGCCACTGTGCTATTCGATGGCGGATGATGGCCTGCACATCATCTGCGAGTTGGCAATTCTCGACAGCACCCAAAACCAAACATTCGAGATTGTTCGCCCTTGGCCCAGCCATCAATCTCCCGCCAGCGCTAAACGATGTGCCTGCTGCGGTCAGAACGACAACATTTTCCATTCGGAGCCAGTCTGCGAGTAGCGCCTGCACCCGTCGCAGCCCGTCTTCAGGGGATTTATCTGCCAAAAGATCATCGCCTTCACCTACCGAGACGGGCGACAAAAGCTTATATTTGCACAACTCCGTCATGGCTCGATCTCCAACGCCGGGAGGCTGCGGACGATTTTCATCGTCTCCAAGCTGACCGTGATGACGCGCTGAAAAAGTTCCAGCGGATAGGCCGGATTGCCAACGGTTTCCATGGCATAACGGTTGGCGTCATTGACGATACCGCTGTCTTTGTCCGCCTTAACCACCTGACGTTCCATCAGCCACTCAAGGGCGGGCTTGCCGTTGACAACATAATCATACGCCTCAAGCGGGATGTCCTGCATGGTAATATTGGCATTGTAGATAACTACGGATTTATCCTTCGCTTTCCCACTGCCGCCGAATTTCATCTTCGTAACGCGGTAGAACGCTTCCGGATCAGGGATGTTGGCAAGGCGCAAGTCACCCTGCTTGAAAGTAACCGGATACGGCTCCACACTTTCGTAACCTACATGAAGATCGCCAAGAGTGCGTCCGGCACGGCTGAATGCCCAAAAATCTTCCACCTTCTTCACGCATGGGATACGCGGCAATTCCTTGGATAAGTTGTCGGCGTAACGGGCGCGATAATCATCGGAATGCAGCAAGCCATAAACATAAAAGAAGATATCTTCCTTGGCTATTGTCTCACTGGGATAGGCATTCTGAAAATGGGCGAGGCCAGCATCGGTGATGCCGTCCTTTTTGACAACCTGCTGAGAAGCATCGGAACCAGCGAATAAATCGCCGCTCTCCGGCGAAGTTGCCGCTTCATACGTGTATAGGGGAAAGAATTCACTACAGTCTGTGCTTGCAAAGTAGAGACCGGGCATGCGGGCAGACATAAGCACAGAAAAATCACCGCGAAAACCTCGACTGGGGACACCAATCGCAAGGTTAGGCGCTTCTTGGTCGGGGAAGAGATTAGAAGTTCGATAAGCGCTCCAATTCAGGAAACCGTCTGTGTAGAGCCATGATTTGACGAAGGGCCTAAAATCAGAAAGGAAAATTCTGTTCGTGTCAGGCGTGTACAGCTTTCCGTCTTCTGCTGCCTTGCGCGTCTTCTGGCACCAACTGAATTCCTTCGCGTCGGTCCCAGACGGGTCATTTCGCTTGGCGTAAGTGTTATACGCTTCCCCCGCGCTTGAGACGTTTTCCCAAAGGGCGGTTCGTGAATAGTTGAAGCACCAGGCATCCCGCGTGGTTTGCACGCCTCGAGTATGCATGGAAAACAAGGTTGGCTCGGATGTTTTCTTATCCGAAGTCAGAATATAATTCTGATATCGCGTATCCCTTTGACTGAGCCAATCGTTGTGCTCATCCGGCTGGATAATTGTCCAACCATCCGCCCTTGAAATTCCCCCTATGCTAGCGAAGCTTCGAACAATCGTTAATTTCCGCTTTTGATCGAGGTACTCGCCGATATCGTGAAAATGGATGCGCCCATGTTCCGCCGCATCAGGGTTTTTGACCAGTACAGTAATGGCGATAGGCGCACGACTACCTGAGCCAAAGATTTTTCCACCCTCGCGCCGCGACTGCTCTCCGCTTGTTCGCTGATTGCCGCGCAGGTGGAAAATATAAAGGTCGCTGAACTCCTCGGCCAAACATGCCCGCATTCCATCCGCTGCATTGCCATCAACCCAACCAGCGTTGGTCACAAAAGCCATGACCCCTGCGTCGCCTAGACGATCCGACGCCCAGCGAAATGCGCGGATATAGCTGTCATACAGTGCGCGCTTATTCGTATTCTCGGAGCGAGCTACATACGTGCGACGGATTCGCTCATCCAGATTCGGGTACTCAACATTCGCGTTATCATCATTGGCGCTACCTTGCCCTGCCGAGTATGGCGGATTACCAACGATGACCTTGATGTCAGTCGCTTTCTGTCGCCTGCGGCGCTCCGAGTTATCCGGCATATAATGTGAGATTAGGTCATTACTCTCGTACATCTGGAATGTATCGGTGAGACAGATACCTTCAAACGGCACATAATCGCCCCCCATGATGCCGTGATAAACGGCTTCGATATTTATAGCAGCAATGTAGTACGCCAGTAGAACGATCTCGTTGGCATGGATTTCATGCCGGAATTTGTGTTCCATTTCCTCCGGCGCGATCAGGCCGGATTGCAGCAAGCGCGTGATAAACGTGCCGGTTCCCGTGAACGGGTCGATGATATGGACGCCTTCGGAACCAAGCGTCTGCCCGAATTCCTGCTGCAATACCTCGTTCACCGAATGGATGATGAAATCCACGATTTCGACCGGCGTATAGACGATGCCGAGTTTGTCGGTTGTACGCTTGAAGGCCTTGGCAAAAAATTTCTCGTAAAGCTCGACAATAAGCCGCTGCTTGGCCTGCGGGTCGGTGATGCCCGATGCGCGCAATCGCACACTGGCATAGAATTTTTCGAGGTCTTTGGATTCCTTGTCGAGATTGGCTTCGTCCAGAACGTCCAGCACACGCTGCATCGCGCGAGAGACGGGGTTCTCGCTGGTGAACTGATGGCCTTCAAACAGCACCTCGAACACCGGACGGGTGATGATGTGCTGTGCCAGCATTTCGACGGCATCATCTTCGGTGATGCTGTCATTCAGATCGTCTTTCAGCTCCCCGTGGAATTCATCGAACGCACGGCGGGCTTCGGTGTCCGGATCGGCAAGGATGCCTTTCAGGCGGCTGATATGGTTCTTGGCGATTTCGGCGATGTTGGTCGCCCAATCTTCCCAATAATCGCGGGTGCCGCACTTCTTGACGATCTTCGCCATGATGGCGCGGGAGAATTCGTCAACGGAGAAGGCAAGCTCGCCTTGCACCTCGCCGGTGACGATCGGATCGCGCCCCGGTGTGCCGATGCCCGACCGTTCGGGTTTCGAGCGCGTCGGCAGGTCTTCCACAACGGCAGTAACCGCCTGCAATTCGGCATTCTGGGTGACGCCGATGATCTCGATCGCATTGCTGACATCCTGCCCCAGCGATGCCTTGTTGATGGTCGCATCGAAACGATCATCATGGGCGCGCAGGGCGTTGAGGATTTGCCAGACAACGCGATATTTCTCGTTGTCGTTCAATGCCTGTTCCGCCGGAACGCCTGCGGGGACGCCAACGGGCAGGATGACATAGCCCATCTTCTTACCCTCGGCGCGGCGCATCACGCGCCCGACCGATTGCACAACATCAATCTGGCTCTTGCGCGGATGAAGGAACATGATGGCGTCGAGCGCCGGAACGTCCACGCCTTCGGACAGGCAGCGCGCATTGGTCAGGATACGGCAGATATCGTCGCCTGCATCGGCTTTCAGCCAGTCGAGCAATGCGCCACGGGACTTGGCATTGAACGTGCCGTCAACGTGTTCGATCTCGCACCGCAGGGACAATCTGTTTTCGGCGTCGTCTTCGTCAGTGTAGTCGAGATATTCATCGACAACCGTGCCGAACTCGTCACGGATCAGCTTGGAGCTGCGGATGTCTTTGCAGAACGCCAATGCCCGGCGCATGGGATGCGGATCGGCGGCGACATCGGCCTTCATGTCGGCTTTGGTCAGGGCCTTGTAGCAACCGATGATCTTGGTCGCGTCATCAAGGACAAGCTCGGAACTGCCGTCGCCAAGACGCTTCTGGATCGCTGAGCTGACAAGCCCTTCATCCATCGCCAGCACGACAACCTTGTAGTCGGTCAAAAGGTTGTTCTGCACCGCCCATGAGAAGCCACGGTAAAACAGCGTTTTACCGAACAGCTTCTCGTCATCCATCGAAGCCAGAACAGCGTCGGCTTCATCGGCACGGCTCTTCACGTTGTCGCCGAAGATGCGCGGCGTGGCCGTCATATAGAGACGCTTCTTGCCGCGAATAATGTCGTTGGAATGGACTTTGACGAAATTGGATTCGTCCTCGCCCGCCAGAGTTGCGCCAGTGGTACGGTGCGCCTCGTCGCAAACGATGAGGTCGAATTCCGGCAGGCCGTGCTTCTGCTGTGCGTCCGCGACAACCTGAATGGATTGGTAGGTCGCAAACACCACGGTCATCTTGTCCGGCACGGCCTCGCCCGCGCTTTCGGAAAGCTTGGCGGCGTTGGTCGTGGCAGGGAATGCAAGGTCCAGCACGTCGATTTCGGCAATGTCATCATTGCTCTGACGACGCTTGCCGACCTGCGTATCGGAACATACCGCAAAGGATCGCAACGGGGTTTCGGTGTCCGCCGTCCATTCGCGTACCGTCTGCGACATCAGGGCAAGGGACGGCACAAGGAACAGGACAAGCTTTCCTTCCCCTGTAAGGTCTTCGGCGATCTTGAGACTGGTGAAGGTCTTGCCTGTTCCGCAGGCCATGATGAGCTTACCGCGATCGGCTTCGGCCAGTCCGGCGCGCACCTCACGCAAGGCGTCCTGCTGGTGTTCGCGGAGTTTCTTTTTGTCCGCCAGCACCACTTCGCCCTTGGCGGCGAAGGTTTCCCAACGGATAGGACTTTCCTGCATTTCGGACAGGTTGATCCGAAGGACGGGGATGGCCTGCCCACGGATCATGGTTTCGGCGTTCTCGCTCCAAGCCTTTTCGGTGCTGTCAATGATGACGCGCCGTTTGAACGGGGCTTTGCCCGATGCCGATATGAAGCTGTCGATGTCCTCTTTCCTGATGCGGTAGGCAGCATCATAGAATTTGCACTGGATCGCGGCGAAGCCGTCTTCGTCGCGAAGCTTGGCTACAAGGTCGATTCCGGTGTCACGGGCATCCCAGCCGTTGGCGTCGGCCCAATCCTTGAAGGTCTGAACCTGCTCATACTGTTCAAGCTGGATCGGATCATGGGTGAGGTAGGCGATGGCGAAACGCTCGAAATATGTTCCCTTTTCCCGCTCGGTACGCGCTGCATCACGGTAGGTCTGCAAAAGCGATTGCAGCGTCTGTTCGGCCATGTCTTCCCCCAAGCCCCTGTTCGGGCATTCACCTGTTGCGCCGGACCCGGCTTTCGCACCTGTTCCATTAGCGCGTCGTCACGTTCGGTTTCGTTGCGGGATGCGCGTCCGACGACGCACCGTGCTTGCGGACAAAATCGCGCATGAACTCCCGTATGACCTGCGCGGCAGGCCGATCCAGAACTTGGCAGGCTGCAAGGAATTCATCCCGCAGCTCGCGCTCGATCCTGATTCGCATACCAGCGTCTTTTTTCATAATTCGCAGTGTATCCGGCGGATACACAAAAACCAGCCCTGAGGATATGCTACCACTAGCAAACACCGTGAATTCGTCTAGCGGCCGTCCGGCTCTCTACCACGCAATCTCTGAGCGCGTTCGCCTGCGGGCCGGCGCAGCTTTCGCCGCGTCCCATCTGATAGCTATTTCTAAGGGCGCTGCCCTCGCGCGGCGCAAGACAACTCTCTGACCTTTCGCGGCATAAACGGCCCGCTCCCCACAAACGGGTCCCCTCCATTTATTCCACGGTGCCAAAGAGTTGTCTGGCACCTTACTACCCCGGTCTCGCCGACGGGCAAGGGTTCAGGAGCGGCGCTTCGCTGCTCTGAACCTCAAAACCCAAAGGAACAGAGACATGACCAGTGCAGCCGACAGCAATCCTCGTATCTATGTTGCGTGCCTTGCAGCTTACAACAATGGCTATCTGCATGGGGCTTGGATCGACGCGGATCAGGACGCCGACCAGATCAGGGACGAGATTGCCGTGATGCTTTCCCGTTCCCCTGTCGAGGACGCGGAGGAATACGCCATTCACGACTATAAGGGCTTCGAGGGCGTCCGCATCTCCGAATATGCCGGCATCGACACAGTGGCGCGCATGGGCGCTTTCATCGCAGAGCATGGCGCACTAGGCGCGGGCCTGCTGGAGCAGTTCGGCGACGACATCGACCAAGCCGAAACCGCCTTGCAGGATTGCTATCACGGTCAGTTCACCAGCCTTGCCGATTATATGGAGGAATTGACCGGCGACAGCATCACGATCCCCGAGGCGCTGCGGTATTATGTCGATTGGAAGGCGATGGCGCGTGACGCCGAAATGAGCGGTGACGTTTTCACCATCGAAATCGGACATGACGAGGTGCATGTGTTTTCCAGCAGATGAAGCAAGGTCTGCTTGCCCGCATACGCGGGCGAGCGGCTAGCCAGACTTCAACGACAGTGTTAAGAAGAAAATAACCAAGAATGATCGGGTTAACCGCTCAACGTATCTGATTTGAAAGCCTTCTAATACTTCAAACAATACTTGAATCTCTCCGATCCGGGCGCAACCTCGCGCGCTCCGGCTTTGAGAGGTGACGCCATGCTAAGCATCGACTGGCGTTTGCCGGCGGCATACAGACACGCGAAGCAAATTCCGGCCGCCGGTTTCGCTTGGGAATACCTGCGCCGGAATGACGATTATCGTCAGGACTTCGAGACCATCGCAAGGACCGGGGAACCGACCGGCGGTGACCTCGAAATGTTTGCACATCGCTGGGGCTTGCGATTTCCCTTGCGATCCCGACGCGCAGCATGGCCCGCAATCGCCGATCTGGAATCCGAACCTTCACCCGCAAGCGGTGATGTTGTCGCCGGTCGATCACAAGAACGGCGATACCGAACCAATATTGACGCTGGCGCATCTCGATGGCCTTGACCTGCGCCGCGCCGCCGATGGTTGGCACAGCATCTGGCAGGTGGATGGCGTCGCGCATCAATTCTGGCTGCCCGAGGCCGTGCCCGATGCCGCCGCATTCTACGCCGTCACGTTGCCGATGGATTCGTTTCTGGAACTGCGTGCTCACGCGGCCCGCCGATTTTGGCGGTCCCTCAACGGTCGCGCGCCCGGTCCTGATTTCCGAGCCGTGCCTGCCCAACTCCGGCAATGGCATATCTTGACCCTGCGCGCGCTTGACGCGCGGTTGCGCGGCGAAAGCTATCGCACCATCGCTGAAGTCCTGCTCGGCTTTCGCGGCACCAAGGAGGATTTCGAGAGCGACCCGCGCAAGAACAAGGCCCGCCGACTGGTTGCGCACGGCATCAAAATGATGCGCGGCGGCTATCGCCTGCTGCTCCATTATCCGATCAAGCCCGACAAGCGTTGATCGTTCTCGGCCTTTGACCTCACGCCTTGTTGGCGACGGCCTGCTCTAGAATCTTCCGATAGCCCTTGCGCGAAAGCCATTGCGCGCGTTCGAGATGGCTTTGCCAGCAACGATAGGTCCGCAGTTCCTCGGCAGCCGGATCGCGGTGCAGCACGATCCGCGCAACTTCCTTCCAGTCAGCGCCCTCGGTCTTCGCATCCAGTAAGCGCAGATAGGTCACGAAATGCCGTTCGTCATAGACGGTTATGGTGTCGCCGGTCGGCGCTTCATCGTCCACATCGGGATCGAGTTCGACGGGAACCCGCATCGCCATCCCCTTCATCTGGAAAGGGCCTTGCTTGCGGTGCGCCCCCGCAAATGGCCCCTCTACCTGGTGATCGGGGAGTTAGTAACCGTGACTAGACGGCCCTATGACCTTTGGGCGGGTAGCCTTGGACATACGCCATAGGCTCCCCGACCATAGGTTCGAGGATCGTGGTGCCGTCACGGCCGACACCAACCGCTAGTCAGGGGTTACTACGCCCCAGAGCAGCGCGTCTGCTCTGCCCACAATCTTAGCCGAGCTGCGCGCGAATGTCTTTGCCTATTCGGCGCGGCAGCCAACGAGCCACTGAAATCCCTCATCTATTAGCCACGCGACCCCTCGCAGGGGGGGTGCCGCCTGCGCACCTACGCAAATGCGGCACGCTACGCGCCGCCGATCCCTCGCCATGGTTCGCCACAGTCCGCTGCCGCCCCCGGCAGCCCAATCCCGACTGGAGGTGATCCATGCCCAACCCGCTTGCGGGCCTGCCGCCGCGCCTGCTGCGCACCAAGGAAGCCGCGCGTTTCCTCGGCATATCCATCCGCACCCTTGAGAAGCATCGCACCTATGGCACCGGGCCGACCTATCGCAAGGTCGGTGGGCGCGTCCTCTACACCGTCCGCGATCTGGAAGACTGGAGCGCGGCGGGCGAGCGCAAATCCACCCGCGACAAGACCGCCGGCACCGTATTTCCCGCGCGTCCGCTCACGCCCGAAGAACGGGACGAGTGCTAGATGCTGCGAGAGGACGATCACGCCCCCGCGCCGCCGGTCGATGATAGCGAGCGCAGCCGCCTAGACCCCTTCGTGGTCGCAACGGGCGATGCGCCGCCGCGCGACCAGCGCGACTTGATGGAACGGCCGTTCTTCTCGCTGGCGAAGACCCCGCGCACCAAGCCGATTCTCTACAAGGCCGCCGACATAGAGGTGCAGGTGTTCGGGATGTCCGAGCACGGCATGGCGACCATATGGGACGCCGATGTGCTGATATGGGCGGCTTCGCAGATCGTCGCGGCCGAGAACAACGGACTCGCCACGTCGCGCTTCGTCCGGTTCACGCCCTACCATCTGTTGCGGGCCATCGGACGCCCGACCGGCAATCACCAATACCGGCTTCTAAAAGCCGCGCTGGCGCGGCTGCAATCCACCGTTATCGCCACCACCATTCGCAACGGCCCGCATTGGCGTCGCCGGCAATTCTCATGGATCAACGAATGGGAGGAAATGACGACGCGCGCCGGCCGCGTCGAGGGCATGGAGTTCGTCCTGCCCGAATGGTTCTACAACAGCGTCATCGACCGTTCGCTGGTCCTGACCACCGACCCGGCCTATTTCCGACTGACTGGCGGTATCGAGCGATGGCTTTACCGCGTCGCCCGAAAGCACGCCGGGCACCAGCGCCACGGCTGGATTTTCGAGGTCGCGCACCTTCATCAGAAATCCGGCAGCCTCGCGCGGCCGTCCGATTTCGCGCTCGACCTGCGCCGGATCGCGGCCCGCCAGCAACTCCCCGGCTACCTGCTCCAGATCGAGCGCGAAGACGGCCGCGAGTTGCTGCGCATCCGCCCCGAAAACTCATCAACAGGCACTGTTGATAAGGGTGTGAATGCCATCGGCAGATCAGGCGCACGATGTATCGGCACATCAGGCGCACGACTATCGGCAGATCAGGCGCACGAATCGCAGCTAACGCTTTGGTCTGAAACGCGGAATCTGACCGCTAACTTATCTAACAGAGAATCTAACTCTTTTTCTTTGACGCGCGCGCAGGCGAAGCGTGGTGCCGGTTCTGCCGGGAGCGGCGAGCCATGACGCCCGCCGTTGACGCAGCGCACGCGCGCAATCCCCACCAGCACATCGCCGGAGACGCACAATGACCCGCCGCGCCCATCGCAGCGCGCACGGCCGTCCGCTGCCGGACGGGCCTGCGCCCTTCACGACATTGGTTGAACTCACGTTCGAGAAGCGCCGCATCGAGCACTGGATACGCTTCGGCCGCAAGAGCTACGAACAGATCATCGACCGCCGCCGGAGTGTCGTCGGCTTCGCGCCGGGCAGCGTCTTCGCCTTCGTGCGATGGGCGAATGGCGAGCATGGTACGGTCGTTTCCCGCATGGACATTGTGCGGGCAATCGGCCGGGGCGAGCCGTTCCAGACATTGCCGTTCGTCCGGCCGGGCGGCGAAATCCTGTTGCGCATCGACGGCTGGCCGAAGGTGCAGCGCGCGCTTGCCGCCATCGACGCCGTGGATGCGCTCGGCCTCGATCCGGCCGACGCTTCGCCGGACCACTGGCGGCACGTCCACAACCGTTTGACCGCCAATCTGGAGCCGCACGCCTACACGCCCGAGCGACATGCCGCGTGGCTTCACCGCCGAAGGATCGGGCCATGATGCGCCGCCGCTATCTCACGGTGACGGCGCTCGCCGCCATCGGCATCGCCGCCGCCAGCGCCGTCGATTGGCCCGTGAAACTCATCTGGAACGCGACGGCCAGCGCACCCATCGGTTTCTACACCGTCGAGCCGGCCGACGCGCTCGACGTGCCCGAGCTGGTCGTCGTCATGCCGCCCGAACCGCTCGCCGCCTTCATGGCCGAGCGCGGCTATATCGCGCGCGGCGTCCCGCTGTTGAAGCGCGTCTTGGGCCTGCCGGGACAGCGGGTTTGCCGCACCGGCCGCACGATCACGGTGGACGGGATCGACATGGGCGAGGCGCTGGAGCGTGACGGCCTCGGCCGCGATCTGCCCGTCTGGCAGGGCTGCCGCGTCATCGGCGACGACCAGCTTTTCCTCATGAATTGGGAAGTCCGCGACAGCCTCGACGGCCGATATTTCGGACTCACCCTCGCAGCTTCCGTCATCGGCCGAGCGGTTCCGCTCTGGACCGACGAGGAAGGCGTCGGCCGCTACGAGTGGCGCGCGCGGACGCACTGAAACCACCCCTCAAAGCCAACCGCAGGAGATTTCCCATGGCAGAAATAGGCACCTTCACCCGCACCGAAACCGGCTATGCCGGGGAGCTTCATTCGTTCGGCCTTCACGAACGGCTTTTCATCGTCCCGGCAAAGCCGAGCGACGTGAAGAACGCGCCCGACTATCGTGTGCGTCTCGACAGCGAGGACGGCCCGGACACCGGCCCCGCATGGAAAGACTCCAGCGAGAACGCTGGCGACTTCGTGTCGATGCGGTTGGAAGGGCCAATCTTCCCGATCCCGATCCGCGCCAAACTGTTCCAGTCCAACGACGATCCTTCGGTCTGGACCCTGCGTTGGAAGCACCCCCGGAAAGTCGAGGACGAGGAATGACGGCCGCGCGCGTTCGGCCCGCCATCCGGTCCAAGATCGTCATCCCTTTGTTCGCGGAAAAGCCGTCTCATCCCTCCGTCCCGCTCGGCCACCGGACGGCCGGCGCGCGCAGCGAAGGTCAGGGGCGGCCATCGGCCGGCGCTTGCGCCTTGCCCTTGACCGCAGCGAGCACGCTGGCAGGCTGGTGTCGAAGCGGAGACAGGACTGCATGGCATTATGCCGTCTTGATACTGGCCGGCGCGCTTTCCGTCTGCGTCGGATCGGGCGTCGCGGTCGCGCAATCCGCGCCCTTCGAGCGCCCGGCTGCCGCCCATCCCTATGCGGCCCACATCGCCGAGGCGTCGCAGCGTTTCGGCATCCCCGAACACTGGATTCGCGCCGTGCTGCGCGCCGAGAGCGCGGGCGACGTGCGCGCGATTTCGTCGGCCGGCGCGATGGGATTGATGCAGGTAATGCCCGACACATGGGCGGGCCTGCGCGTCCGCTACGGCCTCGGCCGCGATCGCTACGACCCACATGACAACATCCTCGCAGGCACCGCCTACCTGCGCGAAATGTTCGACCGCTTCGGCAATGTCGCGGCGATGCTGGCGGCCTACAATGCCGGTCCCGGCCGCTATGACGAATACCTTGCGACCGGCCGCACGCTGCCGGCCGAAACGCGGGCCTATGTCGCCGCGCTCGCGCCGATCCTCGGCGGTGCGGCTGCAACCGAAGCGCCGTCATCGGCACCGCCACCGCCGCCAGATTGGCGCGAGGCACCGCTGTTCGTGATGCGTCCGGGCGACGCGCGGGCTGTCGCCGCGCCGCCGTCCGAGGTGCAAACAGGCGACGGCCGCGCCCGTGCGGAGCCGCAGGACGACGGAATTTTCGTGGCGAGCGCCAGCGACGGGAGAATACCATGAGGGCGGCGTTCCCGCGCTCGGCGGCGCTGGTTTCGGCATCCGGTCGGGTAGGTTTGCGCCCGGCTGGATTCCCGGCAGGAGGGGCAGAAAAGGCAGAAGGGCGGAGGGCAAGATTAAAGAAGACGGCACCATATGGGGCCGCTTCTGGAAATTATTGTTGTCTGCACACTGGTTAGGTGGCCGGTTCCGGCACCATGGTTTTGAGGGGCCGCGTGCCGCGATTTCGCGCAAAGCCTTGGCTTTGCAGGGTTTCGAGCGGCACCATAGGGGCAGATCGGCCGTTTTCCGGCGGTTTGGGCTGGAGTCGCGCCCTTGAGCGCCGACGACGAAAACCGCTTCCGACCGAAGCCCGGCCGCATCCGATCCGACACGCCGAAGGCCGGCAAGACCAAGAGCTTTTTCACGCAGGTCAGGAAGATCACCCGGCAGCATCAGGCAGCGGCCTCCCGCGATCCTTCCGTGCCGTCATCCGCCCGCCCGTCAACGCCGGGCCGGTCCCGTGCCGTGGTCGCCAGCGGCAAGGGCGTGAAGCGCGGCCGGGGCGCGAGCTTCGTGCGCGCTCGCAATATCTCCGGCCATTGGCATCATCGCCAGTCGGGCAGCCGCCGCGTGATCGTCAAGCAGCGCAGCGTCAGGGCCGCGTGGAAGGGCGGCCGTGCCCGCGCGCATCTGCGCTATGTCCAGCGTGACGGAACCTCACGCGACGGCGAGCGCGGCCGGCTCTATTCGGCACATGAGGACCGCGCCGATGGCGACGCCTTCCTTGATCGCGGCAAGGACGACCGCCACCAATTCAGATTCATCGTCTCGCCCGAGGACGGCGCGGAGCTATCGGACCTCACGGCCTACACCCGCGATTTCATGAAACAGGTGGAAGCCGACCTCGGCACGAAACTCGATTGGGTTGCCGTCAATCACTACAACACCGGCCATCCCCATGTGCATGTCATCGTCAACGGCCGCGACGATACGGGCGTGGATCTAGTCATTAACGGCGACTACCTTTCCGCCGGCCTGCGCGAACGCGCCAGCGAGCTTGCCAGTCTGGAACTCGGCCCCGTCACCGAGATCGAGCAGACCCGCAAGCTGTCGGCCGAAATCGACCAAGATCGTTTCACCCGGATCGACCGCGCCATGACCGAGGAAGCCGATGCCCGTTTCCTCGACTTGCGCCATGAACCGGCAGAGCCGAGGCGGCAGTTCGAGCGGACGCTACGCCTGCGCCGTCTCGGCAAGCTGGAGAAGATGGGGCTGGCGACCGAGCACGCGCCCGCCGTTTGGGAATTGAGCAAGGACATGGAGCCAGCCTTGCGCGAGCTAGGCGAGCGCGGCGACATTATCCGCACCATGCAGAAGGCGCTCGGCCCGCAGGGCGGCGAACGCGATCCCATGAGCTTCCAAATCCATGACGGAGCGCCCGAGACGCCCATCATCGGCAGCGTCGTGGACAAGCACCTGTCCGACGAGTTGGGGGAGAACCTGACCGTTGTGGTGGACGGGATCGACGGCCGCACCCACCACATCGCGGGCATCGCGCCCGAGCGGCTGGAGGACGCCCGCATCGGCAGCGTCATCCAGATCGGCCCGGCCGAGGCAGCACCCCGGCCGTCCGACCGCACCATCACCGCCATCGCCGAGGACGGTATCTATCGGCCGAGCCGTCATCTGGAGCAGGCGAAATTCGAGGGCCGTGTTCCGGGCGGCGACTACGAGGGCTATGTCGATGCTCATGTGCGCCGGCTGGAGGCGTTACGCCGCGCCGGAATCGTCGAGCGCATCGACGCCGACCAGTGGCGCATTCCCGAAGATTTCGAGAGCCGCGCCGCCGCCTATGATGCCGGCCGCGACCGGCAGGCCAGCGTTCGCGTCGTCTCTCCCGTCAATCTGGACAGGCAGATCGGATCGGACGGCGCGACCTGGCTGGACCGGCGGCTGATCCATGGCGAGACGGCCGGCCTTGCGCCGACCGGCTTCGGCCAGCAGGTGCGCGAGGCGATGGAGCAGCGCCGCGAGCATCATGTCGAGCAGCGCGACGCCAGCCGAGCGCGGGACGGTCGCATCTTCTATCGGCGCAACCTTCTCGCTACGCTGCGCGAACGCGAGGTTGCTCGCATCGGCGCGGAGATGGCCGAGGGCAAGGGGTTGCCGTTCCGTGCCGCTACGGACGGCGAGAACGTCAGCGGCAAGTTCACCGGGACTGTTCAGCTAACGAGCGGCAAGTTCGCCGTGGTGGAAAAGAGCCATGAGTTCACGCTTGTCCCGTGGCGGCCGGTCATCGACCGCCAGCTCGGCCGCGAGGTCGCGGGTATCATGCAGGGCGGTTCGGTGTCGTGGCAGTTAGGGCGGCAGCGGGGGTTGGGGCTATAGGAGCCAACGATACCGCATTGCAACGCAACAACTAATTCGATAAGAGCTGCTATTCAATTTCGTAATCGTGGAGCCATCAGCATGGGAAATTCCAAGTCAGCAGACAAGTAAGCCGCAACATCAGAATTGTTGTTGCGGCGCTCTGTAAGACCAATCCCATCTGATTGCTGACGAGCAGACGCTGCCCGGTATCCTTAATCGAGCGGTTGATTCGTCATGACCACCACACGCCCCGCGTGGGCCTATACGCTGCCGGCAGCCTTGCTGCTTATGGCTCCCTTCGACATCCTCGCCTCGCTGGCGATGGATATTTATCTTCCAGTCGTTCCGGCGATGCCGGGCGTCCTGAACACGACTCCATCCATAATCCAACTCACGTTGAGCCTCTACATGGTGATGCTCGGTGTGGGCCAAGTGATCTTTGGGCCACTCTCCGATCGCGTCGGGCGACGGCCGATCCTGCTTGTAGGTGCAACGGCTTTCGTTGCTGCGTCTCTGGGAGCGGCTTGTTCTTCAACTGCATTAGCCTTTGTTGCGTTTCGTCTGGTTCAGGCAGTTGGAGCATCGGCCATGCTGGTGGCCACCTTCGCGACCGTGCGCGACGTATATGCCGATCGTCCCGAAGGTGCCGTCATCTACGGCCTTTTCAGTTCGATGCTGGCGTTCGTGCCTGCGCTCGGCCCTATAGCCGGTGCGCTGATCGGCGAGTTTTGGGGATGGCAGGCGATCTTCATCACACTGGCTGCACTGGCTTCGCTCGCACTCTTGAACGCCAGTTTCAGGTGGCATGAAACCCGACCGTTGGATCAGGCCAGAACGCAACGATCTGTTTTGCCGATCTTCGCGAGTCCGGCCTTTTGGGTTTACACAGTCGGATTTAGTGCCGGCATGGGCACATTCTTCGTTTTCTTCTCGACAGCCCCCCGTGTTCTCATAGGCCAAGCCGGCTATTCCGAGATCGGATTTAGCTTGGCCTTCGCGACTGTCGCGCTGGTCATGGTCACGACAACCCGCTTCGCAAAGTCCTTCGTTGCCAAATGGGGTATCGCGGGATGCGTAGCGCGCGGGATGGCGTTGCTCGTTTCCGGCGCGATCCTGTTGGGGATCGGCCAACTTTTCGGATCGCCGTCATTTTTCAGCTTCATCCTGCCGATGTGGGTTGTCGCGGTCGGCATTGTCTTCACGGTGTCCGTTACCGCCAACGGCGCACTTGCGCAGTTCGACGACATCGCTGGATCAGCGGTTGCGTTCTACTTCTGCATCCAAAGCCTGATAGTCAGTATCGTCGGGACATTGGCGGTGACGCTGTTAAACGGCGATACAGCGTGGCCCGTGATTTGTTACGCCACGGCAATGGCAGTGCTGGTGTCGTTGGGGCTGGCGCTCCTTCGATCCCGTGATGCTGCCACCGAGAAGTCGCCAGTCGTCTAGCCGACGACTGGAAGCAAGCCCGCTCCGATGTGGCGCAATAATCATCGAAACCTTGTGAATGGCGGTATCCTGTCCGGCAAGATACCGCTCATTTCCCTTGTTCCGTGGCGGCCGGTCATCGACCGCCAGCTCGGCTGTGAGGTCATAGGCATCGTGCAAAGCGGATCGGTGTCGTGGCAGTTGGGGCGGCAAAGGGGCATAAGCCTCTAATCTGTTGTAGATGAACGCAGCCGCTCGAAACCAGCGATGAGGCTGTCGAGTCCGAAGTTGAACGCAGCATCCATGCCGTCTGTTTCCAACTCGTGAAACAGATCGTGCAGGAAGGACGACGGTGCTTGCTCGGACACATCTGGCCTGTCCGGAACTCTCTCATCGGCATCAGATGCCTGCTGCTCGAGAACGGAACCGACCACATAGTGACTGACCGCCCGGAGCGCCCAAACAGCGTGCTTCGGACCAAAGCCCGCCGCGCAGAGAAAGCGTATTTGTGTCTCGGCAGCGCCAAAATTCGGTTCTGTCGGTCGAGTGCCGGCATGGATGCGCGCCCCGTCGCGATAATAGAGCAACGCCGTTCTGAAACTCTGGGCGTTCTCTTTCAGGAATAGCCGCCAGTCTTCGTTCTCTTCGGGTAGCGAGCGGGTGTGGCGTTCCGTCAGCATTGCCTCGGCCAGTGCGTCAAGCAGCGCGCGCTTGTTCTGGAAATGCCAGTAAAGCGCAGGCTGCTGAACCTTGAGGCGTTCAGCGAGCTTTCGCGTCGTCAGGTTGTCCATGCCAACCTCGTTCAGCAGCTCCAGCGCCGCTGCGATCACGGTGCCCTTGTCCAGTTTGGTCATTCACGTTCCTTCGCCAACGCTTGACAATTTATCACCGATAAGTTCTATGTCTATGTCCTTATCATTGATAAAGTCGCTCGCATTGAGCGGCGCTGGAGTTTCAGGTGCGCAGCTCTGCCATCATCGCCCTGCTGATCGTCAGTCTCGACGCCATGGGACTCGGCCTCATCATGCCGGTCCTTCCGACGCTTCTGCGCGAGCTTGTGCCGGCGGAGCAGGTCGCTGGTCACTATGGTGCCTTGCTGTCACTCTATGCGTTGATGCAGGTCATCTTCGCGCCCGTGCTTGGACAATTTTCAGATGCTTACGGTCGGCGTCCGGTGCTTCTGGCTTCCCTTGCGGGAGCCGCAGTCGATTACACGATTATGGCATCAGCGCCGGTCTTATGGGTGCTCTATATCGGCCGGCTCGTCTCCGGCATCACGGGCGCAACCGGAGCTGTAGCTGCCTCAACCATTGCGGATTCGACGGGGGAAGGTTCTCGCGCACGCTGGTTCGGCTACATGGGGGCCTGTTATGGGGCAGGCATGATTGCCGGGCCAGCACTTGGTGGTATGCTCGGTGGTATTTCTGCCCATACTCCGTTTATCGCCGCTGCCCTTCTCAACGGCTTCGCGTTCCTGCTTGCCTGCATTTTTCTCAAGGAGACTCATCGCAGCCATGGCGGGACCGGAAAGCCGGTTCGCATCAAACCATTCGTTCTGTTCCGGCTGGATGATACATTGCGCGGGCTAGCTGCGCTTTTCGCAGTTTTCTTCATCATTCAACTGATCGGCCAAGTGCCTGCGGCTCTATGGGTCATCTATGGCGAGGACCGTTTTCAGTGGGACACCACGACTGTTGGTTTGTCGCTTGCGGCGTTTGGAGCAACACATGCGATCTTCCAAGCGTTTGTTACCGGCCCGCTTTCAGGCCGGCTTGGAGAGCGGCGTACGCTACTCTTTGGCATGGCTGCGGATGCGACTGGCTTCATTCTTCTGGCTTTTGCCACGCAGGGATGGATGGTGTTCCCGATTTTGTTGCTGCTTGCCGCCGGAGGTGTTGGCATGCCGGCCTTGCAGGCAATGCTCTCAAACAATGTCAGCAGTAACAAGCAAGGAGCTTTACAGGGAACGCTTACAAGCCTCACCAATCTAAGCTCTATCGCGGGACCGCTTGGCTTCACGGCACTCTATTCTGCCACCATAGGAGCATGGAACGGTTGGGTTTGGATTGTCGGCGCGATTCTCTATTTAATATGTCTGCCAATACTACGCAGACCTTTCGCAACTTCATTGTGATTGAGTCATGGCGAATTGGTATGCGTAGACTTACGAGGAATGACGGATTAAATCCGTTGAGCCATCATCTCCTCTCGGGGCGAGTGCCGATGATGACCTTAGTTCACACTCTCGCCGTCGCCGAATATCTGAACTTCCGCCACGCCGCCAATGCGCTCGGCGTGGCGCAATCCAGCGTCAGCGCCCGCGTGAAGGCGCTGGAAGAAGACCTTGGCATCGTTCTGTTCGAGCGCCATGCGCGGGGTGTTCGGTTGACCGAGGCCGGACGCCACTTCGTCGAGCGGATAGCCGCAGGCATCGACCAACTCGACCATGCGGTGAAGACCGCCGGCATGGCGGCAGCCGGAGAAAGCGGCCGGCTTCGCATCGGTATCCATGCCCTGATCCCTCGCAGCTTCCTCGCAAAGCTGATCGGCCAATACCGCGAAGACCACCCCGGCGTTGAAGTCGAAATGACCGAAGGTACGGCCCGCGATGCGGTCATGCAGCTTCGCGCCGACCGGCTGGACGTGGTGTTCGTGGCCGGCACGCCCGAGCTGCCCGACTGCCATTCCCGCCACATATGGACCGAACCGCTCGTGGCGGTGTTACCGGAGCGGCATCCGTTCGCCGAGCGGTCGGCCGTTACATGGGCCGATCTGGCGGGCGAGACGTTTCTTGTTCGGCATGGCGGCACTGGCCCGCAAGTTCATAGCCATATCGTGCTGCGCCATGCCGGACTCTGGCCCGCGCCGTCGATCCTGCGCTTCGACGTGGGGCGCGGCGCGCTGCTGTCCATGGTCGGACAGGGCTTCGGCATCACCATCGTCAGTGCGGCCACGGCGCTGTTGCCGTCAACCGGCATTGTCTTCTTGCCCTTCGCCGACGAGCCGGAGCCGGTCGCCTTCTCGGCTGTCTGGTCGCCGTCCAACCGCAGCGCGGCGCTTCGTAACCTGCTCAGTCTCGCCAACGACATGGGCCGGCAGGTCTGCACGAATTCGGTACTGCCACGGATAGCGAGGGCGTGAGCCGAAGTGGTCGCGGAAGCACCGTCCGGGACTGTTATTGCCATCGCCGGAAAGCGACACTTGCATTAACGCCGCCAAAGCCGAATCCGTTGGAAATGGCATGTTCCATGAGAATGGGCCGCGCAGATTGGTGAACTAGGTCGATACCTGCGGCAACAGGATCGGGGTTTTCTAAGTTTCTCGTGGGGGGAGCGATTTGATCCCGTAGGGCGAGTATCGTGAAGATTGCCTCAATACCACCTGCGGCACCAAGTAGGTGCCCCGTCGCCGATTTCGTGGCGCTTACGGCCACATCATGATTGCCAAACACGGATTTTATCGCGGCAATTTCTCCTCGATCTCCTACGGGGGTGGAGGTCGAATGAGCGTTCAAATGTTGAATATCGATTGCCTTCAACCCGGCACTCTGGAGTGCAATTTCCATCGCACGGGCCGCGCCTCGGCCGTCCTCTGGACCGGCAGTCATATGATGTGCATCGGCGCTTGTGCCGTATCCCACCAATTCCGCTATGGGCTTGGCACCCCGAGCGAGGGCATGTTCTAATTCTTCTATGACGATCAGACCCGCCCCTTCAGACATTACGAAACCATCGCGCTCGGTGTCGAACGGCCTCGACGCCAGTTCCGGGGTAGTATTGTAGCCGGTGGATAGTGCTCGCGCGGCGGCAAATGCCCCGAGACTAACCTTGTCAATACAAGCTTCTGCTCCGCCGCACAGAGCGATATCCGCCTCGTTGGAGCGTATCAGCCGCGCGGCGTCGCCGATGGCCTGAACGCTGGCAGCGCAGGCGGTTACAGGCGTGCCAATTGGGCCTGTAAATCCATACCTAATGGTAGCCTGTCCTGCCGCGAGGTTGGCGAGGAACGATGGCACGGTAAAGGGTGAGAGCCTCCGTGCTCCCCGTGTATCCGTTATGCGAACTGCCGAAGCGATTGCAGGAAACCCGCCTATACCAGAGGCGATAATTGTCGCCGTGCGCTCACGTTCGTAGTCGCTTGTGGGATGCCATCCCGCCGTTTCAAGAGCCTCCTTCGCGGCCGCAAGTGCAAACAGAATGAAGCGATCCATTTTTCGTTGATCCTTTGCGTCAACGATCAAATCGGGATCGAAACCGGCTTCGGAATCTTCAATCTGGCTAGGAACGATTCCCCCGATTTTCACCGGCAGATCGTTGGAGATTTCATCGGGCAAACTCCTAATTCCCGATTTCCCGTCAAGGAGTCTTTTCCAGCCTATTTCAGCCCCGGAACCAAGGGGGCCGACTAAACCCATGCCGGTCACAACAATTCGACGCATTGGATTATTCCGCTTCTTTTTCTGAGCTTATCCGCTTCACGCGGTTTATGACGCGCATCGTTTCTTCCGTTGCCGCTGGGCCTGCTAGAAGAACCGTGTTTTCAGGAGTGATTTTTTCTCCAGTATCCGCATCGACTATGATGGCGTTTCGTTCCCTACCGGTTGCTCTGTCGCCAAGGCGCATGGCTATTTCATTGGGCGCAAGGTTCCGGTTTCCCCATGCAAACAGGGCGATTGCTACCGGATAGAAATCTCGCCCCTTGTCGGTAAGGACGTATTCAAATCGAGGCGGATGATCATTGTATCGTTGCCTTTCAAACAACCCTTCGGCTGTGAGATGTTTCAATCGCCTCGCCAAAATGTTCGCGGAAATACCGAGATTCTTCTCGAATTCATCGAATTTGCTCAACCCTTGGAAGGCGTCCCGCAGGATCAGGATGCTCCACCAGTCACCGACGCTTTCCAGCGCTCGGGCTGCGGGACACTCTAATGACAGAAAGCTTGTTCGTTGCATGACACATCCATAATGGTGTAACTTCCATCATGCAAGTCACTTGTGCGTAGTAGGCGACATAGAGGGAGGGGGCAATCCAATGCGTCATTCTAAGGAAGCCAAGCAACTGCGTCCGCTACGGCGTGCAATGAAGTACTGTAGTGGCATTTGAGCGATGCGACGGCGGCGATCAGCACCGATGAATGGTTGCCCATGGGGCGTGCCGACCACGCTCGGCTCGCGCATCCCCCTCGCATCGCTGATCCAGACGCTTGCCGTCGCTGAGTATCTGAACTTCCGCCACGCGGCCAATGCGCTCGGCGTAGCGCAATCCAGCGTCAGCGCCCGCGTGAAGGCGCTGGAAGAAGACCTTGGCGTCCTCCTGTTCGAGCGTCACGCGCGCGGCGTCCGACTGACCGAGGCCGGACACCACTTCGTCGAGCGGATAGCGGCAGGCGTCGATCAACTGGACCATGCGGTGAAGACGGCTGGCGTGGCGGCGGCGGGAGAATGTGGCCGCTTGCGCATCGGTGTCCATGCCCTGATTCCGGGTAGCTTCCCCGCCGAGCTGATCGGGCAGTATCGGGAAGACCATCCCGGCATCGAGGTTGAGATTGCCGAGGGCACGGCACGCGATGCGGTCATGCAGCTTCGCGCCAACCGACTGGACGTGGCGTTCGTAGCGGGTGCGCCCGAACTGCCGGACTGCCATTCCCGGCGCATATGGACCGAAACATTGATGGCCGTATTGCCGGAGGGGCATTGCCTTGCTGGACAGCAGGCAATTACTTGGGCCGATCTGACGGGCGAAACGTTCCTTGTTCGTCATGGTGGCACCGGTCCGCAGGTTCACGATCATATCGTGATGCGCTTTGCCGGGCGCTGGCCTTCGCCGTCAATCCAGCGTTTCGATGTGGGGCGCGGCACTCTGTTATCCATGGTTGGACAGGGCTTTGGCATCACCCTCGCCGGAGCGGCCACGGCGCTATTGCCAACAACCGGCATCGTCTTCCTGCCCTTTGCCGATGAGCCAGAGCCGGTCGCCTTTACCGCCGTCTGGTCGCCATTCAGCCGCAGCGCCGCGTTGAAAAACCTGCTCAACCTTGCAAACAATATAAGGCGTTTCGGCGATTCGCCCGGCCAGTTGCGCAGCGGCGATCACCCGGCCGGGTGTCGGTGAAGGCAACCCGTCCTATTTGCCGCCGATAGTATCCGGCAGCCCTCCGGCAGCCTCTTTCCTGTTGCCCGTCCCGATTTTGCCTACTCTCTGATCGGCTCCGTCTCTTTTGCCGACTGGAGCCTGCATTGCGCGGAGGCCGAATCCTTTGGGGTCAGATCGCTGTCGTCTTCACCATCGTTCTGGTGATGACGTGGGCGGCGACGCAATGGGTAGCGTTCCGCCTTGGCTTCCAGCCCCAGCTTGGCAATCCATGGTTCGAGCTGGCGGGCCTGCCGATCTACTACCCGCCGGCCTTCTTCTGGTGGTGGTTTTCGTTCGACGCCTACGCGCCCACGATCTTCGTCGAGGGCGGCATCATCGCCGTATCGGGCGGCTTCCTCGCCATTGCCGCCGCCATCCTCATGTCGATCATCCGGGCACGGGAGGCGCGCAACGTCGCCACCTACGGCTCCGCACGATGGGCCGAGGACAAGGAAATCCGCGCAGCCGGATTACTCGGCCCCGATGGCGTCCTGCTCGGCCGATACCACCGGGACTATCTGCGCCATGACGGTCCCGAGCATGTCCTATGCTTCGCCCCGACGCGCAGCGGCAAAGGTGTCGGGCTGGTGGTGCCGACGCTGCTGACATGGCCGGCATCCGCCATCGTTCACGACATAAAGGGCGAGAACTGGACGCTGACAGCGGGCTTCCGCGCGAAGCATGGCCGCGTGCTGCTGTTCGATCCGACCAACGCCAGATCGTCGGCCTACAACCCGCTGCTGGAGGTCCGGCAAGGGGAATGGGAAGTCCGCGACGTGCAGAACATCGCGGATATTCTGGTCGATCCCGAAGGCAGTCTCGACAAGCGCAACCATTGGGAAAAGACCAGCCATTCGCTGCTGGTCGGCGCGATCCTGCATGTTCTCTATGCGGAGAAGGACAAGACCTTGGCGGGCGTCGCCAACTTCCTGTCCGATCCCCGCCGTCCGGTCGAGGCGACCTTGCGTGCCATGATGGATACGCCGCATCTTGGCGAGGCCGGCGTTCATCCCGTCATCGCGTCGTCGGCCCGCGAACTGCTGAACAAATCCGAGAACGAACGGTCGGGCGTATTGAGCACCGCCATGTCGTTTCTCGGCCTCTACCGCGATCCCGTGGTGGCGCGGGTGACGGCGCGATGCGATTGGCGCATTGCCGATCTGGTCGGCAGCCGCCAGCCCGTCACGCTCTATCTGGTCGTGCCGCCGTCCGACATAAACCGCACCAAGCCGCTTATCCGCCTGATCCTCAACCAGATCGGCAGGCGGTTAACGGAGGAATTGACCACCTCCGGCAAGCGGCATCGGTTGCTGTTGATGCTGGACGAGTTTCCGGCGCTTGGCCGGCTCGACTTCTTTGAATCGGCGCTCGCCTTCATGGCGGGTTACGGCATCAAAGGCTTTCTGATTGCGCAGAGCCTCAATCAAATCGAGCGCGCCTATGGCCCGAACAACGCGATCCTCGACAACTGCCACGTCCGCGTCAGCTTCGCCACGAACGACGAAAGGACGGCGAAGCGTGTTTCAGACGCATTAGGCACGGCGACCGAGCTGCGCGACTCCACCAACTACGCAGGGCACCGCCTAGCCCCGTGGTTAGGTCACTTGATGGTGTCGCGGCAGGAGACGGCGCGGCCGCTGCTCACGCCGGGCGAAATCATGCAGCTTCCGCCCACCGATGAAATCGTCATGGTCGCGGGCACGCCGCCGATCCGCGCGACCAAGGCCCGATACTACGAGGACGCACGGTTTCAGGAACGCATCCTGACCCCGCCCGATCTGGTCGCCGCTCCGCTGGCGCCCAGCCCATCCGCCGATGATTGGTCCGGCCGCGTCGTCGCGGCGGAAAGCCATTCCGCGCCGGCCGCCGCAGACGGGGCCGAGGGCGATCCGGCCAATGCCGGCATCCGCCGCGAGCCGGAATTGCCAAGCCAAGAGGAAATCGTCGCCCCGCCGCCGTCGCCCGAACAGGAGTTCGAGTTTCTGGACGACGAGCCGGACGTTGACGCGGCCAAGGCCCGCGCCATGCGCCAGCGCATGAGGATGGTGGCGCGACAGGTGGCGATGAACCCCGATGACGGAATCGACCTTTGAGGACACGCCGATGGCAACCAGAACCCGCCTGAATATCTATTTCGACCCCGCGCTCATTCCGCAGATCGAGGCGATGGCGCTGCGCCGCTCGGTGGCGCTGCGCCGCAACGTCTCGAAATCCGCCATCGTGGAGGCGGCGGTCATGTCCTACCTGTCCGGCGATGCCGACGACCAGCTTGAAGCCGCCATGTCTCGCCGCTTGGATAAACTCGGCCGCCAGATCGACACGCTCGACCTAGATCTCGCCGTCCTCGGCGAGACGGTCGCGCAGTTCATCCATTTCTGGATGACCATCACGCCGCCGCTTACGGGAGCCGCACAATCCGCTGCCCGCGCGAAAGGCGCGGAGCGGTTCGAGGGCTTCATGCAGAATCTCGGCCGGCGTCTGGCGACCGGCGACAGGTTCCTCAAAGAGCTGTCGCGCGACCTCGACTCACTTCCCGACGATCCGTTGCCGGACGAATCCGAGAGCAACGGCGATCAAGAGTAAGTATTCGGACCCGTCCTATTTACCGCCGATGGCCGCCGATTGCCGCCGCCGCTTAGATACTTGTTGAACCGGCCCAATTCCGGGCTTTCTTAATCGACCCCGTTGCGGGGACCGTCTGTTGCGCCCTCGCCAGAAGCCGGGGCTGACATGACCACCAACCACCACAGACAGGAAGCTATCCAGCGCGGCGCGCGCATGTTGCGCACCGCGCTCGGCCCCGCCATTGCCCGGTTGCTCGAAGACCCGGCCGTGGTCGAGGTGATGTTGAACCCGGATGGCCGCCTTTGGGTGGATCGGCTGTCCGAAGGGCTTTCCGACACGGGCGAACGGCTGTCTGCCGCCGATGGCGAACGCATCGTGCGGTTGGTCGCGCATCATGTCGGCGCGGAGGTTCATGCCCGCAGCCCGCGCGTCTCGGCCGAACTGCCGGAGAGCGGCGAGAGGTTCGAGGGCCTTTTGCCGCCCGTGGTCGCCGCCCCGACCTTCGCCATCCGCAAGCCCGCCGTCGCGGTGTTCACGCTCGACGACTATGTGGCCGCCGGCATCATGTCCGCCGATCAGGCGGAAACGCTGCGTGAAGCCGTCGCAACCCGCGCCAACATCCTCGTGGCGGGCGGCACCAGCACCGGCAAGACCACGCTGACCAACGCGCTGCTCGCCGAGGTGGCGAAGACGGCGGATCGCGTCGTCATCATCGAGGACACGCGCGAGCTGCAATGCGCCGCGCCCAACCTTGTCGCCATGCGAACGAAAGACGGCGTGGCGACGCTTTCCGATCTGGTCCGTTCCTCGCTGCGCCTGCGCCCCGACCGCATCCCCATCGGCGAGGTGCGCGGATCGGAAGCCCTCGACCTTCTGAAAGCGTGGGGCACCGGCCATCCGGGCGGCATCGGCACCATCCATGCAGGCACCGGCATTGGCGCACTCCGTCGCCTTGAACAGCTCATCCAAGAGGCTGTCGTCACCGTCCCGCGCGCCCTGATCGCCGAGACAATCGACCTTGTTGCCGTCCTTTCCGGGCGCGGTTCCGCGCGCCGGCTTGCCGAGCTTGCCCGCGTCGAGGGGCTGGGGCCGGACGGCGACTATCGCATCACGCATCCCATCCCTTTGGCAATCCCCACCAGCACAGGAGAATCTTCATGATCCGCACGATTTCGCGCGGCTATCGTTTCGCCGCGACCGCCGCATCCACCCTTGCCATCAGTCTCATGCTCGCCCCGGCCGCCCATGCGTCGGGTTCGTCGATGCCATGGGAGCAGCCCTTGCAGCAAATCCTCCAGTCCATCGAGGGGCCGGTCGCCAAGATCATCGCCGTCATCATCATCATCGTGACCGGCCTAACCCTCGCTTTCGGCGATACCAGCGGCGGCTTCCGTCGCCTGATCCAGATCGTTTTCGGCCTGTCGATTGCGTTCGCCGCGTCGAGCTTCTTTTTGTCGTTCTTCTCGTTCGGCGGCGGGGCGCTCGTTTGATGGCGGGCGGCCTCGAACAGCTCGACGCGGTGCCGGGCTTCACGGTCCCCGTCCATCGGGCGCTGACCGAGCATATTCTGCTCGGCGGCGCACCGCGCTCCATCGCCATCATGAACGGAACGCTGGCCGGGGCCGTGGGCCTCGGCCTGCGCCTTTGGCTGGTCGGCATCGCGCTATGGGCCATCGGCCATTTCGTGGCCGTGTGGGCGGCGAAGCGCGATCCCCAATTCGTCGAGGTCGGGAGGCGGCATCTCCGCATCCCCGGCCATCTGGCGGTGTGAGGGCGCGGCCATGATGAACCTTGCAGAATACCGCCGCACCGCCACCCGGCTCGCCGATTATCTGCCGTGGGCCGCATTGGTCGGCTCCGGCGTCGTCTTGAACAAGGACGGGAGTTTTCAGAGGACGGCGAAGTTTCGCGGTCCTGATCTGGATTCCGCCGTCGCGGCCGAGCTGGTCGCCGTCGCCGGCCGCATCAACAACGCCGTGCGCCGTCTCGGCTCCGGCTGGAGCATCTTCGTCGAGGCGCAGCGCAGCGAGGCCGCGACCTATCCCGACAGTATGTTTCCCGATCCCGCGTCGGCGCTGGTCGATGCAGAGCGCAAAGCCGGTTTCGAGGAAGCGGGCGCGCATTTCGTGTCCGGCTACTTCCTCACCTTCCTCTGGCTGCCCCCGGCCGAGGAAGCCGCCCGCGCCGAGACATGGCTTTACGAGGGCCGCGAGAAAGCAGGCGTGGACCCGTGGGAGCTGCTGCGCGGCTTCATCGACCGCACCGACCGCGTGCTGGCCTTGCTCGACGGCTTCATGCCCGAGTGCCGTTGGATGGATGACGGCGCGACGCTGACCTATCTCCATTCCACCATCTCGACCAACCGCCATCGCGTGCGCGTGCCCGAGGTGCCCATGCACCTCGACGCGCTGCTCGCCGACCAGTCGTTGACCGGCGGGCTGGAGCCGCGCCTTGGCGACGCGCATCTGCGCGTCCTGACCATCGTGGGATTACCGACCGCGACGACGCCGGGCCTGCTCGACGAAATGAACCGGCTGCCGTTCCCCTACAGGTGGAGCACGCGCGCGATCCTGCTCGACAAGACCGATGCGACCCGGCTGCTGACCCGCATCCGCCGCCAATGGTTCGCCAAGCGCAAGAGCGTCGCCGCGATCTTGAAAGAGGTGATGACGAACGAGGCGTCCGCCCTTGTGGACACCGACGCCGCCAACAAGGCGCTCGACGCCGACATGGCGTTGCAGGAGCTTGGGGCGGACGTGGCGGGCATGGCCTACGTCACGGCGACCGTCACCGTTTGGGATGCCGACCCGCGCGTGGCGCAAGAGAAGCTGCGCCTGGTCGAGAAGATCGTTCAGGGCCGCGACTTCACCGCCATGCCCGAGAGCGTCAACGCGGTTGACGCATGGCTCGGCAGCCTGCCCGGACACGCCTACGCGAATGTCCGCCAGCCGCCCATCAGCACTTTGAATCTCGCCCACATGATCCCGCTTTCGGCGGTGTGGGCGGGGCCGGAACGGGACGAGCATTTCGGTGCGCCCCCTTTGCTCTTTGGAAAGACCGAAGGCTCAACCCCGTTCCGGCTAAGTCTCCATGTCGGCGACGTAGGCCACACCCTTGTCGTCGGGCCCACGGGCGCGGGCAAATCCGTGTTGCTTGCCCTCATGGCCTTGCAGTTCCGGCGCTATGCGGGATCGCAGGTCTTCGCCTTCGACTTCGGCGGCAGCATCCGCGCCGCCGCGCTCGCCATGGGCGGGGATTGGCACGATTTGGGCGGTGGCCTCACGGAAGGGGACGAGGCGTCCGTTTCGCTCCAGCCACTTGCCCGCATCCACGACACCTATGAACGCGCATGGGCGGCGGACTGGATTGCCGCCATCCTCATGCGCGAAGGCATCGCCATCACGCCCGAGGTCAAAGAGTATCTTTGGACGGCGCTGACTTCGCTCGCCTCCGCGCCGGTCGAAGAACGCACGATCACCGGCCTTGCGGTGCTGTTGCAATCCAACGATCTGAAACAGGCGCTCCGGCCGTTCTGCGTCGGCGGTGCCTATGGCCGGCTGCTCGACGCCGAGACAGAGCATTTGGGATCGGCGGACGTGCAAGCGTTCGAGATCGAGGGGCTGGTCGGGACCGGCGCGGCTCCCGCCGTGCTCGCTTATCTGTTCCATCGTATCGGCGACCGGCTCGACGGCCGCCCCACGCTACTCATCATAGATGAAGGCTGGCTTGCGCTCGACGACGAGGGTTTCGCCGGCCAGCTCCGCGAGTGGCTTAAAACGCTGCGCAAGAAAAACGCCAGCGTCATCTTCGCCACGCAAAGCCTGTCCGACATCGACGGCAGCAACATCGCGCCCGCGATTATCGAGAGCTGCCCGACGCGGCTCCTGCTGCCGAACGAGCGCGCCATCGAGCCGCAGATTACCGCGATCTATAGGCGGTTCGGATTGAATGACAGGCAGATCGAAATCCTCGCAAGGGCTACGCCCAAGCGGGATTACTACTGCCAAAGCCGCAGGGGCAATCGCCTGTTCGAGTTGGGCCTGTCCGAAGTCGGCCTCGCGCTCTGCGCCGCATCCGCCAAATCCGACCAGACCCTCATTGCGCAGATCGTCGCCGAACACGGCCGCGACGGCTTCCTCGCCGCATGGCTGCGTGAGCGCGGCGTCGATTGGGCTGCCGACCTGATCCCCAACCTCACCAATCTTGCCGACCGGCCGGAATCCGCCGCGCCGGCCCGGCTCGATACCCACCCCACACAGGAGATTCTTCCATGACCTATCCCAAGATCGTCGGGGCCTCGGCCCTCGCGCTGGCGCTCGCCGTGCCCGTCGCGCTTTCGCCCATGCTGGCAGGCCCGGCCCATGCGCAATTCGGCTTCGGCCGCATCGTCTATGACCCGAGCAACTATGCGCAGAACGTGCTCACGGCAGCGCGCACGCTGGAGCAGATCAATAACCAGATCACCAGCCTCCAGAACGAGGCGCAGATGCTCATCAATCAGGCCCGTAATCTGGCGAGCCTGCCGTATTCGTCGCTCCAGCAGCTCCAGCAGAACGTCCAGCGCACGCAGCAGCTTCTCGGCCAAGCGCAGAACATCGCTTTCGAGGTCGGGCAGATCGACCAAGCGTTCCAGCAGCAATATGGCAATGTCTCGCTATCGGCGACCGACGCCCAACTGGTCGCCGACGCGCGCGGCCGCTGGGAGAACACGGTTGGCGGTTTGCAGGACGCCATGCGCGTGCAGGCGGGCGCGGTCGGCAATATCGACACCAACCGCGCCGAGATGGCCGCGCTGGTCGGCCAGAGTCAGGGCGCGACCGGGGCGCTGCAAGCCACGCAGGCCGGCAACCAGCTTCTCGCCCTCCAGTCGCAGCAGCTTTCCGACCTGATCGCGGTCATCTCGGCAAATGGCCGCGCCGATGCGCTGACCGAGGCGGAACGCGCGACCGCCGCCGAGCAGGGCCGTATCCAGCGCGAACGGTTCCTGACGCCGGGCAGCGGTTATCAGCCGGGCAATGCGCAGATGTTCAACAACGGCAACAACTGACCGGGAGGCTCGCCATGGACGGCAAGATGCTGGCCCGGCTCGGGGCCGTGGTGTTCATCGCCATCGCCGTCACGGCGACCGCAATCGACATGGCGCGGAAGGATGAACCTTCCGCGCCGCCCCCTGCGCCGGCCTTCCAGCCCCCGGCCGATCCCCTGCGCGAAACCCTGCGCCGCTGCCAGCAGCTCGGCGAGGCCGCCGCCAGCGACGCCGGCTGCCTCGCCGCGTGGGCGGAATCCCGCGACCGCTTCCTCGGCCGTGATCGCAGCGAGGCGCGCTGACCATGGGCAACACGGGCGTCATCGACAATTTTCTCGGGGTCTTCACCTCCTACATCGACTCGGGGTTTGGCCTGCTCGGCGGCGAGGTCGCCTTCATCGCCACGACGCTGATCGTCATCGACGTGACGCTCGCCGCGCTCTTTTGGGCATGGGGCGCAGATGACGACATTATCGCGCGGCTGGTCAAGAAGACGCTGTTCGTCGGCGTCTTCGCCTACATCATCAGCAATTGGAACAACCTCGCCCGCATCGTCTTCGAGAGCTTCGCCGGCCTCGGCCTCATGGCGTCGGGTACCGGCTTTTCCGTTTCCGATCTGATGCGGCCGGGCCGCGTGGCGCAGACCGGCCTTGATGCCGGCCGGCCGCTGCTCGATTCCATTTCCGACCTGATGGGCTGGATCGCCTTCTTCGAGAATTTCATTCAGATCGCGTGCCTGCTGTTCGCGTGGGCGCTTGTGGTGCTCGCGTTTTTCATTTTGGCGATCCAACTTTTCGTGACGCTGATCGAGTTCAAGCTGACCACGCTGGCCGGCTTCGTGCTGATCCCCTTCGGCCTGTTCGGCAAGACCGCGTTCATGGCCGAGAAGGTTTTGGGCAACGTAGTGTCGTCCGGCATCAAGGTCTTGGTGCTCGCCGTCATCATCGGCATAGGCAGCACCTTGTTTTCGCAATTCACGGCCGGTTTCGGCGGGGCAACCCCGACCATCGACGAGGCCATGGCGATTGTGCTTGCCGCGCTGTCTCTGCTCGGCCTCGGCATCTTCGGTCCCGGTATCGCCAACGGCATCGTCTCTGGCGGCCCGCAACTCGGCGCGGGCGCAGCCGTGGGAACCGGCCTTGCGGTCGCAGGTGCAGGCGTCGCCGCTGGCGGCGGGGCCATGCTCGCCGCCAAAGGTGGTGCTGCCGCCCTCTCCGGTGGGACCGCGGCCGTCCGCGGCGGCGCGACGGCCGCGGGCGCAGCAACCGCAGCCTATAGCGTCGGCGCGCTCGGCCAGTCCGGTGCGGCCGGTGTCGCCTCCGGCCTCGGCGGCGTCGCGCGAGCCGCAGGATCGGCGGCCATCTCGCCCCTCAAACGCGCCGCCGCGCGCGCCAGCGAATCCGTCAAATCCAGCTACTCCGCTGGTGCGAAAGCCGGTTTCGGCGCGTCGGGCGGCAGCTCGACCATGGGCACGGTCGGCGGCACGAACGCCAATCCCGCCGCAGCAGCGTCCGGCCCGGTCGGCAGCCCGCCCGCATGGGCGCAGCAGATGCGCCGCTCGCAGGCCCTCAACCACGGCACCACTATGACCGCCCATGCGGTGCGTTCCGGCGACGGCCACGGTTCTGGTTCCTCCATCAACCTTTCCGAAAGTGACCGCTCATGAGCATCTTCAAACGACCAGCCACCCATTACGGCAAATCGCCCGAACCCGAGACGCCCTATCAGAAGGCGGCGCAGGCATGGGACGAGCGTATCGGCTCGGCCCGCGTGCAGGCGAAAAACTGGCGGCTCATGGCGTTCGGTTCGCTGATCCTTTCGGCCGGCTTCGCCTCGGCGCTGGTGTGGCAGTCCGCGCGCGGGACCGTGGTGCCGTGGGTAGTGCAACTCGATGATCTCGGTCAGGCGCAGACCGTCGCGCCCGCCAATGCCGACTATCGGCCGACCGATCCGCAGATTGCTTTCCATCTCGGCCGATTCATCGAGCAGGTCCGCGCGATCCCGGCCGACGCGATCATTGTCCGCCAGAACTGGCTTCGCGCCTATGAGTGGACCACGGATCGCGGCGCGGCGGCATTGAACGACTACGCCCGCGCCAATGACCCCTTCACCAAGGTTGGCCGCCAACAGGTCGCCATCGAAGTGTCATCGGTCATCCGGGCATCGCCGGATTCCTTCCGCGTGTCGTGGGTGGAGCGGCACTACGAGAACGGCCAGCTCTCCACGACCGAGCGATGGACCGCCATCCTGACCATCGTGATCCAGACCCCGCGCGATGCCGAGCGACTGCGCGCCAATCCCCTTGGCATCTACGTCAATGCAATTTCGTGGTCGCGAGAGATGAGCCAATGAAAACTTCAGCTTGCATCAATCACCTCGCTGATCTTTCCCTCGGAGATCATGAAAAACGAGGTGCCCGTCATCTCGATCTCCTGCCCGGCCTTCCAGCCATTGGGCAGGTCGGTCTTGACCTTGGCGCGATAGCCGATGCGCACGGCTGCACGGTCGTCTATCGCGATACAGTCGAGGATCGTCTGTTCTCTTTCAGCAAACAACTGGACGCCCTGTTCCGCCAGCGCGCGGAATGCCTCGATCCCGTGCGTTTCGTTCGTCGTCTCTCCGTTCGATCTGTTGATAAACCGAACGTCGCCCGACAGGCAGTCGAGCATCGCCTGAACATTCATCCTGTTGTAGGCGTCGATATACCGGGCAATAATCGTCGGCACAGAATCCATTCTGTCGATTCCTCCTTACTGATCCTGAAGTCGCTAACCTATGCGATTTTTGCGACGGCGTTTGCAATTACTTTGGCAGGCTGCGCCACCAACCGGACGCCGCAATTCAGCTACGATGCAAGCGTGCCGCCGCTGCCGACCGTGCAGGCGGCAGCAGCCGACAACACGCCCCGGCCGTTGCATACGCCACCGGCATGGACCGTCGCACGCGGCGGCACGGCTGCCGGCACGCCGACCGGCCGCGTCGAGAACGCCAATGCAGCCGCTCGCGTCGAGCCGCGCCGCGAAGGTTACTACAACGCCATCCAGATTTATCCGTGGTCGGAAGGCGCGCTCTATCAGGTCTATGCCGCAGTCGGGCAGATCACGACGATCGCGCTGGAGCCGGGCGAGAGCCTGACAGGCGCGGGGCCGATTGCGGCGGGCGACACCGCCCGCTGGATCATCGGCGACACCGAGAGCGGCAGCGGCGCAAACCGCCGTGTCCATATTCTCGTGAAGCCGACGCGGCCGGACATTTCGACCAACCTTGTCGTCACCACCGACCGGCGCACCTACATGCTCGAGCTGCGCGCGCGGGAATCGCTCTACATGCCCGCCGTGGCATGGGCCTATCCCGCAACGCCGGGCCAGCGCCAGACCGTTCCGGCCGCGCCGATCATCCCGGCCGAGGCGGCGCGGAACTATCGCTACGGATTGCAGGTGCAGGGCGACAGCCCGCCGTGGCGGCCCGTCTCCGTCTTCGACGATGGCCGCCGCGTCTATGTCGTCTTCCCGGCCGGGATCGTGCAGGGCGAAATGCCGCCGATCTTCGTGCTTGGCGCGAACGGCGAGCCGCAAATCGTCAATTCCCGCATCCACCAGAACGTCCTGATCGTGGACCGCCTGTTCGGCGCGGCCGAGCTGCGCCTTGGCAGCGGCAACCGCCAGCAGGTCGTCAGGATCGTCCGCACCAACCCGACGCAGGCCGCAGCAGAACCAGCCAGCACGACCACGGGAGGATCGTCCTAATGAGCGATACCAATACCGCAGCCCCCATGCGCCTGCGCGCTGAATCGCCCCGCGTCACCCGCCTGTCGCGCAAGATGCTGGCAGGCGTCGGCGCGGTCGCCTTGCTCGGCATCGGCGGCGCACTGATCTACGCGCTCCAGACCCGCGACGCAGGACCGGGCGGCGAAGAACTCTATTCGACCAACAACCGGCAAACTGCCGATGGGCTGGCGGGCCTGCCGAGCGACTATAGCGGGCCGGTGCTCGGCCCCGCGCTGCCCGGAGATTTGGGCCGCCCCATTCTCGACGCGCAGAACCGGGGACAACCAGTCGCGCCGCCCGTTATGGCGACGCCCGCCGTCGATCCAGAGGAAGAACGCCGCCGCGCCGAGGAAGAAGCCGCGCGCTTGAGCAATGTGTTCTTCCAGTCCGGCCCGCGCACAGGTGCGCCGGCAGGAACGGCCATGCCCGGCCTTGCCGGGCTTGGCCTCGGCGGGCAGCCCGCGACACAGGATCGCCACGCGGCGTTTCTCAACGGGCCGGTGGATCGGCAGACCCTCGCGCCGGATCGCGTCACGCCGCCGGCCTCGCCCTACATCCTTCAGGCCGGGGCCGTGATCCCGGCCGCGCTCATCACCGGCATCCGTTCCGATCTGCCCGGCCAGATCACCGCGCAGGTGACAGAGAACGTCTATGACAGCCCAACCGGCTCGCTGCTCCTGATCCCGCAGGGAACGCGCATCATCGGTCAATACGATGACGGCGTGACCTTCGGCCAGCGCAGGGTGCTCTTGGTGTGGAATCGCCTGATCCTGCCGGGCGGCCGTTCCATAGTTCTGGAGCGCCTGCCGGGCGCGGATGCCAGCGGCTATGCCGGCCTTGAGGATGGCGTCGATTATCACTGGTGGGATCTGATGAAGGCCGCAGGGCTATCCACGCTGCTCGCAGTCGGCACGGAGCTGGCGACGAGCGACGAGGACCGGCTTATCCGGGCTATCCGCGACGGCGCGCAGGATACCGTCAATCAGGCGGGCCAGCAGATCGTCCAGCGCCAGTTGCAGGTTGCGCCGACGCTCACCATCCGGCCCGGCTTCCCGGTCAGGATCATCGTCACCCGCGATCTTGTGTTCGAGCCGGCAGGAGGTTGACCATGACGAAACTGAAACTCGGCCCGCTGCCCGACGACAAGCCTGTCAAGGTGACGGTGGAACTGCCCGCGCCGCCTCACCGCGATCTGATCGCCTATGCCGAGGTACTGGCCCGCGAGAGCGGCCAGCCCGTTGCCGATCCCGCCAAGCTCATCGTTCCGATGCTTCAACACTTCATCGCCACGGATCGCGGTTTCGCCAAGGCGCGGCGAGCCTCCAGCTAACCCCATTCCGGCAGGGGTGCCGCCAGCGCATAGGCGCAAATGCGGCACGCTACAGGCCGCCGACTGCCCTCCATGGTTCGCCTAATTCCGGGGCCTATAGCGCCCCGGAATCCGCCAGAACCAAGGAGGATTCCATGTGCGCAGAGCGCCGCCGCGCCCGCAAAGGGCGACCGCGACAGTCGATCCCCGAACCACTTCCCGACGATCTGTTCGACTACGCCGACGATCCTACGCCGGACGACCGGGCGCGAACCGGCGACATGCCACTTCTCGGCCCGGATGGACAGAGGATGCGTATCACCGACGATTGGCCCGAAGACGTTCCCGTCACCGAAGCCGAGATTGACGTGTTTGAGCGTTGGTTCGGCGATGTGTTCGACGAACTCTTGAACCCGAGAAAGCCGAATGACGGCTTGCAATACCTATCACAGACTGATAGGAAAAGAACTTGAGCGGGCATCGTGATCCGGGCCTCGACACGCTTCTGGACCTCGACGGACAGATGCTCTTTGTCGATCCCGAGGGCGGCCATTGGGTGAAGTTCGTCGTCACCCGCGTTCCGGCCTCGCCGGAAAAGCCGCACGGTCTCGATTACTCGCTCACGCTTCACGGGCCTTCGGGCGAACGGCTGGTCGGCTTCGACAATGCCCATCCGGTCGGCCGAGGCAGACGCGGCGAGCCGATGGACCATCGGCACCGCCTCCAGACCGTGAAGCCTTACGCCTACGAGGATGCGGCCACGCTGCTGGCCGACTTCTGGCAGGCGGTGGACGCGGTGTTGAAGGAGCGAGGTGCCCTATGACCACATTGAAAGTCGGGATTGCCGACTATGAAGAAATGAAGGCGCGCACCATGCGGATCGCGCGCGGCGAGGAAAAGCCCGCGCCCGGCGATCCGAAGGTGTGGTTCACCTCGACCGAATCCTTCGCCAAGGTGCTGTCGGCCGGCAACCGCGAGCTACTGAGCATCATCGCCGAGAAAGCCCCGGCCTCACTGGAGGAACTGGCGGAAATTACCGGCCGGGCCGGCTCCAATCTGTCACGCACCCTGAAAACCATGGAGAGCTACGGCCTTGTGCGGCTTGAACCGGGGCATGGGCGCAAGCTTGCGCCTAAGGTGGTGCATGACCGGGTGGAGTTGGCGTTGCCCCTGATCGACCGCCCCAAGGCAAAGAAAGCTATGGGAGGCTGACCATGAACATTCACAACCCAACCACTACCGCCCGCGCCGCCCTCTACCTGCGCGTCTCGACTGCCCGGCAAGCCGAGCATGACATTTCCATTCCCGACCAGAAGCGGCAGGGTGAAGCCTATTGCGAGCAACGCGGCTATCAGCTCGTTGAGACTTATGTTGAACCGGGCGCAACCGCCACCAATGACAAGCGCCCCGAGTTCCAGCGCATGATCGAGGCGGGCACGTCAAAGCCCGCGCCCTTCGATATTGTCGTGGTGCATAGCTTCTCGCGCTTCTTCCGCGATCACTTCGAGATGGAGTTCTACGTCAGGAAGCTGGCGAAGAACGGCGTCAAGCTCGTGTCTATCACGCAGGAGATGGGCGACGATCCCATGCACCAGATGATGCGGCAGATCATGGCGCTATTCGACGAATATCAATCCAAGGAGAACGCCAAGCACGTCCTGCGCGCCATGAACGAGAACGCCCGGCAAGGCTTCTGGAACGGCGCACGGCCGCCCATCGGCTACCGCATCGTCGCGGCCGAGCAGCGTGGATCGAAGATCAAGAAGAAACTGGAGATCGACCCGCTGCACGCCGACACCGTGCGGTTGATCTATCGCCTGTTCCTTGAAGGCGACGGCACGGCCGGCGCGATGGGCGTCAAGGCCATTGCGACCTACCTCAACGAGCGCCGCATCTTCACCCGAGACGGCGGACGCTGGGGGCTGGCGCAAATCCACGCCATTCTGACCCGCACCACCTATATCGGGGAGCACAGGTTCAACACCCGCTCGCACAAGGATCGGGAGAAGAAGCCCGAAAGCGAAGTCGCCATCATGGCGGTGCCGCCCTTGATCGAGCGCGAGATTTTCGATGCGGTGCAAGCCCGCCTCAAATCCCGCAATCCCATGGTGACACCCGCGCGCGTGTCGAGTGGCCCCACGCTTCTGACCGGCATTTGCTTCTGCGCCAAATGCGGGGGCGCGATGACGCTGCGCACCGGCCGGGGCAGCGCGGGCGCGACATACCGCTACTACACTTGCTCGACAAAGGCCCGACAGGGCAAGACCGGCTGCAAGGGCCGCACGATCCCAATGGACAAGCTGGACCAACTTGTCGCCGATTATATCGGGGATCGCCTGCTCCTGCCCAAGCGACTGGAAACCGTCCTCGCCAGCGTCATCGACCGGCGGCAGGAGCGCACCGAGCGCCGCCGCGAGCATCTGGCCGAGCTTCACAGACGAATCACCGAAACCGACCAGCGGCTCGGCCGTCTCTACGACGCCATCGAATCGGGCATGGTGGACAAGGACGATGCGGTGGCGAAGGAGCGCATAGCCGGACTCAAGGCTTTGCGGGATCAAGCCGCCGCCGACGCAGAGCGCACGCAGCTCGCGCTCGATAGCTCAGGCGATCAGGGCGTCAGCCCCGACATGCTCAAGAGGTTCGCCCGCAAGGCTCGTGAACGGATACGGCTGGATGATGGCGGCTATCGCCGCGACCACCTGCGCGCCCTGGCGCAGCGCGTCGAGGTTGCCGACGACGAGGTTCGCATCATGGGATCGAAGTCGGAATTGCTGCGAACGCTGGTCGCCGCCTCTAGCGTAGAAACGGCGGCGTTCGGCGTTCATAGTTCTGTACTGAAATGGCGCGCCCGAAGAGATTCGAACTCCTGACCCCCAGATTCGTAGTCTGGTGCTCTATCCAGCTGAGCTACGGGCGCGCTGGCGGCCTGCATGTCGCAAACCGCACGATCCAGCCTCTCGGCCGGAAGAGCCGCGTAACTAAACGCTGGACCGGCGAATTGCAAGCATGTCGGCGGAGAAATTACGCAGGCCGGCGCAGCGCGTGCCGGGCTTCTTCCAGCAGTACCGGCTGGTCCGGCACGGAGAGCGCGAAGACGGTGCGGCCGCCGGCGCTCTCGACCAGCTCCAGCGTGCCGCCATGCGCCCTGACCAGCTCGTGTGCGATGGCGAGGCCAAGGCCCGTGCCGCCGCTGCGCGCCGAGCCGCGGAAAGCGGCGAACAGGTTCTCCCGCGCCTTGTGCGGCAGGCCGGGGCCGGTATCCATGACGATGATGCGGCTGACCGAGCCCTGCCGCTCGGCCGAGATGGTCAGGCGGCGCACGACGGAGCTGTCGCTGTCGCCGCTCATCGCCTGCACCGCGTTGCGGCAGAGATTGGAGAGCACGCGGAACATCTGCTCGGCGTCGGCATCCATCTCGAAGGCGTGGTCGATCGCATTCTCGAACTCTATGCCCGCAGAAGGATCGATGCCGAGAAGGCCTTCGACCTCCTCCACCAGCTGGCGCAGCCGGACCTTGCGGCGCGACGGCGGCGCCTCCTGCGCGCGGCCGTAGGAGAGCACGTTCTCGGTATAGGCAACCGCGCGGTCGAGCGTGCGCACCAGCTTCGGCGCGAAGGCCTGGACGGAAGGGTCCTTGACCATACGCAGCCGGTCGGAGATGAGCTGCGCGGAGGCCAGGATGTTCCTCAGGTCGTGGTTGATCTTCGACACCGCGAGGCCGAGATTGACGAGATGGGCCTGCTCGGCCAGCGTTCGCTGCAGCTGCGTCTGCACGCCCGCGAGTTCGCGCGCCGCGGCCCCCAGTTCGTCCGCGCGATTGCCCGGATGGATGATGCGCGAGGGATCGTCGGGCGCCTCGGCGAAGCGGACCATGGCGCCGCGCAGCGCGAGAACCGGCCGGATCATGATGTGGTTGATCGCGCCGAACACCAGCGCCGCCGTGATGAAGGAGATGATCAGCGAGAGCAGCGCGACATTGCGGGCATAAACGAGCATCGCCTTGCGCAGCGCCTGGTCGGGCATGATGAGCTCGAATTCCTTGTCGCTGTCGCCGACCTTGCCGAACACGCGCAGGGTGCGGTCGCCGCCATAGACCATCGTGTCGAGCGCGCCGACTATCGCGCGGAACGGTCCGACCGCGGAGGGTTCGACATGCTCGTCCACCTGCGGCGGCATCTCGGAGACGACGAGCAGGCGGGAATCCCCGCCCGAGCGCACCGCGACTGCCTTTGCGCCCAGCGCCTTCAGCACGTCGTCCTGGACGTTGCGCGGCAGCGACATGCTGTCGGTGCCGATCAGCAGCACCGTGGTCGCCGCGGCGGTATTGAGCCGCTCCTCCAGCCACCGCAGGCGGAAGTTCGCAACCGAGGGGATGAAAATCAGGACCTCGGCGACGAGGACAGAAATGACCGTCAGGATGAGCATCTTCGTCGACAGCCGCTTCAGCCACGGAATGCGGGCGTAGGCCGGTGGGAGCGCAGGGCTCTCGATCATTCTGTCAGGCATGCCAAAAATCCCCGCCGCGTCCGCGGCCACGGCGCTGGCACAGGCCGCACGCCGGTTGCCCCTTCAGCCGAAGATGCGCAGGAAACGGATCAGCGCGCGAACCACCGGCTTTCGGGTCACACCGGCAAAATAGGTGATTGCGGCGCGTTTGCCAATTTCGCTCATGGTGGGATAGGGCGGCAGCCATGAGGCCAGGTCGCGGACGCCGATGCCCCGGGCGATGGCGAGGCCGTAGAGCCCGATCATCTCGCCGGCATTGGCGCCGACGATCGATACGCCGAGGATCCTGCCTTTGGAGCTGGCGATCAGCTTGACGAGACCCGCCGTCTCGCGCTCGGTCTGGGCACGGTCGTTCTCCGACAGCGGCCAGCGCAGGATCCGCACACCCTTGTGCGCCTTCAAAGCCTCCTCCTCGCTCATGCCGACATGGGCGATCTCGGGGTCCGTAAAGGTCACGCGCGGAATGATCGACGGATCGACGCGGGCAGACAGCCGGAACAGGAGCGGCCTAAGCACGAGGCTCGCATGATAGCCGGCGACGTGGGTGAACTGCGGGCCGCCCGCCACATCACCGATGGCATAGACGCGGCGGTTGGTCGTGCGCAGGCGGCCGTTGACCTTCACGCCCCTGGCGGTGAACGACACGCGCGCCGCGGCGAGGTCGAGGCCTTCGATGTTCGGCGCGCGGCCGGTGGCAGCCAGCAGGTGGGTGCCGTCGACGACGAAGCGTGCCCCCTCCGTCTCGACATGCACGCGCACGCCGGTCTTTCCGCGCCGTTCGACGCTCGAGACCTTCGCGCCTTCGTGGATGACGACGCCGTCCTCGCGCAATGCACGCAGCGCGAAGGCGGCCAGTTCGGGGTCCTCGCGGCCCAGCGCGCGGCCCGCCTCGATGATCGTCACGTCGCTGCCGAGCCGGCGGTGCGCCTGCGCGAGTTCGACGCCGATCGGGCCGCCGCCGACGATGATCAGATGCCCGGGCTTGCGTGTGAGGTCGAAGACCGTTTCGTTGGTCAGCACCTCGACGCCGTCGATGCCGGGGATCTCCGGGATGACCGGTCGCGATCCGGTGGCGATGACGAAACGGCGGGCGCGGATCTCGAATTCGCCGGTGACGAGCGTCCGCCGGTCCTTGAACCGGGCCTCCGCCTGGATCACGCGCACGCCGAGCGCCGTGAAGCGCTCGACCGAATCGTTCGGCGCAATCGCCGCGATCACGTCGTGGACATGACGGTTCACCCGGCGAAAATCGATCTCCGGTTCGACGGCGGCAATGCCGAACTTCGCCGCATCGCGCATCGCATGCGCCCGCTTGCCGGCGGCGATCAAGGCCTTGGACGGCACGCAGCCATAGTTGAGGCAGTCGCCGCCCATCTTGCCCTTCTCGACCAGCACGACCGGCACGCCGAAGGTGGCCGCCGCCGCCGCCACCGACAATCCGGCCGAGCCGGCGCCGATGACGCAGATGTCCGGCGTCAGGGTCTTCGCCATCAGTTTGCTTTCCTCGCAGGCCCGACGCGGGGTCCGGTGCGGCGCCGCGGGGGCAGCCTCATGCCGCCCTCCGCCGCCTCAGTTTCCTTACGACGGTCGGGATCAGCGCGACAAGCGCGAGCAGGGCGAAGGCGATGACGATCTTGGGAGTGACGAGGTCGTGCACGGAGGGCTCGCGTCTCGTCTGCCGCGCCGCCAGAAGCACGCTGTCCACTCCCTCCCCGAGATAGGCGTAAGCGAAAGTGGCGGGCAGGATGCCCAGGAAGGTCGCGGCGACATAGGTGCGCAGGCCGACATTGAACAGCGCAGGCGCAATGTTGACGACGAAGAAGGGAAACACCGGCGCCAGCCGCAGGACGAGCAGATAGCCGAAGGCGTTTTCCTCGAAGCCGTCGGCGAGCTTCGCCGCCTTGCCGCCGACCTTGTCGCGAAGGACATCGCCGAAAGCCGACCGCGCGGCGATGAACAGGAGGGTTGCCCCGGCGGTCGCCGCGAAAGCGACCACCGTGCCGCCGACAAGCCAGCCGAACAGGAACCCGCCGAAGATGGTCAGGATCGAGGCGGCAGGGAAGGAGAAGGCAACCGCGAGCACATAGACAGCGGCGAAGAAGACAAGCGACAGAAAATGGTTCTGCGCGACATAGGCCTTGAGCGTATCCCTGCTCTCGGCGAGATAGGACAGCGAGAGGTAGCGCTGCCAGCCCATCGCATAGCCGAAGGCGAGGCCCGCGAGCACGAGGGCGATCGGCACAAAACGCCAGAGGCTGGCGCGCCGCGCGGCGATCCGGGTCTCCTGCCCCATCGCTTCCTCGTCCATCCCTTCGTTCCCCGGGCGCGACTCATAGCGCGTCCGGGCCCGATTGGATGCCCCTTCCTCGCGCAGAGCGGAGGTTTTCGCCCGGGTGGAAGCCGGAACAGGTTGGTTGACGCGGGTCATATGGCAGCAGTTGACGCACACAGACCCAACTAACAAGCATCTCGCGGAAGCCTCACCATGTGTTGAGAATGGCGGCGCTGCGGCCTCAACGCTTCGTGACGGATCGGAATAGCTTGCTGCAGTCTCCTGGCCCGCCGTTTTTCCCTCGCAGGAGCGGTTTCCTCGCCGGATGAGACGCATTAGTGTCGCGCGAGATTCGAAAGGCCCTCTCCATGACTTCGCTTGCCCCCGTTCTCGATGCGCTCGATGCCGGTCTCGACGCCAGCATTGCCCGCCTTGCCGACCTTGTCCGCATCCCGTCGATCTCCACCGATCCCGCCTATGCGGCCGAGTGCCGGCGCGCCGGCGAATGGCTGGTCGCGGACCTGAAGACGATCGGCTTTACCGCGAGCCTGCGCGACACGCCCGGCCATCCGATGGTCGTGGCCCACCACGACGGCCCGGCCGGCTCCCCGCACGTCCTGTTCTACGGTCATTACGACGTGCAGCCGGTCGACCCGCTCGAATTGTGGCACGACGATCCGTTCGACATGAAGGTGAAGGAGGTCGCTCCCGGCCACAAGGTGCTGACCGGCCGCGGCACCGCCGACGACAAGGGCCAGCTGATGACCTTCGTCGAGGCCTGCCGCGCCTACAAGCAGGCTCACGGCGCCCTGCCCTGCCGGGTGACAATCCTCTTCGAAGGTGAGGAAGAGTCCGGCTCGCCGTCTCTGAAGCCTTTCCTCGAAGCCAATGCGAAGGAGCTGAAGGCCGATTTCGCCCTGGTCTGCGACACCGGCATGTGGGACCGGGATACGCCCGCTATCTCGACCGCGTTGCGCGGCCTGGTCGGCGAGGAGATAACCGTCAAGGCGGCGAACCGAGATCTCCACTCGGGCAGCTACGGCGGGGCGGCGGCCAATCCGATCCGCATCCTGGCGAAGGTGCTTGCCGCCATCCACGACGACGACAACCGTATCACCATCCCCGGCTTCTACGACGGGGTGGAGGAGACCCCGTCGCAGATTCTGGCGCAATGGGAGAGCCTCGGCCTCACGGCGGAAGAGTTTCTCGGCGACATCGGCCTGTCGATCCCGTCCGGCGAGAAGGGCCGTTCCGTGCTCGAACTGGTGTGGGCGCGTCCGACGGCCGAATTCAACGGCATCTATGGCGGCTACACGGGCAAGGGCTTCAAGACGGTAATCGCGGCGGAGGCCTCGGCGAAGGTGTCCTTCCGCCTCGTCCACAAGCAGGATCCGCTCAAGATCCGCGACGCGTTCCGCGATTTCGTGCGCGCCCGCATTCCGGCCGACTGTTCGGTCGAGTTCCACGGCCACGGGGGGTCGCCCGCGATCCAGCTCTCTTACGACTCGCCCTTCCTGTCCAAGGCCAAGGACGCGCTATCGGACGAATGGCCGAAGCCAGCGGTGATGATCGCGATGGGCGGCTCGATCCCGATCGTCGGCGACTTCCAGACCTATCTCGGCATGGAATCGCTGCTCGTCGGCTACGGTCTCGACGACGACCGCATCCATTCACCCAACGAGAAATACGAGCTGTCCTCGTTCCACAAGGGACAGCGCTCCTGGGCGCGCATTCTCGACGCGCTGTCACGCTGAGGTTTAGATGACCATCCGCTTCCACACCGGCGACCTCGCCGACCTGTCGAACTACGACGTCGAGGCGGTCGCCATCGACACCGAGACGCTCGGCCTCAACCCGCACCGCGACCGGCTCTGCGTGGTGCAGATTTCGCCCGGCGACGGCACTGCCGACGTGATCCAGATCGCGGCCGGCCAGAAGCGCGCTCCGAACCTCGTCTCGCTGTTGAGAAACCGGAAGATCACCAAGATCTTCCATTTCGGCCGTTTCGATCTGGCGGTGCTCTACCAGGCGTTCGGGGTCATGCCTGAGCCGGTATTCTGCACCAAGATCGCCTCGCGCCTGACGCGGACCTATACCGACCGGCACGGGCTGAAGGACATCTGCAACGAATTGCTCGGCGTCAGCCTGTCGAAGGTGCAGCAATCGTCCGACTGGGCGGCGGCGAAGCTCACGCCTGAGCAGCTCGAATACGCGGCGTCGGACGTACTCTACCTCCATCGCCTGCGCGATGCGCTCGTCCATCGCCTCGATCGCGACGGGCGCGCGGCGGAAGCGGCCGCCTGCTTCAAGTTCCTCCCGACGCGCGCGAAGCTCGACCTGATGGGCTGGGGCGAAGAGGACATCTTCGCCCACAGCTGAGGACGCCGAAAGCCCTGACTACTCCGCCTCGTTGGCGGGTTCGGCGTTGAGCTGGCCGTAGCGCTCCTCGCCGATCGAGTTCAGCAGCTGCAGCTGGGTTTCGAGGAAGTCGATATGGCCTTCCTCGTCGGTCAGCAGCTCTTCGAAGAGGTGCATCGAGACATAGTCGCCGATCTGCTGGCAGATCTCTCGCGATTTCTTGTAGGCGGTGCGGGCGTCGTATTCGCCGGCGAGGTCGGCCTCCAGCACTTCCTTGACGTTCTGGCCGATGCGCAGCGGCGCGACCGACTGCAGGTTCGGATGGCCTTCGAGGAAGATGATGCGGGCGACAAGCTTGTCGGCGTGGTGCATCTCCTCGATCGATTCCGCGCGCTCCTTCTTGGCGAGCTTCTGGAAGCCCCAGTCGTCCAGGAGCCTGTAGTGCAGCCAGTACTGGTTGACGGCGCCGAGTTCGAGGAAAAGCGCCTCGTTAAGCCGCTCGATGACCTGTGGTTCGCCCTTCATTGCTTCTGCTCCCGTATTGACCGCGCAATCCGCGCACGCGGTCCAGGTACGACACGATCTCCGCCTCGCCGGTATCGCTCTTGGAGTGATACGCCTCGGTGACGCGAATGATCGTTTCCACCACATTCGGGAAGCAGCCGCAACAGCGCCCTCGCTTGGCGAGGGTGTGATACACCTTCGCGGGCACGATCAGCTGCCACGGATCGGCCTCGAGCAGACCCAGGATGGTCCGCTCGATCTCCTTCTCAGTGATCAGATTGCAGTGACAGACGATCATGAGACTTCGTTTGCGGGTGGCGAACTCGTAGGTTTCGGCCGGCGCTACGCGACGGAGGGTGCCGGCCGCAGCCTTGCTTATATGCCGGTCGGCGGTCGAAAATCGATCTCGTCCATACGGCATCGTCTAAACTTGTCAATCTAGATCAAGTTTTGCAAGCGGACTGCAATGCGACAAGAGAGCACGACTGCGGTGGTCAGAGCAGAATCAGCCACGCGATCGTGCCGCCCAGCAGAATGCCGGCGGCAAAGCAGGCCGTTCCCATCAGCAGCCAGCCGGTGAGATCGATCTGCGGCGCTTCCCTTTCCTGGAATGCGGCGGGATGCAGGACGATGTTTCCGCCCCTTCGCCGCAAGCCCGCCTCGATGCGCCGCCGCATCTCGGCATGCGGCGTGTCCGGTTCGCGGTCGTTGATGCGGGCGACCCGCTCGCGCCAGTCCTCGACACGCGCCGCGAGAGTCGGATCGCGCCGCATCTCCCGCTCGAAGAAAGCCGTCTCCTCGGCATCCATCAGGCCGAGAACGTAGTCGGCGACCCGCATGTCTTCCTTGGGCTGTCCGAACATCGGTGCTCCCTCCCGGCACGCGGCGACAAGGGATACTATAGCCCCTGTGCGGGCAAAGCGAAATCCGCCGCGTAACCTTCGCCAGAACGCGCACCGGGGCAATTTGATCCAGGACAAGGAGCGAGGCATGGCCGAGGGTCCAAATGCGCCCACACACCGTATTTCATGTTGAGAAGGAGACCGAACATGTCCGGCACGACCCTGCTGACCATTCTGGGCACGGCAACCGACAAGGATCTGGGCGAGGCGATCGCCGTTGCCCGATCCATCGACGCCCACCTCGCGGTCGTTGCCATGGCGGTCGCGCCCAGTCCGCCGATCGGCGAGATAGGCGCGGCGGCGGCCCTCTCCTCCGTATGGCTGGAGACGCGCGCGGCGGAGGAACTGGCGCTTGGCACACGGGCGCGGCAGCTGGAGACCCGGCTCGCCGAAGATGCCGTCAACGGCGATATCTCGGCAGCCTATGTCGAAGCCGGCGGCATCGCCGATGAAGTCGGCCGCCGTGGCCGTTGCGCCGACGCGATCTTCCTCGGTCCGGAGTTGCGAAAGGATTCCGTCCTCGGGTCGGCGGCGGTGGAAGCGGCCTTGTTCGAGACCGGCGCCCCGGTGATCGTTTCGCCGGCCGGTTCACCGGCGGATCTGTCCTGCGAGCGCATCGTGGTGGCCTGGAACTCGACCTTCGAATCCGCGCGCGCCCTGCACGCGGCGATCGCGCTCTTGCCCAAGCTGCGCGAGATCCGCATCGCGATGGTCGATCCGAAGGCGTCCGAGACCGACGGCGGCGAGGAACCCGGCGCGGATGTCGCCGCCTATCTCGCGAGGAAGGGCTATTCCGTATCGCTCGACCGGCTCGCCGGCATGGGGCAGGCGCCGGAATCGGTGCTGACGCGCCATGCGAGCGACGTCTCGGCCGGAATGCTCGTCATGGGCGCGTACAGCCATTCGCGGCTGCGCCAGCGCATCTTCGGCGGCGTCACCCGCTCGATGCTGGAATCTCCGCCGCTGGCGCTGCTGCTTGCCCACTGAGGCGGGCGGCACTCAGAACTCGATATCGATCGGCTGGTCGAAGGGATTTTCAGGCGAGACCGACTTCACCGCGCGGCGCAGGGCCTCGAGGTAGCGGTCCCGGTTGGCGCGCATGCGTTCCGACGCGCCGCCGAGCGTCAGCACGACCGGCTGGTTCTGGATCGTGACCGGCAGAAGCATGCACAGCGTGGCGCCGCCCAGGAACGGGATGTTCTCCGCCCAGGCGTAGCCCTGTTCCCGGATCACGCGGATCCGCGCCATGATGTCGGGAATGCTCACCCGTTCCGACGTCTTGTCGGCAGCGATGTTGGCGCGGCGGATCAGGTTGTCGATGCGCTCGTCGGGCAGCGTCGACATCAGTGTCCAGCCCACGGCCGAATGAGGCAGCAACCGCAACGCGCCCTCGTCGATGTCGAAGCGCACCGCGTGCGTCGAGTAGATGACCTGGACGTATTGCAGATAGATATCGTTCTTGGTGCAGACGGAAATCCCCTCGCCGGTGGCGGACTGGAGATCGCGCATCGCTTCCAGGACACGGCTGCTGCCGAACAGCGCGCGGGGAATCCATTCGCCGAGCGACGTCACCTTCGGGGTCGGGAAGTAGAGCCTCTCGTGCCGGTCGTAGTTGAGATAGCCGAGCTTCACCAATGTCTTGAGCAGGACGGTGGTGCTGGACGCCGGATAGCCGAGGGCAGCGGCGATCTCGGACATGGACCTCGGATGCCTCACCCTCTTGAAGAGTTCGAGGATCTCGATCGCCCGGGTCGCCGACTTCACCTGTGCCGAGAGCATGGCCACTCCTGACTTGTGGTGGGGACAATGCCGCCGCGCGGAGGCCGACGCAAGGCGCGCCGCCTCGTTCGCGCGGTCATACAAGCGCCCGGCCCGTCCCGGCAGATGCCGGGACGCGGATGCCGGACCTCAACGTCGATTGGCGGCCGTGTAATCAGAACGCGACCTTGTCGGCGCCCTTGAGCTTGAGGATGTCGCGGGCTTCGGCCGGAGTGGCGATCTCGAGGCCGAGGCTTTCGACCATCTGGCGGGCGATCGTCACCTGTTCGGCATTGCTCGCCGCCAGGCGCCCCTTGCCGGCCCAGATCGAGTCCTCCAGCCCGACCCGCAGGTTGCCGCCCATCAGCACCGACTGCATCGCCACCGGCATCTGGTTGCGTCCGGCGCCAAGCACCGACCACTGATAGGAATCGCCGAACAGCCGGTCGGCCGTGCGCTTCATGTGCATCACGTCTTCCGGATGCGCCCCGATGCCGCCCAGGATGCCGAACACCGACTGGACGAAGAACGGCGGCTTCACCAGCCCGCGCTCGACGAAATGCGCCAGCGTGTAGAGATGGCCGATGTCGTAGCACTCGATCTCGAAGCGCGTGCCGTTCTCGGCGCAGGTGGTCAGGATCTTCTCGATGTCGGCGAAGGTGTTCTTGAACACCCGGTCGCGGGAACCTTCCAGATAGGGCCGCTCCCAGTCGTGCTTGAGATCCTTGAACCGCTCCAGCATCGGATAAAGCCCGAAGTTCATCGAGCCCATGTTGAGCGAGGCGACTTCCGGCTTGAAGTTCGCCACCGGCCTCAGCCGCTCGTCGATGGTCATGGTCGAGGCGCCGCCGGTGGTGATGTTGACCACGCAGTCGCTGCGCTGCTTGATCACCTTGAGGAAGGGCTCGAACGCCTCCAAGGACTGGTCGGGCAGGCCGTTGACCGGATTGCGCGCATGCAGGTGGACGATCGCCGCCCCGGCCTCCGCCGCCCCGATCGCCGCGTCCGCGATCTCCTCGGCCGTCACCGGCAGGTGCGGCGACATCGACGGCGTGTGGATCGACCCCGTCACCGCACAGGTGATGATCACTTTGCGACTGGCGCGGTGCTTCTGTGCTTCGCTCATTTGCCGATGTCCTCCTCGGATTTTCTCTTGTGCGCGGCCAATGCCATCAGCCGGCGGTCCCGCCAGACCTGGCGCTCGGCCAGCTTGTCCTTGGGCAGTCTCGCGCGCCGGTCGGCCTCGACCGTTTCCAGCACCGGCCCCGCCCAGTCCACCCGGCGCTGCATCTGCGAGAACAGGTTCTCGTAGATGCCCTGATAGCGCTCGACATAGTCGCGCACGCCTGCCGGCGCATTGAGGTCGATCGTCTCGAACGGCCCCATGAACGACCAGCGCAGCGCCAGCCCGTCGCGGATGCCGATGTCGACGTCCTCGATGGACGCATAGCCGTCGGCCACCAGCCTGAAGGCTTCTTCCAGCAGCGCTCCCTGCAGGCGGTTCATGATGAAACCGTCCAGTTCGCGCTTCATCACCAGCGGCGCGTGACCGGCGGCGACGAGCAGCGCTCGCGTCCGCTCGACGGTCTGCTGCGAGGTCCAGGGCGCGGGCACCACTTCGGCCGCGGGAATGAGATAGGGCGGGTTGAGCGGGTGCACGACGAGACAGCGATGACGCCCGGCGAGATGTTCCGTGAAGCTCGACGGCAGCAGCGCCGAACTCGAACTGGCGATGACCGCGTCCGCATCCGCCAGGCCGTCGAGCAGCGAAAAGACCTCGCGCTTGACGTCGCGCTTCTCCGGCGTGTTCTCCTGGATGTAGCTCGCGCCGCGCAGCGCTTCCGCCAGCTCCGTCGTCACCGAAATGCCCGACAGCACCTGGTCGGGCGTCTGTCCGCGCAGCAGATCGTTGGCCTGGAGGTCGCCCAGCACGCCGGCGATATAGTCCCGCGCGCCTTCGCTTGCCGCCGACGCCTGGTCCCACATCGTCACATCGTTGCCCGCGCGGGCAAAGCTGATCGCCCATGCGCGCCCGATGAAGCCTGCGCCGACAATCGCAACCTTGGCCATGTTGTTCCTCCCAGGCCTATGCGGCTAACGCGGACGCGCGATTTTGTCGATCGCCAACCGCTATGCCAGCTGGCCGGAAACTCACTTCCACCTATGTGTATGTGAGGTGCTGGACCGGACGCACCCGGCTGTTACATTCCACCCGAGAGCGCGGTCATGTCCACGGGCGCCGCAGCGCAGCCCGCATCTGGAGGAAAGAATGGCCCGCCGCATCATCGACCTGTCGATTCCCATCGCGAACCACATCCCGGCAGACCCGCCGATCCAGGTTCCGTCGATCGAATATATCGACCACACGCAGAGCCTGTCCCAGATCCTCTCCTTCTTCCCCGGCCTCAAGGCCGAAGACCTTCCGGACGGCGCCGGATGGGCGGTCGAGCGCGTCGTGCTGTCGACGCATAACGGCACGCATCTCGACGCGCCGTGGCACTACCATCCGACGATGAACCACGGCGAGCCGGCCTGGCGCATCGACGACGTGCCGCTCGACTGGTGCTACCAGCCCGGCGTCAAGCTCGACTTCCGCCACTTCCCGGACGGCTATGTCGCGACCGCCGCCGACGTCGAGGCCGAGTTGAAGCGCATCGGCCACGAGCTGAAGCCGCTGGAGATCGTCGTGGTCAACACGTCGGCTGGCGCGAAGTTCGGCCGGCCGGACTATGTCGCGAGCGGCTGCGGCATGGGCTACGAGGCGACGATGTATCTGCTCGACCGCGGCGTGCGCGTCACCGGCACCGACGGCTGGAGCTGGGACGCGCCCTTCATCCATACGGCGAAGAAATATGCCGAGACGAAGGACGCCTCGCTGATCTGGGAAGGCCACAAGGCCGGCCGCCACACCGGCTACTGCCATATCGAGAAGCTGCACCGGCTGGAAGACCTGCCTTCGACCGGCTTCATGCTGAGCTGTTTCCCGGTCAAGATCGAGAAGGCGTCGGCCGGCTGGTGCCGCGCGGTCGCGATCGTCGACGGCTGACTGCCGCGCGCCCGGTTGTTGACACGGGGCTGCGACACAGGAACCATTGCCGCGTGAAGCGGCGTATTAAGGCAGGACGGGCAGAGCAGCCGACGATGGTAAGCCTTTGGAAGCGACCGATCCCGATCACGACCTTCCTCGCATCGAGCGCAGCTGTCCTTCTCGTACCGTTCTTCGCCTTCACGGCGCTCCTGCTCTGGCAGCTTGGCACCGTCGAACAGGAAGGACTGGAAACGCGAACCCGGGACAGCGCGCGGTCGCTGTCCGTGATCGTCGAACGGCGGCTTGCGGACATGGCGACCACGCTGAGGCTGATCGCCAGCAATGTCGAAGTGTCCACGCGCGATCTCGCTGGACTTCACGAGCGAACGCAGCGCTCGCTCGCCGGTGGCGAACTTTTTCTCCTCGCTGTGGATGCCTCGGGCCAGCAATTGCTCAACACACGGGTGACGTTCGACACGCCGCTCGGCAAGACATCCGATATTGCGACCCTGAACGCCGCTCTGAAGTCCGGTCGGGTCGAGGTGTCGAACGTCTTCTTCGGCAGAACCAGCAGCCGCTGGGTGTTCAACGTCGTCCATCCGCTGCTGGAGGGACCGGACAGCGGGATCGCAGCGCTCATCCTGACCCAGGACGCGAGTGATCTGGCCCAGCAGCTCGCCGCCGCCCCGCTGCCGCCAGGATGGTCGTCGGCGGTCGTCGACCAGGCCGGAAACATCGTGGCGACGTCGAGCGCCGCCGTCGGCCACCCCGGCGAGCCGTTCGATCCGGCAATCGCGGAATCCGCGGCCTCGCCTACGAAAGCCGACGAGCTCGTGATCGGCGGCGAGAACATACTTGTCGGATCCGACACCGTGTCCGGATGGTCGTGGCGGGTCTTCGTCTGGGGACCCGAGCTGGACGCCCAGAGGGCCATCCGCGGCGCCTGGATGCGCCTCTTGAGCGGCGGGTTGTTCCTCGCGGCCCTGTCGGGACTGATGGCCTATCTGCTCGCGCTCAGTCTTCGGCGATCCATCCTGAGCCTGCAGGCAATGGCCGGCGACATCGCGGCCGGTCATGTGGCTTCGCCGCCCCAGACCGGCATCCAGGAACTCACCGTCGTCGGCAGGGCGCTGTCGGAGGCCTCGTTCGATCTCAGCGAGGCCGAGAACAAGAACTTCCTGGTGATGCGCGAGCTTGCGCACCGCACCAAGAACATGCTCGCGGTCGTTCAGTCGATGATCAGGCAGACCGCGAAGCAGAAGACGTCCGTGCCCGAACTCGTCTCGGCGATCGGCGAGCGCCTGTCGGGGCTCGCCAATTCGATCGACCTCCTCACGGCCGGCGAGTGGGAGGGCGTGCAGATAAGGGATCTGATCAGGGCCCACCTGTCGCCGTTCCTGCCTCAGCTCGACCGTGTCTCGACGGCCGGTCCCGACTTCCTCGTCAGGCCCGAAGCGGTTCAGGCCATGGGCATGGCCTTTCACGAGCTCGCTACCAATGCCGTCAAATACGGGGCTCTCTCGACCATCGCCGGCGAGGTGGAGATCAAGTGGCAGGAAACCGAGGGTCCCGAGGGGATGGAAATGCGAATGTCCTGGACCGAACGCAACGGCCCGCCGCCGAAGCCAGGGAGGGCGGCCGGATTCGGAACGACCGTCATCGAGAAGCACACGGCGGCGGCCTTGGGTGGACGCGTGATCCTCGACCTGCGGGATGAAGGGCTCTACTGGGAGCTGACCGCGCCGTCCGACCGGCTCGTCTGGCGCAAGCCCGCCTCGCCGGTTCCGCCGGGCACCCGGCGCGCCTGAATTCACGGGGCGGCAGGCGTCCCGAACCGGTGACGACGATGGCTGACATGGGACCAGGACAGGCAGTGCCCGACGCCGGCCAAGACCCCGCCCGACGCCCGCACTGGCGCAACCTGCCGGCGGGCGTCTGGGCGCTGGGCTTCGTCTCGATGCTGATGGACATCTCGTCGGAGATGATCCACGCCCTGCTGCCGGTCTACATGGTGACGGTGCTCGGAACGTCGGGACTGACGGTCGGCATCATCGAAGGCATCGCCGAGGCGACCGCGTCGGTGACGAAGGTCTTCTCCGGAGCGCTCAGCGACTGGCTCGGCAAGCGCAAATGGCTGGCGGCCTTCGGCTATGGCCTCGCCGCGTTCACGAAGCCCATCTTCCCGCTCGCGTCGAGCGTCGAATGGCTGGTGGCGGCACGTTTCATCGATCGCATCGGCAAGGGCATTCGCGGAGCGCCCCGCGATGCACTTGTCGCCGACATCAGCCCGCCGCACCTGCGGGGAGCAAGCTTCGGCTTGCGGCAGTCGCTCGACACGGTCGGCGCCTTTATTGGGCCGCTCGCCGCGATCGGTTTCATGTATCTGACCGCGAACCATTTCCAGGCCGTGTTCTGGATCGCCGTGATCCCGGCATTCCTGTCGCTTGCGTTGATCGTCTTGGCGGTTCGCGAGCCGGAGCGGCCCGCGGGCCTGCGCCGCGTGAAGATGCCGTTGAGCCGCAAGGAGCTCGGGCGGCTGGGCTCGACCTACTGGTGGATCGTCATCGTGGCCGCCGTCTTCTCGCTGGCGCGTTTCAGCGAGGCGTTTCTGGTGCTGAAGGCACAGGCGATCGGCCTCCCGCTCATGCTGGTGCCGGCCGTGCTGGTCGCCATGAACATCGCCTATGCCCTCTCGTCCTATCCCGTCGGGGTACTGGCCGACCGCGTTGACCGGGTGACACTCCTGATCGCCGGTCTGCTGCTGCTCGTCGCAGCAGACCTGTTCTTGGCGCTCTCGCCGGGCCTTTTCGGCGTCGGCATCGGCGTCGTCCTGTGGGGCCTTCACATGGGCTTCACCCAGGGCCTGCTCGCAGCCCTCGTCGCCGATGCGGCGCCAGGCGAGTTGCGCGGCACCGCGTTCGGGATGTTCAATCTCGTCACGGGGCTTGCGCTGCTGGCTGCGAGCGTGATCGCTGGAGGCCTCTGGGACATGATCGGCCCGCAAGGCACGTTCCTCGCCGGCGCGGCGCTCTCGGTCCTGACCTTGATCGGGCTCCTTGGCTTGCGGACCCGCCTTGCACCGCTGGCGTCTGGCTGACGGCGCGGGAGCGGCTTCACAGGTCTCCCCGCGCGGCCTCGGAACATCCTAAGCTGCCGCATCTGAAACATACATTTCGAAGACCGCGATTTGCTCGTGCCAAGGGGTCGAAACGATCGCGTGAGTCATAGCTGCTTCGGGCGTAGCGTTTCGCCGCAGCCAGAACATCCGACTGGCGATCTTGGAGGAGAAGATGGTGCGTGTTCAATACTCGAAATCCAATACCTGCGGCCTTTGCGAGTGACAGGCATGGATTCGTTTCTCTTTTCGCCGCCGGAGCGCACCGCCACCAAGGCCAACTGGCGCTCTCCGCCGCACAGCAGCTGGTCATACCGCAACATCCGCCAATTGTTCCCGACGGCTCCGATAGAGGCCTCGAAAAGCCCTCTGGCCCTGAACGCGAGCCCTCGGGACATTGGCGATACTGAATTCGAGTGGCACGCCGGCAAGAGCACGCTGGCACGGACGATCGCCGACACCAAGACGGACGGCTTCCTCGTCCTGCGCGGCCGGGACATCCTGTTCGAGTATTATGCCCCCGGCAGCACTTCCCAAACCCTCCACCTGTGTTTCTCGGTGACCAAGTCGATCACCGCGACCGTCGCACTCGCGCTGGCCGATCGCGGCCGGCTCGACCTGTCGGCGCTGGTGACCCGCTATATCCCCGAACTCGCGGGAAGTGCCTATGACGGAGCCACGGTCCAGCAGGTGCTCGATATGACGATCGCCATCCTCTACGACGAGAGCTACGAGGTCCTCGACGGCGACGTGCAGAACTATCGCCGCGCGACGGGTTTCGAGCCACCGGTGCCGGGCTGCGCGCCGGGACTGCGGGCCATGCACATGCGCCATCCGCGAGGCGACTGGCCGCACGGCCAACGCTACCACTACGTCTCGCCGAACACGGACGTGCTGGGCTGGATCATCGAGCGGGCAGGCGGAGAAACCTACGCGCGTCTTGCCTCGGATCTGGTCTGGTCGCCGATGGGCGCGGAGAACGAGGCGATGATCGTCGTGGACGGTTGCGGTGCGCCCGTCGCCTGCGGCGGCTTCTGTGCCAGCCTGCGGGACCTCGGGCGCTTCGGGCTCACCCTCACCGCGGCGAATGAGGGCGTTCTTGCGCTGCACACGGTCGACGACATCTATGTCGGCGGCGACCGGGAGGCATGGGCGCGGCGTACGATCGATTTCATGCCCGGCGGAGCCTATCGCAATCAGTTCTACCTTCCGCCCGGAGACCGTCAGACGGCCTATGCCATCGGCATCTACGGGCAGTGGATCTATGTCGACCGGAACTCAGGCATCGTGATCGTCAAGCAATCGTGCCACGACCGCCCGTCGATGGCGGAGGTGGACGACCGGCTGATGGCCTGTTTCGACGCGGTCGCCGCAGCGGTGCGCTGAGGGCGGTCGCGCCGAGCCGGACGGCCCGCCACGCGCCCGCGTGGCGGGCCGTCGCTCAGGCTACGCGCGCAATCGCCCGCAACACTTCGACTGTTTCCTCGCTGCGGAAGCTCGACTGGTCGTTGGTCAGTCCATAGGTCCGATTGGCCGAGAGCTTGACGATCGTCGTGCCGTCTCGGGGGCTGACATGGACGAATTGGTTGTAGACCCCCACCGCTGAAAAATCGCCCTGGTCGCCTTCGGGTATCCACCACTGGTAGCCATAACCCATATTGCCGTCCGACAGCCCGAACTGGCCCGGCATGAGGTGCGGCGCATCCGGCGTCACCGACGCCTTGACCCAGTCTTCCGAGACGATTCGCTTCCCATGCCACATGCCGCCAAGCCGGAACAGTTCACCGATCTTGGCGTAGTCACGCGCGGTCGCGTTGAGGCCGCCATAGGCCATCTCCATCCCGGTCGAGTCGACGATCCAGAAGCCCTCGTCCTCCATGCCGAGCGGGTGCCAGAGCTTTTCCTGCAGGTAATCGGCAATCGTTCGGCCTGTGGCGGCGCGGAGGAGCATGCCGAGCACCTGGGTGTCGGCCGAATTGTAGAGATTGAACGTGCCGGGCTCGCGCGCACGCTTCAGGGTCGGCGGGAACGCGTTGAACGCGGCGCCGCTGGCGAGGATGGCTCCGAGACGGCGCACGTCGGACTGGGGATTGGAATAGTCCTCGTCCCATCCCGCGCCGGAAGACATCTGCAGCACGTCCTTGATACGAACCCGGTCGTAGGCCGAGCCCGACAGTGTGGGGCAATAGCTGTCGACCGGCTCTTCGAGCGATCCGATCAGCCCTTCCTCGACGGCGATCCCGATCCCGATCGAGATGACGCTCTTGGCGACAGACATCGAGATCCATTGGCGGTCGGCGCCTCCCCAGTCCGCGTAGCGCTCGAAACGGATCTGTCCGTCCTTTAGCACCAGCAGCGCCATGGTGTCGGTCTCGTCGAGGAAGTGCTCGACCCCGCGCGTCGCACCTGCGTGGGCATATTCGTCCGGAAGCGTCATCGGCGTGCCCTTGGCGAACGGTCTCGGCTGGGTCGCGGCTGCCATCCCGGCAGTGTCGAACATCGACCGGATCGCCTGAAAATGGCTGCGCTGGTCCGCGCCGGTGAAAAGGCTCGACAGAAATTCGCTGCGGTTCATTGCGTTTCCTTTTCCGGGTTAGGCATTCGCGATTGCCAGGAAGCGGCGGAACTTCTCCACGCCCCGTTCCAGCCTGTCCGGCTGGGCCGCGTAGCACCAGCGCAGCCATCCTTCCCCCTCGGCTCCGAAGGCGGCGCCGGGCGCCAGACCGAGACCGACCGTCTCCAGCAGCGCCTCGGCGAGCGCCATCGAGTCCCCATCCCGCGCAAGGCGCAGGAAGGCGTACATGGCGCCATCGGACGCCGGAACGTCGACGCCATCGATCGTCGCAAGCGTCGACCTGAGCCTCGCGCCTGCTGCCATCAGGTCCCGCCGCAACTCCTCGATATGGGTCTCGCCATTCTCGAGCGCCGCGATACCGGCGCGCTGCACGAATTCGGGCGCGCAGGAGGTATTGAACTCGATCACTTTGGCCAGTTCCGACGCGAAACCCTCCGGCGCGACCATCCATCCGAGGCGCCAGCCGGTCATGCACCAGGCTTTGGAGAAACTGTTGACGCTGAACAGGCGGTCGGCCGGATCCGAGACATCGAGGAAGGACGGGGCGGTCCGCGACTCGCCGAAATAGAGACGCTGGTAGACGTCGTCGGACAGGATCCAGACGCCGAGGCGGCGGCAATGGGCGAGGATCGCGGCGCGCTCTCCTGCCGTCATCGTCCATCCGGTCGGATTGTTGGGCGAGTTGACGATCAACAGCCGCGTGCGCGGCCCGATCGCGCCAAGGAGGCGGTCGAGGTCGAGCGACCAGCGTCCGTCGCGGACCTGCAGGGACACACGCTCGACCCGTGCGCCGAGCGCGGTCGCCATGTCCGGTATGTTCGGCCAGAGCGGCGTCACCGCGACGACGTGATCGCCGGGCTCGACGAGCAGTTGTTGCACGATCATCAGGGCGGAGACGCCCGAGGAGGTGACCGCAACGCGATCCGATGCGACGCAGTGTCCGTGAAGCCGCAGCAGATAGGCCGTGATCGCCTCTCGCAGGTCCGGTATGCCGAGATTGGGCGTATAGAATGCCCCACCGGCCCGCATCGCGGCCATCCCGGCCTCGACGATGAATTCGGGCGTCGGACGGTCGGACTCGCCGAACCAGAACGCGTCAACGCCTGGACGTCCCATCGCGCCATTGGCGATCTGGCGGATCAGCGACTGCGGGAGGCGCGCGATCGTCGGGCGAATCGACAGCGCCGTCGCGGTCGACGGCAACGAGAGCTGGTTCATCTTGCCGCTCCCGGCGTCACAGCGCCGCGTTCAGAAGGCGGTCGTAATCGGCGACCGTGGCGATCCGTGGATTCGTCGCGTGGCAATGATCCTTCGTCGCACGCGAGATGATGCTCTCGAACTCCATGCGGCTGAGGCCGAACTCCCGCAGCCGCGTCTTCAGGCCGAGGCGGGCAATGAGGCTGGTGACCGCCGCGGCCAGCGCCGCCACCGTCGGCTCCACCCCGATCGTCTCCGCCAGGCGTTCGATCTTGCCCTCGGCGACGACGGTGTCCGCCTTGGCGTTGAACCTGATCACATGAGGAAGCAGGGCGGCATTCAACTCGCCATGATGCAGCTCCGGCCTCAGGCCGCCTATGGCATGACTCAGGCTGTGTACCGCGCCCAGTCCCTTCTGGAAGGCCAGCGCCCCCTGCATCGAAGCGCTCATCATGTCGCGGCGCGCGAGCGCGTCGAGCGGGTTCGAGAACGCCGTCTCGATCGCCCTCCAGCCGCGGCGCAGTCCGTCGAGCGCAATGCCGTCGGCCGGCGGATTGAAGGCCGGCGCCATGAAGGTCTCGAAGCAATGCGTGATCGCATCCATTCCGGTGGCGGCGGTCAGATGGGGCGGCAGTCCATAGGTCAGTTCTGGATCGCAGATCGCCAGCTTCGGGATCATGTAAGGCGAGATCAGTCCGACCTTGCGGCCGTCCTCGAGGATGATCACCGCCGCCCGCCCGACTTCGGACCCGGTGCCGGCGGTCGTCGGGATCGCGATCACCGGCGCCACCGCCGCGGTGATGCGCGACAGCCCGCCTTCGATCAGTGCGTATTGCTTCAGGGCGCCGGGATGGGTAGCGGCGAGTGCTACAGCCTTGGCGAGATCGAGCGAGGATCCGCCGCCCATGCCGATCACACCATCGCAGCCGTGCTGCCTGTAGACGCCGACCGCATCGAGCACCGAAGACTCGCGCGGATTGGAGGTGGTCCGGTCGAAGACGGGGGTGGTGTCCGGCAGCGGCAGTCTCGCCAATAGCCCGGCGGCACGCACACCGGCGTCCGTCACCACGAGCGGCTTCAAGATTCCGAGCCGTTCGCACTCGGCCGCAAGTGTGCCTATGGCACCGAAGTCGAACTGGATCGTCGTCAGGTATCCTATCGTCGCCATGCCTGCTCCTCGCGCCGGAAAGGCGCCTGCCGGCATCCACTATCATTTCGCATAATATTGGCGCAATCCCCTATTGAAACGTAACTATCTGATGATATGCTCCTCAAATGGTCGAGGGTGTGGAGCATAGTCCCATTCGTGCCGCCTCTGCAGGGAGACTCCCGGGCAGCGGCCGCCGCTCCTTCGCCATCGCCGATCACCCATCCGCCGACGACGGCGAATTGCCTTGGGCTCCAGGACGTCCGATGAAGCTTCTCGACAATTCCAGGGAGAGGCCCGTGAACGACATCGACGATATTGACCTTGCCATCCTCGCCACGGTTCAGGCCGAGGGGAGGATCCCGATCTCAAAGCTGGCCGAAGCGGTGTCCCTGAGCGAGACGCCCTGCGCGCGCCGGCTCAAGCGCCTCGAGACGGACGGATACATCACGGGCTACCGCGCGCAGCTCGACCGTGAGCGGATGGGCCTCGGCGTACTCGCCTTCGTGCAGCTCAGCGTGTCGATCCACACCGACGAGGCGACGCGTGCCTTCGAGGACACGCTGCTGGGCTGCGAGGAGGTGCTGTCCTGTCACAACGTGACCGGCAGGGCGGATTTCCTCCTCCAGGTGGTGGCGCGCAATCTGACGGAATACGGCCAATTCATCGACCGGGTGCTGCGCAAGCTGCCCGAGATCAAGTCGATCGAGTCGAGCCTCTGCCTGCGTGAAATGAAGCCCGCCGGAGGGCTTCCGATCTCAAGACCCGACCCAACCCCATCTTCTCGCTGAAAGGAAACGCCGTGAACCATCCCGCCGTGCAGATCTTCCGTGACGATTACCTGACCGGTCGGATGGACCGACGTGAATTCCTCAGTCTGGCCAGCGCCTTCGGCTGCTCTACTGCAGCGGCCTACGCGCTCGCCGGTGTTGCCATGCCTGTCGCCGCGCAGGCCGAAGAGCCCAAAAAGGGCGGTGTCGTGCGCATGATCATGCAGGTCACTGAGGTGGAAGACCCGCGCACGTTCAAGGGGTTGCAGGCTGCGAACGTCGCTATGCAGGTCATCGAGCACCTGGTGAGGTGGGAGACGGACTTCACGTTCCGCCCGATGCTGCTCGAGAGCTGGGAGATCAACGAAGACGCCACCAAATACGTCCTCCACGTCCGCAAGGGGGTGAAGTGGTCGAACGGCGACGATTTCAACGCCGACGACGTCGTCTACAACATCACCCGCTGGTGCGAGAGCGAGGTTCCCGGCAATTCGCTTGCGGCGCGCATGGGCGCGCTGATCAATGCGGACACGAAGAAGGCGCGCGACGGCGCGATCGTGAAGCAGGACGAGTTCACCGTGGTTCTCAACCTCTCCCGTCCTGACATCACCATCGTCCCGAGCATGGCCGACTATCCCGCGCTGATCGTGCACCGAAAGTTCGACGAGCAGGGGGCCAATTTCGCCAAGAACCCGATCGGCACCGGGCCGTTCGAACTGGTGAGCGTCGATGTCGGCTCCAAGGCTGTGGTGCGCAAGCGTCCGGACGGCTCCTGGTGGGGCGGCGACGTCTATCTCGATGGCGTGGAGTGGATCGACTACGGCGGGGATTCCGGCGCCACGATCTCGGCCCTGGAGGCCGGCGAAGTGGACGTGCAGGGCCAGACGCAGGCGCCGGACGTGTCCGTTCTCGACGGCATGGGCTTCAAGCGGTCGGAGATCGTGACCGCGACGACGATCGTGGCGCGCTTCAACGTCAATGTCGAGCCCTACACCGATCCGCGCGTCCGGACCGCAATCCACTCGGCGGTTGACAACGAAGTCATCCTCCAGCTCGGCATGGGCGGCCAGGGAACGGTTGCCGAAAACCATCATGTCGGCCCGATGCATCCTGAATATGTGGAACTGCCCAAGCTCAAGCGCGACGTCGCGAAGGCCAAGGCCCTGCTCGGGGAGGCCGGAAAGCTGGACACGGAATTCGAGCTGATCTCGGTCGATTCCGACTATCGGCGCGATACCTCGGACGCGATCGCCAGCCAGATGCGGGAGGCGGGCCTCAAGGTGAAACGCACCGTGATCCCCGAATCCGCCTTCTGGAACGACTGGACCAAATATCCCTTCTCGACCACCAACTGGACCGCGCGCCCGCTCGGCATCCAGAGCCTTCTGCTCGCCTACAGGACCGGTTCGTCTTGGAACGAGACCGGATTCTCCGATCCCGAACTGGACAAGAAGCTCGACGAGGCGAGTTCGATCGCCGACGCCGACAAGCGCCGCACGGTGATGGCCGCGATCGAGAAGATCATTCAGGACGCCGCGATCATCATCCAGCCCTACTGGCGCACCCTCTATGCCCACACGAGCCAGCGCGTGAACGGGTATCAGGTTCACCAGGCCTTCGAACAGCATATGGAAAAGGTCTGGTTGTCCGCCTGATGAACATGATGTCGAAGCCGTCCGTTCCAAGCCCGATGCCGCCGGCGGACCGCTCCGCCATCGGCCTGCGCAACTGGCTGCAGCATCCGAACGGGAAATTCAGCTACTTCAACGCGGCGGAATTCGTCCCGACGGCGGTAATCATGCCGCGCACACCTGCCGGGCCTCGTGCCTCGAAACCCGGCCCGCTGACGGCGGCAAGGCTTGTGCTGCCCGACGGCCGCTCCGCCCCGGCGAGCGACGTGCTCGCCGGCATGGAGATGGATTCGCTGCTGATATCGAAGCAGGGAGAGGTCGTTGTCGAAACCCACGTGCCGCATGTCGACCCGGCCAGGCCGCACCTGCTGTTCTCGGTCTCGAAATCCATCACGGGCCTGCTCGCCGGCATCGTTGTCGGCGACGGCAAGCTGGCTGAAGCCGATACGGTCGGGGCGCTCGTCGGCGAGCTTGCCGGGTCGGGCTTTGCCACGGCCACCGTCCGCGACCTGCTCGACATGACCGTCGACGTCGCGTTCAACGAGGACTACGTCGACCCGGCCAGCGACTTCAACCGCTACCGCCGCGCGGTGCTTTGGGACGAGCCGCTCGGACCGCGCGAGACCATGCTGGGCGTCCTCGCGTCGGTGGGGCCGGGTTCCGTCGGCCACGGCAGGCGGTTCAGCTACATCTCCTGCGTCACCGACGTGCTCGGTCTGGTGCTCGAACGCGCGACCGGCCGTCGCTACGTCGACCTGCTGCGCGACAGGCTGCTCCATCCGCTCGGCTGCGCGGATCCGGTCACGGTTGCGGTCGACGGCGAAGGCCACAGCCGCGCGACAGGCGGCATCTCGATGACCGCGCGCGACCTCATGCGTGTCGGCCAACTCGTGGCCAGCGGCGGCAGGGCGGCGGACGGGACGCAGCTCGTCCCTCAGGCCTGGATCGACGACCTCTCCGGCGGCGCCACCCGTCGGGCCTGGATCGACGGCGAGTTCCCCGACATGCTGCCTGCCGGCAACTACCGGTCCTGCTGGTACGACGTGCAGAGCGGCAAGGGTCCGATCGCGGCGCTCGGCATATTCGGACAGTTCATCTGGATCGACCGGAGCCGCGACATCGTCATCGTATGCCTTTCGTCCCGACCGGTCATGAGCGATCCGGACCTGTCGAAACAGGGTCTTGAGCTGCTCGCCCAGTTGGCCGGCTGCGTATGATGGTGTCGCCTTGCACCAGGTCGGCCGTCATGGAGACAGAAGGCAATGCGGGCGGCGGTTTGACGTCTGATTGATCGGAGCCTCCCGTCCAGCCCTCGCGAGTGTGATCGAATGCTGCAGACGCCTCCCCCGTTGACGTTCATACGCTCCTTCGAGTGCGCCGCGCGCCATCTGAGCTTCACGAAGGCCGCGGAGGAACTCGGCTATACGCAGGCCGCGATCAGCAATCACATCCGGGCATTGGAAAAGTACCTCGGGAGACGCCTGTTCGTGCGCCATGCGCGGAGCCTCCAGTTGACGGAGATCGGCGCCGCCTTCCTGCCGACGCTGCGCCAGAGTCTGGACCAGATAGACGCTGCGACGGAAGCAGTCCTTGCGGGCGTACGCAACCGCAGCGTGGTCCTCGCCTGTCCCTACAGTTTCGGCGAAAAATGGCTGCCGCCGGTGCTCGCATCCTTCCACCGGCAGCACCCTGAGATCGTCGTCACCATCCACGGCACCGTCTGGGAAGGTCCTCCGGACGGCATTGCCGACATCTCGATTACCGTGAACCGCAGCGACGAACTGCCGCCGGGTTCACGACCGTTGTGGCCGGAAACGCTGTCGATCGTCTGCGCACCGGCCGTTGCAGATCGGCTTTCGGCGACGGCCCGGCTGGCCGACGAAACGAAGATCGTCATTTCCGGCCGACACGACTACTGGACGACCGTTGCGAAGGCGACCGGCGTCGACGGCATCGCCCAGATTGATATGGCGGGCGGCGCGATGTTCAAGACGAACGCGACGAGCATAGCGCTGGAACTGGCAGCGCAGGGACTCGGCGTCACGGTTGCTCCGACATCAGTCTGCAAGCCCTATCTGGACGAAGGACGGCTGGCGGAGCCCTTCGCATTTCGGGCCCCGAGCGCCTGGACCTACAACATCCGCCTGGCGGGCACACCGCGGGGCTCCGCGGCCGAGAAGCTGATGAGCCATCTTCTCGATCAGGGCGACGCTTCGCGGGTGATCTCGCTGCATCGGGAGGGCGCCACGCGGCCCGCCGCCGGAGAAGGTGGCAATGCGCCGGCGATCTTCGATTGGGGCAGGACGGTCGAAAACCTTCCCCCGTTGCCTGCGTGCTGGGACGGTTCATGACGGCGTTATCGTTTTGGGCAGACCCATAAACAATCGCGTGTCCGCCTTCTCGCCCTTCACTAGGTTTCCCTGGCGGCGAGCGTCGAGGCTTCGGGTGACGAGCCTGCCGCATGCAGTCCGGATCACCACAGTTGACACGGTCGGCGGCCTGCCCGCCCGTGCCCCACTTGCGAGAGCTTGCATGAGAGAAAATGTCGATCCCGCCGTTCTCGACGCCGAACATGTCCTGCGTCCGTGGCAGAACTTCGGGAACCGGTCATTGCCGAAGGTCATCGAGCGCGGAGAGGGTATCCATATCTTCGACTCCACCGGCAAACGCTACGTGGATGCCGTGGCTGGCCTCTGGTGCACCAATATCGGGCTCGGACGCCGCGAAATGGCGGATGCGGTGGCGGAGCAGACCCTGAAGCTTGCCTATGCGAACGCCTTTGTCGACCAGACCAACTCGCCCGCCGCGCGTCTGGCGGCGCGGATTGCCGACATCGCTCCCGGCGACCTCAATCGTGTCCATTTCACCACCTGCGGATCGACCGCAATGGATACGGCCGCGCGGATGGTGGGCTTCGTTCAGTCCTGCATGGGTCGTCCGGGCAAGCGCGGCATCGTCGCGCGCGAGATGAGCTATCACGGCTCCACCTACCTCGCCCAGTCGGTCGGCAAGCGGCCGGGAGACCGCGTGCCCGAGTTCGACTACAAGGAGGACAACATCTGGCACGTCAGCGCGCCCTATGCCTATCGCGCCCCGGACGGTCTCTCCGGCAGCGCCTTCACCGATTGGCTGGTCGCGGAGTTCGAAGACCTGATCGCCCGGGTCGGTGCCGATCGCATCGGCGGGTTCGTCGCCGAGCCGATCCAGGCCTCGGGCGGGGTCCTCGTGCCGCCCGACGATTACCTGCGCCGGATGTGGGAAGTCTGCCGCCGCCACGACATCCTGTTCGTCGCCGACGAGGTGGTCACCGCGTTCGGGCGTGTCGGAAAGTGGTTCGCGTCCGAAGGACTCTACGGCGTCACTCCCGACATCATCACGGTCGCCAAGGGACTGACCTCAGGGTACCAGCCGCTCGCCGCCGTGATCTTCTCCGACCGGGTGTGGGACGCAATGGCGAACGATGACAGTCGCTGGTTCACCTCGGGCTTCACCTATGCGGGGCATCCGGTCGCCTGCGCGTCGGGACTCTGCAACCTGGACATCATGCAGCGGGAGAGCCTGGTCGAGCATGCCGATACGGTCGGTGTGTATCTCGAGGAGCGCCTGTCGACGCTGAACGACCTGCCGCTCGTGGGCGACATACGCGGCAGGCGGCTCATGCAGTGCATCGAGACCGTGGCGGACAAGACCACCCGAACGCCTCTTCCTGTCGAGGCGGAGGCGACAATGCGCATCGCGCGCACATGTTCCGACCAGGGGCTTATCGTGCGGCCGCTGGGGCAGAACGTCGTGATGTCACCGCCGCTCATCCTCTCCGAAGAGACAGTCGACTTCATCGCCGAGACGCTCCGAGGCGCAATCCGCTCCGCGGCAGACGGGCTCGTGAGAGATGGCTTCCGCATCAGCTAGGTTGCGGAAGGGCAGTTCGATCAGATCGATCGCCGCACGGCGGGACCCGCAGCGGGGGCAGCAACCGAGCCAGGGAGGGTGAACATTTGATCGCGGCCGAAGCTGAAGGCATCTGGTCCTCCCAGACCGTCTGTTGCGATACGACGACAGTGCGGCGGATCGCCTCGATGCTGGATCTGCCCGCCGTACCTTGGGAAGCGTGTCAGAACATTCCGAGAGGATGGCATTTTCCCTTCCTCGCCTACGATGTCCGCCGGGGATGCCTGCGATCAGACGGTTTTCCGATCCTCTGCCATGCCCTGAACGATCCGGGCTTTGACCGCCTGCGGCTGCTGGGGCGAAGGGTGGAAATCCGTGGCGACATCACGCCCGATATGACCCTGCAGCGCACGCAGTACATCGAATCCCTGGAGAAGAGAGACGGGCGAGGCGGCGCCAGCATCGTCGTCAATCTCGCGAACCGGCTCTGCCTGCCTGATCGGCCGGCGGCGCTTGTGGAGGAGGTCCAGACCTACGTCATATTCCGAGGGTGCGACGAGCGGCCTGCGCGTCCGGGCAGCGTCGTGGACGGCGGTACCGACCGCGCGAAGCGGATCACGCCGGATTCGACCATGCTGTTCCAGTATTCAGCCTTGGGTTTCAACACGCATAGAGTCCATTTCGATCTCGACTATGCGGCCTCCACCGAGCGCCTTCCCGGACTGGTCGTCAACGGAGGCCTGACAACGCTCCTGGCCACGGAGTTCCTGCGGAGTGAATTCGGCGCACGACTGACGGGGATCACGACACGTCACTTCCTGCCGCTCTATGCGAACCGGCCGCTGACGTTGTTCGTCCGGGAGACCCGAGCAGGCTTTGCCGTCCGCTGCGCCGACGACCAGGGCCTGCTAGCGATGGACGGGGAATGGCGCACGCAATGACGGGGGCGCTGACGGACCTGAAGGTGCTCGACCTGACAAGCGTCGTCGTCGGGCCGATCTGCACCTGGCGCCTCGCGCAATACGGCGCTCGCGTCATCAAGGTCGAGGCCCCGGCCGGAGACCTCATGCGCAAGCTGGGCGGCGGCTCCCCGACCGGCGAGCATTCGGGCACCTATCTTCACATGAACCGCGGCAAACGGAACGTGGCGCTCGACCTTGCCAATCCCGCTTCGCGCGCGATCGTCGACCGGCTGCTCGCCTGGGCCGACGTCGTCGTCTCCAACATGCGCCCGCAGGCGCTGCGCCGCCTGGCCCTAGATGCCGAGACTATTAGAGCGCGCCATCCTGGGATCATCCACTGCCTCATCACGGGCTATGGTAGCGACGGCCCTTATGCCGGCCTTCCGGCCTATGACAGCGTCGTGCAAGGCGCGGCCGGGCTGTCCGGCCTGTTCCTCGCCCGCGACGGTACTCCCGCCTATGTGCCGCTGCTCTTGTGCGACCATGTCGTCGGCGAGATCGCGGCGGGCGCGATCCTGGCCGCGGCGCTTCGATCCAGGACAACGGGAGACGGCGCTTCGATCGAGGTGCCGATGTTCGAAACCATGGCCGCCTTTGTCCTCCAGGAGCATCTCGGGCGGTCGAGCTTCGACCCTCCCCTCGGACCGGTCGGCGACGAGCGTCTGCTCAATGCCAACAACCGGCCGCTGCGGACTGCCGATGGCTGGATCTGCATCACCGCCAACACGGACAGCCAGACGAGAGCCTTCCTGACGGCTGCCGGACGCAGCGATCTTGCCGAAGATCCCCGCTTCGCGACGGTTTCCGACAGGGCGCGCAATGTCGACGCGTGGTTCGAGGCTCGATCAAGCCTGCTGGCCGGCAGGCTGACCGCCGAATGGCTGATCCTGTTCGCCCGGGCCGACGTGCCGGCGATGCCCTGTCACACGCCGGATACCCTGACCGGCGATCCGCACCTCGCCGCCGTCGGGCTTGTGAAGCCGGAGGACCACCCCACCGAAGGACGCGTCCTCGGGATACGGTCTTCAATCGCCGTCGATGGCAACACACTCTCGGGCGGCCATCCCGCCCACCCCAAGGGATGGGACACGATGGACGTGATGCAGGAGATCGGCTTCGCGTCCGACGAGATCGCAGCACTTCGAGATGCCGGAGCGGTCATGACGCGCTGAACCTGGCGGATGCGCCGCCTCAGAAAGCCTCGACCGGACGATCGCCCAGTCTAATCGTCGTCGTGCGGGTGCGCACGTAGTTCAGCAGGCCCTCGATGCCCTTCTCGCGTCCGAAGCCGCTGTGCCCGACGCCGCCGAACGGGGTCTCGATACCGCCGGCGAACCACTCGTTGACGAACACCTGACCGCAGCGCATGCGGCGCGCGATCTGGTGGGCCCGATTGAGGTCGGAAGTGAACACCCCGGCCACCAGGCCGTAGGGTCCGCCATTGGCGATGCGGACCGCATCGTCGACAGTCTCGTAGGCCATCACGCAGAGGACGGGCCCGAAGACTTCAGTGGTTGCGATCGTCATTTCGGGCGTGACCCGCCCGAGGACGGCGGGCCGGACGAAAAAGCCCGGCAGGTCCGGCGCCTCCCGTGCGCCGGCAACAAGTTCGGCGCCTTCGGCGATTGCCCCGTTCAAGAGTTCCAGGACTCGACGGCGATGCCGCTCGCTGATCAGCGGCCCGATGTCGGGATCGGCATTGGCCGGTCCGATCGTCACGGCGGCGAGCCGATTGCGGAACCACGAATCAACCTCGTCGACCTGGCTGCGGTGAACGAGGAGGCGTGAACTGGCCGAGCAGATCTGCCCCGCATTGCAGAAGATGCCGCCGAACACGCTCTCTAGCGCCGTACCCATGTCCGCGTCCGGCAGGAGGATCGCGGCCGACTTCCCGCCGAGTTCCATCACCGTTGGGACGATCGTCTCCGCGGCCGCGTGCATCACCGCCTTGCCGGCGCCCACCGAACCCGTGAAGACGATATGATCGATCTGGTGATGCCCCACGAGATAGGCGCCGAGATCGACGCCATAGCCGCAGAGGAACGAGACGGATCCGGCAGGCACGCCGGCCCGGCGGCAGGCTTCGGCAAGTATCATCGTGCCCAGCGGTGACGTCTCGGGAGCCTTGACGACGCATGCATTGCCCGCCGCGAGTGCCGGCGCGACCGAGCGTGCGGCTGTGTTCAGGGGATAGTTGTAGGGAACGATGTGGAGCGTCACGCCGTGGGGCAGGCGTTCGGTGAAGCTGACATAGTCAGCCCCGAGCGGAATGCTGCGACCCTCGACCTTGTCGGCGAGCCCGGCATAGTATTCGAAGATTCGTGCCGCCTCGCCCGCTTCGGCGCGCGCGGCCGAAATTGGCTTGCCGTTGTTCAGGCATTCGACGGCGGCGATGTCGTCCTCCATATCGCGCAGCTCGCGCGCGATTCGCAGCAGAAGCGCCATCCGCTCCTTGGGACGGCCCTGCGTGAGCAGACCGGCCTCGACCGCTCCGCGCGCCAGCGACAGGGCGCGATCTGCCAATGCTCGGTCCGCCTGAACGATGCGTCCAATCACAGTGCCGTCGGACGGATTGATCAGCGGCAGGTCGGGAAGGGATGAGCTGGCAACCCATTCTCCGCCGACAAAGTTGCCCCATCGCTCACGCGGTATCCTGATCATCTCTTCCTCGCGGCCAAACCAAGGCGCGAGTGTATTTCAGTCATATGCCCTGCCGACCGAACGATTCGACACGAAAGGTTCGAGGACCGACATCGGGAACGAAAAGCCGTGAGCTGTTCGTTGGACGGGTGGTCGCGCGGCACCCAGGGCGAGTGTCGGGTCCGTTGCCCAACTGCCCGCCGCGACGAAGCTTCAGTCGAACGCCTTCATCTCCGTCAGCACCTCGTTCGCCGCCTTGAAGGCGTCGAGGCCGGCCGGGATGCCGCAGTAGACGGTGGCGTGGAGCAGCACTTCCTTGATCTCGTCGACCGTCACGCCGTTGTTCACCGCGCCGCGGACGTGCAGCTTGATCTCGGCGGCGCGGTTGAGCGCGGTGAGCATCGCCAGGTTCAGCATGCTGCGGGTCTTGAGATCCAGCGTATCGCGGCCCCAGGCGTAGCCCCAGCACCATTCGGTGGTGATGTGCTGGAACGTCATCATGAAGTCGTTGGCGGATTTCATCGACCGGTCGACATATTCCGATCCGAGAACCTGGCGGCGCAGCTGCAGCCCCTCTGCAAAAAGGTCCCCGATGGTCTTGTCCTGCGTCGTCATATGGGTCACCTTGTTCTTTGACATACAAAATTACAGTATGGCGACGATCAGATTCGTCGCCGCCGGCCGGTGGGGAAGGTCCATGCCGTCCGGACAGATCGATGGGGCGTCAGCCCGGGGAGAGCCAGCATGTCCGTCACGAGCGCCAGCGACGACCTGTCGATGCGGGTGCAGACCCTGCCGGGGCTGCGCGAGCAGGTGGCCGAGCGCCTGCGCCTGGCGATCGCGACCGGCAAGTTCCCGGCGGGCGCGCGGCTTATCGAGCGCGAACTGTGCGAGATGATGGGCGTGTCGCGCACCTCGCTTCGCGAGGCGCTGCGTGAGCTCCAGGCCGACGGCCTGATCACGCTCCAGCCCAACAAGGGCCTCAGCGTCAGCACGATCGGCATCGACACGGCCCGCTCGATCTACGAGGTGCGCGCGATGCTCGAGGGGCTCGCGGCGCGCCTGTTCGCGCGCAACCACACGGCCGCCCAGATGAAGGCGTTGCGCGACAGCGTCGAGCGGCTCGCCGAGGTTTACAGCGATTTTTCCGCCGAGGCCTTCATCGCGGCCAAGACGCATTTCTACGACATTCTGCTCGAAGGCGCCGGCAATCCGGTCGCGGCCGACATGCTGCGCCGGATCCATACCCGCGTGTCCCAGCTCCGCGTCGTGTCCCTGTCCAGCGCCGAGCGCGCACAGCAATCCATCCGCGAACTGCGGGAGTTCCTCGATGCCCTCGAGGCGCGTGACGAGGAGCGCGCCGTGCAGGTCTGCGTTGCCCATGTCGAGGCGGCCGCCGCGGCGGCGATGAAGACCATGGCCGCGAGCAAGGGCTGACCGATCGGCCGCAGGGTGGCGCCGGCGCGGCATCTACATCGACTTCACTGATATGCCGCCGTCGGCATGCAGCACCTCGCCGGTGATGAAGCCGGCATCCGGCCCGAGCAGGAAGGCGATCGCCTTGGCGATGTCGTCCTCCTCTCCGAGACGGCCGAGCGGGGTCTGCGCCCGGCGCTTGGCGTAGCCGGCCTCGTCGACGATCGCGCGCGCTCCCGGCGTCGGCACCGCTCCGGGCGCGACGGCATTGACGCGAATGCCCTGCGGGCCGAGTTCGACCGCAAGCTGACGCGTCAACGCCACGATCGCGCCCTTGACCGAGGTGTAGGAGGCGGTGTTGGCCATGCCGAGATCGGCGGCCGGCGAGGCCAGGTTGACGATGGAGGCCGGCTTGTCGCCACGATGAGCAAGAAGGGCCTGCACGCCCCAGATCGGCCCCTTGATGCCGACCGCGAGCATCCTGTCGAGCACTTCCTCTTCGATGCCCTCGACCGGTCCGTAGCGGATCCAGATCGCGTCGTTGACGATACCCGTCAGTGGCCCGAAGGCATCGCGCAGCGCCGCGGCCGCGTCGAACACCGCGCGGCGGTCGGCGGCGTCGGCGACGATGGCGAGCGCCTTGCCGCCTGCGGCCTTGATCGCATTGGCCGTCTCGTTGGCGAGATCGGCGGCGATATCGAACACGCCGACCGCGGCACCGCGGGATGCCAGAAGCCGCGCCGCGGCGCCGCCGATACCCCGGCCGGCACCGGTGACCAGAATGACCTGACCGCTCAGATTCTCGGACATGCTCTTCCTCCCCTTCCGATCAGGATTGCACCGCACCCGGGACGCCGCCGTAGAGGCTCCAGAGCTGGGTCGCGAGGGTGCCGGCATCCACCGGAAGTTCGATGCCCGTGATCGCGCCGGCATCCTCGGACAGGAGGAACGCGATGGCGTTGGCGACCTGTTCGGGCTTGACCAGCCGGCCGAGCGTGGTCTGGCGGATCATCGTGTCGGGGTTGCGCTCGCCGCGCGCATAGCTGGCCTCGACCGCCGGCGTGCGGGTAGGACCCGGACAGACGCAGTTCACCCGCACCCCGCGCCGTCCCCAGGCGACCGCGAAGTTGCGCGACATATTGATGATCGCGGCCTTGGTCGGGCCGTAGGCCTGAAGCGGGCTGGAGTTGAAGGCGGTGATGGAGCCGACCGTCACGATCGACCCCTGCCCGCGCTCGAGCATGCCGGCGCCGAAGGCGGTCAGCGTGCGGAACGTGCCCGTCAGGTTGACACGCAGGATGGCGTCCCACTCGGCGTCATCCTGCTTCTCCGGCATGTGCGGGTTTTCGAGATGCGCGGCGACGGCGGCGAGCGCCGAGCAAGGGCCGACCTCGCGCTCGACCCATGCTGCTGCGGCGTCGATGCTCGACGTGTCGGCGAGGTCGATCTCGCGGGCGATCGCGCCATGGCGGGTGGCGACCTCGCGGGCGAGACCCATGTTGCGGTCGAGAACCACGACCTGCCAGCCCTGGGCTCGCAACCGGGCGACGCAGGCTTCGCCAATGCCGCCTGCGCCGCCGGTCACGACCGCCACGGGTGCTCGGGAGGATGCAGCCATGACCTAGAGAACCTCGTAGAGGGCTTCGATGATGCGGCGGGCGCGAGGGCCGTTGTCGCCCACCGCATGCATCTTGTTGCACGCGTAGGAGAAGCCGATTTTCGCGTGGGGATCGCCGAAGCCGATGGAGCCGCCGAAGCCGTGATGGCCGAAGGCGCGCATGTTGGGACCCATCCAAACCGAGACGGGTGTGTTCAGCAGGATGCCGCGGCCCTGATGATAAGGCCGCTGCTGCATGCGCTCGAACTGGTTGTGCTGCTCGACGAGCATGTCCTCGATCGTCCGCGGCGACATCAGCGTGACGCCGTCCAGCGAGCCGCCGCGCGCCACCGCGCCGTAGATGCGCGCGACCGCGCGCGGATTGCCGTGGCCCGACGCACTGGTGATCTCGGCCCGCCGCCAGGCCGTGGAGTTCAGCGTCACCGGCAGCGGCTCGTCGGGAAACTGGGTGAAGCCCTTCGAGACGAGCGCGTCCGGGTCGGTGTCGCGCTTGGCTAGCAGCGTCCCCTCGACGGTGGGAACCAGCGTGGCGCAGCGGGCGAGGTCGGCATCGGAGAGGTTGCCGTACTGGTAGTCGGCGCCGAGCGGGCCGGTCATCTCGTCGGCGATGAACTGCGGGAAGCGCTTGCCCGTCACCCGCCGCACGATCTCGCCCAGCAGGTTGCCCTGGGTGTGGATGTGATACGCCGCGACCGTGCCCGGCTCCCACAGCGGGGCCTGCTTCTCCAGCGCCGCGACGATGGCGTCGCAGTCGAAGACCGCGCCCTTCCACAGCGGATCGAGCACCACCGGCAGGCCGGCGGTGTGGTCGAGCACATGGCGGACGAGCACGCCTTCCTTGCCGTTCTGCGCGAATTCGGGCCAGTACTGCGCAACCGGCTTGTCGGGATCGACCAGACCCCGGTCGATCAGGATATTGAAGCTCATGCCGGCGATGCCCTTGGCAACCGACATCATACAGATGATCGTATCCTGCTCCCACGGCTTGACATAGTCGGCGTCCCGGTAGCCGCCCCACAGGTCGACGACCTTGCGGCCGTCCACATAGATCGTCGTGGCCGAGCCGATTTCTTCTTCTACCGAATAGTTCTGCGCGAACGCCTCGGCGACCCGGGCAAAGGCCGGGTCATGAGATCCGGAGAGGCGGAACTCGTGTCCGCGTGCGGAAACGGTCTTGTCGAACTGCATCTTTCCTCCCGCCGTGTTCAACAAGCGGATAACAATTTGTATGACAGTATGTCAAGACGACAGTCAGCTCAATCTCGAAGCGGCGCGAGATCCAGGCGTACGATATCCGCGAAGCCGCGGATCAGTTCCGGCCAGCGCTCGCGCACGTCCGGATCGTGTCCCGGGATCAACAGGTCCTCGCGGCCGCCGGCCAGTTCCTCGCAGCGCCGATAGCCTTCGAGCATCTCGCCGATATGGTAGACGATCGGGAACGGCGCGCGGCGCAACCGGTTCTCGGTGAAGTGGAAGGCATCCGATGCCAGCACGAGCGGGCCGCGATCCGTCGCCACCCGGACGACCTGCAGCCCGCCGGTATGGCCGCCGACCCGGTGCAGCGATATGCCGGGGTAGAGCTCCGCGACGCCGTCGTGAAACCGAACCCGCCCCGAATGCACCAGCCCCACCGCCTGCAGGACGTCGCGGACATTGAACGGCGCGCGCAGGCAGGCGTGGCACATCGGCCGTCCCGTCGCGTAGCGCATCTCCTCGTCCTGAAGGTGGAAGGTCGCGGCCTCAAACGCGTCGAGCGATCCCGCGTGATCGTAGTGCAGGTGGGTGAGCACCACGTCGGGAACCGCCGCCGCGTCGATCCCGGCACGCTTCAGCAGCGCCGCGGGCTCGTGCAGCAGCGTGCGGTGCCGTTCCTTCGCTGCGTCTTTCCCGAATCCCGTATCAACGACGATGAGGCGGCCGTGCCCGCGGATCACCCAGATGTAATAGTCGAGCGGCATCGGAGCATCGTGGAGGTCCATCCCCGGCATGAAGTTTTCGCGTCGCGGCCGGTCCGGATCGGTCGTCGCATAGCGCAGGGCGAGCACTTCATAGGTGGGGTTCACGGCGTCCTCCAGAAATCGAACTCGACTCGGCTTGAATTATCATACCGTCATGTTGTATGACAAACTGCCGTTGTGGCAGGAGTGTCCTGCGGCATCACTTTTGGCTGCTCTGACGCAGACCCGATCCTTGGGAGGATTTCGATGAAATTTCTACGCCTGATGGCGCCCCTCGCCGCATTCTGCACTCTCGGCGTTCATGCCGCGATGGCGCAGGACTATCCGGAAATGTCCCTCCGCTATTCCTCCAACATCCCGGAGGTGGTGAACACGTCCAAGATCGACACCTACTTCTCCTCCGAGATCGCGAAGCGGAGCGGCGGCAAGATCAAGATCCAGCACTTCTGGGCCAACACGCTCGGCGGCGAAGCCGAGATGGTCGACCTCGTCGGCTCGGGCGCGGTCGACTTCGGCCTGATCGTCACCGGCAACCAGTTCTCGCGCATGCCGTTCACCGCCGTCACCAACGCTCTGCCGTTCACCTACACGGACGGCCCGAAGCTCAACCGGCTCACCGCAGACATCTTCACCACCAACGCGACGATCAAGGCAGAGCTTGCCGCGGCCAATCTGCACCCGGTGCTCTACCGCTACCTGCCCGACTACCGCTTCTATTGCACCAAGCCGATCAAGACGATGGCCGACCTTCAGAACACCAAGGTCCGTTCCTACGGCTCCTTCGTGCCGGTGATGTTCGAATCGATCGGCGCGATCCCGGTCAACATTCCGCCGGTCGACATGGTCCAGGCGATGCAGTCCGGCGCGATGGATTGCACCTACATGTTCAACTCCGCCGTCAAGGCCTTCAAGATCGACCAGGTCGCCAAATACGGCACCGATATCTCCTTCGGCGTCATCAGCGCCCACACCCTGTTCACCTCCAAGAGCAAGTGGGAGGCCCTGCCCGAGAACGTGCGCAAGCTGTTCGAGGAAGTCGCCGCCGATGCGGAGAAGTTCGGCAACGAGCTGATCGCGGGCGACGAGGCGAAGGCCATCGAGGGACTGAAGGCGGCGGGCATGGAAATCGTCCCCTTCGAGGAGATGGATGCCCTCAAGGCCAAGGTGCCGGACATGCTTGATGTCTGGGCGAAAAAGATGGACGAAATGGGCAAGGGCGCCGAGGCGAAGGAACTCGCCGACTATATCCGCGCCAACCGCTGATCCTGCGGCCTCGCGCCGGGTCCCCGCGGCCCGGCGCGAGCGTCCATCGCACCTACGGTGATTTCATGTCGTTTTTCACCCGCCTCGACGGCCTGCTGCGGCGGGTTTCCTATCTCGGCTTCCTCGCGGCTTCCGCCCTTCTGCTGATCGTCGGATTGATGGGGACGCTCGATGTCATATCGACCAACCTCTTCTGGAAGCCCATTCCGGGAATGGTCGAACTCTCCGGCGCCCTGCTCGGCGTCATCGTGTTTCTCGGGCTGGCCGAAGCGCAGGCCCGCGGCTCCAACATCGTCATCGACGTCTCGACGCAGAAGATGGGACCGCGAGCAAGGCGGCTCTCCGCCATCCTCGCGCTGGGGCTGGGCGCGGCCTTCATGATCGGGATGGCATGGGAGGCGACGCGACTGGCGGTTTCCTCCTGGCAGATGAACGAGGAGGCCCTCGGCGCGCTGGATTTCCCGATGGCGCCCTTCAAGATCGTCGCGGCCTTCGGCGCCTGGCTCGCCGCCGCCGAATTCCTGCGCCAGCTCGTCCGGACGATAGGCGGCGCCGAGATCGCAGGAGACACGACTGGTGTTTGATCCTCTTACGCTCGGCATCATCGCTGTCGCGGTGATGCTTATCCTTGCCATGCTCGGCGTTTCCGTCGGCATCGCCATGGGCCTCGTCGGCCTCGCGGGCCTCTGGCTGACGGGCGGCTCCGCCTTTGCCTTCAACACGCTGATGAACCTGCCGTTCGCGACCGCATCCGACTACAGCTTCATCGTCATTCCGATGTTCGTGCTGATGGGCGCAATCGCCTCGGCATCGGGCATAACCCAGGAATTGTTTAGCTTTTCCAACCTTGTCCTGCGGTCGGCGCGAGGAGCGCTCTACCAGGCGACCATCCTCGCCTCCGCCGCGTTCGCCGCGATTTCCGGCTCGACGCTCGTCAATGCCGCGCTGTTCACCCGCATCGCGCTCAACGAGATGATCAACCTCGGCTACGACAAGGCCTTCGCGTCGGGATGCATAGCGGCGGCCGGGACCATTGCCGCCCTGATCCCGCCTTCGATCGCCTTCGTGATCTACGGGCTTCTCACCGGCGAATCCGTTGCCGAACTGCTGATCGCCGGCATCGTTCCCGGCCTGTTGACGACGGCCGTGTACATGGTCGGGACGGGCCTGATCGTCCGGGCGCGCCCGCACCTCGCCCCGCCGCCGCAGCCGCGCGCCTCGCTTCGCGAGATCGGCGCGAGCGCCAGGGGCCTGTGGGCGACGTTCCTCCTCGCGGGCGTGGTCATCGGCGGCATCTATCTCGGCTTCACGACACCCTCCGGAGCGGCGGCGCTCGGAGCCATGGGAGCGCTTGCGATCGCCGTCGCCCGGCGGCGCATTTCGTTCGCGGAATTGTCGGACTGCCTGCGCGCATCCGCGGCCGTCACGGCCTCGCTCTTCATCGTGATCATCGGGGGACTGATCTTCACCCGGTTCTTCCTCGTGGCGGGCACAGTCACCGCCTCGACGGATCTGCTGAAGTCGTTCGAGCTTTCGCCGATGGCCTTCATGCTGCTGCTGGTGGTGATCTTCATCATCCTCGGGACGTTCATGGATGCGCTGGCCATGCAGGTCATGACGATGCCCTTCGTCTATCCTCTGGTGATCGCCCACGGTTTCGACGGAGTCTGGTTCGGCGTCATCATGGTGAAGCTGGTCGAACTCGCGGTTCTCAGCCCACCCGTCGGCATGAACCTGTTCGCCGTCATCGGAGCGTCGGAAGGCAAGGTCAATCTGCACGACATCCACCGGGGCATCGTGCCGTTCATCGTGATGGAACTGATCATCCTGTTCATCCTCATCGCGTTTCCGGACCTGTCCCTCTGGCTTCCGCGCCAGATGTTCAACTGATCAAGTCGAGGTCATTTCCCATGCAAGAGACACCCCGTATCGGCTTCATCGGCCTCGGCGCCATGGGCGAACCGATGGTGGCGCGACTGACGGCGGCGGGATACGCGCTCACGGTCTACGATGCCGACGCCGCCCGCACAGCGCGCGTCGCAGCGGCGGTCGGCGCCCGCGCCGCGGCAACGCCGAAGGACACGGCCTCGACCTCGGACATCCTCGTCACCATGCTGCCGTCGAGCGCGATCGTGGAGAAGGTGCTCGAGGGAGATGACGGAGCGCTGGCGGGCCTGGCCGAAGGCGCGCTGATCGTCGACATGTCCAGCGGCGTTCCCGATATCACCCGAACCCTCGCCGGAAAAGTCGCCGAACTTCGGATTGCGATGATCGACGCACCCGTCTCGGGCGGCGTGTCGCGGGCCAGAACCGGCGAACTCGCGATCATGGCGGGCGGCGACGCGGCCGCCATCGACCGGGCCGAGCCGGTCCTGAAGGCGATGGGCACGTCGATCGTCCGCACCGGCCCGATCGGCAGCGCCCACGCCATGAAGGCGCTCAACAACCTGGTCAGCGCCGGCGGTTTCCTGATCGGCATCGAGGCGCTGCTCATCGGCCAGAAGTTCGGGCTCGACCCGGCGCTCATGGTCGACGTGCTGAACATCTCGACCGGCATGAACAACTCGACCCAGAAGAAGTTCAAGCAGTTCGTCCTGTCGCGCAAGTTCGACGCCGGCTTCGGCCTCGACCTGATGGTCAAGGATCTCGGCATCGCGCTCGGCGTCGCGAACGCCACGTCGACGCCGGCCCCCTTCTCCGGGCTCTGCCTGGACATGTGGGCGAGCGCGCAGAAGGTTCTGGGCCCCGGGCAGGACCACACCGCCGTCGCGAAGTTCAGCGAGCTCATCGCCGGATCGACGCTCGGCGGAGACGAGAACGGAAAATGAGCACTGTGCCGCTCTCCGGCCAGACCGTCGCGGTCTTCGGCGGCTCGTCCGGCATTGGCTTCGCCACCGCGCAAGCCGCGCGGGCGCTCGGCGCAAACATCACCATTGCCTCGCGCACGCCGATCCGGCTGCGCGAGGCGGCCGCCGCGATCGGAGAGGCGCAGACAGCCGCCCTCGACATTCGCGACGCCGCGGCAGTGGCAGAATTCTTCGCCGCGCGCGATCCGTTCCACCACGTGGTCGTCTCCGCCGCGGAACTTTCCGTGGGACCGCTTCGCAAGCGCAGCCTCGCCGACGAGCGGGCGGCAATGGAGAGCAAGTTCTGGGGCGCGGTCCACGTCGCCCACGCCGCCCGCATCCGCCCGGAAGGCAGCCTCACTCTCGTCTCCGGCATGATCGGCACGCGGCCGACGGGCTCGGCGACGATGCTCAGCGCCATCAACGCGGCGCTCGACACGCTCGCGAAGGCGCTGGCGACCGAGATGGCGCCGGTCAGGGTCAATTGCGTCTCCCCCGGGCGCATCGAGACGCCGTGGTGGGATTTCCTCCCGCAGGCCGAACGCCAGGCTCTGTTCGACCGCACCGCCGCTGCCCTGCCATTGAAGCGGATCGGCAAGCCGGAAGAGATCGCCGCCCAGATCGTCCACCTGATGCAGAACGGGTTCATGACCGGCAGCGTCGTGCTGGTCGACGGCGGCGGCAGCGTCGCCTAGCAGCTCGCCGCAGCTTCCCCCGATCGAGCGTCTTGCCAGGTTCGGCACGCGGCCGTCATGCCGCAACCCCGAACAGCGTGCCGATCCCGGCCGTCAGTGCCATGGCGAGCGCGCCCCAGAAGGTGACGCGGAGCGTGGCCTTGAGCACGTTCGCGCCGCCGGCCCGTGCCCCGACCGCGCCGAGAAGCGCGAGAAACAGGAGCGAGGCGATGGAGACGCCGAGCACCAGCATCGAGGCCGGCAGGACAAGCACCATCAGGAGCGGCAGCGCGGCGCCGACGGCGAAGGTCGCAGCCGAGGTCAGGGCCGCCTGGATCGGCCGCGCCGTGGTGACCTCGGAAATGCCGAGCTCGTCGCGCGCATGGGCGCCAAGCGCGTCCTTCGCCATCAGCTGGTCGGCGACCTTCAATGCAAGCTCGGGGTCGACGCCCCGCTCGGCATAGATCCGCGCAAGTTCCTCGCGTTCGAACTCCGGCTGGCTTGCAAGCTCGGCGCGCTCGCGCGCCAGGTCCGCCTGTTCCGTGTCGGACTGGGAACTGACGGAGACATATTCGCCGGCCGCCATCGACATGGCTCCCGCGACGAGGCCGGCCACGCCGGCGACCAGGACGTCGGAGGCGGCGGCTGACGCCGCGGCGACGCCGACGATCAGGCTGGCCGTTGAGACGATCCCGTCATTGGCGCCCAGCACCGCCGCCCTCAGCCAGCCGATGCGCGAGACGAGATGGCTTTCCGGATGGCTGTGAAGACGGGACACGGCTCATGCTTTCATAGGTGGCAACAATTCGATGCTATCCGGGATCGGCGCATTCGCGAACAGTTTTGATGTCGTCCGCTCACGGCACTTCGACGCATATCGATTCAGACTTTGACCCCGCCGGCGTTGCTTTTCGAAGCTCTCCGCGCATCTCTTGCGCAGCCGGTAACCGAAGCGACGTGTCGGGAAGACCTAGGAAATGGCAGAGGGTGAGGGACGAAGTCCGAACCCGGATCTACAGGCCGCGACTGCGGCCCGGGCTTTCGCCCGCCCGGTCGGAGTCATGAGCGAACGGGCGTGAGACAAGGGATCTGGCGGAGAGAGCGGGATTCGAACCCGCGTTACGGTCTCCCGTAAACACACTTTCCAGGCGTGCGCCTTCAACCACTCGGCCACCTCTCCGCGATCCAGACGGCGTCAGACGTGGCGACAGGCCGGCAGGATGCGGCTCATCTAGTCGATCGGTCCGCGAATGCCAAGCCTTTTGGGCCGGCGGCGGAGCATAATTACAAGCCGGCTTTCGCCCAGCACCCGCCCGTTACATGATGGCGGTAGCTACACCGACAGCGCCGCAAGGTGCGGGCGACGCAGGATGGGGGCGGACGATGACGACAGGCAACGAGCCCGTGCGGGGCGGCAACGATTTCAGCCGCGATCTCGTCCAGGCCGCACCCGTGATCTGGCTCTGCGCCAACCTGCTCCTGTCGCTGCGCGGCCTCTGGCAGGGCTGGCCGACGCTATTTGCCTATGACCTCCCGGATAATGTCGCCGACTACGTCTATGCCAGCATGGCGGCCGGCGCCGTGCAGATCCTGTTCGGCCTCTATGTGCTGGGACTCGCCTGGCGGAAATCGCCGCGCTTCCCGTTCTGGTTCACGCTCTGGGCGGTGCTGGCGATCGTTACGGATGTCGCGTTTCTCGCAGCGACGCTGTTCATCGAGCCGTTCGTGCAGACCTTCATGCCCTGGCTGATCGCCGCCGTGTCGGTCGGCATCTCGATTTGGACGATCGTCCTCGTGCGGCGTCCGCAGCCGGCGTCGGCCGTGGCAGAGGCACAGGTGCCGGTGGGTCCCGCGCCGGTGGGCGTCGTCATCCTCAACGGAGTCCTAGGCCTCGTCCTCGGGGGCGCCTCCGGACTGGGCATCGGCCTTTTGGCCGGCTCGGTAATCGTCGACTGGCTCGACGTCTCCTGCTTCGAGGGCGGCTGCGGCTATGCGGCCGCCGCGATCGGTCTGCTCGGTCTGATCATAGGCGCGATCGCCGGACCGGTCTTCGCCATCTGGCGCACGCGCGGCCGGCGCAAGCCCGCCTGACCTTCACGCCGCGTCAATTTCCCGTGCCCGGATTGATGATCGGGGCTTCAGACCATACATATGCGTCATTCCAAGCGACATGGCGAACGAATCGGATGGTGAGGTTCCTCTTCAGGCTTCTGGCGGCCGTCTCCCTCGCGCTCTCGGTGATCCTGGGGGTGATGGATGCGACGCGCTCGATCGCGCTGTCGAAATTCGATCCGACACCGCTGGGCGCCCTGTGGTTCGAGCACGCGCCCTCGTCACTGACGGCGCTGCAGGGACTGCTCACGGGCGTGGCCGGCTTTCTGTGGGATCCGGCGATGCTGACGCTGCTGAAGGTTCCGGCCTTCATCTTCTTCGCGGCACTCGCCCTCCTGCTCTATGCGATCGGTCACAAGCCGCAGCCGTCCGCGCGCACCTTCGCCGTCGGTCGCTGACCTCTTTCGAAAGGAAAGCAAGCATGTTCTTCCTGAGTGACATCATGAACAAGAAGATCCAGCTGCCGAAGCCCGGCGAAGCGCTGCCGGGCCGCGACCGGCCGATCCCGACGGCCTCACGCCACCACGTCTTCAAGCGTCCGCTCAAGGACGCTGCGCCCGAAGGGTTCGAGACGATCTATTTCGGCATGGGCTGCTTCTGGGGCGCCGAGCGCCTGTTCTGGCAGACCCCGGGCGTGTGGATGACCGCGGTCGGCTATGCCGGCGGCGAGACGCCCAACCCGACCTACCAGGAAACCTGCACCGGCATGACCGGCCACGCCGAGGTCGTGAAGATCGTGTTCGACCCCTCCAAGGTCAGCCTGTCGGCGCTTCTCAAGCTGTTCTGGGAAAGCCACGACCCGACTCAAGGGATGCGCCAGGGCAATGACATGGGCACGACCTACCGCTCGACGATCTACACGACCACGGCCGACCAGCTCGACGCCGCGATCGCCTCGCGCGACGCCTATGCCTCGGCGCTGACGAAGGCCGGCCGCGAGAAGATCACCACCGAGATCCGCCCGGCGCCCGAGTTCTACTACGCCGAGGAGGATCACCAGCAATATCTGGCCAAGAACCCCTACGGCTATTGCGGGCTCAAGGGCACCGGCGTCGAATGCGCGGTGCCGGCGGCCGCCACCGCCTGACCGGATTTTGACCGGTTTCGAACCAGAGGCCCGGGAAACGCCGCCATTTCCCGGGCTTTTTCGCGAGTCGAGGTCTTTTCCAGACGGTCAAAGATTCCGCGTGAAATTTCCGCAACGCCATGCAAGATTGAAATTCGAGCGGGCGCCTTCGCGTCTGCGTGGGAGACGCCACGGGCAGGGGAACGCCCCGTAGGACGGCAACCGGAAGAGAAAACCAACAGGGTGTGGATCATATGAAGCGTATCATTTTCGGCCTGATGGCCGCCACCGCAATGTCCTTCTCGGCCTATGCGGCCGACGTCAAGCCTGCGCTGCTGTTCGATCTCGGCGGCAAATTCGACAAGTCCTTCAACGAGTCGTCCTTCAACGGCGCGGAGAAGTTCAAGAAGGACACGGGCATCGAATACCGCGAATACGAGATCAAGGGCGAGGAGGAGCGTGAGCAGGCGCTGCGCCGCTTCGCCGACGACGGCAACAACCCGATCGTGATGGCCGGCTTCTCGTGGGCCACCCCGCTCGCGGCGATCGCCAAGGAATATCCGGACATCAGCTTCACCATCATCGATGGCGTCGCCGATGCGCCGAACGTCCGCTCGGTCGTGTTCAAGGAACAGGAAGGCTCCTACCTCGTCGGCGTCCTCGCCGGCATGGCATCGACCACCAAGAAGGTCGGCTTCGTCGGCGGCATGAACATCCCGCTGATCTCCGCTTTCGGTTGCGGCTACGTCGGCGGCGCCAAGGCCGCGGGCGCGACCGACGTGTTCGAGAACATGATCGGAGACACGCCGGAAGCCTGGGGCAACAAGCCGAAGGCGACCGAGATCGCCAAGACGCAGATCGACCAGGGCGCTGACGTGATCTACGCGGCGGCCGGTGGTGCTGGCCTCGGCGCGCTCGAGGCGGCCGCCGACGGCGGCAAGCTCGGCATCGGCGTCGACTCGAACCAGAACTACCTGTTCCCGGGCAAGATCCTGACCTCGATGCTGAAGCGCGTCGACGTCGCGGTCTACAACTCGTTCAACGACGCCAAGGAAGGCAAGTTCACCGCCGGCATCAACGTGCTGGGCGTCGCCGACGGCGGCATCGACTACGCGATGGACGAGCACAACGCGCCGCTGATCACGCCCGAGATGAAGACCGCGGTCGAGAAGGCCAAGGCCGACATCATCGCCGGCACGATCCAGGTGCACGACTACCGCACCGACAACAAGTGCCCCTACTGATCGCCTGAACGATCACGCCTCGCGAGCCGCCGGCCTCTGGCCGGCGGTTTTCGTTTGGAGCACAGGCAGTAGTGAGTAGGCAGTAGGGCTTAGGAAAGGCTTCAACTACTGCCTACTGCCTACTGCCTACTGCCTTACCGCCCTACTGCCCCACTGCCCTACTGCCTGACCTCCCCCGCAATATCCTCGAGGATCGGGCAGTCCGGCCGGTGGTCGCCGTGGCAGGCGTGGATCAGCCGGTTCAGCGTCGCGCGCATCTGCTGCAGTTCCTTCAGCTTCTCGTCGATCGCGGTGACGTGCGATTTGGCGATCTCGCGGACGTCGTGGCTCGCCCGGTTGCGGTCGCGATAGAGGTCGAGCAGCTGCCGGCAATCCTCGATCGAAAAGCCCAGCGTGCGCGCCCGGTGGAGGAACGAGAGCCTGTGGATGTCGGCCTGCGAATAGTCGCGATAGCCGTTTGTGGCGCGGTCGGCGCTGATCAGGCCGATGTCCTCGTAGTAGCGGATGGTCTTCGCCGGCAGGCCGGAGAGCTCAGATGCGCGCCCGATGTTCATTCCGAATCTTCCTTCCCGTTCATGCACTTCGTGGTGCCGGACAGATGGGTGTCCTGTTGCAGAAATGCCATAGACACGACGTCACGACGCATGGTTGCGCCAAAGTGTGGCGCATTTGCTTGGCAAGCGCGCGACATGCCGCTTAGTAATGTTGACGAAATTGCGGCCCGAATCGGGCTGGATTGTCACTGCCTCGTCTACGGGATTGGACATGAAATTCAGGTCATTGCTCGTTGCCGGCCTGCTTGCGGCCGCCACCGCGATCTCGGGCTGCGCCACCGACGGCGCGTCGATCTTCAGCAATTCCTATGGCGGCAAGAGGGACGCGGGCTATCAGCTGCCGGCGATCCCGGTCGCCAAGGTTCCCCAGCAGTACCGCCGCCAGGTCGTCAGCTACGACACGACGGAGAAGGCCGGGACGGTGGTCGTCGACACCAAGGCCAAGCATCTCTACTTCGTCATGGGCGGCGGCAAGGCGATGCGCTACGGCATCGGCGTCGGCCGCGAGGGCTTCGAGTGGAAGGGCACCTCGCGCGTCGCGATGAAGAAGGAATGGCCGGTGTGGACGCCGCCGCCGGCGATGATCAAGCGCCGCCCCGACCTCGCCAAGTATCGCGGCGGCATGGATCCGGGCCTCGACAACGCGCTCGGCGCGCGGGCGATGTATCTGTTCAACAAGGGCGGCGACACCGGCTACCGGCTGCACGGCACACCGGAATGGTGGTCGATCGGCAAGGCGATGTCGTCGGGCTGCATCCGCCTGATCAACCAGGACGTCATCGATCTCTACAACCGCGTCGAGGTCGGCGCGAAGGTCATCGTCAAGTAAGACGCTTCAGTTTCATGGGCGGGGGCGCCTAAGGAAAAGCCGGATCGGGGGATCCGGCTTTTTCGTTTGGGCGAGTGGCGAGTGGCGAGTGGCGAGTGGAAGGTAAGTGACCTTTCCCTATTCGCCACTCCCCATTCGCAATTCGCCCAGTTACGCCACCTGCTCGACCTGCTGCACCTCGGGCACGAAATGCTTGAGCAGGTTCTGGATGCCGTGCTTCAGCGTCGCCGTGGACGACGGGCAGCCGGCGCAGGCGCCCTTCATGTTGAGGAACACGGTGCCGTTCTCGTAGCCGCGGAAGGTGATGTCGCCGCCGTCCTGGGCGACCGCCGGACGCACGCGCGTGTCGAGCAGTTCCTTGATCGTCACGACGATCTCCTCGTCGGCCTTGTCGTAGAACTCGCCGTCGACCTCCGCCGTGTCGGCCGCCGCCTGGGAGCCGGAGTTCATCACCGGGCGGCCGGCCATGAAATGCTCCATGATGGCGCCCAGGATCGCGGGCTTCAGATGCTGCCAGTCCGGACCGTCCTTGGTCACGGTGACGAAGTCGTAGCCGAAGAAGACGCCCGTGACGCCCGGCACCGAGAACAGCGCGCCGGCCAGCGGCGACGCCTCGCCTGCGGTCGCGCGGTCGCGGAAATCGGCCGTGCCGTCGGCGAGCACGACGACGCCGGGCAGGAATTTGAGCGTCGCCGGATTGGGTGTCGCTTCGGTCTGGATGAACATGGCGGCGTCTCCACTTGGTCGACTTCAAGGGTCGAATTTGGAATTGTTCTAAAATAGGCCCCTATCGAGCCCAGTTCAAGCGACATTTCCCGCGCAGAGACTGTTTCGAAATTCGCCTCTGGCGAGTCAGCTGGTGGTGGTTTCGAGACCCGGAGCGGAGCGGACATTCAGGTCCGTGAGCACCGGAAGCGCAGAAACCGCCATCAGATGGCCGCCAGAGTAGAATTTCCAAACAGTCTCTCATGCGAGGCTGTCGATGTCCTCGTCGGTGAGGTTGTAGGGCACGATCGTCACCGGGATCGGGAACGCTGCCGCCTTGCCGGCGATCGAGGCGACCAGCGGGCCCGGCCCCTCCTTCGCAGCGCCCGCCGCCAGCACCAGGATCGCGATATCCTGGTCCTCCTCTATCAGCTTGTGGATCTCGCTCGTCTTGTTGCCTTCGCGGATCACCAGTTCCGGTTCGATGCCGTGGCGGTTGCGCACTGCGGTCGCCGCCTGGTCGAGGGCGGCCTGCGCGGTCGCGGTCGCCTCCTGGCGCATCACCGCCTCGACGCCGAGGAAATGCTGGAAATCGCTCGATTCGATGACGAACAGCAGCACCAGCGCCCCGCCCGTGCTCTTGGCGCGGCGCGAGGCATAGGCCACCGCGCGCTCGCATTCCGGCGTTTCGTCGATCACCGCCAGGAACTTCCGGCGGTGGCCGGCTTCGCGGATCAGGCGCTTGGAAACCATTCAGATGTCCCGGTTGTCGAGCGGCAATCTGCCACCGGGCGCGCCCGGCGGCAAGGAGGCCTCATGGGCAGGTCAGTTGCCGAGCCAGCCGATGATCCGACGCACGGCCTTCATCGTCGCCTCCGCCAGCGCCGAGGCCCGCTCGCCGCCGTCCCTCAGTACCGCGTCGACATAGGCCTGGTCGGCCGAAATGCGGCGCATCTCGGAGGCGATCGGCGCCAGCTTGTCGACCGCGAGGTCGGCGAGCGCCGGCTTGAACACCGAAAACTGCTGACCGCCGAACTGGCGCAGCACGTCCTCGCGCGTGGTTTCGGCGAGAGCGGCGTAGATGCCGACGAGATTGTCCGCATCGGGTCGTTCCTTCAGTCCCTCGGTCTCCGATGGCAGCGGCTGCGGGTCGGTCTTGGCCTTGCGGATCTTCTTGGCGATCGTGTCGGCGTCGTCGGTCAGGTTGATGCGCGAAAGATCGGACGGGTCCGACTTCGACATCTTCTTGGTGCCGTCGCGCAGGCTCATCACGCGCGTCGCCTCGCCCTCGATCACCGGTTCGGTAATCGGGAAGAAGCCGTGCACGGTCTCCTCGCCCGACTTCATCTCGACGCCGGCGCCGAGGTCGCGGATGCGGTCGGAATAGTCGTGGTTGAACTTCTGCGCGATCTCGCGGGTGAGTTCCAGGTGCTGCTTCTGGTCGTCGCCCACCGGCACATGCGTGGCGCGGTAGACGAGGATGTCGGCCGCCATCAGGTTCGGATAGGCGAACAGCCCGACCGAGGCGTTCTCGCGATCCTTGCCGGCCTTGTCCTTGAACTGGGTCATCTTGTTCAGCCAGCCCATGCGGGCGACGCAGTTGAACACCCAGGCGAGTTCGGCATGCTGCATGACGCGCGACTGGTTGAAGACGATGTGCGCCTTTGGATCGATGCCCGACGCCAGGAACGCCGCCGTCACCTCGCGCGTCGACTTCTCGAGCTCCGCCGGCTCCTGCCACATGGTGATCGCGTGCATGTCGACGACGCAGTAGATGCAGTCGGAATGCTCCTGCAGCGCGACGAACTTGCGGATCGCGCCGAGATAATTGCCGAGGTGGAGGTTTCCGGTCGGCTGGACGCCGGAGAAGACGAGTTTCTTGAACGACATGATCGGTTCCGTGGCTGGTGGAGGGCCCAAGCCCCCGGGACAATCCCGTTCGGGGCAGGCGAAACGAGCCGGGCTTATGGCTGAAGCACGCTGGACGCGCAAGTGCGAGAAACGTGATGGTTCAGTTGCTCGTGCTACCGCTGCGGTGCGAACGTTTGATGATCATAAGGGACACCACAGGCCCGCCCAGAATCACCAAGGTCACGATCGCCGAGACGTACAGCCATATGCCCTCGGCATCGACCAGTTCGCATCCCGCGTCCTTCACGCACACTGCCGACTTGCCAAGAAGTATCTGCAGTGCGGCAAGCGATGTGACAAGAAGAAGATAGGCAGATCCAAAAATGATCCGTGAATGTCGGATGAACCATTCCCAGGACTTCGAGACCGACATTTCTCCTCCCGCAGAACCCTGGTTCGGTCGAGACGCGCTTCCCACCTGCAACCCCGACAATTCACTCGCCGGACTCTCCCGGCAACTCTTTATTGCGCCTTCTGACGTTCCGCCTGATCATCCCGACATCGGCGCCGCCGGTTGCGAAGGCGAGGGCGAAATAGATCGCCATCGCGCCGACGACGAGCATGCCGAGCGCAGCGGCCTGGTGCACGAAGAGCGCATCGTGCGTGAGCCAGGTTGCGAGCCAGTCCGCAGCGAACCACAGGAAGCCTGCCATCACGGCCGAACTCAGAAGAATGCGCGGCAGCCGCAGCAGGAGCGGCCGGTCGCTGCCCCAGTGGCCGCGCCAGACCAGCGTGCCGAACAGCAGGCCCGCATTCGTCCAGCCGGAGACGGCGGACGCGGTCGCGATGCCCGGCGCGCCCATCGACGGGAACAGGGTCAGCGCGACAGCAATGTTCAACGCCACCGAGATCGCCGCGAAGATCATCGGCGTGCGCGTGTCCTCGCGCGCGAAGAATCCCGGCGTGAAGGCCTTGATCAGCACGAAGGCCGGCAGCCCGATGCCGAAGATCGCAAGCACTTCGGCGACGATGGCGGTGTCCTGCGGCGTGAACGCCCCGCGCTCGTAGAGCACGCGCACGATCGGCTCGGCGATGACCATCAGCGCCGCGGCGGCCGGAAGCGTCAGGAAGAGGGTGAACTCGACCGACCGGTTCTGCAGGTTGGCTGCGTCCTTCAGGTGCCCGGCGCGCAGCGCGCGGGCGAGCTCGGGCAGCAGCACCACGCCGACCGCGACGCCGACCACGCCGAGCGGCAGCTGGTAGACGCGGTCGGCGAGATTGAGCGAGGGCACCGCGCCGGCGCGGCCCGAGGCGATGGCCGTGCCGATCAGCGTGTTGATCTGGGTGATGCCGCCGGTGATCGCCGCCGGCAGCGCCAGCCACAGCAGGCGCTTGACGTTCGGCGTCAGGCGCGGCTGGCGAAGGCCGATATGGACGCCCGCACGCCTGACGGCGAACCAGACGATGGCGAGCTGCACCAGCCCCGCCGCCAGCACGCCCCAGGCGAGCGCCTCGCCGACCACCTGTCCCTCGGCGCCACGGTACCAGACCACCGCCAGGATGCCGACCAGGATGACGTTCAGGAAAACCGGCGCGATCGCGGCCGCGAAATATTTGTGCAGCGAGTTGAGCATGCCGGCCATCATCGCACCGAGCGACATGCAGACCAGATACGGGAACATGATCATCGCCAGCGTCACCGTCATGTCCAGCTTGGCCGGATCGTCGGCGAAGCCGGGTGCGATCGCGTAGCGGATGACGAAGGGCATCGCCAGTTCCATGACGATCGTCAGCACGGTCAGGATGGTGAAGAGAACGCCGAATACTTCCTCGGAGAACTTCTTCGCTCCCTCAACGCCGTTCGCCTCGATCTCGCGTGCGAACAGCGGCACGAAGGCGGCGTTGAACGCGCCCTCGGCAAAGAGGCGGCGGAACGTGTTGGGAAACTGGAACGCGGCATAGAAGGCTTCCGCGACAGGACCGGTGCCCACCGCTGCCGCCATCAGCATTTCGCGGGCAAAGCCGAGGATGCGGCTTGCCATCGTTCCCGACCCGACGGTCGCGAATTTCTTGACCAGGCTCATGCGTGTCTCGCTGCTCCGCATGCCTCGGGATGCAGCCATGCCTGCAGTTCGGCGCCACTTTCCTCTGGCAACGAGGTTCGAGACGCGGCGACAAGCGCATCCCCTCCTGCGCCGTCATCCTCGGGCTTGTCCCGAGGATCTGCCAGCCTGGGCAGGCTCGCAGAGACCCGGGGCACACTGACTGATCGCACAGGTCGGTAGATGCTCGGGACAAGCCCGAGCATGACGGCGCGGGAAGCGCGTTGCCGCCGAACCCAGCTCATTCCGCCGCCGCCTTCGCGCGTTGCGGCTTGCCGTCGGCGCCACCCTGCAGCGTCGCGATCAGCCTGTCGCGGATCGCCGCCTGGCGCGTCGGGTTCTCGATCTTCTGGCCGGTCAGGTCGGTCACGTAGAACGTGTCGATCACCTTTTCGCCGAAGGTGGTGATGTGGGCCGAGGCGATGTCGAGAGACAGATCAGAGATCGCGCCGGTGATTTCCGACAGCAGGCCTGGCCGGTCGAGCCCCTCGACCTCGATGACGGAGAAGCGGTTGGACAGCGTGTTGCGAATCTCGGCGAAGGGCTCGATGGTGAATGCCTTGGCGCCGCGCTTCGGCTTGGTCCGCTTCTCGATCATCTCCGGCAGCCAGGAGCGGCCCGACAGCACGTCCTCGATCAGCCTGCCGACGCGCTCCCCCCGGCGCCGTTCGTCCTCGTCGAGGTCGAACTCGCGGCCGATCAGGATCGTGTCCAGCGCCCGCCCGTCGGTCGTCGTGAAGATCTGCGCATCGACGATGTTGCCGCCCGCCGCCGCACAGGCGCCGGCAATGACGGAGAGCAGGCGCGGATGGTCGGGCGCCAGCACGGTGATCTCCGTCACGCCCTCGAATTCGAGCGTCCTGACCGCTGTCGCCAGGCTCTTGCCAGTGGCATCCGCCTGCCGGATGAAATCGGCATGGCGCAGTTGATCCTTGAGATCGACGGTCAGCAGGTAATTGTCGTAGTGCAGCTTGACGAGGCGCTTGGCGTCGCGCTCGCTCCAGCCGGGCAGAGCTTCCAGCAGCCGCGCCCTGGCCGCGGCCGCCCTTGTCTCGCGCGCGACTTCGGAGAAGCCGCCGGTCAGAAGCAGCTCCGTCTCGTAGTAGAGGGTGCGCAGCAACTGACCCTTCCAGCCGTTCCACACGCCCGGTCCGACGCCGCGGATGTCGCAGACGGTAAGGATCAGGAGCAGCTTCAGCCGTTCGACCGACTGTACGACAGCGGCAAAGTCCTCGATGGTCTTGCGGTCGTTCAAGTCGCGCGTCTGCGCGGTCAGCGACATCACCAGATGGTTCTCCACCAGCCAGGCGATCGTGTCCGTCTCGGCGGGATTGAAGCCCATGTGCGGGCAGAGCCGCCGCGCGATCTTGCCGCCGGCTTCCGAATGGTCCTCCGGCCTGCCCTTGGCGATGTCGTGCAGCAGCACCGCGGTATAGAGCAGCTCGCGCTGCGCCTTCAGGCCCGGCATCAGCTTGTGCGACAGCGGGTGCAGCTTCTCGCCGTCGCCGTGCTCCAGTTCCGACAGCACACCGATGCAGCGGATCAGGTGCTCGTCCACCGTGTAGTGGTGATACATGTTGAACTGCATCATCGCGACGATCTTGCCGAAGTCCGGGATCAGGCGACCCAGCACGCCGGCCTCGTTCATCCGGCGCATGTTGAGCTCCGGATTCCGGTCCGACGTCAGGATCTCCATGAAAAGGCGGTTGGCCTCCTCGTTGCGGCGCAGGTTGCGGTCGATCAGGCCGAGCGAACGCGTGACCAGCTTCAGCGCGTCCGGGTGGTATTCGAGCCCGTGCCTGTCGGCCAGCCAGAACAGCCTGAGCAGGTTGACCGGGTCCTTTTCGAAGATGTCGGCGGCGGCGATGTTGATGCGGCTGTTGTCGACCAGGAAATCGCTGGTGCCGGGCAGCTTCTTCCTGCGGCGCGAGAATGAGAGGAACAGGCGGTTGAAGCCCGGCACGTGCTTGGCCTGCTCCTCCTCGAGCGCGGCGCAGAAGATGCGGGTCAGGTCGCCGACGTCCTTGGCGACGAGGAAGTAGTGCTTCATGAAGCGCTCGACCGCCGAGAGGCCCGGATGGCTCGTATATCCGAGGCGCTCCGCGATCTCGCGCTGGATGTCGAAATGCAACCGCTCCTCGGCCTTGCCGGTCGCGAAATGCATGTGGCAGCGCACCGCCCAGAGGAAATCCTCGGCCTTGAGGAATTGCCTGTATTCCGCGGCGGTGAAGACGCCCTTCTCCACCAGTTCCCCGCCGGTGCGGACGCGGTAGAAATACTTGCCGATCCAGAACAGCGTATGCAGGTCGCGCAGGCCGCCCTTCCCGTCCTTCACGTTGGGTTCGACGACGTAGCGGCTCTCGCCCGCCTTGCGGTGCCGCTCGTCGCGTTCGGCGAGCTTGGCATGAACATATTCCGGCCCGGTGTCCTTGACCACCTCCTCGTCGAAGCGCGCGACGAGGTCGTCGAACAGCTTCTGGTCGCCCCACAGGAAGCGGGCTTCCAGGATCGACGTGCGGATGGTGATGTCGCCGCGCGACAGGCGGATGCACTCGTCGATGTTGCGCGTGGCATGGCCGACCTTGAGGCCGAGATCCCACAGCACGTAGAGCATGTATTCGGCGACCTGCTCGCCCCACGGCGTCTGCTTGTAGGGCAGCAGGAACAGGAGATCGATGTCGGAGCCCGGAGCCAGCGTGCCGCGGCCGTAGCCGCCGACGGCGATCACCGCCATCCGCTCGGCCGCCGAGCGGTTCTTGGAGCGGTAGACATGGACGGTGGCAAAGTCGTAGAGGGCGCGGATCACCTCGTCCATCAGATGCGACAGGCGCTCGGCGCAGGCCGAGCCGCTGCCGTCCTGCAGAAGCATCGCCTCCGCTTCCTTGCGGCCTTCCAGGATGGTGCGCTTGAACAGGTCCACCGCCTGCTGCCGGACGGCCGGGCTCGACCCGTCGCCCCCGGTCGACGCGGTCAGCGCCGTCAATTCGCGGCGCAGCGCCTCGCCATCGACCATCTTCTCGAGCTTCAGGGGAATTTTCGCCATCGGCGGGGTCTATAGCCTGATTTGACCCCGCTTTGGAATGGGTCGTTCAGTGCGCCGCCCCGCGCATCCGGCGCATGTTGGGCAGGAAGATCGTCAGCAGGCCGAGCAGCGGCAGATAGGAGCAGACGGCATAGACGAACTCGATGCCTTTGGCGTCGGCGACGACGCCCAGCACTGCCGCCGCGATGCCCGCGATGCCGAAGGCGAAGCCGAAGAAGATGCCGGCGATCAGGCCGACGCGGCCGGGCACCAGTTCCTGCGCGAAGACGACGATGGCCGGGAAGGCCGAGGCCAGAACGAGCCCGATGACCGCCGACAGGACCTGCGTCCAGAACAGGTCGGCATAGGGCATCATCAGCGTGAAGGGCAGCGAACCGAGGATCGAGAACCAGATCACGGTGCGCGCGCCGAAGCGGTCGCCGATCGGCCCGCCGAGAATGGTGCCCACGGCCGCTGCGCCGAGGAAGATGAACAGCATCACCTGCGAGTGCTGCACCGAGACGCCGAACTTCTCGATGACGTAAAACGTGTAGTAGCTCGACAGGCTGACCATGTAGATGTTCTTGGAGAAGGTCAAAAGCGCCAGCACCACCAGCGCCACCGTCACCGTGTTGCGCGGCAGGCGCATCGGCTCGGCGCCTGCCGGACGCTTCGCCGCATTGGCGCGGTAGCGGCTGTACCAGGCGCCGACCTGGTAGAGGATGACCATCGACAGCAGCGCCGCCACCGTGAACCAGGCGACGCTGCCCTGGCCGCGCGGCACGACGATGAAGGCGGCGAGCAGCGGGCCGATCGCGGTGCCGAAATTGCCGCCGACCTGGAACACCGATTGCGCCAGGCCGTAGCGGCCGCCGGAGGCTAACCGGGCGATGCGCGAGGATTCGGGATGGAAGATCGCCGAGCCGATGCCGATGAAGGAGGCGCCCAGCACCAGAAGCGGATAGGTCGACGAGGTCGCCAGCAGAAGCAGGCCGAACAGCGTCGAGGCGCTGCCGAAGGGCAGCGAATAGGGCATCGGCCGCTTGTCGGTATAGAGCCCGATCACCGGCTGCAGCAGCGAGGCCGTGACCTGGAAGGCGAAGGTCAGGAGACCCACCTGCCAGAAGGCGAGACCGTAGTCGGCCTTCAGCATCGGATAGAGCGCCGCCAGCAGCGACTGCATCATGTCGTTGAGCAGGTGACAGCCGCTCACCGCGAAGAGCACGCCGAAGACGGTGGCGTTGGCATTCGTGCGCGCGGCGGGTGCGGCGATGTCGGTCAAGGCGACTCTCCCGAAGATGCGGCGCTCTATACCGCCCGCATCGCGCGGCGGGCAACAGCCCAGCCGAGACAGGCCCCTAGGGCCAGGATTGCGGCGGCGATCACGAACGAAGCGCCCGGAAACGGCAGGGCGGCGCCGTCGACGACCGTGCGCGAATAGATCCAGCCGAAGAACAGCGGCGAGGCGACGCCGGCAATCGAGGCGACGCTCATGTTCGCGCCCTGCAGCTGTCCCTGCTCGCTTTCCGACACCAGCTTCGTCATCAGCGATTGCAGCGTCGGCATCGCCAGGCCCCACAGGGCGTTGGGCAGCAGTGCCAGTCCGAACCAGAGCGCGTCCGGCGCCAGCCCCATCGCCGCCAAGCCGACCGCGCCGCCCGAGAGGCCGAGGATCATCGTCGTGCGTTCGCCCAGCCGCTTCGTTACCGGCCCGACGAACAGGCCCTGCACGACCATGTCGAGCCCGCCCGCGGCCGCGAGCAGCATGCCGACCTGCGCCGTCGACAGGCCGAACTGGCTCCCCGCATAGAGCACCCAGACGGCCGAGAAGACGTGGTGGGAAAAGTGCAACAGGAAGTTCACGCTCGCCAGGCCCGACAGTTCGCGATGCGACTTCAGGAGCATCAGCGCGCCGAACGGGTTGGCGCGGCGCCACGAGAAGGCCATGCGCTTCTCCGGCGCCAGCGATTCCGGCATCACGAACAGGCCGTAGACGAACACCACGCCGCTCAGCGCGGCGGCGAACCAGAACGGCGCGCGCGGCGAGATCTCGCCCAGCACGCCGCCGATCAGAGGACCGAGCACGAAGCCGCCGCCGAAGGCCGCGCCGATCAGCCCGTAGGCCTTGGCCCTGCCCTCGGGCGGCGTCACGTCGGCCATGTAGGCATAGACCGTGGTGAAGGACGACGTGGTGATGCCGGTGATGATGCGGCCAAGCGCCAGCCACCACAGGTTCGGCGCGACCGCCATCAGCACGTAGTCGGCGGAGAGCCCGGCCGCGGAGATCAGGATCACCGGCCGCCGGCCATAGCGGTCGGAGAGCGAGCCGATCACCGGCGAGGCGACGAACTGCATCAGCGCCCACAGCGCCACGAAGACGCCGTTGATCCAGCCGGCATCGGAGGTCGAGCCGGCGAATTCCTCGATCAGCGGCGGCAGGACCGGAATGACGATGCCCATCGCGACGATGTCGAGGATCGCCACGACGAGGATGAAGCCGATCGCGGATCGGCGGACGGTGGTGCGCTGTTGCATGGTCCTGGTCCCGAGGGAGGCGCCTTCTAGCGGCAAGCGCCGGATGGTGCCAGCCGTCTCCTCCAGCATCGCGCCACCTCCTGACAGATCGATGTCAGGAGGGCCATCGTTTCACGCCACCGAGCTGCCGCCCGGCTCCGCCGTGTGCGCCTTCCCGAGCCGCTGCTCGCGGAAGAAGATGTAGAGGCCCGCCGCCACGATCACCGCCGCTCCCGCCAGCACGTTCGCCTTCGGCACCTCGCCGAAGAACAGCCAGCCGAACAGCATGGCCCAGACCAGCAGCGTGTATTGATAGGGCGTAACGGTCGACGCGTCGGCCAGCGCCAGCGAGCGGTTGGTGAAGTGATGCGCCGCCAGCGCCACGATGCCGAGGAGCGCGAGCAGCGCCAGATCGTCGAGCGCCGGCGTCGCCCAGGCGAAGGGAATGGTCAGCGCGCCGGCGATGCCCGACGTCACCAGCGGCCAGAACACCATGGCGACATCAGACGCGCCGCGCAACGCCCGCCCGGTGATCATCAGAAGCGTGAACAGCAGGCTGCCCGCGATCGACACGAGGGCCGGAAGCGTCAGCGTCTCCGCCGATGGATTGAGCGCGATGACCACGCCGACGAAACCGACCACGATCGCCGTCCAGCGCCGCCAGCCGACATGCTCTCCGAGGAGCAGCGGCGACAGCGCCGCGACATAGATCGGCGCCGCCATCCAGTAGGTGATCGTGTCGGCGAGCGGCAGATAGGAGACCGCGACATAGAAGGCGCCGATCTCGGCGGTGGCGATGACGGCGCGGGCGGCGAGCAGGCCCCGCTGATGGGTGGGGAAGAGCGTCCGCCAGCCGACGCGCATGATGATCGGGGTCATCACCGCGAGAGCGGAAAAGGTCCGGATGAACAGCAGCTGGCCGACCGCATAGGTGCCGAGCAGCCATTTGCCCAACGTGTCGTTCAGCGCGAACATCAGGATGGCGAGCAGCATGAAGGCGATCCCGAGGCGGGTCGCCCTGTCGGCGGCGGCGACGCCCGTGGCGTTCGTGGCTGTCGATGTGTGGGTCATGGTTCCGGCGCGATAGCAGATCGAAGACCTCGACCCTACCGCCATGCGGCGATCCCGCCTTGTGCCAGCCGGAGCGGAGCCTACACCACCCGTCTGAGCGGTGGAGCGGCGGCCGTAGCTCCGCGCCGGGCAGCATGGCGGAATTCGGCCAGAGGACGCGGCGGGGCGACGCCGTAGCCCTGCGCATAGTCCACCCCGATCTCTTTCAGGGCTTCCAGGATCGCATCGTTCTCGACGAATTCGGCGATCGTCTTCTTGCCGGTGATGTGGCCGATCCGGTGGATCGTCTCGACCATCGCGCGATCGATCCTGTCCTCGACGATGTCTTTGACGAAGCTGCCGTCGATCTTCAGATAGTCGACGGGAAGGTTCTTGAGGTAGCCGAAGGAGGACATGCCGGCGCCGAAATCGTCAAGCGCGAAGCGGCAGCCCAGCGCCTTCATCGATTCGATGAAGGTCCGCGCGGTGGCGAGGTTCGAGATCGCGCTGGTCTCGGTGATCTCGAAGCAGACGAGATCGTGCGGCACGCCGTGGCGGCGGAACTCGCCGCGCACGAATTCGCAGAAGTCGGGATGGCCGATCGTATGGCCCGACAGGTTGATCGCCCATGTCGAGATCGGGGGCGCGTCCACGTCGGCGAGGTGCGCGCCGATCGCGGTGAACGCGCGCGACACGACCCAGCGGTCGATCTGCGGCATCAGCCCGAACCGCTCGGCCGCGGGCATGAAGGCGCCCGGCGACACCAGGTCGCTGCCGGTGTCGGCGAGGCGCAGCAGAAGCTCGATATGGCGGCCGCGAGACTGCTCCGCCAGCGGCATGATCTCCTGCGCGAAAAGCACGAACCCGTCCTCGTCCATCGCCCGGCGGATACGCTGCACCCAGGCCATCTCTCCGATCCGCGCCTCCAGCTCGGCATCGCCGGAGATATGGATCTGGATCCGGTTGCGGCCCTTCTCCTTGGCCAGGTAGCAGGCCACGTCGACGGCCTGGATCGCTTCCTCGAGCGACATGTTGGGGTCGGACACCTCGATCAGGCCGATGCTCGCACTGACCGCGAAGGCGCGCGATTTCCACCGGAAGCCGAGTTCCTGAAGCGATACCCGCACCCGCTCGGCGATTTCGGCGGCCCGTTCCAGCGAACAGTCGGGAAGGATGATGCCGAATTCGTCGCCGCCGACCCGGGCAACCATGTCCGCCGGCCCGAGGCCCACGCTCAGAGCCCTCGCCACCTGGCGCAGCAGTTCGTCGCCGGCGACATGGCCGCAGGTGTCGTTGACGATCTTGAACTGGTCGAGGTCGATGAACATCATCGCGTGCGACCCCGGGCTTTCGGCTAGACCGGCAATGAGTTGCTCCAGCCTAGTCTCGAAAGCCCGCCGATTGGCCGTTTCGGTCAGCGCGTCGTGTGTTGCCTGGTAGGACAGGCGGCCGATATACTCGTTCTCCCGCGTCATGTCGTGCAGCACGATGACAGCGCCGGACACCTTGCCGTCCATCTTGAGCGGGGCAGCGACCATCGACACGGGAACGCGGCTCCCGTCGCGCCGGACGAGTATCCTGGGCGTCAGCGTCGCATCCACCGTCCTGCCGTCGAAGAGCTTGTCGAGCGTCGCCTCGACGGTACGCGGCTTGACCTTGTCGTCGAAGGAGAACAGGTCGCCGATGCGGGCATGCCTGGCCTCCTCCTGTTCCACGCTCAGGAGCTTTTCCGCCACGCGGTTGAGATAGTCCAGGCGCCCCTCATGGTCCGTCGTCAGCACTGCCTGCCCGATCGATGCGAGGGTGATGTTGGCGCGCTTGCGTTCGGCGATCAGTGCGACCTCGAAGCAGGCCCTCTGGATCAGCAGCGCGCGCGTGCGCAGGATCGCGAGCAGGATCAGCAGCAAGGCGGAAAAGACGTTCACGCCGAACAGGATGTAGGTGATCGCCCGCGATCCGCGTCCGAGCGCTTCCGAGTAGGCGAACGTGAGCGGCGCGATCTCCTGATCGAGCTTGTCGATACGCGCGATCCATGCCGTTGCCTGGGCCTCGCTCACGTCGGCCATCTTCCCGCGTTCGCGCTTGATGGCGTGCGCGAGTTCAACGAGTTCGACGATCTTCGGGTCCGCCAGGGACCACTTTTCGATCGCCTCCGCCAGATTGGGCATGCCGCCGAAATGGCTGAACAGCCAGATCATGCCAGGGATATCGTTCGGATGATTTCGGCCGGCCAGCAGGCCCTGGCGCGCGCGATCGTATTGGGGTGGCGAGGCCTCGAGGGCCAGCCGCGCCCGGCGGTCGCCCAGTGGAACACCAATGCCCGTCTCGAAGCGGCGGAACTCGTCGACGTCGCCACTCTTGACGTAGTGCTCGAGCGAATGGACGGCCTGCTTGTAGCCCTTCGACCAGTAGCTCTCGCCGCCGACATAGCTGCGGACCGCGGAAAGCGTGTAGATGCTCAGCCACGCGACGAGTGCCTGCGCTACGACCACCGCGACGAACGGCCAGACGACGGCGGCCAGCCTTCCCGGCGTATATCGCGCCTTTTCCGTGTCGCGTTTGAAGTCCACCCGCGATCCTCTTGAGCAACCCCTGGACGCGGTCCCCGAAGGGGTCGCGCCTTTCACTCACAAGTCGTCGGGTGTCGTTGGCGGGGGACTGAGTCCGCCGAAGCCCCGCGATCGCCTCATGCATGCCTGCCTCGAAGCATGACAGTCGAAACTTAAGGAAATGCTAGGTCTTGTTGACAAAGTGTATTTCGAACTTTGCTTTCCTGCGGATGCCGGATCGTCTGTTTCGCGGCTGTACCGTTCAGGATCCGCAGATCGCCTGCCCCTCCCTCACCGTGCCATCAGCGCGAACACGCCCCAGCCCAGATACTGGCGCGTATAGGCAGCGTAGCGTTCGGGTTCCGAAGTGAGTTGGGCTCGAACCTCTTTCGCTAGATCGTCGTCGGGATTCGCATCGAGCCACCGGCGCATCGTCAGCCACTTGGCAGCCTCGTACCGGTCCCAGCTGTCGGGGTCGGCCAGCACCATCTCCACGACGTCGTAGCCGAGGCGGCCGAAGGACGCGACGAGGTCCGGAAGGATGAGGAAGTCGGAGATCGAACGGGCAAGGCATCCCTTGGCAACATCTTCCGTCGGCGGCAACCGCAGCCAGTACGGCTCGCCGATGAGGATGATCCCTCCGGCGCGGAGGCTCCGTGCCAGAAGTTCGACGGTGCCGGCGATTCCGCCACCGATCCAGGTTGCGCCGACACAGGCCGCTACGCCCATCTTTTCGTCGGCGACGAAACCGGCGGCGTCGCCGTGGATGAACTCGACCCGATCGGCGACGCCAAGTTCCTCGGCGCGCAGCCTTGCCTGCTCGGTGAACAGCTGGCTCATGTCTACGCCGATGCCGCTGATCGCGTGGTCGCGTGCCCACGTGCACAGCATCTCGCCCGAACCGCTGCCAAGGTCCAGCACACGGGTCTCCCGTTCCAGCCGCAACGCCGCGCCGAGCGTGGCGAGCTTCTCGGACGTGAGCGGGTTATGGATGCGATGCGCGCTCTCGCTGATGTTGAATATGCGGGGAATGTCCACTGCGGAAATGCCTTTCGTATGCGGATTGCAGGCTGCGCCCGGACCAGGATGAGGTCTAGGACTGGTGGGGGATCAATCCCTTGAGCCGATAGACCGCTTCGAGCGCCTCGCGCGGCGTCATCTCGTCCGGATGCAGCGCGGCGAGCGCGTCGACCAGAGGGCGTGCCGCCTCGTCCTGCTTCGACGCTCTTGGCGCCGGCTCGCGCCTGACCGCGGCGCTGAACAGCGGCAGGTCGTCGGCCAGCCGCGAGGCCTTGCCGGACGTCTCGCCGGCTTCGAGTTCGCCGAGCACCTGGCGTGCGCGCTCGACCACCGCGTCGGGCAGTCCGGCGAGCCGGGCGACCTGGACGCCATAGGAGCGGTCGGCCGCGCCCTTGCCGACCTCGTGCAGGAACACGACGTCGCCCTCCCATTCCTTCACCCGCATCGTCACGTTGTGCAGCCGCGGCAGCTTGCCGGCCAACACGGTCAGTTCGTGGAAATGCGTGGCGAAGATCGCCCGGCAGCGGTTCTTCTCGTGCAGGTATTCCACCGCCGCCCAGGCAATCGACAGGCCGTCATAGGTCGCCGTGCCGCGTCCGATCTCGTCGAGAATCACCAGCGCGCGCTCGCCCGCCTGGCAGTTCCTCGTCGACGGCTGGCCCCCCTCCGAACCGATCCCGCGCCTGCTGCACAGGCTGTCGGAGTGACTGGGCGGATGGAGAGGTGCCACCGAGATGCGGTAGGGTAGCTGCACAGTCATGACAGTCATGGACCGTCTATTTTTCGGGCACGACAAGCCGGCGATATCGCAGGGCTGAGCGCCAAGGACAGTGATATCGCGAGCATGGGGCGGTTGCCGCCTATAATGCGATGCAGTGAAAGCTACGCTATGCCGAAGGTCTTCCAATAAGCATATACATATCAGATGGCGTTGAGTATCCAACGATATTGTACAATAACCCTGGGGCGAATGCTATCTGTATGTCCTCATTCTTGAGACACATATATGCGCATGCCAGTGTTGATATCTTATTATTGTTTGGTACCATTATAATATTATAATTCTTTTCTATCTTTAGGACCTCATTCTCGAGAGCTATTTCCGTTAATTCTATACTATCACAGTCGAATTCAAACTCCATTACATGCGCGACGCGTAGTTTTAGCGCCCCCGAGATAGCTCGGATCCGATCCGATATCCATTGGCGACTCGGATCTTCTGTGCGTGGAAGGCCTATAAATAGGACATCCGGCTCAATCGAATCGACCATGCTTACTATGCGATCGCCGTCAAAACCCATTAAGACGATCAGCGCGGAGGGACGTCCGGGCACAACATGTCCCGATTGCGTAACAACTGGCTCGATCGGACCCGAACCTCTGCTTAACCACTTCTTATCTACTGACTGCGATATACTGTAATCAATTGCTAAATTATAGATATACTTTATCCGTCCCCGACCCATCTCCTTTTCAATTGAAGCAAACATACATACGTATTCGCGGGGGAAAGCGCTTATATCTACAACCACCCTTTCTTTGCTCTGTAACAACTGCCGTGTTTTGTTCCGAGCCGATACATATCCAACTACTTGCTCGGACCGAGACAATGATATAATTTCGAACGGCCGCCTATTAAAAATATCAGTTAGATTGCGGAAGTTCTTCTGATTCTTCTTTTCGCTTTCCGCGAAGCATAAGTATGTAAATGTTGTCGACTTTCGTATCTGAAGGACACGCGCCGCAGCTACACTCCGTTCATCGAATGACAGCCAACCAATGTAGCCTACCCCCCCCCCTCATCCAGGGCCCCGATCAACTCCGGACCCGAGTGATAAGTGCAGGCTAGCATCATTCTGCTCCCTCATCCCCTAGAATGATCTCCAGCTGATCCTCGTCAGCACCCCTCCGGCGTAAACTGAGCCTATGCCTATTCGGGTGAAGCATCATTTCGCGCATCTCGGCATTGGTCATAAACTTATAGGCTGAGAAACCTGATGGATCCAAATTCCAATAAGGCGCGAACCGGCGTGAAAGTACATATCGTTCTGTCCGACCGAACCCCTCTTTTCGCCCAATAGAACTCCGAGAAAAGAAGGCGTGGCGAAGCCCTAGCCTCAGCACTGCTTCAACTTCTGGGTCGGGATAATCCGATAGCGCGAATGAGAACACGCGCCTCTCGCTGGCATTTGGATCATTTTGAATTTTCTCAAACAGTGCACCGAGACATCCGATTAAGTTGTGGAGCTTAAGCGCCACGTCCCCGCCGACTGCCCCGTCAGGGTCCATCTTGAGCTTCTCCAGCTCTTCCATAAAGAGATCGCTAGCAAGGTCACGAACTACAGAGTCCTGCACTTCTGGCGCTATCTCTCTTATTGCCGCATACGGTCCCGTTCTTACCAATTGCCTATCATACATCTTCTGGGCCGCCTCAAGAAAATATCGAGGAACTCCAGACGATATATCAACAAGTTGATCAAAGCCGGAATATCTATACTGACTTCTACTCTTACGACTACCTCCCAAGCTCGAAATGTACTCCGGCAATACATATCGATACAAGTCGTCTCTAAGCCTTGCGCTACGCCCGCCGGTTTGTAACAACTTGGCTTTCTTTTGCTCCCTAAGACGTTCAACCCTGACGCTTTGAGCATGATCTTCGGCAAAGAATCTGTCGACGTCCGGCACCTCGTGTTTGCCTTTCGCAATTCCGGCTGTCGCCAAGCGGCGACCTATCATTTGGCGCATTCTGTCACGGTAGCTAGTTTTCTTGTTTGACGTATATACGTCGCTTACTCTTATCTCCTGATAATCGTGTGGAGCCTCTATTCTTGTATCTAGGTTAGTATAAAATGTCTTATATCCATACATCTCATAAGAGACCTTTAGACTAAAATCATTGTTTCTTCTTGATAACCATGTGTTCAAGATTCTGGCTTGGGTTGTTGAGAGCCGATCAGCGTCATCAATTGATAGGAAGAACCGCGCCGATCTCGGCATCGAGGGAAATTCTTTAATTAGAGTAATCAGCCTAGTTAGGAAGCCCTGGAATCTGAAGAGCTTACGCTCAAATGGCGGCAGTGAACTGGAGGTGATAAGACCATTAAAATAATCTATCGCATACTCGTGCTCGTCGGCTAGCCAATCCGCGAGGAACTTAATAACACTTCTCTCATCTACATCTATCAAACTAACAGCTGGCGACGACCGAGAATGCATCGAGTGAAGTCGAACAATCTCTTCCACCACAGTCTTGCTTACATTGCTGGGTACGGAGAAATGATCATTCTTCAACGAACGACGTAGGGCGCTGAGCGCGATAGTGAGTACTAAAATATGCTCGTTCAGCGGCACCGCTGCGTGTGACTGTTCCACTAGCGCTAGAAATGGCAGAGATAATTCAGTCTCCCTTATTGTGATGTAGGCGGAGTAATAAGGCAGATCACATAGTTGACGTTCTATTCCTTCGGACCGAAGGGCTATCCGCTGGCAGTCAGGTTCCATGTAGCGCAATATCATGCTCTTACCGGCTCCACGCGGTCCTAGAAGCATAGCATGGCCATCGGTTTGGATCGAGTCGACGCCGGGCGAGGCTTCGATAAATAGGTCAACGACTTCCTTCGCATTGAGCCCCTCTGGCGAGAAGACAGCGAACGGGTTCTTCATTGCGGCGATCCATTTCTTTCGGCCAGAATCGCTTGAAGCGTTTCTGCGTCGAGCTTCTGCCCCAGCTGACCATAATTGCACAGTTCGGGCGCGAGAACATATATGTCGGACGACGCGCTTGCCGCAGGGTGATCACGTTCTTCGAGAACGTACGTTATCTCGACCAGCTTCTTGGATTGGGCAAAAACCTCGATCCGAACCCTAACCTTGTCGAACGCCATGTTACCTGAAGAGTATTTGCTGCAGTATTTCCCCTCGTAGTACGCCTTTACCGTGCGTGCAAAGATTTCATCGATCAAGAATACCGATTCTGTGTCCTTTCCGTATTTCTTTGTGAAATAGTCCGAATTTGCGGCAAACGACATGCGCAGCTCGCATGCTTCGGCATCTGCCGTAAACGAATGCAAAGCTAACGCATAGACGTGATAAACTTCGGATGCGGCCGGGATTTTCCCGATCTCTAAGCCTAATTTAGACGCACGCCCGCCATCCTCCGCCATCTCATCCGCAAGGCGGAGGATTGCCGCCAGCAACTGCGGCCGAATGGCCTCACCTTTCCACTGGGTGACTCTGTCGACTGCTCGGATCGTATCCCTGCTACCAGCTACTCTTCCACCGTGGACACCCGCGATGTTCACCGCAATAGTGCGGTCTAACTCATCAAAGCCAAGCGGTCCGAAAACCTTGTCAAGCACTTCGTCGATTTTTCCCTCATGACCACTGCGCCCAAGCGCATTACCTATGTCATGAATACATATCGCAATTAGAAGCAAATATATCTCGTAGACAGTTAATTCAACTTCCGAACCGTCGACAAGTGTGTTGGCCTTCGCGATCACCGTATCAATATGTTTCGATCCATGTTCTGTAAGAAAAAAGTCCGCGCCGCTATTTGCATTCGCTAACATGTTTATTTCTGGATACACTGATCGTTGAAGGATCTCAGCGACCCCGGTGAAGCTCGAATAGAGCGTCTTGCCGCCCTTTTTCAGCTTCTTTTGAAGATCGGTGTTTCTGTTCATAATTAGCAGCGCCCTAGAAGCTTTTATCTATCAAATGCGAGATGACATTGGCCGCCATTTGGGGAGGAACAGCGTTTCCGACTTGCTGTTGCCGCTTGCCGATTGAGCCAACGAACCTAAAGGTGTCTGGAAATGACTGGATTCTAGATGCCTCTCGAATCGAAAGGCCTCTATCTTTCAATGGGTGAATAAGCATATTTTTTCTGAAATTCCCTATAACTTTCGCAGGCTGAGTTGAGGTTAGGCGATGATAAATCCCAGTATGACACCGATTAACGTCTTTGTAATTCTCCATCATCTCTAATGGTATTTCTTTCCAGTTTCCGCCTGGACTAACTTTCTTAAATCGCTCAATCACGTTATCTGAGTTCTTCGTAACCGCATGCCCATCGCATTCCAAAAGATCCCCGCGTAACTTACAAGAGTACTCTGATACAGCGGACCGCATATACGGAAGGACATCCACGTCGTTGCCATTCTCAATATCTGGTAGGTCATCTATTGCATCACCGACAGTAGGTTGAACAAATCGCGGTAGGGCTATTTCGATCGACCTGCGGGTCGAGGCGACAACGAATAATCGGTTGCGGTTCTGCGGTATTCCCACTTGGTTTCCAGAGACCATTGAGACGCTCGTATAGTATCCGAGCCAGCGCAGTCGCCTTAACAGTTCGTCCAAGTAAGTCCGCCTCGTTCCAATTCCAAGCCCTGCAACATTTTCAATTATCGCAAGGCGAGGCCTGAGAGCTTGTATGAACCGCACCGGCTCATATAATAGATTATTTAGTGGATTGTCGGAATTTCGCGTCCGCTGATTTGATGTCGAAAAAGATTGGCATGGCGGCCCAGATAGAACTATTTCTACCGGATTATTTGACAGTTGCTGCGGCTGCAACTTCACAATATCCGTACTGAAAAATTTAACCGAGGGAAAATTAGCCTGGTACGTCGATTTTACTGACACATCCTTATCAACTGCTGCCACAATTTCGACTCCGGATGAAATCGCACCTAAGCTCATGCCTCCTGCACCGGAAAACAGGTCCACTGCTAGAATCGTCACTAGCCCCCCTCTTTGTATTTGTTGCCAACTACACTTTAGATGGCTCGTAGATGCAACTCAAGTTTGGTGATTGAGGTCGAACCTTTGGTTGTGCGCTCGCCTAGAGAGCGTGCATCGGCCGGGTCTGTCACGCCTGTGATGTTAGGTTCCGGTATGCTTCAACTGGGCGAAGGCTGAGAATTGTTCGTGCCCTGCGCCACCCCGTGGACAGATCCCGCCTCCCTCCGGCGCCAACCCCTTGCCCCCATTCGCCATTCGCCACTCGCCATTCGCCGTCTTATCCACTCCCCTCCCCACCTCCCCCACACTCTGCCCGCCGATTAGACAGGAGGTACTTCGGTGGAGTGGGAGTTGGTCATCGAGAGGAACCGGGAGGGGCTGAGGCGGATCGTGGCGATGCTGTGCGCCATGGCCGGCTTCGGCGCCGGCGAACGGGCCTGCGCGACCCTTCCCCGACTGGCCCACCGCGCCATCCTCCGCCTGCTGCGCCCGGCCGAATCCGCCGCGCGGCGGCTGGTCGTCGTCGCCGCGCGGGGGCTTAGCGTCGAGCCTCTGCCGCGTCCGCCGGCGCGGCCGGCGCAGGGCGGCACGTCGGCGTTCCTGCGCAAGGGCGCCGGCACCGGCATCATCCTGCCGCGCGGCATGAGCATGGCCTCGCTGCGCGGGGAGACGCCCCGCGCCCGCCGCGCGGCCTTCCAGATCCTCGATCCGCTGACCCGGCCCGGCCCGCCGCGGCTCAGGACCGCCCGCGACATGCCGCGCATCTCGTTCTTCGGCCCCGGCGCGCGGCCGCCGGCGCGGCTGCGCCCGCCCTGCCTGCCCGGCGATCTTCTCGACGCAAGCCGCCTCGTCCAGCGCCTTGGCGCGCTCAGCGCCGCGCTCGACGACCTGCCCGGCCAGGCACGGCGCTTCGCCCGCTGGCACGCCCGAGCCACAGCCTGTGCGCGGGAGAGAACGGCCGCCCTCCAGGCCGCAAAGGCAGCCGGCAGCGCACGGCCCGCGAACATTCCGCTGCCCCGCTTCCGCCGCAGCTCTCCCTTCCGTCCCGGCCGCCCGCCGGGGCAAAGGGCGAAGGGCCGGGCGCGCCGCGAGGTGCACGAGATCCTCGACGACCTGCATTTCTTCGCGTTCGAGGCGCTCGCGCGGCCCGACACGTCGTGAGCCGCGCCTCCTCTCCTGCCCCTCCAGACCCGCCCGCACTGGCCCAATATCTTGGGCCAGCGTTGACGCATGGTCCGCGCCGCCCGGCGAGGCGGATGCGCGGAGAGGACAGGCGGATGGACCGGACGACGATGGCATGGATCAACGGGCTGATCGGGGTGGTGATCTTCTCCGCCTCGCTGCCGGCCACGCGCGTGGCGGTGATGCAGTTCGACCCGATCTTCCTCACCGTGGCGCGCGCGGCGATCGCCGGCGTTCTGGCGCTGGCGCTGCTTCTGGCCTTCCGCGAAAGCCGGCCGGCGCGGCGCGACCTCGCCTCGCTCGCCATCGTCGCCTTCGGCGTCGTCGTCGGCTTCCCGCTTTTGACGGCGCTCGCCCTGCAGCACATCACCTCGGCGCGGTCGATCGTCTTCATCGGCCTGTTGCCGCTCGCCACAGCGCTGTTCGGCGTGCTGCGCGGCGGCGAGCGGCCGAAGCCCGCCTTCTGGGCCTTCTCGCTTGCCGGCAGCGCGCTGGTCGCCGGCTTCGCGCTCACCCAGGGCGCCGAGGCGTCGCTTGCCGGCGACGGGCTGATGCTCGCGGCCATCCTCGTCTGCGGGCTCGGCTATGCCGAGGGCGCGCGCCTGTCGCGCACGCTCGGCGGCTGGCAGGTGATCTCCTGGGCGCTCGTGCTGTCGCTGCCGGTCATGGCCGTGCTGATGGCGCTGACCCTGCCCGAAAGCTTCGCCGGCATCGGTGCGCCGGCCTGGCTCGGGCTCGCCTATGTGTCGCTGTTCTCGATGCTGATCGGCTTCGTCTTCTGGTACCGGGGCCTCGCGCAGGGCGGTATCGCGGCGGTCGGCCAACTGCAGCTGCTGCAGCCCTTCTTCGGCCTGGCGCTCGCCGCCACGCTTCTGGGCGAGGCCGTGTCGCCGGCAATGCTCATCGTCACCGTCGCCGTCATCGCCTGCGTCGCCGGCGCGCGTCGCTTCGCCAGATAGACCAAGATGAGGTCGGATTGAATCGTTCTGCCGGAGGGAATTCGGGACAAGGTCGAGGTCTTCGGCACAGGCCGTGCTGGTGGCACGGCCAAGTCCGAAGACCGAAGGATTTGGCCCGAATTCACCCGGCAGAACGGGTTCAATCCGACCTCATCTCGGTCTAGCCGTCACACGCCTGTCATGTCCGGCCTGTATCGCCTGACATATCCAGATAGGCGGATGCATGGACAAGAGATCATCCCTCGACGCGCTGGCCGCCCTCGGCCAGGAAACAAGGCTCGACATCTTCCGGCTGCTCGTCCGCGCCGGTGACGGGGGCGTGCCGGCCGGCGAGATCGCCACCCGGCTCGGCGCCGTGCAGAATACGGTCTCGGCCCACCTCAAGGTGCTGGCGCAGGCCGGCCTGGTGCGGCCCGAGCGCGACGGGCGGACCGTCCGCTACGCCGCCGACATGACCGGCTTCCGCGACCTGCTCGCCTTTCTGATGGAAGATTGCTGCGACGGCCGGCCGGAGCTCTGCCGCCCGGTGATCGAGGCCGTCACCTGCCGCTGCTGACGATTTGGCCCGGCCGGGTCCGGGCGATGGAGAGGAATGCGATGAGCGACCAGATCTACAACGTGCTGTTCCTGTGCACGGGCAATTCCGCCCGTTCGATCCTCGCCGAGGCGATCCTCGCGCGCGTCGGCCAGGGCCGCTTCCGCGCCTTCTCGGCCGGCTCGCAGCCGAAGGGCGAGGTGCATCCCTACGCGCTCGACCTGCTGAAGAGCTTGAACCACGACACCGCCTTCGCCCGCTCGAAGAACTGGGAGGAGTTCGCCGCGCCGGGCGCGCCGGTGATGGATTTCGTCTTCACCGTCTGCGACAACGCCGCCAACGAGGCCTGCCCGGTCTGGCCCGGCCAGCCGATGACGGCGCACTGGGGCGTGCCCGACCCGGCGGCGGCGCAGGGCACCGAGGCGGAGAAGCGCCTCGCCTTCGCCGATGCCTACCGCATGCTCAACAACCGCATCTCGATCTTCGTCTCGCTGCCGCTGAGATCGCTCGACCGGCTGACCCTGCAGGGCCGGCTGTCCGAGATCGGCCGCGACCTGCCGAAGGCGGGATGAGAATGGGGATCGACCTTCCGCGCCGGCTCGTCGCCGAGGCGTTCGGCACCGGCATGCTGGTGGCGACCGTGGTCGGCTCCGGCATCATGGCCGACCGGCTGACCGGCGACGTCGCTCTGGCGCTGCTCGGCAACACCCTGCCGACGGGCGCGATCCTGATCGTGCTGATCACCATTCTCGGCCCGCTGTCCGGCGCGCATTTCAATCCGGCGGTGACGCTGGTCTTCGCGCTGCGTCGCGAGATCGAGGCGAACGCCGCTGTCGGCTATGTGGCGGCCCAGGTGGCCGGCGGCATCGCCGGCACGCTCGTGGCGCACGCCATGTTCGAGCTGCCGATCTGGCAGGCGTCGGCGACGGTGAGGACCGGGTCGGCCCAGTGGCTCGCCGAGGCGGTCGCTGCCTTCGGGCTGGTCTTCACCATCCTTGCCGGCCTGCGCTTCAGGTCCGACGCGATCCCCTGGCTGGTCGGGCTCTACATCACCGCCGCCTACTGGTTCACCGCCTCGACCTCGTTCGCCAATCCGGCGGTGGCGGTCGCGCGCGCCTTCACCGATACGTTCGCCGGCATCCGCCCGGCCGACCTGCCGGGCTTCATCGCCGCAGAACTCGCCGGCGCCGTGCTGGCCATGCCGTTCGCCGGCTGGCTTTTGGCCGAACCGCGCAAGACCCTCGAGACGAGACCCGCCGAATGACGATCACCATCTACCACAATCCCGATTGCGGCACCTCGCGCAACACGCTGGCGATGATCCGCCAGTCCGGCGAAGAGCCGGTCGTCATCGAGTATCTCAAGACCCCGCCATCGCGCGGGAAGCTGGTCGAGCTGATCGCGGCGATGGGCATCGGCGTGCGCGGGCTGCTGCGCGAGAAGGGCACGCCCTACGCGGAACTCGGCCTTGCCGATCCGGCATGGAGCGACGACCAGCTGATCGACCAGATGCTGGCACATCCGATCCTGATCAACCGGCCGATCGTGGTGACGCCGCTCGGGACGAAACTCTGCCGGCCGTCGGAAACCGTGCTCGACATCCTGCCCAACCCCGATATCGGCCCTTTCACCAAGGACGACGGCGAGGTTGTCATCGACCGCCACGGGCGACGGGTGTTGTAGCGGCGTCGCAACCGCGTAAGCGTGCTTCCGTACAAGCCAACCGGCCACCCGCGGGGGTGAGCGCGGATGGCCGGCTTGAAGCGCGGGGAGAATAAGGGAGGGGAACGCCGCGCTTCGATGAGAATCACTTTTCCGCCGAGGTCATGTCGACGAACAGCAGAGCGATGGTGAAGAAGGCAAAGGCGGCAAGAACGCCGGCGACGACGATCACGGTTTCGGTGGGCATCCATCTTCCTCCATATGTTGGATGGAAGATGCCTATCCCGGGCGGGCCGGGACGCCTTGACACAGATCAACTGCCTCGGAGCATTGTCGGTCAGGCGGCGAAGCGGGTCGCGTCGGCGCCGTAATAGTTGATGTAGCGCTCGGCAATCCGCTCGACCGGCAGGATCACGAACACGTCGGTGGTGGCGAAGTCGCGGTCGATAACGCAACCCTCGCCGAAACGGGCGCCGAGCCTCAGATAGCCCTTGATCAGCGGCGGCATGGCCAGCAGCGCCGCCTTCGGGTCCACCGCCTCGACCGGCATCAGGTCCATCGTGTGGAAGCGCGAAGGGATCGCCCGCGTGCGCCATTCGCCGTCTGCCTGGCAGTGGTGAGCGAGGAAAGAGAGCGCCTCGGCATGAGCCGCGGGAATAACGCCGTGGAAGGAGGCACAGCCGGTCATGACGTCGACGCGATGGCGCCGCGCATAGGCCCACACGCCCTGCCAGAGCAGTTCGACCGTCCGCTTGGTGCGGTATTCGGGCAGGACGCAGGAGCGGCCGAGCTCCAGGAAGCGGCGGCCGGGATGGCGGGCGACGAGTACGTCCATCTCGAATTCGCCGGACGAGTAGAAGCCGCCGCCATCCACCGCCACCTCCTGGCGCAGGAGACGGTAGGTGCCCACGATCTGCCTGTGATCGGGTCCGCCGATGGACGTGTCGAAGACGACCAGATGGTCGCAGATCTGGTCGAAACGGTCGGCGTCGCGCGCCTCGAGCTCATGGACGAAATCGCGCTTGGCGCCCAGTTCGTCGTAGAAGACGCGGAAGCGCACTTCCTGGGCCGCGGCGATCTCGGAGGAGTTGCGGGCGAGCCGCACCTCGAGCGGGCCGATGCGGCCGAGAAGAGCTCCCGCGGGGATGACGGCCTGAGTGGCCGCCAGGGAAAGTGGAAAAGTGGTGCGCGCGCGCTCCAGCGTCGTGTGCATCGCTTGACCTCCGAATGCCACCATCGCCAGCGGCATAGTTGCGTCGTGCAACAGGAGCATGACGGGACCGTGTCGACAAGATGGCCCGGCACGGGAGCGATGGTTCAGGCGGCCGCCGCCTTCTCCTCGATCGCGTCGACGAGTTGTGCCGGGTCGAGCGGCTTGGTGAGGAAACCGGACGCGCCGTGGGCGAGCACGCCGTGGCGGGTGGCTTCCTGGTTGTCGGCGGTGAGCACCATGATCGGCATCGCCGGAAGTCCCTTACCCTCCTCGAACTTCCGGATCATCGCGATCGCGTCGAGACCGTCCATCACCGGCATGTGGAGATCCATGAGGACTGCATCGTAGCGGTGCGTGCCGGCGCTCTCGACGATCGCGTCGACCGCGGCCTTGCCGTTGGTGACGACGTCGACGCGATGGCCGGCCTTCTGCAGCGCGACGCGGGCAAGCAGCGCGTTGATCTCGTTGTCCTCGGCGAGCAGCACGTTCAGCCGGCCACTCCCGACCCGGCGGCGGGCGACGGTCCCGGTTGCTCCGCCGGGTGCGCTGGAGACAACGGTCTCGCGCTCGAGGAGCAACCGTACCAGCGTCTCGCCGCGGACCGGCCGTGCGAGGAACGTTTCGTAGCCATTGGAACGGAACTCGGCGAGGCGGCCGCGGTCGGTCGGCGCAATCAATGTCAGTGCCGCGAGCTCGCGTTCGACGCCGGCGCGGATTCTGGCCAGGACCCGCCCGTCGCTGCCCTCGAGGGCGGCATCGACCAGCACGGCGCGAGCATCGCCGTCGCGCAGGCGCTCGATCGCCTCCTCCGGCGTGCGGGCGATCGCCGCCCAGCCGCCGTGAGATCGAACCGTCAGGGCGATCGCTTCCGCCTCGATGATGTTGTGCGAGACGATCACCGCGCCGAAGCCGGCGAGCGTGCGCGATTGCGGCGGTGCCGCGTCGGTCGCGGCGGGAGCAGGCACTTCCAGCGTGAAGGCGGATCCCTCGCCCTCCGTGCTGTCGACCGCGATCCGCCCGCCCATCGCCTCGGCGATACGGCGCGAGATCGCAAGACCGAGCCCGGCCCCGCCGTGTCGGCGCGTCGATGTCCCATCGGCCTGCTCGAACTCGCGGAAGATCCGCTCGAAATCCTCCCGTTTGAGGCCGGGACCCGTGTCCGCCACCGAAATGGCGATACGCCGCGCGGCGCCGGTTCCTGCGACCGTCACCGAAACCAGCACACCGCCGTCGTCCGTGAATTTGATCGCATTGCCGACGAGATTGAGCACAACCTGCCGCAGGCGGCCCGGATCGGCGAGGATCGTCGCCGGCACGTCCGGCGAAACATGGCAGCCCAGCCCGATATTCTTGCCATAGGCGCGCGCGGCGAGGAGCTCGACGACGTTCTCGACGAGTTCGCGGACCGAGATCGGCTGGGGCTCGAGCTCGAAGCGGCCAGCCTCGATCTTGGAGAAATCGAGCAGATCGTCGATCAGCGCCAGCAGGGCGGCGGCCGAGGTCGAGACCGCGCCGACATAGGTGCGCTGTTCCGCGGTGAGTTCCGTGTCTGCGAGCAGCTTGGCCATGCCCATGATGCCGTTCATCGGCGTGCGGACCTCATGGCTTACCGTGGCGAGAAACTGCGACTTGGCGCGGCTCGCCTCCTCGGCGCGCGCCTTGGCGGCCGACATCGATTTCTCGGCCCGCTTTCGCGCGGTGATGTCGCGGGCGATCGCGCGGTGCGAGACCGCGCCGTTCGACTTGTCGCGCACCGACAGTTCGATCCAGGAGAACCATCTTGTGCCGCCGCCGGTATGGATCGGCACGTCCGTCGAGCTCAGGCATTCGCCATCGGCAAAGGCCGCGTCCGGCACCAGCCCCACCTCGATGCCGAGTTCGGCCAGCGTCCGGCCGGCGAGCTCTCGCGGGCTCGTTCCGAAAAGCGATGCGAAGACCGAATTCACATAGACGAGACGGCCGGCGCGGTCGCGGTGCACGACGAGGTCGCCGAGCGCGTCGATCAGTCCGTGGAAACGCTCTTCGCTCTCCTGCATCTCCCACATGCGGTCGGAGAGCGTTTCGATTTCCGCGTGGTTTCGGGCGGCAGCTTCGAGTTCCCTGGCTTTCGCGCGCGCTAGCTGCATCTCCGCCCAGCGCGCCGCGCCCAGGCCGATAAGCCCCGTACAGACCAGCGCGACGGCGAGGAAAAGCGGCGCACCCGTCAGCCGCGAGAGAAAGCCGAGCAGCGTCACGCAGACGCTGATCGTGACCAGCACCCTGAAAGCGAGACGCCCGCTCGCGCCCTTCGGCGGGTTCGGGCCCGGCGAAAGCTCGGCAGACTTCTTGTGCGTGTCACCCGTCATGGGCCGGACCGTAATCCGGCAGCGATGGAAAAAGCTTTGGGCCGAACGCTAAGATTTTAGCGAGCGGCCCGAAAAAGCCTGTGCCGAAAGCTACTTGGCTCCGGCCATGTCGATGACGACCCGGCCACGGATGCGCCCGTCGACGATCGCCTTCGCGGCGTCGATGATGCCGTCGAAGCCGATCTTCGTGGAGATGGCGGAAAGCTTGGCATGATCGAGGTCGATCCCGATGCGCCGCCACGCTTCCAGGCGCATCGCCTTGGGCGCCATGACCGAGTCGATGCCCAGCAGCGAAACCCCGCGCAGGATGAAGGGGGCGACGCTGGTCGGCAGATCCATCCCCTGCGCCAGGCCGCAGGCCGCGATGGCGCCGCCGTAGGACGTCATCGACAGGACGTTGGCGAGCGTATGGCTGCCGACGGCATCCACGCCGCCTGCCCACCGCTCCTTGGCGAGCGGCTTTGCCGGTCCGGAAAGCTCCTCCCGCGAGATGATCTCGGCGGCGCCGAGATCCTTCAGATAGGCCTCCTCGGACACCCGTCCGGTCGAGGCGATCACATGATATCCGAGCTTCGAGAGGAGCGCGATCGCAACCGACCCGACGCCGCCCGCGGCGCCGGTGACGACGACAGGCCCCCGGGCGGGCGTTATGCCGTGTCGTTCCAGAGCCATCACGGCAAGCATCGCCGTGTAGCCGGCGGTTCCGACCGCCATGGCGTCGAAGACGCTCATGCCCTCGGGCAGCGGCACCAGCCAGTCGCCCTTGACGCGCGAACGGCCGGCAAAGGCGCCGTGATGCGTCTCGCCCGTGCCCCAGCCGTTGAGGATGACCTTGTCGCCTGCCGTCCAGTCGGGATGCGAGGAGGAGATGACGGTGCCGGCGAAGTCGATGCCGGGAACGAGCGGGAAGCGCCGCACGACCGGGGCCTTGCCGGTGATCGCCAGGCCATCCTTGTAGTTCATCGTCGAGGCTTCGACGGCGACGGTCACGTCGCCCTCCATCAGATCGGCCTCGGTCAGTTCGGTGACCGCGACGGACTGCCGCTTCTCCTCGTCGCGCGAGATGAGGATGGCTTTGAAACGATCGGTCATTCGGCAATTCCTCCGGATAAGGTCACACTCTTGCGGCTTCGGGGCCGGACATTCAAGCGTCCGGCGACGGGTCCTTTCCGCCGGGGTCGTCCCGGTCGCGCCAGTCGAGAATCTCCTGCAGCACCACCATCGCCGCACCGACCGAGATGAACGCGTCGGCCAGATTGAAGACGGCGAAGGACCAGGTCTCGGTGTGGAACAGGATGTAGTCGACGACATAGCCCAGCGTCGCCCGATCGACGATGTTGCCGAGCGCGCCGCCGAGGATCAGCGCGAAGCCCGCCCGCGCCAGATGCTGGTGATGTTCGGCGCGAACCGCCAGCCAGCCGATGAACAGCATGACGGCGCCCGTCAGCACGACCATCGCGGTGTCGCTGAACCCGGAGAGGAAGGAGAAGGCGATGCCGGTGTTGCGGGTGTGATAGAGCGACAGCATCGGTATGACCTCGATGCTCTCGTGCAATTCCATGTTGGCGACGACCAGTTGCTTGACCCACTGGTCCAGCGCGGCTGCGGCCAGCGCGATGAGTCCGTAGATGGCAAGGCTGCGTTTCGTCATCAGCGGGCCGCGACCTTCAATGCGTCGCGGCGGATCTCGAACAGCATGACGCCGGTCGCCACCGCGAGGTTCAGCGAATCCGCCCGGCCCGCCTGCGGGATCAGCACCAGTTTGTCGCAGGCGGCGGCGAGATTGTCGGGCAGGCCCTGCTGCTCATTGCCCATCAGGAGGACCACCGGCTTGCCGGCATAGGGAACGGTCCGGTAGTCGACCGCGCCCTTGAGATGGGTGCCGACGAGCAGGCCGCTAAAGCCCTTGCGCCAGGCGAGGAACTCCTGCTCGCTCGCCTTGGCGACGGGAACCGCGAACACCGATCCCATCGTCGCGCGTACCGTCTCCACCGCGAACGGATCGGTCGTGTCGCCGACCAGGATGACCCCCTTTGCGCCGACCGCGTCGGCGGTGCGGATCACCGTGCCGAGATTGCCCGGATCGCGTACCCGGTCGAGCGCGACCCAGACATCTCCGGCGCCGGGGCGCACGTCGGCCAGCGGTTTCCAGCGCTGGTGGAAGACGCCCACCACCATCTGCGGATTGTCCCGCCGGGTGATGGCGGCCAGCACCTTTTCCGTCACTTCCAGCACCAGGCCGCCCGACGCTACCGTGCGCGCGGCGACCTTCTCGACAGCCGGATTGCCCTTGGCGGATTTGGCGAAGACCAGCGTCTCGATGGTCCAGCCGAGGTCGAGCGCGTCGATGACGAGCTTCAGCCCCTCGGCCATGAAGGCGTTGCGCTGGTCGCGGAATTTCTTCATCGCCAGCGACTTGATGTCCTTGACGATCGGGTTGGCGAGGCTCGTCACCTCCTTCACCTGCCCGACGGCGCGACGCTCGGTCATTTGGCCACCCATCGCGAGAAGAGGGAGGTCGAGAGCGCGCGGCCCGCCGATTTCTCCCGGATGATCAGCTCGCCGGATTCGACCCTGCCGCCCATGCCGGCGAACGTGTCGCGCATCAGCGCGTGGATGGCAAAGAACGAGGCGCGGATCGAATAGGCGGTGAGCACCACCGCAAGCGGCTTCGGCGTCAGGATCCCGCGGCAGAGGTCGGCCATCGCCGGCAGGTCCTCGAACAATTGCCAGACTTCCCCCTTCGGACCGCGGCCATAGGCCGGCGGGTCGAACAGGATCAGGTCGTAGCGGCTGTCGCGGCGCGCCTCGCGCTCGACGAATTTCATCGCGTCGTCGCAGATCCAGCGGATCGGCTTGTCCGACAGGCGCGCCAGTTCCTGGTTCTCGCGCGCCCAGCCGATCGCCTTCTTCGAGGCGTCGACATGGGTCACCTCGGCGCCGGCACGCGCGGCCACCAGCGAGGCGAGGCCGGTATAGCCGAACAGGTTCAGCACCTTCACCGGCCGGTTCGCGGCGCGGATCACGCCCTCCATGTGGTTCCAGTGGGGCGCCTGTTCGGGAAACACCCCGACATGGCGGAAGGAGGTGAAGCGGCCGAGATAGGACAGGCCGTCATAGGTCATCGGCCAGGTCTCGCCGAGCGGCTGTCGCGGAAAGCGCCAGCGGCCGATGCCTTCCTCGTCGGTATCGCCGGTGAAGACGGCATCGACATTCGCCCAGTCGCGTTCCGGCAGCGCGCGGCGCCAGATCGCCTGGCCTTCCGGGCGGACGATCCTGTACGGCCCGTATTGCTCCAGCTTCTCGCCGTCGCCGGAATCGAGAAGCGCGTAGTCGGCGTTCGGCAGGACTTCGAGGATGAGCGGCAGGTTCTCCGCCGGCAGGGCGCCCGTCCGGCGAGGCACCGGCTGACGCGGCGAGGCCGGAGCGTGGGCAGGCGCCTGCTTCGGCGCTGCGGCCTCGGCCGATCGGGCGCGCGGTGCGGCGCCACCCGGCAGCGGGCGGAACGCCGCCTGCGCCGGCTGGCCCGGTCTTGCCTTCGGAGGCCGACGTTTGTCGCGCGGCGGTTTCAAGCCTGTTCCATCACCCTTGAGCGTTCGCGGCTTCTGCCACAGCATGGGTGGGGCCGCAACCGGCGGCGCCGGAAAGGCGGCGTGGTTGTCACGCCCGGGCGATGTTCTCGTAGACGGCGATTCCCGCCGCGAGGTCTTCGAGCGCCGCGCCCACGGACTTGAACAGCGTGATCTCGTCCGGCGACCCGCGCCCCGGCTTCTCGCCGCGGGCGAGTTCGTGCAGGTCGGCGACGATCGCGTCGTTCGTCAGCACGCCGGAGGCGAGCGGCTGGACGATGTCGCCGGCTTCCTTCGTCGCGCTGGCACGTGTGTCGACATGGACCCGGGCGCGGCAGATCGTCTCGTCGTCCGCCTCGCGCATCGTCGGCGTGAATCCTCCGACGAGATCGACATGGGCGCCCGGCGAGAGGAGTGCGCCCTTCACCAGGGGCTGGCTGGAGATCGTGGCCGCAGAGACGATGTCGGCCCAGCCGAGCGCCTCGTCGAGGTCGGCGGCGACCGACGCGTTCAGCCCCGACCGGCGCAGATCGGCGGCGGCGGCTTCCGCGTTGGCGGCGGTGCGGTTCCAGATCCGGATCTCCGAGATCGGCCGGACGGCGGAATGGGCATTGGCGAGAAAGCGGGAAAGAGCGCCGGCGCCAATGATCAGCAGTTTCGACGCGTCCTCGCGGGCGAGATAGGTCGCGGCAAGCGCGGAGGCGCAGGCGGTGCGCCATTGCGTCAGCCTCGGACCGTCGATCAGGGCCTGGGGTTCGCCTGTGCGGGCGTCGAGCAGGAGGTAGAGGCCCATCACCGCCGGCTTGCCGATCGCGTTGTTGTCGGGGGAGACGGTGACGATCTTCACGCCGACATGGCCGCCGTCCGACGTGCCGGCGCGCACCAGATCGTTCCAGGCGGGCATCAGAAGCAGGGTCGACGCAGCCCCGTCCGGCCGTTCGATCGTGTGATGGTGGCGAACCGGCTGCACCGCGCCGTCGCGAAACGCCGTGCGGAGCGTCTCGACAAGTGCTGCGAAGTCGAGCACGCGGTCGACGTCTGCGGCCGAAATCATGCGCATGGGCAGGCCTTGCGAGCGAGGCTCAATGGCGCGTCGCGGGAAGCGCGCTGCCGGCAGGCTGGGGAGCAGGCGCCGGAGGTGCGGGCTTGCGCTGGCCGATCTCCTGGATCAGCGACTGCACTTCCCGGGATTTGTTGCGCGCCTCCTTCCGGTAGCGGCCCTGTTTCCACCACGTCGCGAAACTGCCGAGGACCAGGCCGAGGCCGAGCGCGAGGAAGAGCATCACGAACAGCGGAAGCTGAAGGGTCAGAGCCGGATTGCCCGGATTGAACGGGTCAAGCGTGAAGGCCACCGGCATGCGGTTGGCGACCGCGAGCGCAATGAGGATGACCGCGAGCGGCACCAGGACGACGACGATGAGGACGCGGTTCAGCATAGTTTGCCTGACATAACAGCGGGGTCGCCGGCGTCAATCCTCGATGTTGAGACGCTCGCGCAACTCCTTCCCCGTCTTGAAGAACGGGACCCATTTTTCCTCGACCTCGACGGATTCGCCGGTACGCGGGTTGCGGCCGGTGCGCGCGGGCCGGTTCTTGACCGAAAACGCGCCGAAGCCGCGCAGTTCGACCCGGTTACCGGCCGCGAGCGAATCGGTGATCTCCTCGAAGATCGCATTCACGATGTTCTCGACGTCGCGCAGGAAGAGGTGCGGGTTGCGGTTGGCGATAAGCTGAACCAGTTCGGACTTGATCATGCGACTGCTTCCCCCTTCGAAAAACTCATGACTGCAAAGGAACGATGCTTGAAAATCCGTCACTTAGTCCGGGACGGTCGCCATATCAGGGTGCCAGAGCGACAGCATACCGTCAAGAAAGATGCGGTCGGCGCCGATCTTCTTCAGGAGGTCCGCGTCGAGACCCGGAAAGCCGAGGAAGGCGGCCACGCGCTGGCCCATCGCACTCGACAGGAAGAAGTCGGCTGTCGACTTGCGCGGCTTCCATTCGACGATGTCGAGCTTGGCGTCGACCCCCTTGGTGACCAGCCAGTCCTTGGCCTTTTCCTCGCCGCCGAGTTCGTCGACCAGCTTCCTCGCAAGCGCCTGGCGCCCGGTGAAGATCGACCCGTCGGCCAGCGCCAGCACTTCGGCGCGCGTCAGCGGCCGCCGATCGTCGACCAGGCCGACGAACCATTCATACGAATCCATGATCATCGACCGCAGCATTGCCTTCTCCTCGTCAGTCGTGACGTTGAAAGGCGAAGGCTCGGCCTTCAGCGGCGAGGATTTCACCTCGTCGAGCGTGATGCCGATCTTGTCCATGAGGCCGCTGAAGTTCGGGAACTGGATCAGGACGCCGATCGATCCCACGATGGAGGACTGGCGCGCCACGATGTGGTCGGAGGCGCTCGCGATCATGTAGCCGGCCGAGGCGGCGAGCGTGCCGACCTGGGCGACCGTCGGCTTGGCCGCGGCGAGCTTGCGAACGGCTTCGAAGATCGCCTCGCCGCCGGCGGTCGTGCCTCCCGGCGAATCGATCGACAGGATCACCCCCTTCACCGAATCGGACTCGGTGACGTCCTTCAGCCGCTTGAGCAGTTCCTCGTCCTCGGTGATCGTCCCTTCGATCCTCACCTTGGCGATATGGGCGGCGGCCACGCCGCCGAGGCTGTCGCGCATGGCCCAGCCGGTCGTTGCGGCAATCGCGACGGCCGCCACGAGAATCGCGGCGACTCGCCAGAACGTCAGCTTGCGCCGCAGGCGGCGGCGGTCAATCATCTCGTCGGCTCTCGGCGCCATATCTGGTTTCGCTCCTGGCGATTTGCGGTCTCGTCGGCTCACCGTTTCTAGAGCATGGCGGAGCGCGCCGCCACCCTGAACATCTGGCTGTAACGTCTTGCCGCGCTGCACAATATTGCCCGCGTGCCTGTGTTTCGGCCCGCCAGCCCCTGTCCTTTTATCCAAAAATAACCATATTGGGATGTAACCGGCAGTTGGGGCTCCGCCGCCGGAAAGCGGACCTATTTCCATGTGCGTTGTTGCGATGCACAATCAGGCAGACCCGGAGTATCACCCACGGCATGACGGCAGCGAGGACGACAGGCATCGACAGTGCCCAGACGCGGCCCGTTCTACCGGGCTCGCGCACCGACGATGCGTTCGTCCGCGCACAGCGTCATTCGCGCCGCGTGCGGTGGCTCAAGGTCTGGTTGCCGGGCCTTGCCGTCGCCGGCGTGATCGGCTTTGTCGGCTGGTCCTATGTCTCGATACCTACCGTTGCAGGGATAAGCATCGAGGGTGCCGGCATCAGCGACGGCAAGCTGGTGATGGCGAATCCGAAGCTCGACGGTTTCACCAAGGACAAGTTGCCCTATACGATGACGGCGCTGCGTGCGGTGCAGGACCTCAAGGATACGAACATGGTCCGGCTCGAAGGCATCGACGCCAAGCTGCCGGTCGATCCGAAGAACTCCGCCAAGGTCGTCGCCAAGAGCGGCGTCTACGACAACGCGAAGAACACGCTGGTGTTCGACAGCCCGATGACCGTGACGACCACGGACGGCATGACGGCCAAGCTGAACTCGGCCAACATCGACATGAATGCCGGGTCGATGTCGACGGGCGACCCCGTCGAGATCCTGCTCAACGGATCGAGGATCACCGCGCTTTCGATGAACATGGCCGACAACGGCCGCGTGATCGTGTTCGAGAATCGCGTCCGCGTCGACATCGAACCAGGCAAATCTCAGGACAAGACGGCGAGCGGGGGCAGCAATGCGGTCAATTAGGATTTCCGCCGGCCTCTGCGTCGGTCTTGCCCTGCTGGCGACGGCAGCGGTGGCGCAGGAGCGGAGCAGCAGCTTCACCGGCCTTCAGCTCCAGGGCGATAAGCCGATCCAGATCGAGAGCGACAAGCTCGAGGTGCGCGACGCAGACAGCGTCGCCGTCTTCACCGGGAATGTCAGCGTCGTGCAGGGCGACACGCTCTTGAAGTCCGGCAAGATGACCGTCCACTACAAGAAGAAGGAAGGCGCGGACACCGCGTCGGCTGCCATGCCCGGCGGCGGCAATATCGAGCGGATGGAAGTCGACGGAAAGGTCTACGTGAAATCGAAGACCCAGGTCGCCACCGGCGATCGCGGAACGTTCGACATGGGAACCGAGATCATGACCCTCACAGGCGAGGAGGTCGTTCTGACCGAAGGCCAGAACGTCATCGTCGGCTGCAAGCTCACCGTCGAGATGAAGACGGGCGCCGCCAAGCTGGACGGCTGCGGCAAGGGCTCCGGACGGGTAAAGATGCTGCTCTCGCCCCAGAAGCAGGGTCAGTAGCGCTTGAATTCGATGCCGGACCCCAGAAAGGGCATGAAGGCCGCCGCCGAGCCGCGTCCGGCAGGCGCCGCCGACAAGGCCCGCGCCAAGGGCACGCTCATCGCCCGCGGCCTGACAAAGAGCTACAAGGGCCGCGACGTCGTGCGCGGCGTGTCGATCGGCGTGCGCGCCGGCGAAGCCGTCGGTCTCCTCGGCCCCAACGGCGCCGGCAAGACCACCTGCTTCTACATGGTCACGGGCCTCGTTCCGGTCGACAAGGGCACGATCGAGCTCGACGGTTTCGACGTCACGAGCATGCCGATGTACCGCCGTGCGCGGCTCGGCATCGGCTACCTGCCGCAGGAGGCATCGATCTTCCGCGGCCTCTCGGTCGAGAACAACATCCGCGCCGTGCTGGAAGTCGTCGAGAAGGACAAGACCGAGCGCGAACGGTCGCTCGACGCCCTGCTCGAGGAATTCCACATCTCGCACCTGCGCAAATCGCCGTCGATCGCGCTGTCCGGCGGCGAGCGCAGGCGCCTGGAAATCGCCCGCGCGCTCGCCAGCCGCCCGAACTTCATGCTGCTCGACGAGCCCTTCGCCGGCATCGACCCGATCGCGGTCGCCGACATCCAGCAGCTCGTGCGGCATCTCACCAGCCGCGGCATCGGCGTGCTGATCACCGATCACAATGTCCGCGAGACGCTGGGTCTGATCGACCGCGCCTATATCCTGCACGCGGGCGAAGTGCTGACCCACGGTCGCGCTTCCGACATCATCAACAACCCGGATGTGCGCCGTCTCTACCTCGGCGAAGGCTTTACCCTTTAGGAACGCCGGCCTGCTAGCCTTGACAAGCAAGAGCCGGGCCAGTTTCATTGCCCGGCAAGCCTGAGCCGGGCGAAGTGTCGGGCTCGGGCCGGGTGGGGTCGAGTCCGGTAGATGGCGTTAGCAGCCAAGCTTCAGATGCGGCAGTCGCAGGCGCTCGTGATGACGCCGCAGCTGATGCAGTCGATTCGCCTGCTGCAGTACACGCACACCGAGCTGGAACGCTTCATCGACGAGGAGATCGAGCGCAATCCCCTGCTGGAGCGCAGTCCGGACGAAGGCTCCGGAGGCGAGGAGGCACCTGAACCGCCGCCGGCTTCGGAAGAGGCTTCTTCGGATTGGCTCGAGCCGGAGCTCGAGTGGAGCGCCGAGAGCATTTCCGACAAGCTCGACAGCACGCTGGAAAACGTCTTCCCCGACGAGCCCGGGATGACGGACCGTCTGGGTCCGGACCTCGCGGCGCAGTGGAAATCCAATGCCGGCGGCAAGCTTCCCCCCGGCGAGAGTTTCGACTTCGATACGGTCGCCGCCCACCCGGTGACGCTGCGTGACCACGTCACCGAGCAGATTTCCTTCGCCTTTGCCGATCCGGCAGAGCGGCTGATCGCCGCCGATCTGGCGGATTCCCTCGACGAAGCCGGCTATTTTCGCGGAGAGATCGCCGAGACGGCCGAACGGCTCGGCACCTCCGCCGCCGCGGTCGGGCGCGTCCTGAAAACCTGCCAGACGTTCGATCCGGTCGGCATTTTCGCGCGCGACCTCGCCGAGTGTCTGGCGCTGCAGTTCCGCGCCAGGGATCGCTTCGATCCGGCGATGGAGAAGCTCGTCGCACATCTGGAGCTCCTCGCGCGGCGCGACTTCCACACGCTGCGCCGCATCTGCGGCGTCGACGAGGAAGACCTGATCGACATGCTGGCGGAGATTCGGGCGCTCGATCCGAAGCCGGGTCTGGCCTTCGCCACGGGGCCGACGACCAGCATCGTGGCCGACGTCATCGTCAAGGCGGCCCCCGACGGCAGCTGGGCGATCGAGCTCAACCCGGAGACGCTTCCGCGCGTTCTCGTCGACCAGGCCTACTACACGCGGGTGAACGCGGTTGCGAAGAGCGTCGGCGACAAGGACTTCCTCGCCGAGTGCCTGCAAAGCGCCAATTGGCTGACCCGCAGCCTCGACCAGCGCGCCAAGACGATCCTCAAGGTGACGGCCGAGATCGTGCGGCAGCAGGATGGCTTCCTGCTGCATGGCGTCAGCCATCTGCGGCCATTGAACCTGAGGACCGTGGCGGATGCGATCGGCATGCACGAATCGACCGTCTCGCGGGTCACCTCGAACAAATACATGCTGACCCCGCGCGGCGTCTTCGAACTGCGCTACTTCTTCACGGCATCCATCGCTTCGGCCGAGGGCGGCGATGCGCATTCCTCCGAGGCGGTGCGTCACCGCATCCGCAGCCTGATCGACCAGGAGAAATCGGCCGACGTCCTCTCCGACGACGCGATTGTGGATATCCTGAGGAAAACCGGCATCGACATCGCCCGCCGGACGGTCGCCAAATACCGGGAGGGCATGAACATTCCGTCCTCCGTCCAGCGCCGGCGGGAAAAGCGTGCGATGGCGCACGCGAGCGCCTGACGGCTTCCGCGCCGTCGCGAAGGCAACCAGACGCTCGGCACTTCGTTGACATCCGGAAAGGGAGTGTCTAGAAGCCCGGCCGCATGGAACGGGTGGCCGGTTCCGGGCACTGCGCCGAGCAGAAAGCGATCCGGCCCAATGCGGGACCTAATGTCGAACTCCGGCCGAAAGAGCCGAACGAACCTTGTGCGCCGCTGCCACAGGTATAAGATTCCTCCAGTTCGAAACCGGTCAGAAGAGGTCAGTTCTCAATGAACCTGAGAATTTCGGGCAAACAGATGGAAATCGGCGATGCGTTCCGCGGGCGCATCCAGGAACGGATCAGAGACGCGGTTGCCAAATATTTCGACGGCGGGTTTTCCGGACATGTGACGGTCGAGAAGCAGGGATCGCGGTTTGACGCGGACTGCGTGATCCATCTCGACACCGGCCTTACCCTCCAGGCGACCGGCCAGGGGCAGGATCCCGTTCCCGCCTTCGATGCGGCGGCCGAGCGGATCGAGAAGCGCCTGCGCCGCTACAATCGCCGGCTCAAGTCCCACAGTGCCGGCAGCACGAACGGCGAATCGATCGACATGTCGTATCGCGTCATGGAAGCGCTGCCCGACGAGGACGAGGAAATCCCCGCCGATTACGCTCCCGCCATCGTCGCCGAAAGCGTGCTTTCCCTGCGTGCCATGTCGGTGGCTTCGGCAGTGATCGAACTCGACGCCAAGGACAGTCCCGTCTTCGTTTTCCGCAATTCCGGAAGCGACCAGTTGAATATCGTCTACCGCCGGCCGGACGGAAACATCGGCTGGATCGACCCGTCGCTGCAGAACCGCGGCACCTAATCCACGCGCTCTCCCGGGCCGAAGGTGCGTTTTTCGCGGCAGCCCGAAGCGGAAGCAGGGGAAGAACAATGGACCTGAGCGACCTGATCGACCAGAAGGCGATCATGCCATCGCTGCGAGCGAATTCGAAGAAGCAGCTGTTGCAGCTGCTGGCCGAACGAGCCGCCGAAATGACCGGCCTGCCCGAGCGGGAAGTGTTCGACACGATCCTGCAGCGGGAGCGGCTCGGCTCGACCGGCGTCGGCAACGGCATCGCCATTCCGCACGGCAAGCTCGCCGGAGTTAAGAAGATCACCGGGCTTTTTGCCCGCCTCGAGCAGCCCGTGGAATTCGAGGCGCTCGACGACCAGCCCGTCGACCTGGTCTTCCTCCTCCTGGCGCCCGAGGGCGCGGGAGCGGATCATCTGAAGGCGCTGTCGCGCATCGCCAGAGTGCTGAGGGATGGCGACACGGTCGCCAAGATCCGCGCCACGGCGGATCCGGCCGCCATCCATTCCTTCCTGTCGGAAACTCCGGCTTCCCACGCCGCGTGAGAAGCCGCTTCCCCGCTCAGTGGAGGCTGACCGGGGTCAGGTCGTTCTGAAATGCGCCGGCGAGAGCCGTGTCACGGGCGTCGCTCAGAAGGATCGGCTGGCCGTTGGCGGCAAACAGCGCCCACAGCTTCAGTCCGGACTCCAATTCGGGCATGCCCGGGAAACGCGCCGTGAGCTCATCGCTGCCCATTTCGCGGAGATAGGCGACGGCGCCTTCGCCCACATGGGCGAGCTCAGCCTGCGTGATGTTGATCTTTTCGTTCGTCATGTCAGCCTCCTAAAGGCGGGCGTCCTTCATCGGACCAACCCGCGTTAGAGCTTCCGGTTCCGCACAATGCGGTTCGACCCGGTCAGTCTTTCACCGAGATGTTGATTTTTCGTACCAGCCGCTCGGGTTCCGGCCGGTCGAGGTCGATGGCGAGAAGCCCGTTCTTGAGCTCCGCTCCCACCACGCGCATTCCGTCCGCGAGGAGGAAGGTGCGCTGGAACTGCCGCGCCGCGATTCCGCGGTGAAGGAACTCGCGCGGCTCCTCGTCCTGCTGCCTGCCCCTGACCCAGAGCTGGTTTTCCTCGATCGAGACGTCGAGATCGGCTTCGGCGAAGCCCGCGACCGCGAGCGTGATACGCAGCCGCTCCGAGCCGCCTTCGCCGGTCCTGATCCGCTCGATATTGTAGGGCGGATAGCCGTCGCCGGATTTGGCGACACGCTCCAGGGTCTTTTCCATGGCCTCGAAGCCCAGCATCAACGGGTTCGAGAAGGGCGTCATGCGCGACATGTCATGTCCTCTTGTGAGCGACGTGAAAAGCGCCTGAACCCGGATGGCATTCCGGCGCGTGCCTCTGATATGGTCCGCGCCGCGCCGCAGTTCAAGGCGCCACAAAGACGTCCAGGGACAAGAGAAGGCATAGCATGGCAGACAGGCAGAAGATCATCATCGACACGGACCCCGGCCAGGACGACGCCGTTGCGATCCTTCTCGCGCTTGCCAGTCCCGAACTCGACATTCTCGGCATCACGGCCGTTGCCGGTAACGTGCCCCTGAAGTTGACGGAAAAGAACGCCCGCAAGATCTGCGAACTGGCCGGCAAACCGGAGACGAAAGTGTTCGCGGGTGCGATCCGCCCGCTGGCGCGCACGCTGGTGACGGCCGAGGAAGTGCACGGCCAGACCGGCCTCAACGGCCCCGACCTGCCCGAGCCGAAGATGAAGCTGCAGGAGCAATATGCGGTCGACTTCATCGTCGAGACCCTGATGAAGGAGGACGCCCACACGGTGACCCTCTGCCCACTCGGGCCGCTGACCAACATCGCGCTCGCGCTGATCCGCGAGCCGAAGATCGCGAAGCGCATCAAGCAGATCGTGCTGATGGGCGGCGGCTTCTTCGAAGGCGGCAACGTGACGCCGTCGGCCGAGTTCAACATCTATGTCGACCCGCAGGCCGCCGACGTGGTGCTGCATTCCGGCGTGCCGATCGTGATGATGCCGCTCGACGTCACCCACAAGGCGCTGACCAAGGCGACGCGTGTCGAGAAGTTCCGCAAGCTCGGCACCCGCGTCGGCATCGCAACCGCCCAGATGCTGGAGTTCTTCGAGCGCTTCGACGAGCAGAAATACGGCTCCGACGGCGGCCCGCTGCACGACCCCTGCGTGATCGCCTACCTCCTGAAGCCCGAACTCTTCTCCGGACGCGAATGCAACGTGGCGGTGGAGACCGGCTCGGAGCTGACGATGGGCATGACCGTCATCGACTGGTGGGGGGTGACCAAGCGGCCGAAGAACGCGCTGGTGATGCGCGAAATCGACCATGACGGCTTCTTCGACCTGCTCGTGGAGCGGCTGGCGCGGCTGTAGCAGCTACCAGTAGCTGGGCGAGTCGATAAAGCGATAGCTGGCGAGCCCGTTTTCGTGGATCGACTGCGTGAGGACCACAACCTCGCCAATCGGATGCGGCTTGGCGATCGGCCCGCTCGTCGACACGACGCGTCCATCGTCAAGACGTATCCGATACTCGTAGTGAAAGCCGCGTCCCACGGCCACCTTGGGATTGACAGGATAGGTGGCGACCGAAACCACCGTCCCGCCAACCTCGTCGCGAGACATGACGGGGCTGGCTGAGTATCGCGGCAGCAAGACGAACGGTGTGGAAATCGCGGCGAAAAGCAGGAACGATAAAACGATGCCGCGCCCATTCTCGCGGAGCCAGTCCCAGATAATCGCCGAGGACGATATCCTAGCCATATGCAAGTAGATTTCGGATGGCCGGCAGCGATTTTCAATGGGGCATCGCCCCGTTTCAATCAGTCCGCGTCGACTTACCCGTCGAGATCGTAGTCGATCTCGCCCGTCGGCTGCTTGGAGCGCAGCACCTCGATGTCGTCGCCGGGTTTTGCGTCCGCCGGCACCTTGCCGGTGCGGATCACGACCGTCATCCCGTCTTCCAGGCTGACCACGATCCGGCGCTCCTTCTCGTCCGGGCCGACGGACAGGATCCGGGCCTTCAACCGTTCGGTGACGATGGCCGGTCCGTCGTCCTTGACGATCCAGATGATGACCGGTGCGGCGAAGAGGGCTGCGACGATGACCAGCGGCAGCAGTCCGGAGAAGCGCCTGGCGAAGCGGACGGCGGGCGTCACAGACACGCGGCGACCTCCGCGTCCAGCGGGATCGACGGCTGCGCGCCGGGCTTGAGGCAGGCAAGCGAGCCGGCGACCGAGGCACGGCGGATCGCGGCCTCGAGCGAAAGACCCCGCGCCAGCCCGTCGCCGAGATAGCCGCAGAACGTGTCGCCCGCGCCGACCGTGTCGACCGGGGTGATCTTCATCGCGGGAATCGCAAGCGGGCCGGCCGGGCCGGCCGCGACGACGCCGTCGGCCCCCAGCGTGACGATCACCGTGCGGCCGGTCCTGCCCACGTAGGCCTCCATCCTCTTCTCCCGTGAGACGCCAGAAAGCGCCAGTTCCTTGGCATAGAGGTCGAACTCCGTCTCGTTGGCGACGAGATAGTCGGCGTCGGCGACAAGGCCCGCCGCTTCCGCGCGGAACGGTGCGGTATTCAGGATCGAAACCGCGCCGGCGGCGCGCGCGGCTTTCAGCGCCGCGGCGACGGTTTCGAGGGGAATCTCATGCTGAAGGAGGACGTGTTCGCCTTGGGCGAGCGAAAGCCCGTTCAGCGCCGCCGTCCCGACCTCGCCGTTGGCGCCCGGCACGACCGCGATCATGTTCTCGCCGTCGCCGCCGACCAGGATCAGCGCGGTGCCGGTCGGCGCACCGGTCTCGACGACGAGCGACAGGTCGACACCGCCGTCCTTCAGCAGCGCCAGCGCTTCGGCGGCGAACGCGTCCCTGCCGACAGCTCCGACCATCCGCACCGCCGAACCGGCGCGCCGCGCCGCCAGCGCCTGGTTCGCGCCCTTGCCACCCGGCGCCGAGCGGAACCCGGTGCCCGGCACCGTCTCGCCCGGTGACGGCAGGCGTCCGACGGTCGCGATCAGGTCGAGATTGATGGAACCGATGACGGTGATCAAGAAATGCTTCCCCCGCTGATTTGGAGCCGAAGGTTAGACTACCCATATCCGTGACGAAAGGGCGGCAGGCGCTCGGGAGGATCGATGGCAAGACGCGGATCGTCGTTCGGATTCATGGGCCGGTTCGGGCGCTCGGAGGATCTGCGCAGCCTCGACGGGGCGCTGCGCGCCTGCGACCTGCATCCGGCGCTGGTGCCGGATGGCGTCAAGCTCGCGCTGGTCAACCTGCTCAAGGACCGCCACGGCGAGAGTGAGCCGCCGCTGCACTCCTATGCGGCAGCGGCTGCGCTTTTCGCCTACTGCGCGCTGGGGGCCGGCGCCTTCGCGCAGGCCAATGGCGACACGGCCGCCGCCGATGCGATGCGCCGCGTCGACGCCGCGCTGGCGCATGGATGGGGCCTCGATGCCGATATCGTGCTGCTCGCGCACCACGCTCGCATGATCCAGCCCGAGGTGGTGGAACGGCATGGCATCGAGGTGGGCGGCTGACCTACTCCGCCCCGCGATTGCCGCCCCGGCGCCACGTCCGCGCCGGGGAGCAAGAGGGCCGATAGGCCCGTTGTCCTACTGTGACCTGACCCAGCCGATATAGCCGCGCACGTCCGCCGCCGGCTCGGAATAGGCGGCGCCCAGATCCTTCTCCATGCGGGCGATGTAGCTCTTCGCCCATGCCGGCAGCGGGTAGTCGATCGCGGCGAGGAATTCGAGCGTGGCAGCGAGGCGGATGTCGGCGATCGAGGCATGGTCCCCGCCGATGAACGGCTTGTCGTCGATGTAGAACGAGCGGAAGACCTCGAGCGGCTCGGCCAGCGCGTCCGTCGCGGCCTTGGCGGCAGCCTTCTTAGCCTCGTCGTCGGCTGAGGAAGCACCGACTTCGCCCGGGTATTGCGGGAACTTCAGCGTCGGATAGGTCGCGCGTGCCACGTACGGATAGAGCGTGCCGATCAGATAGAACATCGCGCTGTCCACCATCGCGCGCTTGGCCGGATCGGTCGGGTAGAACTTCTCGAGGTGGTGCTTGTTGGAGAGATACTGCATGATGGCGCAGCTCTCCCACATCACGCCCTTGGGCAGGCCGGCCTCCTCGATCATCGGGGTCATGTGAGCCGGGTTGCGCGCCAGGAATTCCGGCGTGCGGGTGGCGCCGTAGACGTCGCTCTCCTCGAAGTCGAGGCCGGCGGCGCGCACGAAGACGCGCACCGACATGTTGTTGACGCTGGGCTTCAGGACTTTCAGCTTGATGGTCATGGGTTCCCTCCCTCTTGGATGGTGTTCTTGGCGGTTCAGTAGGGGTTCTTCGGCGAGCGGTCGGCCGAGAGCGATGCGCGCGAGCGCTCCATCAGCTTCTCGATCGCATCGGCAAGGTGCGGCTCGGCGATGTTGTAGTCTCCCTTCGCGATGCGGATATGGTGCGCCTCGAACAGGACGTCGGCATGGGTGAAGCCGGCGGGCGGATCGAAACGGTAGGAGGCCAGTTCGATCAGCAGGCCGAGCGGATCGGTGAAGTAGATCGAATCCATGAAGCCGCGGTCCTTGACCCCGCTATGGCGGATGCCGCGGGCGTCGAGCCGCGAAATCGCCTGCAGGAATGTCACCCGCGAGACCGAGAAGGCGATGTGGTGCACGCAGCCGGGTTCGGTGGGCGTGCGGCGCGGATCGGGCTTGCGTCCCTCGTCCGTGAAGATCGTGATCAACCGTCCGTCGCCCGGATCGAAGTAGAGATGGCTCTCGCTCGCCCTGTCGAGGTTGGGCTGTTCGAACACGAAGGGCATGCCGAGCACGCCTTCCCAGAAATCGATCGACGTCTGCCGGTCGGCGCCGGTCAGCGTGATATGATGCACGCCCTGCGACTGCAGCTTCTGCATGGCCGTTTCCCCTTTTTCGGCGCCACAAGGCGCTCTCGTTGAGGCAAGTATAGGTCGCAGCGGCAGCGGCTTCATAGCCGTATCTCAGCACGGACTGTTCAACGATCACGCGACAATGGCGTCCCCCTTTCGCATCTGCGAAAAAACCTGTATGAGCGCGGCCAACATCGGCCGGCCTCAAGTGTCGGCCCGCCCTCGTTTCCCTGGACGCATCATGAACCTCCGCAATATCGCGATCATCGCGCACGTCGACCATGGCAAGACCACGCTGGTCGACGAACTTCTGAAACAGGCCGGCTCGTTCCGCGAGAACCAGCGCGTCGCCGAGCGCGCGATGGACTCGAACGACCTGGAGAAGGAGCGCGGCATCACCATCCTTGCCAAGGCGACCTCGGTCGACTGGAAGGACTACCGCATCAACATCGTCGACACCCCCGGCCACGCCGATTTCGGCGGCGAGGTGGAGCGTATCCTGTCGATGGTGGATTCGGCGATCGTGCTGGTCGACGCGGCCGAAGGCCCGATGCCGCAGACCAAGTTCGTCGTCGGCAAGGCGCTGAAGGTCGGCCTGAAGCCGATCGTGGTGATCAACAAGATCGACCGCCCCGACGCCCGCCATGTCGAGGTCGTCAACGAGGTGTTCGACCTGTTCGCCGCGCTCGACGCCACCGACGAGCAGCTCGACTTCCCGATCCTCTACGGTTCGGGCCGCGACGGCTGGGTCTCCGAGAACCCCGAAGGCCCGAAGGACCAGAAACTCGCGCCCCTGTTCGACCTAATCGTCAAGCACGTGCCTGCTCCGACCGTCCATCCCGGTCCGTTCCGGATGATCGGCACGCTTTTGGAGGCCAACCCCTTCCTCGGTCGCATCATCACGGGCCGCATCGAATCCGGCACGCTGAAGTCCAACCAGCCGGTCAAGGTGCTCGCCAATGACGGGTCGCTGGTCGAGACCGGCCGCATCTCGAAGATCCTCGCCTTCCGCGGCCTGGAGCGCCAGCCGATCGATGAAGCGCAGGCGGGCGACATCGTCGCCATCGCGGGCCTGTCCAAGGGCACCGTCGCCGATACGTTCTGCGATCCGTCCGTGACCGAGCCGCTGCATGCGCAGCCGATCGATCCGCCGACGGTCACCATGTCGTTCCTCGTCAACGACAGCCCTCTCGCCGGCACCGAAGGCGACAAGGTGACGAGCCGCGTCATCCGCGACCGCCTGCTGCGCGAGGCGGAAGGCAATGTGGCACTGAAGATCGAGGAATCGGCCGACAAGGATTCCTTCTACGTCTCCGGCCGCGGCGAATTGCAGCTCGCGGTGCTGATCGAGACGATGCGCCGCGAGGGCTTCGAGCTCGCCGTGTCGCGTCCGCGCGTCGTCATGCAGAAGGATGAGCATGGCAACCTGCTCGAGCCTGTCGAGGAAGTCGTCATCGACGTCGACGAGGAACATGCCGGCGTCGTCGTGCAGAAGATGAGCGAGCGCAAGGCCGAGATGGTCGAGCTGCGCCCCTCCGGCGGCAACCGCCAGCGCCTCGTCTTCCACGCCCCGACGCGCGGCCTGATCGGCTACCAGTCGGAGCTTTTGACCGACACGCGCGGCACGGCGGTGATGAACCGGCTGTTCCACGCCTACCAGCCGTACAAGGGCGAACTGCCAGGCCGCACCAACGGCGTGCTGATTTCCAACGAGCAGGGCGAGTCGGTTGCCTATGCGATGTGGAACCTGGAGGACCGCGGCCCGATGGTCATCGACGCAGGCGTCAAGGTCTACCAGGGCATGATCATCGGCATCCACAGCCGTGACAACGACCTCGAGGTCAACGTGCTCAAGGGCAAGAAGCTGACCAACATCCGCGCCGCCGGCAAGGATGAGGCCGTCAAGCTCACCCCGCCGATCCGCATGACGCTCGAACGCGCGCTCGCCTGGATCCAGGACGACGAGCTGGTCGAGGTGACGCCGAAGTCGATCCGCCTGCGCAAGCTCTATCTCGACCCGAACGACCGCAAGCGCTTCGAGAAGTCGGCCAAGGTCGCCGGCGCGGCGTAAGCCGCCGCCACGCCTCCCGCCGCGCCCCGCCTCGCGGGCGCGGGTCGAAAGGTGCGGCGCCGCTTCGCAACAGGCGCAGGCCGATCCTCGGCTGGCCTGCCCGCTCGATGGCGCTGCCATCTGGTGACGGCCGCCGAACCGGGCTAACGCCGCTCGACCCCGTTTCGTGAGCGCAGCCCGTGACCTCAGCCAAACCGCCCGCCGCCGTCTCCGCGCTGATCCCGGTGCTGGTCTGCACCTTCGCGATCTTCCTGCTGTCGGCCATGGACGCGGTTATGAAAGGCCTCGTGATCGCGATCGGGGTCTACAATACCGTGCTGTGGCGCAGTCTGTTCGCGACCGTGATCGCAGGCAGTGCCTGGGCTGCCGGTGCGCGGACGCGGCCGAGCCCGGCCGTGCTTCGGCTGCATGCCCTGCGCGCGGCGGTGATCGCCATCGTGCTGATCTCCTTTTTCTGGGGCCTCGCGCGGCTTCCGCTGGCCGAGGCGATCGCGCTCAGTTTCGTCGCGCCGCTGATCGCGCTGTTCCTGGCGGCGCTGATGCTGGGCGAGCAGATCCGGCGGCAGGCAATCTGGGGCTCGGTCGCCGGGACCGCGGGAGTCGTGATCATCATGGCGGGACAGTTCGGCCGGTCGGCCTATACAGAGGCGGCACTGGCGGGGACGGGGGCGGTGCTGTTCTCGACGGTGTTCTACGCCTACAACCTCGTGCTGATGCGCCGGCAGGCGCTTGTCGCCCGGCCGATCGAGGTCTCCTTCTTTCAGAACCTGTCGCTCGCGTTCCTGATGTGCCTCGCCGCCCCCTGGCTGGCGGTAGCGCTGCCGCGGGACCTGTGGTTGCCGATCGCCGGCATCACCGCCCTGTCGCTCTCCGGGCAATTGCTGATGAGCTGGGCCTATGGCCGGGCCGAGGCCCAGTCGCTTATCCCGACGGAATACACCGCCTTCGTCTGGGCCATCGCGCTCGGCTGGTTCTTCTTCGGCGAGATCGTCTCCTGGACGACAGTGGCCGGCGCCTCGCTCATCATCGCCGGCTGCCTCGTCGCGGCGCGCTCCAACCCCAAGCTTGCCGAGCCGATAGAGGCGACGGTGTAGCCCGGCAGGCATCGCCGCCTTCCGGCGCTCCGCCACATGCGCTATAGCAGCATCCGGAGGACGACATGGATCTCACCTCGCTTCTCATCTTCGCCGGCGCGCTCTTGGTGGCATCCGGTTCCCCCGGGCCGTCGATCGCAGCCCTCGTCTCGCGCGTCATCACGCGCGGCATCTCCGGCGTCCTGCCCTTCCTGCTGGCGATGTGGATCGGCGAGGCCATCTGGCTGTCGCTCGCCGTATTCGGCCTCGCCTACGTGGCGCAGACGTTCCATCTTGCCTTCGTGGTTCTGAAGTGGGCGGGCGTGGCCTACCTCGCCTTCCTCGCCTGGAAGATGTGGACCGCGCCGGCGGTCGTCGGCGAGGGTGACCTGCCGAAGGCCGATGCACCCCTCAAGCTGTTCCTCGCCGGTATGGCGGTGACGCTCGGCAACCCCAAGATCATGATGTTCTACCTGGCGCTGCTGCCGACGATCGTCGACCTCGCCACCGTCACGGTCACCGGCTGGTCGGAGCTGACGCTCACTATGTTCGCCGTGCTGATGGCCGTCGATTGCGGCTGGGCCTTCGCCGCGGCCCAGGCGCGCAAGCTGCTCAGAAGCCCGCGCGCGGTCAGGATCGCCAACCGCATCAGCGCCGGCACCATGGCGGGCGCGGCGGCCGCGATCGCAGCGCGGGGCTGAACCTACATTTCCATGATCGGGGCGATCTCGATGGTGCCGCCGTCCCGGAGATGCGGACAGCCCTTCGCCATCTCCGCCACCTCGGCGTCGCTCTTCGCCGACAGGATCGAATAGCCGGTCGCCGGATCCGGCCCGCCATCGTTGGTCACCTTGCCGCCGGGATGCACCGTTCTCGACTTCCCGACCGGATTGCCGCCGTCGACCACGGCGTCGCCCAGCGATCCGAACCATGCGCCCCAGGCGGCCATCACCTTGTCTATTTCCTCCTGCGACGACGGCATGGGTCCGGCCGCGCCGTGATAGACCAACAGGTATTTCGGCATTTCATCCTCCCTCATTAACGTGGAAACGTTGATATCAACAGAACATGACGAACCGGCGACGCTTTTCAATCCTGCGTGAGGCACGCCGGCCGCGAGCGGCAGGCCGAGCAGCTTGGCCGGACCGAAGCGCCGGCATCAACGCGACATTGCGCCCGGACAGCACACGGTCGTGGTCGTTGCGTTCATGCTACAAGCCCTTTGAAAACTATTGGCGAGCAGCTTTTTCCAGCAGGTGAGGCTCGTCCAGCCCGACAGACTGGGGTCGATTAAACCTGTCACGCGCGGTCACGGATCCGAAAGGCTTATCCTCACACGTCGCTCGTCGGTTCGGGTCTCTGTCGCTTCGGGGTTGGTCGTCTCGACTGAAGCGGCGTGATAAATCTCCTCCGCCATGCCCGAACTCATGCTGACCTTGCAGTCGGCGGCATCGTGCCTCTTGGCCGCAAAGTCGGAGTTGTCTTCAGGGAGGCCCTTCTGTTGCCGGATCGAATTCATGGATTGCCGGAGTATTTCGGTGAACTGGCTGTCGTCCACCTCCTGCCGCCAGCTGACGTGAGCCTGGCCGGCCGCCTCATCAATTGACACCAACGAGTACGTGCCCTTGGCCTCGAATGGTGGTCCGCCCAGCATGTTCGGCAATTGGTAGGTCGAACTTACTGGCTGGCCAAGAGAGAGATCAGTGCCTTGGCACAAGGCTGCGATTGCCAGTTCTGGCAGTAGCGCGCCAGCTGCCATCTCTTCGGACCAGTTCTGCATCAACGCTTCCACCAGCTTCAGCGTCGCATCATCAGCCACCTGTCGTTGTCGCAGGGTCGCAGCGATGCGTTGGCGTACACCGGACCAGTCGGGAATCGAAACTGGCGTTCCGTCTGCAGCCAGTTCCACCTGAATCGGCACCCCGACGAACAAGTCCGGCTGCTCGGCGATCGACACAGAACCGACCTCAATCGACCGCGCTTCCCACTCTGCGAGGAAGCCGTCCGGTATTTCTTCCTGGATTTGCAATCGGGCAGTGATTTTCGCCTCGATTCTATTGGAGGTCCCGTTCCTTGTTGCGGTCTTCGTTCTGACGATGACCACTGAATAGTCGGTGCCGATCGCAGGTTGATACGGAAGCGCGAGCGTCTGGCCGGCTTCCTGGGCACTGGCGAGGCTTGTTGTGAGTAAGGTCCACGCAAGGAAAGTCGAACGGCATCGAGCCACGGATCCTACCTCGCCATCCCGTGATATTCCGGGTTCGGCCGCATGTCGGTCGCAGCCGCCACGCGGTTCGACATGTTGAAGAAGCCGACCGTCGAGGCGATGTCCCAGATGTCGCGGTCGGAGAAGCCGGCGGCGCGCAGGGCGGCCCGGTCCGCCTCCTCGATCTTGGCGGGCGTCTCGGTCAGCTTGGCCGCGAAATCGAGCATCGCTTTCTGTTTCGGCGACAGGTTCGCGGCGCGGTAGTTCATCACCATCATCTCGCCCAGCGCGGGATCGCCGGAGAGCTGGCGCACCGCGGCGCCGTGGGCGGTCAGGCAGTAGTAGCAGTGGTTCACCGAGGAGACGACCACCGCGATCATCTCGCGCTCGAGCTTGCTCAGCCCCGACTCGCCGAGCATCAGATCGTTGTACATGTCGGTGAAGGCGCGCAGCTTCTTCTCGTCGAACGCGTAGGCGAGCAGCACGTTGGGGATCATGCCGAGTTTCTCCTTCGCCTTGGCGAAATAGGCCCTCGTCGGCTCGCTCAAGTCGGCCGGCTTCAGGTCCAGTGCGATGATCGGTTCGTCCACTGCGTCATCCTCCATTCACATGCATTTCGCAGATTGCCGGCGATTTGAGCCGTTACGCCGCGTCTTTCTCTGATACGATACCTCAAAAAGCAGAAACGGGAGGGGATTCGGCATGCCGACGGGGAAAAAACCTCCGGCCGCCGCAGCAGCGGCCGACCACAAGGGAAGCGCATCGGAACTCGCCGGGCACCTCCTCGCCCGCGCGCCAAGCGAAGACGTCGAGGCCTATGACGACGATGCCATCCGGCGCTCGGTCCAGCTCGCCTATTCAGCGCTGAAGCGCCACCGCAAGGGCGACAGCGTCATCGCCATCGACCGCGATCCGGGCATTGCGCGGCAGGGCCGCAAGGTTTCGGTCGTGACACTCGTCAACGACAACATGCCGTTCCTTTTCGATTCAGTGATCGGCGAGATGACCGACGGCGCGGCCGAGCCGCTCCTCGTCATGCATCCGGTGCTGCAGGTCACGCACGGCAAGTCGGGTGTCAGCGGCATCGTCGGCGAGGCGGGATCGGGACGCCAGGATCCCGGCCTCGATCGGGTCAGCCTGATCCACGTCCACCTGCCGCTGATGACCGAAGCCAGGGCGAAAGCGCTCGAGGCAGGCCTGCAGCGCGTGCTGAACGCCGTCCGCTCGTCCGTGACCGACTGGAAGCCGATGCTCGCGCGGCTGGAACAGGCGATTTCGAGCTTCCGCTATGCCGACGTGCCGCTGAAGAAGGAAGCCGTCGAGGAAGCCGTGGCGTTCCTCGAATGGCTGCGGGACGACAATTTCACGTTCCTCGGCATGCGCGACTACCTCTACAAGGGCAACGAGAAGACCGGGACGCTGGAGCGCAGCGGCCAGGCCGGTCTCGGCCTGCTGGCCGACCCCAACACGCTCGTGCTGCGTAGCGGCACCGAGGCGGTGACGACCACGCCCGAAATCCGCGCTTTCCTGAACGGTCCGGATCCGCTGATCGTCACCAAGGCGAACACCAAGTCGCTCGTCCACCGGCGCATCTACCTCGACTACATCGGCGTGAAGACATTCAACGCCAAGGGAAAGCTGCTCGGCGAACTGCGCATCGTCGGCCTGTTCACCTCGACCGCCTACACGCGTTCGGTGATGACGATCCCCTACCTGCGCTCGAAAGCGCAGCAGGTCATTGCCAAATCCGGCTTCGAGGCGACGGACCATTCCGGCAAGGCGCTGATCAACGTGCTGGAATCCTATCCGCGCGACGAACTGTTCCAGATCGACGTCCCGCTTCTGCGCAAGCATGCGGCGACGATCCTGGCGCTCGGCGAGCGGCCCCGCATCCGGGTGCTGGTGCGCATCGACCGGTTCGACCGCTTCGTGTCGATCATCGTCTTCGTGCCGCGCGACCGCTACGACAGCCGCGCGCGCGAACGCATCGGCGCCTATCTCAAGACCGCGTTCGAAGGCCGCCTGTCGGCCTATTACCCGGCCTTCCCCGACAGCGGGCTGGCGCGGGTCCATTTCATCATCGGCCGCTCCGGCGGCAAGACGCCGAAGGTCGATCCGGCGGAGCTCGAAGCCGGCGTGCGCGACATCGTGCGCACCTGGGACGATGCCATTGCCGATACCGCGGAAACGCTGGACATCGAAGGCGCGTTCGCGGCGATCGCACAGCGCTTCCCGGAGAGCTATCGCGGCAGTTTCAGCGCGGCGGAAGCGTTGCATGACGCGCGCCGCGTGGCCGCCGTCAGCGCGGACAGGCCGATCGCCATCGACTACTACCGCCAGAAGGATCAGTCGCCGCAGCAGGCGGCGCTCAAGATCCACCATTTCGGCAGGCCCGTGTCGCTGTCGCGGCGGGTGCCGCTCCTGGAGAACATGGGCTTCCGCGTCATCAGCGAGCGCACGTTCGAAGTGTCCGACGGCGAGGGCGACACGATCTTCCTGCACGACATGGAGATCGAGAATGCCTTCGGTGCGCCGATCGACCTGAAGGACGGCGGCGCGCTGTTCGAAAGCGTGTTCCTGTCGATCTGGCGCGGCGACGCCGACAATGACGGCTACAACGCGCTCGCCCAGACCGCCGGGCTCGATCCCCGCGCGATCCTGATCCTGCGCGCCTACGGCCGCTACCTGCAGCAGGCGGGCATCCCGCAAAGCCAGGAGTTCATCGCAGGCGTGCTCAACCGCTACCCGCAGATCGCGCGCGCGCTGCACGGCCTGTTCGTCGCCCGTTTCGATCCGGCGCGGACACACGAATGGGAGGTCGAGAGCAAGCATCTGAAGTCGGCCATCCGCGACGCGCTGGCCGAGGTGCCGAGCCTCGACGACGACACGATCATCCGCCGCTACCTCAACCTGATCGATTCCTCGCTCAGGACCAACCATTTCGCGCCGGCCAAACCCGGCGTGTCGCTGGCGATCAAACTCGACTCGAAGAACGTGACCGGCCTGCCCGACCCGAAGCCGTGGCGGGAGATCTTCGTCTACGGGCCGGAAGTGGAAGGCGTTCACCTGCGCTTTGGCCCCGTGGCCCGCGGCGGGCTCAGGTGGTCGGACCGGGCGCAAGACTACCGCACCGAAGTGCTCGGCCTCGTCAAGGCGCAGCAGGTGAAGAACGCCGTCATCGTGCCGGTCGGCGCCAAGGGCGGCTTCTTCCCCAAGCTCCTGCCCGCCGGCGGCAGCCGCGACGCGGTCTTCGCGGCGGGCACCAGCGCCTATGTCAACTTCGTCTCCTCGCTGCTGTCGATCACGGACAATCTGGACACCAAGGGCATCGTGCCGCCGAAGGACGTCGTCCGGCACGACATTGACGACCCCTATTTCGTCGTCGCCGCCGACAAGGGCACGGCGACCTTCTCCGACACGGCCAACGCGATCAGCCAGGCGCATGACTTCTGGCTCGACGACGCTTTCGCCTCGGGCGGCTCGGCCGGCTACGACCACAAGAAGATGGGCATCACCGCGCGCGGCGCCTGGGAAGCGGTGAAGCGCCACTTCCGCGAGATGAACCGCGACATCCAGGCCGAGCCGTTCACGGTGGTCGGCGTCGGCGACATGTCGGGCGACGTGTTCGGCAACGGCATGCTGCTCTCGCGCGAGATCCGGCTGATCGCGGCCTTCGACCACCGCGACATATTCATCGACCCCGCGCCGGATGCGGCAGCCTCCTTCGCCGAGCGCGAACGCCTCTTCGCGCTCCCTCGCTCCTCCTGGCAGGACTACGACAAGACCAAGCTGTCTGCGGGCGGCGGCATCTTCCCGCGCTCCCTGAAGTCGATCACGCTCAGCCCCGCGGCGGCGGCGGCGATCGGGCTCGACAAGACGGTCGCCTCGCCGGCGGAGATCATGAACGCCATCCTCAAGGCGCCGGCCGATCTTCTCTGGTTCGGCGGCATCGGCACTTACGTGCGAGGCTCGACCGAGACCAATCCGGAGGTCGGCGACCGCGCCAACGACGCGATCCGCATCACCGGCGCCGAGGTGCGCGCCAAGGTGATCGGCGAGGGCGCCAATCTCGGCGTCACCCAGCGCGGTCGCATCGAATACGGGCTCGCGGGCGGACGCTGCAATTCGGACGCGATCGACAATTCCGGCGGGGTGAACTCGTCCGACGTCGAGGTGAACATCAAGATCGCGCTGGCGACGGCGATGCGTTCCGGCAGCCTCACGCGGCCGGCACGCAACAAGCTTTTGGCCTCGATGACCGACGAGGTGGCGGGGCTGGTGCTCGCCAACAACTACCACCAGACGCTCGCCATCTCGCTGGCGCAGCTGCGCGGCACGGCCGAGATCCCGCACCAGCAGCGCTTCATGGCCGGGCTCGAGGCGCGCAGGCTGCTCGACCGGAAGGTGGAACTGCTGCCGTCCGACGCAGCACTCGCCGAACGTGCGGCGCGCAACGAGCCGCTGACCCGGGCGGAGATCGGCGTGCTGCTCGCCTATGCCAAGATGGTGCTGCTGGACGATCTCGTCGCGAGCCCGCTTCCGGACGACCCCTATCTGGAGCGCGACCTGCTCGCCTATTTCCCCGACAGGATGGCGAAGAAATACGGGGCCGAGATCGGCGGCCACCGGCTGCGGCGCGAGATCATCGCCACGCAACTGGCGAACGATGCGATCAACCGCGGCGGACCAACCTTCGTCAGCCGCCTGCAGGACGCCACCGGGGTACCGGCGAACGAAATCGTCGAAGCCTATGTGCTGGTGCGCGACGGGTTCGGCCTGCCCGGGCTCTATGCCGAGATCGACGCGCTGGATGCGAAGATCGACGGCCAGGCGCAGCTGCAGCTCTACCAGACGGTGGGCCGCCTCGTGCACGGCCAGACCACCTGGTTTGCCCGCAATCCCGATACCGCCGGGCTTGGCGAACGGGTCGCGGCGTTGCAGGCCGCCCGCAAGGCGATCGAGCCGAAGCTGACCTCCTGGCTGCCGCCGGACATGAAGGCGCGGCACGGCGCGCGCGTCGACGCGATCGCCCGGTCCGGCGCGCCTGCGAAGCTCGCCGAGCGGCTGGCAGCCCTGTCGCTGTCGGAGCTCGTGCCGGAAATGGCGCTGGTCGCGCGGCTGGCCGAAGCCTCCGCCGACGCCGCCGCCCGGGCGATCCTGTCGCTCAACGCCCTGTTCCGGATCGGCCGGATCGAGGATGCCGCACGTTCGATCATGCCGAGCGATTATTATGACGGCCTTGCTCTTTCGCGGGCGCATGACATGATCGCGGCCGCCCGGCGGGGGATGGCCGTGGCAGCGCTGCGCACGCACGGCAAGGCCGACGACCCCGTCGCGGCGTGGGTGCAGGCGGGCGGCCAGCGCATCGAACGCGCGCGGGAGCGGTTGCAGGGTCTGACCGAAAGCGGCGAAATCACGCTGTCGCGGCTGGCCGTCGCGGCCGGTCTGATGAACGATCTGGCCGGCATGTGACCGGAAGGAGTGGGGACATGACTGAGCCGGTCGTAACGCGGGCACCGAAGCGCGGCATCTGGGGCTGGATGCTGTTCGATTTCGCGCAGCAGCCGTTCCATACGCTGATCATAACTTTCGTCTTTGCCCCCTATTTCGCGGCGCAGGTCGCGTCCAACCCGGCGCAGGGACAGGAATACTGGGGCTATGCGGCGGGCATCGGCGGCGCGATCATCGCGTTGACCTCGCCGATCCTCGGCGCCATCGCGGATGCGACCGGACCGCGCAAGCCGTGGATCCTGCTGTTCTCCATCATCGGCTTCATCGGCTGCTGGATGCTCTGGTATGCGATGCCGGGCATGGGCAATCTCGGCTTCGCCATGCTGGCGATCGTGCTGGCGCTGGTCGGCATGGAATTCGCCGCGGTCTTCAACAATGCGATGATGCCGACGCTCGTGCCGCGGGCCGAACTCGGCCGCCTGTCGGGCTCCGCCTGGGGTCTGGGCTATGTCGGCGGGCTGATCTCGCTCGTCATCGTGCTCGGCTTCCTCTCGGCCAGCCCCGAGACCGGCAAGACGCTGATCGGCATCCCGCCGCTGTTCGGGCTCGATCCGGCGACGCATGCGGGCGACCGTGCTTCAGGTCCGCTGACGTCGCTGTGGTATCTGATCTTCGTGCTGCCGATGTTCTTCTGGACACCGGACGTGAAGCGTCGCGAATCCGCGGTCGGAGCCATCCAGCGAGGGCTTTCCGAGCTCTGGGAGACGGTGCGCACCCTGCCCTCCCAGCGCAGCTACTTCTCGTTCCTGGTATCGTCGATGTTCTACCGCGACGCGCTCAACGCGCTCTATTCGTTCGGCGGCATCTACGCGGCGGGCGTGCTCGGCTGGCCGATCATCAAGATCGGCATCTTCGGCATCCTCGCCAACCTCACCGGCGCCGTCGGCGCCTGGATCGGCGGTCGCGCCGACCAGCGCTTCGGGCCGAAGCCTGTCATAAGCGTCTCGATCCTGATCCTGATCCTGTGCTGCGTCACGGTGATCTCGACGACCAAGACCGAGGTCCTGTTCATGACGGTCGCCGCGGAAGGCTCCGGGTCGAGCCTGCCCGACATCGTCTTCTACATCGCCGGCGCCTTCATCGGCGCTGCCGGCGGCTCCATCCAGGCCGCCTCGCGCACGCTGCTGGTCGACCAGGTGGAGGGCGACAAGGTGACGGAAGCGTTCGGGCTCTATGCCTTGTCGGGGCGCGCGACCTCGTTCATCGCGCCCTTCGCCATCGCCTTCGCCACCGCTTGGTTCGCCTCCGAGGCGTTCGGCCTGACGACGGAGGACGCACAACGCCTCGGCGTCACCCCAATCGTGGTGCTGTTCGTGATCGGGCTGGTGCTGCTGCCGTGGGTCAGGAGCAGGGACTACAAGCTGGCGGCGGCGTGATCCCGCATTCTTGAAGCTTGGTACCTTTTGCGTTACCATTCATGCGAATTGTCGAGTATACCGACTCCGGGGGCAGGAGCCCTTTCGGCACATGGTTCGAACGGTTGGATGCTCCTGCCGCTTCGAAAGTGACTGTCGCGCTGGCGCGTATGGAAGGCGGAAACCTCTCCAACGCCAAGTCGATCGGCTCGGGAGTATTCGAGTATCGGATCGATTGGGGACCCGGCTATCGGATTTATTTCGGCCAGTTCGGAACGGAAATCGTTGTCCTGGTGGGTGGCGGCACCAAGCAGCGGCAGCAGCGCGATATCCGCGAGGCGGTCGAACGCTGGGCGGACTATCGCAGACGCAAAGGGTGATATGCCATGGCACTGACACGCGATTTCAAGGTGACACTGAAGGCCAGGGCGGACGGCGATCCGGCGTTTCGCGCGGCTCTGCTTTCCGACGCCATCGAGCTGTTGCTTGCCGGTGATCTCGATACCGGCAAGATCGTACTGAGGAATTTCATCAAGGCTACCGTCGGCTTCGAGTCGCTCGCCGCCTCGTCGGGCATTCCGGCAAAGAGCCTGATGCGCATGTTCGGACCGAAGGGCAATCCGACGGCTGCAAGCCTGTTTACGGTCATCTCAGCCTTGCAGAAGGCAACAGGCGTTCAGCTCGAAGTGACCGCGGACGCAGCGTAGCCGTCTCCGGGCAGCCTGCCGTCAGTGCCGGAAGTGCCGCATCCCGGTGAAGACCATCGCGACGCCGGCTTCGTCGGCGGCATCGATCACCGCCTGGTCGTTGACCGAGCCGCCCGGCTGGATCACGGCGGTCGCACCGGCCTCGACGGCTGACAGCAGCCCGTCGGCGAAGGGGAAGAAGGCGTCGGAGGCGACGACGGAGCCGATGGTCATCGGCTCCTTCAGGCCCGCCGCCTCGGCCGCGTCCGCCGCCTTGCGCGCGGCGATGCGGGAGGAGTCCACCCGGCTCATCTGGCCGGCGCCGATGCCCACCGTCGCGCCGTCGCGGACATAGACGATCGCGTTCGACTTGACGTGTTTGGCGACGCGGAAGGCGAACTTCAGATCGGCCAGTTCGCCGTCGCCCGGCGCGCGCTTCGTCACCACCTTGAGCTCGAGATCGTCCACCACGCCCGAGTCGCGCGACTGGACGAGCAGGCCGCCGGCGACGGATTTCACGGTCAGGCCCTTCGCGCGCGGATCGGGCAGCGAGCCGGCGATGAGCAGGCGCAGGTTCTTCTTGGCGGCGACGATGGCGATGGCCTCCTCGGTCGCGGCGGGCGCGATGATCACCTCGGTGAAGATCCTGACGATCTCTTCCGCCGCTTCCGCATCCAGCGTCCGGTTGAGCGCGACGATGCCGCCGAAGGCCGAGACCGGATCGCAGGCGAGCGCCTTGAGATAGGCGTCCTTGAGCGTCGCGCCTTCGGCCACGCCGCAGGGGTTGGCGTGCTTGATGATGGCGACGGCGGCGGTGCGGGCCGGATCGAACTCGGAGACGAGTTCGTAGGCCGCGTCGGTGTCGTTGATGTTGTTGTAGGAGAGCTGCTTGCCCTGCACCTGCCGCGCGGTGGCGACGCCCGGGCGCGGGTCTCCGTTGACGTAAAAGGCCGCGTCCTGGTGCGGGTTCTCGCCATAGCGCATCACCTGTTCCAGCCTGCCGCCGAAGGCGCGCCAGACGGGGTGCTCGATGGCCAGCGTTTCCGCGAACCAGCCCGAGATCGCCGCGTCATAGGCGGCGGTGCGGGCGAAGGCCTTGGCCGCCAGCCGCTGGCGGAACTGGTAGGAGAGGCTGCCGGCGTTCTCCTCCAGCGCCTCCAGCACCAGCGGATAGTCGGTCGGGTCGGTGACGATGCCGACATAGGCGTGGTTCTTGGCCGAGGCGCGAACCATCGCCGGGCCGCCGATGTCGATGTTCTCGACGGTTGCGGCGTAATCTCCTCCGGCGCGGCGCACCTCCTCGAACGGGTAGAGGTTGATCACCACCAGATCGAAGGGGCGGATGCCATGGTCGTGCATCGCCTGCTGATGCTCCTGGTCGCCGCGCACGGCGAGCAGCCCGCCATGCACCAGCGGATGCAGCGTCTTGACGCGCCCGTCCATGATCTCGGGAAAGCCGGTGACTTCGGAGACGTCCGTTACGGCGATGCCGGCCTCGGCAATGGCCTTGCGGGTGCCGCCGGTCGACACGATCTCGACGCCGTATTTCGTCAGTGCCCGGACGAAATCGATCAGGCCGGTCTTGTCCGATACCGAGATCAGCGCGCGGCTGACGGCGACGAGGTCGGGCGCGGGGATGTTCTTGGAGACGACGGCCATGACGATCCTTTCCTGCGGAGGCCCGCTCATGCCTCCCATGGCAGTTGATTGCAATAGGTCAGGCCGTCCCACCCGGCGTGCATTGCGATGATCCCCGGCCGGCGATAGCTTCCCGGTAACGAGGACGACCAAGAGCCATGACCAATTCCATCTATGACGGCGCCCCGACAGCGAAGGCGACGCTGCTGCTCGCGCATGGCGCGGGCGCGCCGATGGATTCCGACTGGATGAATACGGTCGCGGCTAAGATCGCCGGCCATGGCATCCGCGTCGCGCGCTTCGAGTTCGGCTACATGGCGGCGAGGCGTGCCGGCAATCGTCCGCCCCCCTCGCCGGCCAACAAGCTGATCGGCGAATATGTCGGCGCGATCGGCAGCGTCGATCGCAGCGGGCCGCTCTTCATGGGCGGCAAGTCGCTCGGCGGCCGCATGGCGTCGATGATCGCTGACAACCAGTTCAAGGAGCGTGCAATCGCGGGGCTTGTCTGCCTCGGCTACCCCTTCCATCCGCCCGGTCAGCCCGAGAAGCTGCGTACCGACCATCTGGAGAAGCTTTCCTGTCCAACCTTGATCTGCCAGGGCGAGCGCGACCCGTTCGGCACGCGGGAGGAGGTCGCCGACTATCCGCTGTCGTCGGCCATCGCGATCGAATGGCTGACGGACGGCGACCACGACTTGAAGCCGCGCAAGGCCTCCGGCGCGACATTCGACGGCAATCTCGACATCGCGGCGAAGGCGGTCGCGGACTTCATCCTCGGGGCAGCAAATGGCTGAGGCGCCTCTCTCGGACCTCGAACTGGAACGCTATGCCCGCCACATCGTGCTGGCGGAGGTCGGCGGGCCGGGCCAGCAGAAGCTGAAACGCGCGCGGGTGCTGGTGGTCGGCGCCGGCGGGCTTGGCGCGCCGGTGCTGCTCTATCTCGCCGCCGCCGGCGTCGGAACGCTCGGCATCGTCGACGACGACATCGTGTCGCTGTCCAATCTGCAGCGTCAGGTGATCCACGATACGGCGGCGGTCGGCCGCACGAAAGTCGACAGCGCGGCCACGACGGCCGGGCGCATCAACCCGCATGTGGCGATCGAGCCGCACGTGCTCCGGCTCGACGCCGCCAACGCGGAGGGCATCGTCGCAGCCTATGATGTCGTCATCGACGGATCGGACAATTTCGACACCCGCTACGTGCTGGCCGACGCCTGCGCGGCGGCGCGAAAGCCGCTGGTGTCGGGGGCGGTCGGCCGGTTCGACGGGTCGCTGACCGTGCTGATGCCCTGGGAGCATGACGAAAAGGGCCGCCGCAATCCGACCTATCGCGACCTCTATCCCGAACCGCCACCCGCCGGCATGGTGCCGAGCTGCGCGGTGGCCGGCGTCGTCGGCGCGCTCACCGGCGTCATCGGCACGCTGCAGGCGATGGAGGCGATCAAGCTCATTACCGGAGCCGGCGAGCCGCTCGTCGGGCGGCTGCTGCTCTACGATTCGCTCGGCGCCCGGTTCGACACGATCCGCTACTCGGCGCCGAAGGACGGAACCTAGCTTGGCACTCGCCCTCACCGACGAACAGCGCGCGATGGCGTCCGGCGAAGGGGGCGAAGGCACCGCCATGGCGATGCGCATCGTCGCGAAGACGGCGGAACTGCTGGGTGCGCCGCGGCTGATCCCGATTGCCTCGGCGCATATCGACGGCGCGCTCTATCACGGCGATTCCGGCACGCTGTTCGCCGAGAAGCTGGTCGAGGGTCGCGCCAGGGTGTCCGTGCGCGCGACGCTCAACGTCGGCGCGCTCGACCTGACCGGCTGCTCGCGCGACCGTCTGCCGCCACACGAGCGCGATATGGCACGCCGGATGATGGAGGCCTACCGCACGCTCGGCTGCGAGCCGAGCTGGACCTGCGCGCCCTACCAGGCCGGGCATCGACCGGCGCAGGGCACCGACGTCGCCTGGGGCGAATCCAACGCCGTCGTGTTCTGCAATTCGGTGCTCGGCGCGCGCACCAACCGCTACGGCGACTTCCTCGACATCGCCTGCGCGATCGCCGGATATGCTCCCGACTATGGCCTGCACCGGCCGGAAAACCGCCGGGCGCGCTTCGTCTTCGACGTCTCTGCTCTCTCGCCCTCCTTCCTCGCCTCCGAAATCGCCTGGCCGGTGCTGGGCAGCCTCTACGGCCGCGAGGCGGGCAACGATGTCGGCGTCGTGACAGGCGTCGCCCGCCATCCCGGCGAGGACGCGTTGAAGGCGTTCGGCGCGGCCGCGGCATCCTCCGGCGCCGTCGGCCTGTTCCATGTCGCGGGCGTCACGCCGGAAGCGCCCGATCTATCGTCGGCCCTGAGGGGCGAAAAACCGGAGCGGACGGTCGTGGTGACCCCGGACATGGCCCAGAAGGCGCAGTTGCGGCTGAGCACCGCAAGTTCGGCCGACCGGATCGACGCGGTGGCGATCGGCAGTCCCCACCTGTCGCCGCGCGAGTTCGAGGACCTGGCGCGGCTGATCGGCGGGCGCAGGCTCGCCGTGCCATTCTATGCCTGCACCGGGCGCCACGCGCTCGCGCATCTCGACAAATGCGGATTGCGCAGGGGTCTCGAGGCATCCGGCGTGACGATCGTCGCCGACACCTGCGTCGTGGTCACGCCGATCATGGAGGAGATTGGCGGCGGCGTGCTCATGACCAATTCCGGCAAGTTCGCCCACTACGCGCCGGGCAACACCGGCTATGCCGTGATCTACGGCTCGCTCGCCGACTGCGTCGAAAGCGCCGTGGCGGGCCGCCCGGTTCTTCGGAACCTCACGGCATGAACGCGCCTCAGGCCGAAATCCTCGTAGCGGGACGCGCCGGACACGGCGCGGCGCTGGTTCTCGACGAACCGATCTCCTTCTGGGGCGGTGTCGATCCGAAGACCGGCCGCATCGCCGATGTCCGTCATCCGCAGCACGGACAATCCATCGCCGGCAAGGTGCTGTTCCTGCCCGGCACGATCGGTTCCTCGTCCGCCTCCGCGGTTCTGCTCGAACTCGTCCGCAACGGCCACGCACCGGCAGCGCTCGTCATGCACGAGCCCGACGCGATCCTGCTGCTGGGCCTGATCGTGGCGAAGGAGATGGGCTGGGAAACGCCGGTGGCGGTGCGGCTGGATCGGTCGGGCTTCGCTCCCTTTCGCGGCTCATCCCCGACGGTCGCCACGGACGGTTCCATGTCCGAACTGGTCCCTGGGTCCCCGTCCGACGGTCGCGCACCTGTTGTTTGACCCCGATCAAGGCGAGAGCCGCCAGCCCCGCTAGTCTCGCTTTCGCCGGGCCTTGAGGCGGCACTGCGCTCTATGCCTCGTTCCGGACGGCAACCGGCCCCGGAGAGCCAGGGCCCTTCAACTCTCAGCCTCGCTTCCGAGGCTTCAACAGGCAAATCAAGGAGCTAGAGCCATGAACGACTTCAAGGGCAAGGTTGCGATCGTCACCGGCGGCGCGTCGGGGATCGGCGAGGCAATCGCACGGGATCTGGCCAGGGGCGGCGCGAAGGTGATCGTCGCCGACCTGAACAAGGAGCACGCCGACAAGGTGGCCGCACAGATCAAGGCTTCCGGCGGAACCGCCGAGGGTTTCGCGGTCAACGTCGCCCATGCCGAGGAGGTCGAGCGGATGGTCGCGTTTGCCGTCGACACCTATGGCGCGCTTCATCTGGCGGTCAACAATGCCGGTATCGGCGGTCCGATCGCCCCCGTCGCCGACTACCCGCTCGATGGCTGGAAGTCGGTGATCGACATCAACCTGAACGGCGTCTTCTTCTGCGTCAAATACGAGATCGCCGCTATGCTGAAGTCCGGCGGCGGCGCGATCGTGAACATGGCCTCGATCCTGGGTTCCGTCGGCACGCCGGGCTCGAGCGCCTATGTAACGGCAAAGCACGGCCTGCTCGGGCTGACGAAGGCGACGGCGCTCGAATACGCGCAGCAGGGCATCCGCGTCGTCGCCGTCGGTCCCGGCTATATCGACACGCCGCTTCTGTCGAACAATCTCGATGCCGCGACGCTCGGCATGCTTGCCGGCCTTCATCCCGTCGGACGCATCGGCCGTTCGGAGGAAGTGTCCGCCCTCACCTGCTTCCTGCTGTCCGATGCCGCGAGTTTCATCACCGGCAGCTATCATCTGGTCGACGGCGGCTACACGGCGCAGTAACGCTTCGGCCAAGGAAATGACCGGATGAGCATCGCCGTGGCGGACAGCACCAATTCGACCCTATCCGCCAAGCCCGCCTGGCATGCCGAGCCGCACCAGGCGGTCATCGAGGCGTTCGGCACCGATCCGGACGGGCTCGATCCGGCCGAAGCGGCAAGCCGCCTTGCGAGCTACGGGCCGAACGAGCTTCCGGCGCCGCCGCGCGTCCATCCGGTCCTGCGGTTCCTGCGGCAGTTCAACAATTCACTGATCTACTTCCTGCTTGCGGCGGGCGTCGCGGCGGCGGTGCTTGAGCACATCGTCGACGCGGCGGTCATCGTCCTCGTCGTGGTGGTCAACGCCGTCGTCGGCTTCGTGCAGGAGGGACGCGCGGAGCGCGCGCTGGACGCAATCCGCGACATGATCGCGCCGCGCGCCACGGTGCTGAGGGGCGGCGTACGGCACGTCGTCGACGCACGCGAGATCGTGCCCGGCGACGTCGTCGCGGTCGAGGCGGGCGACAAGGTGCCGGCCGACCTGCGCATCGTGCGCGCGCGCAGGCTGCTCGCCGACGAGGCGATCCTGACGGGAGAATCCGTTCCCACCGAAAAGCAGGAGGATCCGGTCGCGGCGGACGCCCAGCTCGGCGACCGCTTCTCCATGCTCTATTCCGGCACGCTCGTGGCGACGGGACAGGCGCTCGGCGTCGTCGTCGCCACCGGGGCCGGCACCGAGATCGGCAGCATTTCGACGATGATCGGGCGCGTCAAATCGCTCACGACGCCGCTCTTGCGGCAGATCGACGATTTCGGCCGGCTCCTGACCTGGTTCGCCATCGCCATCGCCGCGGCGGTGTTCGTGTTCGCCATCCTGGTCCGCGCCTACCCATGGGTCGACGCTCTCATGGTGGTCGTGGCGCTCGCCGTCGGCGTGGTGCCGGAGGGCCTGCCGGCCGTCATCACCATCACGCTCGCGATCGGCGTCCAGCGCATGGCGGCGCGAAACGCGGTCGTGCGTCGTCTGCCGGCAGTCGAAACCCTCGGTGCCACCTCGGTCATCTGCTCCGACAAGACCGGCACACTGACGCGAAACGAGATGACCGCGCGCCGGATCGCGACCGTCTCGGGCGAAACGGTCGTCTCCGGATCGGGCTACGCCCCGGACGGGACGCTCGCGACCGGCGGTGCCGAAGCTCCGACGGATGAAGCTCGCGACGCTCTCCTGCTCGCTGCGCTGCTCTGCAACGATGCGGAGATCGTCGAGAAGGACGGGCGATGGGGCGTCGTCGGCGACCCGATGGAAGGCGCGCTCGTGACATTGGCCGTCAAGGCAGGGTTCCATGTCGAGACCGCACGCGAGTTATGGAGGCGGATCGACGAGATCCCGTTCGATGCCCAGCATCGCTTCATGGCAACGCTCAACGAGAACCCGTCGGGCCTGCGGCAGATCTTCGTCAAGGGCGCGCCTGAGCGGGTCATCGGCATGTGCGGCGCGCAGGCGTCCGGAGGTTCGGAAGAGCCGTTGGACCTCGAATACTGGATCGGCCGGATCGCCGATGCCGCCAGTCGCGGCGAGCGCGTTCTCGCCTTCGCGGCGATGGAGGCCGGCCCCGATATCGAAGAGCTGTCGTTCGATGCCGTCCAGGCCGGAAACCTCGTCCTCCTCGGTATCGTCGGGCTGATCGATCCGCCGCGGGAGGAGGCCATGGAGGCGGTCGCCGCCTGCCGTTCGGCCGGCATCGCCATCAAGATGATCACCGGCGACCACGTCGGCACCGCGGCGACGATCGCCCGCCAGCTTGCCATCGCGAACGAACCCGTCGCCATCGAGGGGCGGGAGATCGATGCGATCTCCAGCGAGATGCTGCGCGAAGTCGTCGCGCGTGTCAGCGTGTTCGCCCGCACCACGCCCGAGCACAAGCTGAGGATCGTCCGCGCCCTGCAGGCCAATGGTCACATCGTCGCCATGACCGGCGACGGCGTCAACGATGCGCCGGCCCTCAAGCAGGCGGATGTCGGCGTCGCGATGGGACGCAAGGGTACCGAGGCCGCCAAGGAGGCGGCCGAAATGGTGCTGGTCGACGACAATTTCGCCTCGATCGTCGCCGCCGTGCAGGAAGGCCGGACGGTCTACGACAACATCCGCAAGGTCATCGCCTGGACGCTGCCGACCAATGGCGGCGAGATGCTGTGCGTGATCATCGCCATTGCGTTCGGCCTCGCGCTGCCGATGACCGCCATCCAGATCCTGTGGATCAACATGGTCCTCGAGGTCACGCTCGGATTGGTGCTGGCCTTCGAGCCCTCCGAACCCGACACCATGCGCCGGCCGCCGCGCAGGCGCGACGAACCCATCCTGTCCAGGTTCCTGGCATGGCGGGTCGTGCTCGTTTCACTGCTGTTCACCGCCGGCGTCTTCTTCATCTTCGACTATGCGATCCGCCAGGGCCTGGGCGAGGACGCCGCACGGACGATGGTGGTCAACACGATCGTGGTGATGGAGATCTTCTATCTCTTCAACGTGCGCTACATGCACATGACCTCGTTCAGCCTGGTCGGAGCGATGGGCACGCGCGCCGTGCTGCTGGCGATCGCCGCTGTCGTGGCCGCCCAACTGGCATTCACCTACGCACCGTTCATGCAGGCTCTGTTCGGCACCGCGCCCATCGCATTGAAGGACGGGGTGCCGATCATCGGGATCGGCGTTCTGCTGATGGTCGTGCTGGAAGTCGAGAAGGCGGCCATGCGCCGCTTCATGCCGCTGGTCGAGATAGCGCCTTAGCCGTTCAGCCCCTGGACGGCAGCACCCGGTCCGGCGGCCGGTGGCCGTCGAAGAAGGTCCGGATGTTGATGATCACCTTCTCGCCCATGTCGATGCGGCCTTCGAGCGTGGCCGAGCCCATGTGCGGCAGGATCACGACCTTGCCTTTCTTGGCGAGCTTGACAAGCTTGGGGCTGACCGCCGGCTCGTGGGCAAAGACGTCGAGGCCGGCACCTGCGAGCTTGCCCTGCTCGATCATCTTGACCAGCGCGTCCTCGTCGACGATCTCGCCGCGGGCGATGTTCACGACATAGGCGGTCGGCTGCATCAGCGCGAGCCGCCGCGCCGAGAGCAGATGATAGGTCGCGGGCGTCGACGGGCAGTTGACCGACACGATGTCCATCCGCGCCAGCATCTGGTCGAGGCTTTCCCAATAGGTCGCCTCGAGCTCCTCCTCGACGGCGGGAGAGACGCGCTTCCGGTTGTGGTAGTGGATCGACAGTCCGAAGGCCTTCGCCCGGCGGGCAACCGCGGTGCCGATGCGGCCCATGCCGACGATGCCCAGACGTTTGCCCCAGATGCGGCGGCCGAGCATCCATGTCGGCGACCAGCCCTGCCAGGATCCGGCCTCCCCCTGCAGGATGTTCGCACCCTCGACGAGACGGCGCGGCACGGCGAGCATCAGCGCCATGGTCATGTCGGCCGTGTCCTCGTTGAGGACGTTCGGCGTATTGGTGACGGTGATGCCCTGCTTCTGCGCCGCGGTGATGTCGATATTGTCGACGCCGTTGCCGAAATTGGCGATGAGTTTCAGGTTGGGGCCAGCCTGCGCGATCAGGGCCGCGTCGATGCGGTCCGTGACGGTCGGAACCAGCACGTCCGCCTCGCGGATCGCCGCCACCAGCTCGGGCTGGCTCATCGGATGATCGTCGAGGTTGAGCCGCGCGTCGAACAGTTCCCGCATCCGGGTCTCGACCGGATCGGGCAGCTTGCGGGTGATGACGACGAGAGGCTTCTTCTTCCCCGGCATTATTTCCTCTTGCGGGCGGCATCCCGGGTCCTGTTGAGACCTCTTTAACCAAGACCAGCGACATTTGCAGCCAGCGTCCGCCCGGCCCCTCTCTAACAAGCCGCGCGGATGATGACAAAGAAAAAGGGCGTCGTGCCGGGACGCGGCGGCCTTCGGTGCCAGGAGTGGATCGTGTCGCGTTTTCTGTCGCTTCGACTGGCTCTCTGCGCGGGACTGGCGGGGTTCGCGCTCAACTCGGCCTCCGTGCTGTCGCCGTCGATCGGAGAGGCGTTCGCCCAGGCCGTCGGGCCGAACAAGAGCGGCCTGCCTCTTCCCCGGTTCGTCACCCTGAAGTCCGGGCGGGTGAACCTGCGTATCGGACCCGGCCGCGACTACCCCGTCGACTGGATGTACCTCAAATCCGGCCTGCCGGTCGAAGTCATCCAGGAATTCGACAACTGGCGGCGCATCCGCGATTCCGAAGGCACCGAGGGCTGGATCAACCAGTCGCTGCTGTCGGGCAAGCGCAGCGGCATCGCCGCCCCCTGGTTCAAGGGCAAGGAAGCCATGATTCCGATGCGCGCACAGCCCGCGGAGGACGCGCGGCTGGTGGCATCGATCGAGCCCGGCGCCATGGGCCAGATCGAAACCTGCAACGGCACATGGTGCCAGATGCGTTTCGACAGCTACAAGGGCTGGGTGCCCCAGAACCTGCTCTGGGGCGCGTATCCGAACGAGACGATCGAGGATTGACGACTGACTCTGAAGGTCAGCCGCGCTTCGGGCGAAGCCGGATCACGATATCGATATTGGCGATTTCCATGCCGGGCGGCGGTTCCGGCACGTTGCCCACCGTCACCGGACCCGCGTCGATGTCGAGCACCTTGTTCTCGCCTTCGACATAGAAATGATGATGGTCCGACGTGTTGGTGTCGAAGTAGGTCTTCGACCCTTCGACGGCGAGGATGCGCAGCATTCCCGCGTCGGTGAACTGGTGCAGCGTGTTGTAGACGGTCGCAAGCGAGACCGCGACGCCGGCGCCTTGCGCTTCCTCGTGCAGTTCCTCGGCCGTCAGGTGGCGATCGCCCTTGGCGAACAGTAGGGACGCCAGCGAAATCCGCTGGCGCGTCGGGCGAAGGCCCGCGTCGCGCACACGCGTCTCCACATCCTGTCCGCCGCTTGAGGTCGCTCGTTCCATCTCGTCCTGACGGGCCGGACGAGCCGGCCATGGCTGATCGCGAAAGACATCTCCAGTCATTGCGATATCCAGCATATATTCCGGCAGAAGTCGCCGATCAATAGCGGCACATTGACCGCTCCGACCCGGCAAGCTAATCGAAACCGGCAGCTTGCTTTGCCGCGGAGCCCGGCGAAGACACGCCTGCACACAAAAGAACGCGCTTCGCTAGGGAGCCTCGACGGGAGCAGACATGGCCGAAAAGAAAACCAGCTACGGCTACGAAGACCTCCTGGCCTGCGCCAAGGGCGATCTGTTCGGCCCCGGCAATGCCCAGCTTCCCTATCCTCCGATGCTGATGTTCGATCGCATCACCGAGATCAGCGAGACGGGCGGGGCGTTCGACAAGGGCTTCATCCGTGCCGAATTCGCGATCCATCGCGATCTCTGGTTCTTCCCGTGCCATTTCATCGGCAATCCGATCATGCCGGGTTGCCTCGGCCTCGACGCATTGTGGCAGCTGACCGGATTTTTCCTCGGCTGGCTGGGCGAACCGGGCAAGGGCATGGCGCTCTCCACCGGAGAGGTGAAATTCAAGGGCATGGTCACGCCGAAGACCAAGCTTGTGGAATACGGCGTCGACTTCAAGCGCGTCATGCGCGGTCGACTGGTGCTCGGCATCGCCGACGGCTGGCTGAAGGCGGACGGAGAGACCATCTATACCGCGACCGACCTGAAGGTCGGCCTCGCCAAGCAGGAAGCAGCGGCCTAGCGCGGCACACGGCACAAGGAGCATTCCATGAGACGAGTCGTCGTCACCGGCCTGGGCATCGTATCGTCCATCGGCAACAATGCGGACGAAGTGCGCGAATCGCTGCGCGAAGCGAAGTCGGGCATCAGTTTCTCGCCGGATTTCGCCGAGCACGGCTTCCGCTGCCAGGTCTGGGGCGCCCCGACGCTCGACCCCACCGATCTCATCGACCGCCGCGCGATGCGTTTCCTGCACAAGGGCGGGGCGTGGAACCATGTCGCCATGCAGCAGGCGATCGCCGATGCGGGCCTTGAGGAAGGCGACATCACCAACGAGCGCACCGGCATCATCATGGGTTCGGGCGGGCCGTCGACGCGGACTGTCGTCGAGGCGGCGGAGATCACCATCAAGAACCACAGCCCGAAGCGGATCGGGCCGTTCGCGGTGCCGAAGGCGATGTCGTCGACGGCCTCAGCAACGCTCGCGACCTGGTTCAAGATCCACGGCGTGAACTACTCGATCTCGTCGGCCTGCTCGACCTCGGCCCACTGCATCGGCAATGCCGCCGAAATGATCCAGTGGGGCAAGCAGGACGTGATGTTCGCCGGCGGTCACGAGGACCTCGACTGGACGATGTCCAACCTGTTCGACGCGATGGGCGCCATGTCGTCCAAGTTCAACGACCGGCCGACGGTCGCCTCGCGTGCCTACGACGTCGATCGCGACGGGTTCGTCATCGCCGGCGGGGCCGGGGTGGTGGTGCTCGAGGAGCTGGAGCGGGCGAAGGCGCGCGGCGCGAAGATTTACTGCGAACTCACCGGCTACGGCGCGACGTCGGACGGCTACGACATGGTCGCCCCCTCGGGTGAAGGCGCGGTGCGCTGCATGCGCCAGGCGCTCGCCACCGTCAAAGGGCCCGTCGACTACATCAACACGCATGGCACATCGACGCCTGTCGGCGATTCCAAGGAGATGGGCGCCATCCGCGAGGTCTTCGGAGACAGGATCCCGCATATCTCCTCGACCAAGTCGCTTACCGGCCATTCGCTGGGCGCGGCCGGCGTGCAGGAATCGATCTACTCGATCCTGATGATGCAGGCGGGCTTCCTCGGCGAAAGCGCGCATATCGAGAACCTCGACCCCGAGTTCGAAGGCATGCCGGTCCTGCGCAAGCGTATCGACAATGCCAAGATCGATACGGTGCTCTCGAACTCGTTCGGCTTCGGCGGCACCAACGCGACGCTCGTCTTCCAGCGTCTTGCAGACTGAGGGCAGTTCACCCATGGACGGACTGATGAAGGGCAAGCGCGGCCTGATCATGGGTGTCGCGAACGATCACTCCATTGCCTGGGGCATCGCCCAGGCGCTCTACGCGCATGGCGCGGAAATGGCATTCACCTACCAGGGCGAGGCATTCGGCCGGCGCGTCAGGCCGCTCGCCGAGAAGGTCGGTGCGACGCTCGTCCTGCCCTGCGACGTCGAGGACAGCGCTTCGATCGACTCCGTCTTCGACGCGCTGAAGGCCGAGTGGGGCACGATCGACTTCGTCGTCCACGCCATCGGCTTCTCCGACAAGAACGAACTCAAGGGTCTCTATGCGGACACCAGCAAGGAGAACTTCATCCGCACGATGGTGATCTCCTGCTACTCCTTCACCGAGGTCGCGCGAAAGGCGGCGGCGATGATGAACGAGGGCGGATCGATGATCACGCTGACCTATGCCGGCTCGGTGCGGGTGATGCCGAACTACAACGTCATGGGCGTCGCCAAGGCCGGCCTGGAAGCGAGCGTCCGCTACCTCGCCAACGATTTCGGGCCGCGCAACATCCGCGTCAACGGCATTTCCGCCGGCCCCGTGCGCACGCTCGCCGGTGCCGGCATTTCCGATGCCCGGCACATGTTCACCTACCAGGCCCGCAATTCTCCCCTCCGGCGGTCGATCACGCTTGAGGAAGTCGGCGGGTCGGCCCTCTATCTCCTCTCGTCGCTCTCGGGCGGGGTGACCGGGGAGATTCACTATGTCGATTCCGGCTACCACATCGTGTCGATGCCGACGCTGGACGAGCTGAAGCGGATGGACGAGGGGGCGTGACCTTCGTTTTCTCGCACAATCGAACAATTCGAACGATGGTGCGAAACTCATTTTAAGGAGATTTCCTGTACGCATCGATCCACTTAGGGATGTTTTGCGTATGCAGGCCTACACGAATCCGAGACGAACCCCCGTTTTCCGGCTGATCACCATTGCCGCGGCGGGCATGTCCAGCTTTGTCATCGGCCTCTGGGGCATCCGCTTCGGCTTCGGCGAACAGCTCGGCGGAATGTCGGCGCATGTGCTGGGCGGGATCATCGCCTCCCTGTGCGCGCTCGCCGCATCGCTCGCTTCCTTGTCCTTCTTCGCCGGCGTCGACGAATCCGCGACCTTCGTCCACAACGAGACGCAGATCGACAAGCTGACCGGCCTGCACTCGCGCCAGGCCATGATCGGCCGGATCGCCTCTTCCGCCGCCACCACCGTGCAGGACGGAAAGCCGGTCTTCCTGATCGACATCGACATCGACCGCTTCAAGCAGATCAACGACGCGATCGGCTACACGCAGGGCGACGAGCTGATCCGTGCCTTCGCCACGCGCCTGCGCGACCATGTGCCGCCAGGCTCGGAGATCGGCCGCATCGGCGCCGGCGAGTTCGCGGTCCTGGTTCCCGACGGCCGGGCCACGTCGATCGACCGGATGGTCGAGAAGCTCATCGAGAAGATGGTCGAGCCCTATCGCCTGACGACGCACCTGCAGTCGGTGAACCTGTCGGTCGGCATGGTGGCGATGCCCAAGGACGGCCGCGACCCGATCGTGCTCTTGCGTCGCTCCAATCTCGCGCTGCAGAACGCTCGCGCAAGCGGCATCGGAAACTGGTCCGTCTTCCATCCCGACATGGGCCACCTCGCGGAATATCGCCAGTGGATCGAGGCGGAACTGCACGCGGCGTTCCAGCGCGGCGATTTCCACCTGCACTACCAGCCGCAGCACGATCTCGCGACCGGCAGTATCATCGGCTACGAGGCGCTGTTGCGATGGCGGCATCCGAAGCGCGGCGTGATCCCGCCGTCCGAGTTCGTGCCGGTGGCCGAGGAGACGGGCATGGTCGTTCCGATCGGCGAATGGGTGCTGCGCAAGGCTTGCGCCGACCTCAGGACGCTGCCCGAGGATCTCTCCATCGCCGTCAACATCTCGCCCGTGCAGATGATGACGAAGGACTTCATCCAGCGCGTCCGCGCAGTGGTCGCGGAGAGCGGCATAAACCCGTCGCGTCTCGAGCTGGAAGTGACCGAGACCGCCATGATGCAGGACCGCGAACGCGCGGCCCAGGTCATGCGGCAGCTGACGGAAATGGGTATCTCGGTCGCCGTCGACGATTTCGGCACCGGCTATTCGAACCTCAGCTACCTGATCGACTTCCCCTTCCAGAAGCTGAAGATCGACCGTTCCTTCGTCGACCGGATCGACAAGGACAATGGCGGCGCAGTCGTCTCCACCATCGTGGGGCTGTCGCGCGCGCTGGGCGTCCGCACGATCGCGGAAGGCGTCGAGACAGAGGCACAGGCGACGCTCCTGCGCGCGGCGGGCTGCGACGTGGTGCAGGGCTACCTCTATGGAAGGCCGGGCCCGCTGGCCGTTGTCGGGCTGACCAGGGATCCGGCCCCGGCGGCTGCGATGGTTCACTGACGCGGCGCGCCGCTCAAGGCATTTTGCCTTGACCCCGGTTCCGCGAACGTCCATCACCGCACTCAGCGTTCGCGGGGGATCGCGGACTTAAGTGGAATTCGGTGGGGTGGCGCCGGGCGGGATGAAGCTCAGGAAGTTCTTTTGGCCGATCGTCGGCAGCGCAGCCGTCATCTTCTCGATCTGGCTGCTCTATCACGAACTGCGCGGCGTTTCCCTCGAGGAGATGAAGGCCAGCTTCGTCCGTATTCGACTGATCGACTGGGCATTGGCGATCCTCTCCACCCTCGTCGCCTACGGCGCCCTCGCGGGCTATGACCGGATCGCGCTGAACTATCTCAACCGCAAGGTTCCCTGGCTCTTCATCGCAGTCGGCTCGTTCACCACCTACGCGATCTCGCACAATGTCGGCGCCTCGGTCCTGTCCGGCGCTGTCGTACGCTACCGGGCCTACGGCTCCAAGGGCCTCAGCGCCGCCGAAATCGGCGTGCTGGTCGCCTTCTGCTCCTTCACCTTCGTCATCGGCGTCATCTTCCTCACCGGACTGGTCCTCGTCATCGAGCCCCAGGTCACCGATCGCTTCGTCGACATCCTTCCGACGGACTACTCGCGGGGAACCGGCTACCTGCTGCTCGCGGTCATCGGGCTCTATGTCGCCGGCAGCCTGTTCAGGCTGCCGCCCCTGACGATCCGCGGCTTCGAGCTGCGCTATCCTTCGCTGCCGATCGTGGCGCGGCAACTCATCATCGGTCCGATCGAGATCATCGGCGCGGCGGGCATCGTCTATTTCGCGCTGCCGGAGGCCGGAAACCCCGGCTACCTCATCATTCTCGGAATTTTCCTGATCTCGTTCTCCGTCGCGCTCCTGTCGCACGCGCCGGGAGGGCTAGGCGTGCTCGAACTCGTCTTCGTGCACGCGCTGTCGGAAATGGACCCGGCCGACGTCATCGCGGCGCTGGTCGTGTTCCGGCTGCTCTACCTGATCGTGCCTTTCGTGATCGCGATCGTGGTGATCTTCGTCTTCGAACACTCCCGCTTCGGGCGGGACTGACAGGCCGGGACGAGGTCTATCGCCTCGCCCAGAGCACCTTGTAGGTCTGGTCGCGGACGAGTTCGCCGGATTGCCGGAAGCCGGCCGACAGCGCCGCCTCGTAGGGCAGGCCCCGATTGGCGACCATGTAGAGGCGCCCGTTGGGCTTGAGCGCGGCGCTCGCTGCGCGGATCATCGCATGGCCGATGCCCGGCTCCGCCGCCCGGCCCTGATGGAAGGGCGGGTTCATGACGATCGCGTCGAACGTGTGGGCGACAGGCTCGGACGCGAGGTCGCGCCAGTAAAACCCCACGGGTACCCGCGCTTCGGCGAGATTGAGTTTTGCGGCCTCCAGCGACGCGAAGTCGGCCTCGAACAGATCCAGCGAACCGACGCCCGCGCATCGCTCCAGCACCTCGGCGGCCAGATAGCCCCAACCGGCGCAGAAATCCGCCACCGCGCCCGAGAGATCGGCCGGGGTGTGCTGGGCGAGCAACCGCGAGCCGGCATCGACGCGGTCGTGGGAAAACATGCCGGGTGTCGCGCGGAAGCGGCCGCCGATGAGACCTTCCCTGTGAGGGTTCTCCAGCATGGTAGCGATGGCAAGCGCGTCTGCCGGTCGATTGAGCCAGAAGGCCTGGCCATGGAACTTCGAGATGCTTCCATCCAGTGGAGCCAGCACTTCCAGCCGCTTGCGCAGGCTGGCGATGCCGTCGTCCTTGCTGCCGCCCACGAGGATGACGGCCGTAGGCGAGCCGCGCCGCATCCCCTCGGCGATCAGAATCTCGTTCAGCCCCTTGTGCTTGCCCGCCAGGACGAGAACGAGATCGTAGCCTTCCCCCTCCGGCTCGGGCACGACCTTATGCTTGCCGGCCTTCAGCTTCAGGAAATCCGGCCGGAACCCCTGCACCAGCGTCGGGTCGGCGCCAAAGCCGTCCGGCAGCCGGAATCCCGGCTGGGCGCCGAGAAACAGAACCCGCGCACCCTTGCCCGGCGGGTCGAGGTCGCCGGTCTCGAAGGGATGGAAGAGCGTGCGTTGGGCGTCGTCGCCAGCGGCCATGCGGATGCTCACGTCCCGCAAAACGTCTGCAGCACGCGCTCGTCCGGCTGCGGCGGCTCGGCGTAGCGCTCCATGCCCGGCTGATCCTCGAAAGGCCGCGTCACCACAGCGAGCATCGCGTGGAAAGGCCCGAAATCGTCGCGTTCGATGGCGGCGGCGATGACCTCCTCGACCAGATGATTGCGCGGGATGAACTTCGGGTTGACTCGGTTCATCAGCGCGGCCCGCGTCCCGGCCGAGACATCCTCAATCGCCAGGCGTTCGAGCCAAAGCCGCGCCCAGGCATCGAAGCCGGCCGGGTCGGCGAAAAGTCTCCCCGTCGACAGCACGGCTTCCTCCTGCGAGAGGGCCGCGTCCTCGGCCAGCGTGCGGAAGGTCAGCGTGAAATCGGCGCCGCCGGCGGCCATCGTTTCGAGCAGCCCCTTCACCAGCGCCTTGTCCTCGTCGCGCGCGGTCGTCAGTCCGAGCTTGGCGCGGAACCCCTCGACCAGCTTCTCCTCGAACAGCGGCATGAACCGGCCCAGCGCCGTCTGCGCCACCGGCACCGCCTGCTCCGCGTCGTCGTGCAGCAGGGGCAGCAGGCATTCGGCCAGCCGCGCCAGATTCCACTGCGCGATGTGCGGCTGGTTGGAGAAGGCGTAGCGCCCGTGCTGGTCGATGGAGGAGAACACCTTGGCGGGGTGGTATTCGTCCATGAAGGCGCAGGGACCGTAGTCGATCGTCTCGCCCGAGATCGCCATGTTGTCGGTGTTCATCACGCCGTGGATGAATCCGAGCTGCATCCACCTGGCGATCAGCGCGGCCTGCCGCGCGACCACCGCCTGGTAGAGGGCGAGGTAGCGGTTCGCGGCCGTCGCGGTCTCGGGAAAGTGCCGGTCGATGACATAGTCCGCCAGCGTGCGGATCGACTCCACGTCGCTGCGCGCGGCGAAGAACTGGAAAGTGCCGACGCGGATGTGGCTCGCCGCGACGCGCGTCACCACTGCGCCGGGAAGGCGCGTCTCGCGATAGACCGGATTGCCGGTCGTCACGGCGGAGAGCGATCGCGTGGTCGGCACGCCGAGCGCCGCCATCGCTTCCGAAACGAGGTATTCGCGCAGCACCGGACCGATCGCCGCCAACCCGTCGCCCCGGCGCGAGAAATGGGTGGGTCCCGCGCCCTTGAGCTGGATGTCCCGGCGGCCTTTCGCACCGACCACCTCGCCCAGCAGGATGGCGCGTCCGTCGCCGAGTTGCGGCACGAAATGGCCGAACTGGTGCCCGGCATAGGCCAGCGCGACCGGCTCCGCGCCCTCCGGGATCGCGTTGCCCGAAAAGATCTCGGCCAGCACCGCGTCGTCGATTCCGCCGATGTCGAGGCCGAGTTCCTCGGCCAGTCCCCGGTTGAATTTCACCAGACGCGGACGTGCCGCCCGCGCAGGCTCGGCCGCGGCGTAAAAACCGGCCGGCAGGCGCGCATAGGAATTGTCGAAGCGACCGATGGCCGGTGCTTCGCTCGACTCTCTCAATGTCGCTGCCTTGGTCATCATGCATCCTGCGCGGCCGGATGTCGGCACAGACCATACATAGGTCCCTCTACCCCCGCCGTCATCAACTCTGTCGCACTTGAGCGCCTCCTGCGTTGACGACGACGACGATCTTTCGCATGACGGGTCAGCGCCCGATGCCGCGCGCATCGCCTCTTGTGCTTCTATCCCTGCACGCCCCCTCCACCGCCTTCGGCGGTCCCCCTCCCCCGTGAACGGGGGAGGATCAGGTCGCGCCGCGCGGCCGGCATATCCTCCCCTGCGAAGCGAGGGAGGGGGACCACGCGAAGCGTGGTGGAGGGGGCTTACGAGGCACAGGTCGCGCGAAGCATGGACCAGTCCTCCCGCTCTTACCCGTCCCTCGCACCCCGCATCGTCATCCCGCAGGCCGAAGGCCATGCGGGATCTATTCTTCTCTCCGGTTACACGCCTAAAACGCCTTCGCGGCACGACCGACGGTGCCCTTTTCCCGGCGGCCAATGATTCCCGGCTGGCCTCCGGCCGCCGGGAAGACGGTCGCGCGAGGGTGTGCAGCGGCCAAGACACCGCCCGCTCGGTGGATCGAATCCCCGCCCTTTTCCGTCAACCCCTTGATTCCGCTCATACCCCAACTTTCTCAATCCACCCCCTTCCCGCCCCACACGACACTGTCGGCGGTCAAACGGGAGCCGGCGATGGCTTGGAGGGCGAAGGCAGGGAAGGAACAGAAGGTGCTGGCGAGCATCGTCGCCCGCCTGTTCTCTTTTGCCGACCTTGCCGAAGACGCTGCCCTGCGCTCCCCATGGGTCCGCTGGTGCGTGCTGTGGGCCGCCTGGCAGGCAAACGCGCTTCTCAGGGACTACGTCGAGGGTCGCGCAGGGAACATGACAGCCAGGCGCTGGTCGCCCGTCCCCATGCCGGCCGGCTTCGGCACCCATGCCGAAGACGCGCAGGACCTCGCCGCCTCGCTCAGGGTACTTGCGCTCATGGTGCGGGCGATCGCGGCGCAGGTCAGCCGCGTGGCGTTCCTGCAGCGGGGTCAGGCCTCCGACGAGGCGGGCAACGGCGGTGGGATACACGGCTTCGACGCATTCATCGCGAGACTTCGAAATGCCGCCTCCCCGGCGGTCGAGGTTCGTGACACGTCCTAGGACGCGCCTGTCCTTCTCCCCTTGTGGGAAGACGAATCTTCAGGAACGATCCCGCTTCCTTCCGCAAAAATGCGCTGCGGCTGACGATCTCGCACGGCCTAAAGACTATCGCCGTCATCCTCGGGCTTGTCCCGAGGATCTACCTGCATCTGCCATCCTGGCGAATACGGTATTCGAGGACTTTTTGGAGCCAGGCCTCCCGAACTCGGCAGATCCTCGGGGTGAGATGGTGGTTCGCCCACCGGGCGAATTGCAAGGTCCAGTGGACCTTGCAAAGCCAATCGAACGCCCAAAGGGCGGGCCCGAGGATGACGCCTCAGCGGCAAAGGCTCGACCTCTCGCGCGACTGCGTCGTAGCACCATGCCCCTCATCCGCCCTCCGGGCACCTTCTCCCCGTGAACGGGGAGAAGGAAAGGGGCACCTCAAATCAAAAGGGCGCGGATTGCTCCGCGCCCTTCGGATGTCAGACGAAATCGCCGGCTCAGGCCGCGTCTTCCGTGCCTTCGGCCTTCTTCTCGGCCTTCGGGATTTCCTTGCCGGTCGTCTGGTCGACGACCTTCATGGAGAGCCGCACCTTGCCGCGCTCGTCGAAGCCCATCAGCTTGACGAAGACCTTCTGGCCTTCCTTGACGACGTCCGTCGTCTTCTGGACGCGGTCGTTGGCGAGCTGCGAGATGTGGACGAGGCCGTCCTTGGGGCCGAAGAAGTTGACGAAGGCGCCGAAGTCGGCGGTCTTGACGACCGTGCCCTCGTAGATCTCGCCGACTTCCGGCTCGGCCACGATCGAGTGGATCCACTTCTTGGCCGCCTCGATCTCCTTGGCGTTCGACGAAGCGATCTTCACCGTGCCGTCGTCCTCGATGTTGATCTTGGCGCCGGTCTTCTCGACGATCTCGCGGATGACCTTGCCGCCCGAGCCGATCACGTCGCGGATCTTGTCGGTCGGAACGTGCATCACCTCGATGCGCGGGGCGAACTCGCCGAGCTCGGCGCGGGCGCCGGAGAGCGCCTTCGACATCTCGCCGAGGATGTGGATGCGGCCGTCCTTGGCCTGGTCGAGGGCGATCTTCATGATCTCCTCGGTGATGCCCTCGATCTTGATGTCCATCTGGAGCGAGGTGATGCCGTAGGCGGTGCCCGCAACCTTGAAGTCCATGTCGCCGAGGTGATCCTCGTCGCCGAGGATGTCGGAGAGAACCGCGAACCGGTCGTCCTCCTTGATCAGGCCCATGGCGATGCCCGCGACGGGCTTGGCCAGCGGGACGCCGGCGTCCATCAGGGCGAGCGAGGTGCCGCAGACGGTCGCCATCGAGGACGAGCCGTTCGACTCGGTGATCTCGGAGACGACGCGGATCGTGTAGGGGAACGTTTCAGCAGCCGGAAGCATCGGACGGATGGCGCGCCAGGCGAGCTTGCCGTGGCCGATCTCGCGGCGGCCGGGCGAGCCCATGCGGCCGGTCTCGCCGACCGAGTAGGGCGGGAAGTTGTAGTGCAGGAGGAACTTCTCCTTGTACATCCCGGTCAGGCTATCGACATACTGCTCGTCCTCGCCGGTGCCGAGCGTGGCGACCACGATCGCCTGGGTCTCGCCGCGGGTGAACAGCGCCGAACCATGCGTGCGCGGCAGGACGCCGACCTCGGAGACGATCTTGCGGACCGTCGAGAGGTCGCGGCCGTCGATACGGCTCTTGGTGTCGAGGATGTTCCAGCGCACGACCTTGGCCTGGAGTTCCTTGAACACGGAACCGACCTTGTCGGCGGCATACTTGGCCGGCTCGTCGCCGGCCGGGGCGAAGGCTGCCTTCACCTTGGCCTTGACGGCGTCGACCGCGGCGTAGCGCTTCTGCTTGTCGACGTTCTTGTAGGCGTCGCGCAGTTCGTCGCCGACGATTGCCAACATCTCGGCCTCGAGGCCCGACAGATCGTCCGGCGTGAAGTCGCGCGGCTCCTTGGCGGCGACCTCGGCCAGCTTGATGATCGCGTCGATCACCGGCTGGAACGCCTTGTGGCCGAACATGACCGCGCCGAGCATGGTCTGCTCGTCGAGTTCCTGGGCTTCCGACTCGACCATCAGCACGGCGTCGGAAGTGCCCGCGACGACCAGGTCGAGCTTGGATTCGGGCATCTCGTCGACATGCGGGTTGAGCACGTACTGGCCGGCGATGTAGCCGACGCGGGCGCCGCCCACCGGACCCATGAACGGAACGCCGGAAAGCGTCAGCGCGGCGGAGGCCGCGACCATCGACAGGATGTCCGGATCGTTCTCGAGGTCATGCTGCATGACGGTGACGACGACCTGCGTGTCGTTCTTGTAGCCGGCCGGGAAGAGCGGGCGGATCGGGCGGTCGATCAGGCGGGAGACCAGGGTCTCCTTCTCGCTCGGACGACCTTCGCGCTTGAAATAGCCGCCCGGGATCTTGCCGGCGGCATAGGTCTTTTCCTGGTAGTTGACGGTCAGCGGGAAGAAGTCCTGGCCGGGCTTCGGCTCCTTCATCGAGACGACGGTGGCGAGAACGACGGTCTCGCCGTAGGTCGCGAGCACCGCGCCGTCGGCCTGGCGTGCGATCTTGCCGGTCTCGAGGATCAGCGGACGGCCGCCCCACTCGATCTCCACCTTGTGGTGATTGAACATGTCTTGTCCTTCAAATGCGGGACGGGCGGCTCCGGTCCATCCGGAGCGCCATGCAATCCCTTGGCTTCGTGTCGAACGAGCCATGGGCAAGACAACGGGAGGCTTGGGGTTTTCGCGCTTTTGCGCGCAACAAGCGTCCGGCAATCCTGCCCCATGACCTGTTCATGGGCGGTTCCGGATTCATGCGTAGGTGGTCCAGGTCCGGAACCGGGCGGGCCGACCGCGAACGGCGGCCCATTGCAGCGCCGCCGGACCCGTTTCCGGATCCGGCGGCGAATTCGTCAGCGGCGCAGACCGAGCTTCTCGATCAGCACATTGTAGCGCGCCTCGTCCTTGCCCTTCAGGTAGTCGAGCAGGCGGCGGCGCTGGGAGACAAGGGCGAGAAGGCCACGACGGGAGTGGTTGTCCTTCTTGTGGTCCTTGAAGTGTTCGGTGAGGTTCTTGATACGCTCGGAATAGATGGCGACCTGCACCTCGGGCGAACCCGTGTCACCGGGCTTGGTCGCGAATTCCTTCATCAGTTCAGTCTTACGCTCTGCAGTCAGCGACATCGCGCTTTTCCTTTCTGTTTTTTCAGGAAACGGGATGCCCACAGCCAGGATGTCGTCCAGCAGGGGCCCTTTCGCAAAGCCGAATAAGGTCTTTGCTGCGGCGCGTATACTGCATGTCGGGTGGAAAAGCCAGCCCTATTCAACCGGGACTGAAATCGCCCCAGATGCGGTCGCCGCCCGGGTTCCGCGGCCGGCTTGACGCTGTTCAGTGACCCTCGTCCTCTTCGCACTTCAGATACGGGTCGAACACCCAGCCGATCGCATTGTCGTCTGCGAGACGCTCGACAGCATACCAGGTCTTGCCGTTCAGCTTCTTCTCTTCATAGGGGCGCACGCGCACGCCGTTGTCCCAGGTGCCCAGTATCTTGCCGTTCGGCTCCTCGCGGATGTTGAGCGGCGTGCCGGTCGGATCGGCGACCGTGCAGATCTTGCCCATCTCGTCCTCGCCCTCGCATTTCAGATAGGCGCCGAAGACGTAGCCCCAGGCTTCGGAATATTTTCCGACGAGCGCCCAGCGCTTGCCGTCATGATCCTTGTGCTCGACCACCTCGACCTTGGCGCCGCGCTTCAGCGTCGACAGGATCTCGCCGTTCGGTCCGGCGCGGACGTTGAGGGGTGTGCCGGTGGGGTCCACCACGGTGCAGACCGGAGGCCCGTCGCAGGCGATCGCCGAGAGGCCGACGAGATTGAAGGCGAGGGCAAGGGCGATCCGGCGCATGGAATGTCTCCTGTTTCCGCGAAGAACACTGCACGGGGAGTGTATCCTCCGTGTCGCGCCGGCGCCGCTATGCGTCACAGCCATTTCCGCCACTTGAAGTAGCCGAGCAGCGACAGCGCGACGAAGAACATGAAGCCCAGCGCGGCGGGATAGCCGTAGCGCCATTCGAGTTCCGGCATGTTCCACGGCGAGACCGCCGTGTCGAAGTTCATGCCCCAGACGCCGACGAGGAAGGTCAGAGGAATGAAGATCGCCGAGACGATGGTCAGGATCGAGATGACCTCGCTCACCCTCGCCTGCGATATCGAGTTGTGCGTGTCCAGAAGGTCGGTCAGCAGTTCCCGATCCGTATCGACCGTGTCGATCAGTCTGACGGTGTGGTCGAGCGTGTCGGCGAGATACACCATCGTTTCCTTTTGGACATAAGGCACGTCGGAGCGTGTCAGCGCGGCCAGCGCGTCGCGCAGCGGCCACAGCGCGCGCTTCAGAGAAACCACCTCCCGGCGCAGCCGGTGGAGGTCGCGAAGGTGGCTCTTCGCCGGTGCGGCGAGCATATCGTCCTCGATCCGGTCGATGGCTTCGCCGATCGTCTCGATCGGCACGAAGTAGCTGTCGACGATGGCGTCGATGAGCGCATAGGCGAGGTAGTCGGCCTTGCGCGTCCGCAGGCGGTTCGGCATCGGCGCCTGGATGCGCTTGTGCACCGGCGCGAATGGATCGCCCGCGCGCTCCTGAAAGGTGATGACGAAATTGTCGCCGAAGAAGATCGAAATCTGTTCCCACCGCCGCGAGGCCGGATCGTCGATCATGCGGACCACGACATAGGCATGGTCGTCGTAGAAGTCCGCCTTCGGACGCTGACTGGTGTTGATCGTGTCTTCCAGCGCCAGAGGGTGCAGCCCGAAGATCGTACCGAGTTCGCGAATCAGATCGGCGTCGCCGAGACCGACGCAATCGATCCAGACGAGCGGCCATTCGGTACGGCAATTGCGGATCGCATCGATGCTGGCATTCTCGAACAGCATGGAGCTGTCCTGCGAAATGCCGGTGAGGGTCAAAGCCGGCTGGGGCGCGGTCGGATCGGCGACCAGGGTGCCGGGCGGCGCGCCGGCGGGGGATCGCTTCTGCCGGACGCGCTTCGCGGAGGATATCGAAGAGTTGGTTGCCGCCATGATCCCAGTCCTGCTCCCCCTCCGGATAGCAAGTTCGCGGACAAAGCGACAGACGATCAGACGGTGAAGACGCGCCGCGGCTTGAACATGCCCGCTTCCACCGACCCTATTGCGACGAGCTTGCCGCGCTGGGTGGCGTAGGCATCGGCTGCCTCCGCCGGGGCGTCGCGGCCACGCACGATCACCGGATTGCCAAGCCGCACCTTCTGCGCCGCGTCGTCGCCGAGCGCGATCGAGGGGAGAGCGTCGAGCGCGACGATCGTGTCGACCATCAGATCGTCCAGCGCGGCGAACGCGTCGGGCACTTCGTCCGGATCGGGCCGGGTCTCGCCGCCCTCCGGCGTGCGGACAACGCCTGCCGCCTGCTCGAGCTCGGCGACCGTCACCAGATCCTCGACCTCGAAAGGCTCGACCAGTTCGCGGCGGAGGTCGCTGACATGTCCGTAGCAGCCGAGGTCGCGTCCCATGTCGCGCGCGAGCGAGCGGACATAGGTTCCCTTGCCGCATTCGACCTCGAACAATGTATGGCCCTCGTCCGGCATCGACACGATATCCAGCCGGCCGATCTCGATTTCGCGCGGCGCAATCTCGACCGTCTCGCCAGAGCGGGCGATGTCATAGGCGCGCTCCCCGTCGATCTTGATCGCGGAGAACTGCGGCGGCACCTGCATGATCACGCCGGTATATTTCGGCAGGAGCGCGCGGATCTGTGCCTCGGTCGGGCGATCGGGCGATGTCGCGGTGGCGCCGCCCTCGAGATCGTCGGTCGAGCGCTCTTCGCCCCAGGCGACCGTGAAACGATAGATCTTGGCGCCGTCCATCACGTAGGGAACGGTCTTGGTCGCCTCGCCCAGCGCGATCGGCAGCATGCCGGACGCGAGCGGATCGAGCGTGCCGGCATGGCCCGCCTTCTCGGCGCGGTAGAGCCATTTCACCTTCGACACCGCCTCGGTCGAGCCCATGCCCGCCGGCTTGTCCAGCACGACCCAGCCGGACACGTTGCGGCCCTTCTTCCTGCGCGGCTTGCTCACTCGTCGTCATCCTTGCCGAGATCGCGCGCGACTTCCGGCGAGCGGAGCAGCTGGTCGATCTTCGCCATGTTGTCGAAGCTGGTGTCCAGCCGGAACCGGAACTCCGGCATGTATTTCATCTGGCGCAGCGCGCCGGAAACCCGGCCACGGATGAACTTCGCGTTGTGGGCCAGCGCCTTGATCACCGCGTCGTTGTCCTTGGCTGCAAGCGGCGCGACGAAGGCGGTCGCGATCTTGAGATCGGGCGACATCCGCACTTCCGAGACCGAGATCACCGTCGCTTCGATGATGTCGTCGCGCACTTCGCCGCGCGCCAGCACATCGGCAAGCGCGTGGCGCACCTGTTCGCCGACGCGCAACTGGCGCTGAGAGGGGCCTTTCGTAGCAGGGCCGGGCATGGTGTCACCTATCGTTTCGTCGTTCCGGCGCCGGACTTCTCAGGGCTGCGCCCGGTCACTCGCTTTGTCGATGCCTTCCGCGAAAACCCGCATGTCGTCCGCGTCTTCGAAGGCATTTTTCGGGATGATAAGCGGAACCGCTCCTTCCCGGATGAATATATGGCGATCGGTCTGGATCACCTGCGCAATCGCTTCGAAGGCCACGAACCGGGCCCCTTCTGCGGATCGCTCCACGAGGTGGTCGCCCCACTCCTCCAATTCCAGCGTGCCACTCGGCAGCGGAATGGCGGCTGCCTGGCGACGGACTAAGACATTCGTCCAGACGATGGCCAGCACACTGAAAAGGCCCATCACCGCGATGGCGATGCTCCACCAGGCGACCGGCGAAAGATCATCTGGAACGACGCCGACAATCAGGCCGCCGCACCCGATGAGAACCAGCAGGCGAAACTTTTCCCGACCGGTCAACTCGTGCTTGAGGAGCTTATACGCCAATGCATCCGCACGCGTCAGACTGTAGCTGAGCGTGCGGATGGGAATGTGCGGCGCCTCGTTCATGGCGATCGGCGGAAGCGGCAGGCTCCGAAACCGGATCCTACAGCGTCCGCGTCACCATCTCCACGCGGAAGCACTCGATGATGTCGCCGACCTGGATGTTCTCGTAGTTCTGGAACGCCATGCCGCATTCCTGGCCGACGGGAACCTCGGAGACCTCGTCCTTGAAGCGCTTCAGCGTCTTCAGCGTGCCTTCGTGGATGACGATGTTGTCGCGGATCAGGCGCACGCCCGCCCCGCGCTCGACGCGGCCTTCGGTGACACGGCAGCCGGCGATCTTGCCGACCTTCGTGATGTCGAAGACCTCGAGGATCTCCGCATTGCCCAGGAACGTCTCGCGACGTTCCGGCGACAGGAGGCCCGACATCGCCTGCTTCACGTCATCCACCAGGTTGTAGATGATGTTGTAGTAGCGGATCTCGATGCCGGCCTGTTCGGCCGCCTGACGGGCCTGCGGGTTCGCACGCACGTTGAAGCCGATGATAGCCGCGCCCGACGTCTCGGCGAGCGAGATGTCGCTCTCCGTGATGGCGCCCGCGCCCGAGTGGACGATGCGCGCGCGCACCTCGTCCGTGCCGAGCTTGTCCAGCGCCGACGCGATCGCCTCGATCGAGCCCTGCACGTCGCCCTTGATGATCAGCGGGAATTCCTTCACGCCGACCGTCTGGAGCTGCGTCATCATCTGCTCCAGCGAACCCCGCTGGCCGGCATGCTTGGCCACCGCCTTGTCGCGGGCGAGCCGCTGGCGGTATTCGCTGATCTCGCGGGCCTTGGCCTCGTTCTCGGCGGTGCCGAAATGATCGCCAGCGCGCGGCACGCCCTGCAGGCCGAGAACCTCGACCGGCATGGACGGACCGGCTTCCTCGACCGCTTCGCCCCGATCGTTGATGAGGGCGCGAACACGGCCCCACTCGTTACCGACGACGATGATGTCGCCGGGAATGAGGGTGCCGGCCTGAACGAGCACACTTGCGACCGGGCCGCGGCCCCTGTCGAGGCGAGCCTCGATGACCACGCCCTCGGCGGTGCGGTCCGGATCGGCCTTGAGGTCGAGCACTTCGGACTGCAGCAGGATCGCCTCGAGCAGCTTGTCGATATTGGTGCCCTTGGTCGCCGATACCTCGACGTCCAGCACTTCGCCGCCCATCGATTCGACGAACACCTCGTGCCGCAACAGTTCGGTGCGCACCTTCTGCGGATTGGCCGACGGCTTGTCGATCTTGTTGATCGCGACGATGATCGGCACGCCGGCTGCCTTGGCGTGATTGATGGACTCAATCGTCTGCGGCATCACGCTGTCGTCGGCGGCGACCACCAGGACGGCGATATCCGTCGCCTGGGCGCCGCGAGCACGCATGGCGGTGAACGCCTCGTGACCGGGGGTGTCGAGGAAGGTGATCTCGTGACCGTCCTTCTCGATCTGGTAGGCGCCGATATGCTGGGTGATGCCGCCGGCTTCGCCAGCCGCCACCTTGGCATTGCGGATGGCATCGAGCAGCGACGTCTTGCCGTGATCGACGTGACCCATGATCGTGACCACGGGCGGACGCGGTCGCATGTTCTCCGGCTTGTCCTCGACGCTGAAGATGCCGCCCTCGATGTCGGACTCGGCAACGCGCTTGACCGTGTGCCCGAAATCCACCGCGACCAGTTCGGCCGTGTCGGCATCGATCAGGTCGCCGGGCTTCAGCATCTGGCCCTGCTTCATGAAATACTTGATCACGTCGACGGCGCGTTCCGACATGCGCTGGGCCAGATCCTGGACGGTGATCGTCTCGGGCAGCACGACTTCGCGCATGACCTTCTCGCGCGGCTCGTTCGACATGCCGCGCTTGAACTTCTCCTGGCGGCGGCGCATCGCCGACAGCGAACGGCCGCGGCCGTCGCCGTCGGTCAGCGCGGCGGTGACCGTCAGCTTGCCGCGGCGGCGCTCCTCGTCGGTCTTGCCCTTGGCCGGACGCGCCACCTCGGGCGTCGCGATGCGGCGCGGCGGCAGGCTGGCCGGCGCACCGCCGACCTTGCCGCGCGGACGCGCAGGCTCGTCGTCGTCCGGCACCATCGCATCGGCGGTGGCGGCGGGCGCACGGCGGCGCGCTTCTTCCTCGGCGCGCTTGCGGGCCTCGGCCTCGCGCTTGAGGCGGGCTTCCTCCTCGGCCTGGCGGCGGGCGGATTCCTCGCGCTCCTTCTTGCGGCGCTCCTCTTCCTCGGCCCGGCGGCGCGCTTCCTCGATCGCGCGCTGGCGATCGTCGGCCTCGCGGGCCTTGGAGCCCTCGAGCGCGCGGCGGCGTGCTTCCATCTCTTCGCGCGACAGTTCGTTCAGAACCACGCTCGAACGGTCCGGCGCGGGCACAGGCCTCGGCCGGGGCGCTTCGACCACGACAGGCTTGGCGACGACCGGAGCCGCCGCCGGCTTCGGCACGAGCACGGGCGCGGCCGGCGCGGGTTTCTCGCCGGGAAGCGGGAACTTCCGCTTCTTGGTCTCGACGACGACCTGCTTCGTGCGGCCATGCGAGAAGTTCTGACGAACCGTGCCCTGCGTCACGCCGGCCGGCTTCAGGCTCAAGGTCTTCTTCACATTGACGCTCAGCGTCTTGTCGTCACCAGATTTCGTATCGCTCATTCCATATCCTTAGATGCGCCATCGACGGATTCGATGGTCGCCGAACCGAGGCCGTCTTCCGGGGAACCGCCCCGGTACCGGTCAAGCGCTACCACGCGCTTCAGCGCCGCCTTGCCCGCGTCCCCGGCGAGCACGGCTGCATGTATCACATTTGCCCCCCCCAATGCCAAACCCAATTCGGCCTCCGAAAAGAGTTTGTACGCGGGGATATCGGGCCCGCCGAGATGGACCGTCGCCCGCCGCGCCTGGGTGATCTTGCGCACGCCGTCGGCCTGCGCCTCGTGCGCATGCAACACCGCCGCCGCCTCGCCGCTGCGCACCGACGCCTCGACCTTGGCGGCGCCGAGAGCGACGACTCCGGCCTTGCGGGCCAGCCCGATCGCTCCGAGCGCGTTCTGCAGGAGAATGCGATCGACCATCTCGCCGAGCGTCGGCGAGACGGAAACCTCCGACTTGAAGGCGCGGCGGAACAGATTCTTCCGAGCCGCCTCGTCGACGTGGCGGCGGTCGGCCGTCACCCAGCAGCCGCGGCCCGGGAGCTTTCTCTTGATGTCGGGAACGACGGACGCGTCGGGACCCACGACAAAGCGGATGAGCCCTTCAGGCTCTCCCGCTTGACGCGTCACGATGCAGGTGCGGTCGTTCATCTCGTTCAAATGTTGTCCTCAGCCTCGACATGACCGTCAGGCCGTTGCTTCGGCGTCTTCTTCGACTTCCTCGCCGGCGAGGTCGTCTTCGGTGATCCAGCCAGCCTGGAGACGCGCGGCCAGCACCATCTGCTCGGCCTCGGCGCGGCTCACGCCGAACTCGCCGAGAACACCGGCAAACGTCTTCGTCTCGCCGTCCTTGCGTTCTTTCCAGCCGACCAGATCGTCGACGGCGTAGCCGGCGAAATCCTCGACCGTCTTCACGCCGTCCTTGCCGACGGCGACCATCATGGCCGTGGTCATGCCCGGCACGTCGCGCAGTTCGTCGGCAACGCCGAGCTTGATGCGCTCCGCGTCGTGTTCGGCTTCGATCCGCTCGAGATACTCGCGCGCCCGCGTCTGGATCTCGGAGGCGGTGTCCTCGTCGAAGCCATCGATCGAAGAGATCTCGTCCGCGTCGACATAAGCCACTTCCTCGACCGAGGTGAAACCTTCGGAAGCCAGCACCTGGCCAACCATCTCGTCGACATCGAGAGCTTCCATGAACAGCTTGGACCGCTCGACGAATTCCTTCTGGCGGCGCTCGCTTTCCTCCTGCTCGGTCAGGATGTCGATGTCCCAGCCGGTCAGCTGCGAGGCGAGACGGACGTTCTGGCCGCGGCGGCCGATCGCGAGCGACAGCTGGTCGTCGGGAACCACGACTTCGATGCGCTCCGCATCCTCGTCGAGCACGACCTTGGCGACTTCCGCCGGCTGCAGCGCGTTGACGATGAACGAGGCCGCGTCCTGCGACCACGGAATGATGTCGATCTTCTCGCCCTGCAGTTCGCCGACGACCGCCTGGACGCGCGAGCCGCGCATGCCGACGCAGGCGCCGACCGGATCGATCGACGAGTCGCGGCTGATCACGGCGATCTTGGCGCGCGATCCCGGATCGCGGGCCACCGACTTGATCTCGATGATGCCGTCGTAGATCTCCGGCACTTCCATCGTGAACAGCTTCGCCATGAACTGCGGATGCGTGCGCGACAGGAAGATCTGCGGCCCGCGCTGCTCGCGGCGGACGTCGTAGACATAGGCGCGGACGCGGTCGCCATACTTGAAGTTCTCGCGCGGGATCAGCTCGTCGCGGCGGATGATCGCCTCGCCGCGGCCGAGGTCGACGATGACGTTGCCGTATTCGACGCGCTTGACCGTGCCGTTGACGATCTCGCCGATGCGATCCTTGTATTCGTCGAACTGGCGGTCGCGCTCGGCCTCGCGCACCTTCTGAACGATGACCTGCTTGGCCGACTGCGCCGCGATGCGGCCGAAGTCCATCGGCGGCAGCTGCTCGGCGATGAAATCGCCGACCTGTGCGTCGGGATTGCGCTGGCGGGCGTCCTTCAGCGAAATCTCCTTCGCGAAGTCATCGACCTGTTCCACCACCTCCATCAGCCGCTGCAGCTTCATCTCGCCGGTCGAGTGGTTGATGTCGGCGCGGATATTGGTCTCCTGGCCATACCGGGAACGCGCGGCCTTCTGAATGGCATCGGCCATCGCGTCGATGACGATCGACTTGTCGATCGACTTCTCGCGCGCAACCGCATCGGCGATCTGCAGAAGTTCGAGTCTGTTGGCGCTGACTGCCATTGTGATCTCCCTCGCGACCAACCGGCCGCGCTTCCTGAATCAATTGTCGTTGGCTGGCTCGTGCCCGCCGGTTTCGGAATCGTCATCGCCCCGCTTCTTGCGGGCCTGTTTCTTGGCCTGGTTGTCTTTCGAGAGCGCGTCGCGGATCAGGTCGTCCGTGAGGATCAGCCGCGCGTCCGAGATCGCTTCGAAGGGAACGCGCACGCTCGGCTGCTCGCCATAGCCGGGCGCATCCCGATCGATCGTGACACCCGTATCGTCGGCGACCGCGATCCGGCCACGGAAGCGCTTGCGCTCGGCAACCATCACCGACGTCTCGAGCTTCACCAGGTGCCCCTGCCAGGTCGCGAAGTCGGACTTGCGCACCAGCGGGCGGTCGATACCGGGCGAAGAGACTTCGAGGTGATACGCCTTGTCGATCGGATCGTCGACATCGAGCGCCGGCGACACCGCCCTGCTCACCGTCTCGCAATCCTCGACGGTCATCGTGCCGTCGGCACGCTCGGCCATGATCTGCAGCGTCAGGCCATTCTGGCCGGTCAGCCGCACGCGAACCAGGCGATAGCCGATGGCGGAAAGCACCGGCTCGACGATGAGCGCAATCCGCGCATCGATGCCGCTCTCGCGGATGATGCGGTCGTCGTCTCCGGTCGTCGCGTTGCTCTCTTCCATCTTTGCTCCAGGCGGATTCTCGGCCCAGGTAACAAAAAAGAGCGGGACCGGGTGGACCCACTCTTCGTCATACCGACCAAGAATTTACGCATGAGATAGGCGATTTCCGCGTTCGATGCAAGGGAAAGCCGGAACAAGAAGGAAACCCGGCACCAATGCGTGGGGCGCAGGGCTGAAATGCGCGGCACGACCTGCTCAATGACAATGCAAACGCCTATATGGATGGCGTATCAACAGAAGAAATAGGTAGTTCCCATGACCCGTGGCATCTTCTCCGGAAGGCTGCTCGGCCTTCTCGACGTTTTCGGCAGTGTCGTTTCGGCCGCGGCCGCGACCCGCAATCATCGTAAGCCGGACCCCCGCGATCTCCAGCGTCTCGGCATCGACCCGGAACGCTTCCGCGAAATCAACAGATTCTGATCCACCCGATACGGGTGTCGCCGATAAGTTTCGAGCCCCGCGGCCACCCGCGGGGCTCTTTGCGTCGTTCAGACAGATTTACTCCAGGACGCAGGCGCAATCCCATGCGCATGCTGCATCGCTGCACTGCACAATAGTGCGTTTCGCGCTTGCAGCATAAGGACTAGTCTCAGCTGTCTTCAACAGACGGGTGCGACAATGACTCCTCGTGCTTTCGCCAATTCCCTACGCGGCTTCATCGAAGTAGCCGCCTCCGCGATATCCGCGTCCGCGGCCGTCGAGAGCGGCAAGCATCCAGACGCACGCGCGCTGCGTCGGCTCGGAATCGATCCTGATCGCTTCCTTGAGATCAGGCGGTTCTGAACGCTTCCTTCCTGACCTCGACGATCTGCTCGCCGCCCTCAAAGGCAGCGACGACCGCCGGGAGCGAAGGTTCGAGCAGCGCCCATAAACGGGTCGTCGTCATATTGCCGAGACGTATCCAGAGCAACGGTGTCCGCAGTATCCCGCGCGCCGCGAGGTCAGTGAAGTCTTCGTCCTTCGTGACCAGAACCGCGCCAGTTGCGGCTGCGAAGTGCGCCACCTCGATATCCCGCGCGTCTCCCGACAATTGTTCGGTCACATGTGTCGCCTCGTGACCCGCTTCCCTCAATCGCCTTGCAAGCATTGGCGAGAGTTGGGCGTCGACGAGAAAACGCATCGCTACGCGGCGATCACGACACGATGATCGACCGCGCCTGCGGCATACCGCAGGGCAGCGGCAATATCCTCAGCTGTCAGATACGGGAATTCAGCGACGAGATCGTCGACCGTATCTCCTTCTGCGATGGCCCCGACGATATCGCTTACCCGAACGCGCGTGCCACGAATGCGGGCACGTCCGCCGCAGATATCCGCATCGAAGACGATACGCGGATCGGCATCCGGACGTCCTGCTGCAGCGCTGCCAATTTGCCCGTTGTTTGCCAAGGTTCCCTCCTTGGAACTCATGTAGGCAAGCCTATCGCAATCGCATCGGATGTAAATGCAGCGGCCTAACGCCTGACAAATCTCAGATAGGCCGGCGTTCGCCCCTCCCGGAGCGCCTTCGCCTCGTAGCGCGTTCCCGGCCAGCCTTCATAAGGCTTGCGCCAGTCGTCGGACGTGCTCGCCTGCCAGACGAAGTCCCCCTGACGCGCAGCTTCGAGCAGCGTCCAGTTGACGTAATGCTCGATGTCGGAAGCGAAGCGGAACAATCCGCCGGGCTTCAACGCCCGGGCGAAGCGGTCGAGGTTCGCCCGGTTCACGAACCGGCGCTTCCAGTGCTTCTTCTTCGGCCAGGGATCCGGATAGAAGAGATCGATCCGGTCGAGCGATCCTGCCGGCAGCCAGTCGAGGAGGACGGTCGCGTCGTCGTCGTAGAGCCGAACGTTTGCGCGAGGCTCGCGTTCGAGCATGCGCAGCAGGCTCGCCATGCCGTTGACGAAAGGCTCGACGCCGATGAAGCCTGTATCGGGCTCGGCTCCGGACGCGTGGTGCAGATGCTCGCCGCCGCCGAAGCCGATTTCAAGCACGACGCGCCGGACCGGAACGGGAAACAATTCGCGCAGATCCGCCGGCGCGGGAACTCCCGGATCCACCCTCAGTCGTGGCAGGACATCGGCCAGAGCGACCGCCTGCATCGGGCGGATGGTCTTGCCGTGCCGGCGGCCGAAGAACGCCTCGGCCGTGCGCTTGCGGCGTTCCTCGGTCATCTGGCCGGTCAGGCGGCGACCGCTTCCTTGAGCGCCTTCACGAGATCGGTCTTCTCCCAGGAGAAGGAACCGTCGCGGCCCGGCTTGCGGCCGAAATGGCCGTAGGACGAGGTCCGTGCATAGATCGGCTTGTTGAGATCGAGGTGCTTGCGGATGCCGGTCGGCGAAAGGTCCATCAGCTTGCGGATCGCCGCCTCCACCTTGTCCTCGTCGACGCCCGGCTTGGCGGTGCCATGCAGGTCGACGTAGATCGACAGCGGCTGGGCCACGCCGATCGCGTAGGAGAGCTGGATCGTGCAGCGGTCGGCAAGCTTGGCGGCAACCACGTTCTTCGCCAGATAGCGGGCTGCGTAGGCGGCCGAGCGGTCGACCTTGGTCGTGTCCTTGCCGGAGAACGCGCCGCCGCCGTGAGGCGCCGCGCCGCCGTAGGTGTCGACGATGATCTTGCGGCCGGTCAGGCCGGCGTCTCCGTCCGGTCCGCCGATGACGAACTTGCCGGTCGGATTGATGTACCAGTTGCAGTCGTCGGCGATCTTCAGGTCGCCGAGCGCCTCGCGGATGTAGGGTTCGACGACCTTGCGGACCTTCTTGGAGTCCCAGGTGTCGTCGAGATGCTGCGTCGACAACACGATGGAGGTGACCTCGGTCGCCTTGCCGTTCTCGTAGCGCACCGTGACCTGGCTCTTGGCGTCGGGGCCGAGCTTGCCGGCATCGCCCTCGCCCTTGTGGCGGGCGGCGGCCAGCAGTTCGAGGATCTTGTGGCTGTAGTAGATCGGCGCCGGCATCAGGTCCGGCGTCTCGGTGCAGGCATAGCCGAACATGATGCCCTGATCGCCCGCGCCCTCTTCGCCCTGCTTGTCGGCGGCATTGTCGACGCCCTGCGCGATATCGGCCGACTGGCCGTGCAGCAGCACATCGATCTTGGCCGTCTTCCAGTGGAAGCCGTTCTGCTCGTAGCCGATGTCGCGGATCGCCTTGCGCGCGGCGGACTTGAACTTCGCCGGATTGATGACCGGGAAATCGGCGGCATCGTGCATGATCGAGCCGTCCTTGTTCTTCTTCAGCAGCGAGTTGGGCACGCGGACCTCACCGGCGATGACGACGCGATTGGTCGTTGCCAGCGTTTCGCAGGCGACGCGGACGTCCCACGGATTCATCCCGGACTTCTTCGCCTCACGGTAGACCAGATCCACGATCTCGTCGGAGATGCGGTCGCAGACCTTGTCGGGATGGCCTTCGGAAACGGATTCGCTGGTGAAGAGGTAATTCAGACGCGCCACGGGGTGTCCCCTCTGGAAAAGCCGGCTCGACACGATCGCCCGCACGGTCGGCGCCTCTGTTAGAAAAGCGGCAGGGAGTCGTCAAGCCGGGCGCAAAGGTTCATTGGCCCCGGAATCGACGCGAATCCGGCGGCGCCGTCACACCTGAGGACGGTATCCTTCTAGAGCACGCAGCCGCCCAACGATCAGTCTTCGTCGGAAGCCAGCACTTTCACGAGATCGATGATCTTGCGGCGAACCCGCACGTCCGTGATTCTCGCGAATGCCCGGTTGAGCTGGATGCCTTCGGCGCTGTTCAGAAAATCCACGACGAAACTGGTGGATGAGTCCTCGGCGAAGCCCCCGGCCGCTGCGCCATCCTGCCCCGGCGCATCTTCGAAGAAGAAGGAGACCGGAACGCTGAGGATGGACGCGATCGCCTGGAGCCGGCTGGCGCCGACGCGATTCGTGCCTTTCTCATATTTCTGAATCTGCTGAAAGGTTATTCCTAGGCTCTCGCCAAGCTTCTCCTGGCTCATTCCGAGCATGTTCCGGCGCAGTCTTACCCTGCTTCCGACGTGAATATCGATCGGGTTTGGTTTCTTCTTGTTCTCTGCCATTTTTCCCTCGCCGCTTTACACGGCCGTTTGGTGCTTTTCCCGCCAACCTCCCTGCTCTTCCGGCACAAGGCCCCAATATTCATGCCCGAAAGAGCCAATCCACGACTGGCAGTCGACAATGTGAACACCCTTCAACACTTGTCAATTCATGCGCGTTCGCCCGAATAGATAGATAGCACACGCGCAGATTGCGAAAAAGCCGACGATGAGGAGACCGTTAATATCCGGCGAACCAAATGGAGGAGGCCGCTTCGAAAGCGTCAATTCGATGTCCAGATTGCCAATGCCGTTCAACGCGAAGCCATCGAGTATGCGCCCGTCCGGTCCAACGACTGCGGAAATGCCGTTGTTGGCGGCACGGATAAGCGGGCGTCCATATTCCACGGCGCGCAGTTGCGCCTGCCGGAAATGCTGGTAGGGGCCCGGCGTATCGCCATACCAGGCATCGTTGGTCACGTTGAGGATGACATCGGCCCCGGCAACGGAGGGACCGACCTCGCCGGGGAAGATCGCCTCGTAGCAGACGAGAGGCAGCGCCCGCGCGCCGCCGGGCAGGTCGAGCAGCCGTCGTTCCGTCCCTTCCGAGAAACTCAGCGGCGTCGAGACGATCTTCTTCATCCCCAGACGGGTCAGCAGTTTCTCAAACGGCAGATACTCTCCAAACGGGACGAGATGCATCTTGTCGGAGGCGCCGACAATCTCGCCGCGGTCGTTGATCGCCACGATCGAGTTGTAGTAGCGGGCATCGTCGCTCTCGCCCGCCCTGCCCTCCGAGCGCACCGCGCCCGCGAGCAGGACCTGTCCATCTTCGAGAGCGGCGCCGAGGGCCGCGAGCGCGTCCGGCCGATCGGTGAAGAGGAAGGGCACGGCGGTCTCGGGCCAGACGATCACCGTCGGGCTCGGCTTTCCTTCCGCCGGCGGCGCGACGGTCATGTCGAGATAGGTCTTGAATATCCGGTCCCGGACGGCTGCATTCCATTTCTCCGCCTGATCGATCGACGGCTGGACGATCCGCACGGCCATCGTCCTGCCGTCGGCCACCGGCGCCGGGCGGAACATGCCGAAAGCGATGTCGGCCGCAACCAGCACCGACACGAGGAGCGCACCGATCCGGACATGCCGGCGGGACGCAAGCAGCGCCGGCATGGCGAAGACGAAGACGGCCAGCGCGTTCATGCCGTAGAGGCCGGCGACCGAGGCCGGCTGCATCAGGAGAGGGGTCGGCATCGCCGCATAGCCGATCGCGTTCCACGGAAAACCGGTCAGCACGACCGCGCGCAGCCATTCCGCGAACCCGAACCCGAACGCGATCGCGAAGATGCGGCCTATCCCGTTCGACCAGAACAGGCGTGCAAGCGACGCCGCCAGCCCGTAGAAGATCGCGAGGCCCGCCGGCAGAACGACGATCGCAAGCGGCAACGCCCAGGCGAAGCTCTCGGCCTCCACGAGAAGGGCGTTGCCCACCCACCAGAGGCCGGTCAGGAAATAGCCGAAGCCGAACCACCAGCCGACGGAGAAAGCCGGCTTGAGGCGCCCGAGGAGGCGCGCGCGGCCTTCCACCACGGCCCCGTCGATCAGCCAGACGAGGACAGGAAAGGACACCAGGCAGACGGCGAAGAAATCGAACGGCGCCTGGGCGAGAGTTGCCAATGCGCCGGCTGCGAACGCCACGAGCGCGCGCCTCCATCCCCACAGCAGAATGACCTTGCCGGCCAGCCGCTCCATGCGCGTTTCCCGTCCCCGCGAATCGAGCGCCCGGTGTATCAGGCGGCCGGGGCGCTGCCAAACGGACGCAGGGATTTCCCGAGATTGACTCGGGCGCGTGTCTTGACTTAAAAGCCCGCGCACGCTCGGGCCGTCGGTCCGGCGCAATTGTTGTTGCGCCGACGCCTGCCTGGCAAACGCTCCTGTTCAAAAGACAGAACCAAGAAGGGCCGCACACCGCGGTATCAAATAAATGAAGCGCACCTATCAACCTTCGAAGCTCGTTCGCAAGCGTCGCCACGGATTCCGTGCGCGCATGGCTACCAAGAGCGGACGTGCCGTCGTCGCAGCCCGTCGCAACCGCGGCCGCAAGCGGCTGTCGGCCTGATCCGGGGTCACGAGCCGGTGGTGAACCGGCCGCCGAACAGGCTGCGCAAACGCGCGGAATTCCTTGCCGTCCGGGCTGGCGAAAAGCGCCGCGGGCGGCTTTTCCTCGTGGAAGCTCTCGATCGCGGCGACGAAGGCGCGCCGCGTTTCGGCGTGACCGTGACCAAGAAGGTCGGCAACGCCGTGGTGCGCAACCGTATCCGGCGCCGTCTCAAAGAAGCGATGCGCGTCCATGCCGCTGATGACATGGCGGCGGGGAGCGACTATGTGATCGTCGCGCGGCGCGACGTGCTTGCCGCCCCGTTCAGCACATTGAAGGCCGAGCTTGTCCGGCGTATCCGCGGAACCGACCGATGACCGATAACAATCGCAACCTGTTCATCACGATCGTGCTGTCGGTCGTCATCCTGACCGTGTGGCAGGTGTTCTTCATGCAGCCGCGGATCGAGGCGCAACGCGAAGCCGCGCGGATCGAACAGGAGCGGACTGCGGCGGAATCGTCGCCCACGACCCAGGCACCCAGCCAGCCTGCCGGAACCTCGGTGCCCGGAACGCCGCAGGCCAGCGTGCCGGGCCAGGCGACCGCGCCGGCCCAGGCCGACCGTGCCGCGGTCGTCGCCGCCGGCAGCCGCGTCAAGATCGACACGCCTGCTCTTGCCGGATCGATCAACCTGACCGGCGCGCGCATCGACGACGTCAAGCTGAAGGCCTATCACACGGAAGTCGACAAGACCTCGCCGAACATCGAGCTGCTCAACCCCGCATCGCTTCCGAACGGCCAATATGCCGAGATCGGCTATGTCGGCAGTGCCGATGCCGGCGCGATGCCGGGACCGGAGACGGTCTGGACCGCGCCCGCGAACGCAACGCTCACGCCGTCGACGCCGGTGAGCCTCACCTTCACCAATGACAAGGGCATTACCTTCACGCGCACGATCGCGGTGGACGCCAACTACATGTTCACGGTCAGCGACAAGGTGGACAACACCGGAACGACCCCCGTCTCGATCCAGAACTACGGGCGCGTCACCCGCTTCGACAAGCCGCTTCATGCGAGCACCTACGTTCTGCACGAGGGCCTGATCGGCGTTACCGGTGAGGAAGGTCTGCAAGAGATCAAGTATGCCACCCTCGAGGAGGACAAGCGCGTCTCCCCCGGCAAATCGACCGACGGCTGGCTCGGCATCACCGACAAATACTGGGCCGTCGCGCTGGTGCCCTCGGGCGCCCAGGCCTTCCAGCCCAACTTCTCCTGGTTCGACGACGGGCGCCCCCGCTTCCAGGCCGACTACCTGACCGACCCGATCCAGGTCGCCCCCGGGGCGTCGGCCAGTGTCGAGACGCTCGTCTTCGCCGGGGCCAAGGAGACCAACAAGATCCAGGCCTACGAGACCGAGCGCCAGATCCGCCAGTTCGATCTGCTGATCGACTGGGGCTGGTTCTATTTCATCACCAAGCCGATGTTCTGGCTGATCGACCACCTCTACAAGCTGCTCGGCAATTTCGGCCTGGCGATCCTCGCCACCACGGTCATCGTCAAAGCCGTCTTCTTCCCGCTCGCCAACAAGAGCTATGCCTCGATGGCGAACATGAAGAAGGTGCAGCCCAAGATGCTCGAGATCCGTGAGAAATACGCGGACGACAAGATGAAGCAGCAGCAGGCGATGATGGAGCTCTACAAGACGGAGAAGATCAATCCGCTCGCCGGCTGCTGGCCGATCCTGATCCAGATTCCGGTCTTCTTCGCGCTGTACAAGACCCTCTACGTCACGATCGAGATGCGGCACGCACCGTTCTTCGGCTGGATCCAGGACCTGGCGGCGCCGGATCCGACCTCGATCTTCAACCTGTTCGGTCTGCTGCCTTACGCGGTGCCCGCCTTCCTGCTCGTCGGCGTATGGCCGCTGATCATGGGCATCACGATGTTCCTGCAGATGCGCATGAACCCGACGCCGCCGGACCCGACGCAGGCAATGATCTTCACCTGGATGCCGGTGATCTTCACCTTCATGCTGGCATCGTTCCCCGCCGGTCTCGTCATCTACTGGGCCTGGAACAACTCGCTGTCGATCCTGCAGCAGGGCATCATCATGAAGCGCCAGGGCGCCAAGATCGAGCTTTGGGACAACCTCGTCGGCCTGTTCAAGAAGAAACCGACGCCGGCGGAGTAGCCGGATTTCGCGAAACCAACGGCAGGGCCCGCTTCGACGGGCCTTTCTGTGTCCGGACGTCCGATCGGAACTCAATCGCGATCACATACGTATCTGAATGACGGCCGCCAGGGCGGGTCGGCGTTCGCGAACCGGCGGCCGGGCCCGGGCTTTCCGGAACTCTCCGGAAAGCCCGGGTTGCCGTCAGGCGGTGCGGGCGAGCTTCTTGAACTTGCGCATCACCATGTCGCGCTTGAGCTTGGAGATGTGGTCGATGAACAGAACGCCGTTCAGATGGTCGATCTCGTGCTGCAGGCAGGTCGCCATCAGCCCGTCGGCGGCCATTTCCTGCTGCGTGCCGTCCTTGTCGACATAGCGCACCGTTACCGTGTCCGGGCGCTCAACGTCGGCATAGTAGTCGGGGATCGAGAGGCATCCTTCCTCGTGCACATTCGTGCCTTTCCCGGTCGCGACGATCTCGGGATTGAAGAATATCTGCGGCGCCGGCGGCTCGCCTTCCTTGGCGATGTCGATGACGACCAGGCGCAACGGCTCGCCGACCTGGATCGCCGCAAGGCCTATTCCCGGTGCATCGTACATCGTGTCCAGCATGTCGCCGGCAAACTTCAGGAGGTGCGAGTCAACGCGCTCCACCGGCTTCGAGACCTGGCGGAGCAGCGGATCGGGCAGGATGATGAGCGGCTTGATCGACATGCGGCTCACCTAAGACCTACGTCCGGCAGCGTCAACATCGGCAGTACCGCTGTTCCCGTTTTGATCTGACGTGAGCCGCCGAATCGCATAGACTGACAAGATGAACGAATTCTCCGCCCTGCTCGACCAGCCGGTTCTTCAACTCGGGGCATCGATTGTCACGCTGGGTCAGGCCCTTATCGCCGCCGGCGGCGTTGTCGTCCTGTTGATCATCCTCCTTGCAGTCGCCCTGTGGCGGGCGTCGGGCGCGCGCGCGGCCGCCGCGGCGGAAGCCGCGCAGCATGCCCGCGACGCCGAGATGCGCATGGCCGAGATCATGCGCCAGCAGATCGAGATGCAGGGCCGGATGGGCCAGATGAACGAGGCGCTGAGTGCGCGCCAGGCCGAGCTCAACCAATCGCTCGGCCAGCGGCTGGACGCCATGACCGGGCGGATCGGCCAGACGATGACCGAACAGACCCGTTCGACGCACGAAAGCCTTGCCAAGCTGCAGGAGCGCCTGGCGGTGATCGACACCGCGCAGGGCAATATCCAGTCGCTCGCCGGCCAGGTGGTGCAGCTGCAGGCGATCCTCTCCAACAAGCAGACGCGCGGCGCCTTCGGCCAGTCGCGCATGGAGGCGATCGTCGCCGACGGACTCCCGTCCGGCGCCTACGAGTTCCAGGCGACGCTGTCGAACGGCAGCCGGCCAGACTGCCTGGTGAGGATGCCGAACGGCACGCCGCCCCTGGTCATCGACGCGAAGTTTCCGCTCGAGGCGTGGAATGCGATCCGTGCCGCCGAGGCCGCGGACAATCCCGGCGACGCGCCAAAGGCCGCCGCCCAGGCTTTCCGGCGCGACGTCGAGGTGCACATCCGCGCGATTTCGGAAAAATACCTGCTGGCGGGCGAGACGCAGGACACGGCGTTCATGTTCGTGCCGTCGGAATCGATCTTCGCCGAGATCCACGAGAACTTCGAGGCGCTGGTCCAGCGCGCCCACCGCGCCCGCATCGTCATCGTCTCGCCGTCGCTGTTGATGCTTTCGATCCAGGTGATCCAGTCGGTGCTCAAGGATGCGCGGATGCGTGAGCAGGCGCATCTGATCCAGGGCGAGGTGATCCGTCTGATGGAGGATCTGTCGCGCCTCGACGACCGCGTGCGCAAGCTGCAGGGACATTTCGCGCTGACGGCGAAGGACATCGACCAGATCGTCACGTCGGCCGACAAACTCGCCAGGCGCGGCCAGAAGATCGAGGCGCTGGAGTTCGGCGCCGAGGCGGCGGGCAGTCCGGAAAGCCCGGGCGCCTCGGAACCCTCGGTCGGCTCCCGCACCGGCCAATTGCGGCTCAGGGTCGTCGATGGAGACGACTAGCATCCACCCTTGATCGCGCTTGGCTTTTCGATTCAGATACGTTCAGCCGAACGCTGACGGAGGACGACATGGCGAAGGGTTCTATGAAGCCGGGCAAGGAAGCCCGCAAACCGAAGAAGGACGCGAAGAAACCGGCCGCCGCACCGGCGCCATTCGCCAAGGTGGAGCCGGCCCGCGTGACAAAGCCGAAGAAGGACAAGTAGGCGAACAAACGCCAAAAAGCGGGCCCGATCCTCTCGGGTCCGCTGGCTTCGGATTGGTCGGCTTCGCCGGGTAGCCCTGTCGAGGTCAGGCCGTGCGGCGGGTGCCGACGCGCGATTTGCGCGCTGCGTAGCGCGCGTCGCGACGAGCCTTCTGCTCCGCCTCCTCGGCGAGGGCGCGCGCGAGGCGCTCCCGCTCTTCGGCGGCACGAGCCTCGGCCTCGAGGCGGGCCTGTTCCTCGGCTTCCTTGCGGGCGATTTCCGCAAGCCGCTCGCGTTCGGCCTTCTCGGCCGCCTCGCGGGCTAGCTTTTCCTGCCGGGCCTTTTCCCGTTCCTGGTCGCGGATGGCACGGGCGGCCAGAATGGCCTCTCGCTCCTGCCTGCGCGCGATCACCTCGGGGTCGTCTTCCGAAGGGCGCGACTTGAACCGGTCAAGCAACGCCTTCTTCGCTTCAAGGGCGGCATTGCGCCGCTCCGAGAAGTCTTTCTCTCTGTAAATTGCCACTGAGTCCGTCTCTCTTGCGTCTGCGTCGATACTCATACGCGTGCGCCGCTTACATACGCAGGAACGGCCGAAGTTCAACCCGCTGAACAACGGATTCGACAGAATTTATGCCAGCGCGGCGTTTCGGCGCGCCGCGCAAGCCCATGTGAACGTCGGAAACCGACGTACGACCCCTTTCGTCAGCACTCCCCGGGGCGGATGCGGCGCGCACCTTGCGCACGCGCCACGCATTCGTTCGAAAAGGTCTGCCGTGAGCCGCCGACGACGCCGCACACGGGCGCGTATTCCTGGGTGCACATGGTCTGGCCGCCATCTCCCGGCCCGCTTGCTCCCGGCTGTCCGCCCGGAGAGGACGCGCCCGGGCCGCCTGGAACCGTGCCCGGACCGCCCGGGATGGTTCCCGGCTGACCCGGCGGCTGCATCTGCCCGCCGCCGCATTCGCCGTTGCGAATGACGTCGTAGCCCGCGGCGTCGGCATGGCAGGCGCTGTCGAAGGTCTGGCGGTCGTTGCCGCGACGGGCGCAGACGGGCGCGTAGATCATGGGGCACGCCTGCGGGCGGTTGGGACGCGGCGGGCGCGGCTCCTCGGGATATTCCGGGCGGCCGCGCCGGCATTCACCGTCGCGGATGACGTAATAACCCGACCGCTCGGCTTCGCACTCGTTCGGGAAGGTGCGGCGGTCGTCGCCGCGGCGGGCACAGACCGGCGCGTATTCCCGCGTGCAGTACTGCGGGTCGGGCTCGACCGGCCCCTCGACCACGACGCAGCCGGCAAGAGCCGCAAGCGTCAGGATCGCGAAATTTCGAACGATTGCCGCAATGCGCATCTGCCGGCTCCTCCATGCTATTTACAGCCCTAAGCCTAATCGTCCCCTTGCGATTCGTCTGCATAAAAGAACGGCGGCGGCGAAGGGGTTGCCGGTCGCGGCTACGCATCCCTATATGCCTGCAATGGCTCTCCTCTCCGTTCTCGACCTCGCCCCCGTCACCGAAGGCAGCACTGTCTCGCAATCGCTGGCGAACAGCCTCGACCTCGCGCGCCAAGTCGAAGCGCTTGGCTACAAGCGATACTGGCTCGCCGAGCATCACAACATGCCGGGTATCGCCAGCGCGGCGACGTCGGTCGTCATCGCCCACATCGCCGGCGGGACATCGACCATCCGCGTCGGCGCCGGCGGCGTGATGCTGCCGAACCACTCGCCGCTCGTGATCGCCGAGCAGTTCGGCACGCTGGCTGCGCTCCATCCCGGCCGGATCGACCTCGGGCTGGGCCGCGCGCCCGGCACCGACATGCTGACGGCCCGCGCGCTCCGCCGCAATCTTGAGGCCGGCGCCGACAGTTTCCCGCAGGACGTTGTCGAGCTCATCAACTATTTCGCCCCCGCCGCGCCCGACCAGCGCGTCCACGCCTATCCCGGCGAGGGCCAGAACGTGCCCGTATGGATCCTCGGCTCGTCCACCTATGGCGCGCAGCTCGCCGCGATGCTCGGCCTGCCTTACGCCTTCGCTTCGCACTTCGCGCCGGCCGAACTTGAGCATGCGCTCGATATCTACCGCAGCCGGTTCGAGCCGTCGCAATTCCTCGACAGACCGTATGTCATGCTGGGCATCAACATCACCGCCGCCGACACCGATGCCGAGGCGCGGCTGTTGTTCTCCTCGATGCAGCAGGCCTTCGTCGCGATCCGGACTAATACGCGCGGCAAGCTGAAGCCGCCGGTCGACGGCTACTACGAGAGCCTCGACCCGATGTCGCGGGCCCTTCTCGACCAGATGCTGTCGCAAGCCGTCGTCGGCTCGCCGGAGACGGTGCGGCGCGGCGTGGACGCCTTCGTGCAACGCACCGGCGCGGACGAACTGATGGTCACCGCCCAGATCTACGACCATCAGGCTCGGAAACGGTCCTACGAAATCCTGGCCGAGGTCCACGCAGGCGTCGCGCGCGCCGCCTGAGGCCACGCTTCCCGCATCGACGGGAACTTTACCGCCTTTTCCGAATTCATATCGATGCCGCGCGAGCGGGCGGCCGGAGATCGTCCGGCCCAGGGGGAATTCGGAAGATGAATGCCGGGAATCCGATCGAACTCGTCGTGGCCCCCCAGGCCGACGACCAAAGATGGCCAAGCCTGCGCGGGCTCGTGCTCGGCATCTTCATCATCCTGTTCTTCGCGTCGCTCTACTTCGCGCGCGAATTCTTCATGCCGGTCATCCTCGCCTTCCTCTTCGCTCTGACGCTGACGCCGATCGTCCGCTTCCTGCGCAAGCGCGGCATCCCCTCGCCGATCTCCGCGACGCTCCTGGTCTTTGTCACCGCCAGCGGCATCGCCATCACCGGCTACACGCTGAGCGGCCCCGTCACCGACCTCGTCAACGAGGCGCCGAGGATCGGCTACGAGATCCGGGAGAAGCTGTCCGAACTGCGCGGGCCGATCGACCGGCTGTTGCGCATCTCGCGCGACATCGACGAAGCGACGGACAATGTGACCGCTGCGGACACACAGCGGGTCGTCGTGCAGCAACCGGGAATCGTGTCGCGCGCGGCCGGAAACCTGCTCAGCGCGGGAACGACGATCGCGATCACGCTGGTGCTGACGGTGTTCCTGCTCGCCTCGGGAACGCTGTTCTACGAGAAGATCATCCAGTCGTTCAGCACCCTCAGCGACAAGAAGCGTGCGCTCAGGATCGTCTACGACGTCGAAAAGGAGATCTCGCGCTATCTGCTGACGGTCGCCATCATCAACGCGGGTCTCGGTATCGCTGTCGGACTCGGTCTATGGGCGATCGGCATGCCGATGCCGTTCATGTGGGGCGTAGCAGCGGGGTTGCTCAACTTCCTGCCCTATATCGGCGCGGCGATCGCCCTCATCGGCGTGGCCGCGGTCTCTATCGTGACCTTCGATACCATGGCCATGGCCCTGATACCCCCGGCGTATGTCCTGCTCTGCAACATCATCGAGGGACAGGTCATCACACCGATCACCGTCGGGCGGCGTCTCGAGCTCAACGCGGTCGCCGTGTTCATCGCGGTGGCGTTCTGGTCATGGCTTTGGGGCTTTGCCGGCGCGCTGATCGCGGTGCCGATCCTGGTCATCGTGAAAGTATTCTGCGACCATTTCGACGAGCTGCGCTCGATCGGCAATTTCCTGGCGGCACATCAGGCGGTCGAACCGACCGAACCGGTCATGGAATCGAGCTGATGACGGCCGCGCTCGGGAAACAGGTCGGCGCCTGCCCGTTCTTCGCCTGCCATTCGCCGATCGAGCGGCGTGTCTTGTAACCCGGCAAGCCGTCGGCGCCGCCGACGTCATAGCCTTTGGCCTCCAGCCTCTCCTGTAACCGCGCGATGTCGGATCGCATGAGGCCGCCGACCTTGCCCCAGGAGCCGGAGAAGGTGCGGTCGCCACCGGCGATCCTGTCGGCCGCATGGCCGACGAAGAGCGCGTAGAGGTCGCTCTCGTTGTATTCCTTGAGCACGTAGAAGTTCGGCGTGACGATGAAGGCGGGGCCGGAGCGGCCGGCCGGCATCAGCAGGTAGCCTTCGGCCTTCGCCTCGTGCGCGGGGAAGGGCTTGCCCGAGACGCGCGTGATGCCCATCGAGGCCCAGTCGGAGATGCGCTTGCCACGATCCGGCCCTTCGAGCGCGCAGGACACGCTGTCAGGCACGGTCACCTCGAAGCCCCAGTCGCGGCCGCTTACCCAGCCATAGTGTTTCAGATAGTTGGCGATCGAGGCCAGCGTATCCGGCGTCGAGGTCCAGATGTCGCGGATGCCGTCGCCATCGGCGTCGGCCGCATGGTCGAGGAACGAGGTCGGCAGGAATTGCGGCTGGCCCATCGCGCCGGCCCACGACGTCTTCATCATCGCCCGCGTGGCGAGACCCTTCTCGAGGATCGTCAGCGCGGCCAGGACCTCCTTGCGGAACATGTCCTTGCGTGTCGCCAGGAAGGCCTTGGTGCCGAGCACCTCGAAAGCGTCGTAGGGAATCTTGGCCGCGCCGAAGCCCGACTCGCGGCCCCATATCGCCAGCACGAGCTCGCCCGGCACGCCGTAGCGCTTCTCGACTGCGGTAAGGGTCTGTCCGACGCGTCCCGCACGCGAACGCCCGCCCGATGTGACCGCGCCGATCGTCTTCTCGGCGAAATAGGCGCCGGGCGAACCGAACTCCGCCTGATGCTGCTTCTTCGGCGGCTTCGGCTTCTCGCCGGGCATGACGAGGTCGGGCAGCTTCAGGTTGGGCGAAACGCCGGCAAAGGCCGCGTCGAAGGTCTTGCGCGACACGCCCAGCGCCTTCGCTTCGGGCCACAGATCGGCGTCGAGCCAGGCGCGGAACTGATCGGAGATGGAGGCGGCGTGCGAAGGAAGCCCAAACACCGCGCAACAAAGTGCGACAGCCGCGAGCCGAGGCAGGAAGGAGATGAACGCGCTCATCCTCGTCTTCTGCTGGGCAATCATGTCAAAACGCCGTCCGCGACTTGAGCGCCGCCGCGAGCGTGCCTTCGTCGAGATAGTCGAGCTCGCCGCCCACCGGCACGCCGTGCGCCAGCCGCGTCACCTTCACCCCGAGCCCGGCGAGCTGGTCGGTGATGTAATGCGCCGTCGTCTGGCCCTCGATCGTGGCGTTGACGGCGATGATCACCTCGCTGACGCCGCCCGCCGCCACACGGCTGACCAGCTTGGCGATGGTCAGATCGTCCGGCCCGACCCCGTCGAGCGGCGACAGCGTGCCGCCGAGCACATGGAAACGCGCGTTCTGCACGCCCGCCCGCTCCAGCGCCCAGAGATCGGACACATCCTCCACAACGACGATCGTTGAATCGTCGCGGCGCGGATCGGAGCAGATCAGGCAGGGGTCCGACGTATCGACATTGCCGCAGACCGAACAGACGCGCACCTTGTCCACCGCGTCCGCCATCGCACGCGCGAGCGGGCCGAGAAGCTGTTCCTTCTTCTTGATGAGATGCAGGGCCGCCCGGCGCGCCGAGCGCGGTCCGAGCCCCGGCACCTTTGCCAGAAGCTGGATCAGGCGTTCGATCTCGGGGCCGGCGATTCGTTTGGAGGACATGGCGCGAGACTTAACGCGGACGGCAAAAGATGCATAGTCGCACGTCCGGCACAGAGACCCGCCAATGACGGCTCATGACATCTCGATCAGGCAGACGACGCTCGCCGACCTCGACATGCTGTCGGCGCTGATTACGGCCTCATACGCGACGCTCGACGACGGGAGCTACGATCGCGCGCAGCTGACGGCTGCGATGCCCTTCATGTCGAAAGCCAATCCGAAACTGGTCGAGAGCGGCACCTATTACGTGGTCGAAGCGGGCGGCGTTCCCGCGGCCTGCGGCGGCTGGAGCTTCCCTGCGCCGTGGACCGGGGAGATCGTCGACGGCGTCGGCCACATCAGGCACTTCGCCACCCATCCGGATTTCAAGCGACGCGGGCTCGCAGGCCGCCTCCTCGCCCATTGCCTCGCGGAAGCGCGCTCGCAAGGCGTCACCCTGATGAAAAGCCAGGCGAGCCTGCCGGGCGTCCCATTCTACGAATCGTTCGGATTCCACCGGATCGGCGAGATCATGACCAGCGTCGCCGGCCATCCGCTGCCTGCGATAGATATGGAACTGCGGCTCGACTAGAACGGCAGCTTCATGCCGGGCGGGATCGGCAGGCCGGCGGTCAGTTCGCGGGTCTTTTCCTGCATGATCGCCTCGACCTTGGCCTTGGCGTCATTGTGCGCGGCGACGATCAGATCCTCGAGGATTTCGGTCTCCTCGGGCTTCGCCAGCGACGGATCGATGCGCAGCGCCTTCATCTCGCCCTTGCCGGACAGCGTGACGGTGACGAGCCCGCCGCCGGACTGGCCGGACGCCTCGACCTGGGTCAGCTCTTCCTGCATCGCCTGGAATTTGGCCTGCATTTCCTTGGCTTTGCCCATCAGTCCGAGCAGGTCTTTCATCGCAGGGATTCCTTTCTCTTAGAAATCGTCGTCATCTGGATCGAGCGCAGGCTCGATGCCTGGATCGGGCGCGAGTTCGACAGGGGCGTCCGTATCCCCGGGCGCGTCGGGAATGCGCACGTCGATGATCTTCGCGCCGGGAAACTTTGCCAGGATCGCGGCAACGGCCGGATCCGACTTCGCGTCCGTGAATGCGGTCTCGCGCTTGTTCGCCTCTTCTTCGGCCAGCGTCGGCCCGCCGCCCTCGCGCGCGACGCTTACCATCCACCGGCGACCCGTCCAGGCCTGCAGCTTGGCGCCGATCTGGCCGGCGAGATCGCGCGGCGCATCGTCGGTCAGGCCGATCTGCAGGTTGCCGGGCTCGATCCGCACAAGCCGCACGCAGCGCTTGAGCAGCGCCTTGAAGGCGACATCGCGGTTGGTGGTCGCAAGCGCCGCGATATCGGCCAGCGACCGCACCGGCACCGTCTCGTCTTCCACGACCGGGGCGGGAGCCGGCTGCATCGCGGGCGGCGCATCCTCGCGCTGCACCAGGCGCATCGTCTGCGCTCCGCCGGCGCCGCCGGGCATGCGCGCCTGGCCGACCGCGCTCACGCCGTTGCCGTTTGGGCCGCCCGTAGGGCGCGGCGAATTCGGCTGCGACCCGTTCGACGGCAGCGTGTCGCCATCGAGCATCTTCAGCGCCTCGTCGAGCGTCGGCAGGCTGGCGGCGTGCGCAATGCGGATCAGCACCATCTCGCCCGCCGACACCGGCCGCGAGGCGCCATGCACCTCGGGGATGCCCTTCAGGAGCATCTGCCAGGTGCGCGAGAGCACCTTGACCGAGAGTCTTTCGGCGAAGTCGGCGCCCCTGCGACGCTCGTCCTCGGTCAGCGACGCGTCGGACGCCGCTTCGGGGATGAAGCGCAGGCGGGTCACCAGATGGTTGAACTCGGCGAGATCGGTCAGCACCACCGCCGGGTCCGCGCCGGTGTCGTACTGCGCGCGGTATTCGGCGAGTGCCGCGGCGATGTCGCCCTTCATCAGATGCTCGAACAGATCGATGACGCGGTTGCGGTCGGAGAGGCCGAGCATCGAACGGACGGCCTCGGCGGTGACATTCTCGCCGCCATGCGCGATCGCCTGGTCGAAGATCGATTGCGCGTCGCGCATCGAGCCTTCGGCCGCGCGCGCGATCATCGCCAGCGCATCGTCCTCCGCCTCGACCCCTTCCAGTCCGCCGATGTGGGCGAGGTGCGACTTGATCAGGGCGGCGTCGATGCGGCGCAGGTCGAAGCGCTGGCAGCGCGACAGGACCGTGATCGGCACCTTGCGGATTTCGGTCGTGGCGAAGATGAACTTCACATGCGGCGGCGGCTCTTCTAGCGTCTTCAGCAGGCCGTTGAAGGCCTGCGTCGAGAGCATGTGCACCTCGTCGATGATGTAGACCTTGTAGCGCGCCGAAACCGGGGCATAGCGCACCTGCTCGATGATCTCGCGGATGTCGTCAATGCCGGTATGGGAAGCGGCGTCCATCTCGATCACGTCGACATGCCGGCCTTCGAGGATCGCCTGGCAGTGCTCGCCGATGGCATCCATCAGGATGGTCGGCTGGTCGGTATCGGCGGTCTTGTAGTTCAACGCGCGGGCAAGGATGCGGGCGGTGGTCGTCTTGCCGACGCCGCGCACGCCGGTCAACATCCAGGCCTGCGCGATGCGTCCGGACGCAAATGCATTGGTGAGCGTTCGAACCATCGGCTCCTGGCCGATGAGGCCGGAGAAATCACGCGGACGATACTTCCGTGCCAGGACACGGTAGGCGCCGCGTTTCGCGTCGGTTCCGGCTGGGTTCATCCGCCTCGTCCGCTCCGTTCCGGCCCCTGCCTGTGCAGTTCAACCCACCCGCCGCGCGGCGTCAACGACCCTGTCGCGGGCCGCGCACATGCCGAAGCGGAGGGAAAGGCGGGAGGCTGGAACAATGACCCGTTCCTGGCTCGTTAGGGCTGCTTCCTTCCGGACCTGACCCGGTTGGCGAGTGGCCCGTCCACCACCAACCTCCCACACTGCATATCGGCAATCGGCGCGCGAAATGCAAGACCGGGGTTGGTCGCATACCAGAGTACCCCTCCGGACGGGAAACAGTTGCCTCCTCCCTTACGAATTTCACCATGAGGCAGTTGCGGCGGACTGGGGGGCATCATAGCCTTTCGTCGAATACGGGAGGATGCCCATGATGCCTGGCCCCCAGCCGGCGTTTGAGCTTGACCGCCGGCTCGATGCTGACAGCGTCCCGCTGATGTGGCTCGGCCTGTGCCAACTGAGGCTGATGGACGACCGGCGCTGGCCCTGGCTGATTCTGGTGCCGCGGCGGCCGGGCATCGTCGAGGTGCACGACCTGACGCCTCTGGATCAGGCGATGCTCACCTTCGAGACCAATCTGGTGGCGCAGGCCCTGAAGGCAGAGACCGGCTGTGCCAAGATCAATACGGGTGCTTTGGGCAATGTCGTGCGGCAGTTGCACGTGCATGTCATTGCCCGGAACATCGGCGATCCCGGCTGGCCGGGACCCGTCTGGGGCCATGGCGTTCGCGAACCCTATCGACCGGAAGACAGACATGCCTTCGCCGACCGCATGAGCGCCGCGCTCGGCTCACAGACCTGACCATGGAGCCCCATGACTTTCAGCCTCTTCGACGCGCCCTTGCGCGAACCCGGCAAGTCTGTCGGATATACCGTCAACTCGATCGACCGCCGATCGGAGCAGAGAAGCGACGATTCCACCGCCCGGGCGCTTGAAGACCCCGCCGCGCGGCTGATGGTCATCAAGGCCGGGCGCGTCTATCTGAAGGACGGACGGGACGGCTTCGATCCCTGGTACCGTCCGTTCGCGGCGGCGTCGCTCGGCGCGGTTCTCGATCAGGCGATCCTGCTCGGCTGGGACGAGCGCGGACCGGTCCTCGCCGCGCCGGCGGGACTCGATCCCGAGGAACTCCCCGACGGCGTCAAGGCGATCGATTTCCGGTCGGTCAACGTGCAGGGCCTGCTGTCGGAGGATGACCTGGGCGCGGTGGCACAGGCCGGCGCCCTGCTCGCCTGGCATGGCACGCATCGCTTCTGCGGGCGCTGCGGCCAGGAGACCGACATCCGCGCCGGCGGCTACAAAAGGGTGTGCGGCAACTGCAAGGCCGAGCACTTCCCGCGCACGGATCCTGTCGCAATCATGCTGGCGGTGACGCGGGAGCGCTGCCTGATGGGCCGCAGCCCGCATTTCCCGCCGGGCATGTATTCCTGCCTCGCGGGCTTCATCGAGCCGGGCGAGACGATCGAGGATGCGGTGCGCCGCGAGACCTTCGAGGAAGCAGGCATAAGGCTCGGCCGCGTCGCCTACCACGCCAGCCAGCCCTGGCCATTCCCCTATTCGCTGATGATCGGCTGCTTCGGCGAGGCGCTGAACGAGGAGATCGTCCCCGACAAGACCGAACTGGAAGACGTGCGCTGGTTCAGCCGGGCAGAAGTCCACGACATCATCGCCGGCCGATCGCCGGAGGGCATCAAGACGCCGCCGCGCGCGGCGATCGCGAATCTGCTGGTCCGGACCTGGGCGGAGGGCACATAACGACCGCCGACATTTCTTGCCACGCAGGAATCTTCCTGTGTGGCAAAACCACTCCTCAATCCGCCAGCTTCCACTCCTCGCGCGAGGGGCTGCGCGGGTAGACGCCCAGGATGCGCATCTCGCGCGAGAAGAACTTGAGTTCCTCGAGCGCGAGCTTGACGTGGGGGTCGTCCGGATGGCCCTCGATGTCGGCGTAGAACAGCGTCGCCGTGAAGGCCCCGAGCTGGTAGCTTTCCAGCTTCGTCATGTTGACGCCATTGGTGGCGAAGCCGCCCATCGCCTTGTAGAGCGCCGCCGGCACGTTGCGGACGCGGAACATGAAGGTGGTCATCATCTGTGCGTCCGGGGTCGGGCGCGCCACCCATTCCTTGCTCTTCGTCAGCACCACGAAACGCGTGACGTTGCTGGAGGAATCCTCGACATTCTCCTCGAGGATGTCGAGCCCGTAGAGCTTGGCGGCGAGGCGCGGTGCGAGCGCCGCCATCGACCGGTCCTTCAGGTCGGCGATCAGCCGCGCGGCCCCCGCGGTATCCCCCGCGATCACGCCCTTCCAGCCGTTCTTGCGGATGTATTTGCGGCACTGGCCGAGCGCATGGATGTGGCTGTGCACGGTCTTGATCTCGGAGCGCGCGACGCCGGGGAGCACCATGAGCTGGAAATGGATCGGCAAAAAATACTCGCCGACGATATGCAGCTTCGACTCAGGCAGCAGGTGATGGATGTCGGCGACGCGGCCGGCGATCGTGTTCTCGATCGGGATCATCGCCAGATCCGCCTTGCCCGACTCGACCGCGTTGAAGGCGTCCTCGAACGTAGCGCAAGGCATCGGCTCCATCGCCGGAAACATGTCGCGGCAGGCCGTATCGGAGTTCGCGCCAGGTTCGCCCTGGAAGGAGATGCGGTTGGTCTTCGGCGGCATGCGGTTCGTCCTGCTTATGCGAGCATCGCGCGGGCGCGCTCGAGGTCTTCCGGAGTGTCGACGCCGAGCGGCACCGTGTCGACGATCGCGGCGTCGATGCGCATTCCGGCTTCAAGCGCCCGCAACTGCTCCAGTTTCTCGCGCCGTTCAAGCGCCGATTGCGGCAGGGCGACGAATCGCGCCAGCGCGGCGCGGCGGTAGGCGTAGATGCCGACATGGTGGTAGAGCGGTCCCTCGCCCCACGGCGCGGTCGCGCGGGTGAAATAGAGCGCGCGCAGGCGGGTCGCCGACAGCGGCGAGCCGACGATCTTGACGACGTTGGGATTGGTCTTCTCTTCCTCCCGCGAAATCTCGACCCCAAGCGTCGCGATATCGACGGCGGGATCGGCCAGGGGGGCGAGCGCGGCGCGGATCGAAGCCGGATCGATCGTCGGAAGGTCGCCCTGCAGGTTGACGATGGTGTCGACTTCTCCGTCTGGGTCGAGCGCCGACAGCGCCTCGAAGATGCGGTCGGAACCCGACTGATGGTCCGCCCGGGTCATCGCGACCTCGAACCCCGCTCCCGTCACCGCCTCTGCCACCTCGCGGGAATCGGTCGCCACCACCACCCGTCCGAGCCCGCTCTCGGCCGCGCGGCGGGCGACATGGACGATCATCGGTGCACCTTTGATATCGGCCAGCGGCTTGCCGGGCAGGCGCGTGGCCGCCAGGCGGGCGGGAATGAGGATCAGCGCATTCATCGGGCTTGGGTTTTCGATGACGGAGGTGGCAAAACGTCTCACGGGGGAAGGCTCTTATAGGTGTTGCGATCTGTTCGCAAAAGACCTAGTTTCCGCCCCGTTTTCACCGGCTTCCCAGCCGGCTATTTCTTATTGGGACGAGGGCGGACGGCGCGTCCTTCAGCCCGAACCGCGACGGGAGCACGGAGAGGCATGAACTCGTTCGAATTCAACAAGATCATCGGGGCGATCCTCGGCACCGTTTTCGTCGTCTTTTCGCTCAGCCTGATCTCGGATTCGCTGTTCGCGACGCATGAGCCCGAGAAGGCCGGCTATGAGATCGCCGCTCTCGAGGCCGAGGCAGGTGCCGGCAGCGAAGACGCCAAACCGGCCGCGGCGGAACCCGTTGGGCCGCTGCTCGCAAGCGCCGATCCGGCCGCGGGTGAGACGCTCTTCAAGCGTTGCGCGGCCTGCCATACACCCGAAAAGGGCGGCGCCAACAAGATCGGCCCCAACCTCTGGGGCATCGTCGACCGCCCCGTGGCCTCGCATGAAGGCTATGCCTATTCGGCCGGCATGAAGGAACATGCCTCGCAGCGTCCGGCCTGGGACTACGAACACCTGAGCGACTTCCTGACCAATCCGAAGGCGCTGGTGAAGGGCACGGCGATGAACTTCCCCGGCCTGAAGGCGATCGGCGACCGCGCCAACATCATCGCCTACCTGCGCACGCTGGCCGACACGCCCGCTCCGTTGCCCGCGGCTGATGCCGTTCCGGCGCCCGCCGCAGGCGCAACGACCGAGCCCGCGACGGAAACGGCTGCTCCAGCTGCTCCCGCCGCCGAGCCTGCAGCGCCGGCGGCACCGGCTGCTCCCGCCACGCCGGCGCCGGCTCAGTAACGGCATTTTCAGATCGACATCACGAAAAAGCCGGGCTCCGCCCGGCTTTTTTCGCTTCTTCAGTGTCTGCTTCGGGCGGCTGCCTTGGCGTGCCTTGCCGCGCACGCAAGGCCGTAAGATCTCGACTCTCAGTTCTGGTTCACGGCCGCGCGGATCGCTCTAGGAATACGCAACCATGCGAGCAGAATGTTCATGCCGTACAACCAGAAGAACGCGAAGCTTCCAATCTTAAGTCCTGAACCGACATCGCGACTGGTTGCCAACACAAACATGAAAAACACGACACCGCCAAAAAGGCAGAATATGAATCCATTCAGGCTCTTAAGATCGTAATTGAGAAGGCGGGCATTCTCTTTATCCTCTATCCAGAACTTCCCCTCGTCATAAATCACCATCGCGAGATTCCTATTTTGGAATCCCCAAAATGACGACTTGAAAGAGATCGAATGCGAATTTCTGTGTAAAATAGCCTTTTGTTGCTGATCAAGAAAACGCTCAACATTATCCAATACGGTGTCAGTTGTATCGGTCTCCGCAATTGGCGTTGAGCCTCGTAGATGCCAGACAGAATCCCACATGCATTCACCTCTAAAGCGCCTCCGCGAAAATACAACGTGCTTGCAACCGAAGTTGTCCCGTGTCGGTGCCGAGCTCGATTAACGCTCGGCGGATTGAGACCGGAAGGCGTAGGCGCGCGCTAGAAAATTGACGAATGAATTTAGTATCTTAATTGATGAATTGATGGGCCTTGGCGACGGGTTTTCACGGGATGACATACTTTTGTCCCGTTCAGCCCGGCTTTTTTGTTAACGTCCGTCTGTCGCCGCAACGGAGGTCGCACCCGAATGAACGTGCTGAAAGCCGCAGCTCTTGCCGTCGCCGTCGCCTGGGCCATTCCAAGCCAGGCGCAGGAGTGGCAGACAAGCTCCGCGCTCGTGAATCCCTCCAAATATGGCGCCGACTTCAAACACTACGACTATGTGAACCCTGATGCGCCCAGGACCGGCACGATCAACCGGGCTGTGATCGGCACCTTCAACAGTTTCAACCCGTTCATCATTCGCGGCGCCGCCGCAGCGGGGCTCGGCCAGACCGGCGGGATGCTCTACGACACGCTCATGGCGCAGTCTCCCGATGAACCGGGTGTGGCGCACCCGCTGATCGCAGAGGCACTGAAATATCCGGCCGACTACTCCTCTGTGACTTACCGGCTCAACGCAAAAGCCAAATGGCATGACGGCCAGCCGATCACCGCCGAAGACGTGGTCTGGTCGTTCGAGAAATTGAAGGAGCTTAGCCCCCTCTACGTGCGCTACTACGCCAACGTCACAGGTGCGAAGGCGCTCAACGACCGCGAGATCGAATTCACTTTCGACCAGAAGGGCAACCGCGAACTGCCGGCCATCATCGGCGATCTCGCGGTGCTGCCGAAGCATTGGTGGGAAGGCAAGGATGCGAACGGCAAGCAGCGCGACATCGCCGAGCCGACCCTGGAACCGCCGCTCGGCTCCGGCGCCTACCGGATCGAGAGCTTCAACTCCACAAAGGACGTAACGTGGCTGCGCGTCGAGGATTACTGGGCGAAGGACCTACCCGTGAATATCGGCCGCCACAATTTCGCGCGGCAGCACTTCTCCTATTTCCTCGACGAGGCGGCCGTATGGCAAGCCTTCACGAAGGGCGGCATCAGCGATGTGCGCGTCGAGAACCGCGCGAGGCGATGGGCCAACGACTACACGTTTCCCGCCTACACCGCAGGTGATGTGATCAAGGCGGAATTGCCCCAGGAGACAGCACGTCCCATGCAGGGTTATGTCTTCAACGCACGGCTTCCCAAGTTTTCGGACCGGCGCGTCCGGCAGGCACTGACCCTCGCCTTCGACTTCGAAAGCCTCAACCGGACTACCTTCGAGGGCCTCTACAAGCGAACCGACAGCTATTTCGAAGGCACGGAGCTCGCCTCGACCGGCCTGCCGCAAGGAAAGGAACTCGAGATCCTTAGGGAGTACGAAAAGGACCTCCCGCCCGAGATCTTTACACAGGAATTCAAGCTTCCCGTCTACGATACACGCGAGGCGCCACGCACCCATCTGCGCGAAGCCGCGCGCCTGCTGCAGGAGGCGGGTTGGGAACGACGCGGCGGCAAATTGGTCAACGCGAAGACGGGGGAGCCTTTCACCATCGAATTCCTGGGTGACGATCCGTCGGATGACCGCGTCGTGTTGCCCTATGTCGACAGTCTCAAGAATCTCGGCATCCAGGCCAGTCTGCGCATCGTCGATGCGGGGCAATACGAGAACCGGAAACGCAGCTTCAACTATGAGATGATCCTGGACGTGTTTGCCCAGTCGTCCTCTCCGGGAAACGAGCAGCGCAATTACTGGAGTTCGAAGGCCGCCGACGCTCAGGGATCGGACAATACCGCCGGCATCAGGAATCCCGTCGTCGACGCGCTGGTCGAGCGCGTAATCTTCACCACAGACCGTGCAGATCTCGTGGCGGCTACCCGGGCGCTCGACCGGGTGCTTCTCTGGAATTTCTACATGGTGCCGCAGTGGCACAATCCCAACCTGTGGGTCGCCTACTGGAACCGGCTCGGAAAGCCGGACAAGCAGCCGGCCTATCTCGGCGTCGACCTCGATTCGTGGTGGATCGATGCCGAGAAGGACAAGGCGTTCGCGGCGAAATACCAGGTCTCTCGCTGATGGACGCGCTCTCCCGGCGCCGTTTCCTGCGCGCCGCAGGTGCCGCAGCCGCCCTGCCCCTGCTGCCTTCGTCGCTGTTCGCCGCGACGCCGACCGGCGTTGCCCTCCACGGGCTCTCAGCCTTCGGCGACCTCAAGTATCCGCCCGGCTTCAGCCATTTCGACTATGCCAATCCCGATGCGCCCCAGGGCGGGACGTTCAACTTCTCGCCGCCCAACTGGCAGTGGAACCAGAACCCGGACACGTTCAACACGCTCAACTGCCTGGTGCCAAATGGCGACGCACCGCCGCGCATGGAGCTCTGCTTCGATTCGCTGATGACGCGTGCCCTCGACGAGCCCGACGCCGTCTACGGGCTGCTGGCGGAAAGCGTCACGATCCACGACGACCGCAACACGTTCGAGTTCAAGCTGCGGCCGGAGGCGCGCTTCCACGACGGCTCGCCGTTCACCGCCGAGGATGTCGCCTATACCTACACACTCTTCAAGCAGAAGGCCCACCCGAACCTGCGCCTGCCTCTCGGGCGCATGACCGAGGCGGTGGCGGTCGACGCGAGAACCTTCAGGCTGACCTTCTCCGGCGAGCAGTCCGACCGTACGATCCTTTCGGTGGTCGGCTATCCGATCGTCTCGAAGGCATTCTTCGAGGCCAATCCGTTCGACGGGTCGCAGCTCAATGCCCCGCTCGGCTGCGGCGCCTACAAGGTCGGCACATTCCGCCCCGGCCAGTTCATCGAATACGACCGCGTCGCGGACTACTGGGGCAAGGATCTCGGCGTCAACCGCGGCCTCGGCCACTTCGATCGCATCCGCATCGAGTTCTACCGCGACCGGCAGGCGGCCTTCGAGGCGTTCAAGAAGGGCAACGTGCTCTACCGGCAGGAATTCACCTCCCGCACCTGGGCGACAGGCTACGATTTCCCCGCGATTACGGAAGGCAAGGTCGTAAAACGCGAGTTCCCGCGCGAACTGCAGCCATCGCTGCAGGCCTGGGCGATCAACCAGCGGCGCGAGCGTTTCAAGGACGTGCGGGTGCGCGAGGCGATTGCGCTCTGCTTCGACTTCGAATGGACGAAGCGCAACCTGTTCTACGACGCCTACGAGCGGTCGCACTCGCTGTTCGAGAACTCCGAGTTCGTCGCCCAAGGTATGCCCACCGAGCAGGAGATGGCGCTCCTCGATCCGCTGCGCGGACAGATCCCCGAGGAGGTCTATGGCGAACCGGCGATGCAGCCGATCAGCGACGGCTCGGGCCGCGATCGAAAGCTCCTGCGGCGCGGGATCGAGCTTCTGGCGCAGGCCGGCTGGAAAAAGCCGCAAGGCTCGGCCTTCGTCGCCAACGACAAGGGCGAGCGCCTTGCGCTCGAGATCCTTGTCAACGACGAGGTGTTCATCCGCATCGACTCGCCGTTCGTCGAGAACATGAAGGCGATCGGCATCGATGCCTCGATCCGGCTGGTCGACGCCGCGCAATACACGGTGCGGCAGTCGGATTTCGACTTCGACATGATCTCGATCGCCGCCACTCTCTCCGCCACGCCCACGTTCGACGATCTGGAGCAGTTCTTCCATTCCAGCTCGGCGCGGGTATCCGGCAGCCGCAACCTGCCCGGCACGGCCGATGCCGCCGTCGACACGCTGCTCGGCGCTGTCGCCAAGGCCGCCGACCGGCCCGCGCTCGTTGCGGCGATCCGCGCGCTCGACCGGGTCTTGCGCGCGCGGCGAGACTGGATTCCAAATTGGCACGCGGCGAATCACCGGGCGGCCTACTGGAACATCTACGGCTTCAGCGAGCCGAAGCCGGATTACGGCTTCCCGGTCGAGACGCTGTGGTGGTTCGATGCGGACAAGGCGAGGGCAATTGGCAAACTCTGACCGGACGACCGGCCAAACCTGCATGACGGGCGCCTGATGGGCGCCTATATCGCCCGACGCCTGTTGCTGATGATTCCGACGCTGCTCGGGATCCTGGCGATTTCCTTCATCCTGATCCAGTTCGCGCCGGGCGGGCCGGTCGAGCAGGTCATCGCACGCATCAGCGGCACCAGCGACGGGTCGGACCGGCTTTCGGGCGGCGGCGCGGACGCCGGCGCGCAGAACGTCGAGAATTTCGGCTCGGAATCCTCGTCCAAATACCGCGGCGCGCAGGGTCTCGACCCCGAATTCATCAAGGAGCTCGAGAAGCAGTTCGGCTTCGACAAGCCGCCGCTCGAACGCTTCGGCAAGATGATCTGGGACTACGCCCGCTTCGATTTCGGCGAGAGCTTCTTCCGCGACATCCGTGTGATCGACCTGATCCTGGAGAAGATGCCGGTGTCAATCTCGCTCGGGCTATGGATCACGCTGATCTCCTACCTGATCTCGATCCCGCTCGGCATCCGCAAGGCGGTCAGCGACGGATCGGCCTTCGACGTCTGGACCAGCGGCGTTGTCATCATCGGCTACGCCATTCCCGGCTTCCTGTTCGCGATCCTTCTGATGATCCTGTTCGCCGGCGGCAATTCCTTCCCGATCGGTTTCACCTCGGGCGATACCTTCTACGGCGTGCGTCTCGGCTGCGACTGCTTCCCGCTCAGGGGCCTGACCTCGGAGAACTGGGACCAGCTTGGCCTCTGGGACAAAATCGTCGACTATTTCTGGCACCTCACGCTGCCGCTGACGGCGATGGTCCTGTCCGCCTTCGCTACGACGACGCTGCTCACCAAGAATTCGTTCCTCGAAGAGATCCGCAAGCAGTATGTCGTGACGGCCCGCGCCAAGGGCCTGACGGAACGCCAGGTTCTCTACCGCCACGTCTTCCGCAACGCGATGCTGATCGTCATCGCCGGCTTTCCGGCGGCCTTCATCTCGGTGTTCTTCACCGGCTCGCTTTTGATCGAGAACATCTTCTCGCTCGACGGGCTCGGCCTCCTATCCTTCCAGTCGATCCTCGACCGCGACTATCCCGTCGTGTTCGCCAGCCTCTACATCTTCGGGCTGATCGGCCTGATCACGGGCCTCATCTCCGACCTCACCTATACCTGGATCGACCCGCGCATCGACTTCGAGAGGCGCGACGTATGATGTCCGACATCGTCCACAAGACCGCCGTCGAGACCCAGCGCGCCGCGCGTCGCCCCCGGCTGTCGCCGCTCAACCAGAGGCGCTGGCAGAACTTCAAGGCGAACCGCCGCGGTTACTGGTCGTTCTGGATCTTCCTCGTCCTGTTCGTGCTGTCGCTCGGCTCCGAGTTCATCGCCAACGACAAGCCAGTCCTCGCCTACTACAAGGGCGAGGTGCTGGTTCCGGTACTGGTGGACTATCCGGAAGAGAAGTTCGGCGGATTCTACGCCGTGACGGACTACCGCGATCCGGTGATCTCCGACGAAATCGAGGCCAATGGCTGGATGATCTGGCCGCCAATTCGTTATTCCTATCGCACGGTCAACAACGACATTCCGGAAGCCGCGCCGGCCAAGCCGTCCTGGCTCTACGACAAGGAGTTCCGCTGCCAGCGCTATCCGCTCGGCGTGGACGATCCGAACTGCACGATCGGCAACTGGAACTGGCTCGGCACGGACGACCAGACGCGCGACGTGCTTGCCCGCGTCATCTATGGCTTCCGGGTCTCGGTCCTGTTCGGGCTGATCCTCACCGGCGCTTCCGCCGTCATCGGCGTCACGGCGGGCGCCGTGCAGGGCTATTTCGGCGGCTGGACGGACCTCGTGCTCCAGCGCGTCATCGAAATCTGGTCGTCGATCCCGGTGCTCTACCTGATCCTGATCATGTCCGCCGTGCTGCCGCCGGGCTTCTTCATCCTCCTCGGCATCATGCTGCTGTTCACCTGGGTCGGCTTCGTCGGGGTGGTGCGGGCCGAGTTCCTCCGCGCCCGCAACTTCGAATATGTCAACGCGGCCCGCGCGCTCGGCGTGCCGGACCGGACGATCATGTACCGCCACCTGCTGCCCAACGCGATGGTGGCGACGCTGACCTTCCTGCCGTTCATCCTCAACGGCGCGATCTCGACGCTGACCTCGCTCGACTTTCTCGGACTCGGCCTCCCGCCAGGGTCGGCGTCGCTCGGCGAACTCCTCAAACAGGGCCAGCGCAACCTCTCGGCGCCGTGGCTCGGCCTGACGGGCTTCTTCACGATCGCGCTGATGCTGTCGCTGCTGATCTTCATCGGCGAGGCCGTCCGCGACGCCTTCGACCCGCGCAAGACGTTCCGGTGAGGTCGAAAACGTGGTAGAAACAGATCACATTTCTACCATCGGAGATGGGTGATGGGCATCAACATCAAGAACGAGCGGGTGGAGAAGCTGGCCAAGGAAGTTGCCGGCGAGACCGGCGAGACGCTGACCGGAGCCATTCAGGTGGCTCTGGAAGAGCGGCTGGCGCGTCTGCATCGCAACCGGGATATCGAGGAACGCAGGCGCAGGATCAGGGAGATCGTAGAGAGCTTCGGCCCCGTCCCGGAGGGCGTCACGAGCGACCATTCGGACCTCTACGACGAATGGGGCCTTCCGAAATGATTGTCGACGCGTCGGCTGTGCTGGCCGTGTTGCTGGAAGAGCCGGAGGGACGGCGGATCGAGGAGATCATCGTGAAAGCAACCGAAGACCTCATCATGTCGCCTATGAATTTCTTGGAAGCGGCAGTGCGGGTGGATCGTCTCAAGTCCGAAGCCAAGTCCGAAACGTTCGATCGGTTCATGCTGTCTGCAGGAATAACCTTGGTGCCTATAACAGCAGATCAGGCCAAGGCTGCACGCCAAGCCTACCGCACCTACGGCAAAGGCAATCACCCGGCCCAGCTCAACCTCGGCGACTGTTTCGCCTATGCGCTGTCCAAGGCGCGCGGCGAGCCGCTGCTGTTCAAGGGCGACGACTTCCGCCTGACCGATGTCGAGGCCGTGATTTGACCCCTCCCCTCGTCTCCATCCGCGATCTTTCCGTCGCCTTCTCGCAGGGCGGCAAGGAGACGCTCGCGGTCGACCACGTATCGTTCGACATCGGCAAGGGGGAAACCGTTGCGCTCGTCGGCGAATCCGGCTCGGGCAAGTCGGTCACGGCGCTGTCGGTGCTGAAGCTGCTCGCCTATCCGGCCGCGAGCCATCCGTCAGGCCAGATCCTGTTCAACGGCGTCGACCTGCTCGCCAAGGGCGAGAACGAACTGCGCAAGGTGCGCGGGCGCGACATCACCATGATCTTCCAGGAGCCGATGACCTCGCTCAACCCGCTGCACACGATCGAGCGGCAGGTCGGCGAGGTGCTGAAAGTGCATCAGGGCATGAACGATGCGCATGCCCGCGCGCGCACGCTGGAACTGCTGCAGGAGGTCGGCATCCGCGATCCTGAGAAGCGTCTCGGCGCCTATCCGCACCAGTTGTCCGGCGGGCAGCGCCAGCGCGTGATGATCGCGATGGCGCTCGCCAACCAGCCGCAGCTGCTGATCGCCGACGAGCCGACGACCGCGCTCGACGTCACGGTTCAGGCGCAGATCCTGGAACTGCTGGCGAAGCTCAAGGCCGAGCGCGGCATGTCGATGCTGTTCATCACCCATGACCTCGGCATCGTGCGCAAGATCGCCGACCGCATCTGCGTCATGACCCACGGGCGCATAGTGGAAACCGGGCCGACCGCTGAAGTCTTCGCCCATCCGCAGCACGAATACACCCGGCACCTGCTGGCGGCGGAACCGCGCGGCAAGCCGCCGGCCGCCGACGCGACGAGGCCGGAGGTCATGCGCGGCGAACAGATCCGCGTCTGGTTCCCGATCAAGAAGGGCTTCTTCCGCAAGACGGTCGACAATGTGAAGGCGGTGGACGGCATCGACATCTCGGTGCGCGCCGGCCAGACGATCGGCATCGTCGGCGAATCCGGTTCGGGCAAGACGACGCTGGGCCTCGCGCTCGCCCGCATGATCTCGTCTAAAGGGCGGATCGATTTCGGCGGCCGCGACATCAACACCTATTCCTTCAAGCAGATGCGGCCGCTCAGGCGCGAATTGCAGATCGTCTTCCAGGACCCGTTCGGCTCGCTCAGCCCGCGCATGTCGGTGTCCGAAATCATCGAGGAAGGGCTGAAGATCCACGAGCCGGAGCAGACGCCCGCCCAGCGCGACGCGGCGGTGGTCGACGTGCTCAAGGAAGTGGGGCTCGATCCCGACACCCGCTTCCGCTACCCGCACGAATTCTCTGGCGGGCAGCGGCAGCGTATCGCAATCGCTCGTGCCATGGTGCTCAAGCCGAAATTCGTCATGCTGGACGAACCGACCTCGGCGCTCGACATGAGCGTGCAGGCGCAGGTGGTCGACCTGTTGCGCACGCTGCAGCAGAAACACGGCCTCGCCTACCTCTTCATCAGCCACGATCTCAGGGTCGTCAGGGCGCTGGCGAACGAGGTGATCGTGATGCGCAACGGCGTCGTGGTGGAAAAAGGGCCTTCGGAACGGATCTTCGCCGCACCCGAGACCGACTACACCAAGGCGCTGATTGCTGCGGCCTTCAACATCGAGACCGCCAAGCAGCATGCGGTGAACGAGTAGGGACTTGTCCATGACAGCCAGCAAGCCGAGCGGAAAAGTCCTGCTCGCCGTCACCGGCTTCAGCCCGCATCAATGGATGGAGCTCCTGTCGTCACGGCGACACGTGGTTCTCGAACCTGCCGCGCCCGACGATCCCACCATCGAATACGCCGTCGTCTGGAAGCAGCGACCGCGCATCCTCGAAAAGCTGCCCAATCTCAAGGCGATCTTCTCGGTCGGCGCGGGCGTCGATCATCTGTTCACCGATCCCGGCCTGCCTCAGGTGCCGATCGTCCGCGTCGTTGCGGACAATCTGACGCAATACATGACCGAGTATGTCGCCTGGCGAGTCCTGGATCATCACCGCCAGGGACGCCTCTACCGCACTCAGCAAGCGAAGATGGTGTGGCACGAGCCGTTCCAGCCTCCCGCCGACGAGGTTTCGGTCGGCATCATGGGCCTCGGCAATCTCGGCCGCGCCAGCGCAAAGGCGCTGCTTTCGCTGGGGTTCGCCGTCAACGGCTGGTCGCGCAAGCCGCAGCAGATGGACGGCGTGACCTGTTTCGATAGCGAGGCCGGGCTTACGGCCTTTCTCAATGCCACCGACATCCTCGTCGTGCTCCTGCCTTACACGCCCGCGACGCACAGCATCGTCGACTATTCGGTGCTGCGCAGGCTGCGCCGCGACAACGGGCTGGGCGGCGCCTTCCTGATCAATGCGGGCCGCGGAAAATTGCAGAAGGAGGCGGACATCCTGCGCGCTCTGGAGGACGGCACGCTGAAGGAGGCGAGCCTCGACGTGTTCGAGCAGGAGCCGCTGCCGAAGACCAGTCCGCTATGGAACCATCCGCGCGTCTTTGTCACCCCGCACGCGGCGGCGACCTCCGATCCGGCACATCTCGCCGGGCCGATGCTCGACCAGATGGATGCCTGCGACCGCGGCGAGCCGCTCCGGAACCTGGTCGACCGGGACGCCGGATACTGACGGTCAGGGCCGGCGGTAACCGGTCGGCTGACCGTAGAGATAGCCAATCCGCGACACCGCATCCGCGAGCGGTTCGAGCGCGACTGTCATCGTGTGTCCGTTGGCGTGGATGATCGTCTCGGGATCGGTCACGATCGCGACGTGCCCCATCCAGAACACGAGGTCGCCGCGCCGCAGCGCCTCGCGCTGCGGATCGATCGGATCGCCGATCGTCGCGGCCTGCATGTCGGAATCGCGGAGGACCGTCCTGCCCGCCATGCGCATCGACAGTTGCACAAGGCCCGAGCAATCGATCCCGAAGGCTGTCGCTCCGCCCCAGAGATACGGCGTATGGATCAGCCGTTCGGCCACGGCGACGAAGTCCGGGTCCCGGTCCGCGGCATCCCGGACATGGCCGGCAACCACCGCCTCGCCCGACGGCAGTACGGCATAGTTAGTCCCCCGCCGCTCTTCGAAGCCCACCACCTGCACCAGCGACCCCATCGACAGCGCAGACGTGGGAGCGCTCTTCAGGTCGGGCGCCGGGTAGACGAAGGTGCGGGCCGCGGTGACCTGATGGGCCGCTTTCGACGCGCCTTCAGCAAGCCCGTTCGAGCCGACATAACCGACATATCCGTCCGAGACCGACTGGACCCAGGCAAAGCCCTCATCCTCGTCGAAAACCAGCACGTCCTGGCCGAACAGGAGCTGCGTGTCGATCCCTGCCTCCAGGCTCGCCGTGCGGCGCATGTCGAGCACCGGCACGCGGACATGGGCCGGTCGGCCCGCGACGAAGGACGCGGCGCTCACCTGCCCTTCCAGCCGCTCATCGGCGAGATCCTCGCGAAACGCATTCAGCCTCCGGTCGAGTACGGTCAAATCGGCAACTCCTTCGCCTTGGCGATGATAACGTCGCCGAACCGTTCGAGATAGAGCGCGCCCTCGATGGTGCGCTTGACCAGCACGTTTCGCCGGTCCTCCTCGTCGCGGTGCCGCGACACGAGCTTCAGCGCGCCCATCGTGTCCAGCGCACGCGTCACCACCGGCTTGGTGACGTTGAGCGCAACGGCGAGACCGCGCACCGTATGCGGCGGTGGATCGAGATAGACCGTGAGCAGGATCGCCAATTGCCTGTGCGACAGGTCGGGCATTCCCGCATTCACCTCGGAAAGACACACGCCCTGCCACAGCCGCAGGGCCTGGCTGGGTCGCAGGTTGACCGCCATTGATTGGGACCTGTCCCGTTATTGTTTCGGACCCGTTCCATTCAATGCCCGATCGGACGGAAACACAAGGTCCTATGCCGGGTAACGGGTCGAAATCACCTGCTCGATTGCGCGGATGGCCTGCGCCTCGCCGCCTGCGATGCCGTGCGGCCGGTCGGAGGGGCTCCAGCCGAAAACGTCGAAATGCGCCCATGACTTCGCCTTGCCGACGAAGCGCTTCAGGAACAGCGCCGCGATGATCGACCCGGCGAAGCCGTCCGTGTTGACGTTGTTGATGTCGGCCACCTTCGACGAATACTTGCCGTCGTAGGGCATCCACAGCGGCATGCGCCAGAGCGGGTCGGCCGCCGTGGCCGCGGCCTGGGCGAGTTCCGCGGCCAGCGCCTCGTCATCGGTGAAGAAGGGCGGCAGGTCGGGACCGAGCGCGACACGCGCGGCACCCGTCAGCGTCGCCATGTCGATCATCAGATCCGGCTCCTCCTCGTCGCCGTAGGCAAGCGCATCGCCAAGGATCAGGCGTCCTTCCGCGTCGGTATTGCCCACCTCGACGGTGAGGCCCTTGCGGCTGCGCAAAATGTCGCTCGGCCGGAAGGCATTGCCGGCGATCGAGTTCTCGACGACGGGCAGGATCACCCGGAGCCGGACCGGAAGCTTCGCCGACATGACCATGTGCGCCAGACCCATCACGTTGGCGGCGCCGCCCATGTCCTTCTTCATCAGCAGCATGCTGGAGGCCGGCTTGATGTCGAGGCCGCCGGTGTCGAAGCAGACGCCCTTTCCGACCAGCGTCACCTTCGGCGCATTCTCGTTCCCCCAGCGGATATCGATCAGCCGCGGCGCCTGCTCAGCCGCGCGGCCCACCGCGTGGATCATCGGGAAATTTCGCGTCAGCAGTTCGTCGCCGGCGATCACCTCCACCTCAGCGCCGTGCTGACCGGCCAGCTTTCGCGCAGCCGTCTCGACGTCGTCCGGCCCCATGTCGTTGGTCGGCGTGTTGATGAGGTCGCGCGCGAGGAACACGCCCTCGGCCAGCCGCTCCGCCCGCGCCTTGTCTGCCCCTTCGGGCAGCGCGAAGCGGATGTCGCGATGCGGCTTGCGGCCATAGGCGGTGAAGGCATAGCCGCCGAGGAGAAGCCCGAGCGCGGCATTGTCCGGATCGGCGGGCGGCGTCGCGAAATGCCAGTCTCCTTCGGGCAAGGTGCGGGCGAGTGCTCCGGCAAGCAGCGGCAGATGGCCGCCCGTCTGGTCGCCAAGGCCGAACAGCGCTCCCGACACGTTTCCCTGCGTATCCGCGAGCAGGAGCGTCCGCCCTTCCTCGCCGGTAAAGGAATTGGCTTTCGCCCAGGAAAGAACCGGCGCAGCCAGGCCGGATCTGTCGAGGCTGCCCTTTGCGATCAGATGAACCGGACGCGAGTTCGCGGAGCGCTCGGGAGCAAGCTTTACGGGCATGTAGGGGGATCCGATCGGGAGTTAACGGGAGCGAGTCGCCATATTAACGATCCGTTAGGGTTAACGGAATATTTCTGCGGGTCAGGGAGGCCGTTTCGTCGGCCGCGAAGAATCCTGCCGGAGGCCCCATGTCAGCGACCCGTTCCGCGACCCGTTTCGGACGCAAGCTCGCGACGGCGGGCACCATCGTGGTGCTGGCGGCCGCGCTGGGCGCCTGTGCCTCGAAGAGCAGCATGACCACCGGTTCGGTCAACAAGTCCTACGGCAAACCGGTCGACCAGATGTCCAGCGGCGAGCTCGAAGGCGCCGCCGACCGGCTCGGCCGCGACTATGCCAGGAATCCCAAGGACAAGGCGGCGGCGCTCGCCTATTCGACCGTATTGCAGATGAACGGCCGCGCCGACCAGTCGCTTGCCGTGATGCGCAAGCTGGCGATCGACTTGCCGACCGACCGCGAGGTACTCGCGGCCTACGGCAAGTCGCTCGCCGCCGTCGGGCAGTTCGAACAGGCACTCGACGCGGTGCGCCGTGCACAGACGCCGGAATATCCGGATTGGAAGCTTCTCTCGGCCGAAGCCGCGATCCTCGACCAGTTGGGACAGGCCGCCGCCGCGCGTCAGCTCTATCGCAAGGCTCTGGACCTGCGCCCCGACGAGCCCACCATCCTGTCCAATCTCGGCATGTCCTACGTGCTCGAGGGAGACCTCAAGACGGCCGAGATGCACATGCGCTCGGCCTCGCAGAAAGCCGGCGCGGACAGCCGCGTGCGCCAGAACCTCGCACTCGTCGTCGGCCTCCAGGGTCGCTTCGAAGAGGCCGAGCAGATCGCCCGCCAGGAGCTTTCGCCCGAACAGGCGCAGGCCAACGTCGCCTACCTCCGTTCGATGCTCGCCCAGCAGAACGCCTGGAACGACCTGAAGGACAAGAAGGAAGCGAAGAACACCAACTGACCTCCGCGCCCTCGCAGGCGGTAGCGCCTTCCCGCTGTCTTGAAACCCTGATCGAAAGCAAAACCGCCGCGAAGCCATCGACTTCGCGGCGGTTTTCGTATCGGGCGGGGTATGCTCCTGACGGCTTCTTGCCCAGAGCCTACTGGCTGCTCGACTGGTTCTTGTCGCCGAAGATGCCGCGCTCGGAGATCTGGATGCCGGCCGGGCCGAGGATCACGCAGAAGAGCACCGGCAGGAAGAACAGGATCATCGGCACGGTCAGCTTCGGCGGCAAGGCGGCTGCCTTCTTCTCGGCCTCGTTCATCCGCATTTCCCGGCTTTCGTTGGCAAGCACGCGCAGCGCAGTGGCGATCGGCGTGCCGTAGCGCTCGGCCTGGATCAGCGCCTGGGCAACGCCCTTCACGCTCTCGAGGCCGGTACGATTGGCCAGGTTTTCGTACGCCTGGCGACGTTCCTGCAGGAAGGACAGCTCGGCGGTGGTGAGCACGAACTCCTCGGCGAGCTCGACGGACTGGGCACCGATTTCGTCGGCGACCTTGCGCATGGCGGCTTCGATGGACATGCCCGATTCGACGCAGATCAGCATCAGGTCCAGCGCATCGGGCCAGGCGCGCTGGATCGAGAACTTGCGCTTGGTGGCGCGGTTCGAGACGTAGAGCACCGGTGCATAGAAGCCGGCATAGGCGACGAGGATCGAGACGAAGAACTTGACGAAGGTCGGCTGCTCCGGAAGTCCTCCCAGCAGGAAGACATAGACCGCGGCGAGGGAGAATCCAACGAAGGGCAGGACGAGCCGGAAGAAGAGGAACTTGGTCAACGGGTTCTGGCCGCGGAAACCGGCAAGCCTGAGCTTCGTCATGGTCGATTCGTCGGCGAGCGCACGGCGGAGGTCGAGCCTCTCGACGATATGCTTCATGCCGGTAGATTGTTCCTCGCGCAGGCCGCGGCGGCGTTTGTCGGTCTCCGCCGCGAGGCGTGCGCGCTGCTTGGCGCGCAGTTCATCGCGCTCGATCGCGACACTCTTCATGCGCGTCTTCAGCGTGTTGCCCGCGAACGACGGTATCAACGTGAAAAGGGTCGCGAAGACCGCGATGCCGACGAACACGGCGATGAGGAAGGCAGGGTCCGAGATCGACTTGGAGAGCTGGGTGAACATGCCGGTCTAGACCTCGAAATTCATCATCTTCCGCATCACGAAAATGCCGATGGACATCCAGACGGCGGAGAAGCCGAGGATCATGTGTCCCTGCGGGGTCGTGAAGAGCGGCATGATGTAGTTGGGCGAGGAGAGGTAGACGAGGAACGCCACGATGAAGGGCAGCGCGCCGATGATGACGGCCGACGCCTTGGCCTCCATCGACAGGGCCTGCACCTTGGCCTTCATCTTCTTGCGGTCGCGCAGCACCCGCGACAGATTGCCGAGCGCTTCGGACAGATTGCCGCCCGCCTGCTGCTGGATCTGGATGACGATGCCGAAGAAGCCGGCCTCCGTGCAGGGCATCGTCTCCGTCATTCGCATCGCGGCTTCAGGGATCGAGAGACCGAGCTGCTGCGCTTCGACGATGCGGCGGAACTCCGTCTTCACCGGTTCCTGCGCCTCGTTGGCGATGAGCCTGATGCCGTCGTTGAGCGGAAGTCCCGATTTCACCGCACGGACGATGACATCGAGCGCGTTCGGGAACTCGTTGAGGAACGCCTTGACGCGGCGCGCGCGCCGGAAAGAGACGAACCAGCGGGGAAGGCCCAGAGCGCCGGCGACCAATGCGCCCGGAATGGCCCAGAGCGGGGCGCCTCCGAGATAGGCCAATGCCGCGAGGACCAAGCCCGTCACGACGGAATACAGATAGAACCGCTCCATCGAGACGGTCATCCCCGCCTGACGGATCTGGACCTTGATCGGCGGCTTCTTGACGATCTGGTCGCGGGACTTCTGCTTGTTCTCGATATCCTTCAGGGAATCCTGGATCGTCTTGCGCCGCTTGGCGACCTCGGCGGTACGGTCGCGAGCGGCCGCTTTGGCGCTGCGGTCGGTCTCCGCCCTCTTGATCGTGTCGAGCCGCTTGCCGGTGTTCTCTTCATTCTGGATGCGATTGTACATCAGGGCATAGGCGACCGCGCCCGCGCTCACGCCGGCAAGCGCGATGAAGGCGAGGATTGTGGTGTCTATGCCGAACATTTCATGCCGCTCCCGCGCAGGGACTGTGTTCAGTCGGCCTGCTTCTCCATCGATTCCAACGCATTGGCGAGACGCTGCTCTTCGTTGAAATAACGCGCGCGCTCCCAGAACTTGGGACGGCCGACGCCCGTCGAGACGTGTTCGCCGATCAGCCGCCCGCTCTGGTCCTCGCCTTTCAGCTTGTAGAGGACGATGTCCTGGGTGATGATCACGTCGCCTTCCATGCCGATCACCTCGGTGATGTGGGTGATGCGGCGGGAGCCGTCGCGAAGTCGGGCGGCCTGGATGATGACGTCGACGGAGCCGACGATGATCTCGCGCACGGTTTTCTGCGGCAACTGGAAGCCGCCCATCGCGATCATCGATTCGATACGGTTCAGGCACTCGCGCGGCGAGTTGGAGTGGATGGTGCCCATCGACCCATCATGGCCGGTGTTCATCGCCTGGAGGAGATCGAACACTTCCGGGCCGCGCACTTCGCCGACGATGATGCGTTCGGGACGCATGCGCAGGCAGTTCTTGACCAGGTCGCGCATGGTGACCTCGCCTTCGCCTTCTAGATTCGGCGGTCGCGTCTCCAGGCGCACCACGTGCGGCTGCTGCAGCTGGAGTTCCGCCGAGTCCTCGCAGGTGATGATGCGCTCGTCCCGGTCGACGTAGTGGGTGAGGCAGTTCAGCAGCGTCGTCTTGCCCGAACCGGTGCCGCCCGAGATGATGACGTTGCAGCGCACGCGTCCGATGATCTTGAGGACCTCCGCACCTTCCGGCGAGATCGCGCCGAACCTGACGAGCTGATCGAGCGTCAGCTTGTCCTTCTTGAACTTGCGGATGGTGAGCGTTGCCCCGTCGATCGAAAGCGGCGGCGCGATCACGTTGACGCGGGAGCCGTCGGGCAGGCGGGCATCGCAGATCGGCGAGCTTTCGTCGACGCGGCGGCCGACCTGGCTGACGATACGCTGGCAGACGTTCAGCAGCTGCTGGTTGTCGCGGAAGCGGATCGTGGTCTGCTCGACCTTGCCGTTCACTTCGATGTAGACCTGCTTGGCGCCGTTGACCATGATGTCGGCGATGTCGTCGCGTGCGAGCAGCGGCTCCAGCGGCCCATATCCCAGAACGTCGTTGCAGATGTCCTCGAGCAGGTCCTCCTGCTCGGCGATCGACATCGCGAAGTTCTTGATCGCGATGATGTCGTTGACGATGTCGCGGATCTCTTCGCGCGCGGCGTCCGGCGCGAGCTTGGCAAGCTGCGACAGGTCGATCGTGTCGATCAGCGCCGAGAAGACCTGGCTCTTCGTGTCGTAATAGGCCTCGCTGCGTTCGCGCGTGGTCGCACTGCGCGCCGGAGGCGGCGGCGGCGGAGCGGATTCAAACCGTTTCGGCGCGGCGGCCGCGACTGCCGCCACCGCCGGCGCTGGGGTCGGCGCGGGCCGGGGTGTCGGGGCAGCCTCGCTCTTGAAGGTCACGGGCATTGGCGCAGGCGAGCGTGTCTCCACGCCGCCAAAGCCGCCGTCACTGCCCCTTTTCCCAAACATGCGACGAAATCCGTTCTGCTCGAGGACTTACTTCTTCATGCCCAGCTTCAGGCGGCCGAGCAGCTGCTCGATACCGGGCTTCTTCTTCGACTTGATCTCGGCGCGCCCCGTCACGACGTGCGCCACCTCGTTGATCATTCCCACGATCGGATTCTTGGCATCCATCTCGCCCAGCATGCGGCCGTTGTTCGAGGCATTGCCGAACAGGAGAGGGTCGAACGGAATGACCGCCATCGGCGTGATGCCGAGCGGCTCCGCGAAGTCCGCGGGCGTGATCTCCGGACGCTTCGGCACACCCGCCTGATTGATGACGAGTTTCGGCAATGCGTCGTTCGGGCGCAGCTTCTTGAGCATGTCGACCAGGTTCTTGGCATTGCGCAGGTTGGCGAGTTCCGGGGTCGCCGTGATGACGATCTCGTCTGCCTGCATCAGCGTGGTCTTCGCCCAACCCGACCAGACGTGCGGAACGTCGAGCACCACGATCGGTGCGCTGCGCTGGGCGACGTCGATGATCTGCGTGAAGGCATCCGGGTCGAAATCGTAGATCCTGTCCAGCGTCGACGGCGCGGCCAGAAGCGACAGGTTCTCCGCGCACTGCGCGAGAAGGCGATCGAGATAGGTCTCGTCGATCCGCTCCGGCGAGAAAACCGCCTCGGCGATGCCCTGGGCCGGATCCTGGTCGAAGTTGATGTTCGCCGTGCCGAACGCCAGGTCCATGTCGGCGACGACGACTTCGGACTTGAACAGCGTCGACATGCTCCAGGCGACGTTGTGCGCGATCGTCGAGGAGCCGACGCCGCCTTTGGCGCCGACGAAGGCGATCGTGCGGCCGAGAGGCTCGGACTCGGGATTGACGAAGATGCCGGAGATGACCGTCAGGATGTCGGCCATCGAGATCGGCGCGACGACATATTCGGAAATGCCGGACCGGATCAGTTCGCGATAGAGCCAGATGTCGTTGTAGTGGCCGATGATGACGACCTTCGTCGTCGGATCGCACACTTCGGCGAGGCTGCGCAGGCTGTCGAGCATCTCGCGGGGTTCGCAGCGGGATTCGAGCAGTATCAGGTTCGGCGTCGGCGCGGTCTTGTAGAACTCGACCGCCGTCTCGATGCCGCCCATGTGCACCTTGAGATGCGTCTTCGCCATGCGGCGGTCTTCGCCGGCACGCTCGATCGGCCGCGCCACGCCTTCGGTTTCGCAGAAGGCCTGGATCGAGATGCGGGGGAGCGGACGAAGCGAATCCACCAGTCCCGGATCGGTTTCGTTCCGATCCGGAAGTGCCTGGGTCTCGTAGGCAAGGTTAGTCATGGTCGTGCCTCGTCCTGTGCCTAGTAGTTGGTGACCGGCCTGAAGAGGATATCCTTGGTCTGGTATTCCTCGATCGCCACGGAACGGTTCTCGGCGTCGATCTCGGTCGGCCTCCGCGGCCCCACCAGATCGTTCGGATTGGCCACCTGTGCGGCGAGGTTGTTCTGATAAGAGCAACCGAAGTTCGCCCAGTGCTTGTTCTCCGACGTCTGGAGCATGTCGTCGGGCCAGCGGCCGCATTTGCCGGTCGTCGCCTTCACCGCGTTGTAGGTGACGCGGATCGGAGCGGAGACATCCGGTGCATTGGCCGCATAGTGGACGACCTCGACGTTGCGGATGCCGCTCTTGTGCAGGAAACGGGCGATGTCGGAGGCGACATTGGTCGCCGCGGCGGCGTTCGCGGATCCCGACGGTGCCATGACCATGACCGGCGGGGCTGCGGAACGGTCGTAGCGATACATGAAGCCGTCAACCGCGTCCCTCTGTCCGCGGGTCATGCTGAAATCGCCGGACGCCACTGCGATGTCGATCGATTCCGGCGCTTCCCCCACCATGATCGGATGATTGGTACGGTAGTCGTCCGGGATCGAGCCTACCTCGATATGATCGCGTTTCACCATGGCGCATCCCGACGCCAGCGACGCCGTGAGAACGAGGAGGACCGGGAGGGCAAGGCGGCGCACGGGAGATCTCGAAACGGACGTGGAAACAGTGATGGTCATGGTGCCGGTTCCCAGCTCACTTGTAGATGTAGCCGACGACGCCGTGATAGCGGCCGTTGGGCTTGTCGGTCTTCATGGTGCCGTAGACGCGGTTCACGCGGCCAAGGAAGTAGCCGGCGCCGTCGCTGGGCGGATTGAAGTTGTCGTCCGGCTTGGCCAGCGCGGTGCGCGAGACCGGGCGCGCGAGGTACGGCGTCACGATGATGACGAGTTCTGTCTCGTTGCGGACGAAGTCGCGGCTGCGGAACAGGGTTCCGAGCACGGGGACCTTGGACAGGCCCGGCAATCCGCTGGCGGCCTGGCGGATATCGTCGCGGACAAGCCCGGCGATCATCATCGACCCGCCCGAAGGCAGCTCGACCGTGGTATCGGCCAGGCGCTTGCGGATGGACAGCAGGTTTGTGCCCGGTGTTCTCACACCCGCTGAAAGCGAGACTGTTCCTTCAGTCGTCGGCTCGGAGACCGACGTGCGGACCTTGAGGCTGATGCGGCCCGGAGAGAGCACGACAGGCTTGAACTCGAGGCCGATGCCGTATTCGAGCTTCTCGATGTCGTAGGTGATCTTGCCGGTTTCGTCGTCGACCGACTGGCCGGTGACGAGATTGAATTCACCGCCGACACGGAAGGTCGCCTGCTCGCCGGAGACGGCGGTCAAGGTCGGCTCGGCCAGCGTTTTCATCACGCCCGACTGCTCCATGGCGTTGATGTAGGCGTCGATCAGCGAGCCGCCGATGCTGAAGCCGGTGTTCGAGATCGGAATGCCCAGGCCGGCGATGTTGTCGGTGATCGCGCCCCACGAGATGCCGTTCGAATTGCCATTGGCGATCATGTTGACGCCGAGCTGCTTCATGACGGTGCGGCTGACCTCGGCAACCGTGACCTTCAGCGTCACCTGGTCCTCGCCGATGATCTTGAGCAGGTTGACGATCTGGCTGACGCGGCGCTCCTGGTCGGGATTGTTGATGTCGACGCCGCCCGCGGCGTCGCCGCCCGCCGCCGTCTGCGAATACTGGCCCGTGGTCGCTTCACCGCCCGTCACGAAGATCTGGGCGAGGCGCGCGGCGCGCGAGGCGTCGAGCGGCGTCTCGACCGTGCCGGTCAGCACCACGTTGTCGTTGAGAAGCTCGACCGTGATCTCCGAATTGGGGATGAACCGCTTCAGATATTCCTCTAGGCCGGCCACATCGCGTTCGACCGCCAGGTCGAGGCTGACGATCTGCTCGCCATTGGGACCGAAGACGAAGATGTTGGTCTGGCCGACCGACTTGCCGAACAGATAGATGCGACGCGCAGTGCGGGTGACCGCATCGGCCACGGATGGATTGGCCACGAGGATGTCGTAGGCGTCGCTCGGAAGATCGATCACCACGGATTTGTTGAGGCCGAGCTTGATGTTCTGGCCGCCGTTCGCCGTCGAACGGATGTTGATCGCCCCGTCTTTGGCCTGCGCTGTCGGCACGGCCGACGGTGCCAGCAGCGCCAGCGAGAGGGTTCCCGCCGCGATGAGCGCCAGCGCGACACTAGAGGCGTGGAGGCGAGAGAGCATCCTGGTCATGGTCATGGCGGTCGGAACAGTCGAGTTGATCTTCACTTGCGAGCCCCCTCTTCCGACACGACGCCGTTCCTGATCAGCCGCACGGTTCCGCGGCGACCATTGCCCGTGACGAGGTAGTCGGCTTCCTCGAGATTGGTTTCCTGGGCATCGGCGACCGAACGGAGCGCGAGAGTGAGCCGGTCGGCCATCTGCAGCGCCACCGTGATGATCTCCGCCTGCTGTGCCGTCAGTTCCAGCGTGGCTGTGTCGCCGACCTTTACCTTGCGGCCCTCCTCGTCCTCCTGGATCGCCTGATCGATCGCGAGAACGCGGATGTTCCTGAGGATCGTTTCCGTCACATAGCCCTGTGCTGCGTTCTGCCCCTGGGCGTCGGAGCGGCGGGTCATGATCACGTCGACATAGTCGTTGGGCAGGATGAAGCCGCCCGCCGACGTGTCGGCCGATATGCGCGTCGCGACCGCCCGCTTGCCCGCCGGCAGGATCGCCGACATGAAGCTCTGGCCCTGTCCGATCAGCTTCGCCTTGCGCAGGGGTTCTCCCTCGTACATCGCAAGCCGGGCGACACTGCCCTTCAGCTGTTCGAGCGCATCGGGTTCCTTGTCGCGGGTGACGAAATGCTCGCTGACCGCGTCACTCGGCCAGGCCTGCCATTCGAGCTGGTTCTCGATCGCCGCGCCCATGGGAAGGTCGCTTCCCAGAACCAGAACGTCGGTGGTCTGGATGGCCGGCGTGTTGGGCGCCGAGTTGACGATAACCTGGGGTGCCGGCGGCGCCGACATGTTCTTCGCAATGTATCCCGCGCCGCCCGCCGCCACGACGGCGACGCCAGCGATGAGTATTCGGGATGCAACCATGGTCGGTCCTCACGCACGGCAAGCCAATTCACCGGGACCGACAATGGGGTGGCAATCGTCAAAACAAGGTTAATGTTATGCTTACGATCGTGATTAATTCTTAGTTTAAATAAACTGTCCGGGCCGTCAGAGTCCGGCGGCGCGGTCGAGCGCCCACTGGACGAGAGCGGTATTCGGATAGGTGGCGATGCCGCCCAGCCCGAGCGCGATACCGTAGGGTATTCCGACATCCCTGTCGGCGAGGTTGCGCAGGAAGATGTTGTGGCCGGTATAGACCGACAACGGCGAGCGCCGGTACACCAGGATCAGCATCGTCAGCAGCCCGCCGAATGCGGCCGAATAGACGAGATACTGCATCAGTTCCTGGCCAAACCCCATCCACAGAGCGGTGGCGGCGAGGAGCTTGGCGTCGCCGCCGCCCATCCCGCCGATCGCAAACAGGGTAAACGTGACCGAGAGCACGACAACGCCCGCGGCAAGGTGCCAGCCATAGTCGCTCCAGGTCATGCCGGTCAGCGGCGCGATGATCAGGAAAGTTGCCACGAGCAGCAGCGAGACCCGGTTTGCGATGGTCATCGACAGCATGTCGGAGATGGCCGCATAGGCCATGCAGAAGGGAAACACGATGAAGATGGCGGCTACAAGCATCGGAAACCTCGCAGAAGCCGGTATGTTAGGCACGCGGACTTAATCCTTGATGAAGCCGCGGGCGTGCTTGAAAGCAAAAGGGCCGCGCCTTTCGACGCGGCCCCGATGAATTCCGGCGAAAGGCCGGTCAGGCGGATCAGCCGGCGCCGTCGAGCGTCGTGGCCAGTTCCTTGAACTTGGCATCGAGCGAGTTGCCGAGCTGGCCGGCGCCCATCATGATGGCAAGCGCGATCAGAGCGGCGATCAGGCCGTATTCGATGGCGGTCGCGCCGGACTCGTTCTTCACAAAGCGTGCGAAAAGCTTGGTCATTTGAGAGCTCCTAACTCCACGTGTTACACAGCAATTCCGTCGGCGGTTCTTCTGTGTCGATCGGATAGTCGCAACACTATCGAGAAGCTCTTGAAATCGGCTTAACGAACAGGATTACCAAAACGTTACGCCGCTTGAGAGGCGACATTGGTTAATCCAAAGACAACCCGGCACGCCGGATTGTAATCGTCTGGATCCCCCGCTCTTCTCGCGCGCGCGATTCCTTTTGCTGAGCCTTCCGCCTGCCGGTGCTGCCCCTGCAGCGGCGGACTTAACCGAAGATTCACCAATCTCGTTCATCTTCGGTTCGAACTTTCCATTCAAGGAGGCCTTCGTGGCTCATTCCGCTGCCCGTCTGCTGATAGCCGCTGCCCTGTCGGCCGCCGCCGTAGCGCTCGCGACGACCGCCGTTCCGGCGGATACCGGCATCCAGGTCGTGATGAACCAGGCGAAGATAGTGAAGCTTGCCCGGCCGGCCGACACCATCGTCGTGGGCAATCCGGCGATCGCGGACGCGTCCGTGCAGGACGCGAACACCATCGTCCTGACCGGCAAGGGGTTCGGCGTGACCAACCTCGTCGTCATGGATGCGCAGGGATCGCCGATCGTCGACGAGCAGATCTACGTGACCCGGCAGGACGCCCGGTCGGTTCGGATCTATCGCCGGTCCGAGGTGCAGACGCTCTCCTGCACGCCACTGTGCGAGAGCTCCTACAAGACCGATGCCGAGCGCCAGTCCGAATCCGAGATGAACGCCAGCCAGTAAGCCCGGTCGGAGATCCGACACAGGTTACGATCGGCTAAAATTGCGCGAAAATGTTTACTTTGCGCGACAACCGGATCGCAACCATTCTCGGCTAGCCTGCTGCCCGTGAACTCCGAGGTGAGACAGGGGCAGATGAATACTGCGGACAATCCGGTCGTCCCGACCACTGAAACGCGCCAGGCCGACCGCCGGCTGCGGCGTTTCCTGCGCGATCGCAAAGGCAATGTCGCGATCGAGTTCAGTCTGCTGGCAATTCCCTTCTCGCTCCTGGTGTTCGCCATCCTCGAGAGCTGCATTTCCTTCGCCGGATCGCAGTTGCTCGCCAACGCGACGGACAACGTCGCCCGCCAGCTTCGCACGGGCCAGGTCAAGGCTGCCGGATTGACGGAGGCCACGGTCAAGCAGCTGATCTGCGATCAGATCGACATCCTCGTCGCGTCCGGCTGTCCGGGCCTGAAGATCGACCTGCGGCAGTACGCGACCTTCAAGGACGCCGCCGCCATGAAGATCGTGTATGTCGGCTCCGGCAGCACCAAGGAGCTGGCTTCCTCGAATTTCCAGTTCGATCCGGGCAAGTCGATGACCAAGAACATGCTGCGCGTCTTCTACGAATGGCCGGTGATGACCGACTTCATGCGCAAGGCGATGTCAAATCTGAAGGGCAGCAAGACGCTGCACTTCGCCTCGATGACCTGGCAGAACGAACCTTTCGACGATTAGGCGACCCCTTTGACCAAGGAAACCAGAACCATGTCGAAATTCGACTGGATCAGCAGAGCGACACGACTGCTGCGACGCGCCGGCGCCGACCGCAGGGGTGTGGCGGCCATCGAGTTCGCCTTCATCGCGCCGCTGCTCCTGACCATGTATTTCGTGACGATGGAGATCGCTCCGGCGATTGACGCCAACAAGAAGGTCGGCCGCTCGGCCTCGATGATCGCGGACCTCGTGACGCAGCAGCAGACCATCAGCAAGAGCGAGGTCGAGGCGATCATGTCGATCGGCGAAGCCACGCTGAACCCCTACAACCGGTCGCAGCTCAAAGTCATCATCACCGCCATCACGGTCACTGACGAAGAGACTCCCAAGGTCCTCGTCGCCTGGTCGCGCAAGATGGTCAACGGCGCATTCTCGCAGGATGCCGCGAAGAACACGGCAACGACCGTGCCGGCGGCGCTGAAGATCAGGGGGTCGTTCCTGATCCGCGTCGAGACCTGGCTCGACTACCGACCCATCATCACGTGGACGGCCAGCCAGAAGTCGACGACAGGGCTCCTTGCCGCCTTCGACAACATCAACATGAAAGAGACCTACTACCTGCGTCCGCGCATGAGTAACTCGATCGACTGTCCGACCTGCTGAGACCGCCAAGCGGTCGTTTCCGTCCCGACAGAGTGGTCTTGCGGTCGCCTGCGACCGCGGGGGTGGCGTTCGTCTTCGGCCGCCTCGGCGTAACGTCCGGCAGGCCCTGCCTGACCGCATGGCCTCCGGATTGCCATCGCTTCCGTTCGCCCCTATGTCTTGCCAGACCTCATGCGGCCCCGACGGACACCGATGCCCCGCGCCTTCATCTTCGTACTCGACTCCTTCGGCATAGGCGGCTCGGCCGACGCGGCGAAGTTCGGCGACGAGGGTTCGAACACGTTCGGCCATATCGCCGCGGCCTGCGCGGCGGGCAAGGGCGATCAGGCGGGGCTGCGGCAAGGACCGCTGCGCCTGCCGCAGATGATGCGGCTCGGTCTCGGCGAGGCATTGCGCGCATCGACCGGAGACCTCCCTGCCGGGATGGATCCCGTCGCCGCGCCGGCCGGATTCCACGGTGCCGCGCAGGAAGTGTCCGACGGCAAGGATACGCCGTCCGGCCATTGGGAGATCGCCGGTGTTCCCGTGCCGTTCAAATGGGGCTATTTTCCCGACACGGTTCCGACCTTTCCCGCCGACCTGACCGAAGCGATCATCCGCGAAGGGGGGCTTCCCGGCATCCTCGGCAATTGCCACGCATCGGGAACCGGGATCATCGAGCGCCTGGGCGAGGAGCACATCCGGACCGGCAAGCCGATCTGCTACACCTCCGTCGACTCGGTGCTGCAGATCGCCGCGCACGAGGAGCATTTCGGCCTGCAGCGCCTCTACGACCTGTGCAAGATCGTGCGGAAGCTCGTCGATCCGCTCAACATCGGCCGGGTCATCGCGCGGCCCTTCGTCGGCGAAACCGCCGAAACCTTCAAGCGCACACACAACCGCAAGGACCTTGCCGTGCCGCCGCCGGAGCCGACGCTGGCCGACCGTGTCGTGGCCGGCGGCAGGCGCGTCATCGGGGTGGGCAAGATCGGCGACATCTTCGCCCATCGCGGCATTTCCGAAGTCCGCAAGGCCCCCGGCAACATGGCCATGTTCGACACCGCGCTCGGCGCCATGGACGACGCGCGGGACGGCGACTTCGTCTTCGCGAACTTTGTCGATTTCGACACGGAGTTCGGCCATCGCCGCGACATTCCCGGCTACGCGGCGGCGCTGGAAGCGTTCGACCGGCGCCTGCCCGAGGCTCTTGGCAGGCTGAAGCCGGGCGACATCCTGATCCTCACCGCCGACCACGGCAACGATCCGTCCTGGCGCGGCACCGACCATACGCGCGAGCGCGTACCGATCGTCGGCACCGGCCCGGGGCTGAAGCCGGTCGATGTCGGTTTGCGGCCCACCTTCGCCGACATCGGCGAAACGGTGGCGGAGCACCTGGGCCTTGCCCCTGGCCGCCACGGCACCTCCTTCTACGGCCTGCTGCGCGCCGATGCCTGAACTGCCCGAGGTCGAGACGGTCCGTCGCGGCCTGCAGCCGCATCTCGAGGGCGCGCTGATCGAGCGCGTCGAACAGAGGCGTCCGGACCTCCGGTATCCGTTTCCCGAGCGTTTTCCCGAGCGCCTTTCAGGCCGGCGGGTCACGGCGATCGGGCGGCGCGCCAAATACCTGACGATCCATCTGGACGACGGAGCGGTCGTGATCTCGCATCTCGGAATGTCGGGGTCGTGGCGGGTGGAGATGGGCGGCGCAGCCGTCGTCCCCGGCGAATTCCACTACGAGCGCTCCAAGGCGGCGGCGCACGACCACGTCGTGCTGCACCTGCTGACAGCCGCCGGCGAGCGCGGCCAAATCGTCTTCAACGACCCGCGCCGCTTCGGCTTCATGCTCATGACCGAGGAGCGCCTGCTCAACGAACATCCGTCGCTGTCGGGCCTCGGCGTCGACCCGACCGGCAACAGCCTCGACGGCGAGCTCCTCGCGTCGCTGCTGCGCGGCAAGAAGACGCCGCTGAAGGCCGCGCTGCTCGACCAGACGCTGATAGCGGGCCTCGGCAACATCTACGTCTGCGAAGCGCTCTGGCGAGCCGGCCTGTCGCCGCGCCGGCTGGCCGGATCGATCGCCGGGCCGCCGGGCAAACCCGGCGTGCGCTCGGAGCGCCTTGCCACGGCGATCCGCGAGGTCATCATGGACGCCATCGCCGCCGGCGGATCGAGCCTGAGGGACTATATGCACGCCGATGGCTCGCTCGGCTATTTCCAGCATTCCTTCTCGGTGTATGACCGTGAGGGACAGCCCTGCCTCCGGCCAGGGTGCGGCGGGACGGTCGAACGTATCGTCCAGTCCGGCCGCTCGACCTTCTTCTGCGCGTCCTGCCAGCGCTAGGCGGGCCGCAGCCACATTCATCTGGAGGATCTTATGGCCTACGAAACCATTCTCGTCGAAACCAGGGGCCGCGTCGGTCTGGTGACGCTCAACCGTCCGAAGGCGCTCAATGCGCTCAACTCGACGGTGCTGCGCGAGGTGGTCGATGCGCTGCAGGCCTTCGAGGCGGACGCGGCCGTGGGCGCGATCGTCCTGACGGGATCCGAGAAGGCCTTCGCCGCGGGCGCCGACATTCGCGAGATGCAGCCGAAGACCTATGTCGACATGTATCTGGAGGATTTCTTCGCCGGATGGGACGCGATGGGCCGGGTGCGCAAGCCGATCGTCGCCGCCGTCTCCGGCTATGCGCTCGGCGGCGGCTGCGAACTCGCCATGATGTGCGACTTCATCATCGCTTCCGATACCGCAAAGTTCGGCCAGCCGGAGATCACGCTCGGCGTCATGCCCGGCATGGGCGGGTCGCAGCGCCTCACCCGCTTCGTCGGCAAGTCGAAGGCAATGGACATGTGCCTGACCGGCCGGATGATGGACGCCGCCGAGGCCGAGCGTTCGGGCCTGGTGTCGCGCGTTGTGCCCGCCGCCGACCTGATCGAGGAAGCGCTGAAGGCGGCCGCCAAGATCGCCTCCTTCTCGCTGCCGGCGGTGATGATGACCAAAGAGGCGGTCAACCGGGTCTACGAGACGACGCTGAGCGAAGGTCTGCGCTTCGAGCGGCGCGTGTTCCATTCGATGTTTGCGCTCGAGGACCAGAAGGAAGGCATGGCCGCTTTCGTCGAAAAGCGGTCGCCGAACTTCCGCAACCGCTAGAGCCTGGTTTTTTCACGCCGCGCGGCGGTTTGACGCCGCTCGGTCGTTGACGGGTCGGGAAAGCTCGACTATAAGCCCGCCCACCTGAGGCGGCCCATCGGCCGCCCGATGTTTTTGGCGCGCCGCGGCTCCAATGCCCGGCGGCGCAGAACCGGAAAGAGAGACGAGTATGGCCAATACGTCTTCGGCCAAGAAGGCCACGCGCAAGATCGCCCGCCGCACCGCGGTCAACAAGAACCGCCGTTCGCGCGTCCGCAGCTTCGTGCGCAAGGTCGAGGAAGCGCTCGCCGCCGGCGACAAGACCGCCGCTCAGGCCGCCTTCGCCGCCGCCCAGCCGGAATTGATGCGCGCCGCCTCGAAGGGCGTGGTTCACGCCAATACCGCCTCGCGGAAGGTCTCGCGCCTGGCCCAGCGGGTGAAGGCGCTCACCGTCTGATACGACCCCATCGACATTCCGAAGCCGGCGCTCGCGCCGGCTTTTTTGTTTGCCGGTTAGACCGGCCTCGGCTAAGCTCTTGCTCTGCTTGGAAAACCGGTTTTCATTTGCCGGCAGGGTTGTTGAAACCCGCGAATTTCGCCTCTTCCGCGTCCTTGTCACGGATTGAGGACTGACACATTTTACTAAGCAAAATCAATTACTTCTGGAAGGTTTTCCACACGCTGTCCACGCAACCTGTGGGTTGAACCGGACAGAAGGGTGTCAAGCGAATTTTTTGGAAATCTTTTTGGTCGGCGCCGCAAAAAACCGGCCTCATCCAAACAGATTGATTCATAACAGTTTTGCCACAATCGGTGATCGCCGCGCGCCGGATTTGACCCATCCCGAGGCTGTAACAGGTTAAGAAACCGTGACTGACGGACTTGCCCAGCCGCCCGTCGGTTCTGTAGTGTTCAGGCATCGAGAGGGCGGGCAGAAACCCGTTTACCAGGACAGCAGCAGTCATAATCGACCGTGGGAGCGAGCCCGCGGCAAGGAGAGGTTTGTTCTCTCAGGACGACGGATGTGCGTCGTCGTTTGCAATAGGGGTATGCGTGCCGAGTCTGGCCGAAAGCCGGGACCGGCTCGTCTATGTCCCAAAACGGGTCCGACGCCGATCGAGGACGGTGCCGGGCGCGGTTTGGAAAGCTGGCGCAAGACCAGCATGACGGAAGAACATGCGGAGCTCGATGCGTGCCCGACGGGCGCATCGAAGAAGGCGGACAACATGGTCGACAAGACAAGGAAAACCAGCATGGACAGCGGGATCGGTCCGGAAATCGAGGCGGGACTGCCAATCTTCTCGGAGAGCGCGAGGGGAGTGCTTGCCTCGGCGCCGCTGCCGGGACGCGGCACCGACGGCACGACGGCGGATTTCGAGCGCGTCAAGGCGCAGTTGAAGGCGCGGCTTGGCCATGACGTCTATTCGAGCTGGTTCGGCCGCATGAAGGTGGCCGAGGCGTCGAAGAGCCTGGTGCGTCTTTCGGTCCCGACGGCCTTCCTGCGCTCCTGGATCAACGGCCACTATCTCGACCTGATCAGCGAGATCTGGCGCGAGGTCGATCCGTCGCTGCTCAAGGTCGAGGTGATCGTGCGCAGCCCGGTGCGCCACGGCAGCCAGCCGGAGGCGGCGGAGCAGCCCGTCGCGCGCAAGGCGGCGCGCCAGTCGGAGACGGCGCTGGGGTCGGGCATGCTCTCGCCGGCCAAGGCCGAGCGTCCGGCGGCGCCGCGCGCTGGCTTCGTCGAGCATGAATCCAAGCCCGGCTCGCTCGGCTCGCCGCTCGATCCTCGCTATACGTTCCAGTCGTTCATCGACGGCCCCTCCAACCGCGTCGCCTACGCGGCGGCGAAGACGGTCGCGGAGGCCGGTCCGGGATCGGTGCGGTTCAATCCGCTCTTCATCCATGCGTCGGTCGGCCTCGGCAAAACGCATCTTCTCCAGGCGATCGCCGCGGAGGCGCTGCGCCAGGACCCGAAATCGCGCGTGGTCTACCTGACGGCCGAGTATTTCATGTGGCGGTTCGCGACCGCGATCCGCGACAACAACGCCCTGACGCTGAAGGAGCAACTGCGCGATATCGACCTGCTCATCATCGACGACATGCAGTTCCTGCAGGGCAAGTCGATCCAGAACGAGTTCTGCCACCTGATCAACATGCTGCTCGACAGCGCCAAGCAGGTGGTGGTGGCGGCGGACAGGCCTCCGGCCGAGCTGGAATCGCTCGAGCCGCGCGTCCGTTCGCGTCTCAACGGCGGCGTGTCGCTCGAAATGTCGGCACCCGACTACCAGATGCGCCTGGAAATGCTGCGCCAGAAGCTGACGGTCGCCCGCGCAGAGGACCAGTCCCTGTCCATTCCCGACGAGATCATCGACCACGTCGCCCGCACGGTCACCGGCAGCGGCCGCGAGCTCGAGGGCGCCTTCAACCAGCTGATTTTCCGCCAGTCGTTCGAGCCGCAGATCAGCATCGACCGGATCGACGAACTGCTCGGGCATATCTATCGCTCCGGCGAGCCGAAGCGGGTGCGGATCGAGGACATCCAGCGCATCGTGGCGCGCCACTACAACGTCTCGAAGACGGAACTGCTCTCCAATCGTCGCACGCGCACAATCGTCAAGCCGCGTCAGGTGGCGATGTATCTGTCGAAAGTGCTGACACCCCGCTCGCTTCCCGAGATCGGCCGCCGCTTCGGCGGACGCGACCACACGACGGTGCTGCATGCGGTGCGCAAGATCGAGGGCCTGTCCACCACCGACACCACGCTGGCGCAGGAACTGGAACTTCTGCGGCGCCTGATCAACGATCAGGCGTGAGGCTGCCCGGCCTTCCGGACGCCTTCGGAAGGCCGCTGCCCTTTATCCCCCGATTAGCCCGCCATAAGCAGCCTCGACCGCGCGGCGGGCTTGCTTTTGGAGGCCATTTCCTGTCATTTTGCGCTCGAATCCTGCCCATTCCGGGCGTGCCTGCGTGGGTGGTTCCCGCCCGCGTATGTCAGTTTCACTTGAGCGAGACCCGGTCGTCATGCGTGTTACACTCGAGCGTTCGAACCTCCTGAAGTCGCTGAACCACGTCCACCGGGTCGTCGAGCGGCGCAACACGATCCCGATCCTGTCGAACGTGCTCCTGAAGGCGACCGGCGCCAGCCTCGAAATGAAGGCGACCGACCTCGACCTCGAGATGACGGAGGCGACGCCGGCCCAGATCGAGCGGACCGGCGCGACGACCGTTCCGGCACACCTGCTCTACGACATCGTCCGCAAGCTGCCCGACGGCGCGGAAGTGATGCTGAAGACCGCCGACGACGGCAACTCGATGACGGTGATCTCGGGCCGGGCCAGCTTCCGCCTGCAGTGCCTGCCGCAGTCCGACTTCCCGGAACTCTCGGCGGGTTCGTTCTCGCACATCTTCCGCATCGATTCCTCGGTGCTGAAGCACCTGATCGACAAGACCCAGTTCGCGATCTCGACCGAAGAGACCCGCTACTATCTCAACGGCATCTATCTCCACACGATCGAGTCCGGCGGGCAGCTCAGCCTGCGCTCGGTGGCGACCGATGGCCACCGCCTCGCGCGCGCCGACACCGAGGCGCCGGCGGGTTCGGAGGGCATGCCGGGCATCATCGTTCCGCGCAAGACGGTGGCGGAACTGCAGAAGCTCGTCGACAACCCCGACGTCGCCGTCACCGTGGAACTCTCCGACACCAAGATCCGCTTCACCATCGGCAGCGTGGTGCTGACGTCGAAGCTGATCGACGGCACCTTCCCGGACTACCAGCGTGTCATCCCGTCGGGCAACGACAAGAAGCTCACCATCGACCGGCAGAGCTTCGCGCAGGCGGTCGACCGCGTCTCGACGATCTCTTCCGAGCGCGGCCGCGCGGTGAAGATGGCGATCGCCGACGGGCAGGTAACTCTCACCGTCAACAATCCGGATTCCGGCAGTGCGACGGAAGAGATCGCCGCCGACTACGACGCCGATCCGATGGAGATCGGCTTCAACGCGCGCTATCTGCTCGACGTCACGGCCCAGCTCAACGGCAGCGATGCGCGCTTCCTTCTCGCCGATGCCGGCTCGCCGACGCTCATCCAGGACACCAGCGACGAGCATGCGCTCTACGTGCTGATGCCGATGCGTGTCTAGCCAGGGCGCCGAGCCGGATCCGGTCGCGATCTCGCGGCTGAAGCTCAGCAATTTCCGCAACTACGCCTCGGCCGACATCGCGCTGGAGCCGGGCCTTGTCGTGCTCGCCGGCGAGAACGGTGCCGGCAAGACCAACCTGCTCGAAGCGGTGTCGCTTCTGACGCCAGGCCGCGGCCTGCGCCGCGCCGCCTATATCGACATGCAGGGCAAGGCGGGAACCGGCGGCTTCGCCATCCACGCCACGGTCGAAAACCCGGACGGCGAGACCGAGATCGGCACGGGCACATCCGGAGTTGCCGGCGAAGGCGAGAACGCGCGAAAGGTGCGCATCAACGGCGCCAACGCTACCGCCGACGAGTTGATGGAGCGGTTGCGCGTGGCGTGGCTCACGCCGGCGATGGACGCGCTCTTCACCGGCCCCGCGGGTGACCGGCGGCGCTATCTCGACCGGCTGGTGCTCGCGATCGACCCGGCGCATGGCAGGCGCGCGCTCGACTACGAGAAGGCGATGCGGGGGCGCAACCGCCTGCTTTCGGAAGATTCGCGCGACGGCCGCTGGTTCGAGGCGATCGAGGCGCAGATGGCGGAAACCGGCGTTGCGATCGCGGCGGCGCGGATGGAGCTGCTGCATCTGATGCGCGCGATGATCGAGAAGCTGCCGGAGGGCGGCCCGTTCCCGAAGGCCGACATTGCCATCGACGGCGATCTGGAGCGGCAGATCGGAGACCGGCCCGCCGTGGAGATCGAGGAGGGTCTGATCCGCCAGCTCGCCGAGGAGCGCGGACGCGACCGCGCGGCCGGGCGCACGCTTGCCGGACCGCACCGCTCAGACCTCCTCGTGCGCCACCGGCCGAAGGACATGGCGGCCGAATTCTGCTCGACAGGCGAACAGAAGGCGCTGCTCGTGGGAATGACGCTGGCGCACGCGCGGCTCACCGCCGAAGTGTCCGGCATGACGCCGATCCTGCTTCTGGACGAAATCGCCGCACATCTGGACGAATGCCGCCGCGCCGCGCTGTTCTCGATATTGCAGGAAACGGGAGGCCAGACTCTAATGACCGGAACCGACGCGGCGCTGTTTTCCAGCATCGCCGAGCAGGCCCAGTTCCTGACGGTCTCGAACGGAACCGTGCGCTCGGCTTGAGTCCGAGGGCAATCGCATATTGAGATTTGAAGAGCGCGGCTCGCTTGATACCCCCACCCCTTGCCCCTCCCCACAAGGGGGAGGGAGACGATGCGTTGGCCGCAGCAGTCGGCGGTGACTGCTTTCCGGGCCGGGACAGGAATCGTCACCAGGTTCCCCTCCCCCTTGTGGGGAGGGGTTAGGGGTGGGGGTAATTCCACATGCAATTGCCCTGCGCCTGAGGCCAGGTCCCGTTCACCCCGTCTGGCCGGCCTCCCAGCCAAGGATCGCGCGCTTGCGCGTCAGGCCCCAGTGATAGCCGGTCAGCGCGCCGGACTTGCCGAGCGCGCGGTGGCACGGCACGACGAAGGAGACCGGGTTGGCGCCCACCGCCGCGCCCACGGCGCGGCTGGCGGTCGGGCTGCCGATCCGTTCGGCGATCGACGAATAGGTGCAGGCGCGCCCCATCGGGATCTTGAGCAGCGCCTCCCAGACGCGGACCTGGAAATCCGTGCCGATCAGCACCACCCTCAGCGGCTCGTCGCGCCGCCAGCGGGCCGGGTCGAAGATCCGCGCCGCATAAGGTGCCGTCGCCGCCATGTCCTCCACATAGGTCGCATTCGGCCAGCGACCGGACATGTCGGCGAATGCGGCGCGGTCGTCGCCGGGATCGTTGAACGCGAGCCCGGCGAGCCCGCGGTCGGTGACCATGACCAACGCACGTCCGAAGGGCGAGATATGCCAGCCATAGCGGATGGTGAGCCCCTCGCCGCGCGACTTGTGTTCGCCCGGCGACATCGCCTCATGCGTCACGAACAGGTCGTGCAGCCGGCCCGGTCCCGACATGCCGACCTCGAGCGAGGCTTCGAGCAGCGGCATGCCTTCCGCCAGCAGCCGGCGCGCATGGTCGAGCGTCACCGCCTGCAGGAAGGCCTTGGGGCTCAGCCCCGCCCAGCGGGTGAAGAGCTTCTGCAGGCCGGTGGGTGTCTCTTCCACTTCCTCGGCGAGCATCTCCAGCGAGGGCTGGTCGCGGTAGTCGAGGCTGATCTTCTCGATCACCCTGCGGACCTTGTCGTAGTCGGCACCTTCGGCCGTGGTGGCGAGGGGCGTCACGTCTTTCGTCAGGATGGCTGTCTGCGCGTTCATGGCAAATCTCCTTGGCCGCGAATATCGCCTCTCTCAAGCGGGTTTCCCACCCGAAACTTGCGAGACAGCCTTCTCGATCTGCGCGCAAAGATGTATGACACTGTCATAGAAGGAGTCTCCCTATGCGCACCAGCAAGCCAATCACCGTCACACTCGGCAAGCAGCAGGCCGTTGTCGACGACCGGCTAGCATCCGGCGAATATGAGTCCGCCAGCGAAGTCGTGCGCGCCGGCCTGCGTGCGCTCGAGCGTGAAGAAAAGGCACGAAACGAAGTCTGGCGCCGGCTGATCCAGGAATCGCTCGACGATCCGAGGCCGGATGTTCCGGGCGAGGAGGTTTTCGCCGAACTGGAAGCGTTGCACGATGAAAGAGTGAAAGCCGGCCGATGAGCCGAGTTCGCTTTCGTCCCGCTGCACGGGCCGATCTGCGCCGGCTCTATCTCTACATCGCGGATCATGCGAGCGATGCTGTCGCCCTTGCCCTACGTGCGCCGTATCCGGGTCGCCTGTGAGAAGCTAGATTTCATGGCCCGTCGCGGCCAGCCTCGGGAGGACCTGGGGCCGGGTATCCGGACTTTGCCGTTTGAGGGCAGGGCGACGATTGTCTATCGCGTCGATGACCTGGGCGCGAGCATCGTTAGGGTCTTTCCGGCCGGATTGGACTATTCGAGCGACGACATTCCCGGCGACACCTGACCTACCCCGCCTTCGCCGCCGCCAGCGCGTTTCCGAAGGCCTTCGCGAAACTGTCCCGGTCGTCCGGATTGAGGAACGACCCGATCGCCACGCGCTGACCCTGCCCTTCAACCGTCATCGAAGTGATGCCGATCTCGTCGTGCCGGGCGACCGAGAAGCGCGCCCAGAACGGGTTGAAGCGGTGCTCCCGCGTCCTGCCCGACGGCGCGACCTGGAGGATGTCGAGGGCCGTGCGCGACACGGAGACGATCTCGCGAGCCCTGGCAGCACGGTAATTCATCCGGAAGGCGACGTAGACCAGGAGCACGTCGAGCCCGAAGAAGCCGAAGACCGGCCAGGCGCCCTGCGACAGGAAGACGATGCCGGTGAAGGCCCAGCCGGCGAGCAGGGCCAGCATGATCAGCCTGAATCCGGTCTTTCCAAGCGAGCGGTGCGGCGTCAGCAGCGCACGGAAGAAGGGCTCGTCGGGATCGCGGGCGTTTGTCTCGTCCATCGGCTCCAACTATAGGAGGACCATGGCGAAACTGAAGACGAAAATTGCCGCAGCGACCTCCGTGAAGGTCACATCCGCGGGAGCGAGGCCGAAGCGAAAGCCGGCGGCCCGCACAGCCTATTCTCGCGCTGAAATCAGCGAGATTTTCCGCCGTTTCTCCATCCAGCGGCCGGAGCCCAAGGGCGAACTCGAACACGTCAACGCCTTCACCCTGCTCGTCGCCGTCGTGCTGTCGGCGCAGGCGACCGATGCCGGTGTGAACAAGGCGACGCGGGCGCTGTTCGCGGTGGCCGACACGCCACAAGAAATGGTCGATCTCGGCGAGGAGAAGCTGGGCGACTACATCCGAACGATCGGACTGTGGCGCAACAAGGCCAAGAACGTCATCGCGCTGTCGCAGGCGCTGATCCGCGATTTTGGCGGCGAGGTGCCCGGCGACCGCGACGCCCTAACCACGCTGCCCGGCGTAGGACGCAAGACGGCCAATGTCGTGCTCAACATGGCCTTCGGCCAGCCGACCATGGCGGTCGACACCCACATCTTCCGGATCGGCAACCGCATCAAGCTGGCGCCCGGGAAAACGCCCGAGCAGGTCGAGGACACGCTCGTTCGCATCATCCCGGCGGACTACATGCGCCACGCGCATCACTGGCTTATCCTGCACGGGCGCTACGTCTGCAAGGCGCGCAAGCCCGACTGCTGGCGCTGCGTTATCGCCGACATCTGCAAGTCGCCGGAGAAGACGACCGACGTCCCTGCCCCGCTGGTCCCGCTCGACGACCTCGACGAGCTGCCGAACCTCGATCAGGCGCCGTAGCGCGCCATCGCCGCGGCGAAGATGGGGATCAGCAGGAAGATCGCGGCCTCGGCGTGCATGAAGCGGCGGACCGTCTTCACCTCCGCATCGCTCACGGCAAAGGAAGGGCTCGCCGCCGCCTGCCTGCGCCAGCGCGCGAAGCGGATCGTCGGCGCGATGGAGAGCAGCCCCACGATCAGGAAGGCCGCCATCTTGTGCCAGAACCAGACATTGCCGGAATAGGCCTCCCAGCCCTTGATGCCCCAGACCACGCGGCACGCGCCGACGGCCAGAACCGCCAGCGACAGCGCGCCGTAGGCGCCGTCGATGCGGCTGAGGCGGCCAAGCGACATGCTTGACAGTCCGGGCCGCACCAGCACCAGTTCCGCGGCAAGTGCTGCCATCAGCAGGAAGATGAGCACATGGTGCAGCGAGGCGAGGACGAAGTCGGTCATCATGGCGTCGGTCCCAATGTTTACAGTGTCAAGTTACTGTCTCACACAGCGGCCCGTTTGTCGACCGCGAGGGTCCGGCCACCGTCGCGAGCCGAGATCGCCTTGTGCAGATGCACCATCATCGCGGCGGCGAAGAGCGGCGTGGCGAGATTGAGCAGCGGGATGGCGAGGAAGCCGGCGATGACGAGGCCGGCGAGGAAGACCGTCCCGCCGTTGCGGCTGCGCAACGCCTTGGCCTCCGCTTCCGGGCGGAACCGCATGGCGGCGAACTCGAAGAATTCGCGGCCGAGCAGATAGCCGTTGACGACGAAGAAGGCGGCGACATTCACGCCCGGGATGAGAAGGAGCAACAGCGCCACGATATTGCCCAGGATGACGACACCGACGAATTTCAGCGACAGCACCAGCGAGCGCAGCGGCGGCACGGCAGTTCCAGGCGGATCGGCCGGAAAATCCTCCCGCTCCACCACTTCGGCGATGTCGTCGAGGAACAGGCCGGCTACCAGGGCGGTCACCGGGGCGATCAGCAAGGCGAGCGCGATGGCGAAGCCGATGCCGGCAAGAATTGCCGCCAGAAGTCCGAGCCAGCCCGCCCAGGCGGGCAGACCAGGCAGCAGTGCGTCGATCCACGGCATGGCAAGCGCGTCGAAGAGTTCGCGCAGGCCGAACCAAGCGCCGACGAGAATGAGCACGGTCAGTCCGATGGACTTGAAGAGGACCGAACGGAACGGAGCGGAGAACATGCGGCTCGCAGCAGCACGGGCGGCGTCGAAGATCACGGGATTCTCCCTGCGCCGCCGGGCGGCGGCCCTACGCCAATCGAGATAGGAGTGGAAAACAGGCAAGGCAAGGGCGGCGCGGCAGCCATCAAAGGCGCCGGCGCCGCCCCGTCCGGCCGCGAGACTGATCCGCAACTCGGCGGCCGAACCCGTGGCTGGTGGAGCAGAAACGCCCGGAAGGCTGATTGGTTTCGAGAGAAATGCTGTCGCTGCGGAAGCCGACGAAGTTCAGGCAATGCCGAGCAGCCGCGGAAGCTCCCGCATGTCGTCGAACAGTTCGCCGCCCGCTTTCGCCAGGCCCTCGCGCTCGGCCTCGGGGTCACCTGCATAGGCCAACGCCCGCATGCCGGCGGCGCGGGCGGCGGTGACGCCGGCCACGGAATCCTCCACCACCACGCAGGTTTCGGGCGCATGGCCCATGACGTGCGCCGCGTGCAGGAAGAGGTCGGGGAACGGTTTTCCGCGCGGGACCATGCTGACGCTGAACATCGCATGTTCGAAGACCGGCAGCAGGCCGGTCAGTCCGAGCGTCAGCCGCATCTTCGTCAATTGCCCCGACGAGGCGACGCAGAAGGGAAGTCCGGCCGCGGCGATTGCCCTCACCGTCCCTTCCACATGCGGGATCGGGTCGAGCCCGTCCTTGAAGAGTTCCGGCAGGCCGTCGTTCCAGCGCTTGACGAAATCGGCGCCGAGCATCACGCCCGTCGCCTCGACATGCGCCTGGACCGCGCCCATCGGCTTGCCGACGAAGGTGCGCCGGCAGTCCTCGTAGGAGATCGGATAGCCTGCCTCGGTCAACACCTGCGCGAGCCGCTGGTTGCCCAGCCGCTCCGTGTCGACCAGCACGCCGTCGCAGTCGAAGATGACGAGGCCGGGCCTCACGCGGTCCCGGTCGAGCCGAAGCCGCCCGCTCCGCGCGCGGTGGAGCCGGCGAGGCTGTGCTCCTCGACCGAGACGCGGGTGACCGGCGCGACGACCAGTTGCGCGATGCGCATGCCGCGCGTCACTTCGAACTCCTCGTCGCCGAGATTGACCAGCAGCACCTTCACCTCGCCGCGATAGTCGCTGTCGATCGTTCCGGGCGTGTTGAGGCAGGTGATGCCGTGCTTGAAGGAGAGACCCGAGCGCGGCCTCACCTGGCCCTCGAAGCCGGCCGGAAGCTCGAAGACGAGGCCGGTCGGCACCAGCGCGCGGCGGCCGGGCAGGATGATCATCGGCCGGTCGGCGGGCACCGCGGCACGCAGATCCATGCCGGCGGCGCCTTCGGTCTCATAGGCCGGCAGGTCGAGACCCGCGGCATGCGGAAGACGGACGATCGGAAGCACGGGCGCGGAGGACATGGGCCGTCTATCGGTCACCGGACGCTTCCCGTCAATCGCCCGCGTCCTCACTTCACAGGTGACGCGGCGCCTGCGGCTGCGCTCTCGTCCGTCTCGTCGGCGTTAGTGCTTCTTCCGGTCGATGGCGCGCTGCAATTCCTTGACTGCCGTCTCCAGTTGACCGAGCTGCTCCCTGGTGAGAACCCGGTCGCCCTTGGCGATATGGCGCGCGCCTTCGAGGATCGCCTTGGCCGTCGTGGTGACGACCGTTGCGATATCCGCATCGTCATGGAGATACATCGGTCACTCCCTGTTTGCCTCCTGCACTTTCTATAAATGCTCTCGCAACCCTGCGGCAATGTTACGGCGCCCGCATGCGCAGAGCGAAGCCGCTCACCTGACCTCCATCGGCAGGACCGTAGTGTCCCGTATCTCCTCCATGACGAAGGATGCCGACACGTCGGTCAGCGGAACGCGTGAAATCAGCCGCTGGTAGAGCCGGTCATAGGCTTTCACGTCGGCGACACGGGCACGCAGGATGTAGTCCAGGTCGCCGGACATGCGATAGACGCCGGTGATCTCCGGCAGGGACGTGACCGCGTCGCGGAACAGCTTCAGCCAGTCCGGGTCATGGCGCGACGTCCGCACGAGGATGAAGACCGACAGGCCCAGCCCAACCTTCTCCGCGTCCACCAGCGCGACCCGGCCAGCGATCACACGATCGTCCTCCAGGCGCTTCATGCGCCGCCAGCAGGCATTACGCGACAGGCCGACCCGCTCGGACAGCTGGTCGACCGAGAGCGACCCGTCGCGCTGGAGTTCGGCGAGGATCCGGCGGTCGATCGTATCGATTTTGGCGCTCATCCCGGGATATTTGTCCCAATATTTGCGAGATCGCAATCACATTCGGGACGTTTTTCCGTGGAATCCATTCTATCCATCGGTCTCTCAAGCCCTCGGGAGACACACATGGCCGCACGGATCGTCGAACTCTTCACCCGCCACCCCGGCACGGTCGGAGAGAGCTATTTCGGCCACCTCCGTTTCGCGGCGTGGTTCTCGTCGCGGCTGTTCCTGGCCGGCGGCGCGGCGCTGGTGCATGCGCTGCTGCCCTTCCTGTTCGAAACGACCGCCAGCCGGATCGTGCGCGAACTCGCCGAACGGACCCATCGCCGGACGACGCACTGACCATGCCGCTCGGCTCTTCCGGCAGGGGTTGACTTCACGTCAGCGCTCTTTTATTTAACCCATCAGCTAATTAACTGATCGGCTAAATACGTGCCCGAAACCGACCATCTCTCCGCCACCTTCGCCGCGCTCGCGGACCCCACGCGGCGCGCCATCCTCGCGCGCCTCGTCCAAGGCGAGGCATCGGTGACGGAGATCGCCGAGCCGTTCTCGATGAGCCTTCCGGCCGTGTCGAAGCATCTGAAGGTGCTGGAGCGCGCCGGGCTGGTGAGCAGGGGGCGCTCGGCGCAATGGCGGCCGGTCAGGCTGGATCCGGCCCCCCTGCAGGAAGCGGCGGGGTGGATCGACCACTACAGGCGGTTCTGGGAGGAGAGCCTCGACCGTCTGGATGCCTATCTCACCAAGCTGCAGGCAGGAGATCCCGATGGAAGCAAACATTGACGTCACAGGTGCGGGAGGCACATCGCCCCTTCCCGCCCGTCTGCCCAACCTCACCTTCAAGCGCATCTTCGACGCCCCGATCGCGCTCGTCTTCAAGGCCTGGACCGATCCGCTTCACGTCGCCGCGTGGTGGGGCCCGCACGGCTTCTCCAATCCGTTCGCAGCGATCGAGCCCCATCCCGGCGGGCGGTTCCACGTGCACATGCAGGCGCCGGACGGTTCGATCCAGCCGATGGGCGGGCATTTCGAGGAGATCGAGGCGCCGAACCAGATCGTCTTCGTGACGACCCTCTCCGGCGAGGACGGCTCGATCATCATCGAGAACATCCACACGGTGACGCTCGTCGACCGCGGCACGCGGACCGAGATGACGCTGCATTCGCAGATGCTCTACGCCGCGCCGTCGATGCTGCCGCATGTCGGCGGCATGGAGGAAGGCTGGAGCCAGAGCCTCGAACGGTTGGGCGCGATCCTCAAGGCGATCTGAGCGCCGCAACCGGAACGCACGCCGCGTTTGTGGCCGTACACAAGGAGGAATCCGATGAAAGCCGATATCTACATCTTCTTCGACAGCAATTGCCGCGAAGCCTTCGCCATCTACGAGAAGCTCGGCATCGGCACGATCCAGGACATGATGACCAACAGGGACGCCCCTCCCGGCGCGCAATACGACCCCGCGCGCGCCGACAACGTCATGCACGCGACCCTGAGGATCGGCGAGTCGACCGTGATGGCGTCGGACATGCCCGAGGGCTGGTACAAGAAGCCTCAGGGCTACAACATCTATCTCCCTGCTCCCACCGTCGCGGAGGCGGAGCGGCTGTTCGCCGCGCTGTCCGAAGGCGGCGAAGTCCAGATGCCGCTGGAAAAGACCTTCTGGGCCGAGCGCTTCGGCGCCTGCGTCGACCGTTTCGGCATCCCGTGGATGATCGGCGTCGACCCCCAGCCCGCGTGATTTCCGGCTGAATTCAACCGTGGAGGACAAAGCCATGTCGCTTGCCCAGAGAGCCGTGCCCGCCGCCGGCCACGAACTGAAAATCACCCGCGTCTACGACGCGCCGCGCGCGCTGGTATTCCGGATGTGGATGGAGCCTGACCACATGAGGGTATGGAGCTGCCCGCGCGGCATGACCATCCCGGAGGCGACGGGCGGCACGGCTGCCACCGGCGGGTCGTTCCGGGTGGTGATGCAGCAGGCGGACGGCACGCGCCACATCATGCGCGGCACCTATCTCGAGGTATCGCCCATCGATCGGATCTCCTTCACCCATCAGTGGGAGGAGGATGGCTGGCAGGACAATGGCGGACTGAGTCCTCTGACCACCGTCACCGTCAGCTTCGAGGACACGCCGGACGGCAGGACGAAGCTGACGCTGCATCAGGGCGACTTCCGTAACGCGGCGGTGCGCGACGGCCATGAAGCCGGCTGGACGGAATCGCTCGACAAGCTCGGCGAGCACCTGAGGTCCATCTCGTGAGACTCTACTATTTCGCCGACGGCTGCTCGCTCGCCACCCATATCGCGATGCGGGAAGCCGGGATGGAGTTCAAGATCGAGGAGGTCGACGTGCAGACGCGCGTCACCGCGAGCGGCCGGCCGTTCCCCGAAATCAATGCCAAGGGCTATGTGCCCGCCCTTGTCTTCGACGACGGCTCGATGCTCACCGAGAACGTCGCACTGCTCGACTGGGTGGCGCAACAGTCCGACGCGTTGCGGCCGGAGAACGGAATGCCGAGGACCCGGCAGATCGAGGCGCTGGCCTTCATCTCGACCGAGATGCACCGGCCGTTCCTGTTCCTGTTCTTCTTCCTCGGCGAGGCTGAAAAGCCTGCGGTCGGCGGCATGATCGCCGGCCGGTTCGCCCATCTCTCCGGGCGCATTGAGGGAGACTATCTGCTCGGCGACCATTTCTCGGTCGCCGACGCCTTTCTCTACGTGATGCTGCGCTGGGCGAAGATGTCGAAGATCGAGGTCTACGACCGGTTCACGCCCTATGTGCAGCGGATCGAGGCACGGCCAGCCGTTCAGGCGGCATTGAAGGCCGAGGGGCTTAAGACTCTCGGCAACTGAATCTCCTAAGGAAAGAAGGATACCACCATGCGAAAGGTGATCGCGAGCGCATTCGTTTCCCTCGACGGGGTCATGCAGGCCCCCGGCGGCCCGGAGGAAGACCCGACCGGAGGCTTCGCCCATGGCGGCTGGGTCGCCGGGCTCTGGCACGACGAACTCGGCGAGGTCATCGACCGCGTGTTCGCGCGGCCGTACGACTTGCTGCTCGGACGCAAGACCTACGAGATCTTCGCCGCGCACTGGCCGCATGTCGGCGACGACGATCCGATCGCCCGGCAGTTCAATGCCTGCCGCAAGTTCGTGGCGACGTCGTCGCGCGAGCCGCTGTCGTGGGCCAATTCGACGGCGTTGCACGACGCGGCAGCCGAAGTCCGCAAGCTGAAACAGTCGGACGGGCCGGACCTCCTGGTGCAGGGGAGCAGCGGACTGATGCAGACCCTCTTGGCGCACGACCTCCTGGACGAGGTGACGCTGCTGGTGTTCCCGCTCACCCTTGGCAGCGGCAAGAAGTTCTTCGGCTCGGGCACGCAGCCGGGGGCGCTCTCCGTCGTCAGCTCCAGCGTCACACCGGCAGGCGTGCTCGCGGCGACCTATCGGCCGGCCGGTCCAATGAAGACAGCCTCGTTCGCGCTGGAGACCCCGACGGAAGCCGAAACGGCGCGCCGCGAAGCAATGAAGTCTGCGAACTGACCTCCTTCCATCGCCGGCTCCCCGCTTTGTCGCGCCAAGCGGTCTCTGGAAGGATCGGCAGACCGCTCAGCCCACCCGGTTCGAGAAGCCCGCATCGCGGACCGCCGCGAGATAGGGCCGGCTGACCGGCAGTTCCGTCCCGTCGCGCATTCGCAGCATCAGCCGTCCTTCGCGGCGCACGGTGTCGGCTACGGCGGCGGCCGCCACCCAATGGGACCGATGAATCTGCAGTCCGGGAACGCCCGCCGCTTCGGCGACCGCATCGGCGAAGCGCATGAGGATGAGCGCGCCGCCCTTGTCCGTATGCACGTCGACATAGTGGTCCTGCATGGACATGTAGGCGAGTTGGCCGCGCAGTGCCGGCGGCAGCCTTTGCAGGATCGGCGGGCGCGGGAGGAACGCCTGAGCCGGCGCCGCCGTGGGCTGGATCGCGACCGCGGCCGGCTGCCCGGGGGAGAGGAGCGAGATCAGCGCCGAGAGGACTGCGGCGATGAGCACGCAGGACACCGCCAGGAACCCGGCGTCGAGCGGTCGGTCGAAGCCGAAGACGAAGCCGTTGAAGACATAGACCACGGCGAAGACCGGCAGGCCGGCGATCGCTCCGGCAAGCGCGTAACCGCCCGGCCCGGCGTGGCCTTGAAGACGAAACCGCCGCACGACGAAGCCCACGGTTGCGACGCCGACCGCATAGGTCGCAACCACGACGACCGTCCAATAGGCAATGCGCTCGAGGAGACCGTGCTGGACGTAGGTGCCGAACGGGCCGACGACTCCGAGGAGGAGCGACACGGCGGCGAGCGTGATCCACAGCCGTCCCGTCGAGAACTGGCGCTGCAATTCGCGCATCGTGGATTGCAGGGGCGTGTCGTTCACGAAGGGCACCGGCCGGTTTGCGAAACCACGTTTGAATGAGGCCAGCGGGTCGGTCAGGTCAAGCGCCAAAGCAGCGCCGCGCACATCGCGGCCTATCTTGCGGAGACCCGGACATGACCCTCGAACCTCTTCTCAATGCCTCGCCCGCCATCCAGATCCATGCCTTTTCGGCGATCACGGCTTTTGTCCTCGGCGGCGTCGTGCTCTTCCGCCGCAAGGGCGGCACCACACACCGGAGCCTGGGCCGGGTCTGGGTCCTGTTGATGCTCGCGGTCGCCTTCTCGTCCTTTTTCATCCATACGATCCGGTTGTGGGGTGCGTGGAGCCCGATCCATCTGCTCTCCCTCGGCACGATCTTCTCGCTCGCCTATGGCGTCGCAGCGATCCGCCTGCGCAATGTCCAGCGTCACCGCCGTGTGATGCAGGCAACCTATGTCGGCGCGCTCTGCATTGCCGGGTTCTTCACCTTCCTGCCGGGCCGCATCATGCACGAGGTGCTCTTTGCCGGAACGACGGTCGCGGAACTTGTGACTCTGGCGGTGGTCGCGGTCTGTGTATCGACCGCGCTGGTTTGGGCGAGGCGGGCAGGCTTGCCGGCTCGCGCCCACCGCCTGACCGCCGCGGAGCGCCGGCGCTGACGCCAACGCGTCAACGCCGCATCTTGCCCGTCCACCAGACCGTCGCGAGGGCGCCGGCAAGCGCTATCGTGGCCATCCACCCCATCGATCGGTAGAGGGCAGCGTCGAACATCACGCCGCCAAGCGCCGAGCCTGCCGCCTGGCCGACATAAATGGCCGAGGAATTGAGCGCGATGGCGGCGCCGGCAAGAGCGGGTGCGGCAACCGCGAGGCGCGCCTGCTGCATCGAGTTCGAGGCGGCGAAGCCCGAACCCCAGACGGCCGATGCAATGAAGACGAGCACGATCCTGTCCGCGACGATGGTCCAGAGCGCCGCTCCCGCGAGCATGGCGAGGAAGAACAGCAGGGACGTGCGAAGCGTGCCGAGGCGGCCGACGATCCGGGACGCGGCGATGTTGCCGACAAAGCCCGCGATGCCGAAGACGGCGAAGGCGATGGCGATTTCGGACGACGTCGCACCAGCCGTCTTCGCGAGCAGTGGCCCGAAGAACGGAAAGACCAGAAACTGGCCGGCCGACGCCATGACCGTGACGGCGAGGAGCGCAAGGACGAGACGGTCGGAGAAGAGGCTGCCCCAATTCCTCAGCGACATGGCCGCCCCCTTCAGGCCCGACGGCACTGACACCGCGACGGCCGCGGTCGCGGCGAAGCCGACCACGGCCAGGCCCCAATGCACGCCGCGCCAGCCGTGTTCGGAGGCGAACCATGCGGCAACCGGCAGGCCTGCGGCGGCCGCCAGCGACCAGCCGAGGAAGATGAAGGAGATCGCGCCGGGCCGCTCCTTTTCCGGCACCATCATGGCGATCGCGCTCGCCGCCTGCGGCGTGTAGATGGCCGCAAACGCCATCGCCACGATGCGCACGGCCATCAGCACGCCGAGGTTCGGGGCGAGCGCCGAGGCGATGTGGCTCGCCGAAAGCCCGGCAAGCGCGATCGTCAGCAGGAGCCGGCGGTCCATTGCCGCCGTTCCCCAGGCGACGAGCGGCGAGCCGATGCAGAGCACGACGGCGCCGAAGGTCAACAACAGCGCCGCGCTCGTTACCGACACGCCGAGATCGGTGGACAGCGGGCCAACCATGCCCGCCGGCGCGATGACCGACATGCCAATGAGGAAATTGCCGGAGAGAAGGGCGAATGCAGCCGCGCGGGAGGTCATTCGAGGCTCCATTCGATGAGAAGGCGAACCCGGTCTATACCTGTCAGCCGCGTCGTGCGAAGAGCTGCTGCAGATCGGCGAAGGGCATTCCCTCCCTGGCATATTCGAACGTGCCCGGATCGAGCATCTCCAGCGCTGCGCGCTTGACTGCCCCGAACGCCGCCGTGGCGAGTTTCGAGCCCACCGAAATCCGCCTCACTCCGGCGCCGCGCAGCGCCTCGACCGAAAAGCCCGCGATCGCCAGCACGTTGACCGGCCGCGACACCGAGGCGCAAACCGTCCTCACCGTCTCGATGTCGGCCAGGGCCGGCGCATAGAGCACGTCGGCGCCGGCCTTCTCGAAGGCCTGCAGGCGGCGGATCGTGTCGTCCAGATCCTTGATGCCCCAGAGAAAATTCTCCGCCCGCGCGGTGAAGACGAAATCGCGCTTCAGCGACCGCGCAGCCTCGACAGCCGCCGCGACCCGCTCCACGGCGAGTGAGAAATCGTAGATCGGCTTGTCCGGGGCGCCGGTCGAATCCTCGATCGAGCAGCCGGCAAGACCGGCTGCTTCGGCGGCGAAGATCGTCTCGGCAGCACTTTCGGGTCTGTCGCCCTTGCCCTTCTCGAGATCCGCCGAAACCGGAACGTCGACGGCGGCGGCCAATTCCTTGCAGTGCGCGATCATCTCGGGGAAGCCGACCGCCCCATCGGCCAGTCCGCGCGAGAAGGCGTAGCCGGCGCTCGTGGTCGCGAGAGCTGGATAGCCGAGCGACACGAGCAACCGCGCGGTGCCGATATCCCACGGATTGGGGATGACGAACGTCGTCTCGTGCAGCGCCCGGAACCGGGCTCCCCTGTCAGTCACGTCCATCGAAAGCGTCCCCGAGTCGATCTCGTGCCAAATCTAGGATCGCGACCCGCCGGCGGTAAACCGCCCCGTTTGGTCAGGCTGCAGGCTCCTGACATTTTCCGGCCATAGGCGCGCCGACGGCCTTGCTCGACAGCCCGGCGGCGTTTTGTTAGAAGCCGGCCCCGAACGGAATTCCATCCATGACCGAGACGATCAAGGACGCCGTCGCCCGGCGCCGCACATTCGCGATCATCGCGCACCCGGACGCCGGCAAGACGACGCTGACGGAGAAGCTGCTGCTGTTCGGCGGCGCGATCCAGCTTGCCGGCGAGGTCAAGGCCAAGAAGGACCGGATGAATACCCGCTCCGACTGGATGAAGATCGAGCGCGAGCGCGGCATCTCGGTCGTCACCTCGGTGATGACCTTCGAATACGGCGACAACGTCTTCAACCTGCTCGACACGCCCGGCCACGAGGATTTCGCCGACGACACCTACCGCACGCTGTCGGCGGTCGATTCCGCCGTCATGGTGATCGACGCCGCCAAGGGCATCGAGCCGCGCACGCTGAAACTGTTCGAGGTCTGCCGCCTGCGCGACATCCCGATCGTCACCTTCGTCAACAAGATGGACCGCGAGGCGCGCAACACGTTCGAGATCCTCGACGAGATCGAGGCCAAGCTCGCCCTCGACACCGCGCCGATGACATGGCCGATCGGCCAGGGCCGCACCTTCTCCGGCACCTACCACCTGCCCACGAATTCGGTGCGCAAGGGCGACGATGAGATGGAACGTACGCCGGTCAACGGGCCGGACTCCAACCGCGTCGCGGGGCTTCTGCCGATCAACGAGCAGGAAGCCTTCATCGAGGAACTGGAACTCGCCCGCGAAGCCTGCAAGCCCTTCGATCGCCAGGCTTTCCTCGAAGGCCATCTGACCCCGGTCTATTTCGGCTCGGCGCTCCGGAACTTCGGCGTGCGCGACCTGATCGAGGCGCTGGGCGCGTTTGCCCCGCCGCCCCGCGACCAGGAGGCGGATACGCGCGTCGTGCACGCGACCGAGCCGGAGATGAGCGCCTTCGTCTTCAAGATCCAGGCCAACATGGACCCGAACCATCGCGACCGCATCGCCTTCATGCGCGTCTGTTCCGGCGAGCTGAAGCGCGGCATGAAGGCGAAGCTGGTGCGCACCGGCAAGCAGATGTCGCTGTCGGCGCCACAGTTCTTCTTCGCCCGCTCGCGCATCACCGCCGACGAGGCTTATGCCGGCGACGTAGTCGGCATCCCCAACCACGGCACGCTCCGGATCGGCGACACGCTGACCGAGGGCGAGGAGATCCTGTTCCGCGGCGTGCCGAACTTCGCGCCGGAAATCCTCCGCCGCGTGCGGCTCGGCGACCCGATGAAGGCGAAGAAGCTCAAGGAGGCCCTGCAGCAGATGGCCGAGGAAGGCGTCGTGCAGTTGTTCTCGCCGGAAGACGGCTCGCCGGCCATCGTCGGCGTCGTCGGCGCGCTGCAGCTCGACGTGCTCAAGGAGCGGCTCGCCGCCGAATACGGCCTGCCCGTCGATTTCGAGATCGCCCGCTTCACCGTCTGCCGCTGGATCGACGCGGACAGCCCCGCCGAGCTGTCGCGCTTCATGGAGGCACATCGCGGCGACATCGCCCGCGACCTCGACGGCGACCCCGTCTTCCTCGCCCAGCACGGCTTCGGGCTGAACTACGAGGCGGAACGCTGGAAGCAGATCAAGTTCACCGCGATCAAGGACTACCAGGTGCGCGACGCGGCGTAGGTGTCAAGTGGCGCTTGACGCCTACGCCCTTCGGCCTTACCCTGTCATCAGCTACAACTTCGCGCATGACGTGCGGCAACGGGGAGAATCGCAATGATTCTGTCGTTTCGCAGTCGCGTGCTGAGAAAATTCTGGGAGAAGGATGATGGCCGCGGACTCAATCCGCAGCATCTCAGAAAGCTCGAACTGATCCTCGATCTGCTTGAGAGGGCGACATCGCCGGAAGATATGAACGTTCCAAAGCTCGATTTCCACAAGCTGACTGGTCACGCTCCGAGCCGTTGGTCGGTCCATGTAAATGGCAATTGGTGCGTGACCTTCTCATTCGACGGTGAGGATGCCGACGCGGTCGACTACGAAGACTATCACTGACATGACCATGACCAAGCCCCGCAAAAGCCTTCGCGATCCCAACCGCCCTCCGATCCACCCGGGGGCGATCCTGAGCGAGATCGTGCTGGAAGGCGGCACGCCGACAAAGGCGGAATTCGCGGCTGCCCTCGGTATTTCCCGCCAGATGCTTCATGGCCTGCTCACCGAGAAGCACGGCATCACAGCCGAGATGGCCGTCAAGCTCGGCCACGTGCTCGGCAACGGCCCCGGCATCTGGCTCCGGATGCAGCAGGCCTATGACCTCTGGCACGCCGAACGCCAGATCGACACCAGGAAGCTGAAAGTGCTGCACCCGCCTGAAAAAGCGGCGTGACCACGCTCATCACCGGCACATCGCCGCGAACATCGCGACGATCGCCTCGATGTCGCGGCGGTCGTCCCACGCCTCTCCCGGCGCCAGCGCGAAGCGTGTGAGCAGGTAGCTCAGGTTGAGCCCGAAAAAGCCGGACGCGAGTACCGCGGGCGCCAGCGTCCGGCCGATCTCGCCCGACGACTGCATGCGGGCGAGATGCGCGGCCAGCGGTTCCATCACCGTCGCCTTCCATCTCGGACCGTAGCTGCCGCGCAGCGGTTCGTTGCGCAGCAGTTCGGCGAACAGGATGCGGTAGTTCTGGGGCGAGCGCCGGGCAGTCTCCACCCGATCTTCCAGGAAAGTCTGGTGCCAGGCTGCGAATTCCTGTGCCGTGAATGGAGCCGGATTGTTGACCCGCCCGAAGGCCGTGTCGCTGAGGAAGTCGATCGACACCGCTTCCAGCGCCGCCTGCACCAGCCCGGCTTTCGACCCGAAATGCTTGAACAGGGTTCGTTCCGTGGTCGCCGCGGCGGCGGCGATTTCGCGCGTGGTCGCGGCGTCGATGCCGCGCGCGGCGAAGACCCCGATCGCCGCGTTCAGGATCGTCCGTCTCAATTCGGGCGAGGGTTTGCGGCCCCGTTTCGGCGGTACGTCGCTCATGCGAATCCTTTTGTATCGCGACCGCTTTACAAATAATCGCAGCAGAGGTAAAGCACACCCTATTAATGTATAGCACGCGCTATCCTAACAGGAGATCCCGCATGTCCTTCGCCCTGGAAACCGCGCCGGACGACCTTGAGCTCGCCTATCCGCCCCGTTTCGACCGCCTGCCGACGTCGCTGCCCTTGCCGTTCCCGCTGAAGCCGGTCTCCTCGGCCGACACCGGGGTCGAGCGCATGGAGGACGGCCGCACCAGGTTCTGGATCCGGCACGACATCGTGCGCGGCGTGACGCCCCGCATGCTCGACTGGTGGTTCCGCAACCTCGAAGGCACGATCGGGTTCGGCGGCCGGCGCTACAACCGCTACCGCTTCTGGCATCCGAACGACCATGTCCATGCCAGCTACCACCGGCGCCTTCCCGACGGCAGCATCGGTGCGGGCGCGTCGATCCGCCTGATCGAAGTCCTCGGCCGCAATCCGAAGTTCCTCGTCGACACGATCACCCATATCGAGCGGCTCGACGAGGGCGGCTACATCCACAATCCGGAGCTTCACGGCCGCACCGGCCTCGCGCGCATGGAATATACGTTCGAGCGTGTCGAAGGCGGAACGCTCTACGAGAACTGCCTGATCATCGGCAGCGACGCCTTCTGGTATCCGCTCGTGCGCCCGTTCGTGTCGGCCTTTGCCTTCACGCCCGAACAGGGCAAGGCCTGGCTGCGCCACAACATCGAGGAAGTGGGGATGTTCGAGAACTTCCTGCCCGACCTCTATCGCAGCGAGACCGGCCGGAGCGATTGACCGCGGCGTCCCCGCCGATCCGCCATGGATCAGCCGCTGTGCGCCGCCTTGGGCCGAAAGCGTTTGCGGCCTTCCACTGCCGTCTGCGATAGTGGCCGCTTCTCGGGAGGAGGCCGTCCATGCTGTTTCTCTATCACGCACCGATCTCGACCTGCAGCCAGAAGGTTCGTCTCGTGCTCGCCGAGAAAGGGCTGGAATGGGACGGCAAGGCCATCAATTTCGGCAAGGGCGAGCATCTGACGCCCGAATATCTGAAGCTCAACCCGAACGGCGTCGTGCCGACCTTGCTCCATGACGGCGATCCGATCATCGAGAGCAGCGTCATCACGGAGTATCTGGACGAGGCCTTTCCCGAGAGGAGCGTCCGGCCGAAGGACCTGAAACGCCTCGCCCACATGCGCGCATGGCGACAGTATATCGACGAGGTTCCCACGCCCTCGATCCGCCCGATCTCGTTCAACACATTCTTCGTGCCGATCTGGTCGAAGATGACGGAGGAAGAGTTCTGGGACTATACGGAACGCTTGCCACTGCGGAAGCATTTCTATCGGAAGATGGGCCGGGGCGGGTTTTCGAAGACGGAGATCGACGAATCCCTCGACCGGCTGACCCAGACCCTGAAACGGATGGAATCGGCACTCGAGGAAGGGGACTACATCATCGGCGATCAGTACACCCTTGCCGACGTCGCCTTGACGCCGACGATCGTGCGGCTCGAGGATTGCGGACGCACGGACCTGTGGGATCGTCTCCCGCGTGTTGCCGCCTGGTACGAGCGCATCAAGGCGCGGCCGAACTTCGACATCGCCTACATGCCGGGTTCCCGCGATCTCGGTGCCCATATCTAGTCACCCGGAGCCGACACGCGGAAATGACTCCGAAGATCAGCAGAAAGGCAGCCGCGGCGCGCGCGGCAACCCGGGTCGGGGATGAATTCCCCGAGCTCGCCGATCTCGCTTTCCTGCTCGACTCGCGCTGGCGGATTCCCGTCATTGGCTACCGCTTCGGGGTCGACGCCGTGGCGAGCCTGGTCCCCGTCGTCGGAGATCTCCTGACCGGGGCGATCTCGGCCCACATCGTCCACAAGGCCCATCGGCTGGGCGCTCCGCGCCGGCTGATCCTGCAGATGGCCGGCAACGTGGTGCTCGATGTCGCCGTCGGATCGATTCCGGTCGTCGGCACGGTGTTCGACGTGTTCTTCAAGGCCAACAACGTCAATGTCCGCCTGCTGCGCGAGCACCTGGCGGCGCAGGGCAAGGCCCTTCCTGCGCCTCTGCCCGAGCAGCAGTCCGCGGCCGACAAGGACTAGGCGGACGGGATCTTGCGCGGCCCGCAGGCGATGTGTCGACCAGGGTATTTTCTCCTCTGCCCGGCCGCATGGGCAGAACCTGTTTCCTGTTCGAGGTCGTAGGATCACCGGCCACGCTCTCGCTGGCGCTCCTGCAACGGCCTATCTATAAAGGCCGCGAGACAGAACAGGAGGATCCAATGAGCCTGCGCATCAACGACGTCGCACCCGATTTCACCGCGGAGACCACACAAGGCACCATCCGGTTCCACGACTGGATCGGCGACGGCTGGGCGGTCATGTTCTCGCATCCGAAGGACTTCACACCGGTCTGCACCACCGAGCTCGGCACCATGGCCGGCTACGCGCCGGAGTTCGCCAAGCGCAACGTCAAGATCATCGGCATCTCCGTCGATCCGGTCGAAAGCCACCACCGCTGGAAGGAAGACATCAAGGTCGCCACCGGCCATGCGGTCGACTATCCGCTCATCGCCGACAAGAACCTCGAAGTCGCCAAGCTCTACGACATGCTGCCCGCCTCCGCCGGCGACACATCCGAGGGGCGCACGCCGGCAGACAACCAGACCGTCCGCTCCGTCTTCGTCGTCGGCCCCGACAAGAAGATCAAGCTGACGCTGAGCTACCCGATGACGACGGGCCGCAACTTCGCGGAAATCCTGCGCGCCATCGATTCGATCCAGCTCACCGCGAAGCATCAGGTGGCGACCCCGGCCGACTGGAAGCAAGGCGAGGACGTCATCATCACGGCCGCCGTGTCCAACGACGACGCGACCAAGCGCTTCGGCTCCTACGAGACGATCCTGCCCTACCTGCGGAAGACCAAGCAGCCGACCGCCTGACCTCTGTCGACGCTGAATCAAGCGAGGCCGGCATATCGTGCCGGCCTTTTCGCTTTGTCCGCCCGAATCGAGAGGTTGCCTTTCGCTGCGTCGGGTATTAACTAAACTACATGGTTGAACAAACTGCACGCCTGGATGCCGTATTCCATGCCCTTTCGGACGGCACTCGCCGCGGCATGCTGCAGGCACTCGAGGGCGGCGAGAAGGCGATCAGCGACCTGGCGCGCCCCTATGCGATGAGCTTCGCCGGCGCGTCCAAGCATGTGAAGGTCCTCGAGCAGGCCGGTCTGGTGCGGCGGCGCATCTCGGGGCGGACCCACTATTGCAGCCTCGATGCCGCCCGCCTGAGGGAAGCCAACGAATGGCTGCGACGCTACGAGCGTTTCTGGGGCGACCGGCTGGACATCCTCGACAGCCTCCTGCGGCAGGAAGACGAGACAAACGGCGCCTGATCGCGCCGCCCGCGAAACTTACCGCTTAACGCCGCTCGAACAGGATCGTCGGCGCGCCGTGATAGGTGGTCCGCGCGAACTCGCGAAAGCCGTTCTTCTCGGCGACGCGAAGGGATGCCGCGTTTGCCGGATCGATCAGGCAGGTCATGCGCATGCCGGGACGGTTCGCCTCGCCCCAGGCGATGACGGCGGACACCGTCTCGGTCGCGATCCCCTTGCCGTGAACATCCGGCACGAAGCCCCATCCGGTCTCCAGCGTGCCTTCGAGGCTGGGCGTCAGGGCGCGCTTCAAATCGTGGAAGCCGGCCTCGCCGAGAAGCCTGCCAGTCTGCCGGTCCGTCACCGCCCAGAAGCCGAAGCCCATCGCCTGCCACATGCCCAGGTGGCGCAGCAGGCGCACCCAGGCCTGCTCGCGCGTCTGCGGCACGCCGCCGATGAAGCGCGTGACGACGGGATCGGCCCACAACGCAGCGTGCGCGTCGAAATCGTCGAGGCGGTGGCCGCGCAGCACGAGCCGAGAGGTCTCGATGACGGGGACGGACGCGCTCATGCTATACCGTTATCGTCTGCAGGCGCGCGGCCACGAGCCTGGCAAGCCGCTCGGCCACCTCGTCCTTCGTCATCTCGGGCCATTCCTCGATGCCGTCGCGGGAGACGATCTTCACGCGGTTGCGGTCGCCGCCCATGACGCCGCGCGCATTGATGCCGCTATCGTGCGAGACGTCGTTGGCGACAATGAAATCGGCGCCCTTCTTCTTCAGCTTGGCGGCCGCGTTATCGAGCAGATTTTCCGTCTCCGCCGCGAAGCCGACGACCAGCCAGGGCCGATGACGGTGGTGGCCGACGCCGGCAAGGATGTCGGGATTTTCCACCATTTCGACGGCGGGCGGCGCTTCGCCGGCGCGTTTCTTGATCTTCTCGCCGATTTCGACCGCCGGGCGCCAGTCGGCCACGGCGGCGACGAAGATGCCGGCATCCGCCGGAAGCTGCGCCTCGACCGCAGCCTGCATCTGGCGCGCGGTCTCGACATGGATGGTCGCCACGCCCGCCGGATCGGGTAGCGAGACCGGCCCGCTGACGAGGCGCACGTCGGCGCCGAGCTTCGCGAGTGCCGCCGCGATCGCGTGGCCCTGCTTCCCGGACGAACGGTTGGCGATGTAGCGGATCGGATCGAGCGGCTCGTGGGTCGGTCCCGAGGTGACGACGATGCGCCGGCCGGCAAGCGGACCGGCTGGCGGAGCAAGCAGATGCGCCACCGCATCGGCAATCTCCACAGGCTCCGACATGCGGCCTTCGCCCGCCTCGCCGCTCTCGGCCATCTCGCCCCGGTTCGGCCCGACGAAGTGCACGCCGTCCTTCGCCAGCGTCGCACGGTTGCGCTGCGTCGCCGGGTGCGACCACATTTTCGGGTTCATCGCCGGCGCCATGAGGACCGGCCTGTCGGTCGCCAGAAGCACGGCCGAGGCAAGGTCGTTGGCCAGGCCGTTGGCAAGCTTCGCCATCAGGTCGGCCGTCGCCGGCGCCACCACGATCGCGTCGCATTCGCGCGCCAGCCTGATATGGCCGACATCCTGCTCATCCTGCCGGTCGAACAGATCGGTGAAGACATGGTCGGCCGACAGCGCGCCGGCGGCGAGCGGTGTCACGAAATGCTGCGCCGCCACGGTCAGCACGCAGCGCACCTTCGCGCCGCGCTCGCGCAGCCGGCGGATGAGATCGAGCGACTTGTAGGCCGCGATACCGCCGCCGATGATGAGCAGGACGCGCTTGTCGGAGAGGGTCATGTGGACGGCCCGGACCTTCGGTCTCGCGGCTCGTCGTCAAGTGCGCGGATGAGCTTTTGCCGCGCATACTCCTCAAGTGGGAGGCCGGCGTCTTTCGGCTCTCTCACGAGTTGCGCCATCAGTTCATCATCAATCTCTATGGTCAGATCATCATCGTCAGGCATTCGATTGGTCCAGGCATCGCCGAATCAAAGTTGCCACGCAATCCACACCAGCGCCAGCGCGCCGACCCACATCGCCACGCGGCCCCAGCGGGTGCCGCGCGCCTCGGCCTTGCCGATCTGGCGCGCCGTCTCCTCGTCGAAGCGCAGGCCGTGCTCGGCCATCAGGTCGATCTCGCGCGTCAGGCGTTCGGTGCGCTCGGCAAGCTCCGGCGCCTGGCGGGCGAGCGCGATGAGCGCGTTCAACCCGTCCCGCGCGTCGATCATGAGGCCCTTCGGCCCGAGATTGTCGCGGATCCAGCCTCCCACCACCGGCTCCGCCGTCTTCCACATGTTGAAGGCGGGATTGAGCGTGCGGGCGACGCCTTCGACGACGACCATCGTCTTCTGCAGCATGACCAGTTCAGGCCGCGCTTCCATGTCGAACAGTTCGGTGACCTCGAACAGCAGCGTCAAAAGCTTCGCCATCGAGATCGTCTCGGCCGGCTGGCCGTGGATCGGTTCGCCGATGGCGCGGATCGCCTGGGCGAAGGAGGCGGGGTCGTGGCGGCGCGGCACGTAGCCGGCCTCGAAATGCACGTCGGCGACACGGCGGTAGTCGCGCACGATGAAGCCGTAGAGGATTTCCGCCAGGAAGCGCCGCTCCTTCTTGCCGAGCCGCCCGGTGATGCCGAAATCGACCGCCACGATCGTCCCGTCCCCCTCGACGAACAGGTTGCCGGGGTGCATGTCGGCGTGGAAGAAGCCGTCGCGCAACGTATGGCGCAGGAAGGACTGGATGAGCGTCGCGGCGAGCGCATCGAGGTCGTGGCCGGCGGCGCGCAGGCCCTCGATGTCCGACATCTTGACGCCGTCGATCCATTCGAGCGTCAGCACGTCGCGGCCGGTGCGCTCCCAGTCGACGGCCGGCACGCGGAAGCCCGGATCGTCCGCCGTGTTCTCGCCGATCTCCGAAAGCGCCGCCGCCTCGAGCCGCAGATCCATCTCGATCTTGGTGGTCTGCTCGAGGATCTGGGTTACCTGGACGGGGCGCAGCCGGCGCGTCGCCGGAACGAAGCGTTCCATCTGGCGGGCGGCGAGGAAATAGCTTTCGAGATCCTGGAAGAAGCGGCGGCGCACGCCCGGCCGGATGACCTTGACCGCGACTTTGCGCACTTCGCCGTCCTTCGACACCTCCGCCGGATGCACCTGGGCGATCGAGGCCGCGGCGACCGGCTCGCCGAGGGACACATAGAGATCGTCGAGCGGGCGACCGAGCGATTCCTGGATCGCGGCGACCGACGCTTCGCGCGGGAAGGTCGCCATCTGGTCCTGCAGCCTGGCGAGATCGTTGGCGATCTCGGTGCCGACCACGTCCGGCCGGGTCGCCAGGAACTGGCCGAGCTTGACGTAGGACGGACCCAGCCGCGTCACCGCCTTCGAGAACCGCTCGCTCCGGTCGAGGCGGGACGAACGCCTGCGGGATAGGAGTTTTCCGATCCGCCAGCCGACCTTCGGCAAGCCCCAGAGTTGGTCACCCGGCAAGGCCGCGACCACGCCCTCGCGGACCATGATCCAGCCCGCGCGCGCCAGTCGGAAGTAAGCGCCCAATGTGCTCATGCGCCGGTCAGATCTTCCAGGCCGAATGGAGCGCGGCGATGCCGCCCGAGAAATCGCGCCAGGTCGCCCGCGACAGGCCGGCGGCGGTGATCATCGCCGCGAAATCGCGCTGGTTGGGGAACTTGCGGATCGACTCGACGAGATAGCGGTAGGGCTCGCCGTCGCCGGTCACCATCTGGCCGATGCGCGGAATGGCGTTGAACGACCAGGCGTCGTAGACGCGGTCGAGCAGCGGCATGTCGACTTCGGAGAATTCGAGGCACAGGAACCGACCGCCGGGCTTCAGCACGCGGGCTGCCTCCGCGAGCGCGACCTCGATGCGCGGCACGTTGCGGATGCCGAAGGCGATCGTGTAGGCGTCGAACGTGTCGTCAGCGAAGGGCAGTTCCTCGGCATTGGCCTCGACGAAATCGACATTGCCGGCGATGCCGCGCTTTTCCGCCCGCTCGCGCCCGACCGACAGCATCGAGCCGTTGATGTCGAGCACCGTGACATGGGCGTTGCGCTGAGAGGCCTCGACGATGCGGAAGGCGATGTCGCCGGTGCCGCCCGCGACATCGAGCGAGCGCCAGTCGCCGCGTTTCGGCGGGTTGAGCCAGGTCACCATCGCGTCCTTCCAGACGCGGTGCATGCCGGCCGACATCAGGTCGTTCATCAGGTCGTAGCGGTTGGCGACCTTGTGGAACACGTCGTTGACGAGGTGCTGTTTCTCGCCGGGCGCGACATCGCGGAAACCGTATGAGGTCTCCATGCCGCCGCCGACCGTGGTGCGCTGTTCTGACATGATTGTGTCCTGTCGAATTCGGGCCGGACCATAGCCGATGCGTTTCTGCGGCGCTATTGTCCGGGCCGCGATGAACCGCCGCGCACCGAATCATGGTCAACGCGGTAAAGTCGCGCCGAATGGAGCATTGCCGATGGTGTTGAAAGCCGAGATCCATTGCCATGTCGAAGGCGCGGCGTCTCCCGAACTGGTGATGAAACAGGCGCGCAAATACGGCGCGGACGTCTCGGGCTTCATCAAGGACGGTTCCTTCGTCTGGCACGATTTCACCAGCTTCCTCGCCGCCTACGACGCGGCGTCCAGCCTCTTCCGCGACGAGGAGGATTATGCGCGGCTGACCGAAACCTACCTCACCAGCCTCGCACGCGAGGGGGCCATCTATTCCGAAGTCTTCACCTCGCCGGACCATGCGGTGAAATCCGGCCTGTCGCCCACGGCCTACACCGACGCGCTCGGCGAGGGCATCAGGCGGGCCAACGCCAAGACCGGCATCGAGGGACGGATGATCGTCACCGGCGTGCGCCATTTCGGCGTCGAATCGGTCGAGGCGGCTGCCCGATTCGCGGTCAAATGCGGCCATCCGCTGGTCACCGGCTTCGGCATGGCCGGCGAGGAGCGCTTCGGCGACGTGGAGGATTATGTCCGCGCCTTCGAGATCGCACGGGAAGCCGGCTTGGGGATCACCGTGCATGCAGGCGAACTCGCCGGCTGGGAAAGCGTGCGCGACGCACTCGACCACATCCGCCCCTCCCGCATCGGACACGGCGTGCGGGCGATCGAGAACCCGGACCTCGTCAGGCGCATCGCCGACGAGGGCGTGGTGCTTGAAGTCTGCCCGGTGTCGAACGTCGAACTGAAGGTCTTCCCCTCCTATGCGGACCATCCTTTCCCGAAGCTTCGCGCCGCCGGCTGCAAGGTGACGCTCTCCTCGGACGACCCGCCCTACTTCTGGACCAGCATCGGCAAGGAATATGCCGTCGCAAGGGAGCATTTCGGCCTGACCGACCGCGACCTGACGGAGGTGACCCGCACCGCCATCGAGGCCGCCTTCGTCGACAGGAAGACGAGGACGGCATTGCTCGCGAAGCTCAAGGAGCCTGCGCGCGCGGGGCGGTGAGACCTTCGACAAAACCGAAGGTAGGGGTGGGCGGCATTTACCCCCACCCCTACCCCTCCCCACAAGGGGGAGGGGAGCGTGAACTCCGCCCAAGCTACGTCAATTCTTCACGCATTAGGATAATCGCTGCACGAGCAAATCCCCCTCCCCCTTGTGGGGAGGGGCTAGGGGTGGGGGTAAGACGTCCCCTTCAATTGCCCGACAAATCTGTGGCTGACCCTTCGCCGGCTGTTTCGCCGGCACGACTGCTTGGCTAAAGTCCGCAGGTCCCGTCCCGCCAGGAGCTGCCCGAATGAGCGTCACCGTCGTCAACCACCCGCTCGTTCAGCACAAGCTCACCATCATGCGCAACAAGGAGACCTCGACGGCGGGGTTTCGCCGGCTGCTGCGCGAGATTTCGCTGCTGCTTGGCTACGAAGTCACCCGCGACCTCGAACTGACGACGACGCGCATCGAAACGCCGCTGCAGCCGATGGACGCGCCGACGCTGGAGGGCAAGAAGCTGGTCTTCGCCTCGGTGCTGCGCGCCGGCAACGGCCTGCTCGAAGGCCTTCTCGACCTGGTGCCGGCCGCGCGCGTCGCCCATGTCGGCCTGTACCGCGACCATGACACGCTCGAAGCCGTCGAATATTTCTTCAAGGCGCCGAGCGACCTCGGCGACCGGCTGGTGATCGTCGTCGACCCGATGCTGGCGACCGCCAACTCGGCGATTGCCGCGATCGACAAGCTCAAGAGCCGCGGCGCAACCAACCTGCGCTTCCTGTGCCTGCTCGCCGCACCCGAAGGCATCGAGCGCTTCACCAAGGCGCATCCCGACGTGCCGGTGTTCACCGCCGCGATCGACGAAAAGCTGAACGAGAAAGGCTACATCGTGCCCGGCCTCGGCGACGCCGGCGACAGGATGTACGGCACGAAGTGAGAGCGGGTTGACGGGGCTACAAGCAAGCCTCGAACGTTTGGACAGCCGCAACTCGACGTCTTTGACGTCATTCCGGGGCCGCGCAGCGGAACCCGGAATCCAGAGTGGCTACCGGGGAGGTTGTGGATTGCCGCTCATGAACGAGGGCGTAGACCTGTTGGGAACGCCGGCGCTCTGGATTCCGGGTTCCGCTGCGCGGCCCCGGAATGACGTTTCGAAGGCAAAGCCGTCATGCCACCCGGCGTTCCCGGGACATCCGGAAGGCGGGCCACGGCAAACGACTTTCATCCCTTCCGTTAAACCTGTGGTGACCGCACTGGGTTAGCATCTCCCGCGAAACGGGACCTCACCTGATGCGCAACGTCATCCTGATCGGCGCCTTTGTCGGCCTTTCCGCCTCGGTGCCTATCCTCTACCAGGCCAGTCCCGAGACCTTTCACGGCCTGATTTCGCCCGCGCCCGAGACAGCGCCGGCCGCCGTCTCCCCGGCCCCCGCGAAGCCCGCGGCGGCTTCGACCTCCGCCCACCAGAAAGTGTCGGTCCCCGCCGACAAGACCGGACATTTCCGCGCCGAACTGCGCTTCAACGGCCGCAAGATCGAGGGGCTGATCGACACCGGCGCGACGCTGGTCGCCATGAACGAAACCACGGCCCGTAAGATCGGCATCACGGTCTCGCGCAGCGAATTCAAATACGAGGTCAACACCGCCAACGGCAAGGCGCGCGCAGCCGTCGTGCGGATCGACTCGATCGAGATCGGCCGCATCCGGGTGAACGGCGTCGACGCCGTCGTCATGGAAGACAAATCGCTCCACAACACGCTGATCGGGATGAGCCTCCTGAAGCAGTTGGCGCGGTTCGAGGTGAAGGACGAGGTCCTGGTGCTCGAACAGTAGGGCTCAGTTCGCGATGTGCCGCTGCACCACCGGAGCCGGCTGCGGCCTCGCCTCGCCGATTTCGTAGGCCGCGATCACTGCGTCCGTCGCCTGGAGGGCCTGATCCTCCGTCTGCGCGAGGATCCTGCACAGCGGATCGCCCGCCTTCACCTCGGCGCCGACCGGCAGCAGGTGCGTGAGCCCGACAGCGGGATCGACCGCATCCTGCGGGCGCGTGCGTCCGCCGCCGAGAGCGACGACCGCCAGGCCGATATCGCGCGTGGCGATGGCGCGGACGAAACCCGCCGAGGGAGCCTGGACGGCACGCTCGACCGGAGCTTTCGGCAGATATTTGGCGAACTTCTCGACCAAATCGGCCGGGCCACCCAGCGCCTTGACCATTCGGCCGAAGCGCTCGGCCGCCGCGCCGCTTTCCAGCGCCTGGCGGGCGGTGGCCAGGCCGTCCTTGCGGCTGCGGACGAGACCGGCCGAGACGAGCATTTCGGCGACGAGCGCCAGCGTCACGTCGAGCAGGCGGCGGTCGCGGGCGTCGCCGGTGAGGAATTCGACCGCGTTGGCCACCTCGACCGCGTTGCCGGCGGCGGATGCCAGCGGCTGGTTCATGTCGGTCACCAGTGCCGTCGTCGGCAGGCCGGCGCCGTTGGCGACCTCGACCAGGCTCTTGGCGAGCGCCTGCGCATCGCGGGGCCGCGCCATGAAGGCGCCGTTGCCGGATTTCACGTCGAGCACGAGCGCGCCCAGCCCTGCGGCGAGCTTCTTCGACAGGATCGAGGCAGTGATGAGCGGGATCGACTCGACCGTCGCGGTGACGTCGCGGATCGAGTAGAAGCGCTTGTCGGCCGGCGCCAGGTCGCCGGTCTGGCCGATGATGGCGCAGCCGACGTCGCGGACGACCTTGCGGAACAGGGCGTTGTCGGGCTGGCTGACATAGCCGGGGATGGAATCCATCTTGTCGAGCGTGCCGCCGGTATGGCCGAGCCCCCGGCCCGAGATCATCGGCACATAGGCGCCGCAGGCGGCGACGATCGGCGCCAGCATCAGCGAGACATTGTCGCCGACGCCGCCGGTCGAGTGCTTGTCGACCACGGGACCCGGCAGGTCCCATGTCAGCACCTCGCCGGAATCGCGCATGGCGAGCGTCAGCGCCACCGCCTCGTCACGACCCATGCCGTTCAGGAACACCGCCATGCCGAAGGCGGCGACCTGGCCCTCGGTGACAGCGCCGGACACCATGCCCCTGACGAACTCCGCGATCGCGTCCTTCGGCAGTGCCTTACCGTCGCGCTTGAGGCGGATGAATTCCTGGGGGAGCATCAGCCGGTCACACCCCGAACGGCGTCCAGATCGCCTTGTGCCGCACCGCGTGGAACAGGAACTCCTCGCCCTGCCCCTGCGCCGGGTCGAGCCAGTCGCGCGCCAGGCCCTGGTTGGCCCAGACCGCCTTGAGATTGCCGGCCGATTCCTTCTCGACCAGCGCCGAGCCTTCCTTCGAGCCGAAATACCAGTGCGCCGCGACGTCGTCGTGCTTGGCCAGCACGCTTGCCAGCTGGTCGCGGTCGCCGGTGACGATGTTGACGGTCCCTCCCGGCAGGTCGGACGTGTCGAACACCTGGTAGAGGTCGAGCGCGGCGAGCGGCTGGCGCGGCGAGGGCGTGACGACGACGCGGTTTCCAAGAGCGATCGCCGGCGCAACCAGCGAGACGAAGGAGAGCAATGGCGCCTCGTCCGGGCAGGAGATCGCCATCACCTCCCACGGCTCGTTGAGCACCACCGACAGCATGCGTCCCTGCGGCGCGCGCGCCGCACCGTCATATTTGTCGGCCCAGGCGGCGTAATACATGACGCGGGCGACGGTCGCTTCCACCTCGCGGGCGGCCTTTGCCGCGGTGGCCCCGGTAGCCTGCACCAGCCGGCGCGCGAACTCTGCGGCGCGCAGTTCGAGGTTTTCGGCCAGGAAATAGAGCACCTGCGCCCGGCCATGGCCGGTCATGCCCGACCAGCCATCGGCCTTGTGCGCGGCTTCCACCGCGTTGCGGATGTCCTTGCGGTTGCCGAGCGGGGCCTCGGTGACGAACTTTCCGGCATGGTCGTGGACCGGGTAGGAATAGCCCGAATCCGGCCGCGCCTGCTTGCCGCCGATGTAGAGCTTGACGGTGCGGTCGAGGCTCGCCGCGCGATCAACCTCCGCCTCTTCGGCATCTACCGGCGCCGCCGCTGGCAGCGGCTTGGCAATCTGCGCCGCCTTCGCCTTCTTCAGCCAGCCGGGCACGAGATATTCGTGCATGCCTTCCCTGCCGCCCTCTCGGCCGAAGCCGCTCTCCTTGTAGCCGCCGAACGGGATCGCCGCGTCGAACAGGTTGGTCGAGTTGATCCACACCACGCCGGCCTTCAGCCGCCGCGCGGCGTCGAAGGCTGTGTCGAGGTTCTGCGACCAGATCGAGGCGGCGAGCCCGTAGCGCGAGTTGTTGGCGAGCTGGATCGCCTCGCCCGGGGTGCGGAAGGTCATCGAGATCAGGACGGGGCCGAAAATCTCCTCCTGCGCCAGCTGCGAGGCCGGCATTACGTCGGTGAACAGCGTCGGCGCAAAGAAGCATCCTGTGGTCGGCAGCGTTGCCGCCCAGCTCGGCTGGAACATCTCGGCCCCCTCCGCGACGCCGGCCTTCACGCGGGCCGCGATCTGTTCCATCTGCACGCGCGCCACGACGGCGCCGACATCGGTCGACTTGTCGAGCGGATCGCCGACGCGCAGCTTTTCCATGCGCGCGCGCAGCTTGGCGTGGAACCGGTCGGCGACGCCTTCCTGGACGATCGCACGGGAACCCGCACAACACACCTCGCCCTGGTTGAACCAGATCGCGTCGACGGCGCCTTCGACAGCGGCGTCGAGGTCGGCGTCGGCATAGACGATGAAGGGCGACTTGCCGCCGAGCTCCAGCGACAGCTTCTTGCCCGACCCCGCGGTCTGCCGGCGCAGGATGCGGCCCACCTCGGTCGAGCCGGTAAACGCGAGCTTGGCGATGCCGTCATGGCCTGCGATCAGCGCGCCGGTCTCGCCACCGCCATTGACGATGTTGACGACGCCCGCCGGCAGGCCCGCTTCCTTGCAGATCTCGGCAAAGGCAAGCGCGGTGAGCGGCGTGTGCTCGGCCGGTTTCAGCACCACCGTGCAGCCGGCAGCGAGCGCGGGCGCGATCTTCCAGGCGAGCATCAGCAGCGGAAAATTCCACGGGATGATCTGGCCGCAGACGCCCGCCGGCTCGTATCCGGGGAAGGTTTCGTCGCGCAGCTCGGCCCAGCCGGCATGGTGGTAGAAATGGCGGGCGACGAGCGGGATGTCGATGTCGCGCGTCTCGCGGATCGGCTTGCCGTTGTCGAGCGTCTCGAGCACGGCGAGAAAGCGCGCATGTTTCTGGATCTCGCGGGCAATCGCGTAGAGATGCCGCGCCCGCTGGTTGCCGGAGAGTTTCGACCACGAGGCAAAGGCCGCCGTCGCCGCCTTCACAGCGGCATCGACCTCCTTCTTGCCCGCAATCGCGACTTCGGCCAGCGTCTCGCCGGTGGCGGGATTGGGGACACCGAACGTATCGCCGGCCGCCGCCGTGAACTTGCCGCCGATGAAGTGGCCGAAACGTCCCTTGTGCCGCTTCAGCCAATCGCGAACGATCGCGTCCTCCTCGGGCGCCGGGCCGTACTCCATGGTTTTCAGAATGTCCTGGATCTGGTTCATGGCCGCCTCCCGCGGTCCGCCTGCCACGCACCCCCACCCCATTCCCCTCCCCACAAGGGGGAGGGGAATGGGGAAGCGCCACGCGACCCGATCGAACTGCAAGCGTGGGACCGCCGTCCCCCTCCCCCTTGTGGGGAGGGGTTAGGGGTGGGGGTATCTTTAGCGAAAACGTTCATCACCTCACGCAATCCCGTGCCGGTCGTTCGACGAATACCGCCCGGTGACGTAGTGCTCGAGCTGGCGCTCGATATCGCTCAGCAGCCCCGAGGCGCCGATGCGGAACAGGTCAGGCTGCAGCCACGGGTCGCCGAGTTCCTCCTTCATCAGGATCAGCCAGGCGAGCGCGTCCTTGGCGGCGCGGATGCCGCCGGCGGGCTTGAAGCCGACATGGACGCCGCCGGCATATTCGAGATAGTCGCGGATGGCCCGCACCATGACGAGGCTCACCGGCAGCGTCGCGTTGACCGCCTCCGTCCCGGTCGAGGTCTTGATGAAGTCCGAGCCCGCCTGCATCGCCACCATCGAGGCCTTGTAGACATTGGTCAGCGTCTTCAGCTCGCCCGTCGCCAGGATCGCCTTGAGGTGCGTCGTGCCGCAGGCCTCGCGCATCTGCCTGATCTCGTCATAGAGCGCGTTCCAGTCGGCGTTGAGCACATGCGCGCGGGTGATGACGATGTCGATCTCCTCGGCGCCCTCGCCGACGGCGTAGCGGATCTCCTCCAGCCGCTGCTTCAGCGGCGTGAGCCCCGTGGGAAAGCCGGTGGCGACGGAGGCCACGGGAATGCCCGACCCTTCCAGCGCCTTGACCGCCGTCGGCACCATCGTCGGGTAGACGCAGACGGCACCGGTCGTCAGCCGCCGGCCGGTCAGGCCCAGCGCCTCGACCAGGTCGTCGCGCAGCGGGTGGCGCGCCTTGGCGCAGAGCCGTTTCACCCGGCCGGGGGTGTCGTCGCCGGCCAGAGTGGTGAGGTCGATGACCTCGATGGCGCGCACGAGCCAGGCCGCCTGCCAGGCCTTCTTCACCGTGCGCCGCGTGGTCAGCGTCGCGGCGCGGCGCTCAGCAGCCGACAGGTTGACGTCCATCGCCTCGAACCATTCGGCTTTCAGCGGCGTGCCATCGTTGCGCGGACGCGTGTTGGACAGGTGGACGGGCGCCGCGCCCGACGCCACCGCATGTTCCGTCTTGGCGTTCATCAGAAGCCTCCGATCGCCTCGCGCAGGATCGCCGCCAGCCGTGCTCCTCCGAGCGGCGCCATGTCCTTGGTTTCCTGGTGCGAGAGTTCGCCACCGGTCATGCCCGCGGCTAGATTGGTGATCACCGAGCAGGCCGCCACGCGCAGGCCCAGGAAGCGCGCCAGGATGACCTCGGGAACGGTCGACATGCCGACCGCATTGGCGCCGACGATGCGGGCCATGCGGATCTCGGCCGGCGTCTCGAAGGAGGGGCCGGAGAACCACATGTAGACGCCCTTGTGCAGCGGCGTGCCGGTCTTCTGTGCCGCCGCCTCGAGCGCGGCGCGCATGCCCGGGTCGTAGGCCTGCGTCAGGCCGACGAAGCGGCGGTCCGTCGGCTCGCCGAACAGCGGGTTGGAGCCGGAGAAATTGATGTGGTCGGTGATCAGCATCACCGAGCCCGGCCCCATGTCGGGCTCCAGCGAGCCGGCGGCGTTGGTCAGCATCAGCGTCTCGACGCCGATGCCCTGCAGCACTTCAAGCGCCGGACGCATGGCGCCGGCATTGCCGTGCTCGTAATAATGCGCCCTGCCCGCCATCATGATCACGGCCGTGCCGTTGAAGTCGCCGGCCACCAGCTCGCCCGCATGGCCGGTGACGCCGCTCTTCGGAAAGCCGGGCAGTTCGCCGTAGGAAATGCGAACGGCATTCTGCACCTCGTTGACGAGGCCGCCGAGGCCGGAGCCCAGCACGAGGCCCACCTTGGGCGTGCGGCCGGCAAGGCGTTCGACGAGAATATCGACGGCAGTGGTCATTTCAGGATCTCGCCGGAAAAGCCGAGGGGCAGAATATCGCCCATCGTGAGAGTTTCGACCACCCCGTTCTGGTCGCACAGATGGAGCCTCGTCGACGGCTTCGAAAACTCCGCCAGGCGCTGGCGGCATCCGCCGCACGGGGTGATGCGGTTCATGCGCTCGGCGACCACCGCGATGTCGGTGATCTCGCCGCCGCCGCCCATGACGTAGTGGCCGAGCGCCGTGGTCTCGGCGCACCAGCCTTCCGGATAGGAGGCATTCTCGATGTTGGCGCCGGCATAGGTGCGCCCGTCCGCCGTCCGCAAGGCCGCCCCCACCGGAAAGTGCGAATAGGGCGCATAGGCCTTGGCCATCGCTTCACGGGCGGCGAGGAAGAGGTCATGCGTTATGTCAGGCACGTGCAAGCACCCCCTCACCGTCTCGGGCTTTGCCCGATCCACCTCTCCCCCTGCCCGGGGGAGAGGAGGCGCCATTCGCCGAAGCTGCCGCTCCTCGCCCCCATGAAATGGGGGAGAGGTGGCACGCGAAGCGTGACGGTGAGGGGGCCTTTTCGCACACCTGCAGCATCACCGCTCCTTCACATAGGCCACGCCGCCGGCCTTCGGAGGCACGGCCTTGCCGATGAAGCCGGCCAGCAGGATGACGGTCAGGATATAGGGCAGCGCCTGCATCAGCTGGACAGGCACCTGGCCGATGAACGGGAAGGCCGTGCCCTGGAAGCGGATGCCGAATGCCTCCAGGAAGCCGAACAGCAGGCAGGCGAACATCGCCGGCACCGGCTTCCATTTGGCGAAGATAAGTGCTGCGAGCGCAATGAAGCCGCGGCCGGCGGTCATGTCCTTGACGAAGCCCGGGCTCTGGGCGAGCGACAGGTAGGCGCCGGCCAGTCCGGTCAGCACGCCGCAGACGATGACCGCGCGATATCGTAGCCAGGTCACCGATACGCCGGCGGTGTCGACCGCCGCCGGGTTCTCGCCGACAGCCCTCAGCCGCAGCCCGAAACGGGTGCGGAACAGTACCCACCAGGTCAGCGGCACCATCAGGAAGGCGATGTAGACCAGGGCCGAATGGCCCGAGATCAGCTCGGAATAGATCGGGCCGACAAGCGGCACATCGCGCAGCGCATCGGCGAAAGGCAGGGTGATCGGGTCGAACCGCGCGTCGCCGGTGAGCTGCGGCGTGCGGCCGCCTTCCTTGAACCAGGCCTGGCCGAACAGGATCGTGGCGCCCGCGACGACGAAGTTGATCGCCACGCCCGAAACGATCTGGTTGCCCCGGTTGGTGATGGCGGCAAAGCCGTGGACGAGCGCGAAGAACACGGCGGCGAGGACCGCCGCGCCGACGCCGATCCAGGCCGATCCGCTGACGGCGGCGGCCGACGCGCCGGCGAAGGCGCCGGCCAGCATCTTGCCTTCAAGGCCGATGTCGAACACGCCCGAGCGTTCCGAATAGAGGCCGGCGAGGCAGGCGAGAAGCAGTGGGACCGAGAGGCGGATGGTCAGGTCGAGCAGCGAGATGAGGACGTCGAACATTTCAGGCGTCTCCCGCCGGCTTCGGTTTCAGTCCCATGCTTGACGGCCTCAGCGAGGCCAGGGTTGCCTGCACGGCGGGGCGGAACATGTGCTCCAGCGCGCCGGCGAAGAAGATCACCAGGCCCATGATGACGACGATCATCTCGCGGGTGATGTTGGGCATCTCGAAGGCGATCTCCGCGCCGCCCTGGTAGAGCATGCCGAACAGGATCGCCGCGAGGATGATGCCGACGGGATGCGAACGGCCCATCAGCGCAACCGCGATGCCGACGAAGCCCGCGCCTCCGACGAAGCCGAGCTGCATGCGGTCCTGCGCGCCCATGATCGGGTTGAGCGCCATCAGGCCGGCCAGGCCGGCAGAGATCAGCATGGTGACGATGATGATGCGCTTTTCGCCGATGCCGGCGTAACGCGCGGCCTTCGGGCTGTGGCCCATGGTGCGGATCTCGTAGCCCAGCCTCGACCGCCATATCAGCAGCCAGACGCCGAAGGCGGCGAGAAGCGCCAGGAAGAAGGTGATGTTGAGCGGCGTGCGGCGCGCCGCGATGCCCAGCATGTTGAGCAGCGGCTCGAGGCTCGGGATGTTGGCGCCTTCGAGGAAGGTGCGCGTCTCCGGCGCCTGCTGTCCCGGCGCCTTGAAGACGTTGACCAGCAGATAGACCATCAGGCTGGCGGCGATGAAGTTGAACATGATCGTCGTGATGACGATGTGGCTGCCGCGATAGGCCTGAAGCCAGGCCGGGATGAGCGCCCAGGCCGCGCCGAAGATCGCCGCGGCGACGACCGCGATCGGGAAGGTCACCCACCAGGGAAGGATGGAATCGAAGGCAAGGCAGACGACGGCGACGCCGACGCCCGCGACCGACGCCTGTCCCTCGCCGCCGATGTTGAACAGGCCGGCGTGGAAGGCGACGGCGACGGCGAGGCCGGTGAAGATGAAGTTGGTGGCGTAATAGAGCGTATAGCCGATGCCGCGGCCCGAGCCGAACGCACCCTTGATCATCAGCTGCACCGCCTCGAACGGGCTTTCGCCGACCAGGAGGACGACGAGACCGGCGACGAAGAAGGCGACGATCAGGTTGATGAGCGGGATCAGGCCATAGTCGGCCCAGGCGGGGAGTTTCGCGTAGGGCGCGCTCATGGCAGGGCCTCGATCAAGCTGCGCGTGTCGGAGATCTGCGCGTACTCCTTTTCGAGTATCGCAAGGGTGAGCGCATGGACGTCTTCGGCGGGCCAGTGACGGCCCCGCCTGTCGGTGCGGTCGACGCTGGCCACCGCGTCTTCGGGGATGACCACCTCGAAGCCCAGATTGCCGGCCATGCGCGCGGTCGCCTCGACCGAGTTCTCCAGGAGGACGCCCGTCAGCACCAGCCGGTGCACCTGCAGTTCGTCCAGCACGTCCATCAGGTCGGTGCCGATGAAGGCGCTGTTGGTGCGCTTGTCGACGACCGGCTCGCCGGGCTGCGGCGCGACATCGGCCTTGAACTCGTTGCCGGGCGTGCCCGGACGATAGGGGGAGGTGAGGTCCGTCGAATCGTGCCGGATATGCACGACGGGCAACCGCCGGGCGCGCCAAGCGTCGAGCAGGGTCGCGATATTGCCTTCCATCTCCGGCTGGCCGCGGCGGCCCCAGACTGGATCGTCGATCGCGTTCTGCACATCGATCACGAGAAGCGCGGGCGTCGTCATTCCGCGGCTTCCTTCTCCTCAACGCCCGCCATGAGCAGGCCGAGCGCACCTTCCGTGGCATCGGGGCCGCGCTCGCCGACGATGCGGCCGTCGAACATGACGAGGATGCGGTCGGAGAGCGAACGGATCTCGTCGAGTTCGACCGAGACCAGCAGCACGGCCTTGCCGGCGTCGCGCATGGCGATCAGGCGCTTGTGGATGAACTCGATGGCGCCGACGTCGACGCCGCGCGTCGGCTGGCCGACGATCAGCACGCCGGGGTCCTGCTCCATCTCGCGCGCCAGCACGATCTTCTGCTGGTTGCCACCCGAGAAATTCGCGGTCTTCAAATGCGGATCGGTGGGCCTGATGTCGTATTTGGCGATCTTGTCGCGGGCATCGGCCTCGACGGCCTTCAGGTCGAGGAACGCGCCGTTCCCGTATTCGGGATCGTTGTGATAGCCGAGGATCGAGTTCTCGTATTCCTCGAATGGCAGGATCAGTCCCATATGGTGGCGGTCCTCCGGCACGTGGGCGAGGCCGCGCCGGCGCAGATCCGCCGGATCCGCGGCGCCCGTGACGTCGACCGGGCGCCCGTCGAGCGTGACCGTGCCGGAGACCGCCTTGCGGATGCCGGCGATGGTCTCGATCAGTTCCGACTGGCCATTGCCCGCCACGCCGGCGATGCCGACGATCTCGCCGCCTCGCACGTCGAAGGAGACGTCCTTGACCATGGTGACGCCGCGCGAGTCCTTGACGGTGAGGTTGCGCACCGAGAGCTTCACCTCGCCGGGTTTCGCCTCGCCTTTCTCGACATGCAGCAGCACGCGGCGGCCCACCATTAGCTCGGCCAGTTCCTCGACCGTCGTCTCCGAAGTCTTGCGCGTCGCCACCATCTGGCCCTGGCGCATGACCGAGACATTGTCGGTCACGGCCATGATCTCGCGCAGCTTGTGCGTGATCAGGATGACCGTCTTGCCCTCGTCCTTCAGCCTGCGCAGGATGAGGAACAGATGGTCGGCCTCGGCCGGGGTGAGAACGCCCGTCGGCTCGTCGAGGATGAGGATTTCCGCGCCGCGGTAGAGCGCCTTCAGGATCTCGACCCGCTGCTGCAGCCCGACGGCGAGTTCCTCGATCACCGCGTCGGGATCGACCTCGAGCCCGTATTCCTGTTCGAGCCGGTGCAGTTCGTCCCTCGCCCTGGCGATGCCGCGGTTGAGAAGCGCGGCGCCCTCGGCGCCGAGGATGATGTTTTCGAGCACGGTGAAATTCTCGACCAGCATGAAATGCTGGTGCACCATGCCGATGCCGTGCGCGATCGCCTCGTTGGGCGTCTTGATCGCCGCCGGCTTGCCGCCGATGCGGATATCGCCGGAATCGGCCTGGTAGAAGCCGTAGAGGATCGACATCAGCGTCGACTTGCCGGCGCCGTTCTCGCCGATGATGCCGTGGATGGTGCCCGGCTCGACCTTCAGATGGATGTCGCGATTGGCCCGAACCGCGCCGAAGCTCTTGTTGATCCCGACCAGTTCGATCGCCGCGTCCGCCATGCGCCGTCCCGTTTCCCGGCCGGGTCCCTCCGGCTCTTTGATCGTTTGGTCAAAATCCCTAGCATGCGGCGGGTTTCGATGCCAAGAACCCGCGGGGCTTTTGCCCAGGGCGCAGTGTCGACAAAAGGCGCTGTCATTGTCAATTTGGAAACGCCGCGCCGAGGAGCGACAAGCATGGACACGGACGAGCGCATCACCACCCTCGAACTGCTCGCCGCAGAGCAGGAGCGGACGATCCACGAACTCTCGGCCGAGATTTCGAAGGCCTGGAAGACGATCGACGAGCTGAACCGGCGGGTCGAGGCCATGGCGCTCAGGCTCACCGGCATCGAGGAGGCGACGGCGCCGGAAATCCCCGTGACAAAGCCGCCGCATTGGTGAGCGAACCAAAGTTGCCCCTTTGTTCCGAATCCCCTACTCTCCCGCCCATGCCCATCGTCTCCCCGATCAAGTCCCCCAACCCGCTGGTCGACGGCCGCCAGTCCGAGCGCGCGATGCTGGTGAGGCGCGGCGTGCAGCGGCTCTTTCTGGAAATGGGCGCGACGATCCTGCCCGAACTCTGCCTCGTCACCGGCCGCCGCGCCGACCTCGTCGCGCTGATGAAGAACGGCGATGTCTGGATCATCGAGGTCAAATCCTCGATCGAGGATTTCCGCGTCGACCGCAAATGGCCGGAATACCGCCTGTTCTGCGACCGCTTCTTCTTCGCCACGCATCCAGAGGTGCCTACCGAGATCTTCCCGGACGAGTGCGGCTTCATCCTTTCCGACGGCTACGGTGCCGAGATTTTGCGCGACGCGCCCGAGCACAGGCTCGCGGCGCCCACCCGCAAGGCGCTCACCCTGCGCATGGCGCGCACGGGTGCCGCGCGGCTGATGGCGGCGGAGATGGCCGGCATCGCGATCGAGCCGGTGGAGGGCGAGAGCGAGTAGTTCGAGTCAACGTTTCCTGGTCCGCATCAGGTGACGCGCCATTGCAAGACCGGGCACGAGGAATAGCGCGGCATGAATGAAGGCAGCCACGACGAACCACGCGTCGACTTCGAGTTCGCCCATGCATCCAAAGCCGCCCCTGCGACAGAACAGGTAACGGCCCGTAACCAGCTCTCCAAAACCGGATATCAGACCTAATCCGATGAAAACGCAGGCGATGAACCAATGAAGTCCCCGAGGAAGGTCGTCATTCATTCCATCCTCCCATACCGCCGCATCACCTCCATCAGCTCCTCATGCGGCAGCGCGATCGATGTCGCGCCATCCCGCCCCACCATCGTGCGGTTGGCGACCATGGAATCGATGATCGCCTCCTCCGTCGCCTCGACGACGCCCTCGTAGAGCGGGTCGATGTCGGCATTTGACAGCTCGATCATCCGCCTCAGCGTGCCCCTCGGCGCCGAATAGCCCTCCGCATTCGCCGTCGAGAAGGCGAGGAAGATGTCGCCGGAGGAATCGTGGCCCAGCGCGCCGGTGCGGGCCATGCCGAGCGCGACGCGGCGCGCCAGCTTCTTCGCCTGGTGGCCGGCGATCGGCGCGTCGGTCGCCACCACGACGATAATCGAGCCGGCCGGCTTGCCGCGCAGCAGGTCGTGGCCGATGTGCTGTCCCACCGGCACGCCGAGGATGGCGCATTCGTGCCTGCGGCCGAAGTTCGACTGGACGAAGACGCCGACGGTATACGTCTCCCCCGCCGCGTTCACGCGTCGCGACGAGGTCCCCGACCCGCCCTTGAAGTCGTAGCAGATCATTCCCGTGCCGCCGCCGACCGAGCCCTGCTCGATCGGACCGGAAGCGGCAGTGTCCAGCGCCTCGAAGACGTGTTCGTTGGTCACATGGAAGCCGTTGATGTCGTTCAGGTTGCCGTCGAACGTTTCCGCCGCGACGGGCAGGCCCCACGAATCCGAAATGCCGTCGAGGCGCGGGTAGAGCCAGCGGATCGTCGCGTCGCGGGCGATGCCGCAGGAGTGGGTGTTGGTGATCGTGACCGGCATGTCGAGCTCGCCCGATTCCTCGACCCAGATCGTGCCGGTCATCTCGCCATTGCCGTTGAGCGACCAGAAGCCGGCGGCGCAGGGCACGGCGAGCCCGGCCTTGCCGCGCGGCAGGATGGCGGTGACGCCGGTGCGCACCGGACCCTGGCCGACGACCAGCGGCCCCTCGCCCTTGATGATCGTCGAATAGCCGACCTCGACCCCGGCCACGTCGGTGATGGCGTTGAACGGCCCCGGCTCGCCCGGCAAAGGCAATCCGAGTCCACGCGCGCGGAGAAGGCCGGAGGGCGTGCGGAGCCAGTGGGGAGAAGGGCTGTCGGTTGCCAATTGTTTGCTCCGCTGCGGTAGGTGGCAACGAAGTCTACCCCCACCCCTACCCCTCCCCACAAGGGGGAGGGAATCTCGGGTCGCTTGAGCGTGCCGCCAACGGTCCGAAGCGAAGTTCGGCGATGGCGACTCCCTCCCCCTTCTGGGGAGGGGTAGGGGTGGGGGTTCGTCCAGGCGGAACTGGCGCGTTGCTCGTAGCTTCCGCCCTACCTCGGCGCGCGCTTCGCCAGTATCCGCTGCAGCGTCCGCCGGTGCATGTTCAGCCTTCGCGCCGTCTCCGAGACGTTGCGGTCGCACATTTCGTAGACGCGCTGGATGTGCTCCCAGCGGACGCGGTCGGCAGACATCGGGTTTTCCGGCGGCGCGATCGGGTCGGCGCCGGTGCGGGTGAGCGCGGCGACAACGTCGTCGGCATCGGCCGGCTTGGAGAGATAGTCGATGGCGCCGAGCTTCACGGCGGTGACGGCGGTGGCGATGTTGCCGTAGCCGGTCAGGATCACGGTCTTCGAATCGGCGCGCCTCTCGCGGATGGCGGCGACCACGTCGAGGCCGTTGCCGTCGCCCAGCCGCATGTCGACCACCGCATAGGCCGGCGGCCGCGCCTTGGCCTTGGCGATCGCCTCCTCGACGCTCTCTGCGGTCTCGACGGCGAAGCCCCGGCTTTCCATCGCACGCGCCAGGCGGGTCAGGAAGGGCTTGTCGTCGTCGACGATGAGGAGGCTCGCATCTTCCCCGGGAGCCACCGCCGGTTGTGTCGCATCTGCCGTCATGGCGCCCTGTCCCGATGTACTGCTTCTTCTTGTCGCACTATATAGGCGACACCCGGGGAATAATCCAAGAGTTGCGCCGGCTTCAGGAGACGATCTGCCCAGCTTCTTCCGGCGCATCGCGCAGGAATATCTCGCGCGGCCAGATCACCTCCACCAGGGCGCCCTTGCCGCTCTCGCCCGCGTTGCGGAAGGAGACGGTCGCGCCCGAGCGTTCGAGCAGCGTCTTGGCGATGAAAAGGCCAAGGCCCAGCCCCCCGCCGGACTGGCCGCTCGCCGCGTTGCCGCCCGGCCGCGTCGTCATATAGGGCTCGCCGATCCTGTCCAGCACTTCCGCCTGGAACCCCGGCCCGTCGTCGATCACCGCCACGCGAACATTGGCCTGGTTCCAGCTCCAGCGGATGGTCACCGTCTCGCGGGCGAAGTCGACCGCGTTCTCGACCAGGTTGCCGAGGCCGTAGATGACGCCGGGATTGCGCCGTCCGACCGGCTCGGCGCCGAGCTGTTCCTCGCCTTCGAGCTGGATGCGGATGCCGAAATCGCGGTGCGGCGCGATCACCTCCTCGATCAGCGAGGACAGCGGCAGCCGTGCCATATGCTCCTCGGAGGTCGAAGAGAGGCTGGTCAGCCGCTTGAGGATGTCGCGGCAGCGCTCGGTCTGCGTCCTGAGCAGCGTCACGTCCTCGGCGAATTTCGGGTCGGTGCCCAGCGCCCGCTCCATCTCGCGCGACACGAGCGCGATCGTGGCGAGCGGCGTGCCGAGCTCGTGCGCGGCAGCGGCGGCCAGCCCGTCCAGCGCCGAGAGATGCTGTTCGCGCTGCAGCACCAGTTCGGTGGCGGTCAGCGCGTTGGCGAGCTGGCGGGCCTCCTCCGCCACGCGCCAGGCATAGACCGCGGTGAAGACGATGGTCGACACGACCGCGATCCACAGACCCGCGACATAGATGAACGGGATCGGGAACTCGGTGCCGGGATACCAGGGCAGCGGCAGGTGGAAGAAGGCGAGCACCGTCGAGGCCAGGATGGCGATGACGCCGAGGCCGGTGGTCAACTGGAGAGGCAGCGAGGTCGCCGAGACGACCACAGGGACGGCGATCAGGACGGCGAAGGGATTGGTCATCCCCCCGGTCATGTAGAGCAGGCCGGCGAGCTGCAGCGTGTCGAACAGCAGGATGCCCATCGCCGCGTTGGGCTCGAGCCGGTGGGTCGGGGGATAGCGGAAGGCGAGCAGCAGGTTCAGCCATGCCGAGCAGGCGATCAGCGCGAAGCAGAACCCGACCGGTAGCGGAAAGCCCAGAAAGTAGGCCACCATCACCACCGCCGCGCTCTGGCCGCCGACGGCCAGCCAGCGCAGCCTGATCAGCGTGTTGAGGCGCAGCCGGCGGGAAAGTTGCGGATCGGGGGCGCGAAGGTCGAGCAGCATCGCGCTCTTATGCGCCGGCTCGGCGGCAAGGCCAAGCCTTCGGTATCCCGGACGGGTTCCTCCTTCCACCGCCGGCGCAAAGCACCCCCACCCCTAACCCCTCCCCACAAGGGGGAGGGGAACCCAGCCACGACTCGTCACTGCCCGGAAAACGGTCAACCCCGACTGCCGCGGCCACGACATCGTCCCCCTCCTCCTTGTGGGGAGGGGTTAGGGGTGGGGGTTATCAAGCCCGCCGCGCTCTGCGAAATTTCGATATGCGATGCCCTGCATGAAGAGGGAGAGGCGCCGAGCGCAACGCGGCGGTCTGCGGCGCTGGCGAGACGAAGGACCTCTATGCCTCACGTCCCCCTGGGCTTGGCCCGCGCGGTCGGCAGGGCCTGGCGCGGGTCCTCGGGCCAGACATGGCGCGGATAGCGCCCGCGCATGTCGGAGCGCACGTCGGTCCAGGAGCCGCGCCAGAAGCCCGGCAGGTCGCGCGTGGTCTGGATCGGCCGGTGCGCCGGCGACAGCAGTTCGAGCGTCAGCGGCACGGTGCCGCCGGCGATCGACGGATGCGTGTCCAGCCCGAACAGTTCCTGCACCCTGACCGCCAGCACCGGCCCCTCCTCCTCGTAGCGGATCGGCAGATTGTTGCCGGTCGGCACGGTGACATGGGTCGGCGCCAGCTCCGCCACCTTTCGCTGCAGGTCGTAGGGCACGAGCGCCATCAGCCCCTCGGTTAACACCGAGGGCGCGATACGCGCCAGCGACGCTTCGCCCTTGAGATAAGGCAGAAGCCAGTCGTCCAGCCGCGCGAGCAGCGCCTCGTCGGACATGTCCGGCCAGGGCGCGCCGAGGCCCTTGTGCAGCCACGCAAGGCGGCGGCGCAGTGTTTCGGCGGACTTCTCCCACGGCAGGATCGCAAGCCCGTTCGCGCGCACCGCCTCGGCCACGGCGCGGTCGGCATCCTCCCCGGTTGGTGGGGGCAACTGGCGCTCGGCGAGCTGGATCGCGCCGAGCATGACCGTTTCGCGCACGCGCACGGCACGCTTCTCGGCATCGTAAGAGGTGCTCAGACGCTTCGCGATGCGGTCGCCCAAGGCGGCGCGGATTTCGTCCTCGGTGACGGCCGCCGCGGCGACGATCCGCGCGTTCTGCGCCTTGCCCTGCAGGTCGGCGACGACAAGGAAGGGCGCTTTCGCCAGCGGATCGGTCTCCTCGACCGTGGCACCCCGCCCGTTGGCCAGCACAAAGCGGCCAAGCGCGCCGCGCGCCTTGGCGACTCGGTCGGGCCAGGCGAGGAGGAGGAGGGAGCCGGGAGAAGCCGGAGTGGTGATACCCCCACCCCTTACCCCTCCCCACAAGGGGGATGGGGATTCTGAGACGCTGGCGCCCCCCTCCCCCTTGTGGGGAGGGGTAAGGGGTGGGGGTACGCTGCCGCCGGCCGCCTTCGCCAGCCTTCGCGCCAGCCCCCGCGCGTTCTCCGCCCGCGGCGAGCGATCGCGCCGAAACCCCTCCAACCTGCGCTCCAGATCCACACTCGGCCCGCCCAGCCCGCGCTCCGTCAGCAGCACCGCGAGCTCCGTCGCGGCCACTGCCTCGCCGGCCTTCGCCGCCTCCGCCACCATATGCGCGAGGCGCACCGGCAGCGCGAGGCCGCGCATCGCCTTGCCCGTCTCCGTCAGCCGCCCCCCGCCATCGATCGCGCCCAGTTCGCGCAACAGCGCCCTTGCCTCCTCCAGCGCCGGCTTCGGCGGCGGATCGAGGAAGGACAGCGTCGCCACGTCGGCGACGCCGAAGGCGGCTGCGTCCAGCACCAGCCCTGACAGGTCCGCCTCCAGGATTTCGGGCGGCGTGAAGGCAGGCAGCGCCGCCGTCTGCTCGGCGCGCCAGAGGCGGATCGCGACGCCCGGCTGGGTACGCCCCGCTCGTCCCGCCCGCTGGTCTGACGAGGCGCGCGACACGCGCACAGTCTCCAGCCGCGTCAGCCCCGTCGCCGGCTCGTATTTCGGCAGCCGCGACAGGCCGCTGTCGACCACCACGCGCACGCCGTCGATGGTGAGCGAGGTCTCGGCAATCGAGGTCGCCAGCACGATCTTGCGCCGCCCGGCGGGCGCGGGCCTGATCGCGGCGTCCTGCGTGCGCGCGTCGAGATTGCCGTAGAGCGGCACCAGATCGGCATTGGCGGGGATGCGCCCGTCCAGCCGCTCGGCGGTGCGCTCGATCTCGCGCTGGCCGGGCAGGAAGGCGAGGATGGACCCCTCCTCCTTGGCCAGCGCGCCGCGGATCGCGCGCGCCATCGCGTCCTCCACCGGCTCGTCCGGCCCCCGCTCCTCATGGCGTATATCGACCGGAAAGCTGCGCCCCTCGCTCTCGATCACCGGGGCATCGCCGAGGAGGCGCGCGACGCGGGCGCCGTCGATGGTCGCCGACATGACCAGCAGCCTGAGGTCGGGCCGCAGCGCGCCCTGCACGTCCAGCGCCAGCGCCAGCCCGAAATCGCCGTCGAGCGAGCGCTCGTGGAACTCGTCGAACAGGATCGCCGCAATGCCGGTCAGCTCCGGATCGTCGAGGATCATCCGCGCCAGCACGCCCTCGGTGACGACCAGAATTCGCGTCTTGGGGCCGACCTGGCTTTCCATGCGCATCGCGTAGCCCACGGTCTCGCCCGGCTGCTCGCCCAGCAATTCCGCCATGCGCCGCGCCGAGGCGCGCGCGGCGATGCGGCGCGGTTCCAGAAGCAGGATTTTTCTATCGCCGCGCCACGGCTCGTCCAGCAGCGCGAGCGGCACCAGCGTCGTCTTGCCGGCGCCGGGCGGTGCGACGAGCACGGCGCAGGAGCGCTCGCGCAGCGCCGAAACCAGCGCGGGCAGCGCCTCGGTGACGGGGAGCACAGGCAGCGCGCGCACGCTCACGCTCCGATGCGGACGACCGGGCCGCCCGCGGCCTGCGCATCCGCCTCGTCATGGGTTACGAGGATGACCGGGAGCCCGCTGGCGCGCGCCTTGGCGAAGACCAGTTCCCTCATCTGCTGGCGAAGCTCCGCGTCGAGCCGCGAGAAGGGCTCGTCGAGCAACAGCATGCAGGGTGCGGACACCAGCGTGCGGGCGAGCGCCACGCGCGCCTTCTGGCCGCCCGACAGCGTGTCCGGATCGCGTTCGCCGAAACCTTCCAGCCCGACGCCGGTCAACGCCTCCTCGGCCAGCGCCCGGCGCGTCGCCCTCCCGCCGGTCCCGGGCGGCAGCGCAAAGGCGACATTGCCCCGCACGCTCATGTGCGGAAACAGGAGCGCGTCCTGGAACAGCAGTCCGGCATGGCGCGCTTCGGCGGGCAGCCGCGTGATGTCGCGGCCGTCGACGCGGACCTCGCCCGCACCCTCGAAGGCCGGATCGAGGAATCCGCCGACATAGGCGAGCAGCGTCGATTTGCCGGAACCCGACGGCCCCATGACCGTCAGCACCTCGCCGGGCGCAATCGCGTGCGTGATCGACAGGAGCTGTCGACCGCCCAGCGCGATCGTCACGCGATCCAGGATCAGGCCTTTTTCGGACATCGGTTTCGCCGTCAGACGCGCAGCGCGCGGAAGCGCCGCCATAGCAGCGCCGGAACCAGGGTGGCAATCGCGAAGCCGATGACCGGCAGCAGCATCTGGAGGAAGGCATAGACGCCGATGACGCGCCGGTTGCCGCCCGACGCGAGCGCCACCGCCTCCGTGGTGATGGTCGGCAGCCGCCCTCCGGCGATGAGAAGCGTCGGCAGATACTGGCCGATGGATACGGCGAAGCCGACCGCCGCCGCCACCAGGATCGGCCGCGTCAGGATCGGCAATCGGATGGAGAGGAGCGTGCGCAGCCGGCTTTTGCCGAGCCCGGCGGCGATCGCATCATAGCGCCGGTCGTAGGCGCGCCACGGGTCGGAAAGCGACAGGAAGACGTAGGGCAACACGAAGACGAGGTGGGCGAAAACAAGCGCCGGCATCGACGCCTCGAAACCCGAGAGCAGGAAGAGCAGCTGCAGGCCGAACAGGAAGGACGCCTGCGGAACCAGCAGCGGCAGGTAGATCAGCGCCAGCGCGCCGCGGCCGCCGCTGCGGCCGGTCTCGCTTTCGCGCGCCAGGTAGAAGATCGCGACGGCCACCGCGATCGTCGTCGCGGCGGCGGCCACGGCGAGCGTGACGGCGAGCGGCCCGCCGATGCGCGGCAGCACGTTCGTCCAGGTGCGCCAGGTGAAGTCGCGCGGCAGCGCCTCGGGAAACTGCCAGAGCCCGGCGACGGACCAGAGCGCGAGCGTCGCCAGCCCGGCAAACACCACGGCCGCCGCGAACGACATCGCGCCGAGCCCCGCCATCCGCGCCGCGCCGTCGCGCCTGAACCGCGTTCCCATCTCGCACACCATGTCGCGCACCATCGCCGCCGCGCGCTCCACGCCGACCCACAGCGCCAGCGCCAGCGCCGTCACGGCGAGCTGCAGCACAGCGCCGGCCGAAGCGAGGAAGCGCATCGCGAGGTCCGGATCGCCCATCCAGCCGACGAGCCGCACCGAAAGCGTCGCCGGGCTGGTGGGACCGAGGATCGCCGCGACGTCGACGACCGAGGTCGAGAAGGCGAGCACGGCGAACACCGCGAGCCTGACCTGGCGATAGATCGTGGGCCAGGTGCCGAACAGGAAGCCGGCGACCCGCCCGTATCCCAGCGAGGCGACCAGGGCCGCGCGCGGCGCCGGGTTCGCCTGCTGGAGAGCCGCCAGCGAGACCAGCAGCAGGAAGGGGATCTCCTTGACGACCAGCCCCGCCGCCAGCGACAGGCCGAGCGGATCGCCGACGATCTGAAGGTCCGGCGGCTGCTCCCATCCTGTCAGCACCGGCGAGATCAGTCGCGCGATCATGCCCGAGGGCGCGATGAGGAAGGCCAGCCCGAACGCCGCCGCCGCGTGCGGAACCGAGAGCAGCGGCGAGATCAGGTGTTGGAGACGGGTGAACGTGCGCGTGCCCGACCAGCCGGCGAGGAACAGCGCAACGACCAGCACCGACATCGCCGTCGCGACCAGCCCGACGCCGAGGCTGAGCATGGCGGAGCGGCCGATGCCGGGTTCCGCGGAAAGCTGCCGGAAGGCGTCGAGCGAAAGGGACGTGCCGCCAAGCGCCGGCAAATAGCCGAAGGCGGGCAGAAGCGTTCCGGCCAGCCCCGCCAGGATGGGTCCGGCGAGAAGCAGGACGGCGAGAGGCGGGCCGAGACGGGTCAGCACCGCCCCATCCTCCCCTGCGAAGCGGGGGAGGGGGACCACGCGAAGCGTGGTGGAGGGGGCACGTCTTTCGTGACCTCCCTAGTTCGCCGCCCCATACCGCCGCTTCCATTCCGTTTCGATGCGCTCCATCCAGCTCGGATGCGGCTCGTCCAGCGCCGGGCCGAGCTCATCGGGCTTGAGCGTCGCCACGCCGAGGTCGAGCGACGCGAACGCTGCCTTCGCCTCCTCGGGCAACCTGTCCACCGCCAGCACGGTCGGATCGCCCCACACCTTCGGGTCCTGCTTGCGCGCCTGCGCCTCCGGCGAGATCAGGAAATCTGCCAGCACCAGCGCGCCAGCCTTGGCCGCCGCGTTGAACGGGATCGCGACGAAATGGGTGTTGGCGAGCGTCCCGCCCGGGAAGGTGAACGATCGCACCGTGTCCGGCAACTCCCCCGCGGCGATCGCGCTCGAAGCCTCGGACGGATTGAACGCAAAGATGATGTCGACCTCGGAATCGGCGAGCAGCTGCTTCATCGCCGGATAGTTCTGCGGAAACGCCTTGCCCGAGCGCCACAGCAGGGGGTTCAGGACGTCGAGATAGTCGAACAGCGGCTTCGCCACGTCGGCGAAGCTCGCCTCGACCACCGGCCTCTGCAGCAATGAACGGTCGGCAATCTTCTCGGACAGGACCTGCTTGAGGAAGGACGAGCCGATGAAATCCGGCGGCTGCGGATAGGTGAAGCGGCCGGGATGGGCCTTGGCCCATTCCAGCAGCCCGTCGGCCGATTTCGGCATCGCAGCCGGATCGGTCTTCGCCGAATCGTGGAAGAAGATGAGCTTGGCCATGCCCCACGGGCTTTCCAGCCCCTCGACGGGAATGGTGAAATCGGTGCGGATCGTCGGCTTGTTGTCGACGTCGACATAGCGCCAGTTGGGCAGCTTCTCGGCCCAGCCCGGCGACATCAGCAGGCCCTCGCGCTTCATCGAGGCGAAATTCTCGCCATTGATCCAGACGAGGTCCACGGCCCCGCCCTCGGTCCTGCCGGCGGCCTTTTCCGCCAGCACCGTGCCCACCGCCTTGGCGGCATCGTCCACCTTCACATGCACGAGCCTGACGCCGTAGCGCTTCTCGATCTCGCCGCCCGCCCACTCGATATAGGCGTTGATGTTCTCGGCCCCGCCCCAGGCGTTCCAGTAGACCGTCTCGCCCTTCGCCTCCTTCAGCACCTCGTTCCACTTCGCCGGGTCCGGGTCGGCGGCGAATGCGACGCCGGTCAAAGCGAGCAGCGAAACGGCGGCGGAGAGCAGGAACTTCAAGGCAACCTCCCGAAAGGACGCCCGCTTGTGCGCCCTGCGGCCGGAAAGCGTCAACGCACGTTGCTGCTGCAAAAAGTCACTTCGCCGTGTGCCGTCAAGCGTCGAAGCCGCCGATATTCGCTTAGCCGATTTATCTCCGCGAACGGCTTCCGCTTCGTCAAACTGTCATGCAAATCACCTATCTCGACCGGTCAGGCGAGGAAATCCGATGCGCTACGCGATCTACTACAGTCCGCCCGAACAGAGCGAGCTTGCGAAAAAGGCTGCCGCCTGGCTCGGCCGCGACGCGTTCACCGGCGAGAAGTCGGCGCCCGTCGCGTCGGGACCGCTGTCGGCCGGCGAGGTCGCCTATCACACCGCCTCGGCACGCCGTTACGGCTTCCATGCGACGCTGAAAGCGCCGTTCCGGCTGGCGCCCGGCGAGAGTGAACAGGGGCTGGCCGCCGCCATCGACGCGTTCGCCGCCGCTGCGACGCCGCCCGTCATCGCCCGCCTGGCGCTGAAGCAGATCGACGGCTTCTTCGCGCTGGTGCCGGGGGAGCGCAGCGGCGATCTGGAGGCTTTCGCGGCCGAGATCGTCCAGCATTTCGACCGTTTCCGTGCGCCGATGACGGACGCCGACCTCGCACGGCGAAACCCGGACGCCCTGTCGCCGCGCGAGTTGAACCATCTGCAGCGCTGGGGCTATCCTTACGTGCTCGACTGCTTCCGCTTCCACATGACGCTGACCGGCCGGGTCGCCGGGTCGGACGTGCCGCGGGTCCGGGACGCCATCGAGGCGCATTTCGGCGACGTGATCGGCGCGCCGCTGGCGGTCGATACGCTCGCCGTCTTCGTCGAACCTGATTCCGGCGGGCCGTTCATCGTCTGGTCGTCCCATCCGGTCGGAACCAGCCCCGAGCGGCGTTTCGCGTGACGCGATCTTCGGCCATGCCGAGACCGGACGCGTGGCCGCTCGGCCCGGGCGCGTTCGTCGCGGTGATGGGTCCGAGCGGCTCGGGCAAGGACACGCTGATTGCGCACGCGCGCGACCGGCTGGATTCGGAGCGCACGTTCTTCGTGCGCAGGATCGTCACCCGCGCGGCCGACAGCGCGGCGGAAGATCACGACACGATGAGCTGCGAGGCTTTCGCCGCGGCCGAGGCCGAGGGCGCATTTGCGCTCTGCTGGAAGGCGCACGGCCTCGACTACGGCCTGCCGGCAAGCGTCGACGCGGCGATCCGCGACGGGCGCGCGGTGGTGGCCAACGTCTCGCGCGCCGTCCTGCCGCTGTTGCGCCGGCGCTACCGCCATGTCGTCCCGGTCCACGTCTTCGCCGATCCGGACATCCTCGCCGCGCGCATTGCGCGCCGCGGCCGCGAGAGCGGCGAAGAGATCGCCGCGAGGATAACGCGCGACCCGGGCATCAGCCTCGCCGGCGACGACATCGTGCGCATCGACAATGGCGGCCACCTCGCGGCGGCGGTGGAGCGGTTCGTCGCGACGATCGAGGCAACCCTGCGCTAGCTCAGGCCGCCCGCACCTTGGCTGGCGTGTCGACATGCGCCCAGTCCGGCCGCTCGAACAGGAACGACCCGTAGCCGCTCCATTTCACCAGGCCGTAGAGCACGACCGGCCCGGCGACGGCAACGGCCGTGACGATCAGCGAGACCGTGCCGATGTCGGGAATGATGCCGGTCCTCAGCAGGGCGACCCGCGTCACGGCCATGGGCAGGAAGAAGGCGAGATAGACCACGATCGAATGGGCGCCGAGCCAGCGCAGCCATTCCGCCCGGCGCCGGCCCGAGAGCAGGACCGCGACCGCGACCACCGCGAGTAGCCCGGCCGAACCGAGCATCAGCGATACGAAAGGCAGTTCTGCATAGCCGCCCTGCGCGCCGGTATGGCCGAGGTCGGGCTGGAGGAATGCGGCCAGCGCCTCGGGGACCGGCGTGAAGACGAGCAGCGCGTTCAACGGCGCCCAGAGCGCCAGCAGCGCCAGCGTCCTGCCGGGATTGGCCTCGACCCAGTCGGCGATGCGGAAGACGTTCGCGGCAAGCGCGTAACCGGCGTAGAAATAGACGTAGCGGGCGCAGAACTCGTCGAAGACGATCGAGCCGGTGCTGACCGGCAGCATCTCGAGCCCGGCCGCCCAGGCCAGGACAAGCCAGACCGAGGCGTTCCGCACCAGCCGCGTGAAGACGAAGAAGATCGGCAGCAGGTAGACGAACCAGAGCGTACCGAAGGGCTGGACGAAGGCGAATAAATAGTTCCCGAATGTGTGCGCAAGCCCCATCTCCATCGCCATGCCCGGCGCCTTGAAGGCGAACTGGATGGTCAGCCACAGCACGTAGAAATAGGCGAAATGGACGACCTTGCGGTCGATATAGCGCAGCCACGGGCGGTCGATGACGAGGCCGAGGAAGAGGCCGGAGATCAGGAAGAAGTCGGGCATGCGGAACGGCCGCGCGAAGGCGACGGCGTAGTGCATCCATCCCCGCTCGCCGACGGCGAGTTCGACGCCGAGCGTGGCGTGCACCATCACCACCATGATGATGCAGATCCCCTTGGCGACATCGACCCAGGCGACGCGGGAGCGTTCGGCAGCAGTGCTTTGCATCGGCACAGCTTGCCGCAAAAGCGATATCAGCCGGTTAACCGGAGATCACGACTGCGTCAGAAGTAGATGCCCCCGCGCAGCGGGTGGATGCGCGGCTTGCCGTCCGCGTCGACAAGCCCGCCTGGGCAGGCCGACGTATCGGCAGAATCGGGCATCTCCATCGCCTCATGCGGCACGAACGCCGCGATGTCGGGACGCCGAGCCCCGACATGCGGCACGATGCTCGGGCGGGTCCTGATCGGCGGCATCGCCGGCCCGTCGGGCCCGAAATCGACCGCCGCGCCGTGCTTCAGCGCCATCAGCCGGGCGACGCGTTCCTCGGTTGCGGGATGGGTGCGCAGCACGGAGGGCACGGGCGTTCGGCTTCCCGGCAGCATCAGGCTCTCCCAATACATGCCCTGCACCTTCTCCAGCCGGCGCAGTGCCGAGGCTAGCCCGTCCGGATCGCCGGTGAGGACCGCGGCATGCAGGTCGGCATCGAACTCGCGGGTGCGCGACAGGGCAAGCTGCAGGAGGCCGCCGAGCGTCGGCGCGAAGACCAGCAGCGCCACCGCCGGCCACGGCACCATCGCCTCGCCGCCGCCCGCCATGCCGAAGAAGTTGAAGAAAAGCGCGAAAATGCCGAAGGTCGACCACAGCGAGGTGAAGCGCGAGACCATGTCGGCGAAAGACATCACCTTCAGGTCCTCGTTGGCGATATGGCTCATCTCGTGCGCCAGCACGCCGGCGAGTTCGCGCACGGTGAGCCCCCGCGCCAGCGCATCGGTGATGGCAATCGCCGAGTCCTCCCGCCGGCCGACCGCGAAGGCGTTCATCAGCTTCGACGGCACCACGTAGAGCTTGGGCGGATTGGCAAGCCCTGCCCGGCGCGCCAGCGTCTCGACGATGTCGACGCCGACCGGAAACCCGGCGCGCGACACCGGCTGCGCCTTGTACATCTGCAGCACCATTCTGGGGCTGACGCGGCGGGCGAGATAGGTCGTCACGGCGCCGAAGACGATCGCGTAGACGATGCCCAGCCCGCCGGCCAGCGTGTAGGCCGTGGCCGTCAGCAGCAAAAGGCTCGCCGTGCCGAGCAGCCAGGTATGGACCGTGTTGCGCGCGCTGGAGCGCAACTGCTGGACGCGGTCGAGGCGCAGAGGTTCGTTCATGATGTGAATATGGGGTGAGAAGCCGTTTCGCCAAAGGGTGAGACGGCGGTTCGCCAACGGCGAAATGAAAGGTCCGGTGGACCTTTCATAGCCGTCGAACGGGCGGGAGGTGCCGCAGGCACCGGGCCCCGCCCCGGGGCCGCTTCGCCAAAGACGAATTCGTCATGCCGAACGGGCGGGGTGAGGCGGCGGTTTGCCGAAGGCAAACAGGAAGGTCCGGTCGCCTCCGACGCCCCCTCCACCGCCTTCGGCGGTCCCCCTCCCCCGCTTCGCAGGGGAGGATGGCCGGCCGCGCGGTCGCGCCCCTATCCTCCCCCGTTTACGGGGGAGGGGGACCACGCGAAGCGTGGTGGAGGGGGCGTGCGTGTGCAGGATGGTGGGGGCGTGCATACGCGAAAGTGCCCACCCCGTGCATCGATTCCGCCCCTCTTTCCGCCAACCCCTTGTTCCCGCTGACACCCCATCTTTTTCGATCCACCGCCTCCAAAACTGCCTGACACTGTCGGCGGTCGAATGGAGACGGCGATGGCGTGGACGGCGAAGACAGGGAGGCGAGAGAGGGTGCTTTACAGCATCGTTGCCCGCCTGCTTGCGCTGGCCGATCTCGGCGAAGACGCCGCGAATTGCTCGCCCTGGGTGCGTTTCTGCGTGTTGTGGAGCCTCTGTCAGGCCGACGCCGTCGTCAGGGAGTTCGTCGCCGGCTCGACATGGAACCCGGCGGGCCGGCTCTGGTCGCCTGCCCTGCCGGTGGTGCGCTACGGCACCGAACCCGCCGACGCATTCGCGCTCGCCGCCTCGCTGCGCGCGCTGGCGCTGATCGTGGAGGCGATGGCCGCGCAGATCGGCCGGCTGGCGTTGCTGAATACCGAAGGCAGCGCCGGGACGCTCGATCGGCGGCTCGCCGCGCCCCTTCTCCCGCCGGGCAGGGCGGCCCCGGGGGTGACGCTCTTCGATACCTCGTAGCAACACCCCGCACGCCCACCCACACGCGACGTCATCCCGGCGACCGGAGGCCAGCAGGGAACCATTGGCCGTCGACATCCGGGCACATGGCGGCTAACCGCGACTAAAAATGGGTCCCGGGTCGCTTCCACGCCGGGATGACGTTGGCGCGTCAGAGCCTGCGCTCCGTCATCCTCGGGCTCGTCCCACTGCTGTCCGGTTTAGATTTTGTGGACATGGCGCACGGCATTGATTCTA
>JAYSFJ010000003.1:381241-398575 GCA_041913465.1 Mesorhizobium sp. | reverse complement strand
CGCCAATCTAACCCGGATTAGACAAACAATCCCGGGCGCCGAAGGCGACCCGGGATCCATTGGCCTTGGCGGGTTGGCGCTGACCTTCGTTCTTCCGACCGTGCGGCGTTTTCGGCGTGTAACCGCAGCCAAGAATGGATCCCGGGTCGCCTCCGGCGCCCGGGATGACGAATGAGGAGGGCGGTCTGCGCCCTCCTAAATCCCTGATGGTTTGCCAGATCGCGTCTCACGCCAATTTCAGAAGTGCGCGTCTATATCCTAAAACATGACTTTATTTCTCTAGTTAGATTGTGCAATATCCGGACTGTCGAAGCGCCGGCGCCGAAGGTTGGCCTCGTCGTGTCCAGGGAAAGAATCTCATGAGAATCAGCATCTTGTCCGCCGCGTTCTGCGCATTCGCGGGTTTCGCGACCATCCCGGCGCTTGCGGTTGAGCCTGCGGCCATCGTCAAGACCTATTCCGACATCGCGCTCGCTGGCTATGAGGACACCCTGACCACGGCCAAGGCGCTCGATGCCGCGGTGGACGCGCTGATCGCGAAGCCGTCGGCCGAGACGCTCGATGCGGCGCGAAAGGCCTGGATCGCCGCGCGCGTGCCCTATCAGCAGACCGAGGCGTTCCGCTTCGGCAATCCGATCGTCGACGAGTGGGAGGGCCGCGTGAACGCCTGGCCGCTCGATGAGGGTCTGATCGACTATGTCGACGCCAACTACGGCACCGAGTCCGACTCGAACCCGTTCTATGCGGCGAACGTGATCGCCAACGCGAAGGTCAGCGCCGGCAGCGACGAGGTCGACGCCGCGAAGATCACGCCGGAAGTGATCCAGTCGCTGCAGGAGATCGGCGGCTCGGAGGCGAACGTCGCCTCGGGCTTTCATGCGATCGAGTTCCTGCTCTGGGGCCAGGATCTGAACGGCACCGGTCCCGGCGCGGGCAGTCGGCCGGCGACGGATTTCGATGCCGCGAACTGCACCGGCGGCCATTGCGACCGCCGCGCCGAATACCTGAAGGCCGCGTCCGACCTCCTGGTCTCGGACCTCGAGGAGATGGTCGCCAACTGGAAGGAAGGCGGCGAGGCGCGCAAGACGGTTGAGGGCGATCCCACCGCGGGCCTGTCGGCGATCCTCACCGGCCTCGGTTCGCTCTCCTACGGCGAACTGGCTGGCGAGCGCATGAAGCTCGGGCTTCTGCTGCATGATCCGGAGGAGGAGCACGACTGCTTCTCCGACAACACGCACAATTCGCACTACAACGACATCGTCGGCATCAACAATGTCTACCACGGCCGCTATGTCCGCGTGGACGGCTCGGTCGTCGAAGGCCCGAGCCTCGCCGCACTGGTGCGCGAGAAAGATGCGGCCGTCGCGGACGAAATGGACGGCAAGCTGGCCGCCACGCTGAAGGCCGCCGAGGCGATGAAGGCGCGCGCCGAGAGCGGTGAAGCCTACGACCAGATGATCGGCGAGGGCAATGCCGAGGGCAACGCGGCCGTGCAGGCGGTGATCGACGGGCTCGTCGCCCAGACCCGCTCGCTGGAGCGCGTCATTGCGTCACTCAACCTGGGCGACGTGACCATCGAGGGATCCGACAGTCTCGACAATCCGAACGCAGTGTTCCAGTAGGGAGCAGTCCGCGCCATCCTCGCAGGCTGGTAGGATCGAGCCATGAAACTGCGTCTGACATTCCTGCTTCTCGTCGCGGCGACCGCTGTCGTCGCGGGGGGCGTGCGCGACGACCTTTCCCCCTCCGACCTCGACCGCGTGCGCGCAATCACGCGGCCGGCCACCGATTTCTCGAAACCCGAAAAATTCGAGAAGATGCAGGGCGGGGCGGCGACGACGCCCAAGGTCGGCGACGCCAATGCGCTGTCGCAGCCCTCGGCAAACCTCAGCTTCGCCGACAGGGAGCGTTTCTCGCTCGGCAACGGCATCTTCCGCAAGGATTGGGTCTCCTCGCCGTCGTCGACGCAGGCGTCGGATGGGCTCGGCCCGCTGTTCAATTCGCGCAATTGCCAGGCCTGCCACATCAAGGACGGGCGCGGGCATGCACCTGTCTCGGTCGGAGGCGATGCGGTGTCCTATCTCGTGCGGCTCTCCATACCGCCGGACGCGGCACAGGCGGCACAGATCGCCGCCAGCCTGATCCCGGCGGTGCCCGACCCGGTCTACGGGCTGCAGTTGCAGGATCATGGAATTGCCGGCCTGCCGCCTGAGGGCGAGGTTCATATCGAGTATGAAGACGTTCCGGTGGCACTCGCGGACGGCGAGAGTGTCATGTTGCGCAAGCCGACGCTCAGCGTCGACAAGCCGGGCTTCGGACCTTTCGCACCAGGCCTGATGGTGTCGGGCCGCATCGCGCCGGCCATGTCCGGCATGGGGCTGCTGGAGGCGATCCACGACGCCGACATCATGGCGAATGCCGATCCTGACGATACGAACGGAGACGGCATCTCCGGCCGGCCGAACCTGATCGCCGACGGCAAGGGCGGGCTTCTCATCGGCCGCTTTGGCTGGAAGGCCGCTCAGCCCTCCGTCGAGCAGCAGACCGTTCATGCCTTCGCCGGCGACATGGGCCTGTCGACGCCGATCCTGCCCGACAATTCCGGCGACTGCACCGCCGCCCAGCCGGATTGCCGAGCGATGCCCAACGGCGCCCAGGAGCGCTACGGCGACACCGAGGTGCCGCGCGACGTGCTCGACCTCGTCGTCTTCTATTCGCAGAACCTCGCGCCGCCGGTGCGGCGCGGCTTCGACAAGCCGGACGTGCTTGCCGGCAAGGCGGCGTTCTACGAGGCCGGCTGCCCTGCCTGCCATGTGCCGAAATACGTGACGAGCCGCAATGCCGCGCATGAGGCGCAGCGTTTCCAGCTCATCTGGCCGTACACGGACATGCTGTTGCACGACATGGGGCCCGGACTCGCGGACGGACGCGGCGAGGGGCTGGCCGACGGCAGCGAGTGGCGCACGGCTCCGCTCTGGGGGATCGGCATCGCGCACAAGGTGAGCGCGGAGGCGGGCTTCCTGCATGACGGCCGTGCGCGGACGTTGCAGGAGGCTATCCTATGGCACGGCGGCGAGGCGCAGGCTGCGCGCGACGCCTACGCCGCGCTGCAGAAGGCCGAGCGCGACGCGCTGGTGAAGTTCCTGGAGTCGCTCTGATGCGGGCGGTGTTGGCGGCAGCGATCGTCTTCGCCTCGGTTCTCCCGGCGTCCGCCCAAGGCGTGGGTCGGCAGGTGATCGACGGCTTCGTCGCCCCATCGACTGCGGCCTTCACACGCTCGACAGCGGAGCTGGCAGCTTCGGTGGGGGCGCTGTGCGACAAGCCGGGCGACGAGGCATTGTCCGCCTCCCGCACGGCTTTCGCGACCGCGCTGGACGACTGGGGCCGTGTCTCGGTCCTCCGCTTCGGGCCGCTTACCGAGGATGGTCGTTTCGAAAAGCTGTTCTTCTGGCCGGATGCTCGCGGCATCGGGCTGAAACAGGTGCAGGGCCTCCTCGCCGCCAAAGATCCGGGCGAGATTTCTGCCGGCATGGCCGGCAAGAGCGCGGCCCTTCAGGGGTTCCCCGCGCTCGAGTTCACCCTACACGGAACAGGATCCGAGAGCCTTGCGACGGGCGATCCCTGGCGCTGCTCGGTCGCGTCCGCCATTGCGTCGAACATCGCCGCGATTGCCGCGACGGTCGCCGGGGAATGGGACCCCGGTTCGCCCTTCGCCGCCTCGTTTTCCACGCCCGCCGAGGGCAGGGAGCCGTACCGCGCCGAGGCCGAAGTCCAGGGCGAGATCGTCAAGGCGCTCGCCACCGCGCTGCAGTTCATCCGGTCGGCCGAGCTTGCCCCGCCGCTCGGCGAGGCGCCGGAGAAGGCCAACGGAAAGCGGGCGCCGATGTGGCACAGCCGGCTGACGGCCCCCCTGATCGTGGCTCAGATCGACGGGGTAAGGCTGCTGCTGGCGGCCGCCGGTTACGAGCAATCGCTGCCGGAAGACAGCCGCTACATCGCGTCCTCCATCCGCTTCGAGCTCGACAACGCGATCCGGACGCTGGGACAGGTCGAGGGTCCTGTCGAACAGGCCTTCGGGACCGAACCCGATCGCGGCCGTTTCGTTTTCGCCGAACTCGCGCTGCATCATGCGAGCGAACTGGTGACGCGCGACCTCGCTGCCGCGCTCGGCCTGACCATGGGGTTCAACGCGCTCGATGGAGATTGACCGCCGCACATTCCTTTCCTTGCTCGGGTCCGCCGCGGTGGCGCCTGCGGGAGCGCTTGCGGCAGACGAGCAGCTCTACCTCGCCGCGCGCGCCCGGGGAGGCCAGCACGAAGTGGCGGTACTGGACGCGCGCGGCGACGATCGCCTCGTGCTGCCAATCGAGGACCGCGGTCACTCCTTCGCCATAGACCATGTCCGACGCACGGCCGTCGCCTTCGCACGCGCGCCCGGCCGCTATGCGGTCGGCTTCGACATCGGTGGCAAGGGGTTGCCGCAGCCGCTGGTCGCGGCACCCGGCAGGCATTTCTTCGGCCACGGCATCTTCTCGCCCGACGGAAGGCTGATGTTCGCCTCGGAGAACGACTACGAGGACGGCAAGGGCGTGACCGGCATCTACGACGTCGGCAAGGGCTTCGCCCGACTTGGCGAGTTCGACTGCGGCGGCATTGGGCCGCACGATGTCGTTCTGATGCCGGACGGCAAGACGGCCTGCGTCGCCAATGGCGGAATCCTCACCCACCCGGACTACGACAAGCTCAAGCTCAACGTCGATACGATGGCGCCGAGCCTCGCCTATCTCGATCTCGCCAGCGGCGACATCGTCGAGCAGGTGGCGCTGCCGAAGCAATTGCACAAGCTGTCGATCCGCCATTTGATCGTCGACGCCAATGGCGCGGTCTGGTTCGGCTGCCAGTATGAGGGCGAGGCGTCCGACCGGCCGCCGCTGGTCGGCCGTCACCGGCGCGGCCGCGAGGCGGAGCTCTTCGCAGGCCCGCCGGATCTGCTGCGCCGCATGGACAACTATGTCGGCTCGGTTTCGGTCGACGCCTCCGGCGAAGTCGTGGCGACCTCCTCGCCGCTCGGCGGGCTGGTCGCCTTCTGGGACGCCGCCACCGGCCGCTATCTTGGCGAGCAGAGCATGGCCGACGTCTGCGGCGTCGCGCCGCTCAAGCCTGGCCATGTGCTGGCGACCACGGGAAGGGGGGCAGTCAACGACATGTCGCCCTCGGGGCGGGCGGCGATCATGGAGGAGTCCGCGACGCACCCGGCGTGGGACAATCACCTGCGGCGGGTGTGAGCTACAGCTTGAATATCCGGCGTGCCGGATATACATTTTATCCAATGTATATCATTCGGAGGACTATCCGGTGCGAGTCTCGAAATGGGGAAACAGTCTCGCCGTCCGCATCCCTGTGTCCGTTGCGGAAGCGATGGACCTGAAGGAAGGCGACGACATCGACCTCAAACCGGCGCCCGGCGAGGGCTTCGAGGTCGTACGCAAGCGCGACCGCCAGGAGATACTGAAGGAGCTTCACAAGTTCCACGGACTCTTGCCAGCTGATTTCAAGTTCGACCGGGAAGAGGCGAATGCCCGCTGAGCGGGAGCCCGTATTCTACGATACGAATGTGCTTCTCTATCTGCTTCTCCCGCAAAGCGAGAAAGCGAGGCTCCTGGATCCGTTTATGGTTCTTGGCGGCGTGATCAGCGTTCAAGTCCTGAATGAGTTCACAAACGTCGCGAGACGCAAGAAGGGCCTGGAGATCAACGATATCCTGCCCTTCCTCTCCGTTCTGCGCGCCGCTTTCGACGTCTCTCCGATAACCGTAGAGGTGCATGAAAAGGCGCTCGAGATCATCCGGCGCTACCGCGTGTCTACCTATGATGCAATGATCATCGGCAGTGCGTTGACCGAAGGCTGCACGACACTTCTTTCTGAAGATCTGCACCACGGACTCGTCATCGACGGCAGACTGACAATCGTGAACCCGTTCCGCTGCTGACGCCTCAGCCCAGCTCCACGCTGCGCTTACGGGCGGCTTCGACCGCTTCAGTCAAGAGAGTCTTCAGCCGATCCTCGCCCATCAGAACGCCCAGCGCAGCCGCGGTCGTGCCGTTCGGGCTCGTCACCTGCTCGCGCAGCCGTGTCGGCGTCTCGGCGCTCTCTTTCGCCAGCGAGGCGGCACCGTAGACCGTCTGCATGGCAAGCAGTCTTGCCGTCTCCATCGGCAGACCGGCCGCCTCGCCGGCGGCGGTCAGGCTTTCGATGAAGTGGAAGATGTAGGCCGGTCCCGATCCGGATACGGCCGTCACCGCGTCCATCAGGCCCTCGTCGGCGATCGAGGCGACTTCGCCGGATGCCGACAGGAGATCGGCGACGAATGCGCTCGCTTCCTTCGTCACGTTCGGATTGGCGAAGGTCACCATCATGCCCTTGCCGACCGCTGCCGGGGTATTGGGCATGCAGCGCACGATGGCGGCGGTCGATCCCAGGATCTCCTCGAACACCGCGATCCGCGTCCCCGCCGCGATACTGAGATAGGTCGCACCCATGCCGGCGAAGCGCTTATAGGCGGGTACCACGTCGCGCATCACCTGCGGCTTGACGGCGAAGATCACCAGCGTGGGTGCCGTCTCTCGCGGCATCTCGGCCGCGCTTGCGCCAGCCATCGCGCCGAGCTCCGCGGCGCGTGCCCTCAGCGCCTCGTTGGGCTCGACGACGAAGACCTCGTGCGGTTTGAGTTTTCCGGATTTCAGCCAGCCCGACAGCATGGCGTGGCCCATATTGCCGCATCCGACCAGCACGACCAGCACAGACATTGTCCATTCTCCGTTTGAGGGAAGGAATGGACCGCGGCGGCGTTTGTTTCAAGGGGCCGGATGGTCGGGAATGCGCGTCGCGACTGGAAAGCGTGCGACGAGCCGCAGGCCCAGCACGGACATGACGAAGAACAGCCAGACCGGATCGGCGCGGCGGAAGAAGAAGGATTCGAGGAAGGCGTTGAGCGCGGTGAACAGCAGCATCATCATGAACATGTCGGCTAAAAGCACGTTCTCCCGCCGAGGTCCGCTGCGCAGATAGTCGACGAGCGGGACGACGAGAAAGGCCATCACGGCGGCGGCCAGTGCCGGTATGCCCATGATCACGGCGATGTCGAGATAGCCGTTGTGGCCGTGCACGATGCCGCGGATGTCCCAGTCGCGGTCGAACGGCTGTTCCGTGTTCATCAGGAACGGAGTTCCCCAGAAGCTCTCGAAGCCGTAGCCGGCCCATGGCTTCTTCGCGATCATCTCGCCAGAAAATTCCCACAGTGCCGTGCGGCCCGTATAGGTCATGCCGGGGAAATGCTCCGCCGCGAGCTGCTTCAGCGGGTGGATGAAGACGATGCCGAGCGTACCGAGCGCGGTGCCGGCGATTGCCAGAGCGAAGATCAGCGGGACAATCTTCCTCAGGCCGATGAGACCGGGCAGCATTACCAGCAGGATCGCCAGGGGGACGAGCCCGGCGGTGGTCTTGGAGCCGGTGTTGATCATGAAGATCATCGCTCCGATGAAGAGGACGAGCCCCACCCCCCTCCATCCCCTGCGCCAGAGATAGAGGCCGGCGAAGGAGAAGCACGCCATCACCGGCCCGGCGACGTTCTTGTGGCTGAACGAACCGCGCCAGAAGCCGGCATGCTGAGGTTCGAATGAATCTCCGCTGTGGATCGCTTCGACCGGGAAGGCGACCAGTCCGAAATAGCAGAGCCCGACGGTGACCAGCCCGGCGAAGGCCAGAACCGTCGAGAAGGAATCCGCGTCGCGCGGCATGGTGAGCACGGCCGCGATCGTCAGAATGCCGATGACGGTGAACATCGCGGCGCGGAACGCCGACGGCGGATCGGTCGCGTGCATCACCGAAAGCGCGAGGAATCCCAGCAGGATGATCCACCACGGACTGAGCAGGCTGGCAAGCACGCGGCGGTCGACGAAACAGGCGAGCGACAGGATGGCGATGGCGCCGAGCGAGCCGAAGCCCAGCTGGTTGACGATATCGCCGCCCTCCTGGGTGCCCGGTGCCGGCGCCGGCTGGAAGGGCTTGAAGGAGATGATGACGATCGTCAGCAGCAGCGACGCCAGGATCGTCGCGATGCGCCGCGCCGGGAAGGCGTCGGCGATGCGGCCGAGATCAATTCTTCTCGGGAGTGCGGTACTGTTCATTCGCATAGCCGAATTCGGCGCCGACCCGGCCCAACGCCACATAGACGGGGTAGAGGGCGACCGAAGCTGAGCCGCTCCCGAGGTAGCGCGCGACGGCGCGGAGCGGCGATGCCCCGAGCAGCGCCAGGCTCTTCACCAGCACCTTCGTTCGCCCGTACGGCTCCGCGGCACGCTTGCGCTTCTCAACCAGCGTCGAGATCACGCCGTTGCGCAGCGCCCGCGCCCGAATCCAGTCCGCCTCGACCCGCCGGTCCGGCACCGCCTCGAAGACCTGCGCCTCGGCGCACCAGCCGAGCGTGAAGCCTGCCGCGGCCGAGCGCGAGAGGAAGTCGCTGTCGCCGCCGCCCATGAAATTGAAGCGCAGATCAAGGAAGGGCGATCCCATCTTCTCCAGCACGTGCCGGCCGATGAGGAGATTGCCTGAGGAATACAGCGCCGGCACGCGGCCGCTCGCCTTGTAGGGCGCGGAGAACACCGGATGGCTCTCCCAGTGCTGATGTGCGGGATTGTCGAACACCGGAACCTGCGGCCCGCCGACGATGTCGGCCGGCAGCGTCTCGCTCGCCGCGCACATGCGTTCCAGCCAGTCGGGATCGGCGATCTCGTCGTCGTCGATGACGAGCAGGTGGCGGAACGCCGGAAAGTGGATCAGCGCCGTCAGCCAGCCGGCATTGTAGGCGCTGCAGTTGCCACGATCATGCGCGATGATCAGCAGGCCGCGGATCCGCCCCGCTTCGAACCACGGCGCGGCCGCCGCGACGCCTTCGCGGCCGTCGGCGTCGTTCTCCATCACGATGACCGCGAAGCGCCGCTGAGTGCGCTGCCGCTCGAGCGAGGCGAGCGTTTCCAGAACCTGTTTCGGGCGGCGGAAGGTCGGCATGGTCACGACCGCGTCCACCGCCTGCGCGTCCAGGCCGGGGGAACGGGCGACGAGCGATATCGCCGGATCGGAGGGGCGGGGATTCATGTCGGCGCGGTGTCCGTTACAGACGATCCGGTATCGCAGAGCGCCATTAAGGAGCCGTTAAATGCTGCCTTTGTGCCTTTTGCGCGGCCGGGCGCGTAAAACCCGCCGCCGGTGCTTTACGAGCCGTTAAGCACTTTTCGGGTTCGCGAAGGGAAGCAGGCGCTTTTAAGTGTTGGAAACGAGGTTCTTGGTCATGCCCTTAACTCCTGTTACCGGCTGGCCTGCTATTGCCTCGTGGCAACAGGAAGCTGGAATGCACCTCGTTTTCGCCACCTCCATCGTACCGTCCGGAAGCGCCACCACCGGCTACGAGATCGCCAACGCCGCGATCGTCGATGCGTTGCGCCGCGCCGGGGTGAAGGTGACGGTGCTCGGCTTCATCTGGCCGGGCGCGAGTCCGTCGGACCCCGAGCACACTGTCGTCCTCGGCGAGGTCGATGTCCGCACCGACAATGCCACTGGGCTGCAGAAGGCGAGCTGGCTCTTGAAGGCGATGTCGATGGGCCTGACATTCTCCTCGGTCAAGCTCAGGGCGGCGACGCCCGGGCAGGTGCGCGCCGCGCTTTCCTCGATCGAGCCGTATGACGGCTACATCCTGAACGCGGCCCAGTTCGCCGGCGCGTTCGAGGACGTGCTCCGCGACCGGCCCTCGATCTTCGTGGCGCACAATGTTGAGTACCGCTCGGCGGAAGAGAACGCCGCGGCCGCGCGCGGGCTGATGCAGAAGGTGCTCTACACGCGCGAAGCGGGCCTGCTGCGCGGCGTCGAGCGCCGCCTGTGCGACCGCGCCGCCTTTGTCTGGACGCTGGCGGACGACGACCGCCCGTTGCTCGGCGTCGAGGGCGACGACCGCTCGTCCGCTCTGCCGCTCGTCACCCGCCTCGAAGCGCCGCAACCAGCCGGCGCCCGTGCCACGGACTGCGACGCGGCCCTGATCGGCACCTGGACGTGGCAGCCGAACCGTATCGGCCTGGAATGGTTCCTCGACGAAGTGGTCCCGAACCTGCCGCCGGATTTCACCGTCCGGATCGCCGGCAAGACGCCGTCCGATATGTCCAGCCCTCATCCGGGCGTGAAGTTCGTCGGCTTCGTGCCGGACGCGACCGACTTCGTCCGCTCGGCCCGCGTCATACCGCTTGCCAGCCGCGCCGGTACCGGCGTTCAGCTGAAGACGATCGAGACGTTCGAACTCGGCCTGCCATCCGTCGCGACGACGAGGTCGCTGCGCGGTATCGCCAACGTGCCGGACAATTGTGTCGTCGCCGACGATCCGAAGGAGTTTGCCCGCGCGCTCGTCGAGGCGGCGCGCAACCCGAAGCCGGACGCCGACGGCCGGGTGTTTCACGCCGCCCAGCGCGCCGCGCTCGACCGCGAAATCGCGCGCGGCCTGGTGCAACTTCGCAAGGCCGGCAAGCATGAGGCGGCGGCATGAACAAGCCGTCCATCCAGCCGGGTGCGTCGCACCTGCCGTCGATGGAGATCCTCGCCGTCCCCGTGGCCGCAATCGGCTGGCATGACGCGCTGGAGGTCCTCGGCTCCCGCCTGCGCGATAAGCACTTCACGCCGGTCGGATTCCTCAACGCACACAACGCGAATGTCGCCTGCGTCGACCACGATTTTACCCATGCGCTAAGTCGATTCCTCGTCCTGCCGGACGGCGTCGGCGTCGACATCGCCGCCAAGTGGCTGCACGGCCGTCCGTTTCCGGCAAACCTCAACGGCACGGACTTCGTGCCGGCGCTGATCGCCTACGTGCCCACCCGGCTCAAGGTGGGCCTCCTCGGGGCGACACTGGAGAACGCCGGCGGCGCGGCCGAGCAGCTCACGGCTCTTGCGCCCCAGCACGAGTATCGCGTCATCCATGACGGCTACTTCACCAAGGAGCAGGAGCCGGACATCATCGCCGACATCGCCGACTTTCGGCCGGACATCCTTCTCGTCGCCATGGGCGTGCCGCATCAGGAACTGTGGATAGCGCGCAATCTCACTCCGCTCCATTGCACGATGCCGATCGCGGTCGGAGCGCTGCTCGATTTTCTGTCCGGCCGCGTGCCCCGCGCACCGCTGTGGATGCGCCGGCTGCGGCTCGAATGGCTGTTCCGGCTCTGGATCGAACCGGGCCGGCTCTGGCGCCGATACGTCGTCGGCAATCCGCTCTTCCTGGTGCGTGTGCTCGCGCAAAAGCTGGTAGGCTATCGCACCGACAAGGAGCGGATGCGGGATGCATGACGTGATCCGTCGCACGGCGGCGCTGGTGACGGCGAGCTACAAGCCCGACCTGGAGCGGTGCCGGCTGCTGTGCGAGACGGTCGACCGATATGTCACCGGTCATTCGCATCACTATCTGCTGGTCGCCTCGGAAGACGTTGCCCTGTTCAGGCAGCTCGAAGGACCGACGCGGACCGTGGTGGACGAGCGGGATCTGCTGCCGTCGTGGCTCCGCTCCTTTCCCGATCCTTTCTTCCGCTTCCGCAAGCGCGTCTGGCTCTCCGCCCGCACGATGCCTTTGCGCGGCTGGCACGTCCAGCAGCTCCGCCGCATCGCGATCGCGCATCGCGTCTCGCAGGATGCGCTGATCTACTGCGATTCCGACGTCGCCTTCCTGCGTCCGTTCGACTGCCGCGACTTATGGCAAGAGGCGGACCTGCGGCTCTTCCGCCGCGACGACGGTCTTGCACGCGAGGGGCTGGACGAGCAGAGGCGCTGGGCAGCCAACGCAGGTTCCGTCCTCGGTCTCTCCGCCGCCCCGCGGCACGATTACATCGCCACCGTCATCGCCTGGCGTCGCGACGCGGCGATCGCCATGTGCAAGCGCATCGAACAGGTGACCGGCAAGCACTGGGTGGCGGGCATCGCCGCAAACAGGCATTTCTCCGAGTGCATGATCTATGGCCGCTATGCCGACGAGGTGATGGAAGGGCAGGGCCATTTCCACGCCTCCAACGAGCTCTGCCGCGTCTACTGGACCGGACCGGCGCTGTCGGACGAGCAGTTCCGCGAATTCGTCGCCGCGATGAGCCCCGACCAGGTTGCGATCGGCATGCAGTCCTTCATCGGCACCGACATCGGCCGCATCCGCCGGCTGATCGACGCGTAGGTATGCTCTAGATGGATTTCGCCGGCAGCCGCATCGCCGAATAGGTGAACAGCATCGAAGCCAGATAGAGCGCCGCAAAGACGGCGTTCAGCCACAGGACGAGCTGATCGACGTCGAGCGACTGCGCCAGGAGCAGCGCCAGAAGCACCGCCTTCAGGCCGGCCAGGAACGCGAGGTTGATCGCCCTCAGAAGCGTCTGGCCGCGCGCGAACAGCAGCTCCGCCTGGTATTCCACCAGGTTGCGCAGTCCGGGCACGAAAAGGGCGAGGCCGAGCAGGGGGGCGGCTTCCGACACGTTCTTGCCCAGAAGCGTCGGGAAGAAATGCAGGATCACCGCCAGCGCGGCGAGTGCAAGCGTCGATACGGCAAAGACCGCGGCTTCCAGCCCGATCCGGCGCATCGTCCGCGCCAGGAGCTCAGGCGTGCGCATCAGGCGCTGCACAAGCATCATCGTGAAGGTGCGTATCGGGATGGCCGTCAGGTCCACCAGCCGCATGATGATCGCATAGATGCCGGCGAGATGCGGTCCGCCCAGTGCCAGCACCAGAAGCTTGTCCATCTCCATCTGGAGGTAGAACAGGATCTCCGCGCCGGCGACATAGAGCGAATCCGGCAGGCGGCGCAGATATATTCTCGGCTTCAATCTCAGCCTGCACGGCGGATAGAAGAAGAAAGCCGCGACCAGCAGCGAGACGGCGTTCGCGGCGAGATAGAGCAGGCTCCAGGTCGACAGATCCGCCACCGGCAGGAACACGAAAATGCCCGCCGCCGCCGCCCGCAGCACTGTGCCGAGGATGACGAGCACCGCGGCCCGGCCGAAACGCCCCATGCCGTTGTTGACGATCACCACCGCCTCGACCGGGCGCCACAACAGCGCCTCGGCGGCGATCACGGTCAGGAAGACCGGCAGCGCCATGTCGCTGCCGAAGAAGATCGCATGCGCGCCGAGGCTCGCCAGACCGAGAACCGGCAGCGAAGCGACCGCCATCAACATGAACCCGGCCGTGAATACGCCGATCAGGGCAGGGCGGACCGTCGCCATGCGATAAAGGGCAGTGATGTAGCCGAAGGCGAGAATGCGCGACAGCATCACGCCCGTGGCGGACGCGGTGGCGAACAGGCCGAAATCGGCGATCGACAGCGTGTTGGCCAGCGCCACGAAATAGATGAGCGAGAAGATCAGCCGTCCGGCGGAGCCGCTGATCGCGGAGGCGTAGTCGCGGACGAGCCCGATCCGCCCGCGAAGTCTCGCGCGAAGGGAAGGATTCTGACCGACTTTTTCGCCGCCCGGCGTGACATTGGACACGGCCGAACAGCTACCAAGGAAAGTTTAACGTGCCGTTCAGGATTAGTGCACGCGAAGGTGGTGAGAGGCCCGCGTCGCGCGTTAAAAATGTATGTTTCGACGGACCTATTAATGCCGAAATTAACCTTTTGTTTTCCATGGCTCTTTAGCGTGCCTTAACGATTGGGGCCATCCACTCGACAGACTCGACCCGAAAAGGCAGTACGGGCGCATGTTCAACCCGGACAAACGTGACCAGGGGAAACCCCCGCGTTCTCTGCTCTCGTTCGGGCAGCAGCGCGCGAAGCCGTCCGCGGTCAATCCGCCGCCCGCCTCTCTCACCTCCTACGTGCCCGAGGGCCTGTCGGCCGCGGAGCGTCACCGCCTGGCGCGCTCGCGCCGCGAGGCCAAGTCAAATCCCCTGCTCGATGCGCTGGCGGCTCAGCCGGAGAGCGCACCAGCACCGCAGGACACTGGACCGCCCGGCGCGCCTGCGTCCCGCCCCGCCGCGCCGTCTGCCAAGGAGACCGTGCCTCGGCCCGGCAGACAGCCGGAAGAGGCATCGACCCCGCCACCCCCCGCTGCTGCCGCGCAGGGCGATGTGTGGCGCCCGCTGATCGATCCGCTGAAGATCTGGGGCGGCATCGTCCGCTCGCGCTGGATCATCCTCGCCACCACTGTCGCGGGCGCCGCGCTGGGCGTGGTCATCGCGTTGTCGACGCCGAAGAAATACGAGTCGTTCGCCGAACTCCTCGTCGATCCGCGCGACATCAAGATCTCCGACCGCAACGTCACCGAGGGCGGCCTGCCCAATGACGCGACGCTGGCGATCGTCGAGAACCAGGTGAGGGTGCTCACCTCCGGCAACGTTCTGGCCAAGGTCGTCGACAAGCTGAACCTCGCCGCCGACCCGGAATTCAACGGCGAGGAAGAAAGCTTCGGCCTCGGCGCGTTCATTTCCGAACTCAGATCCATCTTCTCGCGCAGCGAGAAGAACGAGGGCGACCTGCGCCGCGCGCTGGCGATCCAGGGCCTTGCCAAGAGCCTCGACGTCGAGCGCGGCGGAAAGACCTTCGTCGTCTCGATCTCCGCCGTCACGCAGAGCGCCGAGAAGTCGGCGCTCATCGCCAACACGCTGACCGAGACCTTCCTCCAGTCCTATGGTGACATCCAGTCGGATACGGCAGGCCGTGCCTCGGACGAACTGACCTCGCGCCTCGCCGAACTGCAGAAGGGCGTCGAGGAGGCCGAGCGCAAGGTCGAGGCCTACAGGGTCGAGCAGGACCTGTTCGATGCCCAGGGCCGTCTCATCTCCGACGACGAGATGGTCAAGCTCAACGACCAGCTGACGATCGCGCGTGCCCGCACGATCGAGCTCAATGCGCGTGCGGCCTCGATCCGCGATCTCGATCCCGACGCGGTCGCCGGCGGCAGCCTGCCGGAGCAGATCAGCTCTCCCGTCATGGCCGAGCTACGCACTCAATACGCGACTTCCAAGCAGGAGGTTGAACGTCTCTCGGTCAAGCTCGGACCGCGCCACCCCGAGCGGCTCGCCGCCGAAGCCCAGCTTGCCGGCGCGCGCGATTCGCTTGCCTCCGAACTGCGCCGCATCAGCTCCTCGATCCAGGTCGACCTGAAGCGCGCGGTCCAGCTCGAGCAGGATCTCGCCAGCCGGCTCGCCCAGCTCAAGTCGCGCCAGGCCCAGGTCAGCGAGGATCTCGTGACCGTGCGCGAACTGGAGCGCGAGGCGGCGGCCAAGCGGGCCGTCTACGAATCCTTCCTGCTGCGCGCCCGCGAAACGAACGAACAGCGCGGCATCAACACGGCCAACATGAGCGTCATCTCGGTGGCGCAGCCGCCACTCGAGCCGCTCGGCCCGTCGCGCTCGATGATGGTGATCGCGGCAACCGTGCTCGGTTTCATGGCCGGCGTCGGCATCGGCGGCGTTCGCGGCGTCGTCGACAGCCTGCGTTCCGGCGGCGGCGGCAGTCCGGCCACTCCCGCGCCGCGGCGCGCCCCGGTCCGTCCCCGCCCCGAAGCGGAAGACGAAATCGATCGCATCATGCGCTCGGCGGCAGCGGATTGGACGGCCGAATCGGCTCCTTCGGGCAAACCGTCGCGCGCGGCCCGGCCCGCCGCTCCGGTCAAGGCCGATGAACCGAAAGCCGCACCTGTCAGAGGCAACGCCGCTCCCAAGCCCTCCCAGCCGTCAGACGAAGGCAAGAAGGATTCCCCGATGCATCCCACCCAGCCCTATCCCTATCCGCCCATGCAGGGAGCCTATCCGGCGCAGCCCGCGCCGATGCAGCAGCCCGCGCCGCCGCAGGCGTGGTACGACCAGCAGGCCGTCTATGCTGCGCAGCAGCAGGCCGCCTACCAGGCCTGGCTCGCCGCCCGCCCGCCCCAGCCTGCCTACCCGCCGCAGGCACCTCAGCCGCAATGGGCGTCCTGGCCGCAGCAGCCGGGCTATGCCCAGCCGGTCTATCCCCTGCCGCACATGCCGTTGAACATGCAGGCGCCGCAGGCCTGGCCGGCCCAGCCGCAATATGCGCCGCCGACGGGCTGGTCTCCTCCGCAGGAGATGGCTCCCCCGCCCCAGCCTCAATCGTTCCAGCACCAGCAGGCGCGGGCGGAGACGAGCGCCATCGACGAGATCCGCGAGAGCCTGCGCGAATTCCGCGACGCGGTGCGCGATCTCGCCGTCAACCGGGTGCGCGGCCGGGCCTGAAGCCGGGATTGCGGCATCGTGTGCCGCATTGCCGGGTAGGCGTCGCCGCCATTTCATGGCATGACCGCGCCATCCGAACGGGGAGGGCGCGCCATGGCGGAAATCATCGACGGCAAGAAGGCGGGCGAGGACGTAGCCGCGACGGTGGCGAAGGCGACCGCCGAGCTGGTCGCGAAGACGGGCGTCAAGCCCGGTCTCGCCGTCGTCATCGTCGGCGAGGATCCCGCCAGCCAGGTCTATGTCGCTTCCAAGTCGAAGAAAGCGCGCGAGTGCGGCTTCCATTCGGTGCAGCACACGCTGGCGGCGGATACGCCGGAGACGGATCTCCTTGCGCTGATCGAGGAGCTTAATGCCGACGCCGCGATCCACGGCATTCTCGTCCAGCTGCCGCTGCCGGCCCATATCGATTCCGGCAAGGTGATCCAGGCGATCTCGCCGGACAAGGACGTCGACGGCTTCCACTTCATCAATGTCGGCAAGCTCGGCGCCGGCGTGCTCGACACGGCCTTCGTGCCCTGCACTCCGGCCGGGTCGATGCTGCTGATCGAGCGCGCGCGCGGCCGCGACCTGTCGGGCCTCAACGCCGTCGTGGTCGGCCGCTCCAACATCGTCGGCAAGCCGATGGCGAACCTGCTGCTTGCGGCCAATGCGACCGTCACGATCGCGCATTCGAAGACGAAGGATCTTCCCGGGCTCTGCCGCACCGCCGACATCCTCGTCGCGGCCGTCGGCCGGCCGGAGATGGTCAAGGGCGACTGGGTGAAGCCGGGCGCGACCGTCATCGACGTCGGCATCAACCGCATTCCGGCGCCGCGCGAGTCCGGCCGCAACACGCGCCTCGTCGGCGACGTCGAGTTCATGAGCGCCTCGGAGCGCGCCGGCGCGATCACACCCGTCCCCGGCGGCGTCGGTCCGATGACCATCGCCATGCTGATGGCCAATACGCTCGTCGCCGCCTGCCGCAAGGCGGGCGTCGAAGCACCGAAATTTTGAGGGAGTAAGGCAGTAGGGCAGTAGGGCAGTACGGGGTAGAGCAACTTGCACTGGTCGTAGCTCCCAGCATCCTTTCCC
>JAYSFJ010000003.1:0-381141 GCA_041913465.1 Mesorhizobium sp. | reverse complement strand
TACTGCCCTACTGCCCTACTGCCCTACTGCCCTACTGCCCTACTGCCCTACTGCCCTACTGCCTTACTCCCCCTCCTTCCCGCCCCTCCCGCGATCCTGTAGAACGCCGCCATGCCCGAACCTTCCGCTTCCGGCCGGCAATTCGCCTTTCTGCTGGTCGACAAATTTTCCATGTTCTCGCTGGCGGCCGCGATCGACACGGTCCGCTCGGCCAACCGCATGCTCGGCCGCGATTTCTATTCCTGGAAGACGGTTTCGGCGGACGGTGATGCCGTCATGGCGTCGAACGGCCTGCCGCTGAAGATCGACTACGCGATCGCCGACCTGCCGCCGGTCGACATCCTCTTCGTCTGCGTCGGCCTGTCGATCGACTTCCCCGGCAAGTCCAAGGTCCTCTCGGGACTGCGCAATCTCGGCCGGCGGGGTGCTGCGCTCGGCGCGCTGTCGGTGGGTTCGTACCTCCTCGCGGAGGCCGGCCAACTCGAGGGCCACCGCTGCACCATCCACTGGGAGAACCGCGCCGGCTTCCGCGAGCGCTTCCCCGAGATCGAATGCACCGGCAACGTGTTCGAGATCGACCGCAAGCGCTACACCTGCGCGGGCGGCACCACCTCGATCGACCTGATGCTGGAAATCGTCCGCTCGGATTTCGGCGCCGGCCTCGCCAACGAGGTCGCCAACCAGTTCCAGCACGAGCGCATCCGCTCGGCCGGCGACCGCCAGCGCGTCGGGCCCGAGCGCGACCTGACCGGCAAGTCGGAGAAGCTGCGCAAGATCGTCGAACTGATGGCCGACAATCTCGACGAGCCCTTCTCGGCGGTGCAACTCGCCAAGTCCGCCGGCCTGTCGGTGCGCCAGGTCGAGCGGTTGTTCCTGCGCCATCTCAACATGACACCCGGCCGCTACTACATGCGTCTGCGCCTCGAGCGCGCCCGCGAACTGCTGCGCCAGACCAACATGCCGATCCTCGACGTGGCGATTGCCACCGGCTTCACGTCGCACTCCTACTTCGCCCAGTCCTACCGGCTGCAGTTCGGCCGCCCGCCGAGCGAGGAACGGCGCACGACGTATTGAGGGCGTGACGCCGAATTCAGCCTCGCGAAAGGGATGCCGCGCAAGATGAAAAAGTCCCGCCGCCGCGCGGAACACTTTCGCGCCGGCGCTGTTCTTTCGACGGTTGTCGAGGAGTGCACGCGATGTCGGTCGAACAGACGTTCTACGAGCCGGTCGTCCTGAAGGCCGGAGACGGCAAAACTGCCGAGATCCGCACGCTCGACCAGGCGCGCGACCTCTTGAGGGATGGTTGGCCCGAAACCCGCGGCAAATGGTACTACGCCGCAAACCGCGCCTGTGACGACGCCGCCAGTGGCCGGGCGTCCGTCCACATCGCCCGCCGCATCTTCGTCTACGCGGTCGAGGAATCCCGGCTCAGCGCCTGATCAGCTGAAGACGCTGGCTCCTGCTTCGGCGCGCCCGGCCAAGGCACGGAAGGCCGTGAACAGTTCGCGCCCCATGCCATGGCTGTTCGCCGAGAGATCGGCGGTCGCACAGCTTCGTGCCGCGATCTCTTCCGCCGACAGGAACACTTCGAGCGTGCCTTCCTCGCCGTCGAGACGGATCAGGTCGCCATCGCGGATCTTGCCGATCACGCCGCCGTCCAGTGCCTCGGGCGTCACGTGGATCGCCGACGGCACCTTGCCGGACGCGCCCGACATGCGCCCGTCCGTCACCAGCGCTACATTGTAGCCGCGGTCCTGGAGGATGCCGAGCACCGTCGTCAGCTTGTGCAGTTCCGGCATGCCGTTGGCCTTCGGTCCCTGGAAGCGCAGCACGGCGACGAAATCCCTTTCGAGCTCGCCCGCCTTGAAGGCGGCGTTCATCTCCTCCTGGCTGTGGAAGACGATGGCCGGCGCTTCGACCCGCCGCCGCTCGGGCTTCACCGCCGACGTCTTGGCGATGGCGGCGCCGATGTTGCCGTGCAGAACCTTGAGGCCGCCGGTCGCCTGGAAGGGCTTGGCCGCAGTCGCGAGCACCTTGTCGTCGCCGCTCGCCGCAGGCGCCGGCTCACGCACCACCGTGCCGTCGGCGCCTAGCTTCGCCTCGACCGCGTAGGCGGCGAGGCCTTCACCCCAGATCGTGCGCACGTCGTCGTGGAGGTAGCCGCCCGAGAGCAGCTCGCGGATGAGGAAGCCCATCCCGCCCGCGGCATGGAAATGGTTCACGTCGGCCAGGCCGTTCGGATAGACGCGCGCCAGCAGCGGCACGATGTCCGACAGGTCGGAAATGTCCTGCCAGGTGAGGCGGATGCCCGCCGCCTGCGCCATCGCAATCAAGTGGATGGTGTGGTTGGTCGATCCGCCTGTCGCATGCAGGCCGACGACGCCGTTGACGATCGAGCGCTCGTCGATCATCCGGCCGACCGGCGTGTAGGCGTTGCCGAGATGGGTGAGGCTGAGCGCCTGCTTCGTCGCCTCGCGGGTCAGCGCGTCGCGCAGCGGCGTGCCGGGATTGACGAAGGAGGCGCCCGGCGTGTGCAGGCCCATGATCTCCATCAGCATCTGGTTGGAGTTGGCCGTGCCGTAAAAGGTGCAGGTGCCCGGCCCGTGATAGGATTTCGATTCTGCCTCAAGCAGCTCCGCACGCCCGACCTTGCCCTCGGCGTAGAGCTGGCGCACCCGCGCCTTCTCGTCGTTGGGCAGCCCGGTCGTCATCGGGCCGGCCGGGATGAATACCGCCGGGAGGTGGCCGAAGGTTAGCGCGCCGATCACCAGGCCGGGCACGATCTTGTCGCAGACGCCGAGATAGACGGCCGCGTCGAACATGTTGTGCGACAGGCCGACGGCCGTCGCCATCGCGATGACGTCGCGCGAAAACAGCGACAGTTCCATGCCGGGCTGGCCCTGGGTTACACCGTCGCACATCGCCGGCACCCCGCCCGCGACCTGGGCGATGCCGCCCGCCTCGCGCGCCGCCTGCTTGATCAGCTGCGGAAAGAACTCGAACGGCTGATGCGCCGACAGCATGTCGTTGTAGGAGGTGATGATGCCGAGATTGGGCACTGTGTCGCCGCTGAGCGCAGCCTTCTCGCCCGGGGCGCAGGCGGCGAAACCGTGCGCGAGGTTGCCGCAGGAGAGCACGCCGCGGTTGGCGCGCTTGCCGGCGGCGGCATCGACCCGCTCGAGATAGGTTTCGCGACCCGGCAGCGAGCGTTCGCGGATGCGGTCGGTGATGGCTTCGATGGCTTTCAGGGCGGACATGGCGGATCTCCTATGGAGCCCAGTAGACGTCGATCGGCGAAGGCGCGGCGTCGAAGACGCGCGCGATAGGAAGGCGGGGCGCCGCCTGCGCAAGCGCGGCGTCCAACACCTGCCGTTTGGTGTCGCCCTCGATGTGAAGCACGAGGGAGCCGGCGCCAACGAGCAGAGGCAGAGTGAGCGTGATCCGCGGTTCGCCGCCAGACGGGGCGTCGACTGCGAGCACGCCCCGCTTCTGCGCGACGTCGTTCAAGGCGTCGAGGTTCGGCGCGTCCGGAAAGAACGAGGCGGTATGGCCGTCGGTTCCCATGCCGAGCACGACGACATCGAGACGGGGGCCGAGCAGCGCAATGCCGGCTTCGGCCTGTCGGGCTGCGGCTTCGACGTCCGGCACAGCCGAATAAAGCCCGACGAACCGCGCCAGCCGCGCCTCGTTCCGCAGCAGCTTCTCGCGCACCAGCCGTTCGTTGGAGCGTTCGGAGGAGGGCGGTACGAAACGTTCGTCCACGAGCGTGACGATTACCTTCGTCCAGTCCAGATCCTTGTGAGACAGGGCCTCGAAAAACAGCCCCGGCGTCGTGCCGCCCGACACCGCGAGGGTCGCGCCACCGTTCGCCTTGATCGCCTCGCGCAGCTTGTCGGCAACGTCAGCGGCGAGCCGGGCAGCGAGGTCCTCGCGCGTCGCGAACGTCCGCCACCGTGCCGAAGCCATCACGTGCTCTCGTGCCATGTCCGCCCGTCGCGCTCGATCAGCGCGATCGCGGAGGAAGGCCCCCAGGTGCCGGCGGTGTAGCCCTGCGCCTCCTGCAGGTTGTCGGCCCAGGCGCCCTGGATCGGATCGATCCATTTCCAGGCAGCTTCCACCTCGTCGCGACGCATGAACAGGGTCTGGTTGCCGCGCACCACATCCATCACCAGCCGCTCATAGGCGTCCGGGTTCCGTTCCTGGAACGACTGGGCGAAGCTCATGTCGAGCGCGATGTTGCGCAGCCGCATGCCGCCCGGGCCGGGATCCTTGATCATGATCCACTGCTTCACGCCCTCGTCCGGCTGCAGCCGGATGACGAGCTGGTTGGCGAGGATGCGGCCGGCATTCTCGCCGAAGATCGAATGCGGGATGTGCTTGAACTCGATGACGATCTCGGACACGCGGGTCGCGAGCCGCTTGCCGGTGCGCAGGTAGAAGGGAACGCCCGCCCAGCGCCAGTTCTCGATCTCGGCCTTGATCGCCACGAATGTCTCGGTCGAACTCTGGGTTCCCAATTCGTCCTGGTAGCCCTTCACCGCGCCGCCGGCGGAAGCGCCCGCGCGATACTGGCCGCGCACGGTGAGTTTCGGTGCTTCGTTGCCGTTGATCCGCCTGAGCGAGCGCAGCACCTTGAGCTTCTCGTCGCGCACGGCGTCGGCGTCCATGGTCGACGGAGCTTCCATCGCCACCAGGCAGAGCAGCTGCAGGATGTGGTTCTGCACCATGTCGCGCAGCGCGCCGGCACGGTCATAGTAGCCGATGCGGTCCTCCAGCCCCACCGTCTCGGCGACGGTGATCTGGACATGGTCGATATGCGCCGAGTTCCACAGCGGCTCGTAGAGCATGTTGGCGAAGCGCAGCGCCATCAGGTTCTGCACCGTCTCCTTGCCGAGATAGTGGTCGATGCGGAAGATCTGGTGCTCGTCGAAATAGCTGCCGATCTGGTCGTTGAGTGTCCGGGCGGACGCGAGATCGCGGCCGATCGGCTTCTCGACGACGATGCGGCTCTTCTGGGAGATCAGGTCGCTAGCCTTCAAATGCTTGGCGATGTCGCCGAACAGCGCCGGCGCCACGGCCATGTAGAAGACGCGGATGCGGTCGCTCTCGCCCACCTGTTTCCTGATCGCGTCGAACCCGTCGCCGGACTTGCCGTCGGCCGCCACGTAATGCAGCCGGGCGAGGAAGGTCTCGAGCTGCTCGGGCTCGATCTCCGCGGCCTTGACGTGGTCGCTGATCGCCTTCCTGGCGAACTCGCGGTATTCCTTGTGGCTCATCTTGGCGCGCGAGGTGCCGATGATCCGCGTCGGTTCGGAGAACTGGCCGGCGCGCTGCCGCTGGTAAAGCGCGGGTAGAAGCTTGCGTTCGGCGAGATCGCCGGTGCCGCCGAAGGCGATGAAATCGAAGGGTTCCACCGGGATGATCTGGCTGGTCATGCTGTGTCCGATGCTTGTTCCGGAGCGATCCGGACCGCTATAATCTAATCGATTTAAATTTCCTAGTCCCGCTGCGACGCTGCTACAGCTTGACACATGCCCGGGCGAGGGTCTTTTCCTGCGGCCACCCCGGCGCAGCCCTTTTGCAGTGCAGCATATCGCGCGTCCGGTGAAAAGCGGAAAGGAGCCGTCCATGGGCACGCATCTGTCTCGAACCGTCGCCGAGGGCGTCGCCTTCATGCAGATCATCGACGGAAAGCCCACCGACGCGCTCTCGGGCGCCCGCATCGACGTCGCGTCGCCGTCGGACGGCAAGGTCTTCGCCTCGATCCCGGCCTCGGGTGCGGCGGATGTCGACCGGGCGGTCCGCTCCGCGCGCAAGGCGTTCGACGAAGGCCCGTGGGGGCGCATGCCGGCTGTCGAGCGCGGCCGCTGCCTGACGCGCCTGTTCCATCTGGTGGAAAGCCACGGCACCGAGCTCGCCGCGCTCGAATCGCGCGACACCGGCAAGCCGATCCGGCAGGGAAGGGCGGATATCACAGCAACCATGCGCTACTACGAATTCTACGGCGGCGCGGGCGACAAGATCCACGGCGACACCATCCCCTTCCTGCCCGGCTACACCGCGCTGACGCTGCGCGAGCCGCATGGCGTCGTGGCCGGCATCATCCCCTGGAACTACCCGCTGCAGATTTTGGCGCGCGTGCTGGGCGCGGCGCTGGCCATGGGCAACACGCTGGTTGCCAAGCCGGCAGAAGACGCCTCGCTTTCCGCCATCCGCATCGCCGAACTCTGCCTGGAGGCGGGCATTCCCGAAGGCGTCGTCAACGTCGTCACCGGCTACGGCCGCGAGGCGGGGGCTGCGCTCTCGGCGCATCCCGGCGTCGACTACGTGACCTTCACCGGCTCGCCCATGACCGGCACGGCGATCCAGCAGGCGGCGGCGATCAACAATCGCGGCGTCACCATGGAACTCGGCGGCAAGTCGCCGCAGATCGTCTTCGCCGATGCCGACCTCGACGCGGCGATCCCGGTTCTGGTCAACGCGATCATCCAGAACGGCGGCCAGACCTGCTCGGCGGGCAGCCGTGTGCTTATCCAGCGCCCTGTCTACGAACAGGTCGCCGCGGCGCTGGCCGACCGCTTCTCCAGGCTCGTCGCCGGTCCGCACGACGCCGACCTCGACCTCGGCGCGCTGATCAACCCGAAGCAGCGCGACCGCGTCGCCGGCATGGTCGCGGCCGCCGAGGAGGCGGGAATTCCGATCCTCGCCCGCGGCTCGGTGGCCGCGGATGCACCCGCCGGCGGCTGGTATCAGGCGCCGGTCCTGTTCGGCTCGGTCGACCCGGCCGCGACCGTTGCGCAGGAGGAGGTGTTCGGTCCCGTGCTGGCGATTACACCCTTCGACGATGAGGAAGACGCCGTCCGCATCGCCAACGGCACCGAATTCGGCCTCGTCGCGGGCGTCTGGACGAAGGACGGATCGCGCCAGCACCGCGTTGCCAAGCGGGTTCGCGCCGGGCAGGTCTTCGTCAACGGTTACGGCGCCGGCGGCGGCGTCGAACTCCCCTTCGGCGGCTTCAAGAAGTCCGGCCACGGCCGCGAGAAAGGCTTCGAGGCGCTCTACGACATGAGTGCGACCAAGACGATCGTGTTCAATCACGGATGATCCGCCGACCTGTATCCGGGCTTGCAACCGTTTGGGCTGTCTGAACGTGTCCGGAAATGCTAATGGGCGCTGATCGGGCGTGGCAGGGAGCAGAACGGCTTGCTGAAGATCGATTTCGAGCGCGAGGACGACGGTCGATGGATCGCCGAGATTGTCTCTCTGCCGGGTGTCATGGCTTACGGCGCGACCCGCGAGGAGGCGCGCGGACGGGTTGAGGCTCTGGCGCTGCGCACGCTCGCCGACCGGCTTGATCACGGCGAGGAAGTCCCCGAAGTCGGCCAGTTGTTCGTCGCCGCATGAGCCATTGGCCGTCGGTTCCGGCGAGACGCGTGCTCTCGGCGCTGGAGCGTATCGGCTGGACGATCAAGCGGCAGACGGGTTCCCACCGGGTTCTTGCCAGAGACGGATGGACAAACGTCGTCTTTGCGTTCCACGACCGGGAGGAAATCGGCCCGAAGATGCTGGCGAGGATCGCTCGCCAGACGGGGCTGAAGCCCGAAGACCTCTAACCGAAGCTCCCAACGTGTCTGCACGATCGCATCGCCTCGAGAACAAAGTCGCCATCGTCACCGGCGCCGCTTCCGGCTTCGGCGAGGGCATGGCGCGGCGTTTTGTCGAGGAGGGTGCCAGGGTGGTCGTCGCCGACCTCAACGCCCGCGAAGCCGAGCGAGTGGCCGCCGAGATCGGCGCCAACGCCATCTCCACGGCGACCGATGTGACCAATCGTTCGCAGATCGACGCGATGGTCTACGCTGCCATGCAGGCTTTCGGCCGCATCGACGTCATGGTCAACAATGCAGGCTTTACGCATCGCAGCGGCGACCTGCTCGAGGTGGAGGAAGAGACGTTCGACCTGATCGCCGAAGTCAACATGAAGGCGATCTACTTCTCCACGCTCGCCGTCGTTCCGATCATGGAGCGTCAGGGCGGCGGCTCGATCATCACCACCGCCTCGACCTCCGGCATCCGCCCGCAGGCGGGCCTGACCTGGTACAACGCGTCGAAGGGCTGGGCGATCACGGCGACCAAATCGATGGCGCTTGAACTGGCGCCGAAGAAGATCCGCGTCAACTGCCTGTGCCCGGTCTCGGGCGACACGCCGATGCTGGCCCGCTTCATGGGCGCCGACACGCCGGACATCCGCGAGGGCATTCGCGCGGCTATACCGCTCGGCCGGCTGTCGACACCGCTCGACGTGGCGAACGCCGCGCTCTGGCTGGCGTCCGACGAAGCCGCCTTCATCACCGGCATCGCGCTCGAGGTCGATGGCGGCTTCGACATCTGACGGCAGGAGCCGTCAGCCCTCGACGGCGGTATCCGGCCGGTCGCCGCCGGGTTCGTGCTCGGTGTGCCACTTGCCTGACGCGTCCTGATACTCGATGTCGGCGTCGCGTCCGCCCAGCCGATGCTCGTTGGCAGCGGCAAGCGCCGCGTTGCGGGCGCTGTCGTGGTCGGGGAACGTTTCGGAAAAGACGTCGCCCACCTTGTAGGCCCAGCCGCCATCGTGCTCGACAACGTGGTAGACGATCCGTCCGTCATTGGTCTGTGTCATGAGGCCTCCTGAGCTTCTGCTATCAAGCCGCCCGCGCCTTGCCGGTTCCATCTCCCGGCAAATGTTATGCCTGCCGGCCGCCACCGCCTAGACCCGAATGGCGTTCGTCGCGGCGGGGCGGCGGTCGGCTACCAGCTCGTCAGCCGCCGCAGCTGGGGCGTCTTCTTGTGGATATGCTCGTCCATCCTGCTCCAGAGGCGGTCGAGCTCGCTGATCGCCTGGAACAGGAACGGCCCCTTGTTCAGCATGACGCACTCGGCGCGGACCGCCATGGCGGCGTCGGTCATTTCGCCGCGCGACGGGATTCCGGTCCGCAGCAGGCCTTCGAGCACCTGGGTGGCCCAGACCACCGGAACCTGGGCGGCTTCGCCAAGCCAGAGAAGCTCCTCCTGTATCTCCGCAAGCCGGGCGAAGCCGATCTCGACGGCGAGGTCGCCACGGGCGATCATGATCGCGGTCGGCTGCTTTCCCGCCGCCCGCATCAGCATGGACGGCAGATTCGTCACCGCGCGCAACGTCTCGATCTTGAGCACGAGGCCGAGGCTGCGCCAGTCGTCCGGCCGCTCCTCCGCAAGGGCTTCCTGAAGCTCCGCGACGTCGTCCTCGCCCTGCACGAAGGAGAATTCGATACCGTCGGCGTGATGCGCGGCGAAGCCGAGCACGTCCCGGTCGTCCTCAGTCAGGGCCGGAACCGAGAAGCTCGTGTCGGGAAAATTCACCCCCTTCTCCGGCTTCAGCTTGTAGCCGTCCTCATCCGGTCCCGCGTGGACCTCGACGACCACGCCCCAGGGTTCCGTCCGGATCACGCAGGTCTCGACCTTGCCGTCGTCGATGAAGATGCGGTCGCCCTTGCGGGCCGCAGCGATGGCCTCATCCAGGGTGCATTCGACCGCCGCGAGGGTGTCGTCGATCTCGGGGAGGCGGCCGGGCAAGGCGATCGCCAGATGCTGCCCGACATGAATGCGCTTCAGACCCTTTGTCTTGCGGACCTGGCCGGTGCGCATCTTGGGGCCGGCAAGATCCATGAGCACCTTCATGCGGCGGCCCGTCTTCGCTGCGGCCTTCTCGACCTGTTCGATCATCCTCGCCCAGACGTCTGGGTCGTCATGCGCGCAATTGATGCGGACGGCCTCGACCCCCAGATCGGCCAGCCGCAACATGAAGCTCTCCTCGCTTGCCGCCACGCTGGGCGCCGTCACGAGCAGGTGGATCGGACTATGAGGCGAGCGCGAACCGAACAGTTCGGTCGTTCGCGCCGCAATCCGTTCCTCGGCCGCGAAGAACGACGCATGGGGCGGAAAGACCGGTGCCTGTCCGGTCTCCAGGGCGCGCAGGACGCCAAGCAGGGCGTCGAGGGTGGGCAGCACCCGGCCCTCGGCGCGGCCGAGCGACGAAAGACCGTGCACCATCAGGTCGCGCTGCAGGGATCGGATATCGCGCCGGCGAAGCGCCAGATAATGGCTGAAATTCTCGGCACTCGGCGCGAAGTCGGGACGCTCGACATAGCCGTCCCATTTCTGCGCGATGTCGCAGCCGTCCTCGACCACCGCCGCGCGCAGTTCTTCGACCTGCCTGAGAAGGCCAGTGATGCCGGAATGGGTCATCGGAAGTCCCCGAAAGCGAAAGGGCCTCTCTATGAGTGCCCCATGACAGGCCGATGAAGCCCGCTGGTTTCTTTGCCGGCCGCCGCTATGATCGCGGAAAAACCGGGAATCACGGGAAACGCGCATGCACAGGGTTGCCATCACCGGCACGGGCATCTTCACGCCCGACGAGACGATCACCAATGCCGAGCTGGTGGCTTCGTATAACGAATATGCGAGGCGGCAGAACCAGCGGCATGCCGAGGAGATCGCGGCGGGGACGCGCGCGGCGCTGCCGATGTCGAGCGAAGAGTTCATCGTCAAGGCGTCGGGCATCGAACGCCGCCATGTGATGAACAAGTCGGGCGTGCTCGATCCCGACCGGATGATGCCGAAGTTGAGACCTCGCGCCGATGAGGAGCTTTCGATCATGGCCGAGATCGCCGTCGACGCCGCCAACAAGGCCCTGGCGCAAGCCGGACGCACGGCGGATCAGGTCGACGCCGTCATCTGCGCCGCCTCCAACCACGAGCGCGCCTATCCGGCGATCGCGGTCGAGATCCAGCAGGCTCTCGGCATCAAGGGGTTCGCCTTCGACATGAACGTCGCCTGCTCTTCGGCGACCTTCGGCATCCAGGCGGCCGCCGACATGATCCGCTCGGGCTCGGCCCGCGCCATCCTGATGGTCAATCCGGAGATCACGTCGGGCCATCAGGAGTGGCGCGACCGCGATTGCCATTTCATCTTCGGCGACGTCTGCACGGCCGTGCTCATGGAGCGGATAGACGGCGAGGTCGACGGCGCCTGGGAGATCCTCTCCACCCGCCTGCTGACCGAATTCTCCAACAATATCCGCAACAACAACGGCTTCCTGCGCCGCACACACGACCAGATGGGCGAACGTCGCGACATGCAGTTCATGCAGGAGGGCCGCAAGGTCTTCAAGCAGGTGGTGCCGATGGTGGCGGAGCTGATGCTCACCCATCTCGCGGACGAGGGCATGAAGCCCTCGGATCTCAGCCGCATGTGGCTGCACCAGGCCAACAAGGGCATGAACGACTTCATCGGCCAGAAGGTGCTCGGGCGTGAGCCGACGCGGGAAGAACAGCCGAACGTATTGCAGGACTACGCCAACACGTCCTCGGCGGGCTCGATCATCGCCTTTTCGAAATTCTCGGACGACCTGCCCACCGGCAGCCTCGGCGTCATCTGCTCATTCGGCGCGGGCTACTCGGCCGGCAGCGTGATCGTGCGCAGGATGTGACGCCGATGGGCGCCGATCAGATCCGCAGCGCGCGCGAGAAGATGGCAGCTGGCGAGTGGTACAGCTTCTGGGACCCCGAGCTGACGGCGCTGCGCGAGCGAGCGCAGGAGGCGATCTTCGAGCACAACACCTTGCCGCCGTCGAAACGCGGGCACATCGGACCGGCGTTGGCCACCATCCTCGGCGCGGTCGGCGAGGGTTGTCGCATCGAGCAGCCGTTCCACTGCACATACGGTGTCAATATCGCGCTCGCCGACGGAGCCTATATGAACTTCGGCTGCGTCGTCCTCGACCATGGTGGTGTCACCATCGGCCGCAACGCGATGATTGGTCCGCGCGTGCAGATCTACACGGTGGAGCACCACAGGGAGCCCGAACCGCGCAATGCCGGAATGGAGATCGCCCGGCCTGTAGTCATCGGCGACAATGTCTGGATCGGTGGTGGCGCGATCGTGCTCGGCGGCGTGACGATCGGCGACGGCGCGATCATCGCGGCCGGTTCGGTCGTTACTCGAGACGTCCCGCCCGGAACCACCGTCGCCGGCAACCCGGCGCGGGCTACTCGGCCGGCAGCGTGATCGTGCGCAGGATGTAGGGGTCCGTTCCGCCGTTTGATTTCCGTCAAGGTGTGCGTTCAGCCCGGCCGCGATACTCTCGGCGCCCGTCATCGGGCGTTTCGCAGGGGAGGGGGAGGAATGATCAACGAACGGGAGCCGGCGGCGACGCAAACCTATACGATGCCGGGCGTCATCGCATTGACGCCGGCCGACATCCGGGCCGCGCTGATGGAAGGTCTGTCCGATTTCGCCCGGGCGCCCCTGTTCGGCCTGTTCTTTGGCGGCATCTTCGCACTCGCCGGCATCCTCATCGTGCTCGGGCTGACGCTTTGGGACATGCCGTGGATGATCTACCCGGTGGCGATCGGGTTTCCGCTGGTCGGCCCGTTCGCCGCGGTCGGCCTCTACGAGGTCAGCCGCAGGCTCGAGGCCGGGCGGCCGCTGATCTGGAGCGAGATTCTCGCGGTGGTCTGGGCCCAGCGGTTCAGGGAACTGTCGTGGATGGCCTTCGTGATGCTCTTCGTCTTCTGGGTCTGGATGTACCAGGTCCGGCTGCTGATCGCGCTTTTCCTCGGACGCATGTCGTTCGCAACGCTGGACAAGTTCCTGACGGTGGTTCTGACCACGCCGCAAGGCTGGCTGTTCCTGACGGTCGGCCATGTCGTCGGCGCCGCGCTGGCGTTGGTCCTCTTCTCCATCACCGTCATCTCGATTCCGCTGCTCATGGAACGCGAAGTCGATTTCGTCACGGCGATGATCACCAGCGTGCGCGCGGTGGTGGCGAGCCCGGTGGCGATGCTGTCATGGGGGCTGGTCGTCACGTTGTGCGTGATCCTCGCCTGCCTGCCGTTCTTCCTCGGTCTCCTGGTGATCCTGCCGGTGCTCGGCCACGCCACCTGGCATCTCTACCGCCGCGCCGTCGTGCCGTTGGCCCGGACCTGAACAGGCTCAGCGCGCGACGATCAGCGACCAGTAGCGTCGATCGCCTTCGCCTTTGGCGGAGGCGAGGCCGAAGCGCGAGAAGAGCGGGTCGAGCATGTTGCGGCGGTGGCCGGGGGAGTTCACCCAGGCCCTGAAGAGCCCGTCCAGGCCGAAACGGCCATAGGCGATGTTCTCGGCGGCGGCGACCTCGATGCCGTTGCCGCGCACCCGTGTCAGGAAGTCCTTCCCACGCCCGGTCGTGTGTTTCATCCTGCCGGATGCCGCCATCAGTTCGGCCTGCTGCTTGGCCGCCCGTTCCAGCTGTGAATCCGGGGCCAGGGGAGAGAGGCCCGCACTCCTGCGGATCGCGGCGAGGTGCTCTTCCGCGCTGGCGCTCGCACCGGCGCCTTCGATATTCAGAAAAGAGATCGACTGGCACCCCGACAGCGCAAGCAGCATCAGCATCGCCGCGGTGACGATGCCCAAGGGCCAGAAGATCTTTGCGACTGTCTTCGTCAAAACTGCACCTGATCGTGGACTGCTGCTCTCAAGAGCGCCGGATCATGGCTTTTTGCGGATCTCTGAAGCCGTGCTGGCAGGACTCCGCGTCCGGCGATGAACTTCTTGTGACGATCCGTGATGGCTGCGCCGGAAACTTGTCCGTGAAGGCACCCGTATCCAGATCAACCGCCCGATGATGGACGGGGAAGTCTGATCCAAAGTTAACAGGAGAGAAAACCATGACGAAGTTTGCAATCATCGCCGCACTGACCCTGCTCGCGGGCTCCGCTTTTGCGCAGGAAGTTCCGTACTGGATCGTCGACGGCGATGTCGTCTACACCGGCCAGACCGCGGCTGGCGGAATGACCTTCGAGGGGGATGCCTCGGCCAAGGCGCCCTCCAGCTTCATGTTCGAGGGCGGCAACATCAACTGGGACAGGAACTACAGCGGCAAGTAAGCCGCTCGCCGCCAGATCCAATCGTATCGGACGCCCGCCTTCTGGCGGGCGTCCGTGCATTCGGGCAGGGACCTGTGGAGGCACCCGGCTGCCACGCCGAACCCTATAACCGGCAGGGTCCCGGCATCTATGTCTTCGACGGCGAGAATGTGAACAACGACCAGGACTACAGCGGCCAGTAGCTGTGACCTTCGCCTGATCCTGAACGCGCCCGCCTGATGGCGGGCGTTCTCATTTCAGAAACGGTCGCGCAGCGCGAACCACGACAGCGCAAGGAAGAGCATCGGCGAGCGGAACCGGCGTCCCCCCGGGAAGGCGGGGATCTTCAGCTCCTCGAACAGCTTCAGCCGGTCGCGGTTTCCCGCCACCGTCTCGGCGTAGAGCTTGCCGACGAAATTGGCCAGCATGACCCCGTGGCCGGAATAGCCGCCGGCCGAGATGACATTGGGCATCACCTCGCGCACGAACGGCTTGCGCGGCACGGTGATGCCGACATAGCCGCCCCAGCCATGGGTGATCTCGACGTCCTTCAACGCCGGGTAGGTCTCGACGATCTGGCGCCGGATGTGCACGTGAATGTCGCTCGGATCCTTGACCGCGTAGATCTCGCGGCCGCCGAACAGGAGCTCGCCGCTCGGAGCGCGGCGGAAATAGCGCACGACGAAGCGGGAATCTGAGACGGACTCGCCGCAGGGAAGCACCGGACTGTCGGCCCCGAGCGGCACTGTCGCGCCGATGAAGGAGCCGATCGGCATGATGTGGGCAGCGCTCTCCGGTTCGAGATCGTTGCCGTAGGCGTTGGTCGCGATGAGGCATTTGTCGGCGATGATCGTTCCGCGGGGTGTCGTGACCCTGACCTTGTTCCCTTTCGCGGCAATACCCGTGGCCGGCGTCCTCTCGTGCAATCGCGCACCCGCTTCGGCCGCCACCCGGGCCGTGCCGACGAGCAGCTTCATCGGATGGATGTGGCCCGCGCCGGCGTCACGAACGCCGCCGACATAGTGCGTCGACCCGATCCGTTCGGCGGTCTCGGCGGCATCCATCACCGAGATGTGAGGGTAGCCGAAGCGCGCGGCCGCCTCCGCGTATTTGCTGTAATCGGGCAGTTCGCGCGCCTTGTGCGTGACGTTCAGGTGGCCCGGGCGGAAGTCGATCTCGATCCGGTTGGTCGCCGCGAATTCGAGCAGATGCGCCTTCGCTTCCTCGGCGAGGTCGAACAGTGCCTTGGCACGCGTGAAGCCGAGCTCCTGCTCCATCTCCTCGGGACCGGCGCGCTGGCCGGTGCCGAGCTGGCCGCCATTGCGTCCCGACGCTCCGTCGCCGAAGCGATGCGCCTCGATCAGCACGACATTGGTGCCTGCCTTGGCGAGATGCACGGCGGCCGAAAGGCCGGTATAGCCGCCGCCGATGATGACGACGTCTGCGGAAACGTCGCCGTCGAGCGCGGGATATTCGGGCCGCTCGCCGACGGTTGCTTCGTACCAGGAATAGCCTGGGGAGACGGGGGATTGGTAGGTCATGGAGCGCTTCGCGGAGGGAGTAGGGCAGTAGGGCAGTAGGGCAGTAGGGCAGTAGGGCAGTAGGGAGGGCTAGGTCGCAGTCAGTCTTCTGATGAGAAGTCTGAGCAGCTTACCGACACTGTCGCTTTGGATAATCAAGGGCGCGACAGAGTCCTTTGATGCGACGCCGACGCGTTCGGCGATCAGAAGGTGCGTCTCGAGCTCCTTCAGCGACCCCTGCGCTATTCGGAGAAAATTCTGATAGGTGGCACGGCTTTCACGCGCATAGCCTTCGGCGATATTTGCGGGAATCGATGTTGCGGCCCTGCGGGTTTGGCTCGTCAATCCGTATAACTCTTCCTTTGGCCAACTTCGCGTCGCGTCATACACGGCGACTGCAAGGTCCATAGCCTGCTGCCAGACGATCAGATCCTTGTATGATTCGATTGCCCCGGGCATCATTCCCTACTGCCCTACTGCCCTACTGCCCTACTGCCCTACTGCCCTAGACGTTTAGCAACAAAAACTCCCGCTCCCACGGACTGATCACTTCCATGAAGGTCTCGAACTCGGCCTTCTTGATCGCGGCGTAGGTCGCGACGAAGGTCGCGCCCAGCATCGCCTTCAACTGCTCGTCGTTCTCGAACAGCTCGACCGCTTCGAGCAGGCCGCGCGGCAGGTCGATCTCGTCCTCGTTCGCGGTGGTGCCGACCGGCGAGTCCGGCCGGATCTTGTTCTGGATCCCGATCAGGCCGCAGGCGAGCGAGGCAGCGAGCGCCAGATAGGGGTTCGCATCTGACGAAGGGATACGGTTCTCCACACGCCGGGCCGCCGGGTCCGAGCGCGGCACGCGGAAGGCGGTGGTGCGGTTGTCGTAGCCCCATTTGGTATTGACCGGGGCGGACGCCGCCTGCGTCAGCCGCCGGTAGGAGTTCACATAGGGAGCAAACATCACCAGAGCGGCCGGCACGTGCTTCTGCATGCCGCCGATGAAATGGCCGAACGCTTCCGTCTCGGACCCGTCCTCGGCGGTGAAGACGTTCTTGCCGGTCTTCTTGTCGATGATCGACTGGTGGATGTGCATCGCCGATCCGGGCTGGCCCTGGATCGGCTTGGCCATGAAGGTCGCATACATGTCGTGCTTCAGCGCCGCCTCGCGGATGGTGCGCTTGAACAGGAAAACCTGATCCGCCAGCTCGATCGGGTCGCCGTGGCGCAGGTTGATCTCGAGCTGCCCCGCGCCCTCCTCGTGGATCAGCGTGTCGATCTCCAGTCCCTGGCTCGCCGAGAAATGGTAGATGTCGTCGATCAGCTCGTCGAACTCGTTGACGCCCGCGATCGAATAGCCCGAACCGCCGGCGATCGGCCGTCCCGAGCGTCCGACCGGCGGCGCCAGCGGATAGTCGGGATCGGGGTTCTTGCGCACCAGATAGAACTCGATTTCCGGCGCGACGACGGGCTTCAATCCCATCTTGGTATATTCGCCCAGCACCCGGCGCAGCACGTTGCGCGGCGTGAACTCGACCAGCCGGCCGTCCTGGTGGACGAGGTCGCAGATCACCTGTGCCGTCGGATCGGTTTCCCACGGCACGAGCGACAGCGTCGACAGGTCGGGCATCAGCTTCAGATCGCCGTCGTCCTCGGGGTAGGCGAAGCCGTTGCCGTCTTCCGGATAGTCGCCGGAGATGGTCATCATGAACGGAGCGGACGGCAGCGCCAGCGACGTGTTCGAGGTGAACTTCTTCGACGGCATCATCTTGCCGCGGGCGACGCCGGCCTGGTCGGGCGTGATGCATTCGATGTCCTCGATGCTGCGCCATTCCAGCCACTGGCTGGCTTCCTTCCAGTTCTTCACGCCACGGTGGTTCTTCAGGAATGCGGGCGTGCGTTTTCCGCCGCCACGGCCGGACGGTCGGACTTCCTTCTTCGCAGGAGGCATCAATCACCAAGAGATGTTGCTGGTGAGCCGACTATAGCCGTGCGCTCAGTGGCTTGGGAAGGCCCCCAAGGCTGGAATCCCGCCGATTCCGCCTATTGCGGGGCACCCGCAAGCACGGCGACGGCGGGCGGACCTGCCTCGCGCCAGATGCGGATGGCCCTGTCGTAGCCGCCGGTCAGCACCGTGCCCTCGGGGCCGAACGCGACCGAATAGACCGGCCCGCGGTGTCCGACATACTGGGCGATCTCGGTGCCGTTCTCGAGGTCCCAGAGCCGCGCCGTGCCGTCGAGCGAACCGCTGAGGATGCGCGTGTCGTCGCCGGAGAGGGCGATTGCGTAGACCGTCTGCGAATGGCCGTCGAACTGACGCACGAGGCGCCCGCTCTCCAGATCCCACAGCTTGATCGTGCGGTCGCCGCTTCCGGTAACCGCCTGCTTTCCGTCGCGCGTGAACGCCATCCCGTATGTGCCGCGCTCGTGGCCGCCCCAGTAACGGATGAGGTCGCCGGTCTCGACGTCCCACAGTTTCAGGTCGCCGTCGATGCTGCCACTCAAGGCGCGCCTGCCGTCGGCCGAGATCGCGACGCCGGCGACCGGCCAGCCGTGAGCGCGCTCGACATGCAAGGCCGCGCGTTTCTCCAGATCCCACAACAGGACCGTGCCGGCTTCGTGGCCGCTCACCATCCGCTTGCCGTCGGCGGAGATCGCGATCTTGTTCACTCCGCCATGGTCCCTGGTCGAGAAAACGTGCAGCGGCGCGCCGTCGGACAGGTTTCTCAGCACGATCTCGCCATCGTCCCCGGCGGTGACGATCCGCTTGCCGTCGGGAAGGAACACCGCGACGCGCGCCATGTCGGAATGGCTGGCGACCGTCCTGGTCAGTTTCCTGCCCGCAAGGTCCCACAGCTTGATTGTCCTGTCCGTGCTGGTGCTGAGGAAGGATTTGCCGTCCGGTGAAAGCGACAGCCACACGACAGCGTCGTGGTGGCCTCCGGCCTGCGTCGGCAGGGCTTCCGGCTTCGGCATCGGCACGGTCGTGACGGCCGGAGGTGTCTCCGGCACGGCGGTTTCAGGGGCGGGCGGTGGTGCCGGTAACGGAGCAGCCGCGGTCTCCTGGGAAGCGGGCGTCGGGACGGCAGGCTTCGGCTCGCCGGATACCGGCGCCGCGGGTTCGGGCGAAACCGCCTCCGCACCCGGCGACGGTGCCGCCGCTGGCTCGGTCGCCGACGGCGTTTGCGGGGCCGTCGGCGCAGGTTGTTGGGCGATCTGCGATTGGGAATCCGTCGGCGGGCTTTCGAAATAGCGCAGGAAGCCGAACTGGTGGGTGGCGAGTGCCGCGGCGCCGGCGACCGTTATCACGGCGAGAACGGGTACCAGCGGCGACCGGCTTACCTCGGCGCCCGCGCCATACCGGCCGAATCTCGGCGTCTCCTCTGTCCCGACACGCGGCCGATCCGAGAGCCGGAACCACAGCAGCAGCGATCCGACGAGACAGACGACGCCGCAGATCGCAAGGGCGGCGGCCAGGATCGCGTCGCCAGTTGTCGCCGGGAAAGACGCAGCGCCGAGCGTGAGATAGGCGGCGCGAAGGCATGCGATACCGATCGCCGCCGACAGGAAGGCCAGGAGACCACGTGCACGCCAGCCGGTCTGCATCTGCGCGACGCCTCCCTGTCTAGGCGGGATCCGACGACGACGCCTGCCGCGATCGACCTTCGGCGCTGGAGTATGAGGACCAGCGGTCGCGAACGGTTTCGATCAGTGGCTGCAGCCGTTCCGGCGTCACCGGCTTGGCAACGAGGGAATCGATCAATCCCCCCATGTCCACGGCATCGGGCTGCATGTTCCGAACGGTGAGCAGCACGACATGCGGCCGCGCACCGTCCGACATGCGCTTCTGAACCGCAATCGGACCCAGCGCCGCATCGCATTCACGCATGTCGCTGCCGCCGTCGAGGATGACGATCAGCGGATCGATGCGCGCGATGTGGGCACCCGCCCGCTCGGGCTCGCAGTTTACCGCCTTGAGGCGCGCCCGCTCGACAATCCGCGACAGCACGATCAGGTTCACCTGCGACGTGCTGACGACGATCACGGTTTCGGGCTGGACGAACGCCTGTCCGACGATCGCGTCGCGCGGCGCATCTTCTCGCGGGGCAATCGGATCGAGATTCTTGTTGGGCATCGGACGGCCCCCGCAGGCTGTTGGTCAAGATGGCCCGGTGTGCTTACCAGAATATCCGATCGCGTCGACCAGCCCGACCCGACGCTGGATCGATGTCAACTATCGCGGGATTTCATGTCAAGCAAAGCGAAAAAGGCCGGCGGACTTCTCCACCGGCCTTTTGATGGTTCGCCTCGCGGCAGATCCGATCAGGACTTGTTCGACTGCGTCACGATCACCGGGATCAGCAGATCGCCCCAGTTGCCCTCGCCGCCATGGTGGCGGGCGGAGCGGACCAGTTCCACCGATACCCCTGCCTCGACCGCCTTCATCACCGACTGGTTCAGGCGATGCAGGTCGTTGGCGACCATGCGGATCACCGCCTGCTGGTCGTCGCTCATCGACGAGGACTGTTCCTCGGCGCGTTCCTTGACACGGGTCCTTGGGGTCATGGCAGTCGTTCCTTAGGCTTCTGGTGGCCGCTCCTGGGCGTTTCCTCTGTTACATCTCTCCGGGGCAAGTGTCCCGGAGATTTTCTGTCGCGCGGTTCGCTTATTCGGCGGCCGGGCGGAACTGTTCGTGCTCGGTCGACTCGTGCATCGCGGTCGTCGACGACTTGCCGCCGGTGATCGCCATCGACACGGCGTCGAAGTAGCCGGTGCCGACCTCGCGCTGGTGCTTGGTCGCGGTGTAGCCATAGGACTCTGCCGCGAACTCCGCCTCCTGCAGCTCCGAATAGGCCGCCATCTGGCGCTCCTTGTAGCCCTTGGCCAGCTCGAACATGCCGTAGTTGAGCTGGTGGAAGCCGGCCAGTGTGATGAACTGGAACTTGTAGCCCATCGCGCCCAGCTCGCGCTGGAACTTGGCGATCGTCGCATCGTCGAGGTTCTTCTTCCAGTTGAACGACGGCGAGCAGTTATAGGCGAGCAGCTTGCCCGGATGCGCCTTGTGAACCGCCTCCGCGAACTTGCGGGCCTGGGCGAGGTCCGGCTTGCCGGTCTCCATCCAGATCAGGTCGCAGTTCGGCGCATAGGCAATCGCACGCGCAATGCACGGCTCGATGCCGTTCTTGACCTGGTAGAAGCCCTCGACCGTGCGGCCGGCGTCGTAGTCGACGAAGGGCTGGTCGCGCTCGTCGATGTCAGAGGTCAGCAGCTTCGCCGCCTCAGCGTCGGTGCGGGCGACGATCAGCGTCGAGGTGCCCATCACGTCGGCGGCAAGCCGCGCGGCGTTGAGGTTGCGGATGTGAGCCGCGGTCGGAATCAGCACCTTGCCGCCGAGATGGCCGCACTTCTTTTCCGACGCGAGCTGGTCTTCGAAGTGGACGCCGGCAGCACCCGCCTCGATGAAGGCCTTCATGATCTCGAACGCGTTGAGCGGGCCGCCGAAGCCAGCTTCCGCATCCGCCACGATCGGCGCGAACCAGGTCTCGACCGACAGGCCGTTGCCTTCCGACGTTTCGATCTGGTCGGCGCGCTGCAGCGTGCGGTTGATGCGCTTGACGAGTTCAGGCGCGGCGTTGGCCGGATAGAGCGACTGGTCGGGATACATCGCGGACGCCGTGTTGGCATCGGCTGCGACCTGCCAGCCGGAGAGGTAGATCGCCTTGAGGCCGGCGCGCACCTGCTGCATCGCCTGGTTGCCCGACATCGCGCCCAGCGCGTTGACGAAGTCTTCCTCGTGGATGAGCTTCCACAGACGGTTGGCGCCCATCTCGGCCAGCGTCTGGCGGATCTGGACGGAGCCGCGCAGCCGCTTCACGTCTTCCGGCATATAGGGCCGTTCGATGCCGTCGAAGCGGCCTTCCGGCGCGGACGGGACAAGGTTGTAAAAGTCGGTCATCGCGGAGACTCCAAATGGCAGGACGGGAATGCTCGTCCCGTCGTTTCCGATGTGAACGCATTTACATCGCAACGCACAATTCGCCAGAAAAGATCGCAAAACCAACGAAAGAATGAGGTTATCCTGTGTTGCGATTTACCGATCGGCGCTGTAAAGATGTAAATCTTGTAAAGACGAGAAGCCGCCGGTAGCCTGCCGGCAATGTAAATTGCCGTACAAATCGCTGCGAATGGGTCGACATGGCCGAGCAGAAAATCTTCGCCGGACCTCGCATCCGGCGCATCCGCAACGCCAAGGGGCTGACCCAGACGGCGATGGCCGAGGGGCTGGGCATCTCACCCTCCTACCTCAACCTCATCGAGCGCAACCAGCGGCCACTGACCGTCCAGCTCATCCTCAAGCTCTCCTCCGTCTACAAGGTTGAGCCTGACGAACTGCAGGCAGAAGCAGGCGGCACCGTCTCGCAGCTGCGCGAGGTCTTCGCCGATCCGCTGCTGGCGGGCGAACTGCCGGGCGACCAGGAACTGCTCGAGATCGCCGAAGCTGCGCCGAACGTCTCGTCGGGCGTGATCAAGCTCTTCCGCGCCTACCGCGAACAGGCCGAGCGCCTGTCGGATCTTTCCGAAATGCTCGCCCGCGACGGCCGCGCCACCGCGCTGTCGTCGGCGCGCCTGCCGATCGACGAGGTGCATGAAGTGTTCGAGCGGCGGGCAAATCACTTCGCCTCGATCGAGGAGGAGGCGGACGCATTTACCGCGCTGCTCCAGCCCGGCGACGACCTGCTCGGCGCGTTGAAGGCCTGGCTGAAGCGCGAGGCCGGCATCGTGGTGCGCGTCCTGCCGGTCGCGACCATGCCGAACTGGCGCCGACGCTACGACCGCCATTCGCAGCGCCTGTTCATCTCGGAGCGCCTGTCGCCCTTCGACCAGCTGCGCGAGGTGGCGATGGAAGCTTGTCTCGTGCGCATGGGCGTCGCGATCGGCGCCGAGCTCCAGGCGCTCAAACTGTCCTCCGACGAGGCGCGGCGGCTCGGCCGCTTCGAACTCGCCCGCTATGCCGCCCATGCGCTGATGATGCCCTACGGCGCCTTCCATGCCGCTGCGCAGCGCTCGCGCTACGACATCGACGTGCTGCGCTCGCGCTTCGGCGTGTCCTTCGAGCAGGCGGCGAACCGGCTGACCATGCTGCAGCGGCCGGGCGCGCAGGGCGTTCCCTTCTTCATGCTCGAAGTCGACAATGCCGGCCACCGCTTCCGCAAGTCAGGCGCACAGGGATTTCCCCAGGCCCGCTTCGGCGGCGGCTGCCCGAAACTGCCGGTGCATGCGGCCTTCGCCCAGCCGTCCCAGATCCTGGTCGAGGCAGTCGAGATGCCCGACGGTGCTGAGTTCCTGACGATTGCCCGCACGCTCGAAGGTCCGCAGGGTGCCTTCAACGAGCGTCCGCGCCGCACCGCGCTGCTGCTCGGCTGCGACATCGGCTTCAAGGACGAGATCGTCTATTCGACCGCGCTTCCCGGTGCTGCGCCGGGAACGGTCTCGAAGCCCGGACACGTTCCCGCCACGCCGATCGGCCCGGCCTGCCGGCTCTGCGAGCGCTCCGGCTGCCTGGCACGGGCCGAACCGCCGGTGACGCGGCCGCTCGGGCTGGACGAGATGGTGACGGGGCTGAGCGCGTTTGATTTCAGGTGAGCAAGTCGAGGACGATACCGTCAACGTCCCGTCGCGCATCGATAACCATCACGATGTGGACACGATCGGCGCCGCCGATGACTTGATAAAAGATGATATGGTTGCGAAAGACCACTGCTCGGAATAAGTCGTTATAGCGTCGGCCCGATCGAGGAAAGTCAACAAGCTTTCTGCACGCATTGACGACACCTGCTCGATACTTTCGCGCGGCCGAAGGATTGGCTTCCGCTATTTGCGCGATGATCTCGTCGAGGTTCTCCCGCGCTTCCTCGAGCCAGACGACCTCACTCGCCATACTTCTGCTGAAGCTCTGCGTAGAAGACCTCAGCCGGCATTTCCCCTCCGCGCCGAAGGGCGGCATCCAGTCGCGCGTCTATCCGTTTCCGGACAGCCATGTGGTGGAGAGCAATGGCGATCTCTTCCTGATCCTTTTCCGGCAACGCTTCCACTTCTCGGATGGCGTTCCGCAGAGAATGGTTCATGGCTTTCTCCGACGTATTCAATCATGAATACCATAGGTTCATGCTAGGCGATATCCAGCACCACATTGCCGATCGCCGTGCCGGCCTCGACCTCCTCATGCGCCCTCGCGATGTCGCGCAGGAGGAAGCGCGGGCCGACCGAGTGCTTGATACCGCCGTCCTCGAGGAATTTGGTCAGTTCGGCGGTCGTCGCCCGGCGCTCCTCCGGCTTCAGGTCGTAGACCAGGAAGAACTTGAGCGTATAGCTGTTCCATAAAAGCGCGGGGAAATTGAGCGCGATGTCGCCTGCCTGGTTCGAGCCGTAGCAGACCATCGTCCCGTGCGGCACCATCACCGCCTCGGCGATCAGCTTGGCCGTCGACGACAGGTCCATGTCGATGATGCCGTCGACACCCTTGCCCTGGGTTAGATGCTTCACCACGCTCGCGACGTCCTTGGCCTGGTAGTCGACCACGAAGTCCGCTCCCGCGTGGCGCGCATGTTCGGCCTTGGCCGCCGACGCCGTGCCGATCACGCGCGCTCCGCGCGCCTTGGCGAACTGCGATGCGTAGTAGCCGACCGACGACCCCGCGCCGGTGATGAGAATGGTCTTGCCGCCGATCTGACCGAGGTGGCGGACGGCCTGAAGGGCCGTGAGCGCGGGGATGCCGAGGCAGGCGCCGGCGGCGAAGTCGACCCGCTTCGGGAGGTGCACGGCCTGTTCGGAGGGAAGCACGCAATACTCCGCCGCCGTCCCGAAAGAGCGCTTCCACTGCGCGTTCCAGATCCAGACGCGCTCGCCGATGCGGGTATGGTCGATGCCCTTGCCGACGGCATCGATGACGCCCGCCCCGTCCGAATGCGGGATGATCCGTGGAAACATCGGCGGCCGCCCGCGGCGGCTCTTTACGTCCGACGGATTGACGCCGGACGTGTGGATCTTGACCCGCACCTCGTTCGGTCCGGGCTCGGGCATGTCCATCTCGCCGACATTGAGAACCTGCGCCGCCGCGCCGTTCCTTTCGTACCAGGCTGCCTGCATGACGTTTCCTCGCTCCGGGTTCATCCCGGTTATCGTCTGCGATTGTTAGCCGCCGATGCTGCCGAGGACAATCGCTGCGCTGCGACGGCAATCCACAGCGCCGCGACCGGCGCGGCGTGGAGCAGCGCCTCGGTCGGCGAACGGCTGAGCAGCAGCCAGTGCGCCAGCGTCAACAGGGCGGCGGGATAGGCAAGCCTCTGGATCCGCTTCCACCAACGGCCGAGACGGGCCATGGCGGCGGCATTGGAGATCGACGCGACCGTTGCAAGGAGGCCGAAGGCGATCCAGCCGGTCCACATCGAGGCGAAGGCCATGCCCTGCAGTATCCAGTCGAGCCGGCCGATGCTGGCGCAAAAGACCACGAGGTGGAACAGGGCATAGAAAAATGTCGAGAGCCCGAAGATCCGCCGGCGCGAGACTAACCAGGCCGTCAAGCGGTGATGCGGGAAGAGCAGGCGAAGGGGGGAGGTCGAGAGCGTGAGGACCAGAAGCTTGGTTGCGATATCGCCCGACGGGCGGATCGCGAAACGCCACGGCTCGCCACCCGCCAGCCCGGCAACGAGCAGAACCGCCGGCAGCGCCAGCAGGAGGGTGAGGACGGCGGTCGAGCGCGAAGGGGCTGCCATGGACTCCGTGTCGCAGGTGATACAAACCAAAGCGCGGGCTGGATCACGCGAGCCTTACGCTTCTGCTCTAACGCGATAGGGAGATTCGCCCGGCCCACGCAATCCGACGGTCGGCAAGACGGCATCTGACCATGGCAGAGACGGCAAAACAGGCTTCGCCCTCGCGCGGCGACGAACGGCTGGGGTTCATCCTGGTCACACTGTCGGCGCTCTTCTGGAGCTTCGGCGGCGCGATCGCGCGGTTTATCGAGGCGGACAGCTGGACCATGGTCTTCTGGCGCTCCATCTGGGCTGCGGCTTTCCTGATTGGATTCATGCTGTGGCGCGACGGCATGCGCGGCACGATAGCACTGTTCAGGAACATGGGCCTGCCCGGGCTAGCCGTCGGCATCTGCTTCGCTGTAGCGTCCACCTCCTTCGTCGTCGCGCTCGCTTATACTACCGTTGCCAATATCGTCCTGATGCAGGCGGGCGTGCCGCTGCTCGCGGCGCTGATGGGCTGGATCATCTTCCGCGAGAAAGTCTCGCTTGCCACCTGGCTTGCCATCGCCGTGGTGATCGCGGGCGTCGCCATCATGGTCTCGGAATCCTTCACCGGCGACGTCTCTCCGATCGGCGACGGTCTGGCGCTGCTGATTGCCGTCGCCTTCTCCTCGGCGACGGTCATCACTCGCCGTTTCGCCCATGTGCGCATGACGCCGGCGACCTGCCTCGGCACGCTGATCGCGGCCGCCTTCGCCGCGACCCAGGCGTCCGCCTTCGCGGTGGGCGCAGTCGACATGGCATGGCTGTTCGCCTTCGGCGCGCTGAATCTGGGCCTGGGGCTCGCGCTGTTCGCGACGGGCGCCCGGCTGATCCCGGCCGCCTTTGCGGCACTCCTCGGCACGCTCGAAACCGTCCTCGGCCCCGTCTGGGTCTGGCTGATCCACGGTGAGACGCCCTCGGCGCGGACCGTCATCGGCGGAACGGTCATCTTCGCAGCACTCCTCGTCCATATCGCCCTCGAATTCCGCCGCCAGGCGCGGCCGCAGCGACCCGGCGTCACAGGCGTTCCCTCGCCGCGCTGAGGCGGCCCTCGGTTGCCGTTCCGTCTTGGATTCAAGGCTTGCCGCACTGCGAAAACGCCAATAGGCTGCGTTCTAACCTGGCCGTGAAGGACCGCTGTGCGAGCCGGGATTGGGGCAATCAGAGGAGAATACTCGATGCGCAAAGCTATCGGGCTCGCGACCGCGACGACCTTGGCAGGCATCTTCGCTTTTTCGGCCTTCGCTCAGGACAAGGTCGTCAACGTCTACAACTGGTCGGACTACATCGACGATTCCATCCTTGAGGACTTCACCAAGGAAACCGGCATCAAGGTCGTCTACGACGTGTTCGATTCCAACGAGATCCTCGAAACCAAGCTGCTCGCGGGCGGAACCGGCTACGATGTCGTCGTTCCGACCGGCGCGTTCCTCGCCCGCCAGATCCAGGCCGGCGTCTTCCAGAAGCTCGACAAGACGAAGCTGCCGAACATCTCCAACATGTGGGACGTGGTGGCGACGCAGACGGCGAAATACGATCCCGATAACGCCTATTCGGTCAATTACATGTGGGGCACGACCGGCATCGGCTACAACGTCAAGAAGATCCAGGACGTTCTCGGCGTCGACAAGATCGACAGCTGGAAAACCGTCTTCGATCCGGAATCGATGAAAAAACTCAACGAGTGCGGCGTCTACATGCTCGACGCGCCGCAGGAGATCATCCCGACCGCGCTCGCCTATCTGGGCCTCAATCCGGACAGCCGCGATCCGGCCGAGATCACCAAGGCCGAGGAGCTGTTGCTCTCAATCCGGCCTTATGTCCGCAAATTCCATTCCTCCGAATACATCAATGCGCTGGCCAACGGTGACATCTGCCTGGCCGTCGGCTGGTCGGGCGACATGTTCCAGGCGCGCGACCGCGCCGCCGAGGCCGACCAGGGCGTCGAGATCGCCTATGTGATCCCGTCGGAAGGTGCGGAGATGTGGTTCGATCAGCTGGCGATCCCGGCCGACGCCAAGCACGTCGACGAGGCGCATGCCTTCATCAACTACATCATGAAGCCGGAAGTCGCGGCGAAGGCGTCGAATTACGTCTTCTACGCCAACGGCAACAAGGCGTCGCAGGCCCTTCTCGACAAGGAGGTTCTGGACGATCCGGCGATCTATCCGGACGATGCGACGATGGCGAAGCTCTTCATCACGCTGCCTTACGATCCGAAGACGCAGCGCCTCATCACCCGGAGCTGGACCAAGATCGTCTCTGGACAATGATCAGGAAAGCCCCGGCGTCGCCGGGGCTTTTCATTTCCGGGATTGGGGACCTGGGTAGCACATGAAATCGCTTGGCAGCATCCGCAGAAGCTTCTCGCCGTGGACCGACCCGGCGGCGAAGCCCTATATCGTGTTCGAGAACGTCACCAAGAAGTTCGGCGACTTCACCGCGGTCAACGACCTGTCGCTGACGATCTATGAGCGGGAGTTCTTCGCCCTTCTCGGCGCATCAGGCTGCGGCAAGTCCACGCTTCTGCGCATGCTCGCCGGCTTCGACGAACCGACGTCCGGCCGCATCCTGCTCGACGGCCAGGATCTGCGCGGCATCCCGCCCTACAGGCGGCCCGTCAATATGATGTTCCAGTCCTACGCGCTCTTCCCGCATATGTCGGTGGAGCAGAACATCGCCTTCGGCCTGAAGCAGGAAGGCATGCCGAAGGCCGATATCGACAAGCGCGTCGCCGACATGCTGAAGCTGGTGAAACTCGAGCAGTTCGCCAAGCGCAAGCCTCACCAGTTGTCCGGGGGCCAGCGACAGCGCGTCGCGCTTGCGCGTTCGGTCGCCAAGCGACCGAAAGTGCTGCTGCTCGACGAACCACTGGGCGCGCTCGACAAGAAGCTGCGCGAGGAAACCCAGTTCGAGCTGATGGACCTGCAGCAGAACCTCGGTCTCACTTTCGTCGTGGTCACCCACGACCAGGAAGAGGCGATGACCATGGCCGACCGCATCGCCATCCTCGACAAGGGGCAGGTGATGCAGGTCGCGACGCCGGCCGAGGTCTACGAAGCGCCGGTTTCGCGCTTCGTCGCCAATTTCGTCGGCAACGTGAACATGCTGGAAGGCACCGTCGCAGAGCGATCGGAAAAGACCGCGACGATCACCGGCGCGAGCGGGGCTGAGATCCGGGTCGAGAACGCGGGCGACGCGACCGCGGGGAGCACAGTCGCCTTCGCGATCCGGCCGGAGAAGATCAAGGTTTCCTCAAGGAAGCCCGACGGCGCGGCCAATGTCATGGAAGGCGAGATCTACGACCTGGCCTATCTCGGCGACATGACCGTCTATCACGTCCGGCTTGTCGACGGTCAGGTCGTCAAGGCGAGCGCGCTCAACAGTTCGCGCATCACCGAGGATCCGCTGAGCTGGAACGACAAGGCGTGGATCTCCTTCGCGCCCGACGCTGGCGTCGTGTTGACGAGATAGGGGGCGACATGGACAGCGCCGCCACGGTAATGGTCGTCGTGCCTCCGATGCCGAAAGGCCGCGAACATGGCTGAGACGACGCTCGCCACGGTCCCCCCGGCTTCCCAGGCAGCCGCGACGCAGCAGGGCACATGGCTGGCCGCGCTCACCGGCAGGCTGGTGATCATCATCCCCTATGCCTGGCTGCTTATCCTCTTCCTCGTGCCGTTCCTGATCGTCTTCAAGATATCGCTGTCGCAGACCGCGATCGCGATGCCGCCCTATTCGCCGACCTTCGATCTGGCGGGCGGGATTTCGGGACTGTGGGAGAGCTTCAGGGAATTCTCCTTCGACAACTATCTCTGGCTGACCGACGATCCGCTCTACTTCAACGCCTATGTCTCGAGCGTCGTCATCGCCGCCATCTCGACCTTCTTCGCGCTCCTGATCGGTTTTCCCATCGCCTACGGCATGGCGCGCGCACCTGCGACCGTGCGCCCGCTGCTTTTGATGCTGGTGATCCTGCCGTTCTGGACCAGCTTCCTGATCCGGGTCTACGCCTGGATCGGCATTCTCAAGCCGGAAGGCCTGCTCAACCAGTTCCTGATTTGGACGGGCATCATCGACCAGCCGCTGATTATCCTCAACACTCACAGCGCGATCTTCATCGGCATCGTCTATTCCTACCTGCCGTTCATGGTCCTGCCGCTCTATTCGGCGCTGGAGAAGATGGACTACTCGCTGATCGAGGCGGCGCAGGACCTCGGCTGCCCGCCGATCTCGGCCTTCTGGAAAATCACCTTCCCGCTTGCCATGCCGGGCATCGTCGCCGGCTGCCTGCTGGTCTTCATCCCGGCGACAGGCGAGTTCGTCATCCCCGATCTGCTCGGCGGCTCGCAGACGCTGATGATCGGCAAGACGCTGTGGAACGAGTTCTTCTCCAACCGCGACTGGCCGGTGTCGTCGGCGGTGGCGGTGATCCTGCTGCTGATGCTGGTCGTGCCGATGATGTTCTTCCAGCAGGCGCAGGCCAAGGCGCAGGAGCAGGGGCGCTGACATGAACGCGACCTGGTCCCGCTTCAACATCGCCTCGATCGTGCTCGGATTCGCCTTCCTCTATCTGCCGATCGTGCTGCTCATCATCTTCTCGTTCAACGAGTCCAAGCTCGTCACCGTCTGGGCCGGCTTCTCGACCAAGTGGTACGGCGAGCTTTTCCGCAACCAGAGCCTCATGGACGCGGCCTGGGTCACGGCCCGCGTAGGCGTGCTTTCCGCCACCTTCGCCACGATCCTGGGCACGATGGCCGCGCTTGCGCTCACCCGCTACACCCGCTTCCGCGGCCGGGTTCTGTTCTCAGGCATGGTGTTCGCGCCGCTGGTCATGCCGGAGGTCATAACCGGCCTGTCGCTGCTGCTGCTGTTCGTGGCGATCGGCCTCGACCGCGGCTTCCTGACCGTCACGCTCGCGCACATCACCTTTTCGATGTGTTTCGTCGCGGTCGTGGTCCAGTCGCGGCTGATGACCTTCGACCGGTCGCTCGAGGAAGCGGCGATGGATCTCGGCGCGACGCCGGTGAAGACGTTCTTCCAGATCACGCTGCCGGTCATCCTGCCGGCGGTCATCTCGGGCTGGATGCTAGCCTTCACCTTGTCGCTGGACGACCTCGTCATCGCAAGCTTCACGTCAGGACCGGGCGCCACCACGCTGCCGATGAAGATCTACAGCCAGGTACGCCTTGGCGTGACGCCCGAGATCAATGCCGCCTGCACGATCCTGATCGGCATCGTCGCCACCGGCGTCATCATCGCGTCGCTCGTCAACAAGCGACGCGAAGTTCAGCGGCTGCGTGACGAACAGGCTGCCAACCGAGGCTAAGGTCCCCTCGGCGGTCTGAGCAGCGCCACGACCAGCCAGACCGGCACGATCACCATCGAGCCCAGGATGATGTTGGGCAGCGCCCAGGCTGCGCCGGTTTGCAGCAGTTCCATGACGCGTTCGGGCGTGAGGCCGAGTTCGATCAGGATATCCGCGGCCGACAGGTCGAGCGCGGACAGCGCCGCCCCCGTCAGAAGCGAGATGACGACTATCTTGAACGCGCCGGAGATGATCCTGAACATTCCGCGAAATCCCCCGCGCCACACTAGCGCGATTCGCCGGCAAGTTGAATCGCCCGCGCGGCTCGGCCCTCAGGGTTCGGCGGGCGCCAGCACGGCCGAAACATAGGGCGCGTCCCAGGACCCGCCGATAAAGTAGGACTGGGCGCTGTCCGGATCGCGCGGGGCGTCCGGCGCGACGCGCTTGTCGGCCTTGAGCGACAGCGCCAGGCTGCGCCCGACATAGGGCACTATTCCTTCGAGGGTGAGGATATCGCTCGCCGTCCACGCCTTCGCCATATCGATCCGCGCGACGCCATTGCCGACGGCGGCCTTGAACTCGGCACCTTCGATCGCGAGCGAGCCGCCGCCTACTGCGCTGAGCGGGAAGAAGCCGCTGCCCGGCTTGTTCGATACGAGCTTGGCGAAGTCGAAATCCCTCACCGAGCCGGCGCCCAGCTTGGCGCTGATCGTCCCCTCGGTCGTGTATGGCAAGGATGCCATGTCGGTGATCGGGCTTCTGAGCACAACGTTGAGCGACCCTTTCGCCTGCGGCGCATTACGGCTCCAGCCGATCCGCTCCGCCATCTGCGCCCAATCGATTCCGACCGCCGAAACTCTCATTTCGCCGATCTCACCCTCGGGCTTCCTGTCGACGCGGAATCCGGCCTGGATCTCGCCCCCGAGAGCGGTCGCGTCCGAGATGTCGAACGCGGCGAAGCCCGCGCGCACCTGGGCAGTTGCGGCGACATCGGTCAAGGGGATGCCGCCGCCCGTCGCGCTGCCCGCGGAAAGCCGCAAATCGAGGCTGATCTGGTCGGTGAATTCAAGGTCGAAGACAGGCCGGCGCGAGGCGTGATCGAGCGGGCTCGCGAAGGCCGAAAGGAAGCGCCCGAGATCGAGCGTGTCGAAGGCCAGTGTGCCGGATATGCTTGGAACCGGACCAGCAAAGGCGAACTCGAGCGCGCCCACGCCTGGGTTTTCGTTGATCGACAGGCGTGCGTCGGCGAGCTTCAGGTTGTCCTTCCCACCGGTCGCCTTGCCGGTGAGCGAGAAGGCGCCCATGGCCGCCCCCGGACTTATCTGCGCCTGCGACCACTCGAGCGCGCGCCGCACGGATGGCGAGCTGGCGGCCAGCGATCCGTCGAATGCCAATCCCTCACGGCGCGAAACCATGCCGGAGAAGGATGCCTTGAACGGATCGGATTCGAAGGAGACCGTCACCGCGCTCGCGTCCTGGGCGGCGAGTTTCAACGGGGCATCGATCAGCAGCGCGTATTTTACCGGTTCGCCCCGCCACACGCCGCCGCCATTGAGCAGTGCCGACGAATTCGCGGTTTCCCATTGCGCCGTGCCGGTCAGTCCGGTTGCGATGTCCCCGCCGTCCTCGCTGCCGACGAGACGGCCTTCGGAGAAGTGAATCGTCCCAAGCGCCGGTCCTTTCGGCGGTGCGCTAGTTCCGGGGGCGCGCAGGATGTCGTTGACACGGCCGCGGTCCGGCAGAAACGGCAGGTGGAAGCCGTCGCCGGCCCGCTCTACCCGCAAGAGGGGGCGCTCCAGCGTGACCGTGCTGAAGTCGATCCGGCCGAGCAGCGCCTGCCAGGCCGACAGGTTCACCTGCAGCCTCTCGGTTTCCAGCACCGCCGGAGCGTTGGCGTCGTCCCATCGCCTGAAGCTGACATTGTTGAGGACGGCTTTCAGCGAAGGGAACAGGACGAGGTCCGGCGCTTCGCCAAGCGTGACGCGATAGCCCGACCGCGCCGACAGTTCCTGCGATATGCGTGTCCGCACGATCTGGGTGGACGCGACGAGAGGCAAGGAGGCAAGCACGAGCACAACCGCGACGCAGGCCGCGACGATTGCCCAGATGGCTTTCCTGACAATAGGAGCCGGCATAGATCCTCAATGCCGGCCACTGCAGCCGCCGGCATGCCCGGTTTATCGTAAGGAAGCGTCATTTCAAGGGTTTGTGGCCCGGCGAAGGCTGTTGCTCACAGGTGGTACGTATTCTTGCGACTTGCCCTCGAATGATGCGGCATGCATAACGCCGTCGCTTCCTGGAGAGACCGTCATGCCCGCTTCCCAGCCGCTGTGGACCCCTTCCTCCGCTGCCGTCCAGTCCGCACCGATGACGCGCTTCATGCGCGAGGCCGAGGTGTCCGGCGCGGGTCCGCTTGCCGGCTTCGACGATCTTCACCGCTGGTCGATCGATCGTCGCGAAGAGTTCTGGAGCCTGGTCTGGGATTTTGCCGGCATCGTGGGCGAAAAGGGTTCGCGGGTTCTGGTCGACGGCGACCGCATGCCCGGTGCGTCCTTCTTTCCCGATGCGAAGCTGAACTTTGCCGAGAACCTCCTGAAAAGGCGCGGCGCCGGTGATGCGATCGTCTTCAAGGGCGAAGACAAGGTCTCGCGGCGGATGTCGTGGGATGAACTGCGCGCGCTGGTGTCGCGACTGCAGCAGGCCTTTTCCGCCGCCGGGGTCAAACCGGGCGACCGCGTAGCCGCGATGATGCCCAACATGCCCGAGACGGTGGCCTGCATGCTGGCCGCAACCTCGCTCGGCGCGATCTGGTCGTCCTGTTCGCCCGATTTCGGCGAGCAGGGCGTGCTCGACCGCTTCGGCCAGATCGAGCCGGTGATCTTCGTCGCGCCGGACGGCTACTGGTACAACGGCAAGCAGAACAACGTCACCGGCAAGGTCAAGGGGGTTCTGAAGCAGCTGCCCACGGTGCGCCGGGCGATCATCGTCGACTATCTCGGCACGGCGGCTCAGGCGGTCACCGACCTGCCCAATGCGATGACCCTGGAGGCGGCGGTCGAGGGGTTTGGCGCCACGGACATCGTCTACGAGCGGCTGCCCTTCTCGCATCCGCTCTACATCCTGTTCTCCTCCGGCACGACCGGCATCCCGAAATGCATCGTGCATTCGGCCGGCGGCACGCTGATCCAGCATGTGAAGGAGCATCGCCTCCACGCCGGCATCGAGGACGGCGACCGCGTCTTCTACTTCACCACCTGCGGCTGGATGATGTGGAACTGGCTGGTCTCGGCGCTGGCGTCCAACGCCACCCTGCTGCTCTATGACGGTTCGCCCTTCCATCCGGACGGCAACGTGCTGTTCGACTTCGCCCAGGCCGAGAAGATGACCTATTTCGGCACCTCGGCGAAATTCATCGACGCCCTGCGCAAGGCCGGCCTTGCGCCGAAGGACACGCACGACCTCTCCACAGTGCGCGTCATCTCCTCGACCGGCTCGCCACTCTCGCCGGAAGGGTTCGCCTATGTCTACGACGCCATCAAGCCGGACGTGCACCTGGCGTCGATTTCGGGCGGCACGGACATCGTCTCCTGCTTTGTCCTGGGAGTGCCACTGAAGCCGGTCTGGATCGGCGAGATCCAGGGTCCGGGCCTCGGAATGGCCGTGGACGTGTGGGACGACGACGGAAAGCACGTCGTCGGCGAAAAGGGCGAGCTCGTCTGCACGCGTGCCTTCCCGTCCATGCCGGTGATGTTCTGGAACGATCCGGACGGCGCCAAGTATCACGCCGCCTATTTCGACCGCTTCGACAATGTCTGGTGCCACGGCGATTTCGCCGAATGGACCGCGCATGGCGGAATGGTCATCCACGGCCGCTCCGACGCGACGCTCAATCCCGGCGGCGTTCGAATCGGCACGGCGGAGATCTACAATCAGGTCGAGCAGATGCCCGAAATCCTCGAGGCGATCTGCATCGGGCAGGACTGGGACAACGACGTGCGCGTCGTGCTGTTCGTCCGCCTGGCGTCGGGCGTGGTCCTTGACGAGGACCTGGAGAAGCGGATCAAGGCGAAGATCCGCACCGGCGCAACGCCGCGCCATGTCCCCGCCCGTATCGTCGAGGTCGCCGACATTCCCCGCACCAAATCGGGCAAGATCACCGAACTGGCGGTGCGCGACGTCGTTCACGGCCGGACGGTGAAGAACAAGGAGGCGCTGGCCAATCCGGAAGCGCTGGAGCTGTTCCACGACCTGCCGGCGCTGCGCGGCTGACCGCCAGCTTGGTTAACAATGTATGACGCGGAAATTTACCTAGACTTCAGCTCTGGTACACTTCCGTAAATATCGATGCGGTCCGGTAATAAGTTGTTAAGAAGCCGCCGCGATAGTCCAAGCTAACTTGAGGGAGAAATCCCTGCATCCGGCGAGTTCGGATCCAGCCCCATTCGCTCAAGCCCCGTGTGACAGCAAATTCCATTGAGGCGCCCGTTCAGGCGCCTCTTTTTTTGCCTATCGGGTTCCGATCAAGGCAGAACAGGGGAGGCTTCGCCGTTTTCAGAGCGACGCCTCCCGGTCGCGCATCAGCGCACCGGAGAGCAATGCGACCGGTACGAGCGACGTCGCGATGATGGTGAGGGCGGCAATCGCTCCGTCCTCGACCACCCCGCGCGAGGCGTTCTCGTAGACGAAGGTCGCGAGCGTGTTGAACCCGAAGGGCCTGAGCAGGATCGTCGCCGACAGTTCCTTGATCGTGTCGACGAACACCAGCACCGTCGCCGTGAAGATGGCCGGTCCGAGCAGCGGCAGGATCACCGTCAACGCGCTTTTCGCCGGGGTGCGGCCAAGACTGCGCGCCGCTTCGTCGAGGTTGGGAGGGAGCTTTTCGATGCCGGAGCGGATCGACCCTTCGGCAAGCGCCAGGAATCGCAGCGAGCAGGCGATGATCACGGCTGCCGCGGATCCGGAGATCAGAAGTCCCGTCGATATGCCGAGATAGGTTCGCGCCAACGCATCGACCGTGTTGTCGAACCGCGCCAGCACGAACAGCAGGCCGAGGCCGAGGATCGTGCCGGGCAGGGCGTACCCCAGCGTCGCGAGCCTCGCGAGCATCGCCATTTCGCGGGTGCGGGCGAGCCGAACCGCATACGTGAGCAGGAGGGCGGCGGCCACCGTGATGGCCGCCGTGCCGGACGCTGCGACGATGCTGTGAAAGAGTGCGCTGCCGAGCGCGGGGTCGGAGAACTGGTCGAGCCGTCGCAGAGCATAGCGCCCGAAGACGTAAAGCGGGACGCCGAACCCGGCAAGCACGGGCAGCGTGGCGGCGGTTGTCGCGAGCAGTGCCTTCCAGCCGCGCAGCACCGTTCGCGGCGGCCGCACCCTCATCTGCGTGGCGCGCGCGGAATGGAAGCGCTGGTTTCGCCTGGCCCAGCGCTCGGCCCACAGCAGGGCGAACACGAGGGCAAGCATCAGCACGGCGATCTGGGCAGCGCCCTCCAGGCTGCCGCGGTTGAGCCAGGTCGAATAGACGGAGAAGGTGAGGGTGCGCACGCCGAGATATTCGGACGCGCCGATGTCGTTCAGCGTCTCCATCAGCACCAGCGCGACGCCCGCCGCAATCGCCGGCTTCGCCACCGGCAGGAGAATGCGCGTCAGCACCTTGAACGGCGAGGCCCCCAGCGTGCGCGCGACGTCGGCGATGTTGCGGCCCTGCATGATGAAAACGATGCGCGTCGTCATGTAGACGTATGGAAACAACACGGCCGACAGAACGAGCGCCGCGCCCGCCGTCGAGCGGATGTCGGGGAACCAGTAGTCGGCCCGCGTCTGGAACCCGAACAGGGCGCGCAGTGCGCTCTGCACCGGGCCTGAGAAATGAAAGAACTCGGCGAATGCATAGGCCGCGAGATAGGGCGGTACCGCGAAAGGCAGTACCAGCGCCCATGACAGCAGTCGCCGCAAAGGAAAATCGAACGCCACGACCAGCCAAGCGCTGACGACGCCGATGGAGGCGGTGCCGAGCGTCACCAGGAAGAGCAGGAGCGCGGTCGTCTGCAACGCGCCGGGCAGGACGTTGCGCAGCAGATGCGGCCAGTCCTCGCCGCTGCCCGAGAGCGCGATGAAGCCGATCGCGGCGATGGGCGCAAGCACCGCCGCGGCGATCATGATCGCGGGCAGAAGCGCAAGCACGTGTCGCGGCCGGCGGACGCGCAACGGGCGGCCAGGTCTTGCCTGTTCAGCGAATGCCATGAAGTTCCCCGTCACGGCGAAGGCCGGGAAGGTTGCCCCGCCCGGCCTTCATTTTTCGAACTGTAGCCTGCCTCAGCTCGCCGGGCCATCGTCGAGGCCGACCCGGTCGACCATTTCGGAGGCGGCCTTGCGGTTCTTCGCGATGTCGGCGAGCGGCAGCGTGTCCGCCGTCAGCTTGCCGAAGCCGCTGACGATTTCGGACGGCGCCAGCCCCGGCTCGACAGGGTATTCGAAGACCTGTTCGGCATAGACCTGCTGCGCCTTCTCAGACGACAGGAACTGGATGAGCTTGACCGCATTGTCGCGGTTCGGCGCGTTCTTGGCCAGCGCGACGCCCGACACGTTCACATGCGTGCCGCCGCTCTCGAAGGTCGGAAAGACGACCTTGATGGCCTTCGCCCAGTCCTTCTGCTCGGGGTCCTTCTCGTTGGTCATCATCAGGCCGACGTAATAGGTGTTGCCGAGCGCGATGTCGCATTCGCCGGCCGCGATGGCTTTCGCCTGGTCGCGGTCGCCGCCGTCGGGCTTGCGGGCGAGGTTAGCCTTCACGCCCTTCAGCCATTCCTCGGTCTTCGCCTTGCCCCAATGCGCGATCGCCGCCGAGATCAGCGCCAGATTGTAGTCGTGCTGGCCGGAGCGGATGCAGATCTTGCCCTTCCATTTCGGATCGGCGAGGTCGGCATAGGTGATGGCGCTATCGCTGACGCGGTCCTTCGACGCGTAGACGACGCGGGCGCGCTTGGTCAGACCGAACCAGTTGCCGGCGGGATCGCGGTATTCGGCCGGGATGTTCGCGTTGACGGTGGCGTCATCGAGCGGCTGGGTCACGCCAGCGTCGACCGTCTTGGCGAGGCGCGCGATGTCGACGGTGAGGATCACGTCGGCCGGTGAATTGACGCCTTCGGCGGCGATGCGCTCCTCGAGGCCCTTGTCGAGGAAGAGTACTTCCGTCTTGATCCCGGTCTCCGCCGTGAAGGCGTCGAGCACCGGCTTGATCAGGTCAGGCTGGCGATAGGAATAGATATTGACCGACTGCGCGGACGCGGCCGAAGCCGCCAGCCCGATGGCGAGAGCGACGCCGGCGAATGCAGCGGCGGGGCGTCCCAGAACTCGTATCATGATCGTCTCCTGCCCTTCTTTGGGGGGTCGTTGTGGGCGATCGGTATGGCCCACCGGCGCAGAAAACTTGACTGCGCGGCTCCTCAATGTCTCGAAAATAGGCATTCGTCAAGGAAAGGGTAACGAATTCAGTTGTTTAGAACTATTCTAAACAATTTCACTCATGTTTACAGAGGCTTGTGGCCGCCCCGGGTTCGTCACCCGGCAAGGACGCGTTGCGACGGGAAGACGATTTCGACCATCGTGCCTTCGCCCGGAGCCGAACTGATGGCGAAGCGGGCGCGGTTGGCCTCGACCATCGCCTTGGTCAGCGGCAGCCCGAGGCCCGTGCCGTCGCCGCGCGGGCGCTTCAGCGCGTTGATCTGCCTGAAGGGCTTCAGCGCCTGCTTGAAATCGAATAGTGGGCTATTAGTCAATTCTCGGGCTCGAGGCCGAATCTAGAATCTAGAATCTAGGAGATAACAGATTGCACCGTGGAGAGAGCATCTTGAGCTTCTTGAATCTTACCTCGAATATGATCCGCCGGCACCGACGGCCCTTCATAGAATTTCACATCCACGTAGGGTCTAACGTTGTTTCGAATTACAATGCGCAGCGTTAAGCTCCTTAGTCTTTCTACCTGCTTTTTCGATCCGGTCACTCCGCCGACCAGTAGACCGAGCGGGCCAAGAAGAGCCGCCCCTACCAATGCCCCGCCCACTTGAGAGCCTCGGTTTGTCTTAGTAATCACACTGCCGTCTCGCAGTACTTCTACGGTTACTATGTCCTTAGCGACGATGTTATTTTTAAAGCCACTTTGAAAAACAATGATCGATTTTCTATCTTCAGATAGCGTTAAACCCTGCTTGCCATCTTCTGAGATGAAGTTTCGACCATATGCGCCCCCGTCGGTTGACAATAGTCTTGAAGTTCTTCTCGATGATTCTTTCTTAGAGACACCATCGTATATACCAAATATCAGCAATATTCCTAGTATTACAATAAAACAAAGAAAAATTATGTCAGCCATTCTCCTCTCCAATTTGTATTACGTTAAGACGCGGCAATTATTAACTAACCTTCTTTTGTTCGGATTTAGCCGGCCAGCACCCGTGTCGACGGGAAGACGATTTCGACCATGGTGCCTTCGCCCGGAGCCGAACTGATGGCGAAGCGGGCGCGGTTGGCCTCCACCATCGCCTTCGTCAGCGGCAGTCCGAGGCCCGTGCCGTCGCCGCGCGGGCGCTTCAGCGCGTTGATCTGCCTGAAGGGCTTCAGCGCCTGTTCGATCTCGCCCTGCGACATGCCGACGCCGGTGTCGCGCACCCGCAGAACCACGTCGCCGGTCGGTTCGTAGGCGGTGGAGACGATCACCTGTCCGCCGGCCTGCGTGTAGCGCACCGCATTGGACAGGAGATTGAGCGCGATCTGGCGGATCGAGCGCAGGTCGGCCACCACGTCCGGCAGGCGCGAGGCGAAGGACGAGCGGATGATGACCCGGTTGCGGTTGGCCTGCGGCTGGAGCATGGCGACCGCTTCGGAAAGCGTCTCGTTGAGCGAGACGGCCTCGTAGGACATCTCCTGCTCGCCGGCCTCGATCTTCGAGATGTCCAGCAGGTCGTTGACGAGGTCGAGCACGTGATTGCCCGACTTGTTGATGTCGCGCAGGTAGTCGCGGTAGCGGTCGTTGACGATCGGCCCGAACTTCTCGTCGATCATCAGTTCCGAAAAACCGATGATGGCGTTGAGCGGCGTGCGGATCTCGTGGCTGATCCGGGCAAGGAATTCGGTCTTCTGCGAGGAGGCCCGCTCGGCCTCGGCACGCGCCTGGGTCAGTTCCTCCTCGGCGCGCTTCCACTGCGTGATGTCGCGCAGCACCGCGCAATAGCCCTTGGCGCCCGGCAGCCGGCCGATGGTCATGAACAGCGGGATGAAGCGGCCCTGCGCCTCGCGCCCGATTACCTCGCGGCCGTCGTTGAGCACGCTTGCCACGCCGTTGTCGGACAGGCCGTTGAGATAGTCGCGGGCGGCGCGCTGGCTCTCGACCGCGAACAGGGAGACGAACGGCTTGCCGGCGATCTCGGTGCTGTCGAAACCGAACAGGGCCTCGGCCGGGCGGCTGATCGAGCGGATCGAGCCGTCATTGCCGATGATGACGATCCCGTCCGTCGCCGTGTCGAGGATCGTGCTCATCTCGTTGACGCGCGATTCCAGCTCGCTGAGTTCCTCGAGGGTCGCCGCCGGTATCGCGGTCGCGGGGGCCGTCTTCAGCGCCAGCAAGAGCGCCTTGCCGCCTTTCCACGGAACCGACTGAAGCAGCGCATCGACCGGGAACTCCTCGCCGCCGCGTGTGCGCAGCCGGCGGCGATGGTCGTCCGGATCCCGCCCGGGGCTGTCGCTTTCGTCGGCGAACAGCGCATCCAGGCCACCGCCCTGCTCCAGTTCCCGCAGGGAGGCATAACCGGTGAGGTCCAGGAACTCCTGATTGGCGAAATGCAACGTGTCGCCCGCATGGATCAGGACCGGGACCGGCAGTCGCTCGAGAACGGACGTGTCGACAGAGCGTGCCGCGGCCGCGTCGTCGTCCTCGGGATGTTCGTATTCATCGGCTGCCAGCGAATACTCGTCCGTATCCGCGGAAAACCCGGAAGTCGGCTCGTCCTCGATGGATTGCCTGGCTTCGTCCGGCCGATCCGCGAATTCCCGATCGTCGGTGGCGTGCACGAACTCATCCGGCTCGGGTTCGCTCGGATCGAGATGGTCCTCGATCAGGCCATCGCCGTCGAACTCGTCCGGCGGATCGTCATACCATTCGTCATCCTCGTCGGCGGCGGCGAGATCGTCCGAAGTGAGACGCGGCTCAGGTTCGTCGGCCTGCTGGCTTTCAAATGCCGCAGGCCCATCCGTTCCGTCCTGCTGCGCCGCCGGGCTTTCCTGGCCGGAAAGAGGCTCCGCGCCCGCCTCCTTCAGCCTTACGCCGATTTCGCGGAACGCATTCTTCTCCGTCGGTGAAAGCGCCCGTTCCCCCACGAGGGGGCGATGTTCGGCGAGGCGGATGACCTTGTCCGTCTGCCGCCGCTCGGGTGTCGCGTCGACGGCGATCGCCGGTGCCTCGCCTGCAAACGGGTCCTGCGGCTCGGCAGGCTCGGTGGGCGTCGACTCGGCGGGCAGCGCCTGTGCGGGTGGGCTGCGACGCGAGCCGAGCGACAGGCCGACGGCCTGTTCGTCCACCACGGCATCGCCGACGCGAACCACGCCGAAGCCCCTGAAGCCTTCGAAGGACCGGTCGCGCGCATAAACCGGCAGGGCCGCCAGGTCGACGGGGACCTTGAGGTCCGTCCCCTCGATCGGCCACATCACCGAGCGGCCGGACCAGGTGTCGCGGCGTTCCAGCAGGCCGGCGATCTCGCCGTCCGGGTCGAGGCCGAAGGCGTCGGCGACCTCGCGGAACGGTTTCCCGGCGATGTCGGCGGCAGCCGATCCGACGCTGCGTGCGAATTCCTCGGAGATGGTGCTGAACCGCCCCTGCGCGTCGGTGCGCCAGACGAAGCGAACCGGACCCGACCGCAGATCGGGCTGGAACACGGCGTAGCCCGCGACGTCCGCCGCCGACGTCGTATCGGCGGGAGCCGGCTCCTCCTCGGCCTGGACGGCAGGCGACTCAGGCAAAGCGGAAGCCGGCGCCGCTTGCGCGAGATCGGAAAGATCGTGCTCGGGCGCCCCGTCGGCCACCTCGACCGTATCAGTCACGTCGGAGGGAACGACCTCCTCAGTGGGCGGGACGCTCCCGGTATCCTCGATCGCGTCTTCGAAATCCTCGTCCACCAGGAAACGTGCCGCGTGCTCCGCCGAAGCTTCGGCAATCGGCTCCACCTCTTCGGGCGCCTCGGGCGAGAACGGAAGCGGCGCGGATTGCGCGGGGAGATCGTCGTCGACTGCCTGTTCGGCTTCTTCGACCGCATGGGTCATGTCGGAAGGAGCGGCCTCCGCCGCCGCCAGTGCGCTCACGACGTCCTCAATTGTGTCTTCGGAACCCTCTTCGACCGGGAAAAGTGTCGCGATGTCGGGCGCGGCTGCGGCGACCGGCTCCGCTTTTTCCGGCAACGCGGGTGCTTCGAGGATCGAGTCTGCGTCCGGCTCGACGGAAGGCGAGACCGGTTCGGGAACATCGGCCGTGACCGTGTCTTCCGCGATCGTCTCGAGGGGTGCGGCAGGAGCCTGCGGCGGCGCGGCCTTCGGCAGGTCGTCGAAGAACCAGTCATCGCTGTCGCGAGCCGAAAGTGCCGGAGCCGTCGCCGGGACTGTTGCCGGCTCCGGCGCGGTTGCCAGCACCGGTTCCGGTTCGGCGTCAAAGACTTCCGGAGCCGGCGATTCCAGCGGCTGAGGATCGTCGACGACGACGACCAGGTGCCGTTCCGGATCGTCCGAGAGATAGGCAACCCCGACAGGGTAGGCCATGTCGCCGATCGCAACCAGGCGCTTGATCAGCCGATCGGTTTCCTGGCGCACGTCGCCCGCAAGCTCGGCCAGGGCCGCATGTCCCGGGCCGGCGGAAATGAAGCCGGGCGATGCCGCGATGGCCGTGCCGCTGCCGTCGATCAGGGCGGCGTGATGGCCCGCCTCGCCGATGCCATGGATAACCCGCGCGCCGATTTCCCCGGGGCTGCGCTTCGCTGCGTCGAGATCCGGCGCGACGAGCATGATCGCGTGGGTTCCGTCCGGCAGCGCGATCTCGCTGGCGAGGAAGCCGACCGCGTGGCTGCTCAGCCGCTGCGTGACACGCACGATAAGGGTTCGATTGGCGCCGATCGCGGGAAAGCCCGGCATGCCGGCAATCTGCCTTCGCGCCGAGAGGCCGAGGTTGGATGCCGCACCGCGCGCTTCCTCGATGTCGTCATAGCCGAGCAGGGCCGCGCCCGCCCCGTTCGCCCAGATCACGCTGTCGAGCTCGACGGTGAGGATCACCACCGCGTCGCCCGCAAGGAAATGCGGTCGCACGGAATCAAGCACGGCAATGTCTATGAACGGATAGACTCGTGTCGGCATCTCGACCGTCACTATACTCCACCCCTCGCGCCAATAGCTGCAGTTAACGGATTTTTAATAATAGGAGTCCCGGTCCCGCGTCCATCTTCCCTGCGCATTTCCGGGCCGGTTTCGCCTTGCGTGGTTAATCGCGGGAGGTGGTTCCGCTGCACTGCAACAAAGATGTTGCACTGCACAAAAATATGTCCTATATTGAAACCAGTCGTTCGGAACAGGGACCACGAGTCACATCCGAGCCATTAAGGAAACGCTAGCAAGGATATTAAGATGAGCAAGACCGCCAAGGATACCATCGAATTCCCCAGCTTCGACGCGTCGAAGGCGACGGAGCAGCTGCGCGATTTCACCGAGAAGGGCATGGAGCAGACCAAGGAAGTCTACTCCAAGCTGAAGTCCGGTGCCGAAGACGCGCAGAAGACGTTTGAATCCACCTACGAGACCGCCCGCGCCACCGGCGCCGACCTGTCGCTCAAGGCGATTTCCGCCATGCGCGCCAATGCCGATGCGACCTTCTCGCATCTCGAGGCGCTCGTCGGCGTGAAGTCGGTCTCCGAGTTCATCGAGCTGCAGACCGCCTGGATGCGCAAGAGCGTGGAGTCCGCGGTCGAGCAGGCCAAGGACCTCCAGGCTGCCTCCACCAAGGCCGTGGAAGACGTCGCCAAGCCGGTGAAAACCGCCTTCGAGAAGACGATGAAGGAACTCAAGGTCGCCTGACACGTTCAGGCGCCAAGCAATCCCGGACGGCATCCTCCTCCCGCCGCTTCGGGGTCAGTGGCCGGCTACGCTGGCCAACAAAGGAAAAGACCGGGTCCTCCCCCCGGTCTTTTTCCGTTTGTGGAGCGGCACTACCCTTTCATGGCCGGCCGCGATGCGGTCGCGACGATCGGGCCGGGAAAAGCCTTGAAATATGCCGCCGCCCGACGTATGGACCCTGCGTCGCCGACAGGCCCAGTGCCGTTGTAGCTCAGATGGTTAGAGCGCCGGATTGTGGATCCGGAGGTCCTCGGTTCGATCCCGAGCAACGGTACCATTCCTTTCCCCAGTTTCACCCACTCTTCAGTCCCCACGGTTGACGCAGCCGGCCTGCACGCCCAAGCTCCCGGATCGATGATCCGCCTGTAGGTGACAGGAGTGGGAGGGAGCGACGATGAGCGGCACGTTCGTGATCGCGCAGGGCGGCGGGCCGACCGCGGTGATTAATCAGACCCTTGCTGGAGCCATTACCGCGATCCGCACGCGTCATCCGGGTGCGCGTATCCTCGGGGCGCGGCACGGCGTCCGCGGACTGCGCGACGGACACCTGGTCGATCTCCACACCCTTTCGGCTGCCGATATCGAGCGCCTTGCCCGGACCCCGGGCGCGGCTCTCGGCAGCACTCGCGACAAGCCGGATGCCGCCTATTGCGACGCAGCGCTCAAAGGATTGCGGGCCGCCGGGGCCGACGCTTTCATCTATATCGGCGGAAACGACACCGCCGGCACGCAGAGTCTGATCGCCCGGGCGTCGGGAGGCACGATCGCCTGCGTCCACGCGCCCAAGACGATCGACAACGACCTGGTGGAAAACGATCACACGCCCGGCTTCATTTCGGCGGCCGAGTTCGTCGCCGGCGCCTTTGCCGGCGCCGATCTCGATTTCCGCTCATTGCCCGGCATCTATGTCGGCATCGTCATGGGCCGCCACGCAGGCTTCCTGACTGCCGCGTCGGCGGCGTGGCGGGCCGATGCCGAAAGTGGCCCCCATCTCGTCTACGTGCCCGAGCGTCCCTTCGATCGGGAGCGATTCCTCGACGGTGTGCGCAGCAGTCTCGGTCGCCATGGCCATTGCATCGTGGCGATGTCGGAAGGTGTCCAGGACCGCGATGGCCGTTCCCTCGTCGAGCACCTCGTTCCGCCCGAAATGCTTGAGCGAGACCCGCATGGCAATGTGCGGCTCTCGGGCACTGATCTCGGACAGGCAGTCGAACGGATTCTGGCAGAAGACCTACCCCGCGTCCGCGCCCGCGTCGACACGTTCGGCTACCTGCCGCGCAGCCATGCCGGCCTGGTCAACCCGACGGACCAGCGCGAGGCCTTCGAGGCCGGCACCTTCGCGGTGAAGGTCGCCGAAGCCGGGAGTTTCTCGGTCGCGCTCCAGTTCGACGGAAAGGCCACCCGCCCGGTCCGCGTCCCCCTCGACGCGGTGGCGGGGAAAACCCGCCACATGCCGCACGATTTTCTCGTTGCCGACCAGGATCAGGTGTCGTGTGCCGGCATGGCCTATCTGGCGCGCCTGTTGCCGCCGCGCCCGGACATTCGTCACGCGCTTCTATAGGCTCTAGAACAGGCTGCCCTGATCCGCTTTGGGCTTGGCAACACCCGTCCTCGGTTTCGCCCGTGCCGAGTCAGTCGTTGCGGCGCCATCTCCAGCGACCGCGCCCTTTTCGCCGTCGGCGAAGCGCAGGGTGAGCCGCATCGCGTCGGCAATTTCCGCGGCGCGTTTGACCAGCGTGCCATCCTCGCGCTCCACCAGCGCGAAGCCGCGGTCGAGCACTGCCTTTACTGACAGCGAATCGACAAGCCTGGTCGCCTGGCCAAGACGCGTGCGGCGTTCCGCCAGCATCGTGTCGATCACGCGCGGCAGGCGCAGCGCCAGCCGCTCCAGCACCCGGCGGTTGTCGGCATTGCGCCGGGCGAAGGGCTCGACAGTGAGCCGACGTGCCGCGGTGTCCAGCCGCAGCCTGCGCCGCTCGAAATAGGCGCCGGCGCATCTCGGCAGCTGTGCCGCCGTCCGCGCCAGGTGACGGTGGGCCTCGGCGATGCCGCGCTCCAGCGTCGCCGGCGAGAGGCGGATGGCTGAGAGCCGCGCGCGGCGCCGTTCCGCGCCAACCGTGGCCGCGCGGTCGAGCCGACCGGCGCTCTCGTCGAAATGCCGTCGCGGCAGGGCGAAGAGCTGGTCGGGCGAGGGGAGGGCGCGCGCAGCACTTCTGAGCGCCTGCTTCTTCCGGTCGAGATTGCGCGAGGAACAGGAGCGCAGCCGCGCGCCGAGAGAGGCGAGCGTCGCTTCCAGCTCGGCCTTCACCGGCACCGCCATTTCGGCCGCGCCCGTCGGCGTCGGCGCGCGCACGTCTGCGGCGAGGTCGATGAGCGTCCAGTCGGTCTCGTGGCCCACGGCCGAGATCACAGGGATCTCCGATGCCGCCACCGCGCGCACCACCGCCTCGTCGTTGAAGCCCCACAGGTCTTCGAGGCTGCCGCCGCCGCGCGCGACGATGATCACGTCGGGTCGGGCAATCCCGCCTTCATCCGCCAGCGCGTTGAAGCCGGCGACCGCGTTCGCCACCTCCGCGCCGGTCGTCTCGCCCTGCACGCGCACCGGCCAGACGATCACATGCAGCGGAAAGCGGTCCGAGATGCGGTGGATAATGTCGCGGATCACGGCGCCGGTCGGTGACGTGACCACGCCGATCACGCTGGGCAGATAGGGCAGGAGCTGCTTGCGACCGGCGTCGAACAGGCCTTCCGCCGCGAGCCTGCGCTTGCGCTCCTCCAGCAGCGCCATCAGCGCGCCCGCACCTGCCGGCTCCAGATTGTCGATGACGATCTGGTATTTCGACGACCCGGGATAGGTGGTGAGCTTTCCGGTCGCGATCACCTCCATGCCCTCTTCGGGCCGGAACTTCAGCTTGCCGAACGTGCCCTTCCAGACGACGGCCTCGATGCGCGAGCGGTCGTCCTTCAGCGAGAAATAGGCGTGTCCAGAGGAATGCGGGCCGCGATAGCCGGAGATCTCCCCGCGCACGCGCACATTGCCGAACGCCTCCTCGACCGTCCGTTTCAGCGCAATCGAGATCTCGCTGACGGAATATTCGTGCGCGTTGGTGGGGGAATCGATGGGCTCGTCCATGATTCAATTCCCGCAACTCCCACTTTCACGTCAAGAAAGATATCTGCAATTCAAGATTGCATAACTACAAACTACATGGATAAATTGTATCCTCGCGCGAAGGTGACGGATATCGCCCGCGCGAAGTGACAGGATGGGAGGCGAGGATATGGAATATGTGGTTCGCAATCACCGGCTGGCCGTCGGGACGAAATATGTAGACTTCGAGAAGTCGCCGAACATCGGCGGCGCGATGAAGCCCGTTTTTCTCGTGATTCACTACACAGCTTCGGGACCCTCCTCGAACATTGCCGCCTACTTCAAGAAGCCGTCGGCAAAGGTCTCTGCCCACCTTGTCATCCGTCGCGACGGGACCATCGTCCAATGCGTTCCCTTCGATACGGTCGCCTGGCATGCGGGCGAGAGCAAATGGGTGGACAAGGACGGCAAGTCGCACAGCGGCCTCAACCGCAATTCGATCGGGATCGAAATCGAAAACTGGGGGCCGCTCAAGAAGACCGGTTCGGGGTACGTTTCGTGGACAGGCCAATCCGTCGAGGCGAGCAATGTTACAGAGGCGCGCCACAAATTTGGCACGCCCAACGGTGGATGGGAGGTATTCACGGAAGCCCAGGTAGACGCGACGATTGCCGCGTCGCTGGCCATCTGCGAAACGTACGGCATCGACGAGATCGTCGGCCACGACGATATCTCGCCGGGTCGCAAGTCCGATCCTGGTCCTGCCTGGGCAATGAGTTCGTTCAAAGCCAAGGTGCTTGGCAGATCGGACAATGGGGCCGCCACCTATATCGTGCGCTCGCCTACAGGTCTCAATGTCCGCACGGGCCCGGCGGCGAATTTTCCCCTAGAGCCGGGTGCTAAGGTCAATCCGTTGCCCGACGGCAGTATTGTCGCGATGATCGAGGCTGACGGCAACTGGCGCTATGTCTCTGTTCTCGACAAGAACGGCACTCCGAGTTTCTCCGGCTGGGTGCATGGAGGATACCTCTTCGAAAACTGATCCGGAACTGCGCCGGCGGCACCCCGGACATTCGAACGAAGCCTGCACTTGAGAGAAAGTGGGCTTGTCGGGTATCGATGGCCTCTGGTGGAGGTGATGATGCCCGATAAGCCCAGCCTGACCCTGAAGCGCCGTTTCGCCGCCGTGCCGCAACTGGTCTACCGCGCCTGGACCGATCCGGCGATGATCGTCATGTGGTGGGGGCCGACCGGCGCGAAGACTCTCTCGGCCGAAACCGACCCGCGTCCCGGCGGCCGCTATCACGTCGTCTTCACCACGCCCGACGGCGAGGTTCACGACGTCAGCGGGGAATACCGGGAGGCCGAGGAATACACCGTGCTTTCCTTCGGCTGGATGTGGCGGACGCTTCCCGACCGCGCCTCCTTCGTGCGGCTGACCTTTGTCGACGACGGGAAGGGCGGTACGGAGTTCACCATGCATCACGGCCAGTTCTACGACGAAGCCGCGCGCGACCGTCACATCTGGGGCTGGACCGGCGCCCTCGACAAGCTGGAGGCGTTGATGGCGGGGATGGGCGACCCTACCACCCCGGCATGACCTGACCTGGCCGCAGCCGCTTGCTGCGCACGCCGTTCAGCGCGGCGAAGTCGAAGGCATGCTCATCGGCTGTCGGCGCGGTGATGTTGTCGAGGCTCTCCGTGATGTGGCGCGCTACCGCGTCGATCAGTTCCCGCTGGCCGGTGTGGCCGCGCAGGATACCGATGCGGCAGTCGGGCAGCGGCGCGAAGCCGTCCGCCTCGCCCAGCACGCGCATGCCCGGGCGCAACGCGCATTCAGGCAGGACAGAGACGGCAAGCCCCGACAGCACGCTGGCGATGATCACGGTCGCCGACCATGAGGTGAACAGTACGCGATGCTCCCGCCCGGAGCGCTGCAGCGCTTCAGTCGCCGCGCGACGCCACTGGCATGTCGGCCGTCCGACGGCGAGCGGCACGACCGGTTCCTCGTGGATGGAATGGCTCGCCGAGGTGACCCACAGCAGCGGCTCGCGCCGCACGATCTCGGTGACGTTGACGTCGTCGCACTGCGTCACCAGTGCCAAGTCGAGCTGGCCGCGGCGCACCAGCTCGGCCAGGTTGATCGTCGGTTCGCAGATGACCGACATCTCGATGCGCGGGTTGGAGCGCGCGAAACGGCCCATGATCTCGGGCAGGAAGCGGTCGGCGTAGTCGTCGGGCGTGCCGATTCGCACCTGCCCTTCGAGCTGGGATTCGTCGAAGGCCGCCATCGTCTCCCGGCTCAGCCTGAGAAGCCGGCGCGCAAAGGTCAGCAGGCGTTCGCCCTCCTCGGTCAGCCGGTTGGTCCGGCCGTCCTTCTCGAACAGCGGCTTGCCGATGCGCTCTTCCAGCCGGCGCATCTGCATGGAGACGGCCGACTGCGTGCGGAAGATCGTGTCTGCGGCCTTGGTGAAGCTGCCGGTATCGGAAATGGCGACGAAGGTCTGCAGCTGGTCGAGGTCGAGCGGAGCGTTCATGGCACTCTCATCAATCGAAGTGATCTTTACGATAAGTAACATTCGTTAGACTAATCGATCTCCCCCTGTCAAACAGGGCACGTTCACCGAAAGGGCGTGCCTGATGGCCGCGACGACGCCGTGCGCAGAGCACTGGCGCGTAAGGCTTCCTGCGCCTTTCCGCACGATGGAGAGAGACGATGACGACGCTTGACCGCACCGCGTTCCCGATGACCGGCACCACCCGCCCGGCCGTGGCCCTGCGCGCCATCAACGCCATCGTCCGTGCGCTTCGCGCCTGGAAAAACCGCCGCGCGATCTATCACCTCGGCGCGATGTCCGACTGGGAACTCGCCGATATCGGCCTGACGCGCGGCGACCTGCACGTGGCATGGCGCGAGCCGATGGGAGTCGATCCGACGACCGTCCTCGGGCACCTCGCGGACGCGCGCGCCGTCCAGGCCATGCGCGAAGCCGCAGAGCGTGCCGCGCGCCAGGTCTGCTGATTTAGCTTTTGCAGGCGCTCCCGTTCACTCCCGGCTCCCCCGCCGGACGCCTGCCGACTGCCCGGTCCCTCCCAAGGACCGGGCTTTTTCGTGTTACCGACCGGACAACCGTTTCAGCCGCCCATCGGATAGGCCACGAATGCAAGCCGGCGGCTATCCGGCGCCCAGCTGTTCACGTTGAGCGAGCCCTGCCCGCCGTGGAACGCGATGAGGTCGCGCACCAGACCTCCGTCCGGCGACATCGACCGGATGACCACGTCGCGATCAGCCGGGTGGCCGAGCGTTCCCGGCGGATAGCTCAGATAGGCGACCGTTGATCCGTCGGGGGAGACATGCGGGAACCAGTTGACCCGCTCGTCGAAGGTCAGCTGCTCGACGCCCGACCCATCCCGGCGCATTCGGAAGATCTGGGCGTGGCCGCCTGCCGATCCGTTCGGCTCGGCGTTGAAATAAAGCCACTGTCCGTCGGGCGAATATTCCGGTCCGTCGCTCGGCCGGTCGAAATCAGTGAGCCGGCGATCCGGCCCGCCTGCCGCCGGGAGAGTGAAGATGTTGCGGCGCGCGTCCGGACCCTGGCCTTCGATTGCGACATAGGCGAGTTCCCGCTCGTCGGGGGAGACGCCGTGCAGGTAGTATCGCCACGGCTTGTCATGCACGTTCGACACTCGGACCGGTGTCCCGCCCTCGCTCGCCACGACGTAGAGATGGCTGTCATTGGAGCTGAGGTAGATCCGCTTCCCATCCGGCGAAAGAACGTGGTCGTTGTTGAGGTCTTCCACCGGCCGGGTGTTGATCAGGCGGGGCGTCCCGCCTTCCGCCGCGATCCGCCAAAGCTGTCCGCCGGCGTTGAATATGAGATGAGCGCCGTCTGGTGTCCAGTTCGGTGCCTCGATCAGGCTGTCCGTGGCGAAGACCGTTTCGGTTGCACCGGATCGTGCGTCCAGAATCGTCAGGACGGAACGCTGTCCGGGAGCGAGTTGCCGGCCGTAGGGACGCACATCCAAGTGAGACATCGCGCCGGGCGGGTGCATCGGCACCGCGCCGTGTCTACCGGAACCGCTCCATGCCCTTCAGATATTGGTCGAAGATCGATTCCATCCCCTTCTGGTATTCCTCGCGCTGCTTGGAGCCGCTGTCGAACATCTCGCCGAATAGGTCGTCGTAGGGGTTGCGTGTCCGGCCGCTCGGGTTGGTCCGGGGCTGCGGTTCCGGCTCGGGCTCGGGTTTTCTCTGTCCGCCTCGCATCATCTCCTCGAAGATACGGCCGAGCGGATTGTCGGTCATCGGGTCCGGTTGGCGCTGCTGGCGCTCCTGGCGCGGCGCCGGTTGCGCCCCGCCGCCCATCATGTCCTTCAGGATCTTGCCGAACGGATTGTCGAACGGGTCCATCGGGTTGGACTGAGGCGGCGGCGCCTGGCGCTGCTGCGGTTGGCCCATCATTCCGCCGCCCTGCTTCATCATCTGGTCGATGATCTCGCCGAGGATGTTGCCGCCGGCACCGAAGCCGCCGGCCTGCGCCTGCTGGGGGGCCGTTGTCTGCCGGAACAGGCCGCCCATCAGCATCGAAGCCATGGCCGGCAGCATCTGCTTCAGGATTTCCTGCTGGATTCCCGTCGCCTGGGCCGCCTGCGCCGCGACAGCACGCGACAGTTCCTTCGAACCGAAGAGATGGCCGAGGATCCCGTTGCCCTCCGACATGCCGGCCGGAGAGAACGCATTCGCCGCGTCGTCGTAGTATTTGGCATGCTGGCCGCTCGCCAGCGCCTGCAGGAAGTTCGACACGCCGTAGGGATCGGACGTGTTGCGCTTCAGCCCCTGGCTGAAGGCGGGCATCAGCGCTTCCATCGCAAGCGCGGCCTGCTGCTGCGACAGGTTGAACTGGCGCGCCATGAGTTCGACCGCACGGCCGTTCTGGGCCATCATCTCGTAGAGCGGTAGCATCGCGGTCTCCTCGCTGACTTTGCCTTGCGTCGGCACCGTAAAACGGAAGCCGGATGCTTAGAAGAGGCAAATGCGCGGAGCGCCGCGCTCAGGCGACCGAGCCCTTGATCGCCCACGCCCTCGTGTTCAGGGCAATCGAGGCGTCGTCGCGACGGGGCAAGGTGTCGCTGAGCCGTTGCCGCAGCTTTTCCCGGGCAGGGGCCTCGAGCGCGATGCAGTAGCCGGGAGCAGGGCCGGCACCCAGAGTGAAGGGCCGCCAGAAATCGTCGAAGTCCTTGAAGATCGCCGGCGCTTCTATCTTCGTGGATGTGACGGATGCAAGCCCCGCATTCACCGCCATATCGGCCAGCCTGTCCTGTGTGCAGAAGGGAAACCGTCTGTACTCGGTCAGATCCTGGGCTGACGAATCGAGCGCGGTCGCTGCGTCCCAGAAGGCGCTCATGAAACCGACACCGCGTCCCGGATAATCCCAGACGTAGAACCCGACCCTTCCGCCGGGACGGCATACACGCTTCATCTCGGCAAGCGCCTTGTCGCGGTTCGGCACGAAATTCAGCACCAGCGCCGACACTGCGACGTCCACGCTCGCGGTGTCGACCGGCAGCGCCTGGGCGTCGCCGATCCGAAACGTGACGACATCGCTCCGGGTGTTCGCACGCGCCGTCGCCAGAAAACCCTCCGACGGATCTATGGACACCACACTCCTCGGCTTGTTGGTCGCCACGATCGCGGCCGTCAGCGCACCCGTGCCGCATCCGACATCGATCCAGTCGAGCGCTTCGGGCGCGCCGAACCAGTCGAGAAACCGGGGAGCGATCTGGCGGCTCCACCGGCCCATATAGGCGTCATAGCTGTTTCCGGCCTGCCAGGCGTCGTGGCGCGTCGTGTCGGCCATGTGTCAACGTCCAACCGTTCGTCATTGGCGCGCCACTTGCGTGGCGGCCGATGCGAAGCAATCGTGAACCCTGACTTCCGATACGTCAATGTTGGACTGTCCGACCGGGCGAAGCAGTCGTTTTGCTGAGCGAGCCGTTAACCTGGTCTTTACCAAATCTGCAAAAGTACCCCGTCCCGGCCTGGCCGAAAAACGGAATCTCCATATGCCGCCCGCACAAATGCGGCGTTCGCTCGCTGAAATCGGTTCGTGCTAAGTGATCTGCATGCACGGCACCGCAGGCGCATCGGAGAGCCAGCATGCCGAGACCGCAACCGGACGACCGGAGCTCGACATCCGGACATTTCACCCTTGAGGTGCATGGCGGCCGCGTTGCCCGCGTGCAGCCGGCAATTCGTGCCGTGGCCACAGAACTGGCTACCCTCTATGCCGCGCTCGACAATATCGAGAACGGAGTCATCCTCCTCGATCATGAGCTGCGCATGCAATATGCGAACCCCGCCCTGCATGCCATGTTCAACTCCCCGCCGGAGTTCGTGAACGGCAAGCCGCTCTTCGCCGAAATGCTGGAACATGCGCGGCGAAGCAGGGCTTATGCGGTTTCGCCCGAGGAACTCAGGAAATATGTATCCCAGCGCCTCGCATGGGTCGTCGCGGGCGATCAGCCTCCCGTCGATCAGCGCCTCAGCAGCGGGCGGGTCATACGCTGCCAATGCGCCGTGCTTCCCGCAGGCGGACGGATGCTGACCTACAGCGACATTACCGACATCGTCCACCATGCCGAGGAACTCGAGCGGCTTGCGACGAGCGACGGAATGACCGGTATCTACAACCGGCGTCACTTCATGACGCTGGCCGATATCGAATGGAGCAGGGCCCGGCGTTACCGGCGGCCCATGTCGTTCCTGATGATCGACATCGACCGTTTCAAGTCGATCAACGACCGCTTCGGCCATGAAACGGGCGATCAGATGATCGTTCATCTTACGAAGGTCGCCACCGCCTGCAAGCGCGATTCCGATGTGCTCGCCCGGATAGGCGGGGAAGAGTTCGGCCTTCTGCTGCCGGAGACCGACCTGGCACAAGCGCTATTGGTTGCCGAACGCCTGCGCCGCGAGGTCGCTGAGAATCCGCTTGTCGCCGAGACTGACCGGATATCGACCACGATCAGCATCGGCGTCGCGTCGCGCGACGACGCGATGACCGGTATCTCCGATCTGATGAAAGTGGCCGATCGCGCGCTCTACGTTGCGAAGAACAGCGGGCGCAATCGGGTGGTCTGCGCCACCGGTACCGACGGCAATGCGGTTCACAACCCCGGCGGCTCTTCCGCCCCTGCCGTTTCGCGCTAAGCAGAAGCGATCCGCGACGACCTCACCCAGCAGCCTGCCGTCGCTCAGTACGCATATTCCAGGAAGGCCGGCTCGATCGAGCCGCCCCAGCGCGTGTGATAGGCGGAGAGCATCTCCTCGGCGCTCGTGGTGCCGCGCGCGACGACCTCGTCCAAGGTCGACAGGAAGCTGGTCTCGTCATAGCCGTCGCGATTTTTGCGCGCCCGGTTCTTCAGGCCCAGCCGCGAGATCGCCAGCGTCTCGCGCGCGATCTCGAGCAGCGAGCGGTTGCGGAAGACGGTCGACAGCGCCTTTTCCGGCACCTCCTCGCGCATTGCTCGCACCTCCTCGAAAGTCCAGTCGCGGGTGAGATCCTCGGCCGCGTCCAGCGCCGCGTCGTCGTAGAGCAGGCCGACCCAGAAGGCCGGCAGCGCGCAGATGCGCCGCCATGGTCCGCCGTCGGCGCCGCGCATCTCGAGGAAGCGCTTCAGCCGGACATCGGGGAACAGCGTCGACAGATGGTTCGCCCAGTCGCCCATGGTCGGCATGCCGTCCGGCACTTCGTTGTGCGCCTTGCCGGCCATGAAGTCGCGGAAGGTCATGTGCGTCATGTCGATGTAGCGGCCCTCGCGGATGACGAAATACATCGGCACGTCGAGCGCCCAGTCGACATAGTCGGCGAAGCCGAAATCGGGCGAGAAGCAGAAGTCGAGCAGGCCCGAGCGCTGATTGTCGGTGTCGCGCCAGATGTCGCCGCGCCAGCTCTGCAGCCCGTTCGGCCGTCCGTCGGTGAAGGGCGAATTGGCGAACAGCGCGGTCGCCAGCGGCTGCAGCTTCAGCGACACCTGCATCTTGCGCCGCATGTCGGCCTCGCTCTCGAAGTCGAGGTTCACCTGGATCGTGCAGGTGCGGTACATCATGTCGAGGCCCTTGGTTCCGACCTTGGGCATGTAGCGCGTCATGATCTCGTAGCGCGACTTGGGCATTTTCGGCGTCTCGGCAAGCGTCCATTTCGGACTGCCGCCAAGGCCGAGGAAGCGGATGCCGAGCGGTTCGGCAATCTCGCGCAGCTGCGCCAGATGCGCGTTGCCCTCGCGACAGGTCTGGTGGATCGTCTCGACCGGTGCGCCTGACAACTCGAACTGCCCGCCGGGTTCAAGCGAGATGGCGCCCTGGCCGGTAGGTTCGACCAGGCCGATGATGTTGCCCGCGTCGATGATCGGCTCCCAGCCGAGCATCCCCTTCATGCCGTCGAGCAGCGCCTTGATGCCGCGCGGGCCCGCATAGGGCACGGGCGCATTGCCGTCCACGTAGAAGGGGAATTTCTCGTGCTCGGTGCCGATGCGCCACTTGTCGCGCGGCTTGTTGCCGGCGGCCAGATAGTCGACGAGCTCGTGCATGCCCTCGATCGGACTCGAATCCGTCGTGTCGCGCGCCATGGCGTTGTCCCTGAAACAGTCTTTTTTACGCGCGAGCATTGGCCGGAAAGCGGGCCGGACGGCAAGCGAAATGTTCTGAGCCAGCCGTCAACGAAACTTGATGCAGGCGATTTCGCCCAAGGGTAAACTTTTATTGGAAACTGCGACGGAAAGGGGTGGAGTCGATGAGAAAGGGAGAGGCGACGAAGACCTTCCTCGATCGTGTTGCGCCAACGCTGCAGAAGTATGGCTATGAGCGCAACGGAAAGAGCTTTCGCAGAGTATTCCACGAGCCCGGGATCATAGTGCGGATATTACCTGAATTCGCCACTCATACAGGTGAAATGGTCTTTGATACTTTTATCGAGATATCGATGCAGGAGTATGCAGAAGAGAAAATGCGTTTTATGAATTCTGTATACCCTGAATACGTATCGAGAAACCAATGCATGATAATGCTGATGGTGAATGACATCGAGGATTATGATCGTGACTACGATAACGACTTGTCTGGATTTGTAATTTTCTTCATTCGTTCTGTTGCTAAAGTAAACAATTATATTGAAGAGAATTTTTCTAGCAAGAGAAGGTTTCTTAGCTACTTTTGGAAGAATACAAAGCGAGGAGGAGTGAATCGGACACTCGCAGTATTCATCCTGATGCGGAGTTGCGAAGGGATTGAAGCGGCGTCCAAATGGTTGAGGAGCGGAGTGCCCGATACGCCAAGCGAGTATCAGCAGAGGCAACTCGAGTATCTACTTCAGAGATTTTCGTAGGTGGTGAACGGCTTTGGCTCTTGCATGTCCTGCCCATAGTCAATCGGGCGTTTCAGCCTTTACCGCCAGTCCCCGATCGTCGCCTGGATCACCGCCATCGCTGCCACCGCCGCCGTGTCCGCGCGCAGGATTCGCGGGCCGAGAGGGATCGCGGTGACGTAGGGCAGGGCGCGCAATTGCTGGCGCTCCTCCTCGGAAAAGCCGCCCTCCGGCCCGATCAGCAGGCCGAGTTTCTGCTCCGCGATTGCCTGCAGCGCCGGCACCGGATTGTTGGTTTCCGCCCCCTCGTCGCAGAAGATGAGCCGCCGGCCGGGTTCCCATTCCCAGATCAGGCGGTCGAGCTTCACCACCTCGCGCACCTCGGGAATTGCCAGGATGCCGCACTGCTCGGCTGCCTCGATGACGTTGGCGCGGATGCGGTCGATGCCGATGTTCGACATCTGCGTATGCTGGGTCAGCACCGGCTGCAGCACGCCGGCACCCATCTCGACCGCCTTCTGCACCAGGTAGTCGAGCCGCCCCTGCTTCAGCGGCGCGAAACAATAGACGAGGTCGGAGGGTGCCGGCTGCGGCCTGACCTGCGTCATCAGCGCAAGCCGCACCTTCCTGCGGCTCACTTCGATGAGGCTCGCCAGCCATTCGCCGTCGATACCGTTGAAGACCAGGAGCTGCGTGCCGGAATGCATGCGCAGGACGTTGAGGAGATAGTGCGTCTGTTGCGGATCGGGCTCGATCTCGCCGTTTGCCTGCATCGTCTGCGGCACGAACAGCCGCTGCATCCTGTAATTCGCTCGCATCGCCGTGCCATGCGGCAGGCTTGCGGCGAGTTCAAGGCATTATCCGGCGGAGGGATGCCAGACCGGTGCATAGCCTGCGAGCAGCGCCGCGACGGTTGCGGGTGGGCTGATCAGGGCTGCCGGGACCGTTGGTTCCGCAGCGCGCGACCATCCCTCGAACGACCATGCGAGCCAGCCGCCGCCCGATCTTGCATAGGGCCGTTCCTTGGCGGTGACAATTGCGCCAGGTGGAAGCCCGGAAAGGTCGGACGCACGCAGACCCCCGCCCCGGTCATGCCCCCGTCTGCTCGCCCACCTCTCCCGGTGCAGGATCGCATCCATCTCCGGCGCGGTGATTGTCTCCCGCCCTAGCCCGGCCGCGAAGCAGCGCGCGAACTCGGTCGCCCGTTCGCGCCGGCAGTAGAAGCAGGGGCGGTGGCCGGCGGCGAGGGCCGTCACCTCGTCGAGGAAGAACAGTTCCGTCCAGCCCGCCCGCCCCGATGGCGCGTTGCGTCCCATCACTCCGCGCTTGCGGCCGCGAAACTCGCATTCGCAGATGATCCACGCCTTGGTCGTCCAGCGGCGGTTGAGCAGGGTTTTCGTCGCAGGGTCGTGGATCACGCCGCGGTTGCCGGTGAACATGCCGCGAGAGGCCACAGCATGGATCTCGCCAAACGGATCGACCCTGTTCTGCAACGCCATCCGCTCCTCCTTCCCGACGGCAACGCTCCATGATACCGCTCTGGCCCGTCCTGCCCACCCGGAACACGCGCGATGAAAGTCCTCGTCGTCCAGAACTACGACAATACCGGTCTCGGCCAGATGGCGACGGCGCTGGACGAGGCAGGCGCGGAGATCACGGTCGTGCGCGCCCATCTCGGTGACGAACTTCCGTCGGCGCCCGACGGCCACGACGCGATCATCGTGCTGGGCGGCGGCCAGAACGCAGTCGCCGACGACGAGTATTCCTACCTGCCGGCGCTGGCGGCACTGATGCGGGCCTTCGCCGATTCGGGGAGGTCCACGCTTGGCATCTGCCTGGGCAGCCAGATCCTCGCCCGCGCCTACGGAGCCGAAAACCTGATCGGTGCGGCCCCGGAGTTCGGCTGGCAGACCGTGGCGCTGACGCCCGAGGGCCGCGGCGACCCGGTGCTGTCCGCCGTGCCCGAGAGCTTCCCGATCTTCCAGTGGCACGACGACACCTTCACTTTGCCGCGCGGCGCCACCCGTCTGGCCGGCAACGACGCCGCGCACAATCAGGCTTTCCGGGTCGGCCGGGCCGGCTACGGCATTCAGTTCCATTTCGAGGCGGACCGGAAACTGGTCGGCGAATGGCATCAGGCCTTTCCCGAAGCGATTGCCGCCAAGCGCACCGGCTGGATGGATATCTATCCCGCCGAAGCGGAAACCCACGGCCCTGCCGCCGACGCCGCAGGCCTTGCCATCGCCCGCGCCTGGATCGCCACGATCCCGCGCTGACGGTCGGCCCGTTGCGGAATTGCCACGTCCGCCAACTATCCACAGTTGTGTGAAACGCCTCCTTTTCATTCCCGTTGGGGAGCGATAGAGCCTCGCCCGCGTTGCAGCCGGCCGGAAACGTGGCGGAACCTTGTTACAGGCCGGGCGTTTTCGTGAAACCAAACAGTAACGTTGAACAGCTAAAGAGTTCAGGACCCTAAACAGAGATGACCCCCGTGAAAGCAGCTCTCCTCTCCGTCCTGATGCTCTCCGGCATTGCGCTCTGGGGCGCGGGCATCTACGCCGCCGATGCGGCCGGCGGACACGCTCCGGTGGACGGCTACGGCGTCGTCCAGGCTTCGCGCTGACCTTCGGCGCTCACCTGCAGAATCCGCTTCCGCGTTCCCTCGATCGACAGCGCCGTCAGCACGCCGGTCGTGAACGCGGCTGTATCCACATTGACCCTGTTCGGCAGGATTTCGGGATCGGGCGACGGCGTGTGGCCGTGCACGATGACCTTTTCGTAGAGCAGCGGCGATTTCAGGAATTTCTCGCGGATCCAGATCAGGTCTTCCGGATTCTGCTGCGCCAGCGGCACGCCGGGCCGGATCCCCGCGTGACAGAAGAAGAAGTCGCCGAAGATGACGCTGCGCGGCAGCTCCGACAGGAAGTCGACGTGCTCGGGCGGCATCGCCATCCTGAGCTTAGCGGCCGCCTCGCGCGCCAGAGCCTGCGAGGAGAAATTTGCATCCACGCCATAGGACAGCGCGGTCTGCCGGCCCCCGTGCCCGGCGAACAGGGTTTGCGGGCTCGGCTCGGCGAGAAACTCGAGCAGCCCCGCATCGTGATTGCCCGCGAGGGCGATGTACCTGCCATCCTCGCGGATCGTTTCGATGAGGAAGTCGATCACCCCCTTCGAATCTGGTCCGCGGTCGATGTAGTCGCCGACATGCACGATGCGCCAGTCTGCCGGACGCAGAGTCTCGATCTCGTCGCGGATCGCCTCGTGCATTGTACGCAACAGGTCGAGTCGCCCGTGGACGTCGCCGATCGCGTAGATGCGCAGGCCTTCGGGCCCGGCGGCGTCGAGAAGGTGGACGCCTTCCGTACCTGCCCGCTCAGCCATCGACCACGATGATATGCAGCGCGCGGGGGCCGTGCGCGCCGAGGATGATCTTCTGCTCGATGTCGCCGGAGCGTGACGGCCCGGTGATGAAGTTCAGCGTACGCGGCATCTTCCCGCGCCCGTACTTCCTCCGCACCTTGGCGAGCACGCTCTCCATGTCGCCGTCGATGTCGGCTGCCTCCACCACCACAATGTGGTGTTCGGGCAGGAAGTTGATGGTCGACGGGTTGTCCTTTCCGGACGTCATAACCAGCGTGCCGGTTTCGGCGATGCCGCCGAAGGCATGGCTGACGCCGGCCTCGTCGTCGCCGTCGGACGGTCCGTTGCGGATCTCCAGCGCTTTCTGTCTGTCCCATGGCATCGCCGCCAGCCGCTTGTCGGCGCCGACACGCACTGCCGCGGGCAGGTTCTTCGCGCGCAGATAGGCCGCGACTGCCTTCGGCACGTCGCCAGGCGAGCGCACCCGCTCGACCGTCGCGGCGAACTTGGTCGCCAATGTCTCGAAGAGGTCGACACGCGCGTCGTCGGGAAGCCTCCCCCGCGCGGGAATCACCCCCTTCGGCGGTTTCGCCATGCGCGCCTCGACGACCGCGCGCCGCGCGGCGTCGTCGCCCGCCTCGGCCAGCGAGGCCCGCACCTTGGAAAGGATGGCCTGCCGCCCGCTCATCGTGCCGCCTGCTTCATCACAGCGTCTCGCTCGCGTAACTGCTGCATGAAGGTTCGCCCCTCCGGCGCGGGCAGTTCCCGATGCTTCGTCCAGCCGCCGGCGAAGGGCAGCCAGGAAAATCGTCCCTTGCCGAACGAGAACATCCCGAGCGCCGGTATCCCCATCGCCGCGGCGAAGCGGTAGAGCCTCGGCCGTTTGGCGAAGAACGCCCACGCTTTCAGCCCGTAGCGTGCCACCGCCGGGTTCAGCCCGCGCTCGAACTCGCGCTCGCGCCAGTGCCGCATCATCTTCGGCAGCGGGATCTTCATCGGGCACACACTTTCGCAGCGGCCGCAGAAGGTCGAGGCGTTGGGCAGGTGGCCGCCCTTGTCGACGCCGATCAGCGAAGGCGTCAGCACCGCCCCCATCGGTCCGGGATAGACCCAGCCGTAGGCGTGCCCGCCGACCGCGTGGTAGACCGGGCAGTGGTTCATGCAGGCGCCGCAGCGGATGCAGCGCAGCATGTCCTGGAACTCGGTGCCGAGCATCGCCGAGCGGCCGTTGTCGAGCAGGATGACGTGATATTCCTCCGGCCCGTCCGGGTCGCCCGGCCGTCGCGGGCCGGTCGAGACCGTCGTGTAGACGCTCATGTCCTGCCCGGTCGCCGAGCGGGCCAGCACGCGCAGGATCTGCGCTGCGTCGTCCAGCGTCGGAACCACCTTCTCGATCGAGGCGACGACGATGTGGATCTTGGGCAGGATTTGCGTCAGGTCGCCGTTGCCTTCGTTGGTGACGATGATCGACGAGCCCGTCTCGGCCACAAGGAAGTTTGCGCCGGTGATGCCGACATCGGCCTCGAAGTACCGCGAGCGCAGCACCCGCCGCGCCTCGTTCAACAGCGCCTCAGGCTCGGTCAGGTCGCGGCCGGGTGCCAGATGGTCGTGCACGCGGCGGAAGTCCTCCTCCACCTGCTCCTTGTTGAGGTGGACCGCCGGCGCGATGATGTGGCTCGGGTGCTCGCCGCGCAGCTGGATGATGTATTCGCCGAGGTCGGTCTCGACCGGAGCGATGCCGTTCTTCTCGAAGAAATCGTTGAGCGCGATCTCCTCGGTGATCATCGACTTGCCCTTAGTCACGACGCGGGCATTCACGCTGCGACAGATGGTGAGGATGGCCTGGCGCGCGTCCTCGGCCGTCTGGCACCAGTGCACCTTGCCGCCCGCTTCCAACACCTTGCCCTCATAGGCCTCCAGATAGAGGTCGAGGTTCGACAGCACATGATCCTTGATCGCCTTGGCGCTGTCGCGCAGCCGCTCGAACTCCGGCAAGTCGGCGACCGCCTTCAGCCGCTTCTCGATGAAGCCGGACCGCACATTGCCGAGCGCCTTCTGCAATTGCGGGTCGGCGAGTGCTGCTCGCGAATTGGCTTTGAATTCCGGTGAGGTGATCTGCATCTGCTCAGCCTCTCCCGCCGATGGGAGGCTGGTCGGTCATCCCGGCCAGGACCTCGGCCACATGCCGCGTCTCGACCGCCGACCCCTGCCGCTTCAGCTTGCCCGCCATGTTCATCAGGCAGCCAAGATCGCCCGCCAGCAGCAGGTCCGCGCCCGATGCCTCGATCTTGCTGGTCTTTTCGCTGACGATCGCATTCGAGATGTCGGAATATTTGACGCAGAACGTGCCCCCGAAGCCGCAGCAGACATCGGAATCCGGCAGTTCCCTGAGCGTCAGTCCGTCGACCTGGCCGAGCAGCGCTCGCGGCTGGGCGCGGATGCCGAGCTCGCGCAGGCCCGAGCAGGAATCGTGGTAGGTCACGGTGCCGTCGAGCCGGGCGTCGATATCGCGCACGCCGCGCACGTCGGCCAGGAACGACACAAGTTCATGCACCTTGGCCGAGAATAAGGCGACGCGCGGCTCCCAAGCCGGGTCACCCTTGAACAGGCCGGGATAGTGCTTCTTCAGCATGCCCGCGCAGGAGCCCGACGGTGCGACGATATAGTCGAACTCCTCGAACGCCTCGATCGTGTTCTGCGCGATGGCGCGGGTGTCCTTGCGATCGCCGGAATTGTAGGCCGGCTGGCCGCAGCAGGTCTGCGCCATCGGGATGTCGACGGTGCAGCCGGCATCCTCGATCAGCTTCACGGCGGCGAAGCCGACCACCGGCCGGAACAGGTCGACGAGGCACGTCACGAACAGGCCGACGCGGGGCTTAGTCACTTTCTGCTGGGTCACGATGGTTCCCTGGCTGATGCCTTATCAGAGCCGTTCCTGCGCCGCTCGTCCAGCCGCTGCCGCAGCCTCAGCCGCGACACTCTGCGCCAGTCGCCGGTCCGCTCCGCTTCGAGCATGGATCGCTCGACATAGGTGATGTGGTCCATGGCAGCGCGCCGCGCTTCCGCCGGGTCGCGCGCCACGATCGCGGCGTGGATCGCGCGGTGCTGCCCCAGGAGTTCCTCGCGCACGCCCGGCAGTTCAAACGCAAGCAGCCGGTGCTGGAACACGCCGTCCGACAGCAGCCGGTAGCAGGAGCGCAGCGTGTGCAGCAGGATGATGTTGTGCGCGCATTCGCCGATCGTGGCGTGGAACTCGACATCGACCGCCGCCTCTTCGGCGACGTCCGCTTCCTGGTGAGCCGCCTCCATGCGCGCCATGATCCGCTCGAGCAGTGCGAGGTCGTCCCGGGTCGCGCGCCGCGCCGCATATTCGGCGGCGATGCCTTCGATCTCGCGGCGGTATTCCAGATAGTCGGCCGCCGCCTTGGGGTGACTTGCGATCAGGTCCATCAGGGGCGGCGCGAAGACCTGGCCGATGACGTCGGCGACATGCGTGCCGCCGCCGGGGCGTGTTACCAGCAATCCCCGCGTTTCCAGCGTCTTCAGCGCGTCGCGCAGGATCGGTCGCGAGACTTCGAAATCCCGCGCCAGGTCGCGTTCCCCCGGCAGCCGGTCGCCGACACGCAGCACGCCTTCGAGGATCAGCCCCTCGATCTGCTGCACCACCTCGTCGGCCGTGCGCGAATGCTCGATTCTGGAGAAGACGTCGCCCAAGCCGCGGGGTTCCTGTTTGGGCCAGCATAATGGCCGGAGCCTCAACTGGTCAATTTATTTATCCGCATTGACTTGATTGCGCCGGCGCAGCGCGACGCTCGAACGCAGACCCCTGTCGCTACGGCGCCATTGGAAGGCGCGACAACATCCCGCATGGGAGAAGATATCCCGTAAGGTCATAAGCGAGGACGTCCGCACGGGGAGAGCGCCGGTGACGACAAAGCCGCACCAGGTCGAGCCTGCCCAGTCCCTGGCCGGGACCGTCATGGGCTTTCCGATCCACCACGGCCGCAACGGCGCCATCGGCGAGGTCCACTCGCGGCCGCATCCGCTGATCGAGGCGCCGCGCGTGCTGATCCAGCTCTCGTTCATGACCGAGGGCGGCTCCGGCGTCGACCATGCCGTTCTTGCCGAACTGTCGCGCGCCCAGGGCGTTGCCGCGCCCGACCGCCAGGCTCGCCACCATGTAGTGAAATGGGGCAGGGGCACGCTGCGCTGGGAGCGGCACACCGAGTTCTCGACCTATCTATGGGAGGGGCCGCCCGGCAACGGTGTCGCATCGGAAAACCCGTTCGGCAACGGCTTCAGCGCTCCCGGCACCGTGATCTCCGGAATCAGGCTGGAGATCCGGCTGTGGACGCCTGAAAGCGAGGAACTCGTCGCGGAATTCGATCCCGAGAGCCTTTGCTATTCCAGCGTCGAAGGCGGCATGGCGACGGTCGCCACGGATTTCCGGCAGGACCGCGACGGGCTGACACGCATCCTCGTGCTCGACCGAGGTCTTTCAGCCTCGCGCCGCGGCGCGCTTGCGCAGCGCCTGCTCGAGATCGAGACCTATCGCACGCTGGCCTTGCTCGGCCTGCCGCTGGCGCAGTCGCTGTCGGCGCGGCTGCGGCGGATCGAGGACCGTCTCGCGCAATTGACCACTCAGATGCGGCTGTCCGAAAACCGCGACAGCAAGGGGCTGCTGGCAGAACTGACCGAGCTTGCCGCCGAACTCGAGGCAGATGCGGCGGCGAGCCTCTACCGCTTCGGCGCGAGCCGCGCCTATGACGGTATCGTCGAGGAGCGCCTCGCGGCGCTCGCGGAGGAGCCGGTCCCCGGCAACGACACGCTCGCTGCGTTCCTCCAGCGGCGCGTGGCGCCGGCGATGCGCACCTGCCGCTCGGTCGAGGAGCGCCAGGCCAACCTGTCGCGCAAGCTGACCCGCGCCACCACGCTGCTGCGCACATGGGTGGATGTCGAGGTCGAAAAGCAGAACCGCGAACTCCTGGGTTCGATGAACGACCGCGCGCGCCTGCAGCTTCGTCTCCAGCAGACGGTGGAAGGCCTCTCCGTGGCGGCCGTGTCGTACTACGTCGTAGGCCTCGTCGGCTATCTCGCCAAGGGCGCCACCATCGCCGGCGTCGCGGTTAAGCCCGAACTCGTCACGGCGCTTTCGGTGCCCATCGTGGTGCTGGCGATCTGGCTGTTCGTAAGGCGCATCCGACGCACCCATGCGGACGAGCGGCGCTGACGCATCCATTTGCCAATCGATCCTCAGACTGGTAAAGACTTGTGACCAGTTTGGGAGGTGATGCGTTGTCCGGCCTCGTGATGCCCGCGCCAGATGTCGAGACGCTGCGTCGCCGCGACGAGATTGTCGCCGACATGCGCATCATCGTGCCGGGCGAGGGCGTCGTCGATCAGCCGACCGGCATGCGCGTCTTCGAAAGCGACGGGCTCACCGCCTATCGTCAGCTGCCGCTGGTCGTCGTGCTGCCGGAGACAGTCGCCCAGGTCTCGCGTATCCTGAAATACTGCAACGACCGCAACATCCGCGTGGTGCCGCGCGGTTCCGGCACGTCGCTCTCCGGCGGCGCACTGCCGCTGGAAGACGCGGTGCTGCTGGTCATGAGCCGCTTCAACCGCATTCTCGACATCGACTTCGCCAATCGCGCGGTGGTGGCGCAACCGGGCGTCACCAATCTCGGCATCACAGTGGCGGTTCAGGACGAGGGCTACTATTACGCCCCCGACCCGTCTTCGCAGATCGCCTGCTCGATCGGCGGCAATGTCGCGGAGAATTCCGGCGGCGTGCACTGCCTGAAATACGGGCTGACCGCCAACAACGTTCTCGGCATCGAGATGGTGCTGATGGACGGCGAGGTCGTCCGTCTGGGCGGGAAGCATCTCGACGCGGAAGGCTACGACCTGCTGGGCGTCATGACCGGCTCGGAAGGCCTGCTCGGCGTCGTCACCGAGGTTACCGTGCGCATCCTCAAGAGGCCCGAGGCGGCGCGCGCCTTGCTCATCGGCTTCCCGACCTCGGAACAGGGCGGCCAGTGCGTCGCCGACATCATCGGCGCCGGCATCATCCCCGGTGGAATGGAAATGATGGACCGTCCCGCCATCCACGCGGCGGAGGACTTCGTCCACGCCGGCTATCCGCTCGACGTCGAGGCGCTGCTGATCGTCGAACTGGACGGTCCGGGCCCCGAGATTGACCATCTGATCGGCGAGGTCGAGGCGATCGCGGCGAGGAACGGTTCGACGACGTGCCGCGTGTCGACCTCGGAGGCCGAGAGGCTGACCTTCTGGGCCGGCCGCAAGGCGGCCTTCCCCGCCGTCGGCCGCATCTCGCCGGACTATTACTGCATGGACGGCACCATCCCGCGCAAGGAACTGCCAAAGGTGCTCGCCGGCATGCGTGAGATGTCGGAGCGCTACGGCCTCGGCGTCGCCAACGTCTTCCACGCCGGCGACGGCAACCTGCACCCGCTCATCCTCTACGACGCCAACGTGCCGGGCGAATTGGAGAAGGCAGAGAGCTTCGGCGCGGACATCCTGCGCCTCTGCGTCCAGGTCGGCGGCGTGCTGACCGGCGAGCATGGCGTCGGCGTCGAAAAGCGCGACCTGATGCCGGAAATGTTCGACGAGGCCGACCTCGACCAGCAGATGCGGGTCAAATGCGCCTTCGATCCGAACCACCTTCTCAACCCCGGAAAAGTCTTCCCGCAGCTGCGGCGCTGCGCCGAACTCGGCCGCATGCACGTGCATCGGGGGCAATTGGCTTTCCCGGACATTCCGAGGTTTTGAGGTGAGGAACAATCGAAGCGAAGGCGGTTCCTCTCCCCCGCAAGGCGGGGGAGAGGTGGCTCGAGCGAAGCCCGAGACGGAGAGGGGGATGGCGCTACCCGGCCGTCGTTCGCCGTCGTCTATCGAGCGAGCCCGAAGCCTGCGCAAGGGCGACAACATGGCCGAAGCCGTCATCTGGAACGAATTGAAGGCCAAGCGGCTGGGCGGGTTTAAATTCGCACGGCAGGTGCCGATCGGCCCGTACTACGCGGATTTCGTCTGTCGGGAGCACAGACTCGTCATCGAACTGGATGGTTCGCAGCATGCAGACAGTGCATATGACCGGCGACGGGACGCCTTCATGCGTGAGCAGGGCTACTCGGTCCTCCGCGTCTGGAGCCACGAGGCGCTGAAACAGACAAGGAGCGTCTGCGAGACTATTCTGGCAGCGCTCGATGGACGCTTGAACGAGGACGTGATCGCGCGCGATCTCAGGTTCGTTTTCGTACCGCGTGTGGATAAGGCGGGCAGGGTGGCTGAGATGGCGTCCCCCTCTCCGTCTCGCCCCTCGCAAGGCTCGGGGCTCGACACCTCTCCCCCGCTGCGCGGGGGCGAGGAACTGGACGGGCCGCGATGACCACCTTCACCCCCCACACCTCCGCTGAGGTCCTAGACGCCGTCCGCTGGGCGGCTGCGGAGGAGCAGCCGCTGGAAATCCTGGGCCACGGCACCAAACGCGGCATCGGGCGGCCGGCACAGACGGAGCACGCGATCGACCTGTCGCGGCTGACCGGCGTGACACTCTACGAGCCCGAGGAACTGGTTCTTTCCGCCCGCGCCGGCACGCCGCTCGCCGAGATCGAGGCGATACTGGCCGAACGCGGCCAGGAACTGGCCTTCGAGCCGATGGATTATGCGCCATTGCAGGGCGGCTCGCCGGGTCAGGGGGCCAAGTCCGGCACGATCGGCGGCGTGCTCGCCGCCAACCTGTCAGGCCCCCGCCGCCTGAAGGCAGGAGGCGCGCGCGACCACATCCTCGGCGTCCATTGCGTGTCCGGGCGCGGCGAGGCGTTCAAATCAGGCGGACGCGTCGTCAAGAACGTCACCGGCTACGATCTCTCGAAAGTCATGGCCGGCTCCTGGGGGACGCTGGCCGTCGTCACCGACCTGACCTTCAAAGTGCTTCCCAGATCCGAGACCGAGACCACCGTCGCACTTCGCCGCCTCGACGACGAGAAGGCGGTCGCCGCCATGGCAGCGGCGCTTGGGTCCAGCGCCGAAGTGTCGGCCGCCGCGCACCTGCCCGAGCGAGTTGCCGCGCGTGTGGCGGACGGAAGGCTCGGTGCCGATCCGGCGACACTGCTGCGCGTCGATGGCTTCGGCCCTTCGGTCGCCTATCGTGTCGCGATGCTGTCCGATCTTTTCGGCGGTCATATCGAAACCATCGAGGCGGAGCGTTCGCGTGCGCTGTGGGCAGGCATCCGCGATGTCGCACCCTTCGCCGATGGCACGGACCGTCCGGTCTGGCGCGTCTCCATGGCGCCTTCGGACGGATGGAAACTGGTCGCGGCGCTTCGCATGCAGGCGGCCGTCGACGCCTTCTACGACTGGCAGGGCGGCCTCGTCTGGCTGCGGATGGAAGGCGACGCGGAAGCCGAAGCGATTCGCGGCCTCGTCCGCGCGCATGGGGGCGGCCATGCGACGCTGGTGCGCGCCGCGTCTTCGATCCGCGCCGCAACGCCGGTGTTCGAGCCACAGCCGGCCGCGCTGGGCGCCCTTGCCGCGCGACTGAAGTCGGAGTTCGACCCGAAGGGCATCCTCAATCCCGGCCGTATGGCGGCTGTATGAACTTCTGCTAGATTGGAACCGCCAAACGAGGGGAACGACATGACCGACATGAACACGCCGCCCGCATCACCGCGCCAGACAGACCAGTGGCTGGAGCCCGGCAAAACCAACGTCCAGATCGTATACTTCCTCTACATCGCCGGCATGTTCATCCCGATCCTGCCGCTGGTGGGGCTGATCATGGCCTACATCAATCGCGGCAAGGCGGGCGGCTGGGTCGATACGCACTACACCTATCTCATCCGCACCTTCTGGATCGGCCTTCTCTACGGCTTCGTCGCCGTGATCCTGATGATGCTGCTGATCGGCTTCCTGCTGCTCGTTGCCGTCGCCGTCTGGATCATCGTCCGCTGCATCATCGGCCTCCAGGCCGCGGGCAGAGGCGAGGCAATCAAGAACCCGGAAAGCTGGCTGATTTGAACGCGGCGAGGGGCGTGCCGCAGCCCACGCCCCTTTGCCGCTTCGGGAATGCGGGGAGAACGGACACGTAATGCAAACCACCTTCTCCCTGGCCCAACTCGCCGATCCGCATGTTGCGGAGGCGGAGAAGATCCTGCGCAAATGCGTTCATTGCGGCTTCTGCACCGCGACCTGCCCGACCTATGTGACGCTCGGCAACGAACTGGATTCGCCGCGCGGAAGAATCTACCTGATCAAGGACATGCTGGAGAACGGCCGGCCGGCCGACGAAGAGATCGTCACCCATATCGACCGCTGCCTGTCCTGCCTCGCCTGCATGACGACCTGCCCGTCGGGCGTGCACTACATGCACCTCGTCGACCACGCGCGGGCGCACATCCAGCAGACCTACCGACGGCCACTCGTCGACCGCACCATCCGTGCTGTGCTGGCGCAGGTGCTGCCCTATCCAGCCCGCTTCCGCGCGGCGCTCAAGCTCGCCGCGTTCGGCCGACCCTTTGCGCCGCTTTTCGCAGGCGTCAGGGCACTGAAGCCGCTCGCTGCGATGCTGGCGATGGCGCCGCGGGCGGTGCCCGCCGCCTCCGCCGTCTCGAAGCCCGCCACCCATGCCGCGACGACCCCGAGGCGTGGCCGCGTCGCGCTGCTCACCGGCTGCGCTCAGTCGGTGCTCGATCCTGCCATCAACGAGGCGACGGTGCGCCTGCTTACCCGCCTCGGGGTCGAGGTCGTGGTGCCGGAGGGCGAGGGCTGCTGCGGCGCGCTGGTGCATCACATGGGCCGCGAGGAGGCGGCGCTTGCCGCCGCGCGCCAGAACGTCGACGCCTGGACCCGCGAGATCGAGCGTGGCGGGCTCGACGCGATCGTCATCACGGCGTCGGGCTGCGGCACGACGATCAAGGACTACGGGTTCATGCTGCGCCTCGACCCGGCCTATGCCGGAAAGGCCGCGCGCGTCTCGGCGCTGGCGAAGGACGTCACCGAATATCTCGCCGCGATCGACCTGCCACAGCCTGCGCTGAAGCCCGGCCTCGCGGTCGCCTACCATTCCGCCTGCTCGATGCAGCACGGCCAGAAGATCACCCGCCAGCCGAAGGAACTCCTGAAGCGCGCCGGATTCGACGTGCGCGAGCCGAAGGAGGGACACCTGTGCTGCGGCTCGGCCGGCACCTACAACATCCTCCAGCCCGAGATCGCGGGGAAGCTGCGCACGCGCAAGGTCGCCAACATCGAGGCGACGGGCGCAGCGCTGGTCGCCACCGGCAACATCGGCTGCATGACGCAGATCGGCGGCGGCACAAGCCTGCCCGTGGTGCACACGGTCGAACTGCTGGATTGGGCATGGGGGGGACCGAGGCCGGCGGGGGTTGAAGCCTTATCATGACGCTCGTTGCCATTCTGCTAGCCCCGATCATCCTCGGACTGGCGGTTTGGCTCGGCATCAAGCTACGCAACTCGCGAGTTGCAAGGGCGGGCGTCGCCGGCGGCTACGCCGACGCAGCCACGGATCTGCCGTATCACCGGAAGTCGGAAAGCTATACGGAGTCCGACACGAGCGACGGTGGCGACGACGGTGGTGGCGGGGGTGACTAACCCGCTCCCCGCCTCCGCCAAAGCACAAAGGGGATCGTCACCAGATACATGGTGATGCCGTAGACCCCGGACGGCAGCGAGAAGGGCGGCAGGCCGCTCGCTGCTTCGGCGATCAAAGTGCCGACCGTGATGCCGACCGTCGCGTTGTGCACGCCCGTCTCGATCGAGATGGCCGTCGCCTCGGCGCCCTTTAGTCCGAACAGTTTGCCCGCCGCCAGGCCGAAGCCGAGTAGGATGATGTTGAGCAGGACGAGGCTCGGTCCCAAAAGCAGCAGGTTGTCGACGAACAGCCGCCAGTTCGACGCCAGCGCGCCGAGCACCACCACCACGAACAACGCCACCGCCACCTTCTCCAGCGGTTTCTCGATCGTCACCGCGAGATCGGTCGCGTAGCGCCGCAGCAGAAGGCCGAGCAGCACCGGCAGCGCGGTGATCAGGAACATGGTGAAGCCGAGCGAGGTGATGTTGATGGGCGGCGCGTCGGCGCCCATGAAATGGTCTGCGAAGAAGGCAGCGAGCAGCGGCATCGTCACCACGGCGATCAGGCTCGTCGTGCCCGTCAGCGACACCGCCAGCGCCACGTCGCCCTTCGCCAATTTGGTCAAGAGATTCGACGTCACCCCGCCCGGGCTGAGCGACAGGATCATCATGCCGACTGCCAGTTCCGGCGACAGCTTGAACGCCAGGGCCAGCGCATAGGCCACCAGCGGAATGACGACGAGCTGCGAGACGGCGCCGAGCGCATAGGCCCGAGGCTGGGTGACGACCCGGACGAAGTCCGCCACCGTCAGGCCGAGCCCGAGCGAGAACATGATGACCGCCAGCGCCAGCGGCAGGAATACCGTGATGAGTGTGTCCAACGATCCCCTCCCTGATCGGCCGGAGGCTTCCGGCAGGCCAAGGCTTAGGCAAGATCGGGCGATTCCGCAATCGTATGAGAAGCGGGCTTCGCCGGTCCGCAAACGGAAAAGGGCAGCGCGACGGCGATCGCGCTGCCCTTGTCGCGACAGGTCGGCTCCCCGCAGCCTCCCCGTCGCCGCGGCCGCCCCGTCCCCCGGTGCGGCCCTCCCTCTCCGGGATTACATGACCACGACCTTGGTGCCGACGCTGACGCGCTCGTAGAGGTCGACCACGTCCTCGTTGCGCATGCGGATGCAGCCGGACGACACCGCGCCGCCGATCGTCCAGGGCTGGTTGGTACCGTGGATGCGGTAGAGCGTCGAGCCGAGATAAAGCGCGCGTGCGCCCAGCGGATTGGCCGGCCCGCCTTCCATGTGCACCGGCAGGATGCGGCCCTTGGCGCGCTCGCGCACGATCATCTCCGCCGGCGGGCGCCAGTCCGGCCATTCCTTCTTCTGCGTCACCTTGTGCGTGCCCGCCCATTCGAAGCCGGGCTTGCCGGTGCCGACGCCGTAGCGTCGCGCGGTGCCGCCGCTCTGTACGAGGTAGAGGAAATTGTCGGTTGTATCGATGACGATCGTCCCGGCGCCGTGCGGGCCGGAATACTCGACCTCCTGCGGCAGGTATTTCGGGTCGATCCGGTATTGCTGTTCCTGTGCCGGAGGCACGCGCAAGGCCGCGGTGCGGATCGTCGGATCGGCGGTCTGGCGCTCGACGCGGCGAAGCTGGCGCAGTTGCGGCTGGCTCATCGAGACGGTGCGGCGGATGGCAGGTGCTGCCATTCGGCGTCCGTTGGGCGAACGCTTCAGCTGCATCACCCAGGGCGCCGAGAGGTCGGGGCTGACCATCAGCGGCGGCGGCTCGGCATAGCGGTTCTGCGCCGCGGCGGGTTGGGCGGCGACAACGGCGGCGGTCGCCGCACCGGCGAGAAGAAGGATACGCAGCATCACACAATACTCTCGTTCACACGTCACTTGGGCCGGCGGGAGAGGCGCCGTATGTGTCAGGAGATTGCGTTGGCTCCGGTAGCAAATGGTGAATCGGAATTGATAAAAAGCCGCCGATCGCGGAAACCATTTGGTGTGGTTACCGGCCGGTTCAGGAAACTGGTGAACGGTCGGTGAATCGGGTTCAGGGCGGAGAAACGGACGGATGGCGGAACTTGCAGGCGGGCTGATCGAGGGACCCGACGGGGCCGTGCGCTGCTTCTGGCACGGCAACCTGCCGGACTACCTGCACTACCACGACCACGAATGGGGCCGGCCCGTCGCCGACGACCGCCGCCTGTTCGAGAAGCTCTGCCTCGAAGGGTTCCAGTCCGGCCTGTCCTGGCTCACCATCCTGCGCAAGCGGGAGAACTTTCGCGCCGCCTTCGACAATTTCGACCACGAGAAGATCGCGCGCTACGGCGAGGCGGATGTCGAGCGGCTGCTGGCCGACAAGGGCATCGTCCGCCACCAGGGCAAGATCCGCTCGGTGATCAACAACGCCAAACGCGCCCAGGAACTGATCGAGGAAGCAGGATCGCTCGCCACCTTCTTCTGGCGCTTCGAGCCGGGCGAGGCGGAGCGGCCGGGGCGGGTCGACCTCGAGCACCTGCGCGCAAATCCGACGACGGAGGTGTCGAAGCGCATCTCGAAGGAACTGAAGAAGCGCGGCTGGAGCTTCGTCGGGCCGACCACCGTCTACGCCTTCATGCAGGCGATGGGGCTCGTCAACGACCATATCGAAGGCTGCGTCTGCCGCCCGGAGATCGAGAGGGAGCGGGCGGTGTTCCGGCGGCCCCGCTAGAGAAGCGCCCCTTCGCAACCCTCGGGCGGATCGGGAAAGGGCGACTATCCAACCCGGGGCATATGCGGATCTCGTGAAACGGGCATCTACTTCCTGTATCGGCCCTTCCCGCCATAGGGTATTTCCCAGACGAGATCCCGGCCGTCGACCTTCAGCAGCATGCCGGTGAAGCGCCGGTCGGCTGGCGTATGCGTGCCGGAGATCGTCCGCTTCCCGGAAGGGATGAGCGCGACGTTCTTGCCGTGCTGGGTCCAGCAGCCCTTGCCGTACTGATCGTTGGCGCCGTAGGCGAGATAGAACTCGAACGAGCCGTCTTTACGCAGGACGATCTCCGAGCCGACCTCCATCACGCCGTGCAGCGAGTAGTGTCCGGGAATATGCGCGTCGCCCCTGCCGCAGGCGGGGCCGAGCGCCGAGGCCGCGCCGGCCGGGCTGTGGGCCGCGACGGTGGCTGTCGCCAGCGCGGCCGCGGTCAGCAGGGTTCGTAGGGAATGGCGCATTGCGGGGTTTCCTCGTTGGGATGAGAACGACCAGGCCGGCCAGAGTCAGGCCGGTATGGACGACGATGGCGCGATGGACCGCCAGCGGGGAATAGAAAAGCGCCCCCTTCGCAACCCTCGGGCGGATCGGGAAGGGGGCGACTATCCGGCCCGGGGCATGAAGGCCGGAATTCCGATGGCGCCCGTCGGCGCCTATTTCTCGTAGCGGCCCTTGTGGCCGCTGCCGCCGATGTTCCACACCAGGCTGCTGCCTTCGACGTCGAGGACGATCCCGGTGAAACCGCGGCTCTCCGGCGTCTGGCGCCCCGTGACACGGCTCTGGCCAGTGGGGATCAGCGAGATCTTCGAGCCTTCCTGCGCCCAGCAGCCCTTGCCGTACTGGTCGTTGGCGCCATAGGCGAGCATGAACTCGAACGAGCCGTCCTTGCGTAGCAGGAGTTCGGAACCGACTTCCATCACACCGTTGAGATAATAATGGCCGGCGAGGCGCTCGTGGCCGCCGCGGCATCCGACGGCGGCGATGCCGGTCTGGGCGCTGACGCAGGCGGCCGCGGTTGCGAACAGCGCCGAGAGGACGAGAAGCCTGAAGACGTGGCGCATGACGGTCACACCGGCATCGAGGCGCCCGACAGGGTCAGGCTGGTGAGCACGACGATGACGCAGGCGAAGACCGGGTAGAGCACCAGCATCGAGGTGCCGAGCGCACCGCCCGTCTCCATCTCGGCGAGCCGGGGATCGTTGCGCGGCGAGAAGGCGCCCGGGCCGGGGGCGCTTGCCTCGGCCTTGCGGGCGGCGGGGCGCAGGGTGCGGTCTTCAGGGGCTATGCTGTCGGTGGTCATGGTCGTCGTTCCGGATGTCTGTGATGCCGGTTTTCGGTGCTTCGTGTTTCGCTGCGATGGCGCGGGGGAGGGCGAATGTAACGAGGGGGCGCGCCGTCGTGTGCCTTGCCCGTCCGGCATCGATCCGCTAACACGTGCCCGCGCGGGAAACCGCGCGCAAAGCCCAAGAAATCACGCGGAAATCCCGATGGCTGAGAAATCGCAGAAGATGCTGGCGCGGCTGCCGCGCGGCTTTGCGGACCGCACGGCCGAGGACATCCGCGCGGTCGAGCAGATGATGGCGAAGATCCGCGCCGTCTACGAGCTCTACGGCTTCGAGCCGGCCGACCAGCCACTGATCGAATATACCGACGCGCTGGGAAAATTCCTGCCCGACCAGGACCGCCCGAACGAGGGTGTGTTCTCCTTCCAGGACGACGACGAGCAGTGGCTGTCTCTGCGCTACGACCTGACCGCGCCGATGGCGCGCTATGTGGCGGAAAACTACGAGCGGCTTCCGAAGCCGTTCCGCTCGTACCGCTCGGGCTGGGTGTTCCGCAACGAGAAGCCGGGGCCGGGGCGGTTCCGCCAGTTCATGCAGTTCGACGCCGACACCGTCGGCACGCCTGGCGTCGCGGCGGACGCCGAGATGGCGATGATGATGGCGGACGTGATGGAGGCGCTGGGCATCGCGCGCGGCGACTACGTGATCCGGGTGAACAACCGCAAGGTGCTCGACGGCGTGCTGGAGGCGATCGGGCTCGGCGGGGAGGAGAATGCCGGGCGGCGGCTGATCGTGCTCAGGGCGATCGACAAGGCCGACAAGTTTCCGATGGAAGAGGTGCGCAAGTTGCTCGGACCGGGGCGCTGGGATGGCGGCAAGGAAGGCGAGGGCGATTTCACCAAAGGTGCCGGTTTGGATGAAGGCCAGATCACACGGTTGTCTGGCGCACTCATGTACCTTCTGCCGAACGAGAATCAGGATCAATCCGACTACCTTGTCGACTTCTTCAGGGATTTTCGGTCCACGGTTGGCGGTTCGGCAAAGGGTGAAGAAGGAATCTCCGAACTGCAGCAAATCTCGGAACTCTGCATCGCTGCGGGATATGACAGAGATCGCATTCGCATCGACCCCTCCGTCGTCCGGGGCCTCGAATATTACACCGGCCCGGTCTTCGAGGCGGAGCTGCTGGCCGAAATCCCCAACGAGGACGGGCAGATCGTGCGCTTCGGCTCGGTCGGCGGCGGCGGGCGGTATGACGGACTGGTGTCGCGCTTCCGCGGCGAGCCGGTGCCGGCGACGGGGTTTTCCATTGGTGTGTCGCGGCTGATGTCGGCGCTGAAGGCGCTGGGCAAGCTGGACACGTCTTCGACCGTCGGACCGGTCGTGGTGCTGGTGATGGACCGCGACACGGAGAGCCTTGGCCGCTACCAGAAGATGGTCTCGGACCTGCGCCAGGCCGGCATCCGCGCCGAAATGTATCTCGGCGGCTCGGGCATGAAGCCGCAGATGAAATATGCCGACCGGCGCGGCGCGCCCTGCGTCGTCATCCAGGGCGGCAACGAGCGCGCCGAGGGTGTGGTCCAGATCAAGGACATGGTGGCGGGCGCGGAACTCGCCGCGAAAATCGAGGGCCACGAGGCCTACAAGGAGGCGCGGCCGGGACAGATGACAGTGCCTGAGGCGGAGCTGGTGGCGACGGTGCGGGGCATCCTCGACGCGCAACGGGCGGAGCGCGGCTGATGACGGGCGCGGCGCCCTGTCCTTCTCCCCTTGTGGGAGAAGGTGCCCCGAAGGGGCGGATGAGGGGTGCTGCGAGGAGCGCAGCGCTTCAAGGCGGACGCTATCAGCCACCTCTTTCACCGCCTTACTTCGTCCAACACCCCTCATCCGTCTCGGCCTTCGGCCGATCCACCTTCCCCCACAAGGGGGGAAGGATAGGCGCGCGATGACCTCCCTCTCCGCCTCCATCCTCGACCTCTTCGCCGCGCGCAGGGCGGAGGTGATCGACGTGCCGATGCTGCAGCCCGCCGATCCGTTCCTGGACATCGCCGGCGAGGACCTGCGGCGCCGCATTTTCCTGACCGAGAGCGAGACCGGGGAGACGCTGTGCCTGCGCCCCGAATTCACCATTCCGGTGTGCCTCGACCATATCGCCAACCGCGCCGCCACGCCGCGCCGCTATGCCTATCTGGGCGAAGTGTTCCGCCAGCGCCGCGACGGCGACAGCGAGTTCCTGCAGGCCGGGATCGAGGATCTGGGCGACCCGGACACGGCACGCGCCGATGCGCGCAGCCTCGCCGACGCGCATGCGCTGCTGACCATGGCGCTGCCGGACGTGCCGCTCGCGGTGACGCTCGGCGACCAGACCGTGTTCGAGGCGGTGCTGGTGGCGCTCGGCCTGCCGCGCGGCTGGCAGAAGCGGCTTGCGCGCGCCTTCGGCTCGGCCGACATGCTCGCGGCCGCTTTGTCCGACCTTGCCGACCCGCCCGCCAATCGCGCGCTCAGCGGCGCGGCGAACCTGCTGGCGGCTTCCGGTGACCGCGCGGCACTCGCCGCCTTCATCGAAGGCGAGATGCAGGAGGCGGGCATTTCACCGTCCTCCGGCCGCACGCCCGACGAGATTGCGAGGCGGCTGATCGAGAAGGCGGAACTGTCGCGGCTTCGGCTGACGTCCGCGCAGCTCGAGGCGCTCAAATCCTTCCTGGCGATCGACGTTCCGCTCGCCGAGGCGCCCGCGGCGCTCGCCGGTTTTGCGGCGCGCTCCGGCATCGCTCTCGACGGCGCGCTCGCCCTGTTCTCGGCCCGCGCCGAGGCGATCCTGTCGAACGGGCTGAAGGCCGGGGACATTTCCTATGACGCCGCCTTCGGCCGGCCCCTGGACTATTACACCGGCGTCGTCTTCGAAATCGCCGCGCCGGGAGATACCCGCCCACTCGTTGGCGGCGGCCGCTACGACCGGCTACTGACGCTGCTCGGCGCCGACAGGCCGATCCCCGGCGTCGGCTTCTCGGTCTGGCTCGACCGCATCGAGAAGGCCAGGGAGGGCAGGGCATGACGCTGACCATCGCTCTCCCCTCCAAGGGCCGGATGAAGGACGATGCGGTGGCGCGGCTCGCGGCGGCCGGGATCGAGGTCCTTCCGACTGTGGATTCGCGCTCCTACAAGACCCGGGTGAGGGGCCGCGACGATGTCGAAGTCGCTTTCCTGTCGGCCTCCGAGATCGCCCGCGAACTGGCGCAAGGCACCGTCGACCTCGGCGTCACCGGCGAGGATCTGGTGCGCGAGGCGGCAAGCGACTGGTCGGCAAAGATGGCGGTCGAGGCGCGGCTCGGCTTCGGCCGGGCGGATGTCGTCGTCGCCGTGCCGGAAGTCTGGTTCGACGTCTCGACCATGGCCGACCTCGACGAAATCGCCGCCGACTTCCGCCAGAGGCATGGGCGCAGGCTCAGGATCGCCACCAAATACTGGCGGCTGACGCAGCAGTTCTTCTCGCAGAAGCACGGCATCCAGGTCTATCGCATCGTGGAAAGCCTCGGCGCCACAGAAGGCGCGCCGGCGGCGGGACAAGCCGACGTCATCGTCGACATCACCTCGACCGGCTCGACGCTCAAGGCCAACCGGCTGAAGATCCTCGACGACGGCGTCATCCTCGAATCCGAGGCCTGCCTGGTGTCGTCGAAGAAGGCGCGTAGCGCGGCGGACGCGGCCGCGTTGGCCGAAATCGCCGCCCGCTTTTCCTGATCGGCAATCGCGCCGCTTGCTCCCGTCCCGTGGCCTGATAGGTTCGCGCCGACACGCGTCATCAGAGCGCGAGCAGGGGGAAGAAGATGAACGTCGCCGCACGCCCGCATTCGCTGAAGCCGATCGGTGGCGTCTCGCATGTCAGGGGCGACACGTCCGTGCCGCTGCTCGAACTGACAATCCCTGAGCTTCTCGCCCGCACGGTGCAGGCGCACGGACCGCGCGAGGCGGCGGTGTTTCCCGAGCAGGGCATCCGCCAGACCTGGGACGAACTTTCCCGCGACGTCGACCGGCTGGCCGCCGGCTTCTTGGCGCTGGGGCTGGAGAAGGGCGACCGCATCGGCATTTGGTCGCCCAACCGCTGGGAATGGCTGGTCACCCAGTTCGCCACCGCGCGGATCGGACTGATCCTGGTCAACATCAACCCGGCCTACCGGCTCTACGAACTCGAATACGCGCTGAACAAGGTCGGCTGCCGCGCGCTGGTGCTGGCAGCGAAGTTCAAGACGTCGGACTATCTCGGCATGGTGGCGCAGCTTGCGCCCGAACTCACCTCCTGCGCGCCCGGCAGTCTCAGTGCAGCGAAGCTGCCGCAGCTCACCACGGTCATCCGCATGGGCGAGGAGACATCGCCCGGCATGTTCAATTTCGCCGACGTGCTGGCGATGGCGACGCCGCAGGGCATCGCGGCGCTCGACGCGGTGACGGCGACCTTGAGCCCGAATGATCCCATCAACATCCAGTTCACCTCGGGCACCACTGGCGCGCCGAAGGGCGCGACGCTGACCCACCGCAACATCGTCAACAACGGCAATTTCGTCACTGCGACGATGGACTTCACCCACGAGGACCGGCTCGCCATTCCAGTGCCGCTCTACCATTGCTTCGGCATGGTGATGGGCACGCTCGGCTGCGTCTCCAAGGGCGCGACGATGGTGTTTCCTTCCGAGGGCTTCGACCCGCTGGCGACGCTTAAGGCCGTCACCGCCGAGAAATGCACCGGTCTCTACGGCGTGCCGACCATGTTCGTCGCCATGCTCGACCATCCGGAGTTCGCGAGCTTCGACTTCGCCTGCCTGCGCACCGGCATCATGGCGGGCTCGCCCTGCCCGGTGGAAGTGATGAAGAAGGTCGTGTCGAAGATGAACATGCGCGAGGTGACCATCGCCTATGGCATGACCGAGACGAGTCCGGTTTCCTTCCAGAGCCATACCGACGATCCGCTCGACCGTCGCGTCTCGACGGTGGGCCGCGTCCATCCGCATGTCGAGGTCAAGGTGGTCGACGACAAGGGGAGGACGGTGCCGGTCGGCGAGCGCGGCGAGCTGTGCACACGCGGCTATTCGGTCATGCAGGGCTACTGGGGCGATCTGGAGCGCACCGCCGAGGCGCTCGACGCCGATGGCTGGATGCACACCGGCGACCTCGCCACGATCGACGCGGACGGCTATGGCAACATCGTCGGCCGGGTGAAGGACATGGTGATCCGCGGTGGCGAGAACGTCTATCCGCGCGAGATCGAGGAATTCCTCTACCGCCATCCCAAGGTGCGCGAGGTGCAGGTGTTCGGCGTGCCCGACGACCGCTACGGCGAGGAGATCTGCGCCTGGATCGTCGCGGCGCCCGGCGAGCCGCCGACGGAAGAGGAGATCCGCGCCTTCTGCCAGGGCCAGATCGCGCACTACAAGATCCCGCGCTACGTGCGCATCCGCCCGTCGCTGCCGATGACCGTCACCGGCAAGGCGCAGAAATTCCTGATGCGCGAGGAGATGATCTCGGAGCTTGGACTGACGGAGGCGAAGACCGCGTAGTCCCGATCCTGGTCTAGCCGTTCTCGGCGATCGGCGGGACCTTCGTATGCCGTGCGAGCCAGGCGTCGAGCGACAGCATGCCGCCGCCGAACAGGGCGACGAGGATCAGCCCGCCGGCGACCGCGACGTCCTTCAACAGCATTTGCTGGTGCGTGAAGACGGACGCGGCGTCGGCACCCTGGCCGTAATGGCCGACATAGGTGGCGAACAGGCAGAAGGCGGCGAGCACCGCCGCGACGATGCGGGTCTGGAAGCCGGCGATGAGGAGCGCGCCCGCGGCGACCTCGAAAAATGCCGTCCCGACCGCGACCAGGAGGGGCACCGGCAGACCGAGCTCGGCGAAATAGGCGGACGCGCCCGACAGGTCCATCACCGCGCCGTAGCCGCTGGCAATGAACATTACCGCGATCATCACACGTGCCACGATGAGGCCGATATCGGTCATTTGCCGTTTCCCCGCGGAACAGTCCGACCTTACGCTCTTTTCACACAAACGAAAACGCCCGGCGCGAGGCCGGGCGTTTCGAGGCAGGGGAGGGAGGATGCGGTCAGGCGACCTTGCCGAGGCGTGCGTCGACCGACAGCGAGCCCGGGCCGGCGGCGATCAGCGCCAGGAAGCCGCCTGCGATCGTCAGGTTCTTGGCGAAGATCAGCTGGTTCATCATCGAAAGCATGCCGTTGGCAGCTTCCGGGAAGTCCGGAATGGCGATCGCGCCGGAATGGAACCAGAAGGCGGTGAAGGCGCAGAACAGCGCCAGAAGCGCCGCGGCGATCTTCGTCTGGAAGCCGACCAGGATCGCGATGCCGGTGAGCGTCTCGAAGATGGCGGAAAGCCAGGCGAGCAGGGTCGGGGCCGGCAGGTTGACGGAGGCGATGTAGCCGGCGGTGCCGTCGATCGAGCCGAATTTCTGCAGGCCCGCCATGATGAACATGAATGCGAGGAGGACGCGGGCTGCGAGGAGGAGGATGTTGTTGTTCATGAGTCTGCTTTCGGTGAGGGAGTGTCGCGCAAGCCATAACCGATGCGATGGCGCGCGGCAGTCCCTCCACCGACTGACTCAGTGTTTACTATTCTTGAACAATCACAAAAATTTGTTCAGGAATTCAGCCCGGCTGGATCATCAGTTCCGGCCGGACGATCCGGTCGTAGTCCTCGGCCGAGACGAGCCCGGTCTTCAGCGCTTCCTCGCGCAGCGTCGTGCCGTTCTTGTGCGCCGTCTTGGCGATCTTGGCAGCGTTGTCGTAGCCGATGGTCGGCGCCAGTGCCGTCACCAGCATCAGCGAACGGTTGACGCCCTCGCGGATGTTGTCCTCCCGCGCTTCGATGCCGACGACGCAATTGTCGGTGAAGGAAACCGCCGCGTCGGCGATGAGTTGGACCGACTGGAGGAAGTTGTAGGCCATTACCGGGTTGAAGACGTTGAGTTCGAAATGGCCCTGGCTGCCGGCGAAGGTGACGGCGGCGTGGTTGCCGAACACGTGGACGCAGACCTGGGTGAGGGCCTCGCACTGGGTCGGGTTGACCTTGCCAGGCATGATCGAGGAGCCCGGCTCGTTCTCGGGCAGCGACAGTTCACCGAGACCCGCGCGCGGGCCGGAGCCAAGGAAGCGGATGTCGTTGGCGATCTTGAACAGCGCGGCCGCGGTGGCATTGATGGCGCCGTGCGAGAATACCATCGCGTCGTGCGCGGCGAGTGCCTCGAACTTGTTCGGCGCGGTGACGAAGGGCAGCTTGGTGATCTTGGCGATCCGCTTGGCGACCTTCTCGGCAAAGCCCACGGGCGCGTTGAGGCCGGTGCCGACCGCGGTGCCGCCCTGGGCGAGTTCGTAGAGGCCGGGCAGCGTTGACTCAATGCGCCTGATCGACGAGGCGACCTGCGCGGCATAGCCGCCGAACTCCTGGCCGAGCGTCAGCGGCGTGGCGTCCTGCGTATGGGTGCGGCCGATCTTGACGATCTTCGCGAACTTCTTCGACTTCTTCTCCAGCGCCTTGTGCAGGTGCTTCAGCGCCGGCAGGAGATCGTGCACGATGCGCTCGGCGCAGGCGATGTGCATCGCCGTCGGGTAGGTGTCGTTCGACGACTGACTCATGTTGACGTGATCGTTCGGGTGCACCGGCTTCTTCGAGCCCATCGTGCCGCCCAGCATCTCGATCGCGCGGTTCGAGATCACTTCGTTGGCGTTCATGTTGGACTGTGTACCCGAACCGGTCTGCCAGACCACCAGCGGGAAGTGTTCGTTGAGCTTGCCGTCGATGACTTCCTGCGCGGCGTCGACGATCGTCTTGCCGATCGCCGGATCGAGCCGCTTCAGTTCCATGTTGGCTTCCGCCGCTGCCCGCTTGACGATGCCCAGCGCGCGCACGACCGACATCGGCTGTCTTTCCCAGCCGATCCTGAAGTTGCCGAGCGACCGCTGCGCCTGCGCGCCCCAGTAGCGGTCCGCCTGGACCTCGATGGGTCCAAAAGTGTCGGTCTCGGTGCGGGTCTTGGACAAGCGGCTTCTCCGGCGTTCTGCAATGACGTGTGCGGACTATCCGCTACGCGCGACGCGTTCAAGCGGTGAGCCTGCGGGCAGGCACGACAAAATCGTTTGAAAGACCTGCGGCCGTCGCTGACGGCCTAATCCTTGCGGTAGATGAACCAGTTCTTGCGCACTTTTCCATCCGCGAGAGCGGAATGGCGCGTCACCTGGTTTCGGCCGCTGACCTTGGACGCATAGAGCGCGCGGTCGGCCTTGATGTAGAGATCCTCGGGGCCGGCGGCTTCGGACGCCATGCAGATGCCCATCGAGATGGTGACCGGACCGTAGTTCGTTCCGGTGTCGTTGCTGACGAAGGGCGCGGTTTCGACCGCAATGCGGATCGCCTCGGCGACCTTCGAGATGCCTTCTTCGCTCATGCCTTCGGCGATGATGGCGAACTCCTCGCCACCGGTCCTCGCCACGAACATGCCAGGCTGGACATTGGCGCCGACGATGTCGGCGACGAGCTGAAGAATCCGGTCGCCGACGGGATGGCCGTGCCGGTCGTTGAACTCCTTGAAGCGGTCGATGTCGGCGATGATGAGCGCGTTGAACATGCGCCCCTTGTCGCTGTCGTAGACGGACGCGAGCGCGCGGTCGAAGGCGCGCCGGTTCCAGATATGCGTCAGCGGATCGGTGTCGGCGAGCTTCTTGTACTCCTCGAGGGTGATCTTGACCTTTTCGAGCTCGGCCGACTTGTCGATGATCGACGTCGCGATCTGGCGGCCCTGTTCGAGGGTGCTCTCGGTCGCCGCCGACATGATGCCGACGATCCGCAGCAGAATATCCTGCGTGATCTGGTTGTTGAGGCCGCTGGAAGTCTTGTCGAGGATGCTGCCGTATTTCTCGAGCGACGAACGCTCCCGCCGCAACAGGCCCATGACCTCCTCGATCTTCGTGGCGACCTGGTCGCGCACGTCCTCCACGACGCTCGGCCCGTTGGAGCCGGCGAGGTATTTCCGGCCGATGCGGTCGAGTTGGTCCTGCGTCGGCTGTGGACCCAGGTCCCGGACATCGTCGCAGAGCGCTTCGTTGCTGCCGGTGCAGATCTCGTAGAAGATTTCATAGTTGCGAGGCAGCCCGATGACGCCCATCTGACGCATCGTCATTGCGATCTTCGTCGCGATGTCCGCTGGTTGATAGGTCTTCGCCGCTGCGGTGCGCATTTTTACCCCGATCTTTCGCGTCCAGGTTGGAGAGCTGCGCCGTCCCGAAAGCCCGGCCACCGTCAGCCTGAACGAGCGGAGCGGCCCCTCGCCGCAACTTCCGCTGGGGGAATATCTAGGGCATACGCGCTAACGCGCAGTTAATGTGCTGAAATTCTCGGCAGTTCTATCGATCTGCCGCTGAAGTTCATACAACCTAAGACAGTAGAAGTGTCCGCAGGTTGTGCAATTTCAGGGTGTGTGCTGGGTCAGGCCAGTCCGAAATATTGAACGGTCTGCCATCCCGCCAGGAGGACGATCAGGCCGCCGACGAGGCGCAGGAGCAGTGTTTCTTCCGCCGCCTTGACCACCAGCCCGGCCAGCGGCGCCGCAAACAGGCCGCCGATGATCAGGCCCGCAATGGCTGAGAGATTGGCCGACAACGCGCCGGCATCGTCCCAGTGGCCGCTCAGGAGCGCGAAAAGGAACGAGAGCGCGACCGCGACCGAGACGAGAAACTCGGCTGCGTTGACGCTGCCGATGACATAGCGTGGCGCTCCGCCCGACCCAAGCAGACCGGTGGTCACCACCGGACCCCATCCGCCGCCGCCGATCGCATCGAGAAAGCCGCCTACCGCCCCGAGCGGGGACACGATACGTCCCGGCACGGGCCGCGTCGGCATTTTGCGGAAAGACCGGATGAGGAGCCAGATGCCGACGAGCGCCAGATAGGTCGTCACAAACGGCTTGACGATATGCGCATCGACGGAGGTGAGGACGAATGCACCCGCGATACCGCCGGCGACCCCAAAAGGCGCCAGGCGGACGAACAGATGGCGATCGACGTTTCCGAGGCGGAAATGCGCCGCTCCGGACGCGGCCGTGGTGAACAGTTTCGCCGTGTGCACGGCAGCCGACGCGTTCGCAGGCGCGACGCCGAAGGCCAGAAGCGTGGTCGATGAGATGACGCCGTACGCCATGCCGAGTGCGCCGTCGACGACCTGCGCGAGGAAGCCGACGAGCGCGAAAATCAGGAATTCCTGCATCCGGGCCCCTCAGAATACCGATGGACCGTAGACGCTGAGACGGGCACCGCCAAGCGATAGCGCTACCCTGCGGCATCGCGTCCGGGGAATGAATTTCCCCGATTGGAGCGAATTTCGAACTCAGAGCTGTTTGAACATGATCGTGGTGGAATCGAACCCCCGTTTGAACGGATCGAGGCAATAGCCCGGGATGATGCCGCTCGTGTGGTAACCAATGGATGCGTAAAGCGGCTCGGCATGGTCGCCGGTGCGGGTGTCGAGCGTGAGCAGGCTACGTCCGAGCGCGCGCGCCCTGTCTTCGATCCCGGCCATCAGCAGGCGGGCGAGACCCCGGCGGCGGAAAGCGGGGTGCACCATAAGCTTGCGCACTTCGGCCCGGTGCGGCTGGTTGGGCGGCGTGTCGTAGTCGAGCTGGACGGCGCCGGCGATGCGCTCGCCACTCCGCGCAACGAGCAGGAGCAGGTTGCCGCCGTCGAGCCGCGGCAGCACCTTCTGCCTCCAGAAGGCGACGCCGTCGTCGTGCGAATAGGGCAGTATATAGCCGATGCTGGCGCCGGCATGCACACACGCGTGCATCATGTCGCCGAGCGCTTCGATATTTGCCCGGACCTGGTCCTGTCCGAAGGCCGTAATGACAAATGCGGTCATGATTTCTCACACGATGAAGAGAAGGTATCTGGCGCCCGTCGCCGGCGGCGTCTCGAAACGGCTCGCCCCATAGAGTCGGTAGCGCAGGCAGTCGCCCGCAACGAGTTCGTGGCGTGCGCCGTCGACGGTCAATGACAGCACGCCTTCGAGCATCAGCAGATGATGCTCCAGCGCCGGCCGCGGCGGCAGCGGATAGTCGATGCACGCGGCGGCGCGAAGCTCGCATTCCAGCACTTCGCCGGCGAGTGACGCGGCGGGCGGCGACAGCGAACGGCGGACGAAGCCGACGGAAGGGTCTTCCCAGGCGGGCTGGGAACCGGTCCTGATCAGCGGCGTGAAGTCGTCCTCGACCATGCCCATGAGCCGGGTCATGGTCAGTCCGTAGGCGGCGCAGAGCCGTCCGAGCACCTGCGCTGTCGGGCTGACCTCCGCGTTCTCCAGCCGCGACAGCGTGGCGCGGCTGACGCCGCTGCGCGAGGCGAGGTCATCGAGCGACCAGCCGTTCATCGCGCGCAAGGCTTTGAGCCTCTCCGCGATCTGCCGGCTCAGCACGTCGTCATCGCTGGGGTCGAATCCCATAAATGAGAAAATTTCTCATAATCGGACGGATGTCAACGGCACGAATGCAAAGCGCCCTCCACGATCTATTGTTCGTGGAGGGCGCTTGTCTCGATGTCGTTTCGGATTTCTCCGCTCGTTTCAATCGGACAGAGCCACAACAAGCAAGCCCGCAAAACCTTCCAGGAAAAATCCCCGAAGGAGAACCTTCCGCGCGACGGAGTTTCGTATCGGCAAGGCGAAGCGTGGCGGCCATTGACACGCTGCCCGGGCGGTGGCTCGCTGGGTATGCCGGAAGATGGGGAGGAATCCGCATTGCGATATGCGCGGGCAGCACGCCGGGTCGTCATCGCCGCCGCGACGGTCCTGGCCGTCCTCGCGCTCGTCTATGCGCTCGCCTGGACGGCTACCGGCCGCTCCGGCCTCGCCCGGTCGATCGCCTGGGGCGATGCCGACGTCGATGACTACACGCGCTTTCCGGCGCGCACCGTTCCCGCCTCGGGCACGGCCTTTGTCTACCAGAAGGGCGAAGGGTATCCGGACGGGCTGCCGGCCGCGATTGACCTGCCGGGAGGACGGAAGCTCGGCGATCTTCTCGCGTCGACCAAGACCACGGCCTTTCTTGTCATCAAGGACGACAAGCTCGTCTACGAGCAGTATTTCAACGGGTCCTCGCATGAGGCCGTGCAGACCTCGTTCTCGGTCGCCAAGTCGTTCAATTCGGCCATGCTGGGCGCTGCGATCGCCGACGGTGCGATCGGGAACATCGACGACCCGATGACGAAATACATTCCCGAACTGCTGGAGCGCGATGCGCGGTTCGCCGACGTCACGATCCGCCACCTGGTCACCATGTCATCCGGTTTGCACTACGAAGAATACGGCGTGCCGTGGTCGGACGACGCGCTGACCTATTACAACGCTGACCTGCGCGGCCTGGCGCTGCGCAGGACGTTCGTCGAGGAGAAACCGGGACAGCGATTCCACTATAACAACTACAACCCCCTGCTGTTCGGCATGATCCTCGAGCGCGCGACGGGCATGCATGTCGCCGACTATCTTGCGGAGAAGATCTGGACGCCGGTGGGCGCGGAGGCGGATGCGTCCTGGTCGCTCGATTCCGAGAAAAATGGCTTCGAGAAGATGGAGAGCGGCATCAATGCGCGCGCCATCGACTTCGCCAAGCTCGGCTCGCTCTATCTGCACCGCGGCGAATTCAACGGGCGGCGCATCCTTCCGGCGGAATGGGTCGATGCCTCGACGGCGCCGGCGCTTGCCACCGGCTTCGCCTCCCCCTCCGGCTACGGACGTTGGTGGTGGACGCACGAGGCGGACGGCCTCGGCCCTTACTATTCGGCGCGCGGCAACAAGGGCCAATTCGTGTTCGTGTTCCCGCGCAAGGGACTGGTGATCACCCGCCACGGCCGCGATTTCGGCGGCGTCGACTGGAGCGGCGTCGCCGAAGCGGTGGCACGGGCGTTCTGAAATCTGCGCCGCGCGGGGCAAGAAAAAGGGGCGGCATCGCTGCCGCCCCTCGGGTAGATAGAGCCTGATTGGCTGGACTTAGAAGTCCATACCGCCCATGCCGCCCATTCCGCCGCCCATGCCGCCAGGCATGCCGCCGCCGGCCGACTCCTTCTTCGGAGCCTCGGCGATCATCGCCTCGGTGGTGACGAGCAGGCCGGCGACCGAGGCCGCGTCCTGGAGCGCCGTGCGTACGACCTTCATCGGGTCGACGATGCCCATGGCGATCATGTCGCCATACTCGCCGGTCTGGGCGTTGTAGCCGTAGGTCGCGCCCTTGTTCTCGAGGATCTTGCCCGCGACGATCGACGCTTCCGCGCCGGCGTTCGTGGCGATCTGGCGGGCCGGAGCCTGCAGCGCGCGACGGACGATGTTGATGCCGGCCTGCTGGTCGGCATTGGCGCCGGTCGCCTTGATGGCGAGGGAGGCACGCAGAAGTGCGACGCCGCCGCCGGGGACGATGCCTTCTTCAACGGCTGCGCGCGTGGCGTTCAGCGCGTCGTCGACGCGGTCCTTCTTCTCCTTGACTTCGACTTCCGTCGCACCGCCGACGCGGATCACCGCGACGCCGCCTGCGAGCTTGGCGAGACGCTCCTGCAGCTTCTCCTTGTCGTAGTCCGAGGTGGTCTCCTCGATCTGGCCCTTGATCTGGGCGACGCGGCCCTGGATCTCGGCCTTCTTGCCGGCGCCGTCGACGATGGTGGTGTTCTCCTTAGAGATCGACACCTTCTTGGCGCGGCCGAGCATGTTGAGCCCGACGTTCTCGAGCTTGATGCCGAGGTCTTCCGAGATCACCTGGCCACCGGTCAGGATCGCGATGTCCTCGAGCATGGCCTTGCGGCGATCACCGAAGCCCGGCGCCTTGACGGCGGCGATCTTCAGGCCGCCACGCAGCTTGTTGACGACGAGCGTGGCGAGAGCCTCGCCTTCGACGTCTTCCGAGATGATGAGCAGCGGCTTGGAGGTCTGCACCACGGCCTCGAGGACCGGGAGCATCGCCTGCAGGTTAGAAAGCTTCTTCTCGTGCAGCAGGATGTAGACGTCTTCCAGCTCGGCGACCATCTTGTCCGGGTTGGTGACGAAATACGGCGACAGGTAGCCGCGGTCGAACTGCATGCCTTCGACGACCTCGAGCTCGGTGTCGGCGGTCTTGGCTTCCTCGACCGTGATGACGCCCTCGTTGCCGACCTTCTGCATCGCCTTGGCGATCATCAGTCCGATTTCCCGCTCGCCGTTCGCCGAGATCGTGCCCACCTGGGCAACCTCGTCGCTGGTCGAGATCTTCTTCGAGCGCTTCTTGACGTCGGCGACGATGGCCTCGACGGCGAGGTCGATGCCGCGCTTCAGGTCCATCGGGTTCATGCCGGCGGCAACCGCCTTGTGGCCTTCCTGGACGATCGCCTGGGCGAGGACCGTGGCGGTCGTGGTGCCGTCACCGGCGATGTCGTTGGTCTTCGAGGCCACTTCGCGCACCATCTGGGCGCCCATGTTCTCGAACTTGTCCTCGAGCTCGATCTCCTTGGCGACGGTGACGCCGTCCTTGGTGATGCGCGGGGCGCCGAACGACTTGTCGATCACGACGTTGCGGCCCTTGGGACCGAGCGTGACCTTCACCGCGTCGGCGAGGATGTTGACGCCGCGCAGCATACGCTCGCGGGCATCACGGGAGAATTTTACGTCTTTCGCTGCCATTTGATTGCTCCTGGGCCCTGGGGCCCGAATATCTGTTGAAGGGAAAAGAGCTCGGCCTGGATCAGCCGATGATGCCCATGATGTCGGATTCCTTCATGATCAGAAGGTCTTCGCCATTGAGCTTCACCTCGGTGCCGGACCACTTGCCGAACAGCACGCGGTCGCCGGCCTTGACGTCCAGCGGAACCAGCTTGCCGCTCTCGTCGCGAGCGCCCGAGCCGACGGCGATGATCTCGCCTTCCTGGGGCTTCTCCTTGGCGGTGTCCGGGATGATGATCCCGCCCTTGGTCCTCTCTTCGGATTCGACCCGGCGGACGACAACGCGGTCGTGCAGCGGCCGGAATTTCGACTTTGCCATATTCGTGATCCCTTGAGCGAAGCGGTTTGGACGTCCGACGTTTCGGATCGTCTGTTAGCACTCCCTTAGGGTGAGTGCTAACGCGGCGCTGAGATAGGCCCTTGCCTTTTTGATGTCAAGGACGGGCAGCCCGATTAACGGATCTCCCGAACGCCGAAAGGCAAATCGGGTCCCGGTCTCGCGGTCCTGATGCCGATCCTCGGACACTCGACCTCGCACCTCTGCCGGACGCTTGTCTTACCGGGACGGGAGGTGAGGTCTAGCCGACGATGCGCAGGTTCGACAGCTCGTCGGCGATCTCCTTGAATTTTTCCGCGAGATTGCTGCCGGTGGCGTTCCAGTAGAGTTTGGCGGCCGTTCCGTCGGCGTTCCTGCGGAAGCGCGAGTCCGAAGAGCATTTCTTCAGCGCCTCGATTGCCGCGTTCTCGGTGCTGTTGGACGTCGACAGGTCGAGCGAGACGGTCATGACCAGAACCTTCGCCGCCTTCGCATTGTCGCACAGCGTTCCCATCTGCTCGTTGAGCGCGTTGGTGTAGTTGGCATTCGAATAGTCGTAGCGGCCGATCGCGGAACTGGTGCCGAGGAAGAGGCGAGCCGTCCCCGTTCCATCGTAGGAGGGTGCGAGATAGCCATAGGCCGAGTAGGTGGATTTCGACCCGGCGGGGTCGGAATAGCCGAGCGAGGAGGGCGTGTAGTAGGTGTTGGCCCCGTCGGTCAGCACGATAACCACCTTGTCGTTGCCCCTCTCGCTGTCGGGCCGGCCCTGGGTGAACGGTTCGCCGCTCGAGATCGTGCGCCAGCCCCAGGCCATCCCTTCCGGCACGTTGGTCGCGCCATTGGGCTCCATGGCGTCGATTGCCGCCTTGACGGCCGCGCGGCCTTCCACCGTGCCGACGTCGGTGAGCGTGGTGATCGGCTTCGTCGTGCAACTGTAGTTCGGCCCCGAGCCCTGGGACGATGACGCGCCGTAGGGCCTGACCTCGAAATACTTCGACATGGTTCTGAGCCGGGTCTGGCCCGAGGAATCCTCGGTGCCGTCGTTCCACCAGTTGTTCGGCGCAGAAAAATTCTCGGGGTTCGAATCCGCATCCGTCGCCCAGCGGTCGCCGGGCTCGTCAGGAGCGAACATCGGCACGAACAGACTGGCCGGATCGCCGGAGAAGACGCCCAGCTCGCTGAGCACCCCGGGGGCTGCGTCGCTGACGTTGTACGGATACGGCCTTGCCTCGACGCAGCCCTGCCAGCTGGCATAGGCGCCGACGGTATCCTCATAGTAGCCGGTTTCCACCCATTTGCCTCGCCGGCAACTGCCGTTGTCGCGGTATTCGGTGCAGACATATTCGCGGCTGGTGACGACCCATTCGCGGCTCTCGATCTTCTTCATGTCCTTGTAGAGCGAGAAGCGCGACAGGACTTCGTTCTCTTCGGCTCCCCAATCGGTGCCTTTCTTGCGCCAGACGCCGCCGATCTTCTCGGCGTATTTGTTCGCCGCGTTGAGCGTCGACCAGTCGAAGCTCTCATGATGGATGGGCGACAGTCCCTGCGTGTCCATCCATGCGGCGCCGGCATTCTCCGGTCCGACGTTGACGGACGCGGCGAACGGCACGAGCGAGAACTGGACGGGCTTCTCGACCTGCTTCACCAGGTTCGCCTGGTCGGCCAGCGTATCCACGAGCTGCTTAGCCGCGGTCTTGAGGAGGTCGATCCGCTTTTCGCCCGACCCCGAGCCGAGATAGGACATGGACCCGGAATTATCGAGCACGAGCGCGACTTCGAGCGTGTTCTTGAGCCGGATCTCGGTGCCGGCGGAGAAGTTGATGGCGTCCGTATTGGCCTCGCCTTTCAGCGCCTTGATGAAGACCGGAAAGAAGACCGGCTGATAACGCAGGTCGGCGGTGAGCTTCAGGGTTCCGCCGCCGGCTTCGTTGTTGGGCAAGGTGACGTTCAGCACCGTGTCGGCCGGATCGACGGGGCCGAGATTCGCCTCGAAGAAGCTACGGGCATACGCCTTGATCTGGTCGTCGGTTCCGCCGCTGACGAGTTGGCGGGCCGTGGCAATGCCGGCGGCGTCGAGCGCGTTGAGCGTCGCCTGTTTCTGCCGGTTCATCTCGGCGAAGTCGATCGCGATCGCCATTCCGCCGAGGATGGGGATCAGCGCTATCGCGAACGCAATCGCATAGCTGCCGGTTTCGTCGCGACGGAACCGTCGGGCGAGCCGCCCGATACCGCAACCGGCGCGGCGCAACAGCGACATGCCGGTCGAATGCATGCCCCGAAGTCCGGACATCAGGCTGTCAGCCCACGATGCGCAGGTTGGACAGTTCGTCGGCGATCTTCTTGAACGTCTCCGCCAGATCGCCGCCCTTGGTGTTCCAGAACAGTTTCTCGTTGCGGAAGCGCGAGAAGGACGCGCAGTTGGTCAGGCCGTCGATCTGGGCCTGCGTCGCCGCCTTTTCGGCAGCTGTTCCCTTGGTCGGATCGAGATCGAGCGCGACCGTCATGATGATGACGTTCTTGCCTTTGGCATTCGTACATGTGGCGGCGAGGTGCTCGTCCATCGCCTTCGAATAGTTGGCGTTGGAATAATCCGTCTTGCTGATCGAATTGCTGGTGCCGAGGAACAGGCGGCCGGAGCTATAGGCATTGGCGTAGGGGACGAGGTAGCCGAAGGCGGAGTAGATCGCCTTGGAACCGGCCAGGTCGTTGCCGCCGTAGTTCCAGTAGGTTCCCGAATAGGTCTGCGCCGTGACCGACGTCGGCGTGTAATAGGTGTTGGCACCGTCCGTCAGGACGATCACGACCTTGTCGTTGCCCTTTTCCGTGTCCGCCCGGCCTTCAGTGAACGGTTCGCCGCCGGAGATCGAACGCCAGCCCCAGGCGAGGCCTTCCGGCACGTTGGTCGCCCCATTCGGGGTCATGGCATCGATCGCGGTCTTGATCGTGGAGATGCCCGTCGCATCCGCGACATCGACAAGCGGCGTGATGGCGGTCGTGCTGCAGCTCGTATTCGGCCCCTCGTCCAAGCCCATCGCCGCCGTACCTTCGGCCGCGGCCGTAAAGTATTTGGGCATATAGCGCTGGCGCACGGCCGCGCTGCTGTTAGTGGTTACGTCCTTCCACCAGTTGTTGTTGGCCGGGCGGCTGCTCGAGTCCGTCTGGTCCGTCTCGTCGGGGGCGAACATCGGTACGAACATCGTGGCCGGCGTGCCCACGGCCGGGGTCGCGTCATTGGTGTTATAGGGGTAGGGACGCGCCTCGACGCAGCCCTGCCAGGAGGCGAAGCTGACCGGCTGGACTTGATAGACGTCCCTCGTGCCGTACGTCTTGCACGTACCGTTCCACTTGTATTCCTTGCAATAGGTCTCCGTGCCCGTCTTGACCGAAGTCAGCCGCTTCATGTCTTTGTAGAGCGTGAAGCGGGTCACGACCTTGTCTTTTTCGGTGCCCCAGCCGGTCCCGCGCTTGTAATAGGCTCCGCCGCTGAGCTCGACCTTCTTGTTCGAATCTGCAGCACCCATCGTCGACCAGTCGAAATTCTCGTGATGGATGGGCGAGATCCCGGTCGTGTCCATCCAGGACGACGTCTCGTGGCTCGCACCGACATTGACCGAAGCGGCGAACGGGACCAGCGAGAACTGCACCGGTTTCGACACCTGCTTCATCTGCGCGGCCTGGCCCGAGATCGTATCGACGAGCTGCTTGGCGGCATCCTTGAGAAGGTCGATACGCTTCTTGCCCGAGCCGGTGCCAACGTAATCCATGGAGCCCGAGTTATCGAGGACGAGCGCGACCTCGAGCGTGTTCTTCAGCCGGATTTCTGTGCTGGCGCTGAAATTGATCTCGGTGGACCGGCCGGTCGTCTTATGCACCAGATTGGTGAAAGCCGAGAAGAAGTAGGGCTTGTAGTTGAGCCTTGCCGACATCTTGAGCGTGCCGCCGCCCGTATTGTTTTTCGGCAGGACGACGGTGAGGGTGGTATCCGAAACGTCGACGGAGCTGAGGTTGGACTCGAAGAAATCGTTGGCGTAGGCCACCAGTTCGGCGTCGGTCGCGCCGGTGATCACCCGCCGGGCGGTCGCGATGCCTGCGGCGTCGAGTGCATTGAGCACTTCCTGACGCTGGCGGTTCATTTCGGTGAAGTCGACGGCAAAGGCGAGAGCGCCCAGAAGCGGGACGGCGAGGATCGCCGTCATCATCGCGTATTGGCCGCTCTCATTCCTGCGAAAACGCCCGATCATCGATTTCCTGCCCCCACGGCAAATTCTTCCATGCCGTTCAGGATCGCAGAAACGCACTAATTTCCGGTTCCTTTGATCGAGCAGAATTCCGCATATGGCTTGATCGGGCATTAACCATGCCGCCGAGCGGCGCCGGTCACGCCCCGGCGTCGATGGCGGAGGTGCTTTTCGCCGACGGTTTCAGCTTGCGCGGCGGCGAGAACCGCTCCCCGCGCATCAGATCCACGCCCAGATCGAGAAGCGCGACGGCGTCTTCGTCGGAGGCTACATCGACAGCGACGATCGCCATGTTCGACCTGTCGATGAGTTCGGCGAGGTCCGTCCCGGATGGGGATTTTCGCCGCGTGCGCTCGCGATCAAGCAGGCGGTCGGCCGAGAGCTTGACGATGCGCACGCCTTGCAGTTTCAGGCGTTCGAGCGCGTCGTCCTCGCGCGGCCAGCCTTCCGCCGCCAATATTGCGCCCGATATCGTCAGCCGCACGATGCCGTGCCGAACCGCATTGTCCTTCGTGGCAAACTGCTCGGCGGGAACCGAGAAGACCAGGCCCCTGGCCAGTCCGGAATGAAGGTCGAGGAGACCGCAGAGTTCGCCGACGGCGGCTTCGTTGCCGAGCAGCGCGGCCGAAACGGCGACGTGAAGCGGCAGCCTTGCGTCCGCGGCCAGCTTGCGGCGACTCGCATGGATCGCGGCTTTGGCGACGGCGAGTTCGAAGGCGCAGAGGTCCGCCGGATTAGCCGCCTCCGACAATCGCCTGACGACGCGCTCCGACCCGTCCTCAAGGAGAATGTGGGCGTGAACTTCGAACGCCGCGGCGGCGCCTTGCGAAACCGACACGATCGGCTCGAGGCTGAGCTCGAGTTCCCGGTCGGCCCAGCCGGCGGGAAGCCTTTCTCCGGCATCCGTCTTCTGCGACGCCTTGCGGCTGCCTGTGTCCTGCGATGCGCCGTCGCCCCCGGCGCTCGCCGGCGAAGCCACCGGGACGTCCGGCCGCGCGGCGGTCTCGATCCGCTCCAGCATGCCGCCGATCTGCCGGTCGATCGTTCCGGTGAGAGCTCCAAGCGTAAGCGAGTTGCGTTCGTTTCCGGCGGCAAGGTCCTTGAGGGCACCATCGAGAGTGCGGGCGAGCCGATCGATGTCGCCCCGCATCCGCTCCACCTTGAAAAGCAGATATCCCGCCAGCGCCGAGGCGCCCGCGGCGAGCGCCAGCGCTACCACGACCAGAAACGACCAGAACGGCGTCTGGCCGGCGGCGACGAGGGCAAACCCGGCGCCGAGAATGAGCACAGCCGCGGCGACTGCGAATGGCAACTTCAGCAGGTTCACGTCTCTCCGGCTCTCTCCAGATCGTCTCGCGGCCCCGCGATACCGGCTCTTTGCCGGCAGCGGGTATGTCGCATGCGGCCGCATTCCTGTTAAGCGAAAGCTGGTGACAGGGTGAACCGGTTCGGTTAATCCCGCTGCGGCCACTTCTTGCGGCACCAAATCTCGCTATCCGGAGGCTCGATGGCCCATCACGCGGACAGGATCGACTCGCTCCAGGAGATCGAGGGACGCTATGGCGTGATCCTCTCCGACGTCTGGGGCGTCGTCCACAATGGCGTGCGTGCCTTTTCGGATGCCTCGCAGGCGCTGGCCGCCGCGCGTGCCCGGGGACTGGCCGTCGTGCTGATCACCAATGCGCCGCGTCCGCGCGCAGAGGTGCAGGCCCAGCTCGACATACTGGGCGTACCGCGCGACGCCTACGACCGGATCGTCACCTCCGGCGACGTGACGCGGGACCTGATCAAGGTCGGCGCACGCAGGGTCTTCCATCTCGGCCCGGAGCGCGATCTTTCGATCTACGACGGGCTCGATGTGGATATCGTCGAGGAATTCGAGGCCTCGGCCGTCGTCTGCACCGGTCTCTTCGACGACGACGTCGAGACGCCCGACGACTATGCCGACATGCTGCGGCGGCTGCGGGCGCGCGACCTGCCGTTCATCTGCGCCAACCCGGACATCGTGGTGGAGAAGGGCGATCGCCTGATCTGGTGCGCCGGCGCGCTGGCGCGTGACTACGCCCAGCTCGGCGGCCGCACCCAGATCGCCGGAAAGCCACATCGTCCGATCTACGTGGCCGCCCTCGCGGCGGCAGCTGAGGTCCTGGGCCGGCCGGTGAGCGAGAAGGAGGCGCTGGCGATCGGCGACGGCGTGCTGACCGACGTCAAGGGCGCCGAGCAGAACGGCATCGACATCCTCTACGTCACCGGCGGCATCCACGCGCGCGAATATGGCGAGACGCTGGAGCCGGACCCAACGCTGCTGGCGGCGTTCCTGGAAAAGCACGGCCACCATCCCGTGGCCGTGATCCCGAGGCTGCGCTGACTCGATGGCGAATTTTGCGCGCATAGCGGACCTGTCGACGCTTCCGGAGCGCCTCCAGGGCGGCGTCGTCGCGATCGGCAATTTCGACGGCGTCCATCGCGGCCACCAGGTCGTCCTGAGCCGCGCACTCGACGAGGCGCGGGCGATTGGGGCCCCGGCGCTCGCGCTGACCTTCGAACCGCATCCGCGCCAGTTCTTCCGGCCAGATGTGCCGCTCTTCCGGCTGACCCCGCCCGATCTGAAGGCGAGGCTGATCGAGACGCTCGGCTTCGACGCGGTGGTGGAACTGCCTTTCACCGCCGGTTTCGCGGCGCAATCGGCCGAGGAATTCGTCGACCGCATCCTGATCAAGGGGCTGGGCATCCGCCATGTCGTCACCGGCTTCGATTTCCATTTCGGCAAGGATCGCAAGGGCGGCCCGGCCTTTCTGATGCAGGCAGGGCGCGCCAAGGGATTCCAGGTCTCGCTCCTCGACGCCTACCGCGACGAAGGCGCGGAGGTGATCTCGTCGAGCCGCATCCGCGAGTTGCTCTGTAATGGCGACGTCGCCCAATCGGCGGGCCTGCTCGGCTACCGCTATACGGTCGAAGGCGTGGTGTCGCGGGGCAAGCAGCTCGGCAGGACGCTTGGCTATCCGACCGCCAACAAGGCGCTTGCCGACGACAACGGTCTGAGGCACGGCATCTATGCGGTGCGCCTGCGCGACGCGTCCGGAACACTTCACGACGGCGTCGCGAGCTTCGGCCGCCGGCCGACGGTCGACGATGCCGGCGCGCCGCTGCTCGAGACCTTCGTCTTCGACTTTTCGGGCGACCTCTACGGCCAGACCTGCACTGTCTCGTTCTTCGGCTTCCTGCGCGGCGAGGAAAAGTTCTCCTCGCTCGACGATCTCGTCGTCCAGATGAAGCGGGACGAAGAGGAAGCGCGCGCGCTGCTGGCCGGTGTGCGCCCGCTCGGGCCGCTGGACATCAGGATGGCGTTCTGAAGGCTGCTTCTCCTGGCTCAGGCTTCGAGCAGGCCGAGCGGGCGGAAATGCTCGAAATCGCGGTCGTCGTGGAGAAGATGGTGGCCGTTCTCGATGCAGTAGGTGGCGATGACGACATCGATCGTCTTGCGGACGGTTCTGCCGAGCGACCTGAGCATCCGGTAATTCTGAGCCGCCTTCGGCGCAAGTTGCGGGGTGCTCAGCGACATATGATGAAATTGTCGCAGAAAACGCTCGATCATCGCGGCGTGAAGGTCGCTGCGGGCGCCCTGCAGGACTTCAAGAAGGATCAGGTCACCGACCAGGATCTGATCGGTATCGGCGAGCTGTCTGATCTGAAGAACCTGCCTTGTCGGAGACCGGTTGAACCAGTCGATCCACACCGAGCTGTCGACGACGATCATTTGATTTCGCCGAAATCTCTTCCTTCGCGCATCTCATCGAGATTGCCTTCCCAACCGATACCCCAGAGGGCATCCAGTGCCTCACGCTGCCGATGAAGGCGGACGAATTTCTCGAGCGCTGCCACGATCGCGGCCTTCTTGGTCGAGACGCCGGCGATTATTTTCGCTTCTTCGAGAAGCTTCTCGTCGATGTCGATGTTGGTGCGCATGGCGGCGTCCGATGTGTATGAATGGCTGCGACTATACACATCGTCAAGATTTCCCGCAACGAAGCCCTTTATTCCCGGTCTCCGCTCCGGTAAGAGCCCGCCATGACCTCGCGCCACCTCACTCGCGCCATACGAATTATCGGCCCGGCCGTCCGGCCGGCCTGATCGGCTGCCGACGGTCCGGGTTTCTCCCGCGCATTTGCGCGTCTTTCCATCCGTGATATTGGCCTGCCCGCGCGCTTCCACGCCTCCGGGCGAAACCTGACGACCGATGATGACCGACACCAAGATCGACTATTCGACCACGCTCTACCTGCCGCAGACGGATTTTCCGATGCGCGCCGGCCTGCCCGAGAAGGAGCCGGCCATCGTCGCGCGCTGGCAGGAGATGGGTCTCTACAAGCTTCTGCGCGAGGATGCCGCCGGGCGGCCGAAATACGTGCTGCACGACGGCCCGCCCTATGCCAACGGCAACATCCATATCGGCCATGCGCTGAACAAGATCCTCAAGGACATCATCACCCGCTCGTTCCAGATGCGCGGGTTCGACTCGAACTACGTGCCGGGTTGGGACTGCCACGGCCTGCCGATCGAGTGGAAGATCGAGGAGGAGAACTACCGCTCGAAAGGCAAGGCAAAGCCCGATCTGAAGGATCCGGCCGCGATGGTCGAGTTCCGCCAGGAATGCCGGGCCTATGCGGAGAAGTGGATCGCGGTGCAGGGCGGCGAGTTCCAGCGCCTCGGCGTCGTCGGCGATTTCGACAATCCGTACACGACGATGAATTTCCACGCGGAGTCGCGCATCGCGGGCGAACTTCTGAAGTTCGCGATGAGCGGCCAGCTCTATCGCGGCTCGAAGCCGGTGATGTGGAGCGTGGTGGAGAGGACGGCGCTGGCAGAGGCGGAGGTCGAGTATCAGGATTACGAGAGCGATACGGTTTGGGTGAAGTTTCCGGTGCGCCGCACTCACGGGACTACTGGTCTTCGCGGTGTTTCGTCTGAAGCTGAGGTCGAGTCCATCGTGCTAGAGGAAATCGCGACGGCCAAAAGTCGCGAAGATTTGTTGGGCGCGTCCGTCGTCATCTGGACGACCACCCCTTGGACGATGCCGGGCAACCGCGCCGTTTCTTATTCGCCGCGCATTGAGTATGGTCTCTTCGAGGTCACGGCAGCCGAGAACGACTTCGGACCACAGACAGGCGAAAAGCTGATCTTCGCCGACAAGCTGGCGGAGGAGTCGTTCGCGAAGGCCAAGCTGCAGTTCAAAAAGCTGCGCGGCGTTACCGGGGATGAACTGGCGGCCTTGACGCTGTCCCACCCCCTGCGTGGCCTCGGTGGCGGTTACGAATTCCCCGTGCCTATGCTCCCCGGCGACCATGTCACCGACGACGCGGGCACCGGTTTCGTGCACACCGCGCCCGGTCACGGCCGCGAGGACTTCGACGCCTGGATGGACGCGGCGCCGGAGCTGCGCAAGCGCGGCATCGATACGGCGATCCCCTTCACGGTCGACGATGCCGGCTATTTCACCAAGGATGCGCCGGGCTTCGGGCCGGATCGCGAGGGTGGCGGGGCGCGGGTCATCGACGACAACGGCAAGAAGGGCGACGCCAACAAGGTCGTCATCGACGCGCTGATCGAGCGCGGCATGCTGTTCGCGCGGGGGCGGCTGAAGCACTCCTATCCGCATTCTTGGCGCTCGAAGAAGCCGGTCATCTTCCGCAACACACCGCAGTGGTTCGTCCATATGGATCTGCCGCTCGGCGACGGCACGACGCTGCGCACCCGCGCACTGTCGGCCATCGACGCGACCCGCTTCGTGCCGGCGCAGGGGCAGACGCGGCTGCGCGCGATGATCGAGGAGCGGCCGGACTGGGTGCTGTCGCGCCAGCGCGCCTGGGGCGTGCCGATCTGCGTCTTCGCCGACGAGGACGGCAACGTGCTGAAGGACGACGCGGTCAACGCCCGCATTCTCGACGCCTTTGAAGAGGAAGGGGCGGATGCCTGGTTCGCCGAGGGCGCGCGCGAGCGCTTCCTCGGTTCCCGCGCCAACGAGCCGTGGACGATGGTCAAGGACATCCTCGACGTCTGGTTCGACTCGGGCTCGACCCACACCTTCACGCTGGAGGACCGGCCGGATCTGAAATGGCCGGCCGACGTCTATCTCGAAGGTTCCGACCAGCATCGCGGCTGGTTCCACTCGTCGCTGCTGGAAGCCTGCGGCACGCGCGGCCGCGCGCCCTACGACACGGTCATCACCCATGGCTTCACCATGGACGAGGAAGGCCGCAAGATGTCGAAGTCGCTCGGCAACACGGTCGTGCCCCAGGACGTGATGAAGCAGTCGGGCGCCGATATCCTGCGCCTGTGGGTCGCCACGACCGATTACTGGGAAGACCAGCGGCTCGGCAAGACCGTGCTGCAGACCAACATCGACGCCTACCGCAAGCTCAGGAACACGATCCGCTGGATGCTGGGCACGCTGGCGCATGACGCGGGCGAAGAGGTCGCGTTGACCGACATGCCGGAGCTCGAGCAACTGATGCTGCATCGGCTGGCCGAACTCGACGAACTGGTGCGCAAGGGCTACGACGCCTTCGATTTCAAGCGCATCGCCAAGTCGCTGCTCGACTTCATGGTCGTCGACCTGTCGGCGTTCTATTTCGACGTGCGCAAGGACGCGCTCTACTGCGACGCGCCGTCGAGCGTGCGCCGCAAGGCCTCGGTGGTCGTGGTCCGGCACATCTTCGAATGCGTGGTGAAGTGGCTGGCGCCGCTGCTGCCATTCACCACGGAAGAAGCGTGGCTCGAACTCCACGCCGGCGACCGGTCGGTGCACCTTACACAGTTCCCGGATGTGCCCTCGGCCTGGCGCAACGAGGCGCTGGCCGAGAAGTGGCGCAAGGTGCGCACGGTGCGCCGCGTCGTCACCGGCGCGCTGGAGCTCGAACGAGCCAAGAAGACGATCGGTTCGTCGCTGGAGGCAGCCCCGCGCGTGTTCATCGCCGATGCCGAACTCGCGGACGCCGTCGCGGACGTCGATATGGCGGAGGTGGCGATCACCAGCGCCATTTCGGTCGTGGCGGGCGACGGGCCGGCGGATGCCTTCCGCCTCGACGAGGTGAAGGGCGTGGCGGTGTCTTTTGCGCCGGCGCCGGGCACGAAATGCGCGCGCTCGTGGCGATATACCGAGGACGTCGGCTCCGATCCGGAATTTCCCGATGTGTCGGCGCGCGACGCCGCGGCCCTTCGCGAATTGCGGACGCTCGGCCGTCTTTAGCGATTGTTCGCATTTAGAGGTCAATGTGACCGGATGGCAACGCCCGGTCGTTGCCCTCAAGAATGCCATGGGATAAACACTCCTGATATCCCGGCGCCATCTTTTTGCCGGATCGGGATGCGTATCGGAGTGCAAGGCATAAGCCCGCGCCCGGATTGCCGACCGAACAGGATGAAGCGGACGAACATGAAGATGACGATCGAGCACGCCCGCATGACCCGCAGGATTTCCGCCGGCGCCTTTGTGGCGGCATCGGCTTTTGCGCTCTCGGGATGCATGGGCATGGCGCCGACCTACGGCACCGGCAAGCCCGCCGACACCCAGCTGATTGAAGACGTGACCGGCATGTTCTCGCTCGCTCCGGAGAAAAAGGCGCCGATCGACTACAAGCCGCGTCCGGAACTGGTGAAGCCGGCCGATCCGAAGAGTGCGGCGCTTCCCGCGCCCCAGGACAATATCGTTACGGCCTCGGCAGGCGGCGCATGGCCCGAATCGCCCGAAGCCCGCCTTGCCCGCATCCGCGCCGATGCGACCGCGAAGCGCGACGAACTCGGCTTCGAGCCCGAAGTCGAGATGCCGCAGGAGACCCGCCGCGTCTATCGCGACGCGCGCGGCAACGAGGTCAATCCCGACGGCTCGCCGATCTCGATCGAAGGTCAGCGCAAGGAATTCAACGAGCGCCTGGCGATGAACAACCAGGGCAGCCCGACGGAGCGCCGTTTCCTGAGCGAGCCGCCGCTCGAATACCGGGCCCCGGCAGCCACCGCGCCGACCGACGATGTCGGCGAGGACGAGTGGAAGAAGGAAAAGCGCCGCAAGGCCGGTTACACCAAGAAGGGTACCGGCTGGTCGTCCTGGCTTCCTTGGTAGTCGTCGACGGACATCAGCGTCTGTCGAGGAAGAAGCCTTTAAGAAGCTCGGCCGCTTCGGCTTCCGCCATTCCGTCATAGACTTCTGGCACATGGTGGCATGTCGGCTGGGTGAAGAACCGCCCCCCGCTCGCCACCGCGCCGCCCTTGGGGTCGGTGGCTCCGTAATACAGCCGACGCAGCCTCGCGAACGAAATCGCCGCCGCGCACATGGCGCAGGGCTCCAGCGTCACGTAGAGGTCGGCGCCGGTCAGCCGCTCGCTGCGAATGGCTTCGCAGGCCTGCCGGATCGCCAGGATTTCGGCATGCGCCGTCGGGTCGTTGAGCTCGCGGGTGCGGTTTCCCGCCTTCGACAGGACCGCGCCGTCGCGCACGACGACCGCGCCGACGGGAACTTCTCCGCGTGATGCGGCGGCGCGGGCTTCGACGAGCGCTTCGGCCATGAAATCGCGTCGCGAAACGTGCATCTGTCCCTGAAATCCCTCGCGCGAAAACGGCGCACCTGATAGTTACCCGCCCCGAGAGGCAAAGACCACATGAGCGACGATCGAAAGAAAACTTCGGGAAACCGCGGCCCCGGCGGCCGTGATCCCGGCGGACGCGGGCCCAGTGGGGGCAAGCCGAAATTCGGCAAGCCCTCGGCCAAGAAGGGCGACAGGCCAACCACCTATCGGACCGAGCGCACGCCGCGACCGGCCGGCGCGGCGGTCGACAAGCGCGAGCCTCGGCCGCGCCGCGACGACGCTGCCGCTTCCGCCGATGCCCCGAAAAGAGCCTACAGGCCCCGCGAAGACCGCGCCGAGAAGCCGGAACGCGCCGAGGGTCGTACGTTCCGCAAGTCGAGCCCGGGCGAGCGTCCGTTCGCCAGCAAGTCAGGCGACAAGCCCTATCGCAAGCCCGACGGCGACAGGCCTTTCCGTAAGCCAGCGGAACCTGGAGAGAAGCGCGAATACCGTCCGCGCCGCGACGACGCGGCGGCGGCACCATCCGATGCTCCGAAGCGCGCCTATCGCCCGCGCGCCGATGGCGACAAGCCCTATCGCAAGCCGGACGGCGACCGTCCCTTCCGCAAGCCGGCGGAGCCCGGCGAGAAGCGCGAATACCGCCCGCGCCGCGACGACGCGGCTGCTGGCACCGACGCGCCGAAGCGCGCCTACCGGCCGCGCGCCGACGGTGACAAGCCGTTCCGCAAGGCTGACGGCGACCGCCCGTTACGGAAGCCGGCCGAGGCAGGCGAAAAGCGCGAATACCGCCCGCGCCGCGACGACGCGGTTGCTGCTGGCACGGACGCGCCGAAGCGCGCCTATCGCCCGCGCGCCGACGGTGACAAGCCGTTCCGCAAGCCTGACGGCGACCGCCCGTTCCGCAAGCGCCCCGATGGCGACGCCCCGCGCCCCGGCGGCCGGTCCAGGCCCTTCGAAGCGCGCCCCGCTCGCGACGAAGCCGCCCCCGAGGAAGGCGAACGCATTGCCAAGCGACTCGCTCGCGCCGGCATCTCGTCGCGCCGCGACGCCGAGGAGATGATCGCCGCCGGCCGCGTCAAGGTGAACGGCAAGGTCCTAGCGTCTCCGGCTGTCAATGTCGGTCCCGACGACGTCATCTATGTCGACAACGAGCTGATCCCGGCGATCGAGCGCACGCGGCTCTTCCTGTTTCACAAGCCCGGCGGGCTGGTGACGACCAACCGCGATCCCGAAGGCCGCAAGACGATCTTCGACGTGCTTCCGGAGGGGTTGCCAAGACTGGTGACCATCGGCCGTCTCGACATCAACACCGAAGGCCTGCTGATGCTCACCAACGATGGCGGGCTGGCGCGGGTGCTCGAACTGCCGGCCACAGGCTGGCTGCGGCGCTACCGCGCCCGCGTCCATGGCCGGGTCGACGAGAAGGCGCTGGCCGGACTGAAGGACGGCATTGCCGTGGACGGTGTCTTCTACGGGTCGATCGAGGCCTCGCTTGACCGCGAACAGGGCTCCAATGCCTGGCTGACGATCGGCTTGCGCGAAGGCAAGAACCGCGAGGTCAAGAACGTACTCGGCGCGCTCGGCCTCGACGTCTCAAGACTGATCCGCATCTCCTACGGTCCGTTTCAGCTTGGCGAGCTGGCCGAGGGTGCGGTGCAGGAATTGAAAGGCAAAGCCCTGCGCGACCAACTGGGCGAACGCCTGATCGCGGAATCAGGCGCCAATTTCGAGGCGCCCATCGTCAACGAGTTTTCGAACAAGCCGGTCGTCCGCTCACGCGAGGCGGTCCCCGGGCCGACCGCGCCGCGCCGTGAACGGCGCGTCGAGCCCGGCGAGGGTGGGCTGATCAAGAACCGCAAGAGGGCGCGGGAGGACCACCGCGAGGACGTGCTCGGCCGTCTGGGCACCAAGCCGGACCGTCCGCGCTTCGATGCCAAGGGCGGTGACAAGCCGCGGGGCAAGCCCTTTGGCAAGCCGGGCGGCCGCACGGAAAAGCCGTTCGAGCCGCCGAAGACCCGCAGCGCCAATGTGTGGATGGCGCCGGGGGCACGGCCGCAGGGCAAGAAGGCCGAGCCGGAAGCCGGTTCCGGCGAAAAGCGCGAGGGCCGTTTCCGGTCGCCGACCTCCCGCCCGCCTGGGCAGGGAAAGCCGCGTAAAGACCGCTGATGCGCATCGTCGGCGGTGGGTTTCGCGGTCGTGCGCTGGCGACGCCGCGCTCGAGCGCGATCCGGCCGACGACCGACCGGACGCGCGAGGCGGTCTTCAACGTGCTGGCGCACCGCTACGCCGACAGGCTGGAAGGCGGGCGCGTGCTCGACCTCTTCGCAGGGACGGGTGCGCTCGGCCTGGAAGCGCTGTCGCGCGGTGCCTCGTTCTGCCTGTTCATCGAGGAATCGGCCGAAGGCCGCGGGCTGGTGCGGCAGAACATCGAGACGCTTGGGCTGCAGGGCCGGACAAAGCTGTTCCGCCGCGACGCCACGGCGCTCGGCGCATCGGGGACGCTCGGCACATTCGATTTGGTCTTCGCCGACCCTCCCTATGGCAAGGGGCTGGGCGAGGGCGCTCTCCAGTCGGCGCGGCAGGGCGGCTGGATCGGCCCGGGAAGCCTGTGCGTCGTCGAAGAGGCGGCCGACGCGCCGTTCGCGCCGGGCGACGGCTTCGACATCGTCGACGAGCGGGCCTATGGCGACACGGTGATCCGCTTCATCGAGGTGACGTAAGACAATTTTTCGCGATGGCCATGTTGCAGCCACGCGCTTTCGCGACATGTGCCACTACAATCGCTTGATTCACGGAGGGCTTGCGCATTGCTCGGCATATCTTCGAGGCGCCTCGCGAGAGGAACCGCAGTCGCGCTCGCGCTGCTTTCTAGCCCATTCGCGGTGGCGCAGGAGGTGCAGCGAGAGCCGGTCAGCGACTTCATGCTCGCCAACGGGCTGGAAGTCGTCGTCATTCCCGACCGCCGCGCACCGGTCGTCACCCACATGCTCTGGTACAAGGTCGGCGGCTCCGATGAGGAACCCGGCAAGTCGGGCATCGCGCATTTCTTCGAGCACCTGATGTTTAAGGGTACGAAGAACGCAAAGCCCGGCGAATTCTCCCGCCGCGTCGCCGAAATCGGCGGCCAGGAGAACGCCTTCACCTCCAATGACTACACCGCCTACTACCAGCAGGTGTCGCCGGACGCGCTGCCCGACATGATGCGCTACGAGGCCGACCGGATGCGCAACCTGATCCTCACCGACGAGGTGATCGGGCCGGAGCGCGACGTCATCCTCGAAGAGCGTAACTCCCGCGTCGACAGCGACCCGGGCGGAATCCTGGCCGAGGAGATCGACGCGACCCTCTACCAGAACCATCCCTACGCGACGCCGGTGATCGGCTGGCGCCATGAGATCGCGCAGTTGAACCGCAAGGATGCGACCGACTTCTACGACCGCTACTACGCGCCGAACAACGCTGTGCTGGTCGTGGCGGGGGACGTCGATGCCGCTACGGTCCGGAAGCTCGCGGAAGACACCTATGCCAAGGTGCCGCGCGGTCCGGATCTTCCGCCGCGCATCCGCCCGGTGGAGCCAGAACAGAACACCTCGCGCACCGTAACTCTCAAGGACCCGCGCGTCGGCGTGCCGAGTTTCCAGAAGAACTGGCTCGTGCCTTCCTACACCAGCGCGGTGCGCGAGAAGCTGGACGGCGAGCCCGAAGCGCTCGACCTCCTGACCGAGATCCTCGGCGGCGGCATCCGCAGCCGCCTGCACCAGGAACTCGTGGTGAAGCGCGGGATCGCCTCGTCGGCCGGCGCTTATTACCAGGGCACCACGCTCGACCACACCGACGTCACGTTCTACGGCTCCCCGAGGGGCGCGGCGACGCTGGCCGAGGTCGAGGCGGCGGTCGATGCGGAGATCGCCAAGCTGATCGAAGGCGGCGTGACGGAGGAAGAGCTCGACCGCGCCCGCAATCGTTTCCTGCGCAGCCTGATCTTCGCCGCCGACAGTCAGTCCGGCATGGCGCGCATGTATGGTTCGACGCTGACGACGGGCGGCACGATCCGCGACATCGACGAGTGGCCGGACCGCATCAAGAAGGTGACGCCGGAGGATATCCGCAACGTCGCGAAGAAATACCTGTCGCCCGACACCGCGGTGACGGGGTATCTGCTGCCCGCGGGAGGAAATGCCGGATGATGACCCGCTCCATGACCGCCGGCCGCCACGTTCGTGCCTTCCTCGCGTTCGCTTTCATATTCACCATCGCCGTGTTCTCGACCGCCCAGGCGGAGGTGAAGATCCAGGACGTGGTTTCCTCCAAGGGTGTCCGCGCCTGGCTCGTCGAGGACTACTCGGTGCCGATCGTGTCGATTCGCTTCGCGTTCCGCGGCGGCTCGACGCAGGATCCCGTGGGCAAGGAAGGCCTGGCGAATCTGATGACCGGCCTGTTCGACGAGGGAGCGGGCGACCTCGATAGCGACGCCTTCCAGCTTCGCCTGGACGATGCCGGCGCGGAAATGAGCTTCAGCGCAGGCAGCGACGCCGTGTACGGATCGATGCGGATGCTCGCCGAACAGCAGGACGAAGCCTTTGCGCTGCTGCGCATGGCGATCCAGGCGCCGCGCTTCGATGTTGCGCCGATGAACCGCATCCGCGACCAGATCATCGCGGGTATCCAGGCGGCCGCGCTCGATCCCGCGACCAAGGGCGAGGTCGCGTGGCGTGAGGCGATCTACGGAAAGCATCCCTACGCGCGGCCGGACGAAGGCACGGCGGAAACGCTTGCGACCATCGTTCCGGACGACATCAGGCAGTTCCACGCCCGTGTCTTTGCGCGCGGCAACCTGGCTGTCGGCGTGGTCGGAGCGATCGATGCGGAGACGCTGAAGCGCCGGCTGGACGAACTGTTCGGCGCTCTTCCCGCCGAACCTACGCTGACGCCGGTCGAGCGCGCGGAGCCGAAGTTCGCGCAGCAGATCGACGTGACCTCGGATCTGCCGCAGACCACCCTGCAGCTCGCCTGGCCGGGCATCGAGCGGAAGGATCCGTTGTTCTTCGCTGCCTATCTGATGAACAATATTCTCGGCGGCGGCGCGTTCTCGTCGCGCCTGTTCGAGGAGGTCCGCGAGAAGCGCGGGCTGACTTACGGCATCAGCTCCGCGCTGGTGAATCGCGAATACGCCACCGCGCTCGCGATCGGCACCTCGACCCGTTCCGACCGCGCGGCCGAGACGCTCGCCATCATACGGTCCGAAGTGGCCAAGATGGCGGCTGAAGGACCGACCGAGGCCGAACTCGACTTCGCGAAAAGATACGTCATCGGAGCCTACGCCATCAACAATCTCGACTCGTCGGGCGCGATCGCGCGGACGCTGGTGGAACTGCAGCTCGACGGTCTCGGCATCGATTATGTCGACCGCCGCGCGGAGTTCATCGACGCGGTGACGCTGGACGACGTGAAGGCCGTGGCGAAGCGCCTGCTCAGCCCGGAGCCCGCCGTGATGGTTCTCGGGCCGGCGATCTCGCAGGGCGCGGTGCAGTGACGGCACCGGCCGCCGGACGCGCGAAGACGCCGGCAGGGCCGACATTCGCCCTGGCGTTGGGCGGCGGCGGCGCGCGGGGCCTGGCGCATATCCACGCCATCGAGGCGCTGGACGAGCTGGGCATCGAGCCCGTCGCCATCGCCGGCTCGTCGATCGGTGCGATCATGGGCGCGGGCATGGCCGCCGGCATGAGCGGCGCGGAGATACACCACTATGCCAAGTCGATCCTGGGGCGCCGCGGTGAGGTCGCGAGCCGGATCTGGAAGTCGCGACCGGGCAGCTTGCGGGAGGCGGTGGCGGGCGGCTTCCGCCTTGGCCAGTTCGACATTCCGCGTATCCTCAAGGCATTCCTGCCGGATGCGGTGCCGGACACGTTCGAACAGCTGAAGATACCGCTCAAGGTGACAGGCACCGATTTCTACGGGCACAAGGCCGCGGTCTTCGAAAGCGGCGAGCTCCTTTCGGCGCTTGCCGCGTCCGCGGCCATACCGGCGGTGTTCCGTCCCGTCCTGCGCGACGGCCGGTATTACATCGACGGCGGCTTCTACAATCCGGTGCCCTTCGATCTCCTGTTCGGGAAGGCCGACATCGTGATCGCGATCGACGTCGTCGGCGCGCCGGAGGGCGATCCGGGCGTCGCCCCGGCCACGCTCGACCTGATGTTCGGCACGAGCCAGTTGATGATGCAGTCGATCATCGAGACGAAACTCGGGCAGCACAGGCCGGATATCTTCCTGCAGCCGCCGGTCTCGAAGTTCCGCGTGCTCGACTTCCTGAAGATCGACAAGGTGATGAGCGCGACCGCGCCGCTGAAGGATGAGCTCAAACGCGCGGTCGACAGCGCGGTCAGGGCGCGGTCGGCTTCAGTGTAGCGTCGCCGCCTTGCCGGTGGAGAAGGGAGAATTCGCGGTTGGCGGCGGCGGTGGAACCTGGTCGTTGCCGCGTGCCTTGTCGACGGCGATCCGCCGCACCAGCCGGAAGCAGACGATGACGGACGCGAGGCCGAAGACAATCGCGCCAAGCGCCCAGCCACCGACGACGCCCTTGGCGCCATAGAGATTTGCGCCGACCCAGACGAAGGGGATGACGCCGAGCGTCGACCTTCCCCAATTGAAGACCGTGCCGTAGCCCGGAAAGCCCAGATTGTTGAACGCCGCGTTGGCGACGAACAGCGCGCCGTTGAACAGGAAGCTGCCGGCCGCGAACAGGCAGAAAAAGATCACCAGGTCGCGCGCCTTGCCCTGCGCTCCGAACAGGTCCGCCACGTGCCCGGAAAACAGCGCCAGCAGCGCCCAGACCGCGAGACAGTAGACCAGCGTGACGATCAGGCTGTCGCGCATCGTCTGCGTCAGCCGGCCGTAGAGCCTCGCGCCATAGTTCTGGCCGAGGATCGGCCCGACCGCACCCGACAGGGCGAAGATCACGCCGAAGGCGACAGGAATGATGCGCCCTACGATCGCCCATCCGGCGACGGCATCGTCGCCGAAATCGGCCATTCTGACGGTAACGTAGGTGTTGCCGACCGGTGTCGCGATCTGGGTGAGCAGCGCCGGGATGCCGATGCCGAAGAACGGCCTCGTTGCGGCCTTGAGACGCGGAAGGTCCGGCATCCGGATCAGGTGATGGACGACATGCGCGCCGTGCAGGCCGACCGCGAGGATTACGAAGCGCGACAGGACGGTCGAGATCGCGGCGCCCGTGATCCCGAGATCGAGACCGAAGATCAGCAGCGGATCCAGGATCGCGGCCGCGACGCCGCCAGACAGCGTCACATACATGGCCCGGCGCGCGTCGCCGACGCCGCGCAGGATGCCCGTCGTGCACATGCCGAGTGCCATGATCGGCGAGGAGGGGATGACGATGCGCAGGAAATCGGCGCAGATCCGGGCCGTTTCTCCCCTGGCGCCCATCCAGCCGACGAGCGTGTCGAGGAACGGCCAGATGGCGACGGCGAGCGCGGCCGTGGCCGCGCCCACGAACACCATCGAAGCGCCGCCGAGCTTGGCCGCCTCCACGCGGTCGCCCCGGCCGAGCGCCCGCGACACCAGTGCCGAGGCCGCGATGGTGAAGCCGATCGACACCGATATGGTGAAGAACAGGAGCGTCCCGGCGAAGCCGATCGCAGCGGCCAGCTCCTGCACCCCCAGCATCGAGATGTAGAACAGGTTGAGCGCATCGACGACGAAGATAGCGATCAGCCCGATGGAGCCCGTCGCCGTCATCGAGATCACGTGGCGCAGCGTCGACCCTGTCGTGAACCGGGCCGCGCGCGGGCGCTCCCCCGGCTGTGCCGGCTGCGTTCCTTCCTGGTCCATGCCTATTGTCCTCCGCTCAGCCCGGTGCCGCCGACGGCTCCTTCTTGTCCGCTTCAGCGATCGCCTTGTCGAGGCGGCGCGCCTCGCGACTTGGCTTGGTGAGCGGTTCGGGCGTCACGGGTGTCGTCGTCAGCCTGCTGTTGCCGGCGTACATGCCGCCCGACGCCTGCATCGCGAGTCTCTCCTCGTCGCGCCGCCGCACGTCCTCAGCGATGCCGAGAGCTTCCATTTCCGACACGCCCAGCCCTTCGAGTGTCCGGCGCCCAAACATCAGGCCGGACTCGAAGGTCTCGCGGATCTCGTAATCGACGCCCTTGGCGCGCAATTGCAGCGTATGCGTCCGGTCGTAGGCGCGCACGTAGAGCTTCACGTCGGGATAGTCGTTCTGGATCAGGTCGACGATCCTGTCGGTGGTTTCGCGCTCGCGCGTGCATATCGCGACGATCTTGGCGTCGCGGATGCCGGCCGATTCGAGCACGTCCTTGCGTGTCCCGTCGCCGAAATAGATGCGGAAGCCGAACTTCTCGACCGCGCGCACCCGGTTGGCCGAATTGTCGATGATCGTGACGGACGTCCCGCCCGACAGCAGGATCTGCGAGGCAATCTGGCCGAAGCGCGAGAATCCGATCATCAGCACGTCCGCGCCCGCCTCCTCGAAATTCTCCTCGATCTCGTCCGCGTCCTGCGGCGATTTCAACCGCTGGCCAAGGCGGACCGCGATGGGCGTCAGCGCCATCGAGATGGTCACGATCGCGATCAGGATCGATGACGTTTCCGTGGAGAGGATCGCCGCGCCGGCTGCCGCGGAAAACAGGACGAAGCCGAACTCGCCGCCCTGCGGCAGGATCAAAGCCACCTGCAGGGCATCGTCATGGCTGGCGCCGAACAGTCTGGCGAGCGGGTAGATGATCGCCGCCTTCACGATCATCAGAAGCGGCACCGCGATCGCGATCATCAGCCAGTTGTCCCGGATGACTGCGAGATCGAGCGACATGCCGACGGCCATGAAGAACAGGCCAAGAAGGATGCCGCGGAAGGGTTCGATGCTGGCCTCGAGTTCGTGCCGGTAGGAGGAATCGGCGAGCATGACGCCGGCCAGGAATGCGCCCATCGCCATCGAAAGCCCGGCGAGTTGCATAAGCGTCGCGGCGCCGAGCACCACGAGCAGCGCGGCGGCGATCATCGCCTCGCGCGCTCCCGTGTTGGCGATGATGCGGAAGAGCGGATTGATCAGATAGCGCCCGGAGACGAAGAGCGTGGCCACCGCGGCGCCCGCGATCGCCAGTTTCTGAAAGCCCAGGTCTTCCGTCTCCACCGCGAAGGGGGCGAGAATCGGAATGATCGCGAGCAGCGGCACGATCGCCATGTCCTGCAGCAGCAGGATCGAGAACGAGATCTGGCCGTAGCGCCGGTTGAGCGAGCCCTGCTGTTCGAGGATCTGGGTCGCGAAGGCGGTCGACGACAGCGCGAGGCCAAAGCCGGCGAGAATCGCGGCCGGCAGTGTGTAGCCCGCGAGCAGTATGGCAAGGCCGGTGAGCACGATGCCCGTCACAACCACCTGAGCGGTGCCCAATCCGAAGATCTCCCGGCGCATCGACCACAGGCGGGCGGGCTTGAGCTCCAGGCCGATGATGAACAGCAGGAAGACGACGCCCAGTTCGCCGAGTTGCAGCAATTCGTCGCCCCCGGTGATCAGGAGCGTCACCGGTCCGATCGCGATACCGGCGGCGATATAGCCGAGAACCGTCTCCAGGCCCACGCGCTTGAAGAGGGGTGCGGCTATGACGGCGCCGCCGAGCATCAGGAGCACCTGTGCGTAGATCGCCGGTCCGTGCTGTTCCATGAAGCGTCTCGTCTCGAATTGGCGGGCAGCCGTTGTCCGCTGCCCATTGCAGAACCCCGGAGGGAACAATAGATGGGGTCCGGAGCTATGTCAGATCAGATTGAGTCATTTCTGTTTCCGAAATGGCGCGGGAAGACGGAAATCCGGCGGCGGTCTTGCCTGCCCCTTGGCGGGAACGGATTTAAGCGGACGGCTGGACCCTGACGGCACATCGCTCCGCGAATGGGCATGCGGACCGCATGCCGTCGTCTATCACAAGCGGGAAGCTTCCATGACAGTTACGCCGGATTCGCAGAAACTCGCCGAACGCGTGGCGTCCCTCGTCGAGGCGGCGAAGCGGGCAGGGGCGGATGCGGCCGATGCGGTCGCCGTCCGCTCGCGCTCCAAGGGCGTGACTGTTCGCCTCGGCAAGGTCGAATCGACCGAAGCGTCGGAGAGCGACGACATCTCGCTGCGCGTCTTCGTCGGCAAGCGCGTCGCCAGCGTTTCGGCCACCGCGGCGTCCGATCCGGCCAGCCTCGCCGAGCGCGCGGTCGCGATGGCAAAAGTGTCGCCGGAGGACCCCTATCAGGGACTGGCGGACGAGACACTTCTTGCGAAGGACACGGTCGACCTCGACCTGTTCGATCCGACCGACCTGTCCGCCGACCAGTTGCGGGAAGCCGCTCTCGAGGCGGAGCAGGCGGCGCTTGCGGTGAAGGGCGTGACCAACTCGGGCGGATCGAGCGCGTCGGCTGGCCTCGGCGGCATGGTGCTGGCGACGTCGCACGGATTTGTCGGCCACTATGCCGCGACGCGCTTCTCGCGTTCCGTCAGCGCGATCGCGGGCGAGGGCACCGGTATGGAGCGCGACTACGATTTCTCCTCGCGGCAGCATTTCGCCGATCTCGACAGCGCGGCGGCGATCGGCAAAAGCGCCGGAGAGCGCGCCGTGCGTCGCCTCGGCGGCCGCAAGGTCGCGACCGGCACGATCACGGTGGTGTTCGATCCGCGTGTCGCGCGCGGCATTGCCGGCCATCTTGCAGGCGCGATCAATGGCGCCAGCGTGGCGCGCAAGACGAGCTTCCTGCGCGACATGATGGGAAAGCAGGTGGCTTCGGCTGCCATTACCGTCACCGACGATCCGCTACGCCGGCGTGGCCAGGCCTCGCGCCCTTTCGACGGAGAAGGCGTGCGCGGACAAGGACTGACGATGGTCGACAAGGGCGTGCTGGGGCATTGGTTCCTGTCGAACTCCGCAGCGAAGGAACTGGGCCTCGTGACCAACGGACGCGGCGCGCGTTCGGGCTCGTCCGTGTCGCCGACATCGACCAACCTGGCGATCGAGCCGGGCGAGGTCTCGCCGCAGGAGATGATCGCCGCCGTGAAGTCCGGCTTCTACGTCACGGAGGTCTTCGGCCAGGGGGTCAACATGGTGACGGGCGAATACAGTCGCGGCGCGTCCGGTTTCTGGATCGAGAACGGCGAACTTGCGTTCCCGGTTACCGAGGTCACGATTGCATCCAATCTGAAGGACATGTTCCTCGGGCTGGTTCCGGCAAACGATCTCGACCGCAATTTCGGCACGGCCGCACCCACGCTCATGGTCGAAGGAATGACCCTTGCAGGCAACTGACGTCATTCCCTCCGGTCTGGAGGCCGATCTCGAATTGATCGCCGAGGCCGCTCGCGCGGGCGGCGAGATCGCGATGGGTCATTTCGGCCGCAAGCACGAGATCCGCATGAAGCCGGGCGATTCGCCCGTGACCCAGGCCGATATCGCCGTCGACACCTATCTGCGGGAGACCCTGCGCAAGGCGAGGCCAGACTACGGCTGGCTCTCCGAGGAGACTGTCGACACGCCGGACCGTCTTGGCACGCACCGGCTCTTCGTCGTCGATCCGATCGACGGCACCCGTGCCTTCATCGACAACCGCGAAACCTGGTGCGTCAGCATCGCCGTCGTCGAGGCAGGACGTCCACTCGTCGGCGTTCTCGCGTGTCCGGCGATTGGCGAGTTCTACTCCGCCACGCTTGGCAGCGGGTCTTTTCTCGACGGCCGGCGGCTCGCCTTGCAGGAGCCTGGTCTCTCGCCGGCCATCGCCGGGCCCAAGCCGATGGTCGACGCGGCCCGGATGCAGTTTCCTGCCTTGCGGACGGTGCCTTACATCCCTTCGCTCGCCTACCGCGTCGCGATGGTGGCCGCCGGCCGTATCGATGCCACGTTCGTCAAGCCGAAGGCGCATGACTGGGATCTCGCCGCGGCCGACCTCATGCTGTCGGAGGCAGGAGGCAGCATTCTCTCGCGCACCGGCCTGTCGCCGAGCTATGGCGGGGTGAATCCGCAGCACGGCTCGCTTGTCGCGGGCGGTCCTTATCTACTAGACAGGCTCTCGGATATTCTGATCCGCCAGGAAGCCTGAATTGGCCGCGCGTGCCGCAGCCGATCGGAACGAAACGCTTAGGAGAACGCGATGTCGGGCGACGGGGAAAAGAAGCAATTGCTGCATCTGGTCTTCGGCGGCGAGCTCAAGTCGTTGAAAGGCGTGGAGTTTCGCGACCTTGACGGTCTCGACATCGTTGGTGTGTTTCCCGACTACAAGTCGGCGGAACTCGCCTGGCGCGCCAAGGCGCAGGCCAGCGTCGACAATGCTCATATGCGCTATTTCATCGTCCATCTGCATCGGCTCCTCGATCCCGATTCGAAAACCGCTAGCGGGCACTGATCGGTGAGCTTGCGAGAAATGCCAGCGGAGGACGAAGCGCCTCTCCCCGAACGCAGGCGCAGTCCGCTTGGCCGCGCCTGGCGCCGCATACGCAAACCGCTGGCGGACTCGACGATGGTGAAGAATGCGCTGGCGTCGCTGCTTGCGAATGGCCTGCGCTTCGTCAAGGCGACAAACCCGATCGCGCCTGGTTCCAACCAGGTCGAGACCTTCCTGGATGTGCGGTCGAACAACATCTACGCGCTTTGGCACGGCCAGCATCTTCTGGCACCGGCTTATGTTCCCAAGGGCCAGCGCCTGCCAACGATGTTCTCGCGCAGCGCCGATGCCGAACTCAATGCACTTGCGGCAAGCCGGCTAGGCCTAGAGCCCATTCGCGGGTCGGGCGGGCGCGAAGGCGAGCATTCGCTCGAAAAAGGCGGGGCGAGGGCGCTCATTGCCCTCAAAAAGGCGCTCGACCAGGGCAAGTCGGTCTGCATGATCGCAGACATACCGCATGGGACCCCGCGTGAGGCGGGCCTTGGCATCATTACGCTGTCGCGCATATCCGGCCGGCCGATCGTCGGCGTCGCCTTTGCCACCAGCCGGCGCAAGGTGCTGGAAAAGAGCTGGGACAAGACTACGATCAATCTTCCTTTCGGCCGCTGTGGCGTCGCCTCGGCCGAGCCGATCCAGGTGCCGAGGAACGCTTCGGAAAGCGAACTCGAGGACTACCGCAAACGGGTCACTGACGCGCTCAACGCGGCGACGGACCGCGCCTACCGCCTCGCGGACGGCCGGTCATGAGCGAACGCTGGGCACGCACGCTCTTGACCACCTACCGATGGGCGGGTGCCGCGGCCTATCCGCTGATCGGCGGCTATATCGCCTGGCGCACCAGCAAGGGCAAGGAGGAGCGCTCCCGCCGGCGGGAGCGTTACGGAATCCCCGGCACGGCCCGTCCCGCCGGACCCCTGGTCTGGTTTCACGCGGCGAGCGTCGGCGAGACGCTGGCCGTCGCGCCGCTGGTGGAGCGGATCATGGGCCTCGGCATCAATGTGGTGCTGACCACGGGCACCGTCACCTCAGCGGCGGTGGTGCGCGACCGTCTCAGCGAAGGCGTGATCCACCAATATGTGCCGCTGGATCTGAAGCCGGCGCTCAACCGTTTCCTCAACCATTGGGCGCCCGACCTCGCGATCATCGCCGAATCCGAGATATGGCCGATGACCATCCTCGAACTCGGCTCTCGCCGCATTCCGCAGATCCTTGTCAACGGCCGCATGTCCGACCGCTCCTTCGAATCCTGGAAGAAGCGCGCCTATATCGCCGAGGCTCTGTTCGAGAACCTGTCGCATGTGATCGCCCAGTCCGAGGTCGATGGCGAGCGCTTCCGCATCCTTGGCGCGCGGCCGGTGACGGTGTCCGGCAACCTCAAGGGCGATACCGAGCCGCTGCCGGTGGACGACGCGGCTCTTGCGACGCTCGCGGGCCAGATCGGCTCGCGCCAGACATGGGCGGCTGTCTCCACGCATGACGGAGAAGAGCAGGTGGCCGCCTCCGTGCATCGCCTGCTCAGGCAGCGCCATCCGAACATCCTCACCATCATCGTCCCGCGCCACCCCAAGCGTGCCGATGCTCTGGAGGCGGAGTTCGCCGCGACAGGGCTGAAGGTCGCCCGCCGAAGCCGCAACGACCGGATTCGGAGCGATACCGACATTCTCCTGGGCGATACCATCGGTGAAATGGGTCTTTACCTGCGTCTGACCGAGATCGCCTTCGTCGGCCGCTCTCTGACGGCGGAGGGCGGCCAGAACCCGCTGGAGCCGGCGCTGCTCGACACGGCGGTGCTGTCGGGGCGCAATGTGCAGAACTTCCGCGACGCCTACCAGAAGCTGGTCGACGGTGGCGGCGCCAGGCTCGTCCGGGACGCCGACATGTTGGCCGGCGCAGTGAACTACCTGCTCGTCAACCCGGCCAAGCGCCGGGAGATGATCACCGCCGGCCGCCAGACCGTGGAGGCGATGCGTGGCGCGCTCAATCAGACGCTCAAGGCGCTGGAGCCCTATGTCCAGCCGCTAATCGTCAAGGCCCGCCTCGAACAGGCGAATGGGCGCAGGGTCAGATAATGGCGAGTGAGGCCCCGCCCTTCTGGTGGGATCGTCCCGACTGGCGCTCAGCGCTGCTCTGGCCGGTTTCCTCGATCTATGGCCTGGCGGCGGCGCGGCAGATGCGGCATGCCCGTCGCGAGCGAACCGGGATGCCAGTGCTTTGCGTCGGCAATCCGACCGTCGGCGGTGCGGGCAAGACCCCGATTGCCATCGCGCTCGCCCAGCGGGCGCGGCGGATGGGACGGGAGCCCGGCTTCCTGTCGCGCGGCCATGGCGGAAGCCTCGGCAAGCCGCATCTCGTCGATTTGCATCATGACAGCGCGAAGTCGACCGGCGACGAGCCGCTCCTGCTCGCGGCGGAGGCTCCGACGGCGGTGACGCCCAATCGCGCGGCAGGCGCCAGGCTGCTGATCGCCGAGGGCTGCGACTTCCTCATCATGGACGACGGTTTCCAGAGCGCCCGCATCCACTACGACTATGGGCTCCTGGTCGTCGATGCGCAGCGCGGGCTGGGCAATGGCCGCATCATTCCCGCCGGCCCGGTCAGGGCGCCGCTGATCGATCAGTTGCGCCATGCCGATGCCGTGATCCGTATGGGGAAGGGAGACGCCGCGGATCCGGTCGTCCGCCTCGCCGCGCGCGCAGCCCTTCCGATTTACGACGCGGTCGCCCGCCCGCGGCCGGGAAGCGGCGTCGAGGGGCGTTTCTTCCTCGCCTTCGCCGGCATTGGCGACCCGAACAAGTTCTTCCGCACGGTAGAGGAGGCGGGGGGGACCCTCGCCGCGACGCGGCCATTCCCCGACCATCACTACTATACCGACGAGAACCTTGTCGACCTGCTCGACCAGGCCGACGCCGTCGGCGCGGACCTAGTCACGACGGCGAAGGATGCGGTGCGGATCCGCCGTGCGTCGGATGTCGCCACCCGCTTGCTCGACCGGCTGGCCGTGATCGAGATCGACGTGGAGTTCGAACTGCCTGATGTCCCGGAGCGCATTATCCGCGACACGCTCGCCGCGTTCGAAGGCTGATCTCGCGGCTCAGCCGCGCTTGCGCAGGCCGGGATTCATGTCGATCTCGCGCTTCAGGGAGATGGCGGCATTGAGGTAGGCCTCCTGGCGCGCGACGCTCCAGTATTTCAGCTCGTCGAGCGGGATCGTTTCGCCGGTCACCGCGCAACGCACGAACGAGCCCGGGCTGGCGACCTGGAAGTCGCCGTCGAGATAGCGGATGCGCGCTTCTTTCGCGCCGGGGCCTTCGAAACGGTTCATGTCTGCTCGTGCTTGCGAATTTTCATCGGCCACAATTCGGGCGGGAGGTCAAGCGCCGCTGGCAAGGCGGCATACGCTTACCGCCGCCCGAACAGCCGCTCGATATCGGCCAGTTTCAGTTCGATATAGGTCGGGCGGCCGTGATTGCAGGTCCCCGAACCGGGCGTCGCCTCCATTTGCCGCAGCAAGGCGTTCATCTCCTCGGGTCTCAGCTTGCGGCCGGAGCGAACCGATCCGTGGCAGGCCATCGTCGCTGCGATCGCATCCAACCGCCGCGTCAGTGTTTCCGTCGTGTCGTTCTCGCCGATCTCGTCGGCGAGGTCGCGGATCAGCTTGTCCGCATCCACTTCGCCCAGCATGGCCGGCGTCTCGCGCACCGCGATCGCGCCTGGGCCGAATCGCTCGACCGAAAGGCCGAACCGGCGCAGCGTGTCCGCATGCTTGGCGATCCGCTCCGAATCGTCTTCTCCCAGGTCGACGATCTCGGGCACCAGCAGCATCTGGGCGGGCATGTCCCGGCTCGCCAGCGCCTTCTTGAGCTCCTCATAGACGAGACGCTCATGTGCTGCGTGCTGATCGACGATGATCAGCGAATCCCGCGTCTGCGCGACGATGTAGTTTTCGTGAACTTGCGCGCGGGCAGCACCCAGGTCGCGGTCCAACAGATCGGCCGCCGGCTCTACCGTCCCGGCGCGCATGTCGGTCGAGCGCGCCGTCTCGAACGCTGCCTGCATCGCCTCGCCGAAGCCGCCGGGCGGGCCGAAGGATGGCTGGACCGACCGGCCGCTCCATCCGAAACCGCGCGAGGCGTCGGCGCGGGGCCAGGTCGAGGGTGCGGCGGGCGAAACTCCTTCCGTGCGGAACGCGGACATCATCCCCTCGGCGCCGCTCGTCGCCGCCCTGATGCCCGAGCGGGCGAGCGTCTCGCGGATCGCTCCGACGATCAGCCCCCGCACCAGACCGGGATCGCGGAAACGCACGTCGGATTTCGCCGGGTGCACGTTGACGTCGACCAGCGCCGGATCGAGCGTCAGGAAAAGCGCCGTGACCGGATGCCGGTCGCGCGGCAGAACGTCGGCAAAACCGGCCCGGAGCGCGCCTGCGATCAGCTTGTCGCGCACCGGCCGGCCGTTGACATAGGCGAACTGGTGAAGCGAATTGGCGCGGCTGTAGGCCGGTATGGAGATATAGCCCTCGAGCCGCACGCTCCCGCGCCAGGCGTCGACTGCAAGCGAATTCTCGGCGAATTCGCGGCCTAGAACCTGGGAAATCCGATCGAGCCTGCCCTCGATGCCTTCGCCGGATGGTGGCAGGTCGATCATACTGCGGTCCGGACCGGACAGACTGAAGCGGACCTGTGGAAACGCGATGGCAATGCGCTTTACGGTGTCGGAAATCGCCGTTGCCTCCGCCCGCTCGCCCTTCATGAACTTCAGCCGCGCCGGCGTGGCGAAGAACAGGTCGCGTACCTCGACTAGCGTGCCGGTGTTGGCCGCGGCAGGGCGAACCGGCGCGACCCGCCCGCCGTCGACGACGATCTCCGCACCGTTTCCGGCGGCCGGCGTCCGCGAGCGGATCGTCAGCCGTGCCACCGAGCCGATCGACGGCAGCGCCTCGCCGCGAAAGCCGAGCGCCTGGATGGCGTTGATGTCGTCGGTCAGTTTCGACGTGCAGTGCCGGGCGACCGCCAGCGGCAGTTCGGCCTCCGGAATGCCCGATCCGTCGTCGGTGACGCGGATCAGGTTGAGCCCGCCGCCCGCGGTCGCGATGTCGATGCGGGAAGCCCCCGCGTCCAGCGCGTTTTCGACAAGCTCCTTGACCACGCTCGCCGGCCGCTCGATGACCTCGCCGGCGGCGATCTGGTTCACCATCGTTTCGGAGAGCGGGCGGATCGGCATCCCGCCACCTTACCGGGATTCGCCCCCGGGAGGCAAAGGATCGGCGTCAGGCCACGTCGCTCTTGGCGAGGCGGAGCACAGGCTTCTTCGGCGAGCGCTGGGCGAGCCAGTCGCGGGCCTTTTCGACCGGCATCGGGAAGGCGATCGAATAGCCCTGCACCTGTTCGCAGCCGATCTTGAGCAGGGACGACAGTTCCTCTTCGGTCTCGGCACCCTCGGCAATGATCGAGATGCCGAGACCGCGCGCGAGTTCGGTGATCGCCTTGACGATCGCGCTGTTGTCGTCGTTGGTGTTGATCTTCTGCACGAAACGGCGGTCGATCTTGAGCCGGTCGATTTCGTTCGGGTTGACGTGGCTGAGCGAGGCGTAGCCGGTGCCGAAATCGTCGAGCTCCAGATGCACGCCCGCCGCGCGGATGAGCCTGAGCTTGCCGGCGATGCCGGTCTTCTCGTCGTCCAGGATCACCGATTCGACGATTTCCAGCGACAGTTTCTGCGGCGGTAGGCCGAAACGTTCGAGCGTGGCGAACAGGAAGCGGGCGAAATCGGGTTCGCGCAGCTCGCAGCCCGAAGCGTTGACCGCAAGGCGGCCGAACTGGATGCCGTTGTGGTGCCATTCGGCGGCAGCCTCGATCGCCTTCTCCATCACGATCCTGCCCACCCCGGCCATCAGGCCGGTCTTCTCCGCGATCGGGATGAACTCGCCGGGCGAGATCATGCCGCGCTCCGGATGCGGCCAGCGCACCAGAGCCTCGATACCCGCGACCGAGCCGGTGACCAGCGAAACCTGCGGCTGGAAGTAGACCTCGAACGAACGTTCGGCGATCGCGGCGCGCATGTCGCGCTCGAGCGTCTTGCGATATTCGAGTTCGCGCCGAAGCTCGTCGGAGAAGAAGCAGAAAGAGCCCGTCGTCTGCTTCTTGGCATTGTAGAGGGCGAGATCGGCATGGACGAGCAGATCGCTCGCATTGTCCGCATCGACCGGATAGACCGCGATGCCGGCGCTGGCGGCGCACTGAATCGTCACGCCCTCGAAGTCCATCGGCTCGCTCAGGCGGTCGAGCACCCGCTTGGCCACCATTCCGATATCTTCGGTCAGGCCGGCGCCGTTGAGCACGATCACGAACTCGTCGCCGCCGAGCCGCACGCACATGTCGGAGGCGCGCGAGGTCTCGCGCATGCGGCGCGCGGTCGTCGCCAGCACAAAATCGCCGGCGGCGTGGCCGACCGTGTCGTTGATCTGCTTGAAGCCGTCGAGGTCGAGTTGCAGCACAGCGATGCGTTCACCGCGGCGTTTCGCGCCGCTGATCTGCGTGTCGAAATGATCGATGAGGAAGGCGCGGTTGTGCAGGCCGGTCAGCCCGTCATGGGCAGCGAGGAACGCCATCGAGTTGCGCGCTTCGACCAGTTCGCTGGTCTTGCGGCCGATCGCATTGGCCATCGGGCGGAAGATGAACATCGCCACCGCGATCAATAGCCCGATGGTCAGGAAGAACAATGTCCGGTGGACGGTCAGCATGTCGCCGAGGCGCGAGTTGATGACCCCGTTGAGGCGTTCGCGCAGTTCGCTGTAGCCCCGCAACGTCGTGTTCGCCACGGTCGCATCGAGATGGCTGAGCTCGAAGTTGGAGGAGTATCCGGCGGCGGCCACGTCGATGCCGTTCTCGTTCTCGCTGGCCGAGACGAAACGGTGGGCGCGGGCGGCCAGTTCGGCGGTGAAATGGTCGAGATGATAGGGCTGCTCGAACAGAACCTCTTCGAAGATCGCGCGGTCTCGGCTGGGCGTCGCAGGATCTTCGGCGCCGGACATCGCCAGCAGCCTGTCGTAGCCGCGCTCGAATTCGGATACGGCCGCGCTCAGCGCGGCAAGCATGTCGGCCCGCGCTTCCGGCCGCGAAATCTGCACCTGGTTGGCCAGGAACACGATGCGCTGGGAAAGCGTCCCCTGGCCCGCGACGGTGGTCAGCAGTTCGCGGTCGTAGCGGTGTTCGGAAAGCCTGCGGTCGAGCAGCCAATAGGATGCCGTCGCCATGGATGCGATGAGGGCCAGCGCGATCCAGTAGGTGATCTTCATCTGCCGCGTCAGGCGCGAAGATCCCTCAATCTGAATCTTGTCGTCCATGGAAAGCCGTCCCCGAATGCGCATCTAGCCCATCCTCACTCTCCGCACGCGAAGGTTAATGTCGGGCGAAGAAATCCCCTCCCGGAACACTCGGAAGCGGCTATTCGGATCGCTGGTTAGTGGTGATTTGCGCGATTGGTTAAAATGCGATCGATTCCGCGCTGGCCCTGGGTTCAAGAAAGGCTTTTGTCTGGCGACGAAATCGGCTTTAAGGGCGCCGAAAAGCACGTGCGAGGGAACGACGCCGATGAACATGGAACACAGGCCGGCAAAGCTGGCGGGCTTCGTCTGGAACGATCCGTTCCTGCTGGAGGAGCAGCTGTCCGAGGACGAGCGGATGATGCGGGATGCGGCCGCGGCCTTCGCGGCCGACAAGCTCGCGCCGCGCGTCGAGGACATGTATCTCAACGAGACGTCCGATCCCTCGATCTTCCGCGAGATGGGCGAGGCAGGCCTGCTGGGCATCACGGTGCCGGAGGAATATGGCGGCCTCGGCGCAGGCTACGTCACCTACGGGCTGGTCGCGCGCGAGGTCGAGCGCGTCGATTCGGGCTACCGCTCCATGATGAGCGTGCAGTCGTCGCTGGTGATGTATCCGATCCATGCCTACGGCTCCGAGGAGCAGCGCCGGAAATATCTGCCCAAGCTGGCGTCCGGCGAATTCATCGGCTGCTTCGGGCTGACCGAGCCGGAGGCCGGTTCCGATCCGGGCGGCATGAAGACGCGCGCCGAGAAGACCGCGAACGGCTACCGGCTCAACGGCGCCAAGATGTGGATCTCCAACGCGCCGATCGCCGACGTGTTCGTGGTCTGGGCAAAGCTGAGGACCGACGACGGCAAGGACGAGATCCGCGGCTTCGTGCTGGAGAAGGGCATGAGGGGCCTGTCGGCGCCGAAGATCGAGGGCAAGCTGTCGCTGCGCGCGTCGATCACCGGCGAAGTGGTGATGGAGAATGTCGAGGTCGGCGAGGATGCGCTCCTGCCCAACGCGCGCGGCCTCGGCGGCCCGTTCGGCTGCCTCAACCGCGCCCGCTACGGCATTTCCTGGGGCGCGCTCGGCGCCGCCGAGGACTGCTGGTTCCGCGCGCGCCAGTATGGCCTCGACCGCAAGCAGTTCGGCAAGCCGCTGGCCGGCACGCAGCTCTACCAGAAGAAGCTCGCCGACATGCAGACCGACATCGCACTCGGGCTGCAGGGCTCGCTGCGGGTCGGCCGGCTGATGGACGAGGGCAAGATGGCGCCGGAGATGATCTCGATCGTCAAGCGCAACAACTGCGGCAAGGCGCTCGACATCGCGCGGATGGCTCGCGACATGCACGGCGGCAACGGCATCCAGATCGGCTACCACGTCATGCGCCACGCGGCGAACCTGGAAACGGTCAACACCTACGAGGGCGCCCACGACGTCCACGCGCTCATCCTCGGACGGGCGCAGACAGGGATCCAGGCGTTCTTCTGATGGGCAAGGCCGGAACGGAGCGGAGGGCGGATCCGCGCAGCGAGGTGAACGAACTCGTCACCCTGCGCGACGTGCTGCGTTTTGCCGTTTCGGCCTTTTCCGCCGCCGACCTGCACTATGGCCACGGATCGGACAATGCGGTGGACGAGGCGGTCTTCCTAATCCTCGAAACGCTCCACCTGCCGGTGGACGACTTCAACGCGTTTGCGGATGCGCGCCTGACCGCGCGGGAGAAGGGGCTGCTGGGAGAGCGGATCGCGCTCCGCGTCGAGGAGCGCCTGCCGACGGCTTATCTCACTGGGCGCACGTATCTGATGGGCGTGCCGTTCCGCAGCGACACCCGCGCGCTGGCCCCGCGTTCCTTCATCGCCGAACTCTTGCGCTCGCCGCTCTTTGACGGGACCGGCGAGGGGATGGCCCTGGTCGAGGATCCGGATGCGATCTCGTCCGTGCTCGACCTATGCACCGGCGGCGGTTCTCTGGCGATCTTCGCCGCGTTATCCTTTCCGAACGCCGAGGTGGACGGTGCCGACCTGTCGGCCGAGGCGCTGTCGCTCGCGGCGGAGAATGTGGCCGATCACGGGCTCGAAGACCGAATCCATCTGTTTCAAGGCGATCTTTTCGAGGCCGTTGGCGGCCGCACCTATGATCTTATCATCACCAACCCGCCCTATGTCGGCCGCGAGGTGATGGAGATGCTGCCGGCCGAGTTCCGTCACGAGCCGGCGATGGCGCTCGCCGGCGGCGAGGACGGCTTCGACATCGTCCGCCGAATCCTTGCCGAGGCGGCCGACCACCTCAATCCCGGCGGCGGGCTCTTGTGCGAGATCGGCACCGACCGCGAACTGCTCGAGGCGGAGTATCCCGACACGCCCTTCCTCTGGCTGGACACCGAGGGGAGCGAGGGCGAGGTGTTCTGGCTGACGCGCGAACAGCTGCCGTCCTGAGGTCAGGCGCGAGCGCGGGTTGCTTCCGTAGCTGCCGTACAGACCCGGTTCCGGCCCGATGCCTTTGCCTGATACACGGCGGCATCCGCATCTTCCATGAGCTTGGCGAAGGAACGCGGTCTTTCGAGGCTTCGCACGCTGAAGCCGATGCTCGCTGTCACGACGCGCTTGATGCGCTTCGGTCCGGACGTATGGGCATTCTCGATGTTGATCCGCATCGTTTCGGCAATCGCGGCTGCGAGGTCGTGCGAGGCGCCTGTCAGCACCACGGCGAACTCCTCTCCGCCCAGGCGGGCGACCAGGTCGAGATGAGGCCGCACGCTGGATTGCAGCGCGTTGGCGATTGCCACCAGACAGGCGTCGCCTTCGACATGGCCAAACGTGTCGTTGTACGATTTGAAGTGATCGATATCGACGATCAGCACCGCGCAGAGAGGCGGTGCAGCGCGCCCGAACGCCATCAGGTGGCGGCGATTGGCGACCCCCGTGAGGGGATCGGTCGAGCTCAGGACTTCGAGCTCGCGGTTGGCACTCTCGAGCGCCGCGCTGCGGTCTTCCAGGCGTTCGGCCAGCCGTTTGTTCTCGATCGACAGACGCAACGCCATGACAAGCTTCCGCCCGAGATCGCGTCCGATCCATGACGCGAACGGAGCGAGAATGACGAAGCCGAAAGCGAGGACCCAGCGGAATTCGAGGGTACTGAAGGCCGCGCCGACCGCGTAGCACCAGAAGATCGGGAAGTGGAAGAGGTTGTAGGCCGTCTGGTGCACCACCGAGGGGATAGAGACGGTCACGGCGCCGAGGCCGATCGATATGGTCAGCAGCGCCTGCTGCCCGGTGGCAATGCTCAGCATCCATCCGCCGCCGATCCCCCAGGTCAGGCCGGACAGGAGATGCATCACGCATACGAAGCGTTCCCACGCCTCGTCCGTCCATCCCGCGGGAACGCCCCGGACCCGCATCGCGGTCGTTATCACGTTTGTCGCGGCGATCGCGAAGATGCAGCCGAACCAGATCAGCAGACCCGTCGCGATATCGGGGGACCAATAGACGTAGACGGAGAGCAGTGCTGCGATGATGCTGAGAAACGAGGCGGGAGACGAGCTGTGAATGGCGTCCATCTGCAGCGAGAGGATCGACCTGTCGTCGCGTGTCGGTTCGGAATCAGCAATCGCCACGGAACACTCTCCCTGCGGTCGCCCGATCCTAGCGTCATCTGCTTTAACAATTGATTTTCGCACCCAACCGGGCCGGGGAGTGCAGCGTCGCCAGCCACGCGAGGAGGAATGTTCGCGTTTCATCTTCGTAACGCCGCTGTTTCACTGCGTCGAACCGCGCGCCGCCGCGCGCAGTCGAACGGAAACCGGCGCGGCCTAGATCGGAGCAGCCGCGCCGGCGATGCCGTGCGGCGCTTGTGAAAGGACAAATGCAATGAGCATCCAGAAGAAATCGGCCCCCGCCGAGCAGCTCCTCATGTTTCTCGACACGCTGGTGAGCGTGCGCCTGTCGGCGTCCGCCGGCGAGGATCGGATCTCGATCATCGAGCATCGCATGCCCTACGGCTCCAAGACGCCGATGCACATCCACCGCAAGGAGGACGAGGTGTTCCACATCCTCGAAGGCACGATGCGCTTCCGCGTTGACGGTAAGGATACCGTCGCGCATGCCGGCCAGATCGTGCTGGCGCCGAAGGGCATTCCGCATGCCTTCCGGGTCGAATCGGTTACCGGCGCGCGCTGCCTGACGATCACCACCGGCGGCGATTTCGAGCGCATGTTGCGTGAGATGGCCAAACCCGCCGCATCCGCTGAGCTGATGCCCTATGTCGAGCCGAACCTGCACGTCCAGCAGGCGCTCGCCATGGCCTGCGCCCGCAACGGCATAGACATCATCGGCGGCCCGATCGCCTGACCGATGACAGCGCGGGCGGACTTCACCAGTCCGCCCGCCCCTGCGAAGTCGCATTTCCGGTAGATTTCCGCCGGCGCAGGCGCGATTGTCCCCTTCGACAAAGGGGATTCTCGATGCGCGACGCCTTTCTTTCCCACCTTGCCGGCGAGCTGAACGGGCTGAAATCCGCCGGCCTCTACAAATCCGAGCGCGTCATCACGTCGATGCAGTCGGCCGAGATCGAGGTGGCCGGTGGCGCGCACGTATTGAACTTCTGCGCCAACAACTATCTCGGCCTCGCCGACAGCCAGGAACTGCGCGAGGCGGCCAAGGCCGCGCTCGACCGCTATGGCTACGGCATGGCCTCGGTGCGCTTCATCTGCGGCACGCAGGAGGAGCACAAGCAGCTCGAGGCGCGCATCTCTGCCTTCTTGGGCTTCGAGGACACGATCCTCTACGGCTCCTGTTTCGACGCCAATGGCGGCCTGTTCGAGACTTTGCTGGGCGAGGAGGACGCCGTCATCTCGGACGCGCTCAACCATGCCTCGATCATCGATGGCGTGCGACTCTCCAAGGCCCAGCGCTTCCGCTACGCCAACAATGACATGAAGGCGCTGGAAGAGGAGCTGAAGAAGGCGGAAGCCTGCCGCTTCAAGCTGATCGCCACCGACGGCGTCTTCTCGATGGACGGGATCATCGCCAATCTCGCCGGCGTCTGCGACCTCGCCGAGAAATACGGTGCGATGGTCATGGTCGACGACAGCCATGCGGTGGGCTTCGTCGGCAAGCACGGCCGCGGCTCGGCCGAGCATTGCGGGGTCGAGGGCAGGGTGGACATCATCACCGGCACGCTCGGCAAGGCGTTGGGCGGTGCGTCGGGCGGCTACACGTCGGGGAGGCGCGAGGTGGTCGACTGGCTGCGCCAGCGCTCACGGCCCTACCTGTTCTCCAACACACTGATGCCGGCGATCGCAGCCGCCTCTCTGAAGGTCTTCGACATCGTCGAGCACGGTGACGCGCTGCGTGCGAAACTCGCCGGCAACGCCGCGCGCTTCCGCGAGAAGATGACCAAGGCCGGCTTCAAGCTGGCCGGCGCCGACCATCCTATCATCCCGGTCATGCTGGGAGATGCCGCACTCGCGCAGGAGATGGCGGCGCGGATGCTGGAGCGCGGCATCTACGTCATCGGCTTCTCATTCCCCGTGGTCCCGAAGGGCCAGGCGCGCATCCGCACGCAGATGTCGGCCGCGCATTCGCATGCGGATATCGACCGCGCTGTGGAAGCATTCATCGCTGTCGGCAAGGAATTGGGGGTCGTCTGATGTCTAACATGATGCGTGCCCTCGTGAAGGCAAAGGCCGAACCCGGCATCTGGATGGAGCGGGTGCCGATTCCGGAGATCGGGCCGAACGACGTGCTGATCAAGGTGCGGAAATCCGCGATCTGCGGCACCGACGTTCACATCTACAACTGGGACCAGTGGGCCCAGAAGACCGTGCCGGTGCCGATGGTGACGGGCCACGAATTCGTCGGCACGGTGGCCGACGTCGGCTCGGCCGTCAGCGAATACAGGCTCGGCCAGCGGGTCTCGGGCGAGGGCCATATCGTCTGCGGCCATTGCCGCAACTGCCGCGCGGGCAGGGGGCATCTCTGCCGCAACACCAAGGGCGTCGGCGTCAACCGGCCGGGTTCGTTCGGCGAATATGTCGCGATCCCGCAGCATAACGTCGTGCCGATCCCAGATGACATCCCGGACGAGGTCGCGGCGATCTTCGATCCGCTCGGCAACGCCGTCCACACCGCGCTCTCCTTCGATCTCGTCGGCGAGGACGTGCTGGTCACCGGCGCCGGGCCGATCGGCATCATGGGCGCGCTGGTGGCGCAGTGCGTCGGCGCGCGCAAGGTCGTCATCACCGACATCAATCCCTACAGGCTCGATCTCGCCCGCAAGGTGGGCGTGCAACATGTGGTCGACGCCTCGAAGGAGAAACTGCGCGATGTCATGCGAGACATAGGCATGACAGAGGGGTTCGACGTCGGCCTTGAAATGTCGGGCGCCGCACCCGCTTTCCGCGATATGATCGACACGATGAACAATGGCGGCAAGATCGCCATCCTCGGCATCGCGCCGACCGGCTTCGAGATCGACTGGAACAAGGTGATCTTCAAGATGCTGACCTTGAAGGGCATCTACGGCCGCGAGATGTTCGAGACGTGGTACAAGATGATCGCGCTGGTTCAGGGGCCGCTGGACGTGACCGGCCTGATCACCCACCGCATCGGCATCGACGACTACGAGGCCGGCTTCCAGGCCATGCGCAGCGGCAATTCCGGAAAAGTGGTGATGGACTGGTGAGGCAATCGCGGACGGAGACTGCCGAGCCTTTGACCGCACAGGTCCGGTCGCTCATTGAGCGCCTGCTGACCCGCCATGAGCGGGAGGTGGACGACGTCGCCAATCTGAAGGCCGGAATCGCGGCCATCGCAGGCATGCTCGCGGTCGGCTATCTGGCCTTTGTCAGCGGACAGCCGCTGCTGCTGGCACCGCTGGGCTCAACCTCAGTGCTCCTGTTCGCCCAGCCGTCCAGCCCGATGGCGCAGCCGATCAATGTGATGATGGGATTCCTGATCGGCGCTATCGTCTGCGAGGGGGTATTTTTCCTCCTGCCCGGAACCTGGCTGGCTGCCGCGGTCTCGGTCGGGATTGCGATCGTTATCATGCGGTCGTTCCGCGTCACTCATCCGCCCGCGGGCGCCCTGCCGATTCTGGCTTTCGGGCAGGGCTTGCACGGGGTGAAGCTTTTCGCCGTCGTCTTCGTCGGTTGCTCGATCTTGGTGGCGCTGGCGCTGATCGTGCATCGAATTCCGCCAAGGCGTCAGTATCCTCTGCGCGTCGAAGGCTAGATTTCGTCGAAGCGGCTGCCTTCTTTTGACGGGTCCTTGCTCAGCACGGCCTCTTCAAGGTCGTCGGGCAGCGCGTCGTCGCTCTCCTGATAGGGATTGTCGTCGTCTTCCTCCGGAAGTTCGCCATCGGGCTCGTCATCGAAAAAGTCCTCCGGGAGGTCCGCGAGAGGCAGATTGTCTTCCATCTCCGCTTCGGGTCGACTGTCGTTGGGCCGTGCCATCTGGTTCACTCCTTGCGTTTCGTCTCGAACCAGTTGATCGGCTCATTGGTTCCCTGTCCGAAGATCATGACCACGCCAATCGATCACTCCTCCTTCTTCTCCCGCTGCGCGACCGAGGTCGCGCGCGAGCTGATCGGCGCCACGCTGCTGGTGGACGGCGTCGGCGGCAGGATCGTCGAGACGGAAGCCTACGCGGGCGATGACCCCGCCTCCCACAGCTTCCGGGGACCGACGGCGCGCAACGCGGCGATGTTCGGGCCGCCCGCGCATGCCTATGTCTACCGCTCCTACGGCATACACTGGTGCCTGAATTTCGTCTGCCTGCCGGGCAGCGCGGTGCTGATCAGGGCGTTGGAGCCGCTGGCGGGCCTCGGGGCGATGGCCGAACGGCGCGGAACCAGCAATCCGCGCGCCCTCTGTTCCGGCCCCGGACGCCTGGCTCAGGCGCTGGCCGTCGATGTTTCGCTGAACGGTGCTGCCCTCTCGCGTCCGCCCTTCCATCTTGAAGCCGGATCGCGACCGGCGGATATCGCCGTCGGCCCCCGCATCGGAATCACCAAAGCCGCCGACGTGCCGTGGCGCTTCGGTCTCGCCGGATCCCCTTTCCTCAGCCGCCGGATGTGACGGGCTCGACGCTGCGGGGGCAGACAGCTACGTTCGTGCGATGACATATCGCGATCCGAACGGTCGTCCATGACGGCCAACCTCGTTACGCTCGGCTCGAAAGGCGGCCCGGCGATCCGGCCGGGCGGCCCGTCCCCGACCTCCTCACTGCTGCGGCTCGGCGGGCGCGCTATCGTTGTCGATTGCGGCCTCGGCGTCTCCCGGGGTCTCGTCGAGGCCGGTATGAACCTGAAGGAACTCGATCTGGTCTTCATCACCCACCTCCATTCCGATCACGTGCTCGAACTCGGTGGCCTGCTCCACACGGCCTGGACGACAGGGTTGGATCATGAGGTCCACGTCTTCGGCCCACCCGGCACCGGCCACTACTGGTCGCGCTTCGGCCAGGCGATGGAATTCGACATCGAGATCCGCATCGCCGATGAAGGGCGTCCCGATATCCGCGAGCTGGTGCGGATCGAGGAGTTTTCCGAAGGTCCCGTGTTCGAAGAGAACGGGCTCAGGGTCTCTGCGCTGAGGGTCGACCACCCTCCCGTCACCGACTGCTTCGCGTTGCGGTTCGATCATGCCGGCGGCAGCGTCGTCTTCTCCGCCGACACGGCCTTCTTCCCGCCGCTCGCCGATTTCGCCAGGGATGCGGACGTGCTGGTGCATGAGGCGATGCTGGCGGAAGGCGTCGACCGGCTCGTCGCCCGCACCGGCAACGGCGCGCGGTTGAAGGAACATCTCCTCGCCAGCCACAGCTTCGCCGCCGAGGCGGGGCGGATCGCGGCCGATGCCGGCGTCGGCCGGCTCGTGCTCAACCACCTGATTCCCGCCGACGATCCGGCGATCACACAGGCGCATTGGGAACAGGCTGCGCGCGAGACATGGATGGGGCCGTTGACAATCGCCCGCGACGGGCTGTTGGTTGAGATCGGGACGGCCGCGCCCGAATCCGACGAAGCGGCCGCGGGAGGAAATGAATGAAGCTTGCCTCGTTGAGGAACGGCCGCCGGGACGGCCGGCTCGTGGTTGTGTCGCGCGACCTGACGCGCTGCACCGATGCGTCATATCTGGTTCCGACCCTGCAGGCGGCTCTCGACGACTGGCGGCGGATCGCACCGCATCTCGCCGCCCTTGCCGAATCGCTGGAACACGGCGCAGTTCCGTCGGAACGTTTCCATGAACACGACGCTCTCTCGCCGCTGCCGCGCGCCTACCAATGGGCGGATGCGTCGTCCTTCCTCAATCACGTGGAACTGGTCAACAAGGCGCGGGGCAGGGATGTCCCTGATAGCTTCAAGACCGAGCCGATGATCTACCAGGGTGGTTCCGACTCATTCCTGGCGCCGCGCGAGGCCATACCGCTTGCCGATGAAGCCTGGGGGCTGGATTTTGAGGGCGAGATCGCGGTCATCGTCGACGATGTCCCGATCGGCGCCAGTGCCGCGACCGCGCGCGAGGCGATCCGTCTGGTGATGCTCGTCAACGATGTTTCGCTGCGCTATCTGGCGGCCGGCGAACTGGCCAAGGGCTTCGGCTTCTACCAGGCAAAACCGTCTTCCGCCTTCTCGCCCGTCGCCGTCACGCCCGACGAATTGGGCGAGGCATGGAACGGCGGCAGGCTCGAACTGCCGCTGAAGGTCAACCTGAACGGCAAGCCGTTCGGCCGCGCCAATGCCGGCGTCGGCATGCTGTTCGACTTCGGCGAGATCATCGCGCACGCCGCGAAGACGAGGCCGATCTGCGCGGGCTCGATCTTCGGCTCCGGCACGGTCTCGAACAAGGGCGAGGACGGCCCTGGCAAGCCGATCGAGGACGGTGGCGTGGGCTATTCCTGTATCCTCGAGCAGCGCACGGTCGAGAAGATCCTGTCGGGCGGATCGAAGACGCCTTCTATGAAGGTGGGCGACACGGTGCGGATCGAGATGAAGGATGCGAAGGGACATTCGGTCTTCGGCGCGATCGAGCAGACGGTCGAAGCGCCACAGACGAATTGAGCGTATCGCGATGAAGGAAGCGCTCCAGACCCCCGCCGTCTTCTTCGCCTTCTGCGGCCTCTGGGCGGCGGCGATGATCGCAATGTGGATCTCGGTGACGCGGCTCTGCTACGCCATCGAAGCGCGTTCCGGCCGGCCGTTGCTGAAGAACGGCCTGCCCGGCTTCGCCAACGTCTTTCCTGTGGCGTTTAACGTTGGCGTCGCCAAGGATGAGGAAACGCAGCGGATGCGCTGGCGCATGATCCAGCGTCTGCTGGTCGTCGGAGCCGGATTCGTATTCTTCGTGCTCGTGCTACGCTCAGCCGACGTCTAGCGCTTTACGCCTTGCATCCGAATTGTTATACTTCATACCAATTCGGCGGCGAAGTTGCCTTGGGCGACCGGGGGGAATAGCGTCACGCCGGGATTTCAAAGGGAACGTGCGGGAGGCAACGTGAACCTTTCTTCATTTGTGCATGCGCTGGCCAAATGGCTCGCCATCGCCGGAGGTGTCGTGCTCGTCGCCATCACCGTGATGACCACGTTCAGCATCGTCGGCCGGGCTCTCTCCTGGGCGGGGCTGGGGCCTGTCCCCGGCGATTTCGAGCTGGTCGAAGCCGGCACCGGCTTTGCCGTGTTCGCCTTCCTGCCGTGGTGCCAGCTCAACCGCGGCCACGCCACCGTCGACCTGTTCACCAACTACCTGTCGCCCGGCGCCAATCGGGTGCTCGACCTCCTGTGGGAGATCGTGCTCGGCCTGATCACAATCCTCATCGCGTGGCGTCTGTGGGTCGGCATGCTGGAGAAGCGCAGCTACGGTGAGACAACTCTCCTGCTTCAATTCCCGATCTGGTGGGGTATGGCGCTGTGCGCCGCGGCGACCGTGATCGGCGTGGTCGTCGCGATCTACATGATAGCCATCAGGAGCATGGAAGTGGCGCAGGGCCGTTCCCTGCTAGGTCAGTCGTCGGGAGCAATCCATTGAGCGCGCTCGAGATCGGCCTCTGGTCGTTTCCCGTCCTTCTCGTCCTCATCTTCCTGCGCATGCCGATCGGACTGGCAATGCTGATCTGCGGCCTCGCGGGATCATGGATCCTGTCGGGCAGCACGATCCCGATCATGGCCAAGCTGAAGTCGGAGACCTATTCGACCTTCGCCAGCCATTCCCTATCGATCATCCCGCTGTTCCTGCTGATGGGCCAGTTCGCCGGTCTGGGCGGCATGTCGCAATCCTTGTTCAAGGCCGCGAACGCCTGGCTCGGCCACCGGCGCGGCGGCGTCGCGATGGCCGCGATCGGCGCCTGCGCCGGCTTCGGCGCGATCTGCGGTTCGTCGCTCGCGACCGCCGCGACGATGGCTCAGGTCGCGCTGCCGGAGCTGAAGCGATACGGCTATTCGGGCGGGTTGGCGACCGGCACATTGGCGGCCGGCGGCACGCTCGGCATCCTGATCCCGCCGTCGATCGTGCTGGTGATCTACGCAATCCTCGCCGAGCAGAACATCGCCAAGCTGTTCCTCGCGGCTTTCGTGCCCGGCATCCTGGCGGCGATCGGCTACATGATCGCGATTTCGATCTACGTCCGGCTTTATCCCGACACAGCTGGCCAGTCGCCGCGCATGCCTTACGGCGAGCGATTCCGCGCGCTGGTCGACGTCTGGCCGGTGTTGCTGGTGTTCTTCGCCGTGGTCGGCGGCATCTATTTCGGCTGGTTCACGCCGACCGAGGGTGCCGCGATCGGCGCGGCCGGCACGGGTCTGATCGCCTGGATCAATGGCGGCCTGACGCGGGCGACACTGGTTCAATCGATCCTGCTCACCGCCAGCGCCACGGGGATGATTTTCTTCATCGTCTTCGGCGCGGCGATGTACAACGGCTTCCTGGCGCTGACGCAACTGCCCCAGATCGCCGCTGCCTACATTTCGGGGCAGGGGTTCAATCCCTGGACCGTACTGGTCGCGATCCTCATCCTCTACCTTCTGCTCGGCTGCGTGATGGATTCGCTGTCGATGATCCTTCTGACGATTCCGATCTTCTTCCCGATCGTCACCGCGCTGGACTACGGCCTGGCGCCGGAGGAATTCGCCATCTGGTTCGGCATCCTGGTGCTGATCGTCGTCGAGGTGGGGCTGATCACGCCGCCCGTGGGCATGAACCTGTTCGTCATCAACTCGATGGCCAGGGACATACCGATCCTGGCCACCTATCGCGGCGTCACGCCCTTCGTCATCAGCGACCTGGTGCGGACGACGATCCTGGTCATCTTCCCGGCGATTTCGCTGTTCCTGTTGCGCTGGCTGTACTAGCCGCGCAGCTGCTTCGCCATCATGTAGAGATTGGTCGAGCGCGCGCCGGAGCGGCAATAGGCGAAGACCGGGCCTTCCATCTCGTCGAGCGCGTCCGCCATCTTCTCGACGTCCTCGGGGGTGATCGCGCCGCTGACGACCGGGATGTAGCGGAACTCGAGGCCGGACGCCCTGGCCGCTGCCTCGATGCCCTCGTGCGGTACAGTGCCGTCCTCGCGGTCGGGCCGGTTGGAGATGACGCTCTTGTAGCCGGCGGCCTTGATGGTCGGAATGTCGTCGGCGGTGATCTGGCCGGTCACGGCGAAGTCGTCATTGATCTTGCGGTATTCCATCAGGCGCGATCCTCGTTCTGGTGGGCGGTTTCATGCCACCCCTGCCGCCCCGGGGCAATGGGTTTCCGGCTGGGCCAGCGCTGTGCCGTTGCCTGGCTCCTGCGAGCGGTCTAACCACGGCCAATGGAAAGAGATTTCGACATCGTCATCATTGGCGCCGGCATTGCCGGCGTGGGCCTGGCTGCGGCGCTCGGCTCGGGTCCGAAAGTGGCCATTCTCGAACAGGAACCGCGCCACGGCTACCACTCGACGGGGCGGTCGGCGGCGATCTACATCCGCAACTACGGCAACGCCGTCATCCGCGCGCTGAACGCCGCGAGCGCGCCGCTGTTCGAACAGGGCGACCCGGCTCTGTTCCCGCATCCGCTGCTGACGCCGAGAGGCGTGCTCAATGTCGCGGACGAAGAGGGACTGGCCGCGCATGCCGCGATGCTCGAAGGGGCGCACGGCATGGAAATCCTGACGCGGGAACAGGCCCTGGCGATGGTGCCGGCGCTGCGGCCCGAGAAGCTCGCCGCCGCCGCCTTCGAGCGCGACGCGCAGGACATCGACGTCTCGGCACTGCACGAGGGCTGGCTGCGCAAGGCCAGGGCCAACGGCGCGGTGCTTATGGTCGCAACCCCGATGCTGGCGGCGACGCGCGTCGACGGGATCTGGCGCATCGAGACGCCGGCCGGCGCGCTTACGGCGAGAATACTCGTTGATGCGGCGGGTGCCTGGGCCGACGACGTGGCCCGCAAGGCTGGTATCGCACCGCTCGGCCTGCAACCGATGCGACGCTCGATGGCGGTGATTCCGGCGCCGGAAACCTACGACATCACCGGATGGCCGATGATCTCCGACTCCGCCGAGGGCTGGTACGCCAAGGCCGACGTCGGCAAGCTCTACGTGTCGCCGACCGAGGAGATTCCCGTCGATCCCCACGACGCCTATGTCGACGACATGGTGCTTGCGGAAGGGCTCTGGCGCTTCGAGCAGGCCATGGACATTCCGGTGACGCGCGTCGAGCGCAGCTGGGCAGGCCTGCGCACCTTCGCGCCGGACCGCACGCCGGTGGTCGGCTTCGCCGAAGACGGATTCTTCTGGCTGGCGGGGCAGGGCGGCTACGGCATCCAGACCTCGCCGGCGATGTCGGCGCTCGCCGCCGCGCTGGTCAAGGGCGAAGCGCCACCCGACGGGCTGGAGGCGCTGGTGCCGGCACTGTCGCCGAGGAGGTTTGCTACCGCGTGAGCGGCGCGGAACACACCATCTCGAACTGAAATGATTACGTGCGCAGAGACCTCTGGATTTTCAGGACAGCACTGCCTAGTCTTATTCCATGCATCGGAAGCAAATGGTTCAAGTTCTCAAGACTCTGGAACCGGCGTTGCGCGCCGAGGGCGTTACGCATGTCTCGCTGTTCGGATCGCGCGCGCGGGGTGATAATAGACAGGACAGCGATCTCGACCTACTGGTCGACGTCGACCCCGCAAAGCGTTTCTCGATCCTGAATCTCATTGGCGTCGAACACATCGTGTCGGACGCGACCGGGATATCCGCTAATGCCTTCATGCGCCGCAGCCTCGATGACGGCTTTCGTAGTACGATCGCGGCAGACCTGGTGACGGTGTTCTGATGACGGACCGCACCGTGTATCGGCTGCAGGACATCATCGACGCAATCGACAACATTCAGCGCCTCCTAGACTCAAAGACCTTTGAGGATGCACTGACGGACCCGTTCCTTCGTGCTGCGTTCGAGCGCTTCCTCGAGATCATCAGCGAGGCGTCTCGCCACATTCCGGCCGAGATGAAGGCCCGATCGCCGGAGATGCAGTGGCGGCGGATCGGCGACATCGGAAACCATCTGCGACACGCATACCATCGAGTCGATGCCGAAATCCTCTGGCGGCTTTACGAGGACGGTGAATTGGGAAAACTGAGGGATGTTGCCGAGAGCTTCGTCCGAACTTTTAAGCGGGAAAGCTGACTGGGCGACTGCCGGTTGGACATCTTCTTCAGCGACGAACGGTGATTCTCACCGTACCGCCGGAATCCAGAGCCGACCTACCGGCAAGCATGGCGCGACCGTCATTCCGGGTTCCGCGCACGGCTCCGAAATGACAGATGGTCTTTGCGCTTACGCCGCCGTGTCGAACAGTCCGCCCATCGCCGCCAGCTTGCGCAGATGCCAGTCGCCATCGCCGAAGAGCGTGTTCATCATCGTCAATCGCTTGAAGTAGTGCGAGACGGCATATTCCGCCGTCATGCCGACGCCGCCGTGCAGCTGGATGGCGTTTTCGCCGGCGAGCTTGCCGCCGCGGCCGAGTTCGGCTTTCGCCGCATGCATCGCGCGCGCCCGCTCTGTCGCGTCGTCGCTGTCGGCCATCATGGTCGCGAACATGGCGATCGAGCGCATTTGCTCGGTGGCGATGAACATGTCGACAGCCTTGTGCTGCAGCACCTGGAACTGGCCGATGGCCACGCCGAACTGTTTTCGCACCTTGATGTAGTCGACGGTGAGCGCGTGCATGGCCGACATCACGCCGACGGCTTCGGCCGACAGCGCCGCGATCGCCTGGTCGACGACGGCGCGCACCAGCGGCATGCCGTTGCCGGGGTCGCCCAGCACGTGCTCCGCGCGGACATTGTCGAAACTGATCTCGGCGGCGCGCAGGCCGTCCTGCGTCGGGTAGCCGCGCCGCGAGACACCGGATGCGCCTGCATCGACCACGAACACGCCGACGCCGGCCTCATCACCGGGCTTGCCGGCGGTGCGTGCCGTGACGATCAACCTGTCGGCGCTGTCACCGTGCAGGACCAGGCTCTTGGCACCCGAGAGCGTCCAGCCCGAGCCATCCTGTCTCGCCGCGGTCGAGACATGGGCGAGGTCGTAGCGCGCGCCGCGTTCCATTTGTGCGAAGGCATACTTTGTCGAGCCGTCGGCGATGCCGGGGATAAGTTCCGCCTTCTGCTCATCGCTCGCGCCGGCGCGCAGGAAGCCGCCGCCCAGCACGACGGTCGCGAAATAGGGCTCCAGCGCCAGAACGCGGCCGAAGGATTCCATGACGATCATGGTCTCCACCGGCCCGCCGCCGATGCCGCCATGCTCCTCGGCGAAGGGCAGTGCCATCAGGCCCATCTCGGCATAGGCCGACCACATGTCGGGGCTGAAGCCTTCAGCCGCGGCCATGTATTTCTTGCGATCCTCGAAGCCGTAGCGGTCCTTGAGCAGACGGTCGAGCTGGCCCTTGATGAGCGACTGTTCTTCGGTCAGGTCGAAATCCATTGTTTCCTCACGATTGTCCCTAGAGGCCCAGCACGGCCTTGGCGATGATGTTCTTCTGGATCTCGTTCGAGCCGCCGTAGATCGAGACCTTGCGGTTGTTGAAGTAGGACGGCGCCGTCGGCGCGGCGTAGTCGGGGCCGTCGAAGGGCTCGTTGCGGCCTACCTCGTCCTGCGGCTGGTAGGGCAGAGCGTATGGTCCCATCACCTCCATCAGGAGATGCGTGGTCGCCTGCTGGATCTCCGAGCCCTTGATCTTGAGGATCGAGGACGCCGGGTCCGGCTTGCCGGTGTTGCCGCGCTTGGCGTCGGCAGCGACGACGCGCAGCTGGGTGAGTTCCAGAGCCTTCAGGTCGATCTCGATCGCGGCGAGCTTCTCGCGGAAACGCTCGTCCTCGATCAGCGGCCGCCCATCGGCGAACTCCAGCGCGGCGAGCTCGCGGATGCGCGCGATGCGCTGCTTCGACACGCCGATGCGGGCGATGTTGGTGCGCTCGTTGCCGAGCAGGAACTTGGCGTAGTCCCAGCCCTTGTTCTCCTCGCCGACGAGGTTTTCGACGGGCACGCGGACGTCGGTGAGGAATACCTCGTTGACCTCGGCTCCCCCGTCCATCGTCACGATCGGCCGCACTTCGATGCCGGGCGTCTTCATGTCGATCAGCAGGAAGGAGATGCCTTCCTGCTTCTTGGCGGCGATGTCGGTGCGCACGAGGCAGAAGATCCAGTCGGCGTGCTGCGCCATCGTGGTCCAGGTCTTCTGCCCATTGACGACGTAATGGTCGCCATCACGGATCGCCCGGGTCTTGAGCGAGGCCAGGTCGGAGCCGGAACCGGGTTCGGAGAAACCCTGGCACCACCAGTCGTCGAGGTTGCGGATGCGTGGCAGGAAGCGCTCCTTCTGTGCCTTCGATCCGAACGTGTAGATCACAGGTCCGACCATGTTGACGCCGAAGGCGAGCGGCTGCGGCGCGGGGAATTTCTGCAGCTCTTCGAGGAAGATGTATTGCCGCATCGGGTCCCAGCCCGTGCCGCCGTACTCGACCGGCCAGTGCGGCGCGCCCCAGCCATGGGCGTTGAGGATCCGCGTCCAGGCGACGAGGTCGGCCTTGCCGGCATAGTCGCGCGATTTCAGCTTCTCTCGCACCGCGGGATCGAGGTTCTCGGCGAAGAAGGCGCGCACCTCTTCGCGGAAGGCGTTTTCCTCGGGCGTGAAACGAAGGTCCATTGGCGTTCTCCCTCTTTTTCTCTTCTCCCCGTGAACGGGGAGAAGAGGGCTGTCCTCACAAGATCTCCAGCAGCCCGGCGCCGCCCATGCCGCCGCCGATGCACATCGTCACGACCGCATATTTGACGCCGCGGCGCTTGCCTTCGATCAGGGCGTGGCCGGCAAGCCGGGCGCCGCTCATGCCGTAGGGATGGCCGACCGCGATCGCCCCGCCGTCGACATTGAGCTTGGCCGGGTCGATGCCGAGCCGGTCGCGGCAATAGATCACCTGGACGGCGAAGGCCTCGTTCAGTTCCCACAGTCCGATGTCGTCGATCTTGAGCCCATGGCGTTCGAGCAGCCGCGGGATAGCGAAGACCGGGCCGATTCCCATTTCGTCCGGTTCGCAGCCGGCAACGTTGAAGCCGCGGAAGATTCCCATCGGCTCGATGCCACGCTTCTCGGCCTCCTTGCTGCTCATCATCACGCTGGCCGCCGACCCGTCGGAGAGCTGGCTCGCATTTCCGGCGGTGATCACGTAGCCCTCGCCCTTGACCGGCTTGAGGCTGGCGAGGCCCTGCGCGGTGGTGTCGGCGCGGGGGCCTTCGTCATGCGCAACCTCGATCTCTTTGTAGGAGATTTCCTTGGTCTCCTTGTCGACCACGGCCATGCGCGTCTTCATTGGCGCGATCTCCTTGGCAAAGCGGCCGGCCTCGCGGGCGGCGGCGGTGCGGCGCTGCGATTCCAGCGCATACTCGTCCTGACGCTCCCGGCTGATGCCGTAGCGCTTCGCCACGACCTCGGCCGTATCGATCATGTTCATGTAAGCCTCGGGCTTGATCGCCATGAGCTTGTCGTCGGCGAGGCGGAAGCGGTTCATGTGCTCGTTCTGGACGAGGCTGATCGATTCCAGGCCGCCTGCGATGCCGGCTTTGACCCCATCGTTGCGAATCGCATTGGCGAGCAGCGACATCGACTGCAGGCCCGACGAGCACTGGCGGTCGATCGTCGTGCCGGCGGTGGTGACCGGCAGGCCGGCCGCGAGCAGGGCGCGGCGCGCGACGTTGAAGCCGTCGGTGCCTTCGGGCATCGCCGAACCCATGATCACGTCCTCGATCTCGGCGCCGTCGATGCCGGAGCGCTTCAGCGCATGCGCGATCGCATGCGCGCCGAGCGTTGCGCCGGTCGTGTCGTTGAAGGCGCCGCGATAGGCCTTGCCGATCGGGGTGCGGGCGGTTGAAACGATGACGGCATCGACCATGATTCAGGCTCCTTGCTGTTGGGGCGCGGGCTTTTCCCGCTCTTCCCGCTTGAGTTCGAGTTTGGAAAGCTTGCCCACCGGCGTGCGCGGAAGTGCGGCGCGGATTTCGAGCGCGGCGGGGAGCTCGTGCGGACCGAGCCGACCTTTGAGAAAGGTGCGCAGCACGTCCAGCGTCAGGGCGGACGCGCCGGAGCGCAGCTTGACGAAAGCCTTGGCCGCCTCGCCGCGATAGGCGTCGGGAATGCCGATGACGAGCACCTCCTCGACATCGGGATGTTCGTAGATCGCCTGCTCGATCATCTGGGGATAGATGTTGAAGCCGCCGGAGATGATCATGTCCTTCTTGCGGTCAACGAGAAACAGGAAGCCGTCCTGGTCGAAATAGCCAATGTCGCCGGTGAGGAACCAGCCGTCTATGAAGGACGTCTCATTTTCCTCCGGCCGGTTGAGATAGCCCGAGGTGACGTTCGCGCCCCTGACGGCCAGCTCGCCGGTCTCGCCCGGCGGCAGTTCACGCCGCGGTTCGTCGAGCGCGACGATGCGCATGCGGATGCCAGGCAGCGGCAGGCCGACCGTGCCGGATTTGTCGGGGCGTCCGCGCGGGATGTTGGTGCCGGCCGGCGAGGTTTCGGTCATGCCCCAGCCGCCGAGCAGCTCGATGCCCGCCATGTCCTTCAGCTTGCGCGCGACCTCGACCGGCAAGGGCGCGCCGCCGGAGGCGCAGTAGTGGAGCGTGGAGATGTCGCGCCGCTCGAAGCCGGGCAGGGAACAGATGGCGATCCACATGGTCGGCACGCCCGGAAAGACGGTCGCGCCGGCCTCGATTTCGGAGAGTGCCGTCTCTGGGTCGAAGCGCGTGTGCATAACGAGCGTCTGGCCGTCGCCGAGCGCGCGCAGCATGACCGAGACGAGAGCATAGATGTGGAACAGGGGAAGGAACAGCAGCACCTTCTCCTGGCCCGGTCGCGTCAGTCCGTCGGCCGCGCTCCAGAGCGCGTAGGAGGAGACCGCGGCGGACAGGTTGGAATGCGTCAACATCGCCGCCTTGGGCAGGCCGGTGGTACCGCCGGTATATTGCAGCAGCGCAAGGTCTTCGACCGTGATGGAGGGAAAGGATGCGGAGCCGGGGTCGCGGCTGAAGTCATCCCAAGCGATCACGCTGTCCCCGGTAGGCAGCGGACCCGTCAGCGGCGAGGGCCCGAAACGGGAATCGTCGCCGACGACGATGCGGTCGATGAGGCCCGACCCGAGGAGCGCAACGGCGCCGGCCGCGATACCGCCGATACTGGTGGTCACCAGCGTCCGCGCGCCGCTGTCGGCGAGCTTGTGGGCGATCACCTTCGGCGCGTCGAGCGGCGACAGATGCACCACCGTCGCGCCTGCCCTCAATGCACCGAAGAAGGCGTAAGGGTGGTAGAGCGTGTTGGGCAGGAGAAGCGCGACCCGGTCGCCCTTGCCGATACCAATCGCCGCGAAGCCCGCCGCGGCGCGGTACACCTCGCGCTTCAGCTCGCGATAGCTCACTTTGGCGTCGCGGAAGACGAAGGCGACGGCGTCGCCGAACCGCTCCGCGCCCTGGTCGAGCAGAGTGTGGACCGGCCAGGTGTCGAGGGCGACATCCGGGGAGAAGCCCCCCGGATAGGACCTGGCCCAGGGCCAGGCGTCGCCCGCGATCGCCTGGATCATGCGGCGGCCTTGCCGGCGTCGGCGAAGCTGCGTTTCTCCGCGGCGAGCCGGCGCAGCAACGGCGAGGGGTTGTACACCTCCTTGCCGGTCTTGCCGTACCAGTAGTCGAGGCGCTCGACGATCTTTGGCAGGCCGACGAGTTCGGCCCAGAACATCGGGCCGCCCTTGCCGACCGGGAAGCCGTAGCCGTTGACCCAGACCGTGTCGATGTCGGACGAGCGGATGGCGATGCCTTCCTCGAGGATGCGCGCTCCCTCGTTGATCATCGGATACATCATGCGCTCGGTAATCTCCTCGTCGGAGATGTCGCGGCGGTTGACGCCCTTCTCGCGAGCCTTCTCGATGATCAGCGCCTCGACTTCAGGGTCGGAGGTCGGCGTGCGGCCGTCGGCATATAGGTAGTAGCCCTTGCCGGTCTTCTGGCCGAAGCGGCCCTGTTCGCACAATGCGTCGCCGATTGCCGCGGTCTTGCCGAGCGACTTGCGGGTGCGCCAGCCGATGTCGAGGCCGGCTAGGTCCCACATCTGGTAGGTGCCCATCGGCCAGCCGAAATCGGTGAAGACCTTGTCGGCCTGGGCGGGCGTGGCGCCTTCGAGCAAGAGATCCTCGGCCTCGGCGCCGCGGGCGCCGAGCATGCGGTTGCCGACGAAGCCGTGGCAGACGCCGACGACCACCGGCACCTTGCCGATCGCCTTGCCGACGGCGATCGCGGTGGCGATGACGTCTGGCGCGGTCTTGGCCCCGCGCACGATCTCCAGCAGCTTCATCACGTTGGCCGGCGAGAAGAAGTGCATGCCGAGCACGTCGGAGGGACGCGAGGTGAACTTCGCGATCTCGTTGATATCGAGATAGGAGGTGTTGGAAGCGAGGATCGCGCCCGGCTTGGCGATCTTGTCCAGCGTCCCGAAGACTTGCTTCTTGACGCCCATCTCCTCGAAGACGGCTTCGATGATCAGGTCGCAGTCGGCGAGGTCGGCATAGTCGGTCGTGCCCTTGAACATTGACATGCGCTTCGCCTTGGCCTCCTCCGTCAGCGAGCCGCGCGAGACGGAGATGCCGTAGTTCTTCTCGATGACGCCGAGGCCGCGTTTCAACGCCTCGTCGGACATCTCGAGGATGGTGACCGGGATACCGCCGTTGACGAAGGACATCGAGATACCGCCGCCCATCGTGCCGGCGCCGATGACGCCGACCTTGGCGATCTTGCGCGGCTTGTCGTCCTTGCCGACGCCCGGCACCTTGTTGGCCTCGCGCTCGGCGAAGAACAGGTGGCGCTGGGCGCGCGACTGGTCGCCCTTGACCAGTTCGAAGAAGTAGTTGCGCTCCGTGGTCGCCGCTTCCTGGAAAGGCATGGTGAGGCTGTTGCGCACCGACTGCGCACAGGTCTTCGGCGCATCGAGGCCTTTGGACTTCTTCAGCACCTCGGCGATCTCGGCGTCGAAGGCGGCGATGTTGGCGCGCACCGGGGCGAGTTTGTCGTCGCGCTGGCTGACTGGAACGAGCGCGGCTTTCGCGGCTGCCTTGCCGCGCGCGAACCTGATGGCGTTGCCCAGCAGGTCGCCGTCCACCACCTCGTCTACGAGACCGTTCGAGAGCGCTTCCCTGGCGCCGATCGGCGTGCCGGAGACGATCATCTTCAGCGCCTTCGACGGGCCGACGAGGCGCGGCAGGCGCTGCGTGCCGCCAGCACCGGGCAGGATGCCAAGCTTGACTTCGGGCAGGCCCATTTTCGCAGATGCCTCGGCGACGCGGAAATGGCAGCCCATCGCAAGCTCAAGTCCGCCGCCGAGCGCTGTGCCGTGGATCGCGGCGACCGTCGGCTTCTCGAATGTCTCGATCCGGTCGATGATCTCGGGCAGGAAGGGGTCCTGTATCGGCTTGCCGAACTCCGAGATGTCGGCACCGGCAACGAATGTCCGGCCCGCGCAGGCGAGCACCATCGCTTCCACCGATGGATCGTCGCGCAGGTCGAGCAGCGCCTTGTGCAGCGGCGCGCGGACATGGAACGACATCGCGTTCACCGGCGGGTTGTCGATCGTCACGATGGCGACGTTGCCGTCGCGGGTGACTGTCACGGGCTGGGACATCTGCTACTCCAAATGGTTCGACAAGAAAGGATGTTCGATCGTCAGGCGAGCCTGGCATTCGTCAGGAACTGGCGGATCAGCGCGACGACGGCGGCGGGCTGCTCCACGCAGGGGATGTGGCCCGCGTCGGCGATAACGCGGAATTGCGAGCCGTGGATCAGATCGGCCAGGGAGCGCACAAGATCGGGTGGCGTCGATCCGTCCTGGTCGCCGACGAGGCAGAGCGCCGGCACTTTCAACGCACGGGTGGATTCGGTCAGGTCGCTGTCGCGCAGCGCGGCACAGGTTCCGAGATATCCGGCGAGCGGCGTGCGCACGAGCATGGCGCGACAACCGACGAACTCGGCATTGGACGGCGACCGAAAAGCCTGCGTGAACCAGAGCTTCATCACATTGTCGGCGATGGATTCTATTCCGTTGCCCTCGACAGTCGCGATCCGCGCATTCCAGCTCTCGGTGGTGCCGATCTTGTGGGCCGTGTTCGACAGGACGAGGCCGCGCACGAGGTCGGGGCGCATCGCCGCGAGGCCCTGCGCGATGACGCCTCCGACGGACAGGCCGACGATAATGGCGGATTTGACCCGCAACTCGTCAAGCATCGCCGCGAGATCGTTGACATGGTCGGTCATCGCATATGGAGCGGGTGTCGCTTCGGACAATCCGTGGCCGCGCTTGTCGTAGCGGATGATGCGGTAATCCGGGCGAAGGCCGGCGACGACCTTGTCCCAGATGCGGAAGTCCGTCCCGAGCGAATTGGCGAAGACGATCGCCGGACGGTTGCCGCCCGTATCCTCGTAATGCAGCACGATGCCATTGGCGTGCGTGAAATTCATCGCCGGACTCCTCCCCGTCCCGAAACATACTACTGAGTATGTTGCAAGGGTCTGGCGTGGTCAATCGCCGAGTTTTCCTCTGTCGAGGTGCATAGATCAAATGCACCGCCCCGCCCAACGAAAAACGGGCGCGGATCACTCCGCGCCCGCCCAGATTCAGAAATGCGTTGCCTGCGCCGATCGAGGCGATGCCCCGACCGGCTGTGCGATCACACGAGGTCGTACCGGTCGGCGTGCATCACCTTGGCCCAGGCCGCGGCGAAGTCCTTGACGAATTTCGCCTTGGCATCGGCCTGCGCGTAGACCTCGGCCAGCGCCCGCAACTGCGAGTGCGAGCCGAAGATCAGGTCGACGCGTGTGCCGGTCCACTTCAGCTCGCCGGTCGCGCGGTCGCGACCTTCGAACACGCCATCCGTGCCCACGGAGGGCTTCCATGCCGTGCGCATGTCCAGCAGGTTGACGAAGAAGTCATTGGTCAGCGTCTCCGGCTGCGTCGTGAAGACACCGTGCGTGGACTTGCCGGCATTGGCGCCGAGGACGCGCATGCCGCCGACGAGAACCGTCATCTCCGGGGCGGTCAGCGTCAGCAACTGCGCCTTGTCTACCAGCATCTCCTCGGGCGTAACGGTGTACTTGCCCTTGAGATAGTTGCGGAAACCGTCCGCCGCCGGCTCCATCACGGCAAAGGACTCGATGTCCGTCTGGGCCTGCGAGGCGTCGGTGCGGCCGGGGAAGAAGGCAACCTCGACCGGATGCCCGGCCTTTAGCGCTGCCTGCTCGACGCCGGCATTGCCTGCCAGCACGATCAGGTCGGCGAGCGAGACTTTCTTGCCGCCTGTTTGCGCATCGTTGAACTCGGCCTTGATTGCCTCGAGCTTTGCAAGAACGGTCGCGAGCTGGGCCGGCTGGTTGACCTCCCAATCCTTCTGGGGGCTGAGCCGGAGGCGCGCACCATTGGCGCCGCCGCGCTTGTCGGAGCCGCGGAACGTTGAGGCCGACGCCCAGGCGGTCGAGACGAGGTCGGAGATCGACAGGCCGGCGGCAAGGACTTTCGCCTTGAGCGCTGCGGCGTCCTGTTCGTCGATCAGAACGTGGTCGACCTCGGGTACCGGATCTTGCCAGATCAGTTCTTCCGCCGGAACGTCGGGGCCGAGATAGCGAGAGCGCGGACCCATGTCGCGATGCGTCAGCTTGAACCAGGCGCGAGCGAAAGCATCGGCGAACTGGTCGGGGTTCTCGAAGAAGCGGCGCGAGATCTTCTCGTAGGCCGGGTCGAACTTGAGCGCGAGGTCGGACGTCAGCATGGCGGGCGCATGCCGCTTGGACGGATCGTGTGCGTCTGGCACCGTGCCCGCGCCCATGCCGTGCTTGGGCGTCCACTGATGAGCGCCGGCCGGGCTCTTGGTCAGCTCCCAGTCATAGCCGAACAGGTTCCAGAAGAAGTTGTTGCCCCACTTCGTCGGCGTCGTGGTCCAGGTGACTTCGAGGCCGGATGAGATCGTGTCGCCGCCGCGGCCCGAACCGTAACTGCTCACCCAGCCGAGGCCCTGTTCCTCAATGCCGGCAGCTTCCGGCTCCGGACCGACGAGCTTGGCGTCGCCGGCGCCGTGGGTCTTGCCGAACGTGTGGCCGCCCGCGATCAGGGCGACGGTCTCCTCGTCGTTCATCGCCATGCGCGCGAAAGTCTCGCGGATGTCGCGCGCCGACGCGACCGGATCGGGATTGGCGTTGGGGCCTTCCGGGTTGACGTAGATCAGGCCCATCTGCACGGCGGCGAGCGGGTTTTCCAGGTCGCGGTCACCCGAGTAGCGCTTGTCGTCGAGCCAGGCGTTCTCGTTGCCCCAGTAGACGTCCTCTTCCGGCTCCCACACGTCGGCGCGACCGCCGGCGAAGCCGAAAGTCTTGAAGCCCATGGATTCGAGCGCGACGTTGCCGGTGAGGATCATGAGATCGGCCCAGGAGATCTTGTTGCCGTATTTCTGCTTGATCGGCCACAGCAGCCGGCGCGCCTTGTCGAGGTTGACGTTGTCCGGCCAGGAATTGAGCGGGGCGAAGCGCTGCTGGCCCGCACCCGCGCCGCCGCGGCCATCACCGATGCGGTAGGTGCCGGCCGAATGCCAGGCCATGCGGATGAAGAGCGGGCCATAGTGACCGAAGTCCGCGGGCCACCAGTCCTGCGAGTCCGTCATCAGCGCGTGGAGGTCCTTCTTCAGGGCTTCCAGGTCGAGCTTCTTGAACTCCTCGGCATAGTCGAAGGCTTCGCCCATCGGGTCGGAGAGCGCGGAATGCTGGTGCAGGATCTTCAGGTTCAGCTGGTTCGGCCACCAGTCGCGGTTCGAGCGCATCGCGGCGTTCGACGCGATCGCCGCGCCATGCGCAACCGGGCACTTGGCCTCCGGCTTGGCGTCCGTGTTCTCGTTGACTTCCAGGGCGTCCATCTCAATCTCCAATCGTTGCGCGGCCCCGTAGCGGAGCGCGCGAACAGGTAGCTGGTTTCCAGCAGGATCAGGGCCGGAGGGGGCGGATCAGGACAGCCCTGTCTGGAATGGTTCCAAACTATCGATCTGACCCGATAAACGCAAATTGCGTTTCATGTTTGTGGTGATAATTTCAGCTTATGATCCGATTGACCGTTCGGCAGATGGAGTATTTCGACGCGCTGGCGCAGACGCGCCATTTCGGCCGTGCCGCGGAGCTCGCGGGCGTCACCCAGCCGGCGCTGTCCTCGCAGATCGCGGAGATGGAACAGCGGCTCGGATGCCGGCTGTTCGAGCGGGGTGGCAAGTCGGCCGGCATGACCGAAGAGGGGCGGGCGCTTCAGCCGCGGATCGAGGCAATCCTGAACGAGATGCGCGATCTCGAAAGCGTTGCGCGGCGCGGGCGGCTCGCCATGGACGGCAGGCTGAGGCTCGGCATCATCCCGACCGTCGCCCCCTTTCTCCTGCCCAGGTTTCTGCCCGAGCTTCGAGTGCTCTTTCCTGCGCTGATGCTGGAACTGCGCGAAGCCGTCACCCAGACACTGGTGGACGAAACGCTCGCCGGCCGGATCGACGCCGCGCTGGTTGCGCTGCCGCTGGAGCAGGCTGGACTGACGGCCGAGCCGGTATTCGAGGACGCGTTCCTCCTCGCGATCCCTGCGTCGGAGCCGGGCTTCGTCGAGCCGCCGGTGCCGCCCGAAAGCCCGGTGCTGGAACGCCTGATGCTGCTGGAAGAGGGGCACTGCATGCGCGAGCAGGCGCTGGCCGTCTGCGGCAGCGTTCGCCCGGCGGCTATGGCAAACTATGGCGCGACGAGTCTGACGACGCTGCTGCAGATGGTGGCGCACGGCTTCGGCGTGACTCTCATTCCCTCGATCGCGCTGGCGGCGGCGGAGGAGATGCGCGACATCCGTGTGGTGCCCTTCGCCGAGCCAGCGCCGTCGCGGACGCTGGGTCTTGTCTGGCGGCGCGGAAGCGCGCGCCGCAACGAATGTGAGGCGCTCGCCGTGACTCTGCGCCGCCTGTTCGGGTCAGACGATCCCGGCGATGTGGAAAGCGAACCAGACCCACATGACAAACAGCGCCAGGAAGCCGGCGACGAAGAGCGGCTGGCGGTGGCGGATTCGGTTGGTGGTGACGTGGACCGCGGCGTGGCCATAGCGCGAGATGACGAAAATCCAGGCGAGCGCGACGGTGAAGGCATTGGCGCCGTTCGTGACGTAGAGCGCCAGGCACGCCGCGAAGAACAGCACCGGCAGTTCGAACTGGTTGGCCAGATTGTTGCGGACGAACAGGCTTTCGGGCGGCTCGTTGCGGTTCTCGCGGAAGTCGGACGTCCTGGCGCTGCCGGCGCGGATGGCGGCCTTGCGGCGGTAGGACATCAGCACATAGACCGCATAGGTCAGCGCGACCTGGAGGAGCATAGGCCAGAATATTGCAGTCTGGTTCATGGCGGTTCCCGTATCTCTCCCGCAAGTCTATCCGATTCGACCCTGCGCGCGATGCACGGCCCCAGACCGGCTCAGAGGATATCCGGCGGACCCTTGAGCGGCATGTCGTCCTCGACCGGAACGGTCTGGCGTTCGATCATCCGGTGGATGCGCGGGGTCTCGGTGCCCTTGTGCAGCTTCCAAAGCGTGTCGGTGACTTCGGCGTCGGCCTGCGTCCGGCGCTGATTGTGCCGCAGATATTCGATCCAGGTCGGAACGTGGTAGCTCTCCGTCCAGACCTCCGGGTTCTCGAGGTCGCGCAGCAGGGCCCATTGCCGCGCGCCGTCGCGAATGCGGATGCGGCGGCGCGCCGACATCGCGGCCAGGAAGGCGGGAACGTCCTCCTGCGCAATGGTGTAGTCGACCAAGATCATGATCGGCCCGCTGCGCGCTTTCAAATCGAGACGCAGCTCCGGCTCCCTGAAGCGGTCGAGCGGGTCGAGATTGAGCGCGCCGAATTCGGGCAGGGCGTGGCGCAGTCCGACGGCCACGCTGGTGAAAAGCACGACGCCGGATCCCACAAGCGCCAGGGCCGGGCCGAAGGAGTCGGCGACCGCGCCCCAGAGCCAGCTTCCCATCGCCATGCCGCCGAACGTGGCCGTCTGGTAGAGGGAGAGTGCCCGGCCGACGACCCAGCGCGGCGTCGACAACTGCACCGTGACGTTGAACAGCGACAGCGCAAAGACCCAGCATGCGCCGGCGGGAAGCAGGAGCACGTGGCTCAGCCAGACATTGCTGCTGAAGGCAATCAGGATGTTGCTCAGCCCGAAGCCGATGCAGGCGAGGCGGACGATCCACTCATTGCTGAACCGTTCGCGGACGGCACCATTGAGGAAACCGCCAAGGATTGCGCCGACGCCGAACGCGCCCAGCAAACCGCCATAGGTCAGCGCGCCGCCGCCGAGGAGCTCCCGCGTCACAAGAGGCAGCAGCGCCATCGACGAGATCGCCGCGATGCCAAACAGCCAGCCGCGGAACATCACGGTCAGCAGGCTGGGCGACATCGAGACGTAGCGCAGGCCGGCCGACATCGCGCTGACGAAACTCTCCCGCGGCAGGTTCCGCGGCGGATAGGCAGGCTTCCAGCGCCAGAGCGCCGCTATGAGGGCGACATAGCTGACGGCGTTGGCCAGGAACGCGGCCGCGACGCCGGTCGTGGCGACGATGAGACCGCCGATCGCCGGGCCGACGCTGCGCATCAGGTTGAAACCCATCGAGTTCAGCGTCACCGCCGCGGGCAGGTCTTCGCGCTGCACGATGTCGCCCATTGACGCCTGCCATGGCGGATTGTGCAGCGCCGTGCCGCAGCCGAGCAGGAAGGTGAAGGAAAGCAGCAGCCACGGCGTGATCCAGCCCATGAATGCGAAGGCGGCCAGCGCGATGGACACCGCCATCATCATGCTCTGGGCGCTCAGCATGATGCGCCGCCGATCGAAATTGTCGGCGAGCGCCCCCGACGCCAGGGAGAACAGCATAATCGGCAGCGTCGTCGCGCCCTGCACAAGCGCAACCATGATGTGCGAATCCGAGATCGTCGTCATCATCCAGCCTGCGCCGACGCCCTGGATCAGCCCGCCGAGGTTGGAGACGAGCGTCGCGATCCACAGGGCACGGAAGGTAGTGTGCCGGAACGGGGCCAGGGTCGATGCGCGCTGCGGCAAGGCGCTGCCTTTCTCGTGGCAATGACGATCCGTCCCTATAGCATGGGGACGTCACGCAAGGTCGAGATGTCCTTGCACCTGATGAATGGTCCAGGCCGGAGAGTTACATCCCGCCCGGATAATTCGGGCTCTCGCGGGTGATCGTCACGTCGTGGGTATGACTTTCGCGCAGGCCGGCCGTCGAAATGCGCACGAACCGGGCCTTCTCGCGGAACTCCGCGAGGTCGCGGCCGCCGACATAGCCCATCGCCGCCTTCAGGCCGCCGGTCAACTGGTGCAGCACTCCGCCCACCGGACCCTTGTAGGGCACCTGGCCCTCGATGCCCTCCGGCACAAGCTTCAGCGTGTCGCGGACTTCCGCCTGGAAGTAGCGGTCGGCCGAGCCGCGCGCCATGGCACCGACGGACCCCATGCCGCGATAGGCTTTGAACGAGCGACCCTGGTGCAGGTAGACCTCGCCCGGGCTCTCTTCCGTGCCCGCCAGCAGCGAGCCGATCATCGCCGCGTCGGCGCCGGCGGCGAGCGCCTTGGCGAGATCGCCGGAATACTTGATTCCGCCGTCGGCGATGATCGAGATGCCGGACTTCTGGGCCTCCTCGGCAGCGGCGATGACGGCCGATAGTTGCGGCACGCCGACGCCGGCGACGATACGGGTGGTGCAGATCGAGCCCGGGCCGATGCCCACTTTCACGGCGTCGGCGCCTGCGTCGATCAGCGCCCTCGTGCCCTCAGCGGTCGCGACGTTGCCCGCGAGGATGCGCACCGAATTCGACAGCTTCTTGGCGCGGGTGACCGCGTCGAGCACGCGCTGCGAATGGCCGTGGGCGGTGTCGATGACCAGCAGGTCGACGCCGGCCGCGATCAGCCGCTCGGCCCGCTCGAACCCGTCCTGGCCGACGCTGGTGGCCGCTGCGACGCGCAGGCGTCCCTGAGCGTCCTTCGAAGCGTTCGGGTTGAGCTGCGTCTTCTCGATGTCCTTGACGGTGATGAGGCCGACGCAATGGCCCTTCTGGTCGACGACCAGCAGCTTCTCGATGCGGTGCTTGTGCAGCAGGCGCTTGGCCTCGTCCTGGTCGACGCGGTTCTCGCGCACGGTGACCAGGTTCTCCCGTGTCATCAGTTCGTAGACCTTCTGCGACGGATCGGAGGCGAAGCGGACGTCGCGGTTGGTCAGGATGCCGACGAGCCGCCCGGTGCGCTGGCCGCCTTCGCCGCCGTTCTCGACGACGGGGATGCCGGATATGCCGTGCGCCCGCATCAGCCCGAGCGCCTCGGCGAGCGTCGCGTCCGGACCGATCGTGACCGGGTTCACGACCATGCCGGATTCGTATTTCTTCACCTGGCGGACCTGCTCGGCCTGTTCTTCCGGCGTCAGGTTGCGGTGGATGACGCCGATGCCACCGGCCTGCGCCATCGAGATGGCAAGCCGCGCCTCGGTGACGGTATCCATGGCCGCCGACAGGATCGGGATGTTGAGTTCGATGTCGCCGGCGATCTTGGTGCGCACGTCGGTCTCGCCCGGCATGACGTCGGAATGGCCGGGCTGCAGGAGCACGTCGTCGAAGGTGAGCGCCTGGGCGCCGGTCGCGGTTTCGATGATTTTCGCCATTGCCGATCCTTGAATGCGAAGATGGCGCTGACGCCCTTTTGGTGGGCCGCGCCGACTCGAAATGTCCCTTTCAGGATTGGCACCGGCTGGTAACACGCTTGCGACGGAATGCAAAGGCATCCGAATCCATTTGAGAACGGATAACCGCGCCCCTTGTAAACGCCATGGCCCGGCTGCAAGTTACCCAGCGGCAGTCGGGGATTGGGGGCGAATATGGTGACGGCACAACCTTGGGGAAGGGCGGCTGAGCCTGTGTCTTCGGACCCGCCGCCATCGCCGGGAACGAGCGTCGAGCCTTTCGTCTTCACAGGCACGACCCGCGAATATTTCGGCATCTGGATCGTCAACATCCTTTTGACCATCGTGACGCTGGGCGTCTACTCCGCTTGGGCCAAGGTCAGGCGGCTGCGCTATTTCTACGGCAACACACATCTGGCCGGGTCGAGCTTCGACTACCACGCGCGGCCGGTGCAGATCCTGATCGGCCGGATCATCGTCCTCGTCGTGCTGCTCGTCTACAATATCGTCCTGAACGTCGCGCCGCCGGCGGGCATCGTTCTCGGCCCGCTCTTCGTCCTCGCGATGCCCTGGTTCGTCATGCGCGGGCTGCGCTTCAACGCGCGGGTGACCAGCTTCAGGAACGTCCGCTTCGACTTCCACGGCGGCTATGGTGGCGCCTTCCGCGCTTATGTGCTCGGCGGCGTCGTCGCCTGGCTGTCGCTCGGCATCCTGGCGCCCTTCGCCTCGCGTTGGATGTGGCGCTACATGCTGGTCAACACGACCTATGGCGGACGCCCGATCGCCAGCGATCCGGCTCTGCGCAAGCTCTACGGCCAGTGGCTGCTTCCGGCGGTGATCCTCATGGCGACGATTGTTCTACTCGGCGCGTCGGCACTGACGCTGGGCTCGGCGCTCTACGCCCTCTTCGAAGATGTCACCGACGGCGGAAACGACGCCGATGCCGTGGTGATCGCGATCCTGGAGATCATGACGACCTCGCTGCTGCCATTCATCGTCATCCTCGCCATAGTGACACTGATCTACCGCGCCGGTACGCGCAATGTGGCGCTGAACGCCACAGTGGTCGACGGGCGCCACCGTTTCCGCTCGGAGATCCACCGCGGCCGCTTCACCTGGATCACGGTGACAAATCTTCTGGCGACCGTCTTTTCGTTCGGGCTCGCCCGTCCCTGGGCGGCGATCCGCATGTCGCGGTTTCTGGCCGCCGCGACCGCGCTCGAAGTCTCTGGCTCGCTCGACGACTATCTGAGCGATGTGAAGGATACCGGCTCGGCCGTCGGCGCCGAATACATGGACGTCGAGGGCTTTGACTTTGGCTTCTGAATCCGTCCGCGGCGCCTGGTTCCCGCCGGGATCCAGCCGTAGGGTCGAGGCAACGATCTCGAGGGCGGCGGACGGCGACCTGATCGTGGTGGCCGGCGATGCGGTGCTGGCGCGCGCGGCTCCGGCGGAGATCGAGTTTTCCGCGCGCATCGGGTCGATCCCGAGGAGGCTCGCCTTTCCCGACGGCAGTCTGTTCGACACGGCCGCCAATGATGGCATCGACCGGCTGGGTGCCGCCCCAGGCGCCGTGCACGAACTCGAACGCTTCCGTCCGCGTCTGTTCGTCTTCGCCGCCATCGTCGTCGGGCTCTGCTTCCTGATCTATCGCTATGCGGTTCCGGCGCTGGTGGAGGTGGCTGTCGCGATCACGCCGCCGGTGGTGCCGCAACTGATGAGCCAGGGTGCGCTCGCCTCGCTCGACGAGACGCTGCTGGCACAAAGCGAGTTGCCGCAAGCCCGCCAGGCCGCGATCCGGGAGGGGTTCGAGCGGCTGGCGGGGCTCAGTCCGCGGGGCGTGGACGGCTATGCCTTGCATTTCAGGAAAGGCGGATCGATCGGCCCGAACGCTTTTGCGCTTCCCGATGGCTCGATCGTGCTGACGGACGAACTGGTATCGCTGGCGCCCGGTCAGGACGCGGTGCTGGGCGTGCTGGCACACGAGATCGGCCATGTCGAGCGCGAGCATTCGCTGCGCCAGCTCTACCGCGCGGCCGGCATTGCCGCGCTGATCATGCTGATCGGCGGCGACATCGGTTCGGGCGCCGAGGACATCCTCGTCCAGGGGTCGGCGCTGGTCGGACTGTCCTATTCGCGCAGCCAGGAGGCAGAGGCCGACCGATCGAGCGTCGAACTGATGCTGAAAGCGGGCAGGGACCCGGCGGCGATCGTGGGTTTCCTCGAGATCGTCCGCGACAAGCTGGAGAAGTCGCATGGCACCGACGTCTTTTCCACCCATCCGGCAACGCAGGAGCGGATCGAGGCGGTGAAGGCCTATGCGGAGGAGCTCGCGGCAGGGCGGTAGGCGCCGCCCATCCGTGCCGATCGTGGCCTATGGAAACCACCGTTCCGGCTCTTCCGTCACGGTCGAAATCGGGGGACAAGCCGTCCTCTCCATGCTAACGCGCCGCCGACATGCAGGATCGCTCCAGCCCTCCCCCATCCTCCTTAGAGCCGGCCACGCTCAGCCGCACCGTACCCCTGGTGCTCGCAGTCGCTCTGTTCATGGAGCAGATGGATTCGACGGTCATCGCGACCTCGCTTCCGGCGATCGCGGCGGATATCGGCACAAGCCCAGTCGCACTCAAGCTGGCGCTCACGGCCTACCTTGTCTCGTTGGCGATCTTCATTCCCGTCAGTGGCTGGATGGCGGAGCGCTTCGGGGCGAAGCGCGTGTTTCGCATCGCGATCGCGGTCTTCGTCGTCGGCTCATTCGCTTGCGCCTTCGCCGGCTCGCTGTCGGCCTTCGTAGGTGCACGCTTCTTGCAAGGCATGGGCGGCGCGATGATGACGCCGGTGGCGCGGCTCGTGCTGGTGCGGGCGACGCCGAAGTCGCAGCTTGTCCAGGCGATGGCCTGGCTGACGATCCCCGGGCTGATCGGGCCGTTGATGGGACCGCCCATCGGCGGCTTCATCACCACCTTCTTCACCTGGCACTGGATCTTCCTGATCAACCTGCCGATCGGACTTGCCGGCATCTATCTCGCCGGTCGCGTACTGCCCGACATCGAGCCGGGCGGAGCGGGCACGCTTGACCGCAAGGGGTTCTTCCTCTCGGGGCTCGCCGCGTCCGGCATCGTCTTCGGCCTGTCGGTCGTCAGCCTGCCGGCGCTGCCGCCCGCGGTCGGCGCCGTGACGGTGGTGTTCGGACTCGTCTGCGGCTGGCTCTATGTCCGGCACGCCGGGCGAAGCCCGGCACCGATCCTCGATCTCAGGCTGTTTTCCAATCCGGTCTTCCGCGCCGCGATCATCGGCGGCTCTCTGTTCCGCATTGGCGCGGGCGCGGTGCCCTTCCTCCTACCGCTGTTCTTCCAGCTCGGCTTCGGCATGACGCCGTTCCAATCGGGCATGCTCACCTTCGCCTCGGCCGGCGGGGCGATCATGCTCAAGTTCATGGCGTCGGCGGCGCTGCGGGCGGGCGGCTTCCGCAACGTGCTGATCGCCGCCGGATTGGCGGGCGCCGCCTTCATCGCCATCAACGCATCGTTCACCGCCGAGACGCCCTGGCCGGTGATCGTCGCGGTGCTGTTTGCATCGGGGTTCATGCGTTCACTGTTCTTCACCTCCGTCAACGCACTGGTGTTCGCCGACATCCCGGAGGCTGATGCCGCGCAGGCGACCGCGCTTGCGGCGGCGACGCAGCAGATCTCGATCGCGCTCGGGGTCGCGGTGGCGGGCGGCGCGCTGGAGGCGATCTCGCTGATGACGGGCGAGGCGCTGACGGTACACGCCTTCGTCTGGTCCTTCCTTATCGTCGCCGGACTGACCTCGCTGGCGGCGCTGCCGTTCGTCTGGCTCGATCCGGACGCCGGCAGTTCCGTCTCCGGCAAGGCGCCTGTGGCGCGCTCGACGACGCCGATCACGCGTCCGGAGGGCTGATCTCTTCGTCCATCGGTTTCCTGCCCTTGAAATCCTTGGCAAGCAGGAAAAGCTCGACCGACTCGTCGCGCGAGGCCGGCGGCTTGACGTGGTGCACCGATTTGAAATTCTGCTTCAGCATGGTCAGGAGTTCATTCGCAGTGCCGCCCTGGAAGGTCTTGGCGAGGAAATGCCCTCCGGGCTTCAGCACCGAGATGGCGAAGTCGGCGGCAACCTCGCCCAGATGCATGGTGCGGATATGGTCGGTGCGCCGATGGCCGGTAGTCGGCGCCGCCATGTCGGAGATGACCACGTCGGGCGGACCGCCCAGCGCCGCGATGAGGGCGGCGGGCGCGTCGTCGTCGAGGAAATCCTTCTTCAGGATGACGCAGCCCGGCACCGGGTCCATCTCCAGATAGTCGATCGCCGCGATCAGCGGCCTGTCGTCGGTCGAGCCCAGCTTGCGAGCCGCGACCTGGCACCAGCCGCCGGGCGCAGCGCCGAGGTCGACCACCCGCATTCCGGGCTTCAAAAGCTTGTAGCGCTCGTCGATCTCGATCAGCTTGTAGGCCGCGCGCGAGCGGTAGCCTTCCGCCTTGGAGCGCTGCACATAGGGGTCGTTCATGTGCCGCTCGAGCCAGCGGCGCGAGGATTCCTTCAACCCGCTCTTCTTCTTGATCTTCGTCCTGAGGACGCGGGTGAGGCCCTTGCCGGGGGTAGGCTTCTTCATGGCTCGCCCCGCCGGCGGCTGCGCCGCCAGGCGCCGTCCGACGCCATCAGTTCGGTCAGGATACCCTCGCGCAAGCCGCGGTCGGCGACACGCAGCCGCTCCGACGGCCAGACCTGCCGAATCGCCTGCAGGATGGCACAGCCGGCGAGCACGAGGTCGGCGCGGTCGGCGCCGATGCATGGATTGGCGACGCGGGCGGCGAAATCCCAGCCGAGCAGCCGCTCCGTCATCGCGTCGACGTCCGCCCGCTCCAGCCACAGCCCGTCGACCCGCTTGCGGTCATAGCGCTCGAGGCCGAGATAGACACCTGCGAGCGTCGTGACCGTGCCCGACGTGCCGAGCAGGTGGAAGCGCCCGCCGGAGGCCAGAGCGCCCAGGCGGTGGCGTCCTTCGAAGGCTTCGAGCATGCGCGCCACGTCGGCCACCATGCTGTCGAAGACCTCGCGGGTGACATGGCGACCGCCGAAGCGCTCGGCGAGCGACACGACGCCGACGGGCAGCGAGGTCCACGACACGATGTGGCGGGCGAGGTGCTGGCTGCGCTCGCCGGACAGGTCGATCAGCGCGATTTCCGACGAGCCGCCGCCGATATCGAACAGGACCACGGCATCGGTGTCGTCCTCGACCAGCGAGCCGCAGCCCGAGACGGCGAGGCGGGCCTCCGTCTCCCGGTCGATGATCTCGAGTTCGAGACCCGTTTCGTCGGTCACACGCGCTAGGAAATCCTCGCCGTTGTCGGCGGCGCGGCACGCCTCGGTGGCGATCAGCCGCGACAGGCGGATCTGGCGCTGTCCGAGCTTCGTCGCGCAGACCGAAAGCGCCTCGACCGCGCGCGCCATTGCGGCGTCGCCGAGGCGCCCGTTCGCCGTCAGTCCCTCGCCCAGCCTGACGATGCGCGAGAAGGCGTCGATGACGCGGAACTGTCCGGGCCGGGTCGGCACCGCGACGAGCAGCCGGCAATTGTTGGTGCCGAGGTCGAGCGCGGCATAGACCGGCTGGTCGCCCGGACGCGGCGAACGCGGGCCGGCGGGGAATCTGGCCGGGAAAGCGCCGCCGCTTCGGGCGCCCGACCCCGCCTGCCGCGAGGAGGGGAGCTCCGTACGATCGGGATATTCCGCTCGCGGCACTCCGGCGCGCTCGCCCGGCTGCGCGGCGGCATCATGCTGGACCGCCGACGGCTGCTGCTGGTGGGCGGAATCCTTCGCCGGAGGGTTGGCCTCCAAGGCAGGCTTGCCCTGGCCGGGGGTGGCCTGACCGCCGGGTTGGGGCGTCTGTCCGGGCGATGTGTCGCGCGCAAAAACCTTGCGGCCGCGTTTGCGCTTTCGCCGTTTGCGATGTGTCTGGCTGGGGGCCGCGGGGCGCGCGCTTGCTTCGCCTGGCAGCCGCGGCAGGCCGCGGTCGCCGCCGGACGTTCGGCGATGTTCGCCGGCTTCGTCCGCCTGCCCCCCGCGATGCGGCGCATTGCCGCCCGTCTCGGGGTCGTCCACTGTATGTCCTTCAGGCGCGGCGCGAACCCGGATGGGACGCGACATCGCGCTTTGTCTAGCGTTGCCGACAACATAGCAGTCCGGGCGCGGATCACCAAGGGCCTTGGTGGGCAGGGAGACCGCGTCGTATGTCCCCTCAGGGGCGGTTGACGGGCGGGTATGAGGATGACGACGAGAGGCGGCGGGCAAGCGATGCGGTCGTCGTTTGGATCTGACCGCAGGTCCGGTCCGCTTGAATCCGCCTTTGCGCTTGACTATTTCGCCCCTGTCGGTAAAAGCCGCCGCACCATCGCCGTGCCCCGCCGTGCGGCCGTTGGGGAATAGGTTAACGGTAGACCCACGGACTCTGACTCCGTTAGTCCTGGTTCGAATCCAGGTTCCCCAGCCATTCCCTCCGATAAGTCATTGATTTTGCTGCATAATTCAGCGCCATAAACCGGCCATTTCGGGGCTTTCCCACCCGCTTGGCCGCCATTTTGGCCACCGCGGCAGGCGCGGGATTCCGAGCATTTTCGTCTCGATTCCCAGCAAGAGGTAACCCTGTCGCGCGGATTCGGAGCAAAACTCCTATGACGCGTTCCTCGTTTACTCGCCTAAAAACCCGCATCACCTATTTTCGACGGAAGGTCCCATCCGACCTGAAGGTGCAACTCGGCATGACAGAGGTCTGCCTTCACCTGGGGCCAATCGAGACCAGCGCGGCCGGCCACTACGGGCGGGCCCTCGCGAGTGCAACGGACCAGTTCTTTCTGGCAGCGCGGAACGACAGCATGCTCACCAAGGACGACCTCTACAGGCTTCTGACGGACACGCTGCAGCACTTGCGCGACCACCACCGGAGCGGTCGCGACGACCGCGCAGCTTCGCCGGGCGTCCCTCATTCCATTCCTATCGACGAGGAAGCGCGCCTCATGGGTGAAAATGGCGAGATGGTCATCGCCGGCAGAGACAAGGGGGCTTATGCCTACACGCCACAGTTCGTCGCGGAGCGTCTTCGGGCCTCATCGCTTCCGATGCAGGACCATGCAACCCTGAACGCGCTTGCCGGTGATCTTTCGGCAGTGCTCGCGGTTCGCTTCTTCGAAGATGCCCTGGCGATGATCGGGCGCAATGGCCTATCCGACAAGCTTGGTGGTCAGGAGGTGAAATGGCGGCAGCAGTCCGAGTTCATTCGGAAGGAACTCGGCCTAGATGGGCGACCACCAGCGGAAACATCGGTTTCCTCCACGCCTCTGTTCGATGCAGAGATTGAAGCGGTCTTGGCCAGATCAATGAGCGCGGAAGGCTCTGCGGATGTGCCGGCGCCGATGCCGGTCTCGACACCAGTGCCCGTGCAGGCCCCAATTCCCGAACCTGCGAAGCAAGAGACCTTCGGCGATATTCATGGGAAACTTATTGCCGACAGGGCCAGCCTCGAAAAGACAAACCCGAGCGACGTCATGAAGAGCGTGAAGCTCTGGCTTGCCATCGCCGGCGACAAGCCACTCAACGCCTATACCGAAGCCGACATGAACAAGTTCATGATCATGTTGAAGCGTATGCCGAAGCACTACTGGAAGTCCGAAAAAGAGCGTCAGAAATCGATCTTGACGATCATGGACGAGGCGGACGCTCGCAACGAACCGGCTCGAATGATCGATAAAACCATCAACAAGCATGTATCACAAATGTCTGCCCTGTTCGAATACGCGCAATTGCGGGCGGGTAAACTGCCAAAGACCGCACCCCGGTTCTGGGAGGGGCATCTGCTCAAGGTCGAGAGGTCTCGCCATATCAATCAGGACGAACGCCCTCGCTGGGACCTTTACCAGATCAAGACGATATTCGAGCACCCGGTATGGCGTGGTCGCAAGTCCCGATACTACTTCAACGCGCCCGGCAAGATTGTAGTCAGGGATGCGCTGTATTGGGCACCCTTGATCGCAGCGCTGCAAGGCATGCGTATTGCGGAGATCCTTCAGTTGCGCGTCAGACATGTCGCTCACAAGGACGCGGCGGAATGGGGCCCGACGGACGTGCAAGCCGTGCACAAGGTCTGGTGCTTTGACCTTCCGAAGGACATGGACCTCAAGAACCCGGCATCTTAGCGTGTGGTGCCGCTCCACCCCGGTCTGCTGTCGCTGAACTTTCTGGAGGAAAATATCCTTGGAAGGAAGCCGGATGAACTCGTCTTTACCGACGTAAAGAAAGCGCCGGGCTCGGGGTCGATATCGGACTATCAGATCAAACGCTTCGGAAGTGTCATCGACTCACTCGGGCTGACCCTGGTCCGTTCGGACGGAGAAGAGGCCGATGGCGCATTCCATCCGTTCAGGCACAGCTTTGCGACCGAGATGACAGCTTTCACCACTCAGGGCGTGATCGACTAGTGCATGGGGCACTCTACTGAAGCTCGAAGCGCGGTGGCCGCCCGATATCAGAAGGCTCAGGGTATCTGGACACTGAAGACAGCCATCGACAAACTCGTGTTGCCCATCGATTACGAAGCCCTGAATGACGCATGGAGGAAGTACGGCGCCGTAGTCCGGTAGGGATTTCCGGAGCCCCGCGCCGGCGACCTGACATTAGGCCAATCGGCTCAATTCTCTGCGCATGGCGCCGGCACATCCCAGCCCAGGGTCGCCCGCCTCGCGTCTGCGGCGTGGGCAAGCGGTCGCCACCGTGTGAATATTCCGCGGAAATTCCATGGAAAATCGCAGAAATGAAACCTCAGCGAAAACAGGGGCTTAAGCCCCGTTGAAAATACTGAAAATTATGGGATCGACCGGCATTTTTCGTACAGTGTAGTTGACCCCTCAACGTCCATCTCGCAGGTCGCACCCCGTCCGATGCTCCTCCCGGTCTCACGCGGGCCAGTAGATCCGCTTGAGTGGAAGGAGCTGCTGCGTCTCGATGTCCATCTTCTCGTAGTGCGCGACGACAGCCTCGACGAGGTCATCGATCGTCATCAGAGAGAGCGGAATGCTCGCCCGTTCCGCTTCATAGTGGGCGTCCTTGGTGAAGCCTCCCGTTGAAACGTAAAGACCCTTGTCATGCGGATGACGGCCCCCAAGAAAACTGCGTATGTCCTGAGCCCGCATAGCACCTTGGGGATGCTTTACCTCGACAACGATCCGTGGCGCCTCGAAACCGAAGCCATCTGGGGAAGCGACGATGTCCTTGCCCCGGTCAGGACCCGCCGGCGAGACCCGGGTCTTGTACCCCATCGCCCGAAGGAGGCCCGCAACGAGTTCCTGCAGTTCGGACCATCCGAGAGCGTGAACCCGGTCCTTGGTAAACTCAAGCGCCTTTTCCTTGATGTTCTTGAAGACGTCCTCTTCCGCGACCTCCACAACATCCTGTCCCACGGGATCTGCCGGCGCTCGTGACGACAGGGCTCGTTGTAGGTCGGCAATGACATCCGGTGACAGCTGGAACAGCGTCGAAATGGCGCCAAGGCTGTTCCTGCTTCGAACAGAAAGGAGGTCCCGGGACACCTCGCCCTTCCACTTGACCGAGCGCACGTTCGGGTCTTCCGGATCGATCACCTCATCCCACCGGTATTCGCTGGAAATGGCCCCGACCAGATAGACGCGGCGACCAGGGTCGTAGGTGACGACGAAGTCGCCTATCGCCATCTCGTTGCGGAAACGGTGAAGCTGACCCGCTGCCATTGCGATCGCCTGAGGTTTCCCGTCGGGCCACGCTGCCCCAACGCGTTCTGCGATCTGGCTCCGATCGTGAAGGTCGGAAAGAGGACCGATTTCGAACCATCCGATGGCGATGGCCTGCTTTTCCTTGAAGGCATCGAACAGCTTGCCATTGCGTTCCGCTCTGACGACCCATCCTGCCCTCACGAATCTGCCCTCCCTGGAAGTCCCGTTGGAGCCTACGGGGTCGTAGCTGGTCCCCGCAATCTCAACCGCAACCATGAAGCGCGACTTCCCGCCCCCAATTCAGGAGGGCCGCGAAACGTTGATTCTCGACGACAGCCCGATTTTCGAATTTCATCCCCACCGGCTACTCTCCGGATGAGCATGTAACATGGAGATCGGAAGGCCCTATGGGGGAAATCGTTACAGAGGATCTGGATTTCCTGTACCCGCGCCGGCTTGGGGGCAGTCGGAGAGATCGGCGGCCCGAAACAGAAGCGAACTACCGTCGCCGCTACTGTTGGTTGCAGCATCGTGCGGCGGTCGCTTTGGATCGTAGCGTCGATGTATATGAACTCGCAAGGTGGGTAGCGCGCATGGCGCCATCCCTTCGTGCCTCCGCCTATCGTCAGTACGTGGCGGTCATGGTGCAGATGTACCGCGATCTTGCAGTTGCCGGCACGCTCTCCGTCGCGCAGGCACGGGTAGCCGTTCTAGTACTTCGGTCGGCGGAGAAGCGACATCGCGCCGGAAACAATCGGGCCGGAAAGCCCGACCGGTGCGGCTCGGGGCGAGCGAAACAGCTGTCGAAGGCACAGCAGAAGGCGCTCGTGGTGGCGGTGCGGGGACGCAAGACACTCGCGGCCCGTGTGCTCGGAACCATCCTCGCCTTCGGCCCCATGTTGGGACTTCGCCCGTGGGAGTGGCCGGAGGCGGTCGTGGATGGGCACAACCTTCTGGTCCGGTCGGCGAAGTACTCGCCTGCGAACGGAACTGGACTTGAGCCCGTCCGAGAGCTTCGCCTTGACCCGGCAATAGTGACGGATGCCGCAAGGACGCACCTTGATCGTCTTCTGCGTAACCTCCGCGATCAGTCAGATGCGGTAGGTCGGGAACGCGTGATGCGGCAGGTTTCGAGGCTATTGTCTCGGATCCGCGAGAAGGCGGGCGCGCCGCGTGCGACGTTGAAGACCGTGCGGCACCAGGCGCGCTCAAACCTCCGCGCAGCAGGAGTTTCTGATGCCGAGATCGCGGTTCTGTTCGGCCACGCTTCTGCCGCTACCGCGCAGGCGCATTATGGCGTCAGAAGGGGCGGTTGGAAGGTGAAGGCCGCAGTTTCGGCGGCTCCGGAAATGGCGGAAAGGGTTCGAAAGGTCCCTGGACGACGGCGGGCGGAGGAAACGCCGGACATGTCCGATGCTTCACTACACGCAAAGCCACTGGGCTCAGGCTGAGAGGTGTCGCATATAGTTGCCGGCCTTACTCCCATCTGCCAAAACGCTTTCGGGGAGTGCCTAGGTGGAAAAGAAAAGCCTCACGGAACGCGATATCTGCACGAAGTTTATCCTACCAGCCGTCACGCAAGCTGGCTGGGATGCAATGGTGCAGGTTCGGGAGGAGGTATATTTCACCAAGGGCCGGATCATCGTGCGCGGCAAGATGGTGACGCGGGGCAAGGCGAAGAAGGCGGACTTCGTTCTCTACTACAAGCCGAATATCCCGATCGCGCTGATCGAGGCCAAGGACAATAATCATTCGGTCGGCCACGGCATCCAGCAGGGCCTCGACTACGCCGAGACGCTGGACATTCCTTTCGTGTTTTCCTCGAACGGCGACGGCTTCGTGTTCCACGACCGCACCGGCCGAAGCGTTCCGGTCGAGACCAATCTCGGCCTCGACGCCTTCCCGTCGCCGACCGATCTGTGGGCGCGCTATCGCGCCTGGAAGGATCTTGACGCTGAAGCCGAGCAGATCGTGCTTCAGGACTATTTCGACGATGGCAGTGGCAAGGTTCCGCGCTATTATCAGGTGAACGCCGTCAATGCCGCCATCGAGGCCATCGCCAAGGGCCGCGACCGCGTGCTGCTGGTGATGGCGACCGGCACCGGCAAGACCTACACGGCGTTTCAGATCATCTGGCGCCTGTGGAAGGCGGGCCGCAAGAAGCGCATCCTGTTCCTCGCCGATCGCAACGTGTTGATCGACCAAACGATGGTCAACGATTTCCGGCCGTTTGGCGCGGCGATGGCGAAGCTCTCGACCAACGCCAAGACAATCGAGCGGCAGGACGGCACAACCGTCGACCTTCCACTGGCGCTCGACCGGAAGCGGCGCATCGACACCGCCTTCGAGGTCTATCTCGGACTCTATCAGGCGATTACCGGGCCGGAGGAACGGCAGAAGCTCTATCGCGAGTTCTCGCCCGGCTTTTTCGACCTGATCGTCATCGACGAATGCCATCGCGGCAGCGCGGCCGAGGATACGGCTTGGCGGGAAATCCTCACCCATTTTTCAGGCGCGACGCAGATCGGCCTCACTGCCACGCCTAAGGAGACGGAATACGTTTCCAACACCGAGTATTTCGGCGAGCCGGTCTTCACCTATTCGCTGAAACAGGGAATCAGCGACGGCTTCCTCGCGCCTTACAAGGTGGTGAAGGTTCACATCGATCGCGATGTGGAAGGATATCGCCCCGAACTCGGCCAGCTCGATCGCGATGGCAACGAGGTCGAGGACCGCATCTACAACGCCAAGGATTTCGACCGGCATATCGTGCTCGACGACCGCGCGCCTTCGACAAGAAGCCGCTCACCCGCCGCGAGCGGGCCGAGAATGTGAAGAAGCGCGACGTGTTCACGAAATACGGGCCGCAGGCCCGCGCCGTGCTCGATGCGCTTCTGGAAAAGTATCGCGACGAGGGCGTGCTCAATCTCGACGACGCCAACGTGCTGAAGGTGACGCCCTTCACCGCGATGGGCAGCGTCGTCCAACTCATCAAGGCGTTCGGCGGCAGACAGGGTTTCGAGAAGGCCGTCCACGAAATGCAGGACGCACTCTATCAGGAGACCGCATAGTGAGATCGCTTGGCAACCAGACTCAAGGCAGCCTTGATGGGCTCTGTGGCATCTACGCCATCTATAACGCGCTTGTTGTCGGATGTGGGTGGGATGGAGATGAGGTCATTTTCCAGACGGCTTGTACGGCACTTGGCAAACAGCGTTGGCCGGAGGTCCTCTGGAAGGGCACAACGTTTGCCGACATGCAGAAGATGATAAAGGCGTGCACCAGCCTAAACGGTTTCAACCAGGTAAAGGCGAGGTACCCGTTCGCAAAACGCGTCCCGAAATCGAACGCTGACTATTGGGAGCGCTTCGATGAAGAAGTCGCAGAAAGTGCTTGCGCGATCATCGGCGTGACTGACCCGTTCGCACATTGGATCGTAACCGGTTGGGACGGCGGCCATCTCCAATTTCTCGACTCGACCGCAGGGGGCGAGTTTCTGAGAAAGCAAAAGAGCAGTCTTTTTGCCGGCGAGCGGAAGCGCAAGCCGACCCAATGGCTGATTGACCGGCGCGAACTGATCGTCTTGGAAGTGGTGTAACCCATGATCGTCCGCACCACCGTCAAGACCATTCAAGACATCATGCGGCAGGACGTGGGCGTCGATGGTGACGCGCAGCGCATCAGCCAGCTCACCTGGCTTTTCTTCCTCAAGATCATCGACGATCAGGATCAGGAACTCGAACTGACGCGAGATGGCTACCGCTCCCCGATCCCCGAGCGCTTCCAGTGGCGCAACTGGGCGGCAGACCCGGAGGGCAACACCGGCCAGGCGCTGCTCGATTTCGTCAACGACGAGCTGTTCCCGGCGCTGAAGGGCCTTCAGCTCACCGGCCAGCCGGGCGACCGCCGCCGCGTGGTGCGCGACGTGTTCGAGGACGCCTACAATTACATGAAATCCGGCCAGTTGCTGCGGCAGGTGGTGAACAAGATCAATCAGGTCGATTTCAACAATCTCGATGAGCGGCGGCACTTCGGCGAGTTCTATGAGCAGTTGCTCAACGATCTGCAATCGGCCGGCAATGCCGGCGAGTATTACACGCCGCGCGCCGTCACCGCCTTCATGGTCGATCGCATCGACCCGCGGCCCGGCGAAATCCTGTTCGATCCCGCCTGCGGCACGGGCGGCTTCCTCTCCTGCGCGATCAACCACATGGAGAAGAAATACGTCCGCACGCCGAAGCAGCGCGAGACCATGCAGTCCGCCTTGCGCGCGGTGGAGAAGAAGCAGCTCCCGCACATGCTCTGCGTCACCAACATGCTGCTGCACGGGATCGAGGACCCGAGCTTCGTGCGCCACGACAACACGCTGGCCCGGCCGCTGATTTCATGGAGTAAGGACGAGCGCGTCGATATTGTCGTCACCAATCCGCCCTTCGGCGGCAAGGAGGAGGACGGTATCGAGAACAACTTCCCGACCTTCCGCACCAAGGAAACCGCCGACCTGTTCCTGGCGCTAATCGTGCGCCTCCTCAAGACCCATGGCCGTGCCGCCGTGGTGCTGCCCGATGGCACGCTGTTCGGCGAAGGGATCAAGACACGGCTAAAGGAACATCTGATGGAGGAATGCAACCTCCACACCATCGTCCGCCTGCCCAATTCCGTGTTCAAGCCCTACGCCTCGATCGGCACCAACCTGCTGTTCTTCGAGAAGGGGACGCCAACGAAGGACATCTGGTTCTACGAGCACCGCGTGCCGGAAGGCCAGAAAGCCTATTCGATGACCAGGCCGATCCGACTGGAGCACTTTCAGGGCTGCATCGACTGGTGGGGCGGAATGGACCGGAAAGGCCGCGAGGAGACGCCGCAGGCGTGGCGCATCACCGCCGAGGAGGTGAAGGCGCGCGGCTACAATCTCGACATCACAAACCCGCACAGCGTCGCCGACGATCACGGCGACCCGGAGGTGCTGCTGGCCGATCTCGCCCGCGCCGAGGCCGAGACGGCGGGCTATCGCGACCAGCTGAAGGCGATCCTGGCCGAGGCGCTGACCCGATGAACGCCGAACGCCTGCTGGCGCATTACGAGAAGATCGCCGACGCGCCCGAAGCGATTGTGCGGCTGCGCCGCTTTGTTCTCGATCTGGCGGTGCGCGGGAAGCTGGTGCCGCAGAATCCGAACGACGAACCGGCGTCGGAACTGCTGAAGCGGATCGCGAAGGAGAAGGCGCGGCTGGTTAAGGCCGGGGAGATCAAGGTTCGCAGCATTTCCTCGCGAGACCGGCAAAAACCAATTGTCTTTGATGCCCCGATCGGCTGGTCGCTTACAGAGCTTGGCGAAGTTGCACTGAAGATCACCGACGGAGCACACAAGGCGCCGACTTATGTGGAACGCGGCGTGCCTTTCGTCAGCGTGAAGGACTTCAGCGCGGGAAGCCTCGACCTATCCAGCACGCGCTTCATTCCCGAGCACGAACACAAGCTGCTCTATCAACGTTGCGACCCTCGCCGAGGCGATATCCTCTTAGGTCGCATTGGGACGCTCGGTAAAGCCGTTCTTGTCGATACAGATATCGAGTTCAGCCTATTCGTGAGCGTTGGACTAGTTCGTTTCGACCATCGCTTCGTGAACCCAGACTTCTTCCGATTGCTGTTGAACTCGCCATTTGTTGAGGCCGAGTTTGATAGGATCAAGATCGGTGGCGGAACGCATACCAATAAGCTGAATCTCGGTGATCTTTACACGGTCGCGCTTCCCCTCCCACCGCTCGCCGAGCAGCGCCGCATCGTCGCAAAGGTCGATGAATTGACGGGCTTGTGCGACCGGCTGGCGGCGGCGCGGGCGGGCCGCGAGGCGGTGCGCGACCGGCTGGCGGCGGCGAGCCTCGCCCGCCTCAACGCGCACGATCCCGACACATTCCACAACGACGCCCGCTTCGCCCTTGACGCGCTGCCGGCGCTCACCACGCGTCCCGACCAGATCAAAACCCTGCGCCAGACCATCCTCAACCTCGCCGTGCGCGGCAAGCTCGTGCCGCAGGACGCGAACGACGAACCAGCGTCGGACCTGCTGACGCGGATTTCCGCGCTACCGTGGACGAAGAAGCGAAAGCTAGCTGACCTTGAACCGGATAACGACGTACTTGCAGAAGCGTTTCCGCTTCCTCGGGGATGGGAGTGGGCTTCAGTGGACGCACTTGTTCGCCCAAACGAGACCGTGACCTACGGCATTTTGAAACCGGAATGGGTGGCGGACGGCGTGCCTACAGTTCGAGTTACCGAGATGAAGACGGGAACGATTGATGTTGCCAATCTTCCAAAGTGTGACCCCGCTCGCGCTGCGAAGTTCAAGAAGACGACGCTTGCGACGGGAGACTTACTGGTCTCGAAGGATGGCACTATCGGCAAAACTGCGTTCGTGCCGCCTGAACTTGTAGGAGGGAACATCACTCAGCATGTGCTGCGTTTCCCGATCTGCGATGTTGTGAAGCCGCAATACGTCCGCCTCGCCATCGACGCGCCGTTCTGCCAATCGTGGATGGCCGGTGAGACGAAGGGGGTCGCCCTGCAAGGGGTGAACGTCGGCGATTTCCGCCGCATGCCAATTCCCCTTCCACCGCTCGCCGAACAACACCGCATCGTCGCCAAGGTCGATGTCCTCATGGCGCTCTGCGACCGGCTGGAGGCGAGCCTCACCGCCACCGCCGCGACCCGCCGCCGCCTGCTCGATGCGCTACTCGCCGAGGCACTGGCGCCAGCCGGGGAGCGCGAACTGGAGGCGGCTGAATGACAACTCGCCTCGTCGATTCGGATTGGTCGAGGGAGATTGTTGAGGCCCTTCGCGCTGATGCTGACGAGATGCGGATCATCTCCCCATTCATCAAGATCGGCGCGTTGAATCGATTGCTCGCGGCGAAGCCGAAAACCCTCCAGGCCATCACCCGTTTCAATCTTGCGGATTTCGCAGAAGGGTTCAGCGACATTTCGGCGCTTCGCCAGGTGCTGGAGTTCGGCGGAACCGTGCGCGGTATCAAGAACCTGCACGCGAAGATGTATCTGTTCGGGGCAAGTCGGGCGATAGTTACATCGGCTAATCTGACCGAAGCTGCGCTTTCGCGAAATCACGAATTTGGCCTGGTTTCCGAAGACCGTGAAGTAATCTCGGCGTGCCGCCGCTATTTTGACCGCCTTTGGAATCGGGGCGACGCTGATCTGATGACAACCCAACTCGATCAGTGGGATGCGACGGTCATGCGGCATCGTGCGAGAGGCGGGCGTCCCAATCGCTCAATTGGCCTCGGGGACTTTGGGGCTGATGCCGGCGTGGCGGTCCCTACAACTACTTCGCCCATCTTCGTCGCCGATGCGCCGCAGGCCTTCGTCAAGTTTTTCGGACAAGGCAGCAATCGTGCGACGTTGTCCTTGCCGACTATAGACGAAGTCGAGCGTGCTGGATGTCATTGGGCCTTATCATACCCGGCGAGCAAGCGTCCTTCCGGCGTGCGTGACGGCGCACTCATGTTCATTTCCCGCTTGACCACCGACCCGAATGACATTCGCGTCTTCGGCCGCGCAAGCGGATTGCGACATTTGCCCGGTCGAGACGATGCCACTCCCGCTGACATAGCCTTGCGTCCATTTAAGGGGAATTGGCCTCGGTATATACGCGTTTTTGGCGCGGAGTTCGTCGCTGGGACAATGGCCAACGGGGTTTCGCTGAACGAACTGATGAACGCCTTAGGTGAGAATTCCTTTGTGCCTACCCAGCGAAACGCGAAACGAGGCACAGGCAACATCGATCCGCGCCGCGCATACATGTAGCAGGCGGCGGTAGAGCTATCGAACGAGGGCCGCGAATGGTTAGGCGAACGGCTCGAGTCGGCTTTTGAACGCCACGGGAAGCTTCCGCAAGACGAGCTCGAACAACTCGACTGGCCTCAGGTGCCGTAATGACATTGCGTATCGGGTACCAAAGCGAATCTTTTCCCAGTTCTTACAGCGTTCCTGCGTGGGGCACGCTAGTGACCAGTTGGGATGAGATATTGTGGGCTGCAATCACCATCGGGCGTCCGGATACCCTGCATGTTTTTCAGCACGGGCCCGCATCCTTCCATGAGGCGATTTTCCGTCTTTCGCTGGTGCGTATGGCCGTCGAACAGGATTGGCATGGGCATTTGAGGCGAACTGATGCATTCGCAAGGCTCGACCCTACCGAGAAAGGTATGGTCAGCTATTTTCTAGGTATGACGCTCTGCAAACTGTTCGCATCGCGCCTGCTTTACACCCCTTGGCTGCTCCACCTCGACGTCTTCCGGCCATTCCTCAATCCCGCCATTCTTGGTCGGTCTAGGCCGGATTTGGTCGGGGAAAACAATGCCGGAGACTGGCACGCATTTGAAAGCAAGGGCAGATCTTCGCAACCATCAGGAGACGATAAGCAGAAGGCGAAGCTGCAAGCCCAGCGGCTCGTGACGGTCAACGGGATACCTTGCTCATTGCACATTGGTTCGTTCGCATTCTTCAGGTCTGATGTGCTGGAATTCTACTGGAGAGACCCGGAACCGGAACCCAAGGACGGGATTAGATTGCCTCGACCGAATGAAGAGTGGCGGTATTATTACGAGCCTGCGCTTAGCTTTGCATCCTCGTACGAAGAGACTGCGATGCTATCTGAACGCGAAAGCTCGGACGTGACAATCCAGATCCATCCGGTCATCCGTCTGCTCCTAGATGAAGGCCTGTGGCAAGAGGCGCGCGAGGCCGCCAGACAGCGAAGAGAGCAATTTCTTGCAGAAGGCTATCAGGCCGACGGGCTGCGGGTCACTGCGGGCGCGAGCTGGTCGAAGCGTTTCGAGAAGCGGGGTTGACCAAGTAGGGCTTTCGCCCTCGTTTGTCAGTCCCGCGCGCCGGAGAGACCTGGCTTCCGCTAGCCGAGAGTTAACCACGTCAGCTGACGATCGAAACGGATCCTTGCATTTCCTGCGGGGATCCCGAAATCTGGCGTGGTCCACGAGCGGACGGGGCCAAATCAGGCGGCCCCGCCGGGTGCGCTAACACCCGACAAGGCCTGACCATGCCAACCTTCTGGAAAAGGTAACACGGCTATGACGACGCATATCAAGTCCCGCCCGCAGGCGGAATCCCCCTTCGATGGATCTGCACCGCCCAAGCGTTGCCTGTGCCGGCTGAACAGGAGCGACAGCCTGTCGCCCGCCACGCTGACCATCAAGCAGCGCGCCTGATCCTCGTTCTCATTCCCTGACCGATCCGGTTGCCGGCCCAAGGACCGTCGTCGCCTAGATGCGGTGAAGGCAGCAATTCGCGGCATGGCTACGCGGCACCTTCTGCATCGCTCTCGCGATGGCACGGAATGATATTCCGTGCCTTGTCCGAGCACGGCCGAGGGTACCGTCACCGGCTCATCAGGGATCGACCACTCAAGGGAGATTCCCATGAATACGCATTTCAACACTGCCCTTCGCGCCAGCACTGCTGGTTCCATCCTCCAGCTCGTCGAGCTCGGCCAGCGGCCGGGTGACCTCATCCAGGTCAGCGAGCCGATCAACCCGCTGATGTTGACGGCCGGCATCTGGCCGACCGAATTCAGGACGATCTCGGCGCATGTGCCGAGCCACCCGGGTTGCTACATCCTGGTCGGCCGGGAACAGGATGGCATCCACCCTGTCTATGTCGGCGGTGGCGGCAACGTCCTGCAGAGGCTGCGCACGCACGCCGTGCCCAAGAAGATCGACGCGATCTGGTTCGCCGCCTTGTCTTCGTCCTACCCGATCTTGAGCAAGACGCAGGCCCATGGCGTCGAGGCCGCCATGTTCCGGATGCTGGAAGCGGTCGACGGGCTCCGCCTCCTGGGCAGCGCTCCGCCTCTGGTGCCGATGTCGGCCGCCGACGCCGCGGCGGTCGAGGGGGCGAGCGATACGATGAGGCGGTTCTTGAACTACGCGTCTTTCCCCGTCGACATTGCGCTCGAAGAGGACGAATTGGCGAATGAGGCTGAGAGCACCGGCAATGCCGTCGCGAACGCATTCCCGCGAACGTTCCAGAGCTACCGGTTCGTGCCGGGTCCTGCGACCGTTTACACGCATGTGCGTGGCATCGGCTCAGACCTTGACGACGGGTTCCTCGTCCACGCCGGTGCGGAATATCGCTGTGAGGTGTCGCACGCACTGGGTGCTGCGATCATGGATCGCCGGACGCGCATCGAGACCGGTGACTTCCTGGAGGAAATCCCGGGTCTGCCCGGTCGTTTCCGGCTGAAGCGGTCGATCGTGGTATCGAGCGCCCTGGTCGCGGCCAAGGTCTTGACCGGTTACGGCGTTAACGACCGTGGCGTCTGGCAGCCGATCGACGGCGCGCCGGCTGAGTTGCGCTAGGAGCCGACGCCATGAATGAGAAGATGAAGCCCGGCGCTGGCGCGCCGGGCAACGGGACCTCGCGCGCGTCCATCGACGTGGATCCCCACCGCCCCAATGCGTCAGCCGCGTTCAACAGCCACCGGAAGATCGCTGCGGCGCCCCGACACCGTCAGGCCGAAGCGGTGGTGGATGAAGACGGACCGCTTCCGGCCCGTGAGGTTGGGGGCGAGCTGGTTCAGTTCCCGCTGCCTCAGGAGGCGCTGGTGCGGATCGTGCTCTTCGCGGGGCGCCTGGCCAAGCGCCAGGGCGTGATGCTGCCGACCTCGCTCACGGCGCGTCTGGCAGACTCCAAGGCGCGTGGGCACCTGATTGCTCCGGGGCTTGAGGATTGGGCGATTTGGAAAGGCGTGCTGCCGAAGCCCGATCAAATCCGGTTCTCGGCAGAGAGCTGCGACCCCGACGACAGGGGCGTTGGCCATGACGAGTGAGCTCGAAGACCGCCTGGGCCGGCTGTTCGTCGGTCGGCTCGTTCGGGTGAAGCAGCACGCAGCGATGTCACGCCTTGAGCGGCAGGGCCTCGTAGACTTCACCGGCGAAGATCGCGACGGGGCGATCACCGGCTTCAAAATGGCGGCGTCGCGCGATGCGGTTGCGAAGGCAATCGAAGCTGAGACCGCATCGACCGCACGGCAGCACGCTGCGCAACCGTTTGAGCAACGCCATCGGTTCGATCCGTCGCCCGCACTCGCGGTTGCGCTCAAGGACGGCGTGGATCCGGGCGCCGCACTGTTCGACGAGGCCCTTGCGATGGCTGTGTCCGGCAGTGCCCCGAAGGTCGGCGGAGGCAGCAGCGCCGCCGTAGGCGAAACGGAGGTAGGCCCAGACGAGGATGCCTGGACCGAAGCCGAGCGCGTTGCCGCGATCAGAGCGTTGCGTGCCACCGCGGATCGTCCTCGACCGGACGACGTGGCCTGCCTCCTGCTATTGGCCAGGGCGGTGTCGAACTGCGGCAGACCGCTTCACGAGATCCTCAGCCTGCTGCGCGGACCGCGAACGATCGTGACGCTCGTCAGCCCCGTCGAGGGCGTGAACGAGCGGCTTCGGATGATGATCAGCGCCGGATTGGTTCTGAAGGGGGAGCACGAGGTCAAGGAGGCGCAAGACGTGCATCTGGGGCGAGCAAGCTGGTGCTCGTCCTGGAAGCCGAACCGTCTCATCGCCTTCACGGCCCCCCAGCTCTCGGGAGAGATCTCGAAGCCGCCCGCGATGCGCGAGCAGATCGCATCGGTCATGTCGGCGAACGAACCGATTCTAATCTTGGGAGAAGACGCACGCGCGGTCCCAATCCGCCTCGCGGAGGCAAGCCAGCTCGTCCTGGACGCGGGTCCGCTGGATCCGTCGACCATCGCGCAGACGATCACGATCTGCGTAGGGTCCGAGCCGACGGAAACAATCGACGCGGCACAGTGCGCCCGCCTCGATCTGACCGATCTTCTGATCGTCATCCGACCAGGTGCAACCGCAGACGGCGCGATCCAGGCGCTGCGTCGTTTTGCAGACGAGAATGATGAGGATGAGACCGCGCATCGGCAGGCATCGTCGTCTCGGTCGAACCAGAGCGCTTCCCGCTCACGGACTGTCGACATCGATGTTGTCGTCGTTCAGCCGGATCGTTCGCCCGGAGCGCCCACCATCGACACGGCTGCCGGTTACGGAAAAGCGATCGACTGGGCAGATGATCTGCGCCTAGATCTTGCTGCCTGGAAGGCGGGTGAGATCGCCTGGAGTGATCTCTCCGCCAAGATCCTGCTGGCTGGGCCTCCCGGCACAGGCAAGACGATGTTCGCACGCACATTGGGCAATTCGCTCGGCGTGCCGGTGATCCGAAGCTCGCCGGCCCATTGGCTGGAGCCGAGCTACCTGGGCGATGTGCTGGCACGCATGAAGGCCGTGTTCGCCGAGGCGCGCCGGCTGGCACCTGCGGTGCTGTTCATCGATGAAGTCGATGGCCTGGGGTCGCGGGCGAACGGTGGCGACAACCACTACTCCAGCTATCACCGAAACGTCGTCGACCAAGCTCTGATCCTTCTCGACGGAATCGCCGCCACGCAAGGCGTGATCGTGGTCGCGGCCACGAATCGACCGGAGGATCTGGACGCGGCCCTAGTTCGATCTGGCCGCCTGGAAACCCGCATCGACATCCCGCTTCCCGACGAGGCTGCACTCACGGAAATCATCCGGCACCACGTCGGAGATACGGTAGTCGACGATGATCCCGCACTCGTTTCCCACCATCTCTTCAACAAGCTTGCCCGGATGGCTCTTGGGCTCTCGGGGGCCGACGTAGAGCGTCTGGTGCGAACCGCCCGCCGAGAAGCGCGCCGGGAAAGACGCGCTCTACAGGCAGAAGATCTCGTGGCCGTCTTCAGCGCACGACATGAGAGCCTCTCACCGGAGTTGCGCTGGCGTGTGGCCATTCACGAAGCCGGCCATGTCGTCGTTCATCGGGCGCTCGGCTATGGGGAACCGCTCTCGGTTTACCCCGACGATACCGGCGGCCGGATGGTCGCAAACCTGACCAACCGCGTGTTGACCGAGGGCGAGCTCATGAACCGGATCACACTCCTGCTAGCCGGGCGTGCAGCCGAAGAGGTGGTGTTCGGCGACGTCAGTGCCGGCGCCGGGATGTCGGCGGCATCCGACATCGCACTGGCTACGGATCTGGCGCTCCGCATCGAGGCGCAATTCGGATTCGTGTCATTGCTCTACTTCGATGAAGTCACACTTCGCCAACGCCTCGTATGGGACGACGAACTCCGCAGCCGCGTGTGGCGACGGCTTAAGAGGGCTTATGAAGACGCAGTGGTAATCGTAAGAGAAACTCGGCGTGATTTGGAGTCATTGGCGAGGTCTCTGGCAATCGTGGTCTGCTGAGGGCCGCCTCCTGTCTGTCAGTATTAGCACAGAAATTCCGAGAACGCTGATGTTTTCGTTGAAATGACCACGTGACATTACTAACCTTACCTGCGAAGTTCGCGCGGCGGGCTAAGACATTCGATTTTTCGATCTAATGACGATATGAGAATCAATTCAATGGATACGCAGTACTCAGTGTAACTCCGGTGCGGCCGTTGCCGTCAAGTTCAAGGACTCGCAGTGGATTCGATGGACCTGATGCCGTTTCGACACGGCCTACGCTGGCGAATTTTTCGATCAGATGACGAGCGAGCGCACGGCTTGAGGTCGTAATCACAAGATTCAGCGATGTGCTGTTTTCCAGTACGATAGCACGTAGAATATCGAGCAGGCCGACCCGGTTAAGGTCGTCCAGATGGATTACAGGTTCATCCAGGAAGAATGTGCCGCCAAGGCTTCGGGCACGGGCGAGAAACAAGGCAAGCGCGAGGTCCTGTCGTTGTCCCTGACTGAAATCCTTCCCCGGATCGAGCTGCTCGCTGCCAGCATCCGCCAGCCAGTGCAGGAAGTTGGTATCGTCGCCCAGGTTGATGCGGTCAAACACGCGGTTGGCGTGCATCCGCGCGAACAACGGATTTACCACGCGGCTGAGGTCCTCGACCTGCTTGCGACTGGTCTTAGCATAAGCCTCCTGAAAAATAGCGCGCGCCCTATTTGCGGCACCAATTCGAGCCAACATGTGTTCCTGCCGCTCAATCGCGGGCGCTATTTCTTTCCGCAGTGCATCGAGGCGCTCACGTCGCGTTTCCGCTGCCCAAGCTGTACGTGCCGCTTGGATATGCCCTTCCGCGCGCTGGAGACAGTTAGATTCGGTGGTTAGCTCTTGTTTGAGCGTCGCCAGCGCGGCATCGGACCATGCTGTGTTAGGGGCAGCGGCATCCCAGGTCGCCTGCAGAAATGACAGTTCAGCGCCCTTTTCTTGCAGGGTCTTGCGGCATTCGCGCAAGCGCTGCTGGGTGCCTGCATGGGTCGCACGCAATGTGTCACGCGCCGCAGTGGCGGTCTCGATCGATTTGACGAGTTCCGCCAGGCGAAGTTGCACGACTTGGTCCCGGGCCGCAAAGGTCGTTCCAAGCTGGTCAAGCAATCCGTAAACTTCTGTATCAGGCGGAAGGAGCGCCCCTACCCCCCCTGGCAGACTTGGCGCCAGACTGTCGCGTGTCCCGATCAGCGACGCGAGCGCATCGGCAGCGTCGAGACGCGCCTCAGCGATGGTGATGTCCTCCTGTGTGCGATCGGCTGAAAGTCCGAGCCTCGCAACATCGCGACCGCGCTGCTCGGCAGCAGCTGCGAGTGCTCCTCGCTCATTTTGGAGCGTGCCTATCGTTGCCTCGACCGACAGAGCAGCATCGAGTCGTGCACGTGTCGCTCGTGCAGTTGCCGAAGCAACTTCTACGGCAACACGTGCGCTTGCAGCAATCGCAGGTGCGGCGCTCAGGGCATCTTCGATTGCCGCGCGTAGCGCTGCGGCGTCACCCCAGTCATGAGCGCAGGTCGGGCATTTGCTGGTGCCGGTATGATCATGCGCAAGGAGATCTCGGACAGCGGCCTGCAGGCGCTCAACAGGTTCGGCAGTTGCATCGAGCACGGATCGAGCGTGGCGGGCCCGTGCATCGTCATCGGCGACATTGCTCCGCAGCACCGCCAATCCTTCCTCCGAAAGGCGCTCGGGTGCGCGGCGCTCGATCTCAGCGCTGATCAGGCGAAGCCGTTCTGCGGCGTTGGCAGACTGTTCCAGCGAGACTTTGAGCGTCGCAAGATCGTGGCGTCGCGCCTGTCGAGCGGATTTTGTCCAGCGCGCTTCGGCAAGGTTCAGCGACAACGCTTCCAGGGATTGTGGAGCGCTGGTGAGCAGCCCCGCGTTTACTAATGTAGCGAGTAGGATGGCGCTGAGATGGGTCAGCCGATCCTTCGCGCTGGCAAGCTTGCGCGCATCCTCCTCTGCGACCTCGCGTTCGGACATGCGTTCGGTAAGTGCGGCTGCGGCAGCGCGGCCTTGCTCTTCAATCTGGGAAAGCTCCTCGGCGAGCCTGGCTTCGAGTGCGGTATATTCCTCGACCGCCGCCACTAACGACCCTCGCGTGCTCCATTGCGCTTCGACGCGCCGAGCCGCCGAATTGCGCGCATCGAAGGTGTGGCGCCGGCGCCGGTGAATTGCGGTCAGCGCTTCAATCCAGTTATCGAGCGAGACGTCGTCTCTGATCGCATGGCCATGGTCATCGAGAAGTGCGGCGGCGGCGGCGGCTTCGGATCGTGCGGAGACCGTCCGAGCGGTCCCAGCATCGGGACCAGTTGCCAACTCCGCCTCAAGTGCGCGCGCATCGGCTTCCTGCTGTTCGGTTAGCTGCTTCAACCCTCTAAGCCGCGATCCCAACTCGCTCGCATATTTTTCGCATTGGCGCTCGGCGTCGAGGAGATGTCGGATGCCAAGGAGGTCTGCGAAGATCTGGGTGCGGCGATCGATCGTCTCATCGTCGGTGTCAACGAGAGCCGCTAGCGCGTCGGCACTTAGGAAGCGCGTGCCCTTCAACCAGCGCTGGCGTAAATTGATCGCGGTAAGGTGATGCGCCTCATTGGCCGCCGCAGCCGGCGCGAGCAAAGACAGCAACTCGTGTGGTCCGAGCCGGGTGACGTCGTCGCGGGTGGCACCCGAGAGCGCGAGAGAGTGTGCTTCTTCGGCGTGACGAGCGAGGAAGCGCGGGGCGTCAGCCAGGAATAACTCTGCTTCGACCGACGCGGCTTGATTAGGTACAGCGAACTTCGATCGCAGAACCCGCGCGTCGAAGTCCTTGCCGCTCTTCAGTCGCTCGACCTGGCCGGTGAGCAGCCACTCCGCCGCCTCGCACATCGTGGTCTTTCCGGTCCCATTGGGAGCAAAGACGAGTGTAAGCGGCGCGCTGAGATCGAAATTGATCGGGTCGCTAATTCCGCGAAACGCGGAGATCCGAAGCGTAGTGAGACGGACGCCGCGGGTCACATCGCTTCCTCCTTGAGTAGGACGGCGGATACGCCGATGGTGTCGAGCTCCTCCCACAAGGCCCTGGCTTCGGTGTCGATTTTCGGCCATTGCAGTTCTTCGCCAGGCTTTATCCCCGCATCCGGAAGCCCGACCACAGTGATATCGGCAATGCGACGCCATGGCACGTCAGCATGATCTGAGTCCTGGGACAGCGAAGGCCATATAAGGTGTTTTCGGCACACCTGCGCCGACAGTTCGAGCCGGCGAACATCCTCACGTACGTCATCCGCCGGCGGCGTCGGAAGGGCGAGCACGAGATAGCCGTCGATGGGCCTCCCACCCAACCCGCGCTCTCCGGACGTCAGAACCTCATCAAACCAGCGTTGCGCAGTATGGGCGGTCGTTTCGATGGTCTGTGCATCGCTGGCCGCACATGGCCAGAGGAGCAGGCGCGCATACGAAGAAAGCCAGAGCGCGGTGCCATCGGCGGCGGCGAGATCGTTGATGAGGGGCAGTTGCTCGGCACGCGCGAAACCCACCCTGGCGCACAGCGGATCGAGCGCCGAGTAGGCGCTGGCGAGTTCGGCGCTGCCGGTCAGACCAATCATTGCCCAAGTCCCTCCGGAAAGAACTTCCCGATGCAGTTCAGCAGTGCCGCTACTCGCGCGTCGTCCTCATCTTTCACATAGTCGGCATAGACGGATGTGATGTGCGAAATCCCGAGCGCGGCGACCCGGCGCAATGGCCGCGTCTCGGTTATGTCTCCGTCGGAAGCGGCCAGCGTGCCGCCGACGGCCAGCGCTTCCACTGCGGGCGGTGCAAGGCTGATGTCGTCGCGTCGATCCTCGACTATTTCGCCATCACTGAGTTCACCAACCGGCGTAGCGCCAAACACGATGAGATCAGGGTGCGGCCCGCCGCGCAGCTTCCAATTTGCGAGGTGCCGATACATAGACCGCGGTGACTCGCTCGGTGAGCGCCAAATCAGCAGATGACGCTGTTGCGCGTTGAAGCGGAGTTGCCCGGTCATGCCGACGCGATCCTGCCAAACAACGCCGTCAACCGACCGGATGGTCGCCAGCGCATGGAGGCCGGCTTTGAGCGCTGTCGTTACCTCCGCCTCGGACAAGGCGTCGGGATTACGTATCCGATCTGCGGCAACACCATCTAGCGTCTCGCTGAGCATCGTGTCGGGCGATGGCGGACCTCCTCCGGAAAGGTGCGCATCGATCATCGAAATGCCCTCTATTAGGCGCGGCGCCATTCCAACACCAGGAGGATGGCGCCGGAGGAAGCGCGAGATCTCGCAGGTGGCTGCAGCTGGTGCCCGCGCGACCGGGAGGCTGAGGCCATCGGCGGTCACCGGGCAATACATGTTGCCGCGCCAGACCAGCACGCCATTTAAAGGATTGTACGGAGACCAGGCAACCATTCCTGCCGTCGCACAGCCGTGAGTGTAGCGTACGACCGCACCAGAGATGCCCTGCGCGTTGAGCGAGCGCGCTGCTGGCAGATCGGCTTGTCCCTTCGGCAATGTGCTAAAGGGGGCGAACACGCCGGTCAGGCTTCGCCACTTGTCTTCCTGCTCGTCGGGCCGGGGGCGGTCATGCGCGATATTGCAGAGCGCGACGGCGGCAGGGCGGCCAACGAGAACGGTATTCAATAGGGCGTTGACGGCAATTTCCCAGTTCGGGTTGAACCCAGGCTGGAGGAGCGATCCCACGACCAAGGCCGGGCGCTCGACCGCGACGTCCGCGAGAACATCCCTAATGCGTGCCTGTGGGGATCCATTGTGCTGAGCGGCAGGTTGGATAAGGTCGGCGCAGATTAGGGGGAAGAGGTCGAGATCGCCGCAAGACAGGTGAAGAATGATCTCACCGGTCTGGAGGTCGGGGAGCTGCACGGCTTCAAAAGCCTGCTGAAGAACGTTCTTCAGATAGACAATGCAATGCGTGTCAGCGCCGGGTTCGTGGATCCAGCACCAACCACCATTGACACGCATCGCAGCGCTAATCGGGTTAGTTTCTTGATTCCAGCTTAGGTGCCTCTGGGTGCTCTCCGCCTCGGCCTCGGCTGCCCAATCGAGAACGGCCTGCGCCAAGGTCGCGCCAAAACCCGCAAGCAAGACGAGCGGCCGCGCGGCATTCCGCACCAACTCATCGATTGCCGTGTAGTCGGATGAGCCGAAAGCATACTCCGGCGCAACAATCAGCACCGGCGCTGCACCCGAGACCATTTGCGGAAGTGCGGGCTGTCCTTGCTCTGGCTTGCCTGCGAGGAGGTCACGCAACGCCGCAATGGCGCCGGGACGGCTCGCATCATCGGCAACAGCGTCTTGGGATGAAGGCAATTGGAGCAAGCAAAGATTGAGCTGCCCTGCGGAAAGCAGCGCTGCATCGACTTCGACCCGGGTGTGACCGTCTCCGAATTGAAAATTTAGCTGAGGCACGCCTGTGTTAGTATCCTAAACGCCTAGGGCTCAAGAAAAGGCTCGACTAATTCGACGACGACGATCTAAGCCGAATCATAGGTTAATGCCAATTGCAATATCCTCACTGGCGATACCGCTTCCAGAAGCCCCTATTTTGAAATGTTAACTTTGCCTTCCTTGATCTGTCGAGACATGGCGTCCGCTTTCAGGAGGGTGCTCAGACCTGCATGAGCATCCGAAATGGGGGCGCGGAGCACACGACAAAGATGCTTCAAAGGCTGACTACGCCTGATTAACGATTCGCTTTCGATAGGTTTCTTTCCATTCCCAATAACCAATCTGGTCCCACTTCTCTGCATTGTCGAAGCGCATCTTTTGCTGATTGAGTTTTGGCCCCATCGACGCAATCAGCAGGGCTTCCAAATCGCCGATAGTCGTAGAGGTATCATCGGTCACACCACGGCGGGGCGCATTCAACGACAGGACACCGTCTTCGTCGGGTGAGGCACCTACTGGGTTGAACCCGAACCAAGAAAACCTGTCCCATTTCCCGTTGAGATGGTCACCGTGGTGGTCCCGCAGTCGTGCCCCTAAACGATCGCCCTTCGCCAAGCCCACATACGCCGGACCATATTCGTCATAGAGGATGTAGATGCCTTGCTGGCGGCGAAAATCGGCCACTCTGATGTTGGGCCGGTTCTTCCCAATACGGCCGAGCAGTCGAAACTCCTTTTTTGTGCCCTTTCCTGGAAACCATTCAATTTCGTCCGCACGCCAGAATAGGCCGAAGCTAGTGACCAACATTCGTTTGCCTCCATTCCTATTGTCCCCATCTTTTTACACTACCTGGACGACGCATGGACGGGGGGTGGGATAGCTCGCCTGCCGCATACCAGCGAGCGACGACACCACGGCTGGCGGGACGACGTGCGATCTAGGGGTATAGGCCGTCATCACCAGCTTCTCATCGGCAAAGATGACTGACGCGTCTCACCGGGCGGCCTCAGAGCGCGGACCAGCGCCTTGCGGGCTCGACTACACGTCCGCATTCAGGCGACGGAAAAGCTCGCCTGAACGCCGGATTTGGGGGCGGACTGATGACATCGCCATGCTCTAGAAAGGCAGGTCTGCGATTACCGATCGCTCGCCGCTGGATTCGCAGCGATTCCCACCACGTTCTGGTCTCAGACAGGCATCCAGATATGGCCCCGTTCCCCTTGACACTTGGCCACAAGTGTGGCCCCTGAGCGGTGGCGCCGATGTCGAATGAACAGTGATTTCATTGGGTTACGGGTCTTGCTGCGGATCCAGGTTCCCCAGCCAATCTTAGCCAAAGTCATTGAAAGGGTAGAGTTATTGGTCCGTTCTGGGAGCGGGTTCGATATCGTTTGCGGCGACGCCCGGGTATTCCTCCAATCGGCGTCGCCCAGCGCTTCGAGTTCACCTCTCACGCCCTCGATCCTGTTCCCTTTCCAAGAACATCGTACTCGGCTCCCCGAGGCCGGGCAGGTCGACCGGCGAGCCGTTCATCGGTTCGCTCGGCGGCTCGCAGTGCTTGCTCACAATCGGAGCGGAGCTCCCCATCGTCAGTCTCGATGGGGCGCCTCGACGGTTTTATCGACCTGCATACTCAAACCCAGCTTGCCCGGGTTGAGCAGGTTGTCGGGATCGAGCGCGATCTTGGCCTTCTCGAGCAGCGGAAAGGCGCTTCCCAGCCCTTCCTTCATGTAAGGCGCGCGCAGGAGTCCCACCCCGTGGTGGTGGCTGAGGGCCGCGCCGTGCCGGATCAGAACTGCGTTGGCGGCATCCCATGCCGCGCGATACCAGTCTGCGCGCTTCTCGACGGCTACATCGCCGCGCAACGAGAAGTAGAGGCAAGCGCCATCGACATAGGCGTGCGACTGGTGGGCGGATCCGGCCAGCGTGCCCGGCACCGCGTTGATCGCGGCAACGACCTCCTCGTAGATCGCCGGCAGATCCCGCCAACGGCCGGTCATCTCGAGAGTATCGGCTACGAAGCCCGGCCCGCGCTTGAAACCCTCGGCGCTCTTGCCGGTCAGGAACCGCGTCTCGAGCCATTTCTCGAAGATCGCGTCCCCGTCGAGCTTTTCGCCCAGCGCCGTACAGACCCGCTCGCTGATCGTCATGACGGCATCGACGATTTCCGGCGCCCCCTCGTCCGCCACGAGAAGGACATTCTGGTCCGGCAGCCCGAACTGCACGCCGCTCTCAAGCCGGTCGTAGAGGCGCAGCGCACCCGGGGTGGCGCCGCCCTGCAGAATTCGGCGGCAGGCATCGAGTCCGATGGCGAAGCTCTGGAAACCATAGGCAATTGCGCGGGCATAGTCGGGCAGCCGATGCAGCTTCAGGCGGGCGCGCACAATGATACCGAGCGTTCCCTCCGAGCCGATGAACAACTGCTGGAGGTCGGGGCCGAGCGCGGCGCGCGCATAGTTGCCCACACTCGCCAGTGTGCCGTCCGCCAGGACCACATCGAGCCCGTAGACCATGTCCTCGATCTTGCCGTAGCGCGTGGAGAGCTGGCCGGCGCCCCGGCAGGCGATCCAGCCGCCAACGGTGCTGATGGCGAACGACGAGGGCCAATGGCCCATGGTCATCCCGTACTCCTCCTGGATCATTTTCTCGAAGATGTCGCCGAACATGCCGGCGTCGACCTCGACGATCTGGCTTTCCGCGTCGAAGCCGACCAGGCGGTTCAGTCCGCAAACGTCGAGGACGATGCCGCCGCTCAGCGGCAGGGCGGCGCCTGTCACGTTGCTCCGGCCAGCGGAGACCGTGACGGGTACCTTTTCGGCGTGGGCGAGGCGCATCACCGCCTGCACCTGCTCGACGGTCGAAACCCGGACGAAGACACCTTCGACGGCGGCGGGCGTGCCCGAGGTCTCGGCGAGCATCGTTCCAGCCCACCAGTCCCGCGTGTTGACCACGAAATCGTCGCGCGCGGTCAGGACCTCGTCGGCTGCATCCCGGAGCTTCTCGACCAGCTGCGCGCTCACCGGCACCACATCCCCGGCGAGCCCGGCACGGTGCCCGATGTTCTTGATGGCTGAAGCATAGTGCGGCGGGGTGGGCGCCCCTACGACATAGTTGCCACGGTTGTATCCGCGAAGAATCGCCTGCTTGCTGATCATCTGCCGTCTGCTCCGGTAAGGATGGATTTTTCTCTGTCGGTCGCGGCCACGTAGTCCGCGACCTGACGGTCGATTTCGGCGCTGGAAAGCCCCAGTTCCTGCCCGATCAGCGCACCGACCATCGGGGCGGCGCGCGCCGAGGCGTCGCGCGCCATGAGCCTGGCGCGCATGCGTCGCGACAAGACGTCGTCTACGGTGCGCGCCATCTCGTGGCGCGCCGCATAGACGACCTCGCCGCAGGTGTAGGGGAGGCCTTCGACGATCGGCTTCAAAAATTCGGGGCGGGATTGCATGACCTCGCTGACGAAACACGCTTCGGTTCCGTAGCGTTCTGCGAGGTGGGCCTGCCATCCGCCGGAAGCGATAGTGGCCTGCGCGTCATAGCCGGCGGCTCCCAGCAGGAAAGCGGTTCTGGTCCGGCATCGACGGCGGTCGCCCAGCACCCTGGCCGCCGCATCCACGGTCTGCTCGGCCATGTGCCGCGAGGTTGTGAGCTTGCCGCCGACAACGGTGACCAGCCCGTCGGTGCCGACATGGATGGAATGGTCCCGCTTGACGTCCATTGTGCTGCCGCCCGAGGCGGTGGCGACAAGAGGCCTGCACCCGGCGATGCTGCCCAGTACGTCCTCAGGGGAGAGATCGACGTCGAGGGCGCTGTGCACGCCCTCGAGCAGGAAGTCGAGTTCCCGCCGCGTGCAGTGAACATCGTCGAGGTCGCCGTGGTAGTCTTCGTCGGTCGTGCCGAGATAGGTGACGTTGCCCCAGCGGGTCATTGTCGCCCGGCGGCTGCGGCCGGGCACGGGGATCGTGACGGTGCAGTCGTTGCGGATCTTGATCCATGGCACTGCCACGTGGACGCCTTTCGCCGGACGCACGTGCAGGGGCTTGTCGGCGTCTGGCCCGATCCCCATCCAGTCGCGCAGCCAGACGCCGGTGGCCATGATGACCGTCCGCGCGCGGATGGCGATTTCCCGTCCCTCGCTCGTGTGCACGATTGCGCCGTCCACTGCCCCGGACCCGGTGCGGGTAATCTCCTCGACCCTGGCGTGGTTGAGGACCGCTGCGCCATGGAACGCGGCCGTGCGGGCGAGCGCGAGGGTCAGGCGGGCGTCGTCGACGCGGGCGTCGAAATACATGAGACCGCCGCGCAGATACTCGTCCTTGAACGTCGGGCAATGGGCGAGGACTTCCTCTGAAGTCAGCTTCTGGTGAAGGATGCCCTCACGCCAGCCGCCCGCCAGATCATAAGTCCACAGCAGGCTCTCGAATGCCTTGGCCAGGCGCGCGCCGAAGATCCCATCACGCTCCAGGACCGGAAACAGGAAAGGCAGCCGCTGCACGAGATGCGACGCGTTGCGGCGCAGGCGCTGGCGTTCCAGCAGCGAGCGGCGCACGAGCCCGAGATTGCCCTGTTCGATATAACGCAGACCTCCGTGCACCATCTTGGACGATTTGGACGAGGTGCCGGAGGCGAAATCGTCTTTCTCCACCAGGGCGACGCGAAATCCGCGCAGGCTCGCGTCGAAGGCGCAATAGGCGCCGGTTACGCCGCCGCCGACCACAAGGATGTCGAAGGTCTCGGAGGCGAGCCGGTCCTGCTGCTCCGACCTGACGAGCCGCAGCGGCTCGGTGCGGATCATGGACGACCGGTCCTTATCGCTGCTTCTCCACGGGAATGTCAGCATGCCTGCTCCTGTCTGACGTGTACGCCGGCCGAGACGCGTGCGATCTCCTCGTCGACGGCGGCGGCCCAGCGCTCGCGCCGCTCCTGCCTCTCGTCGGCGCCGATCCGTGGCGCGAAGACCTCGCCCTCCGACAGTCTTGCGCGCGCCTCCGACAGGCAGTCCCATAACAGGCCGCGGGAACCGGCGAGGAAGGCCGCTCCCCGCAAGGTTGCACGATCGGCGTCCGCCATGCGGCGGATGGGGACACCGCTCAGATCGGCCTGGATTGCGAGCAACACGTCGCTCGACGACAGCCCTCCGCCCGCGGCGATCTCGCGCAGGCGGACGCCAGCGGATGCCGCGTTGGCTTCGGCGCAACCGACCGCTGTTTGGGCAACGCCCTCAAGGACGGCGTAGGCGAGGTGGGCTCGCCCGTGCGCCAGGGAAAGGCCCGTGAGCGATCCCCGAGCGCCGGGAACGATGCGAGGCTGACGAAGTCCTGTCAGCGAAGGCAGAAAGAGCAGTCCTTCGGCTGAGCGAACTGTCGCCGCGAGATGGCCGATTTCGCGCGGGCTTTCGAACCAGCGCAGTTCCGAGCACAGGCGGTCGAGCGCCGATCCCGCCGCCGCCGCGTAGGTCTCGACCGCGAAACGGGACCGCCCGTCGCATCGCCAGCCGACCGTGGCGAAGGTCGCCTCGTATGCGCCGGGTTTCGCCGGCACCCGTTCCCCCGTCACCAGCCAGACGAAACTGCCGGTCCCGTGCACGCACATCGCCTGTCCCGGCTCATGGCAGCCAAGGCCGACGAGCGCTCCGCTCTGATCTCCGCAGGAAGCCAGGATCGGCACGCGAAGTCCTAGGAGAGCCTGATCCGTGCGGCCGAAATCGTCGGCGTCCTCCCGCAGTGCCGGCAGGAGTTCCGGCGGAAAGGACTGGGCCACAACCCAGCTGTCCAGATACTCGTGCTCTTCGAGCCGGTAGGCGCCGGCCGAGGCGGCGTTGGTCGGGGTGGTAGCATGTGGACGCTCTTCGGAGAGATGCCACAGCAGCCATGTGTCTACGGTGCCGAACAGCAGCCGCCGCGCATCCCGGGCCGCGGCGACGGCGGGCGTTTCGTCAATATGCCTCGCGGCCCACAGGTAGAGGGAGCGGGCGCCGGCAGGCCGACCCGTCGCCGCAACCAGTCTTGCGTCCCAATCCGACGCGAGGGCAGTCATTTCCTTCGCGTAGCGCGTATCCTGCCACACCATGGCGGGGACGAGTGCCTTTCCCGTCCTGCTGTCCCAGAGCACGCCGGTCGCGCGCTGTGTCGCCAGCGCCAGCGCGACGATCTCGAAACCGTCCCGCCTCGCCTGTTCGATGGTCGCACGGGCGACCGACAGGGTTCGATCCAGAAGCGTATCGGCGTCCTGCTCGACGACGCCGTGCCGTGGTGACGACACGACGAGCGGCGTGTGGTTGACGCACGACACCGTTCCGTCCGCGGCGACCAGTCCGGCGCGCGTACCCGAGGTTCCAACGTCGATGGCAAGGATGGCCCGCCCGCGGCTCGCCATTGCAATTCCTCCGGATTTCAACGGCCCAAGGACTGGGCGCCGAGGTGATTTCGACCGGCCGCGCTTACGGCCTCTGTTGCAGGAAGTCGAAGTCGCACCCCTGGTCGGCCTGGAGTACATGCCTGCGATAGAGCCAGTCATAGCCACGGCCGGTGGTGGTCTCGACGGGCTCGTGTTGCGCCAAGCGCGATGCGATCTCGCCCGCGTCGACGAGCAGGTCGATGCGCCGCCGCGATACGCTCAGCCGGATCCGGTCGCCCGTGCGCACTGCGGCGAGCGGCCCGCCGAGTGTCGCCTCGGGCGTGACGTGCAGCACGACGGTTCCAAACGCGGTCCCGCTCATGCGTGCGTCGGAAATGCGCAGCATGTCTTTCACGCCGCGCCGGGCGAGTTTCTTGGGGATCGGCAAATAGCCGGCTTCCGGCATGCCCGACGGGCTTCGCGGACCTGCGTTCTGGAGCACGAGCACATCGTCCGGCTCCACGTCGAGATTGGGATCGTCAATTCGCCGCGCCAGATCGTCGAGGCCGGTGAAGACGATCGCGCGTCCCTCGTGTTCGAGCAGGCGCTGATCCGCAGCGGCACGCTTGAGGATGGCGCCTCCTGGCGCGAGGGAGCCGAACAATGCGACCAGTCCTCCCACCGGGGAGATCGGACTGGTGGCGGAATGGATCACGCGCGGATCGGCGGCGATCGCCGGGCGACCCTCCAGGCGCTGGCCGAGCGTCGCGCCGGTGACGGTCATGCAGTCGAGGTGGAGCAGCGGCTTCAGTTCGCGCAGGACAGCGTCGAGACCCCCGGCTGCGTGGAAGTCCTCCATGTAGTTGTCGCCGACCGGCTTCAGGTCGACGAGAACAGGCGTCGTCTCGGACAGTTCGTTGAGACGCTCGAGCGACAGCGCGATGCCGGCACGGCCGGCGATCGCCGCCAGGTGCAGGATGGCATTGGTCGAGCCCGACAAGGCAAGGATGACGCGCAGCGCGTTCTCGACGGATTGTTCGGTAACGATGCGCCTTGGGGTAAGGTCGGAGCCTATCAGCCTGACTGCCCGGCGGCCCGAAGCCTCCGCGCAGCGCAGACGGTCGGCGTGGACGGCGGGAATCGCAGCCGAATCGGGCAGCGCCAGGCCCAGGGCCTCGGCGACGCAGGCCATAGTGCTGGCGGTGCCCATGACCGCGCAGGTGCCGGCCGTCGTGGCGAGGTTCCCCTCCAAGGCGGAGATCTCGGCCTGGTCGATCTCGCCGCCCCGATAACGCGCCCAGAAGCGCCGGCAATCGGTGCATGCGCCGAGACGCTCGCCCTTGTAGCGGCCGGTCATCATCGGCCCCGCGACGAGCTGTACTGCGGGGATGTCGGCCGAAACGGCGCCCATGATCTGTGCCGGGACCGTCTTGTCGCAGCCCCCTAAGAGTACCACGCTGTCCATCGGCTGGGCGCGGATCATCTCCTCCACGTCCATCGACATGAGGTTTCGGAACTTAAGGCTGGTGGGGCTGAGGAACACCTCGCCGAGCGAGATCACGGGGAACTCGAGCGGCAGGCCACCGGCGGCCAGAACGCCGCGCTTGACGGCCTCCAGGAGCTCCGGGAAATGCCGGTGGCAATTGTTGAAGCCGCTCGGCGTGTGGCAGATGCCGACGATCGGCCGCGCCAGCATCTCGTCGGAATAGCCCATCGATCGGGCAAACGATCGCCGCAGGTAGAGCGCGAAGTCGCGGTCGCCGTAGTTGGTCAGACCGCGCGCGAAACCCGACGACCGGTCGTCCCCATTGCTGTTGCTCATCGACTTGCTCCGGCGAATTTCTGCTTCACGAATTTGGGCGACAGATAGTCCTGGATCCCCAGGGCGCCGCCCTCGCGCCCATACCCGCTTTCCTTGACGCCGCCGAACGGTCCTTCCGCGGTTGCGAGCAGGACTTCGTTCACGCCCACCATTCCCACCTCCATGGCGTCGACCGTCTCGTGGGCGCGCTGCAGATCGTTGGTGAAGACATAGCCGGCGAGGCCAAAGGGAAGGGCGTTCGCGCGTGCCACGGCGTCGGCTGGATCGTCGAAAGCGACGATGGGCGCTACCGGCGCGAAGGGTTCCTCGATCATGATGCGGCTCTCCGGCGCGACGTCGCGCAGGACGGTCGGCTCGAGGAAATGGCCGGCGTTCAGATGCGGAGGCCGCCCGCCTCCGGCGAGGATTTTCGCGCCACGCCCCACCGCCTCGTCGATGACTTCGCGCGTGCGGTCGAGCGCGCGGCGCGAGATCAGCGGACCCATGGTGACGCCCGCCTGGGCGCCGTCGCCGACCACGGCCGAACGCGCCACCCGCGCAAAAGCCTCGGCGAACGCCGGTTCGATCGAACGGTGGACGAAGAAGCGGCTGGGCGAGATGCACACCTGGCCGCAGTTACGGAATTTTGCCGCCGCCAGGGCTTCGGCCGCCGACACGGGATCTGCGTCTTCATGGACGATCACCGGGGCGTGGCCGCCCAACTCCATGGTCACGCGCTTGATGCCCTCGGCCGCCAGATGAAGGATGATCCGGCCGACCCGCACGGAGCCCGTCAGGCTGACCTTGCGCACCGCCGCTGCCGTGACCAGCGCTTCCGAGACGAAAGCTGGATCGCCGGTGACGACCGACAGCGCCTCGGCGGGCAAGCCGGCGTCGAGACATGCATCGGCCAGGGCGAAGGCCGCGCCCGGCGCTTCGCCGGCGGGCTTGAGAATAACCGAGCACCCGGCGGCCAGGGCTGCGGCAAGCTTGCGTGCCGGGAGCAGCGCCGGAAAGTTCCAGGCGGTGAGAGCCACGCAGACGCCGACCGGTTCGTAGAGAACGGAGAGCCGTTGGCCGGCGGCCCGGCCGGGCATCACCTGTCCGTAGATGCGCTTCGCCTCCTCGGCGTACCATTCGAACTGGTCGGCGGCGGCCAGCGTCTCGCCGAGCCCTTCGGCCAGCGGTTTTCCCGTCTCCATCGTAATGCACTCCGCGATCGCACGCGCCCGCTCGCGGACGAGGTCGGCCGTCCTGCGCAGGATGCGAGCGCGCTCCCAAGCAGGCACTGCGCGCCACGCGGCGAGTCCGGCCTCGGCCGCCCGTAGCGCGTCGTCGAGGTCCGCCCGCGTCGCCGCTGCGATGCTGCCCACGCGATGTTCGGTGGCCGGACTGACAACAGGCATTGTCGCGCCGTCGCGGGAGGGCCGGCGGTGGCCGGCGATGAGGAGCATATGGTCGGTCATCGAACTCTTCGTGGGTAGGTGCGGGCAAACGACAGCTTGACAGCGATCGAGCCTCACATTACCAGTAATTTCACTGAGCGCAACGTCTGTTGTTTGCAGTAAAACAAATTGGACGATGCACGGGGGCGTCGTCACATGGAATGAAACCCCGGGAGGAGAAGAGGAATGTCCTACAAGACGCTGTTGGCGAGGACGGCCGCCGCCGCCGTTCTCGGCCTTTCGATGATCGCGCCGGCGAGCGGCTGGGCCGAGGAGTTTATCGAGAAAACCTTTCCGCCGCTGAAGGCGGGCAAGCCCTATGCCGGCGTCACCCTCAACGTGCCGACGCAGAAGGGCTGGGCGAGCTTCGCGCCCGCCGTCGAGCTGACCAAGAACTTCGAGGAAATGACGGGCATCAAGGTCCAATACGACATGATCCCCGGCAGCGACATCCCGTCGAAGCAGCTGCTCGCCGTGTCGCAGGGAAGCGGCACCTACGACGTCATCACCCAGCACGCGGCGACCTTCGGCAGCTTCTTCCGCTTCCTGCATCCGATGACCGACCGGATCGATGGCGTGTGGGGCAGCGTCGACAAGTTCGAGGACTGGCTCTTCCCCGCCCAGAAGGGCGTCAAGGGCCGCGACGGTCAGCACTACTTCATTCCCTTCCACGCCAACGCGCAGATCGGCTACTACCGCAAGGACCTGTTCGAGAATGCCGACGAGCAGGCGGCCTTCAAGGCGAAGTACGGCTACGACCTCGCCCCGCCGACGACCATCCAGCAGGTCAAGGACATCTCCGCGTTCTTCACCCGCCCGGACAAGAACCTCTACGGCCTGACCGCCAACTGGGGCGAGGGCCAGGGTTACATCGCCTTCGTCAGCTACTACACTGACACCGGCCAGAACCTCCTCGACGACAATTTCCAGCCGACGATGAAGACGCCGGAAGGCCGCGAGAAGGCGATCGAGATCCTGCGCTTCATGCAGGACGCCATTCACAAGGACAAGATCGTCAATCCGGACTCGGCCAACTTCCAGACCGGCCAGGTCTCCGACTTCTTCCTCTCCGGCGCGTCCGCCATGGCCTATGGCTGGCTGTCCGACTACTGGACCTTCATGCAGAAGCCGGAGAACATCAAGCAGGTCGGCCCGGTCGGCGCATTCCGCTTCCCCTCCTTCGCCGGCGAACCGAAGGGCGGCTTCAGTTCTTGGTGGGTGATGGGCATCCCGAAGGACGCCAAGAACCCCGACGCGTCGTGGGAATACATCAAGTGGCTGCTCAACGAGCATCCGCAGATCGAGATGGCGGCCGGCCAGTTGCCTCCGATCAAGGATCTCGCCTACCGCACCGCGGTCGAGCCGGGCGGCATCAACCCGCGGGCTCTGTATGATGCCTTCGTCGAGGCGAAGATCACGACCCAGGTCCCGGAAATGTCGCAGCAGCCGCGCACCAAGGGCGTCGAGCTCTACACCCAGGTGATCGCCAACAAGATCACGCCGGAAGAGTTCGTCGACGGCTACGTCTCCGAGATCGAGAAGACCCTCAAGGCCGCCGGATACATCAAGTGAGCCACATGGCAAGCTCGGTCGCCCGCATGGACAGGCTCGGCCGCTACATACTGGGAGCGCTTCTGGCGCTCCCCTTCTTCTACATCGCCGTCTTCTATGCCTACCCGATCTACAAGGTCGTCTCGCTCAGCCTGCGCGATTTCCAGATCGCCTTCGGCGTCGACGACTGGATCGGGCTGGGCAACTACGCCGATCTGCTCTCGACCGCGGAGACATGGATCACCCTCGGCCGCACGCTGCTCTATACGGCGGTCTGCGTCGGCGTGTCGTTCGCCCTCGGCCTCGGCATGGCGCTGCTCACCGTGTCGCTCGCCGACGCCTTCTCCGAGCGTTTCGGCCGCGCCTTCCGCCACATCGTCATCGCGCCGATGATCTTCATTCCCGCCGCCGCCGGCGTCATGTGGGCGTTCGCCTACACCGAGCACTACGGCTGGGTGAACCACATCCTCATCGCGCTCGGCCTGCAGCCCTATCCCTGGCTCGTCTCCGACGCCGCCTTCGTCCTCGTCATGGTCACCGACATCTGGGGCTGGACGCCGTTCATCTACCTGATCCTCCTCGCCGCGCTGCAGTCCCTGCCGCAGGAGCCGATCGAGGCGGCGCGCGTCGACGGGGCGAATGCTTGGCAGGTGTTCCGCCATGTCACCTTCCCGCTGCTCAAGCCGGTCATCGTCATCGCGCTGACGATCAAGACGCTCGATACCTACCGCGCCTTCGACTACCTGTGGATCATGACCAAGGGCGGTCCGGGCACCTCGTCGACGACGCTCAACCTCGCCACCTACAAGACCGCCTTTCACAATCTCGACTTCGGCAAGGCGAGCGCGCTCGCCGTGATCACGATGATCTTCCCGCTCACCGTGATGATCCTGTTCGTGGCGTTCCGCAGGAAACAGGCCCAATGAACCGCTCGATCGCCTATCGCGCCAGCCTGCTGTTCCTCGCTGCGCTCGCGGCGCTGTGGACGCTATTCCCGTTCGCCTGGTATTTCCTCGTCTCGCTGACGACGCCCGGCCACATTCCGCGCCGCTTCTCCTTCCCCGACGTGCTGACGCTCGATTCCTACGCCTCGGCCCTGTTCGGCGGCGGCGCAAAGGGCATCTCGGCGAACTACTCGATCCTGCCGAACATCTTCAACTCCTTCGTCGTCGCCGGCCTCACCGTCGTCGGCTGCACGGTGCTTGGATTCGGCGCGGCTTACGTCTTCTCGCGCGGCCGCTCGACGACGCTGACCGTGCTGTTCAACGCGCTGCTGGTGATCCGCATGACGCCGGCGGTCTCGCTCGCCGTGCCGATCTACCTGATGATCAACGCCTACGGCCTCGCCGACACCCATATCGGCCTGTCGCTGGTTCACATCATGCTGTCGCTGCCGCTGGCGATCTGGCTGCTGAAGGGCTTCATCGACGGCATCCCGGTCGAACTCGAGGAGGCCGCCCTCATCGACGGCGCCAGCGTGCTGCAGGTCCTGCGCTACATCATCCTGCCGCTTGCCGCTCCGGGCGTGGCCGTCGCGGCCTGCTTCGTCTTCCTGGCCAGCTACGTGGAGTTCATGTTCGCCTCGATCCTGTCGCGTGGCTCGTCCGACACTCTGCCGATCGCGATCGCCGGCTACAACTCCGATCACCAGACCTTCTACAACGAGATGGCGGCGGCATCCTTCATGTCGATGATCCCGCTGTTCATCTTCTTCTACTTCGCGGGCCGGTACATGGTCAGGGGCCTGACCATGGGCGCGGTCAAGTAATACGAAATCCAAGAGCAATACGGATCAGCACCTCCATGAGCAGACCGCTTCGCGTAGGCATTGCCGGCCTCGGCCGGATCTTCGATCTCAACGGCCTCGGCTACGTCGGCAACGACGATGTCGAAGTGGTCGGGCTGTGCGATATCCGTCCGGAGTCCATTGCCCAGCGCCAGGCGCTGTTTCCCGGCGCCCGCGGCGTCACCCGCTACGAAGATCTCCTCGACCTCGATCTCGACCTCGTCGACATCCTGTCGCCCCACCCCCTGCATGAGCAGATGGCGGTAGCGGCCATGGAAGCCGGCGCCCACGTCAGCGTGCAGAAGCCGATGGCGATGACGACGGCGGAATGCGACGCGATGATCGCCGCATCGGAGCGTACCGGCCGGCGGCTGAAAGTGTTCGAGAACTTCGTCTTCTACCCGCCGCTGGTGAAGGCGCGCGAGCTCCTTATGTCCGGTGCGATCGGCGAACCGAAGCACTTCCGCATGAAGGTCGTGATCGGCGACCGGTCGGGCGCATGGCACGTCTCGCCCGAGGCCAATGCCTGGCGCTACGAACTCGGCGCCAGGGGGCAGGGCGGGCCGCTGGTGTTCGACCACGGCCACCACATGATGGCCGTGGCGCTATGGATGTTCGGCGACGTCCGTGACTGCTTCGCGAAGATCGAGGAGACCCGCATGCCCGCGGGCCATTTCGTGGACGCGCCCGCGACACTGATGTGGCGGCATCGCCAACCGCCGATCCACGCGATGTGGGACGTCAGCCTGGCGCTCCAGATGAAGGTGCGCACCGACTACTATGCGAGCCACGAGAAGTTCGAGATCCAGGGCGAGAACGGCCTCATCACCGTCCACCGTTGCTCCGACCGTCTGCTCGACGAGCCCGCGCTCACGCTCTACCGCGACGGCGAGGTGCGCTCCTGGCACAATATCGAGGATGACTGGGGCGAGAGCTTCCGCCTGTCGACCCTGCATTTCATCGACGTACTCAAGGGGAGGGAGCCGCAGCAGATCCTCACCGGCCCGGAGGGCCGCCGGGTCATCGAGCTCTTCCACATGTTCGACCGCTCGTCGCGCGACGGTCGGCTCGTCACCCACGGCGACCTGGGGCGCTGAGGACATGGCCGAGACCATGCACCAGGCTTCCTCCGGCGGCGGCGCGATCATCGAGCGTGCTCGCGCGGTAGCCGGGGCGGGCGGGGTCGACGGGGCAATTGCCTCGGGACTCATTCCGGAAGCGATCGACTGCACCGTGTCCGAGGCACTGGTCCTCGGGCTGCTCAAGCAGGGCGTGCGCAAGTTCCTCTCCGTCTTCGGTCACGGCTCTACCGACATCGCAGAGATCCTGCGCATCTATGCCGGGGCCGGAGCGCTGTCCGTTCATGCCTTTCGCAACGAGGTGGCGATGGCGCACGCGGCGACCGCGCTGCGCTGGCAGTATGGCGAACAGGTCGCGGTAGTGACCTCGATTGGGCCCGGCGCACTGCAGGCCATGGCCGGATCGCTTGCCGCGGCGTCGAACGGCGTCGGTGTCTGGCACATCTACGGCGACGAGACGACGCACGACGAAGGCTTCAACATGCAGCAGATCCCCAAGCATCAGCAGGGGCTCTACGGACAGCTGACGGCCATCATGGGCGAGAGCTACGTGCTGCACACGCCGGAGGCGCTGCGCGCTGCGCTGCGCCGCGGCTCGATCAGGGTGAACCATCCCCATTTCGCCGGGCCGTTCTACCTGCTCCTGCCGATCAACGTGCAGCCGGAGACGATCCGGGGTCTGCGGCTCGCCAGCCTGCCCGAGCCGTTCGCGTCGCCGGCGACGGTGGTTGCCGACGACGCAGCGCTTGCCGCGGCGATCGACCTTGTTCATCGCCACCGCCGCATCGTGATCAAGGCCGGCGGCGGGACGCGGCGTTTCGCGGCGGAGATACGGGCGCTTGCCGACGCCGTCGACGGCGTCGTCGTCCTGTCGCCGGGATCGCTCGGGGTGTTGCGCGACGATGACCCGCGCAACATGCATGTCGGAGGAAGCAAGGGCTCCTATTCCGGGAACGCAGCGATGGAAGGCGCCGATCTTCTGATCGCCGTCGGGACGCGCTCGGTATGCCAGGCCGACTGCTCCGGCATCGGCTATCCGTCGGTCGAGGCGGTCATCAACATTAATGGCGATCTCGCCGATGCGGCGCACTACAACCGGACGGTCATGCTGCCCGGCGACATCGGCAAGGTTGCGGCGAAGCTGGCTGACGCCCTGTCGCGGCGGCGCCCGCCCGAGGCGGCCGAGTGGCTTGCCGCGAATGCGAGGAACAAGGCCCGCTGGCGCGAGATCCGCGCCGAAACGACCAACTGCCCGCCACTCCACGACACGGTGTGGCGCCGGCCGGTGCTGGTACAGCCGGCTGCGCTGGACGTTGTTCTGGGAATGGCGCGGGACGCCGGCGCGACCTGCCTGTTCGACGCCGGCGACGTCCAGGCGAACGGCTTTCAGCTCGCCCGGGACGACGAACCGATGCAGACCATCACCGAGACCGGAGCGTCCTACATGGGCTTCGGGGTGAGTGCCCTGGTCGCCTCGGGTATCGCCGAGCGGCCGCAGCGCGTAGTTGCGATTACCGGCGATGGATCGTTCATGATGAACCCGCAGATCCTGATCGACGGGATCGAGCACGGCGTGCGCGGGACCATCGTCATGCTCGACAACCAGCGGATGGCAGCAATCTCGTCGCTCCAGTTGGAGCAATACGGCGTCGAGTTCGCCACCAGCGATGGGGTCGAGATCGACTATGTCGCGCTGGCCGGAGCGGTGCGGCGCATCCGGGCGCTGAGCGGCGGCGGCACGCGCGAATCCCTGCGCGCGGCGCTGGCCGAGGCCCTGGCCTATGACGGCCTCTCCTTCGTTCATGTGCCCGTCTATTTTGGCAGCGATCCCCGCGCGGGGCTCGGCGCCTATGGGAAGTGGAACGTAGGCAACTGGGTTGACGAGGTGCAGCAAACCTACCGCCGGCAGGACCTTTAGAAGATGTTGCGGTCGGAGCACGACTATGAGCGAATGTCGCCGGTGAAAACCGGAGCTAAGGCGATGCAGGAAGAACTCGGCCAGATTGAAGAGAAGGCTGCCCAGCCGGACGGGGGGTCTTCCGCCGGCACTGTGCAGTCCTTGCAGCGCGGCCTGCAGATTCTCGACATGGTCGTGCAATCTGCCGAGCCGCTCCGGCTTGCCGACATCGCGCGCGACCTTGACATGGATCGAGCATCCGCGTTCCGCCTGCTGCAGACCCTGGAGCGCAACAGCCTCGTCGCCAAGGATCCGCTTCGCAAGAACTATACGGTCGGCGGCCGCCTGCTGCAGTGGGCCGCGACGATCGGGCAGGACGTCAACCTCGTCGCGACGGCACGACCCTATCTCGAGCAACTCGTGACCCGTACCAACGAGAGCGGCCATTTCGGCGTGCTCACAAAGGACCGCGCGCTGCTGCTCGATTACATCGGTTCGCGCGGCACGATCGTCGTGCAGAACCGGGTGGGCGTCTTCGAGCCGCTTCATTGTACGGCGCTCGGCAAAGCGCTGCTGGCGTTTCAGCCGACGGCGCGGCGCGAGGCGCTGGTTGCGGCCATGCGCTTCGAACGCCACACGGCTACCACGATCACCGATCGCGCGGCCCTAGAGCGGACGATCGAAGCGGTGCGCCGGGACGGGATCGCCTACGATGACGGCGAATATAACGGAGTCCTCTATTGCGTCGCGTCGCCCGTGATCGGACGAGACGGCGAGGCAATCGGCGCGATCGGCGTGTCGATGGTCAAGCCGATCGCGCTCGAAGCTCCGGAGCACGTCGCGCTGGTGGCGACTGAAGTCCGCACGGCCGCGCGCGCCATGACGGCGGCGCTCGGCGGCGAGGATGTCGCCCAGGCGGTATTCGTCGGCGACATCCCCGCTCGAACCCCAACGATAACTGCGAACCCTGCCGGCCCGAAGGGCGCGGGATCGCGAAGGAACTGAAAGGTAACATCATGGCTACGGTTCAGATCGTGGATGTCCGCAAGGATTTCGGCTCCGTCAAAGTCGTCAAGGGCATCGACATCGATATCCGCGATGGCGAGTTCGTCGCACTCGTGGGGCCGTCTGGCTGCGGAAAATCGACGCTGCTGCGGATGATCGCGGGCCTCGAGCAGATTACCGGGGGCGAGATCCGCGTTGGGGCCAAGGTCGTCAACAACGTAGCGCCGAAGGACCGGGACATCGCGATGGTGTTCCAGAACTACGCACTTTACCCGCACATGACGGTCGCCGAGAACATGGCCTTTTCGCTGAAGCTGAAGGGTGTCCCGAAGAGCGAGATCGAGCAAAGGGTGAACAAAGCGGCGGACATCCTGTCGCTGACGCCGCTGCTCGGGCGCGTCCCGCGACAGCTGTCCGGCGGCCAACGCCAGCGCGTCGCCATGGGTCGCGCGATCGTCCGCGATCCCCAGGTGTTTCTCTTCGACGAGCCGCTTTCCAACCTCGACGCCAAGCTACGCGTGCAGATGCGCGCCGAGATCAAGGAACTCTACCAGCGGCTGAAGACGACGACGATCTACGTCACCCACGATCAGATCGAGGCGATGACTATGGCCGACCGCATTGTCGTCATGCATGACGGCATCGTCGAGCAGATCGGCCAGCCGCTGGAAATCTACGACCAGCCGGACAACATGTTCGTCGCCGGGTTCATCGGCTCGCCGGCGATCAACCTCTATCCCGGCTCCTTCCGGACCGAAGACAAGCCGGTGTTCGAGACCGACGGCGGTATCATCATCCCGCTCGAACGCGTCCCGGCCGGCACCCCAAGGCAGCGCGGCGTGCTCGGCATCAGGCCGGAGCACGTCGCGATCGACCCGGCAGGCGCGATAAGCCTCAATATCACGGTGACCGAGCCGACCGGATCCGAGACCTTCATCCTCGGCAGGTCGGAAGAGGAGACCATGCGCTGTCTGTTCCGCGACCGCGTTGCGCTGAAACCGGGCGACAAGGTCCAGCTCAGACCAGATCCGAACCGCATCCTGTTCTTCGATGAGGAAACTGGCCGGCGAATTTGACCCCTTCGGACCGGCCGCGATTGCGGCCTGCCTGATTACCTCACTGACATCTCTGTTCGACGCTGGCGCGTCTTTTTCGGCGACATGATGGGAGCCGGGCTTTCCGTGGTGGTGCTGGAGAAGGGCGCTGAGGTCGGCGCGCAAATCCGGTGGGGCGCGGTGGTCGATCCGATCGGCATCGACACGCTGCTGCCCAGCGGGTTCGCCGTAAATTGGAGTCTTCCGATGGTGGCGATTCTGGCGGCTGTTCGCGGCGACGGCATTGATGCGGTGGATGCGGCTTGTCAGGAGGCGCTCGACCAGAGCGTCTGCTCCGCCGCCCTCATCATCGATATCCTGGCACGTCGCCGCGACCCGGCGCCGGCCGTTACCATCCTCACTCCAGACGCGCTTCGCCTACGCCATTGGCCGGACTGATCAGCGTGCCACTGACGGCCGGCTAACGGATCATCGCTGATCTGGGCGGCGGGTGGAGCAGGATTCGGCCCGCGGTGGCGACGCTCTGTCAGAGGGCGCTTTGTTCTAAACGCTGCTCGCGCAGCCCCATGTACCAGTCTACGAATTCCGAAATGCGCTTTTCCTGGGTGGAGTATCGTCCAGGCCTGTAAGCGGAGGACTTGACGCCCTTCTGGTTGTTTTCAGTGATCGTCTTGTCTTCCCGCAGCGTCGTGTCCCACACGCGCATGAGCTCTTCCGGCCTGAAGTCGGCGCCCTCACGCGCATCGCCGCGGACCACCCAGATCGCCTCGACATCCGTCGACTGCGGGCCGCGCGGTGTGAAGCGGAAGATTACGGCATGATCGTTGTTGACCAGGATCGTGCTCACGGGATTGAAGACGCATCCGGTCTGCCCCCCGTCGAACTCGCCATAGGCAGTCATCAGCGGCGCGACGGGATTGCCGTCGACGCTTTCCGTCCTGGCGTCGTCCGAGATTGGAAGGCGGTTGCCCGACCTGAAGAACTGGGTCTCCGGTCCATCCGCAAACATGCCGGTAGGATAGCCGAGCGAAGCCGATCTCGCCTCCCAGACCTTTAGCTTTTCTTCATATTCCTGGACAGCCACGTCGTCGCCCGATCCTGCGCCCGCGCCGAAGGCGAGCATCTTCATCCGATCGTGAACCGAGCAATAGGTCGGGTGTGCGGTGTTGCAGTGGTAGCATTCGAAGAAGTTCTCGACGACCAGTTTCCAGTTCGCCATAGTCGGATAGAGCTTGCGCGCACCGACCTTACCGGCCGCCACGCCCTGACCCCGCATTAGCTCGTGGAAGGGCGCAACGAACTCCTCGAAGGGGGGTGGCGCAGCCGCTGCGTTCAGGAAGATGAGGCCCTCGAACACGCCGACATTGACCGACTGCAGCGACACTTGCTCACGGTCGAAGTCCTCCGGCATCAGATTCGCCGCCCTCAGCCTGCCATCGAGATCGTAGCTCCAGGCGTGATAGGGGCAGGTGAGGATGCGCTTGCTGCCCTCCGGCTCCAAACAGATGCGCGAGCCGCGGTGGCGGCAGACATTGTGGAAAGCGTTCACTGCCCCGGAGCGCGAGCGAAGTACGATGATACTCTCCTCTCCGATCTCGAACAGGAAGTAATCTCCCGGGCTCGGGATGCGGCTTTCGTGGTCGACCAGAAGCCACTGGCTATCCAGCAGCATCTGCATGTCGGAGCGGAATATGTCCTCGCTCTGGTACAGGGCCTGGGGCAGGCAATGGCCCGGCGCCCAGTCGCTACTTGCCGGTGTCTCTTGGCTTCTGACTGTGATCGTCATCGCGCTTCCATCCAGGTTTCGTGGTTCTACAGATCAAGGACAAGTTCCGGTGTATTGGCCCGCGACACGCAGGGGCAGATATCCTGCCCGGCATTCCTTTCCTCGTCGGTCAGGAAGGAATCGCGGTGATCGGGGATACCGGAAAGGACGCCGGTGACGCACGAGCCGCAGACGCCCTCCTGGCAGGAGGAGGATATGCGGACACCCGCTGCGACGAGAACGGACAGAAGCGACTTGTCAGCAGGCACGTCGAACACCCTTCCGCTGCGGGCAAGTTTCACTGCGAAAGCTCGGTCGGCATCGCCGGCGTCAACTCTTCTGGGGCTGAAGCGCTCGAGATGAACGGCGCGTGTGCCCAGCTTGGGGGCAGCGAGCCTGACCGTCTCGTCCATCAGAGGTTCAGGGCCACACACATAGACGTGGGTTCCTGCGGGAAGGTCGCCGGCGAGGAGTCCGCTAAGCGTATGCGCCGTCGCCGCCGGGGCCAGCCCGAGATGACGTTTCGCGCATCCCATCGCCGCCAGTTCGTCTACAAAGCCGTCAAACGGCGCCGCCGCGTCGCGGCAGAAATAGTGGAGAGCGAAGCTCCTTCCCTCGGCGGCAAGCTTTCTGCTCATGGCAATGATCGGCGTGATGCCGATTCCACCTGCGATGAACAGTGTGTGCGGGTGCCGGCCGAGCACGAAATTGTTGCGTGGCGGCGAAATCGTGACCACGTCACCTGCGGCCAGGTTCTCGTGAACGTACTTGGAGCCGCCCCTCGAGTCAGGCATACGCTTGACGGCGAATTCGTATCGGCTTCCGTCCGATTCCTCGCAGAGTGAGTATTGGCGGATCAGGACGTTGGGCAGGTGAAGGTCGATATGCGAGCCCGGCTCTGCGGCAGGCATACGTTCGCCCGTGGTCGCTTCGACGGCGAAGGACTTCACATCCGGCGACAATTGTTCGACGCTGAGAATCCTGGCTTCGATCATCGCTTTCGTGTGCTTTGACGTTTGGCTTTCGGAGGTCAGGGCGCAAACTAAGAATTCATACCGACCAGAAGGTATGTATCAAAGAGGATTGTGTGTGGCAAGGCGCAGGTTCGACAAACATGAGATGATCGCGGCCGCGAGGCGGATAGCTTTCGAGCGCGGGGCGGGAAACGTCACCCTTGAGGCCGTGGCGAGGGAGATCGGCGCCACCAAAGGTGCGGTGCTGCATTCGTTTCCGAGCAAGATCAAGCTCTTCGAGGCGTTGTTGAAGGATCTCTGCGACGACTGGGACGGGCGGTTCAGGCACAGTCAAGGTGCTCTTTCAGGCGAGCCAGCCGCCGCACTGCGCGCCTATGTCGAGACGTTCTCGGCGACCGACCCCTTGGCGCCATCCTATGTGGAAGCCATGATGCTTGCTCTGGCCGAGGATCCTGGGTTGATGCAGCCAGTCCGGGAGGCCTACCAGAATTATGCACGCATGATCGACGCGGAGGCAAAGGACGTGGACCTCGCCCGCCTCGTCTGGGTGGCGTGCGAGGGGATCATGATGCTCGAACTGATGGGCCTGCACAGATTCGAACAGGCCGACCGCTCACGGCTCTTCCGGCTCCTGGCCCAATTGGCCACGAGGAGCGGCCGGCAAGAACTTTCCGGCGACCAGCGCCTCGATTTTCTCGAGCGCTGGTGACCCATCGCCGGTACGCTCGGCTTCGACGAATTCAAGCAGAAGTCTCTCATGGCGGGCCAGGAACGCCAGCGCGTCCCTATCCTGCGGTTGCGCGTGCTCTTCGAGACGGTCGTAAATGGCCACATAGGGACGGAAACCTTCGCTGAACCGGGCCATCAGATCCCGCCAGGGCAAGCCTAATAGGCGCTCCGTCAGGCTTTCGGTCGCCTCGGCTAGAACCGTCGGCACGGCCGCCTCGATCCCATGGCGGGACAGAAGCTCGTCGAGCAGGCCGCCCGTGACCGATTCAAGCTGCGCCATTGCGACGAGCTTCTCGCGATCTTCCGGCGCATAGGCAGGGGCGAGCCGCAGGAACAGCGCCTCGCCGATCAGCTCGCCCTCGCTGGCCTTGCGGATTTCCTCGCGATACTCGGACGGGTTCATCGCAATCTCTCTTCGGTTTCCCGTGTTTTTCGTGATCGAAGCGACTAACGCCTCCCTGCGTCATACGCGGGAGCGGGTGGACTGGGGGTCGTAGAGGGCCTGGGGGCGGACGGTGGCAACGACGTCGTTCGGCAGACCGACGACCTGGCCATCGGTCGCGAGATCGCGCGTCACATAAGCAAGCGCCAGGGGCCGGCAGACGGTATGGCCCATCGCGACCGATGTCACCTTGCCTACGGCGGCCGCCTCATGCGTGACCGTCGCAGCCATCTCGGGGAGAGCCGCTCCCTCGGGCAGTTCTAGCAGCACCAGACGCCGCTCGGTGCCATCGCGCTTCTGACGTTCGACAACGTCCTTTCCGGGGTAGTCGGCCTCCTTCGGCTTGACCGTCCAGCCGAGCCCGGCTTCGACGGGCGTGGTGTCCTCCCCAATGTCACGGCCCCAGATCGGATAACGCTTCTCGATCCTGAGCGACCCCATAGAGCCTGCGCCGCAAGGCACGAGGCCGAAGGGTTTTCCGGCTTCCAGCAGCGTGTCGTAGAAGGTTTCGATAAACTCGGTCGGCGCCCACAGCTCGTAGCCTAATTCGCCGGTGAAGCCGGTGCGCGTGACGATCACGCCTGGAACCCCTGCCACTGTCGCCGTCAGCAGGCCGAATGCCGGCAATGCCCCGTTCGACAGATCCGCGTCGGTCACGGCGGCGAGACAATCGCGCGACCTCGGTCCCTGCAGCGACAGCGAGACATACCGGTAGCCGAGCGAGACAGCGTGTACGCCATAGGCCGCGCCGCGCTCTCGCAGATAGGTTTCCACGCGATCCACCCTGTGGGGGGCCGGCACGACCCAGAAAAGGTGGGGCGCGGGACGATAGGTGATGACGTCGTCAATGTAGCCACCTTGCTCGTTGAGGATGCCGCAATAGACGCCCCGGCCGAGGCCAACCTTGCTGAAGTCGGCGACCAGCGTCTCGTTCAAGAACCGTTCCGCCTCCTTGCCCGCGACCTCAATGAGGAACTGGCCGAAGATCTCGAACAGGCCGGCGGCGTTGCGGACGGCCTCGTGCTCGGTCTTGGCGTCGGTGAAGACGTTCGCCGTCAGGAAGTGCGCCTTCTCCGCCATCTGGGCGTTCCGCGCGAGAAATGCATGGTAAAGCGGCGTCCGCTTGGCTGTCATTGTTGAGGTTCCTGTATTTAGACGAAGAGCACCGGTCGCTCGCGGCGGAAGATACGGTCGGCGGGCTCGGTGCCGAGGATTTCGCGTGCGTGCCGGTGGCCGGAATAGACCGCCGCCTGGATCACGCCCGGGCAGTCTGCGTCGCCGATTACGCGATGTGCGATGCCGCGTTCGCTGAGAGCCTGCGACAGCACCGGATCGGGCAGGCGCGTCGTGACTGAAATCAGTGTGCGTCCTTCGATCACCGGCAGTTCGTCGCCGGTGTCCGAGCGGAATGCCGACAGTCCTCCCTCCTTCCACGCCATCGCGGTGGTGTTGGGATGCATTTCAACGCCTGCCGATTTCAACTGGCCCAGCATGCGCGGCTGTTCCAGCGTCTGCGCAATCCACGCACCGAGTGCAGGCAGCGGCGTGACAATCCGCACCTGGTGGCCCTTGGCCGCGAGGTCCACGGCCAGCGCGTTAGCCATGTAGTAGTGGTCATCGTCATAGATGACGACCGGCCCCTCGATCGCCGCGCCATCCATCACATCGTCGGGAGTGAGCGCCGCGCCTACGAATCCGGAGATGGCATCGAGCCGTGTGCGTCCCGCCCCGTCGCCACGCCAAGGCGCGCCGGTGGCGAGCAGGATATTATCGGCCTCGAACTCGGCGATCGCGTCGACGTCGAGATCGCTGCCCGGATAGAGCTCCACATTTGGCATTTGCCCGAGCTGGTACAGGCGGTAGTCCGCTACGCGCCCCCAGGCGGAGAGTCCTTTGATCCGCGACTCGCGGGCGACCCGGCCACCCAGTTGCTCGCGTTTCTCCGCGACCGTCACCGCATGACCCGCGCGCGCCAGCACCAGCGCCGCTTCGAGTCCCGCCGGGCCGCTGCCCACGATCAACGCAGACCCCGGCTTTGCCACCTGGGGCACATGCTCGGGGTGCCAGCCGCGGCGCCACTCCTCCGAGATCGTCGGGTTCTGGGTGCACCGCACTTCTACTCCGATGGTCTCGGCCGAAACACAGAAATTGCAGCCTATGCATTCACGGATATCCTCGACCCGCCCTTCCCGGATCTTTGCCGGCAGAAAGGGATCGGCGATCGACGGGCGCGCGCCCCCGATCAGATCCAGCACGCCGCGCCGGATCTGGCTCACCATCGCATCAGGCGAGGTGAAGCGGCCGACCCCCAGCACGGGTTTGCCTGTCACCTGCTTGACGAAGCTGGTGAAATCCTCCTGGAACCCTTCGGGGTCATAGCGAGAGGTGCCGCTGTCTCGGCTCCAGCCGGAGATGTTCACATCCCAGAGGTCTGGGAGCTCGGCAAGCGCCTCGACCACGGCACGGCCTTCGCCGGTATTGAGGATGCGCTTCGGCCCCGACACCTCATGCACGGCGAAGCGTACCGCCACGGCCATGTCGTCTCCGGCCTCCTCCTTCGTCTCCTCCAGCACCTCGCGGAACAGACGCAGGCGGTTCTCGAAGTTGCCACCGTACTCGTCAGTTCGCCGGTTGTAGGCAGGCGACAGGAAGTGCCAAAGCACGGAGGCATCATGCGAGGCGTAGACATAGACGATGTCGTAGCCCGCCCGCTTGGCCCGCCGCGCAGCGGCACGATAATTCTTGCGCAGGGTGCGGATGTCGGCTTTGTCCATGGCCCGCGCCATGAACGGCGCTTCGGCTTTCAGAGTGGGCATGACGGACGGCCCCATCGCCGGATAGCCGTTGGAAATGCCGCGCGAGCGGATGCCGGTGTGGGCCAGCTCGATCGAAGCCAGAGCCCCGTGCGCATGGATGCGCGCCACCGACCGCGCGTGCGCCTTCACATCCTCCTCGTCCCACAGCCGTTCGTAGGGCAAGCCCGACAGATCCGATGTCGGATCAATCTCGGAGAGCTGCATCGCAACGATGCCCCAGCCGCCCTCTGCCCGCATCTCGCGAATGCCGATGGCCCCGTTGGGCATCAAGTAGGAGAAGCCGATCGCGTGGGGCATCGACACGAACCGGTTCGGTGCCGTGACGGGCCCGATTTTCACAGGCTCGAACAGGATGTCGTAGCGCGGGTCACGCGACATGGCGCTGGCTTTGTCTCGATACGTTGATTGTGCCGTCGGCAATCCAGCCGTCGATGATCTCCAGGATCTTCTCCGAGAAGGCCAGGTCGTTGATGTGGCTGTCGACCACCGAAAGCTCGATCGGGTCGGTCATAACCTTCCTGTATTCGTCGACCATCTCGGCCAGCGCGGCCGGGTCGTGCGCCGGCATGCCTTCGGTGTCCCAGGCGTGGATGCCTTGCGTAGGCAGCACGAAGTGCACCGGTCCTTTGGCGGCTTTCAGTCGTCGGGCGACCTCGCGTGCAAGCTCTCGCCGCTCCTGGCCGGTCAGGGAAGCTGATGCGAGCAGTCGGTTATGTGCATGATAAGGCCGGTCGCGGAAGCGCTCGGGCACCGGCTGCCAGGTTGCGAAATCGATCATGTCGCCGAAACCTGGCGCGGCGATGATCGGGGTTCCGCGCCGCCCGGCGGCAGTCATGCGATCCTTCCCGGCATTGACGACGGACCCGACCATGAGATTGCCGATCTCGGCCACTGCCAGCTCCAAAACGGCGGCGAAATAGCCCTGCTCGGCGAGGCTTTCCATCGCCATGCCGCCCATACCCGTGCCATGGAAGACGGCAACCGAGAAGCCGCGGTCGATCAGCGGTTGGCGCAGGTGAACCATGTATTTCAGGGCCGACGACCCGAAGCTCATCATCCCGATCACCGGCCGGTCGGGATCGGGCGGGACCACCGCGCGTGCCGCTCCCAGCACGGCCCCCGCGGCCTGGCTGAGCGTCGCCTTGCAGATGTCGTTCAGACCGTAGAGGCCGCCCGCCCACAGGATCATCTGGATGTCTGCCGAGAGCCGGTCCGGGGGGATCAGGGGGGAGAATGCGATCGTTGAGATCACATATTTCGGCACGCCAATCGGCAGCGCCCGGGCGCAGTCCAACGCAAGGTCCGTACCCATGGTTCCGCCCATGGCGATCATGCCGTCGATCTTTCCGTCGGCATGCAGTTTGGCGGTGAGAGTCGCCGCGCCTGTTGCCATGATCTGCATGGCAGTGTTCTCGTCGCTGAATGACACGGCGGCCTGGATCGACGAGCCGGCGGCTTCGGCCACCTGGTGCTTCGAGATGTCGACCGGCTGGGTCGTGTCCCCCAGCACGCTGACATCCATGGTCAGCACCTTACCGCCCTGCTTCTCGATGCAGTCCTGCAGGAATTTCAGTTCATCCGACTTGGTATCGTAGGTGCCGATGATCAGAATCGTCTTTGCGCTCATGGGCCTGGTTCCCCTTGTTTGTTGTTTTTGCTTGGTTCAGCCCGCCGCGCATGCGTTCGCCGGCAGGGTCATAGAATGGCGCGAGTTGCACGGTCAGCGGGAAATCCTGTCCGGCAACTCGGACCGTAAAGGGCCCCTCTTCGATCCACTGCTTCGACACCCCGACAGGATTGTGGAGGGTCGCCATGCCCAAGGATTTGCCGAGCCGGAACCCCCAGGCGCCTGACGTCACATGGCCGGCCAACCGGCCGTCGTGCCAGATCGGCTCATTGTGGACGAGGAAAGGGCCATCTTGCGCCGTGGCGCCGTCGAGCGCGATGGCCACCGTGCGATGCTTGGTCGCCGGACCGTCTGCCTTCTGCTTCGCCAGGGCCTCACGCCCGAGGAAGGGCTCGGCCTTGTCGAGATTTACCGCGAAGCCGAGACCCGTCTCGTAAGGCGTGTCGTCCTCTCCGATGTCGTGGCCGAAATGCCGGAATGCCTTTTCCATGCGGCAGTGGTTCATCGCGAACATACCGATATGGCGTAGACCGAGCGGCTCCCCCGCGGCGAGGAGCGTTTCGTAGACGCCTGCCGTGAACTCCGTCGGGATCAGCAGTTCGTATCCGAGTTCGCCTAGGAAGGAACGACGGATCGCCCAGACGCGCGCATAAGCGAGGTCGATCTCACGTGCGGCGCCAAACGGGAAGGCTCCTTCCGAGAGGTCGTCCGTCGAGATGGACGAGAGAATTTCGCGGGAGCGCGGTCCGTGGACGGAAAGCAGTGAAAAGGACGAGGTGGCGTCAAAGACTTCAAAACGCCAGTCCGGATCGGCATGCGCCCTGATCCACGCCTGATCGCGAATCTGGCTCGGATGGCCGGTGATGATGACGAACCTCTCAGGTCCGATGCGGGTCGCGGTGATGTCAGCCTCGATGCCGCCGCGCTGGTTGAGGAATTGCGCGTAGACCGATGTTCCCACCGGCACGTCCATCTCGGCGCCGCAGACTCGATTGAGCGCGCGTGCGGCGTCCGGCCCCTGAACAATAATTTTGCCGTACATCGACTGATCCAGGAGTGCGGCCTCGTCGCGCGCGGCAAGGCATTCCGCTTCAACCAGCGGGAACCATTCCTGCCTGCCGATCGACGGCGCGGTCGGCCACCCCTTGCCCGACGGATCGAAATACATCGGTACTTCCCAGCCGATACGCTCAGCGAACACGGCGCCTTTCCCCATTAGCCGATCATGCAGCGGAACCCGGCGCACGCCACGGGCGGTCTCGATCTGCCGGCCGGGCCAGTGCAGGCCCCAGTGCAACCCGACCGCTTCGGTGACGCGCTCCGCGTTGTAAGCGGCATTGATCTGAAAGGGGTGCGCTCGGGCGGCAATCATTGACCCCATTCCGCGCGAAGGCAGGCCGTCGGTTAGCCACTCAGCCATGGTCAGGCCGACGCCGCCGGAATTGAGGATGCCATTCGAGTTCATGCCTGCGGCAACGAAGAGCCCCGGCATCTCCGGCGCAGGCCCCAGATAAGGCCGACCGTCCGGCGTGAAGCTCTCGGGACCGTTGAAAAAGGTCTGCACGCCGAATTCGGCGAGGCCCGGCAGGCGGGCAAAGATTGTCTCCAGTACCGGCTCCAGATGCTCCATGTCGAATGGAAGCTCGTCGAACTCGAAGCCTTCCGGAATGCCATCGCGGGCCCACGCCTTGCCTCGTGCCTCGAAGCCGCCGATCAGAAGCTTGCCCGCGTCTTCCTTGGCGTAGATGCGCTCCTCCAGCACCACTAGGCCCGGCAGTGTCTTCGACAGGTCCGGGATCGCCTCCGTGACAATGTAGAAATGTTCGGCCGCGTGGAGCGGCACCGTGACGCCGTGCGCCTTGGCGAAACGCGCGGTCCACATGCCGCCCGCAAGCAGTACCTTTTCGGTGGCGATGGTGCCGCGCTCTGTTTTCACTCCGACCACGCGACCGTTGCGGGTGATGATCCGCGTCGCTGCCGTATGCTCGAACACCAGGCAGCCGTTAGAGCGCGCGCCTCGGGCGAAGGCTTGCGTGACATCGAGCGGATTTACCTGGCCATTGGAAGGAACGAAGAAGCCACCCAACACACCATCGTAGTCGACCCAGGGCCATTTCGCCTGCAGCTCTTCCAGACCGAGCAGATGGCTTTCGATCCCGACGCGCGCGGCGTGGTCATGATTGCGGCGCAACTGCTCCAGCCGGGTCTCGGACAGCGCAAGATGAATGGTGCCGTTCTGCTTGTAACCTGTCGCCTGACCCGTTTCGGCCTCAAGTTCGGTGAATAGCCGCGCGGTATATTTCGAGAGTTCCGTCTGGGCCCCCGACTCGCGCAACTGCCCGACTATGCCGGCCGCATGCCATGTCGTGCCGGAGGCGAGTTGCTTGCGCTCGAGCAGCACTGCCCCTTCCACGCCGCGCTTGGCGAGGTGGTAAAGGGTCGACGTTCCGATGACGCCGCCACCAATGATGACAACGGGTGCACGGTCGGGAAGGGGTCTTCCGATCATCGAAGATACTCCTTCAAAGCTGGATCCATGCCGTCTTGAGGTCTGTGTACTTGTCGAGAGCGTGCAGCGACTTGTCGTGTCCGTTGCCCGACTGCTTGACCCCGCCGAGCGGCACGGTTCCGTCGGCGCCGCCGTAGGTGTTGACATGGACGACGCCCGCCTTGATCGCCCGGACCATGCGGTGGGCGCGGGAGAGATTGGACGTCCAGACGGCAGAGGCGAGGCCGTAAGGCGTCGCGTTTGCAATGCGGACGGCGTCGTCCTCGTCGTCGAACGCGATCACACCGAGAATCGGGCCGAACACCTCTTCGCGGGCGAGGGTCATTTCCGGTCGCACCTCGCTGAAAATGGTGGGCGCCATGTAATAGCCGCCAGTTTCCCGCAGGATACGCATGCCGCCGGTCCTCAGGTTGGCGCCCTCGACGCTCGCCTTCTCGACATGTGCCAGGTTCTTGGCCAACTGCTCGAGGCTGTTGACCGCCCCGGCCTCGGTTGCAAGGTCGAGCGGGTCACCGACCTTCACCTTGGACGCAATGGCAGAGACTTTCTCGACGAATTCTTCCTGGATCGAGCGTTCGACCAGAAGGCGCGAGCCGGCAACGCAAACCTGACCGGAATTTCGGAATATGCCATAGGCCGAGACCTTAGCGGCTTGATCCAGGTCCGGCGCATCGGCGAAAACGATGTTGGGGGACTTGCCGCCGAGTTCGAGATAGACGCGCTTGAGGTTGGAACGTGCGGAATATTCAAGCAGCCTGCGGCCGACGCCCCCTGACCCGGTGAAGGCGAGCACGTCGACGTCCATGTGGAGCCCGAGCGCCTCGCCTGCGACCGCACCGCGACCGGTGACGACATTGAAGACGCCTTCCGGAAGGCCGGCTTCCGCGCAAATTTCGGCGAGGCGCAGGAGCGACAGCGACGCTGTCTCGGCCGGCTTCAGCACAACGGAGTTGCCTGCCGCGAGCGCGGGCGCGATCTTCCAGGCGCCGATCATCAACGGGAAATTCCAGGGCACGATCGCGGCCACGACGCCAACCGGCTCGCGGTGGATCAGGCCGAGAACATTCTCAGCCGTTGGGGCGATCTCGCCATAGATCTTGTCGATCGCCTCCGCGTAATAGCGGAAAGTGCCGGCTGCGCTGCCTGGCTCTGCCTTGAGTGCCATGGAAATCTCGGTGCCGTTGTCGCGCACGCCGAGTGTTGCAAGTTCCACCGAATGCTTCTCGATGAGGTCGGCGATCCGATGCAGGATTTTCTTGCGTTCGGCCGGAGCGGCACGCGACCACAGGCCGTTGTCAAAAGCGGCGCGAGCGGCTCTCGCGGCACAGTCGACGTCGCCAGGGCCGGCATCGGCGATACGGGTCAGCAGACTGCCGTCGATCGGCGAGATCACGTCGAGCGTGCCTCCGGCCTCGGCGGCCTGCCATTTGCCACCGATGAACAATTCCTGGGGCGAAACCGGAACGCGACGCAGCGCATCGATTTGTTGCTGCAGCATTGCCTCAGCCCTCATTCGACGAGAGGGATGGCATAGGCGTCGCTCGGGCTGATCGCACCTGCGCGACGACAAACAAGGCGACTGCCGCGACGGCGAATGCAAGCAGCGTGGCTGCGATCGGGCGGGTCAGGAAGATCGTCGGATCGCCGTTCGAGAGGCTGAGCGATTGCTTCAGCCGCACTTCCAGCATCGGTCCCAGGACAAGCCCGATGACCAGCGGAAATGCGGGGATGCCGTTTCTCAGCATGAAGCGACCTATGACGGCGAAGATCACCGTGATCAGCGCGTCGGAGAGGCGGTAGTTCTGTGTGTAGGACCCGATCAGCGCGAGCACGAGGATGGTCGCGCCGATGATCTTCGGATTGAGGCTCGACAGCTTGACAATGTAATTTGTCGCAAAGAGCAGGAAGATCAGGACGACGACGTTCAGCAAGAACAGCGAAGTGTAGAGTCCCGAGATGAAATCGGGATGCTGCGCGAAGAGCTGCGGGCCAGGAATGATGTTGTGGATCATGAAGACCGCGAGCAACATCGCCATCAACGGGTCGGCGGGAATGCCGAGCGACAGCAGGGGCACCAGAACGGTCGAGGTGCAGGCGCTGATCGAGCTTTCGGACGCGACCAGCCCTTCCGGCGAGCCATTGCCAAACTCCTCCGGCTTCTTCGAGAAGCGCCGGGCGAGCGAGTAAGACAGGAACTGCGCACCGAATTCCCCGACCCCCGGCAGGAGCCCCATGACCACGCCGAGCCCGGACGACCGTGCCAGCGTGCGCGGATAGCGGAACACCTCCATCAGCCCGCGGAAGCGGCTATGCTGGGCGAAGGTGTCGACGTTTCTACGTCTGCTATCGGTCCCCAGCAGTACGAAAGCCTGCGACATGGCGAAAAGGCCGATGACGACCGGCACCATCGGTACGCCGCCGAGCAGCCATTGCTGTCCAAAGGTGTAACGCTGGGTATTGAAGGGCGATTCGAAGCCGACGGAGCCCAGGAACAATCCGAGTCCGAGCGACAGAAGCGCCGCCACGACATGTTTCTGGTGCGCCAGCAGCACCGACACCAGTGCCAGGACGGCGACCATCGCATATTCGGGCGCGCCGAAGCGCTCGGCTACCGTTGCCAGATACGGCGCGAGAAGGACCAGCGCCAGCACCGAGACAGTTCCCCCGATGGACGACGAGGAATAGGCGATTGACAGCGCCCGGTGCGCCTCGCCGCGCTTGGCCATCGGATAACCGTCATAGGTGGTGAGCACGTTGACCGGAGTGCCGGGCACCCTGATCAGGATTGCGGGGATCGCTCCGCCGTACCAGGCGCCGCCATAGGAACCGAGCAGCAGCGTCACGCCGGGCAGCGGGTCAAGCTGAAGACTGAAGGGCAGCAGGATCGCCATCGCCCCGGCCGGCTCCAGCCCCGGTACGGCGCCAACCATGATCCCGAGCAGAGCCCCGACGATCAGGGCCAGCACCACTTGCCATTGGGCGACATTTTCCAGGCCGAGCAGGAATGCGTCGATCATAATATGCTCCCGAAGTTGTTGCCGACCCAGTCGGGCAGGAGGCGGAAGATCGGCGCGAGCGGGAACCAGAGCCCGATACCGAGTCTGAAGATGACGACGATTCCGGCCGTGATAAGAAAAGCCGTCAGCACCCATTTCGAGCCACGCAAACCGGCGCGCCAGACGACGAACTGCAGGAAGGCCAGCGTGGCGATCGCGAAGCCGAGATTGCTCACCGCAAGCAAGTAGAGGCAGAACCAGAGACTGTATTCCAGCGCTTGTCCCATTCCGCCGAGCGACCAGAGAGCATCCCGCCGGAAACCCGCCTTGTCCGTGGCGCTGCGAAACGCCGAGAAGAAGCGCCAGCCGAGGACAGCGCCGGCTACTATCACGAGGCCGAGGCTGATTGCCGGCCAGTTGACCGGCGCGAGATACCAGCCCTTTCCGGCAGGCTGTTGCCGCGTCGCGAATGGCGCCAGCACGAGCAGCACCAATGCCGCAGACGTGAATACCAGCGCGGCCAGTCCTTCAGCCGGTGTTGGCACAACTTCGTCCAGTTCGTCCTCGACGATCTCAAGCTCGGTCCGGGGAGGGCCGCTTCTGGTCATGGCAAGATCTCCAGCGGAGAGGAGAGCGCGCCCCTAGGCGCGCTCTACCTCATCATTCTTCGATCAGCTTCAGGATTTCTTCCGCCCGAGCGTAATCCTGGTCGATATGCTTTTTGGCTTCATCAGCCCCCATCCAGTAGAGTGGCGCCCCGGAAGGAGCGACTACAGCCTTTGCCTTTTCAGACTGGATTGCCTTTTCGGCGATCGCTGCGATCTTGTCCTTCACCTCTTGCGGCGTCCCCTTCGGAACGAAGAGGCCATTCCAGAGCGTGATGTCGAGGCCCGGAACCTGGCTAGACAGCAACGGGGCATTGGGTGCGATCGTAAGCGGCTCTTCGGTGTAGGCAGCGAGGATCGTGATGTCGTCGAGGCAGCTCAGGACCAGCTGCATCGTCGTGTTCATGACGTCAGCGTCGCCGTTCTTGAGTGTTGAACAGTCCACCATCTCGTAGGCTGCGTCGGCGCTATACTTGAAACCCAGCTTCTTGGCCGCCGCGAACGTCGCCATCGAGGGGATCAGATCATAGCCGAAATGGGCAAGCTTGACCGGATTTGACTTCGCATAGTCGGCAAGCTCCGACATGTTCTTGTAGGGCTTGTCCTTCAGTGTCACCAGCGCGAACGGGTAAGTCATGAAAATCCCGATCGGCTCGAATGTGTCGCGGGTGTAGGTCGCATTGGCGCGAATGATGTGCATGGTTGGCACGTCGATCACGAACGAGCCGACCGTGTAGCCGTCAGCGTCAGACTGAGACACGGCAGTTGCGCCTTCGACAGCGCCGCCGCCCGGCCGGTTGACGACCTTGGCGGCCACGCCGGTCTCCTTGGTCATCTCCTCCGCGATCAGGCGGGTCAATTGATCCTCGATGTCTCCCGGAGGCCAGGGGACGATGAAGGTGACTGGACGCTCCGGATACTCGGCGAAGGCCGGAGCTACGGACATGCTGGTCGACAGTGCGAGGGCTGCAGCCAGCCCCGCGATCCATTCTGCGCGCATTGCGAAAAACTCCCATGTTGACGCCGGCTATTCGGTTCATTATTATCACCGACGGTGAAAATATGTTGCAAGCTTGCGCTGCATCTGTCAAGGGTATTGTGCCGGCGGCACAAGCGAGTGCGTTTCGGAGGGGTGGATACGAGATGGCCCAGACAATGGGAACGGTCGACAAGGCTCTGATTTTGCTGGAATTCTTCACGGTCGCGGAACCGGAATGGGGTTTGAGCGAACTGGCTCGTGAAGCCGGGCACGACAAGGCCACGACTTTGCGGTTGCTCAACAGCCTGATCCGCGGCGGCTTCGTTGAGCAGCATCCGATCACAAAGAAATTCCGGCTCGGTCGACAAATTCTGAAACTGGCGCGGGTGCGGGAGACAAGCTTCCCAATAGCCTCGGTGGTGGAGCCTGTAATTCAAAGCCTCACCGCCGAAACCGGTGAGACAGCACACGCTGCGCTTGGCTCTGGATCGGGGATGATAACGATCGGGATCGCCGAGCCGCAGCGATCGACCAGGGTCTATGTGGATCCGTCGCAGCGGTTGCCATTCCATGCGACCGCATCAGGCATAGCCTACCTCGCCTTCGCGGATGCCAGCACGATTGAGGACTTTCTCCGCGCCAATGGCTTCGAAAAGCACACCGACCAAACCGTGGACAGGGCGGACGACCTTCGCAAGCTCCTGTCCGATACCCGGAGACGTGGCTTCGCGATCTCCGCGCGGACTTTTGAAAATGAAGTGGTGGGCATTGCGGCCCCCTTCTTCGACGCAACCGGCCAGGTTTATGGAACGATTGCCGTCGCATCGGTGGCTTCGCGCTTCGCGTCGGAGAGCGAGCGCTTGATTGCATCGGCCGTGCGGAAGGCTGCCAACGAAGTCACCATGGCGATTGGCGGCGAGGTTCCTGACGAGATTCGCGTTGGCAAGGAAGCCGCGGAATGATCGTCGAAGCACAGGCGCTCGTCCTCGATTTCGGTGGCGTGATCTCGCGTACCGTCTTCGAGACTCATCGCGAGAGCGAACGGACGCTCGGCCTGCCGACCGGCACGCTCCGATGGATTGGGCCCTTTGATCCCGACAGCGATCCGCTCTGGCGATCCATGCAGGCTGACGAGATCAGCGAGCGCGACTATTGGGCGATCCGGGCGCGCGAGACGGGCGAACTGGTGGGCGAGGTATGGGACACTCTGCCGAAGTTCCTCCAGCGCATCAGGGGCGATGAGCCGTCTTCCATTATCCGGCCCGAAGCCCTTGCCGCCATCAGCGTCGCCAAGGCGGCGGGCAAAAAGCTCGCCATCCTCTCGAACGAACTCGACCTGTTCTATGGCGCCAGCTTCCGCGACAGGCTGCCCTTTCTCAAGGATTTTGATCTCATCGTCGATGCTACCTACACCGGCATATTGAAGCCGGACCAACGCGCCTTCGCCCTGGTGACGGCCGGGCTCGGCCTGCCGCCGGAGGCATGCGTCTTCGTTGACGATCAGTTGAAGAACATCAGGGGCGGCATCGATTTCGGCATGAAGACCGTGCATTTCGACGTCCGCGACCCGGCCGGAAGCTACGCCAGGGCGCTCGCCCTTCTCGGCGTCGACACACTGTTGCAGGAGGAATCGTGATGCTGCGCGACAACAATTTTCTGAAGGAGAACAACGCCAGACATATCTGGCATCCGATGGCCCATCCCGCCGAAATGCGCGCGCACCCGCCGAAGCTGATCGTCGCCGCCGCAGGTGTGACGCTGACAGACGTCGACGGTCACAAGACGCTCGACGCCGTGGGCGGTCTCTGGAACGTCAATCTCGGCTATTCCTGCGATCCGGTAAAGAAGGCGATCGCCGACCAGCTTGACGAGCTTCCTTACTATTCCGCCTTCCGCGGCACCTCGACAAGCCCGGCGGTCGAACTTTCCTACGAGCTTGCCGAATGGTTCAGGCCGGATGGGCTGGTCCGCTCCTTCTTCACGTCCGGCGGATCGGACAGCGTGGAAACGGCGCTGCGGCTCGCGCGCCAGTACCACAAGATCCGCGGCGAGAGGGACCGCACCAAATTCCTGAGCCTGAAAAAGGGATATCACGGCACGCATTTCGGCGGTGCCTCCGTCAATGGCAATGCCAATTTCCGCCGCAACTACGAGCCGCTGCTGCCGGGCTGCTTCCATATCACCTGCCCCTGGCCCTATCGCAATCCCTTCAACGAGACCGATCCGGCAAGGCTGGCGGAGCTCTGCGCGGCCGCGCTCGAGGACGAAATCGCCTTCCAGGGCGCCGATACCATCGCCGCCTTCATCATGGAGCCGGTCCTGGGTGCGGGCGGCGTCATCCCACCTCACGAGAGCTTCATGCCAAGAGTGCGTGAAATCTGCGACAGGCACGGCATCCTGCTCATCGCTGACGAAGTCATCACTGCCTTCGGTCGGACGGGCGCCTGGACGGGCTCCCGTCTCTGGGGCGTGAGGCCCGATCTCACCTGCACGGCGAAAGCGATCACCAACGGCTATTTCCCCTTCGGTGCGGTGATGATCTCGGAGAAGGTCGCCGACGTATTCGAGAACGACGCAACAGCGTTCGGCGCGATCGGTCATGGCTACACCTATTCGGCGCATCCGGTCGGCGCGGCGGCAGCGCTTGCCTGCCTGTCGGAGATGAAGAAGGTGAACGTGCCGGCGAATGCTGCGGCGCGCGGTGATGAATTGCTGGCCGGTTGTTTCGCGCTGCAGGAAAAGCACGGACTGATCGGCGATGTGCGGGGCAAGGGGCTGATGGTGGCTCTGGAACTCGTCGCTGACCGCGCCACGAAGAAGCCGATCGACAAGAAGGTAATCGGTCTCGTCTTCGAGAAGACCTACGAGGCGGGAGTAATGATCCGCGTCTCGGGCAACAACATCATACTGTCCCCACCACTCGTGATCACGACAAACGATGTGAAGAAGATCGTCGCGGCGATAGACGAAGGGCTGGCGGCGGTCTGAATACGGACCTGGAGGGTTTGCTGCGATGAAGGTTCTTGTCCCGGTCAAGCGGGTGGTCGACGAGATCGGGGTCGAGGAGGCCGCGCGCGCACCTTCGAGCGGCCGATCTACGCGGGAAACGCGATCCAGACCGTACAGTCGACCGATCCGATGCGGGTGGTAACAGTGCGCACGGTCTCCTTTCCGTTAGCCTCCCAAGGCAATACGGCTGTCGTCGAGCACGTCTCGGCGGCAGCCGACCCGAATCTATCATCATTCGTGGAGTATAGGCTGTCGGAGAGCGAACGTCCGGAACTCACCTCGGCGAAGATCATCATCTCGGGCGGCCGCGCGCTCGGTTCCTCGGAGAAATTCCAGGAGGTCATCCTGCCCGTCGCCGACAAGCTCGTTGCCCCCGTCGGCGCATCCCGTGCGGCGGTCCCGCTTCGCGCCGAACGACTGGCAGGTCGGACAGACCGGCAAGGTCGTCGCCCCACAGCTCTACGTCGCCTGCGGCATCTCCGGCGCGATCCAGCACCTCGCCGGCATGAAGGATTCGAAGGTCATCGTCGCCATAAACAAGGTTGAGGAAGCGCCGATCATCCAGGTCGCCGACGACGGCCTGGTCCGCGACCTCTTCATCATTCTGCCCGAGTTTGAAACGGCGCTCTGAGCGCCGCCGACTAGCAAAATTCTGAGGAAAAAATGACCGACCGCAATTTCGTACTGAACCTGTCCTGCGAGGACAAGCCCGGCATAGTTGCCGCCGTAACGACCGAACTCGCTGCATCCGGTGCCAACATAGGCGAGAGTGCGCAGTTCTGGGACCGGCATACCGGACGCTTCTTCATGCGCATTGCCTTCACGGTGTCCGAGCGCGTTTCCAAGGAGGACATCGAGCGTACGCTAAAACCGGCGGTTGAGCGGTTCGGCATGAAGACGACGATCGCCGACCAAGCGAATCGGCCAAAGATCATCATCATGGTCTCGAAATTCGACCACGCGATGCTTCATCTGCTCTACCAGATTCGGGTCGGCTGGCTCGATGCCGAGGTCGCTGCCATCGTTTCCAACCACGAGGACAGCCGGCGCACCGCCGAACTGGAAGGCATCCGCTATCACTACTGGCCGGTCAGTCGGGACAGCAAGGCGGAGCAGGAGGAAAAGCTGCTCGATCTGGTGCACCAGACTGGCGCCGACCTCGTCATCCTTGCGCGCTACATGCAGGTTCTGTCGGACAATCTGTCGAAGCGGCTTTACGGCAAAATCATCAACATCCACCATTCCTTCCTGCCGTCCTTCAAGGGTGCCAAGCCCTATCACCAGGCGCACGAACGCGGCGTCAAGCTGATCGGCGCGACCGCACACTACGTCACGCCGGATCTCGACGAGGGCCCGATCATCGAGCAGGAGACTGAACGCGTCAGCCACGCAATGAGCGCGGACGATTTCGTGGCGACCGGCCGCGACATCGAAAGCCGAGTGCTCGCTCGGGCAGTCAAGTTACACCTTGAAGGCCGAGTGATGCTGAACGGGCAGACTACAGTGGTCTTTTCGCAGTAGCCGCAACAAGTTTCACTCCATGTGACATTGCATGACAGATCGACACCAGTGGTTGCCGACATCGTCCTGCGGAGTTGGCAGCTTGTCGCTTTCAGTGGGTGGTATCAACGCTAGCCAGGCGCAGGGGAGGGCGAAACCATGGCGCTTCTTGCCAAAGCTCAGCCGGCGACCGCCTCTAGCAGCCTCAGCTAGATATCAGCACCATTCGGCTGCGCAGACTATCGTTCGTCCATGCGACTGGTTCGCCTCAGGCCATTGTCCAACGAGGCGCAGTTTGACAAAATGAAAAATCTAATCGCCTGAAAACAAAGCACAAATATCGGACTCTGACTCCGTTAGTCCTGGTTCGAACCGAGGTTCCCTAGCCAACTCCTTCAATCACACATGTCCGACCAGCCTCATCTGGGCGCGCCATGGTTGGCGTCCGGCTATGACCGAGGATCGATTGCACGAAACGTCAATTCGGCTAAGCCTCCCGGACGGGCCGGGCGGTCAGCCTCGTGCCCCTTCGAGTTCTTCGCTCGCGAGGTCTTCGAGGAGGGCCCGCAGCGCGGCGGCCTTGGACGCTCCGATCAAATGCTCCAGATGCTTGTTGTGCACGGCAACCCTGCGTTCGACCCGCTGGAAGAACGCGTTGCCGCGCTCCGTATTGTGAACCAGGACGCGCCTCTGGTCGGACGTGTCCGCCACCCGGTGGATGAGACCGTCGGCAACCATCCTGTCCGCGAGCTTGGTCAACGCCGGATGATTCATCAGCACCAGTTCGGCCAGCTCGCCCATCGAACATCCGTCTCGTTCGCTCAGCGCCTCCAGGACGCGCCATTGTTCAACTGTCAATCCGTCCTGCTGAACGACGCGCTCCAGCTTCGCGTAGAGACGGCGATGGGCCCCCGCGATCAGGTAGGACAGATCCCTGTGGAGATCGGACTTCGGCATGTCGTGCGCTTCTCGTTCCCTAGTGACGGTTCGCGTTTCGGCGATTGATTTGTCTCCGCTAGTAGAATATTTTAGTTGGAAAATAAATGTGGTCAATTGCCCGGGGGAAGGGTGCAGACCAGTATGGAGGCAATCGACGGTTCGGTGCCCAAGGCACGGATCAGCGGTCCGCGGGCCGGCCTGTTGCCGTGGGAACGCGGCGACGAGACGCATCGCGTGGCCGTGCTGGTCCCGATCGGCGGCTCCGCCGGGATCTGGGGCCCTTCGTGTATCTCCTGCGCGCAGGTGGCGATCGGCGAGATCAACGCCGCCGACGGCATAAACGGGCTTCCCCTCGAGCCGATCTTTCTCAACTCGGATGCCGACACCGTTCATACGCTCGAGCGGGAGATCAACGAGCTCCTGGACAATGGCGAGATTTCCGGCGTCGTCGGCATGAGCGTGAGTTCCGTCCGGCAGCGGCTCAACAAGATCATCGCGGGCAGGGTGCCGCATATCTACACGCCGCACTACGAAGGAAACGAGCATTCGCCGAACGTGTTCACGATAGGCGACACGCCCGACCAGAACCTGGTGCCTGCCATCCGGCGCCTGACCGAGACGCTCAAGGTCAAGCGCTGGGCGCTCATCGGCAACGATTATGTCTGGCCGCGGATGTCGCATGTGGTCGCCAAGCGGACGATCGCGGAAACGGGAGGAAACGTCGTCTTCGAAGGCTATGTGCCGTTCGGGCTCGAAGACGCGTCCTGGCTGGTGGAGCGCATTGCCAAATCCCGGCCCGATATCGTCCTCGTATCGCTGATCGGCCAGGACGGCGTGGAATTCAATCGCAGTTTCGGCGCGATGAACCTTGACCGTCGCATCTTCCGGCTGTCGACGGTGCTGGAAGAGAATTCGCTCCTCGCCAGCGAGAGCGCCAACACCAAGCGCCTCTTCGTCTCGGCGGCCTATTTCAGCTCATTGCAGACGGACCAGAACCTTGCATTCAGGGAGCGCTATGAGGCGGGGCTGCGGAAACCCCCACCGATGCTCAACTCGTTCGGCCAATCGATCTACGAGGGGATGAACTTTTACTCCGCCATGATGCGTCGGGAAGACGATTCCCGACGCGCGGCGATCGACTATCAGAGCGCACGCGACGGTCGCTATTACTCCAACGCGAAGAAAGACACGTCGGTCTATCTGGCCCGCGCGGACGGCGTGCAGTTCTGCGTGACCGAACAGCTGGCCTGAAGCTCCGCGTCGCCCGCACACAACGCCCGCCCCAACTTGGCTGCCCTCCGCGACGCCTTTGGCGTTGCAGTCGCGTCTCCTGATCCACCGCCTAACCGACCGGGGCGGGACGGCGCATAAACCAACGCAGCGCGTGAACGAGCCAATCCATTCCTGCATTTCGCGCGGACTCGTCCGCCTCAGCACCGAACGCCCAACCCTTTCGCCGAGTGGTCACAAGCGAACGCGCCCTCGCGTCCCGAAATTTTGAAACGGAAAACAAAAGCTTGAAACGGAAAACAATCTGAGCTAGGTATTTTCCAATTCAAATAATGAGGGAAAGGGGACCCGCGTGGTTTGGTTTTTCGGATTCCTGGCGCTTGTCGTCGCGGTCGTCATCGCCGTCCTCTTCCTCAATCGATACTATGTGAAGTCCTCCCGGGACGTCGCGCTGATCCGCACCGGTGCGGGCGGCCGCAAGGTCATCGTCGATGGCGGCGCGTTCGCTCTCCCGATCCTGCATCGGGTCGAGCGCATCAGCATGCGGTCCATCCGGCTCCGCATCGACCGCAGCGGTTCGAAGGCGCTGATCTCGGAAGACCGCCTCCGTGTGGATATCGGCATGGAGTTTCAGGTCCGCGTCGATCCCGATCCCGCGGGCATTGCCGTGGCCGCCCAGGCTCTGGGGGCGAAGTCCTTCCGCGACGACGAGATCCAGTCGCTGCTGGAGGGCAAGCTGATCGATGCGGCGCAGGCCGAGGTCGCCCTGCGGACGATGGACGCGCTTCACGCGGACCGGAGCGGTTTCTCGGATGCGGTCGGCAAGCGCCTGCGCGGCGACCTTTCCCGTTCAGGGCTCGTCGTCGATTTCGTCTCACTGGTGCTACTTGACCAGACGCCGTTTTCTTCGCTGGACGACACGAACGCGTTCAACGCAGTCGGCATGCGCAGGCTGGCCGAAGTGGTGGCGGAGAACCGCAAGGCGCGCATCGACGTCGAGGCGGAATCCGACATAGCGGTACGGAAGCGGCAGCTTGAGCAGACTCGTGAGCGGCTGCGCTTCGAGCGCGAACAGCAGGAATACGAAATCGCCAATCGGCTTGAGATCGAACGCCAGCGCATCAGTTCGAACACCGACCTGGAAACGAGCAAGACCGAAGCGGCGCGTCACTCCGAGGCCCTGCAGATCGCCAAGGTGGGCGAGATCAAGCAGGCGGAGATAGAGCGCGACCTCAATCTGCGCCGCCGCGAGATGGAGGCCCTGCTCGAGGTCGAGAAGGCCAAGATCGACAATGCCATCGTGCTTGCCGCGAAACGTGGTGAGGAATCGATCGAGCAGGCCAAGGTGGAGGGCGCCCGCGGCAAGCTGGTGGAGGCGCAGGAGAGCGTCCAGACCGCCAAGGACATCGCGGCGGCGGAGCGTGCGCGCAAGCTGGCCGTGCTCAAGGTCGCTCAGGAGAACGAAACCGACGACGCCAGGGTCAAGTCCAAGGTCGGTACGATCATAGCGATCGCCAAGGCCGAGAGCGAAGCAGTGCAGCTGCGGTCCAACGCGGATCGCGACCGGCTGGTCGCCGAGGCCTCCGGTAGGTCCGCCCAGATCGAGGCGGAGAACCGGCAGAGCGAGGCGGTGCTGAGGGCGCGGGTCGAGATGCACAAGGTCGACAAGCTGCCCGAGATCGCCACCCAGATGATGAAGCCGGTCGAGAAGATCGATTCCATCCGGATCAACCATATCAGCGGGATGGGTAATGGCGGCGGCGGTGCCGGCGGCGATGGCTCGGTGTTCGGGCAGGCCCTGGATTCAATCCTCGGAATGTCGGTCCAGCTGCCCTTCATGAAGAAGATCGGCGACGAAATCGGCCTCGACTTCGACTCCCAGCTGGCGGGCCGTACGGCCGACGCGGCTGCCAGGGCCGCGCCTTCGCTACGGTCGAAGAAGCCGGCGGACGATCAGCAGAAATAGCGTTCAGACAAAAATCAACAGGGGAAGATGTCATGATCAACAGAAGGACTTTCTTGGCCAGTTCGGCTGCGGTTGCCGGTGCTGGAATACTGGGAGCAAGCGCCGGCAAGAGCCTGGCGGCCGATCCGATCAAGCTCGGCTCGATCCTAGATACGTCCGGTGCGTTCGACGCCTACGGCAAGCCAATGGACATGGCGCTGCGGCTTGCGGTCGACGAAATCAACGCCGCGGGCGGCCTGCTCGGCCGCCAGGTCGAGATCGTCGCCTACGACACGCAGTCCGACATGGCGCTCTACACGCAGTACGGCCAGCAGTTGGCCCGCGTCGACAAGGTTGACGTCGTCCACGGCGGCATTCTGTCCGCATCCCGCGAGGCGATCCGCCAGACCCTGCGCAAGTCCGGCGTCCCCTATTTCTACAACGTGCTTTACGAGGGCGGCGTTTGCGACCGCAACATCACCGTCATCGGTGTCACGCCTTCGCAGCAGGTCGAGGTTCTTATTCCGGCCGCGATCAAGAAATGGGGCAAGAAGATCTATGTTCTGGCCGCCGACTACAATTATGGCCAGATCACCGCGCGCTGGATCGAGAAGTTCGCGAAGGATGCCGGTGGCGAAGTCGTGCAGACAGACTTCTTCCCGCTCGACGTTGCGGATTTCGGATCGACGATCGCGAAGATCCAGAGCGCCGCGCCGGATATCGTCGTGCCTGCGCTCGTCGGGGGGCCCCATCTCTCGTTCTTCCGCCAGTGGGCCGCTGCCGGCATGAAGTCCAAGATCCCGATGGCGTCCACGACGATCGGAATCGGCAACGAGCACAAGGTGCTCACCGCCGAGGAAGGCGATGGCATTCTTGTCGCCTACAACTACTCGCCGGAGATCGTCTCGCCCGCGAACGAGGCATTCCTCAAGGCCTGGACCGCGAAATACGGCAACACCGACCAGATCCACGAGATCGCGGTGTCGCACTACCAGGGCATCCATGTCTGGGCCGAGGCGGTGCGAAAGGCCGGCGATGTCGGACGCGATAAGCTCATCGGAGCGATTGAAGGCGGCCTGTCGTTCGAGGGGCCGGGCGGAAAAGTGCTTATCGATCCGAAGACGCATCACGCCGTTCTCGACGTTCATCTGATGGAGATGTCCGGCCAGAAGCTCAAGGTTCTCGAGAGCTTCCAGCAGCGCCAGCCATCGGATACGCAGGGCGTCTGCGACCTCGCAGCCAATCCCGACGACAACACGCAGTACGAGATCAAGATCTGATCTCGTAGCGGGCGCCGGATTTCCGGCGCCACTTCGTCAGCCGAACCCCCGAATGAACCAGCGGAACGAAACGCAATGGATCTTGCGGCAATCTTCGCGGTCGAAATCCTGTACGCGATCGCCAGCCTCGTGGTCATCAGCTCCGGCCTGGCGGTCGTGTTCGGAATGATGCGCGTGATCAACCTCGCGCATGGCGAGTTCATGATGGTTGGTGGTTACGCCACCATCGTTGCCGTCAAGTCGGGCATCAACATCTACATTGCGATGCTGATCATCGCGCCGATCGTGGTGGGTGTGCTGGGCGTCATCGTGGAGCGATTGATTATCCGTCGCCTCTACGGGCGGCTCGTCGACACGATGCTGGCGACCTGGGGCCTGAGCCTTCTTCTGATCGGGCTCGCCAGCATGATCTTTGGCAACACCACGACCGGAATCTCGCCTCCAATCCCCGGCTTTGCCATCGGCCAGTATCAGGTCAACGGCTACAGCTTCTTCATCATCCTGGCCGCGGTCGCCATTCTGGTCGCGATGTTTGCCGTTCTTGCCGGGACGCGGGCCGGCCTGGTGGCCAGAGGCGCCATGCAGAATCCGGCGATGGCGTCGGCCCTCGGTTACAATCCCGAGCGGGTCTATATGCTCACGTTCTTTGCCGGTTCCGCCCTTGCCGGGCTTGCCGGCGGCCTGTTCGCGCCGCTTCTCGGCCTCGTCCCCACGATCGGCAGCGCCTATATCGCGAAGGCGTTCATCACGGTCATCTCCGGCGGCGCTTCCGTCATCGCCGGTCTCGTTTCAAGCGCCGTTTTGTTTGGCGCCACGTCGCAGGTATTCACGCTTGCCACCACCCCGATGGTCGGCGAGATCGCCTTGCTCCTCGTCGCAATCGTCCTCCTCAGGCTCCTTCCCCAGGGAATAACCAGCCGCTTCTTCCGGGGGACGATGTGACGATGCGCGGCGAGATGAAGCATGCGTTGCTGGTCGCGATCGTGGCGGCCATCGTTCTGGCCGTCGCGCCGGCGCTGATCGGGACGTACACCCTGACGTTGCTGGTCATCTATGGGATTCTCGCGCTGAGCCTTGGGCTGATCTGGGGGTTCGGCGGCATCCTGTGTTTCGGTCAGGCAGCCTTTTTCGGCCTTGGCGCCTACACCTACGCGATCGCCGCGATCAATATTGGCGAGAGCACCGTGCCATTTCTGCTCGGCATCGCCATCCCATTCCTGTTCGCCGCGGCGCTCGGCGCCATGATGTTCTACGGGCGGCTCTCGGATGTTTATCTCGGCGTGATCACGCTGGTGGTGACGCTGTTGTTCTTCCGCTTCATGAATTCGACCGCGGGCCCCGAATATGTGATCGGCACGGCACGGCTCGGCGGCTTCAACGGCATACCGGGATTCCAGACGCTCAACGTGCCGGGCGACCCGTCATCCTACATCATCGGGGACGCGTACTACTATCTCACCGCGGTGGCGCTGCTCATCGTCTACCTGCTGGTCCGCTGGCTGCTGGCAAGCCCGTTTGGTCGCATCGCGACGGCGATCCGGGAGAACGAACTCCGGGTCGAACTGCTGGGCTATGATGCCCGTGCACGCAAGACGCTGCTGTTCTCGATCGGCGGCGCGATAGCCGGCCTGGCCGGCACTCTCTACGCATCCTGGGCGGAGATCGTGACGCCCGGGATGTTCTCGCTGGGGCAGTCGGCGGAAATCATCATCTGGTGCATCGTCGGCGGTCTGGGAACCCTGGTCGGCCCTGTGATCGGCGCCATGATACTTGCCTATCTCAAGTTCGCGCTTGGCCAGCAATCCGTCATCGACAATACGCTGGTGCTCGGTGCCATACTTGTTCTGTGCGTGCTTCTGATGCCGCGCGGCGTCGTGCCGACGCTCGGCTCCGCGCTGCGGCGCTCCTACCGGCGCCCGCAGACGGGTGGGGCCAGGCGCAGGCCGGGCGCTTCGCCCGCGGAGCGTGCCCATGTCTGACAGTGTCGTTCAGACGCGCGGCCTGACGATGCGGTTCGGGGGCGTAACCGCCGTCGACAATGTCGACTTCTCGCTGCGACGCAACGAGTTGCGCTGCCTCATCGGCCCGAACGGCGCCGGCAAGAGCACGTTCTTCAAATGCATCACCGGCATGCTGAAAGCGACGTCCGGTGAGGTCTGGATCAACGGTCATGAGACGACCACCTGGGATCCGCATCAGGTCGCGCGGCTCGGCGTGGGCATCAAGACCCAGGTCCCAAGCGTGCTGGACGGGTTTACCGTTCGCGAGAATGTCTGGCTAGCGGCGCATCGCGTGACCGCGGCGGACAGCGTGGCGTCGCGGGTTGCCGAAGCCATGGAGCGGCTGGCCGTGTCGTCGCTCGCCAACAGCGTGGTCGGAAGCCTTTCGCATGGCGAACGCCAGCGCGTCGAGCTGTCCATGATCCTCGCGTCGCGGCCCTGGCTGGTCCTGCTGGACGAGCCGGCGGCCGGGCTGACCGCAGCCGAGATCGCCACGCTCGGAGAAATCGTCACGGACATCAGCCGCGATGCGGCCGTCGTCATCGTCGAGCACGACATGCAGTTCATCCGGTCGATCGCGGGCCTGGTCACCGTCTTTGCCCAGGGCCGGATCCTGATGGAGGACCACGTCGACAAAGTCATGGCCGACGCACGCGTCCGTGAAGTCTATCTCGGACGAAAGAACTGACCTGATGACAACTCGGCAAGCACTCGAGATCAGGTCGCTGTCCGCAGGTTACGGGCGGATTCCGGTACTGCGCGGTATTGATCTGAACGTCGCTCAGGGAGAGATCGTAGGCATCCTCGGCCATAATGGCATGGGCAAGTCGACGCTGCTCAAGTCGGTCATGGGTATGATACCGGTGACCGGTGGCTCCATCTCCGTGGCAGGCGAAGACGTGACGCGGCAGCCGCCTCACATGCGCTCCCATCGCGGCATGGGCTACGTTCCGCAAGGACGCGGCATCTTCCCGAAGCTGACGGCTCGAGAGAATCTGCGCCTCGCCTACCAGGGCTACGGAGAGGCGGATGAGGGTGCTGCTGTCGAACGCGCACTGCGCGACTTTCCGCGCATCGAGAGGCTTCTCGACCGCCCCGGCGGATCGCTCTCCGGTGGCGAACAGCAATTGCTCGCGCTCGCCCGCTGTCTCGTGGGCGATCCGTGGCTGCTGCTGCTCGACGAGCCGACCGAAGGCATCCAGCCTTCGATCATCGAGGAGATCGAGGATACGTTGATCAGGCTGCGTCGGGAGCGCGGCCTGACGATCCTTCTCGTCGAGCAGAATTTCGATTTTATCGCCGCCCTGTCGGATCGGGTCGTCGTGTTTGAACGCGGAGCATTGACCGAGGAGCTGGACGCGGCCCAGCTCGCCGATCCGGCGCAGGTGGAGGCTTTTCTCGGGCTCGGCGGCGCGCGGCGCACGCGGGGAGGTGGCTCGTCCGCCTCGCCGCAGGCGCGACCTGCTGCGGCTGGTGCCGGGATTCCGGTTTTCGACGGCGCGCGGCCGGACATTGGTCACCGCTCGTCGCCTGTTCCCGCAGCGTCCCGACAGACCGGTCAGCAGGCTCATGCGCGGCCAGAGAGCGCTCCATCCACAAGCGACGTACCGAGGTTCCAGGCCATGACCGTCAAGCGCCCGTCACTCAACCAGATGCGAGACATGAGCGAAGCCCTGGGCTTCTCCATGGGAGATGACGAGCTGTCGCGTTACCTCGGCATCATGGAGCCCTATATCCAGGGCTACGACCGCATCAACTCGGAAACCGACTTCCTCCCGGAAGTGCGGTATCCGCGCTCTCCAGGATATCGGCCGGGCGGTTCGGAGAACAGCCTGAACGCCTGGTACTACAAGACGGATATTCGTGGCGCGACGAGCGGTCCGCTCGCTGGCAAGCGCATCGTCGTCAAGGACACGGTCTGCGTGGCGGGCGTGCCGATGATGAACGGGTCGGCGATCATGGAAGGGTATACACCCGAGATCGACGCCACGATCGTCACACGAATGCTCGATGCCGGCGCAACCATTGTCGGCAAGTCGACCTGCGAGAATCTCTGCCTGTCGGGCGGCAGCCATACGAGCGCGACCGGACCGGTCCACAACCCGTACAAGCGGGGTTACATGGCCGGCGGCTCATCGAGCGGCTCCGCCGTGCTGGTGGCCCTCGGCGAGGTCGACATGGCGATTGCCGGCGACCAGGGCGGGTCGATACGTATCCCGTCGTCCAATTGCGGCGTCTATGGCATGAAGCCCACGCATGGCCTGGTTCCCTATACCGGCGTGATGGGCGTCGAGCAGACCATCGACCATGTCGGTCCGGTCACCCGGACCGTTGCCGACAATGCACTGCTGCTCGAAGTCATCGCCGGCCAGGACGGGCTCGACCCACGTCAATACAAGCCCAAGGTCGAACGCTACAGCGACGCCATCGGACGGGGCTGTCGCGGCTTGCGCATCGGCATCCTGCGCGAAGGTTTCGGCCGTCCGGAAAGCGAGGCGGATGTCGACCGGAAGGTGCGGGCCGCGGCGGAACGCTTCAAGGCTCTCGGCGCCGAGGTCGAGGAAGTCTCGATACCCGGGCACAATCTCGGTGCCGACCTTTGGACCGCGATCACGGTCGAAGGCCTGCAGGACATGATGATGCACGGCAATGGAGGCGGCACCAACTACCGCGGCCTCTTCCTTCCGAGCATGACCGATCACTTTGCAAACTGGCGCAACCGTGCGGACGAGCTGTCGTCCAGCCTCAAGGTCTGCATGTTCCTCGGCGAGTATTTCCAGACCCGCTACCGCGGCCGGTTCTACGGCAAGGCGCAAAACCTGATGCGCCGCTTGCGCGGCCAATACCAGGCGGCGTTCCGGAAATACGATCTCCTGGTGCTTCCGACAGTGCCGATGAAGCCGCAACCGATCCCGCCGTTCGACGCGTCGCTCGAGCTGTACGTTCAGAGGGCCTTCGAGATGGTTGGCAATACGGCGCCGTTCAATTCCGGCGGCTTTCCCGCAATGAACGTGCCGTGCGGCATGAGCGAAGGCTTGCCGATCGGCATGATGCTGGTCGCGGACGACTACGCGGAAAGCACGATCTACCGCGCTGCCTCGGCATTCGAGGGTCTTGGAGACTGGCGCGCCATGTAGTCGGCGGGGAGGCCGTGATGAGTATCTTGTCGCAATCGATGGCGGGTGGGCTGTCGGCCAGCCTATGGGGCCGGAACGATGCGGTGGATGGATCCGCCGCGCAACTGGCCCCGGTCGACGGCAGATCCTATGTCGCGGGCGATCGGACAATCCCGCTGCGGCACGCGACCGTTTCGGCGATCTTCTCCGAGACGGTATCGCGCTTCGGTCCGCGCGAAGCCGCCGTGTTTCCGCAGTTCGGCAAGCGCTACACCTTCTATGACCTCGACCGCGAGGTGGATGCCTTCGCGGGAGGGCTGCTGAGCCTCGGCCTCAACCGGGGCGACCGGCTTGGGATATGGGCGCCGAACCGGCCGGAGTGGCTGATCACGCAATTCGCTACCGCGCGCATCGGCGTTGTCCTTGTCAACATCAATCCGGCGTACAGGCTTTCCGAGCTCGAGTATGCGCTGAACAAGGTCGGCTGCAAGGCGCTGGTCACGGCCGCCTCGTTCAAGTCGTCAGACTACATTTCCATGATCCGCCAGCTGGCGCCCGAGATCGGCCGTTGCGAACCCGGAAAGCTCACCGCCGCGCGGCTTCCCGCGCTAAGGGCGGTGATCCGCATGGGCGCGGACAAGACCGCGGGAATGCTGAACTTCGATGACGTGCCGGCCATGGGCAGACCGGCCCAGATCATGCGGCTGGACGCGATCAGCAGCGGGCTCGATCCGGACGATGCGATCAACATCCAGTTTACGTCGGGCACCACCGGTTCGCCGAAGGGCGCCACCCTGACGCACTACAACATCGTCAACAACGCGACGTTCAACGCTCGTGCCATGCGCTTCACCGAGGCTGACCGCGTCTGCATCCCGGTCCCGCTTTACCATTGCTTCGGCATGGTGATGGGCACGCTCGCATGCGTGGCGAGCGGCGCGACGATGGTGTTCCCCGCGGAGTCCTTCGACGCGGGCGTGACGCTTGCGACCGTCGCGGCGGAGCGTTGCACGGCACTCTACGGGGTGCCGACCATGTTCGTGTCCATGTTGGATCATGCCGACTTCGGCAGACACGACTACAGTTCGCTTCGCACGGGCGTCATGGCAGGCGCGCCGTGCCCGATCGAAGTGATGCGTCGGGTGATCACCGACCTCCATATGCCGCAGGTGACGATCGGCTACGGCATGACCGAAACCAGTCCGTTGTCGTTCCAGAGCCGGATGGACGATGCGCTCGAGGATCGCGTGGGCACCGTCGGGCGGGTTCATCCGCATGTCGAGGTCAAGATCATCGACAAGAACGGGCGCACCACCCCCGTCGGCGAGAGCGGCGAGCTGTGCACGCGTGGCTATTCCGTCATGCGCGGATACTGGAACGACGAAGAGCGCACCAGGGAATCCATCGACGAGGGCGGCTGGATGCACACCGGCGATCTCGCCACGATCGACGAGCGCGGCTACTGCCGGATCGTCGGGCGGGTGAAGGACATGGTGATCCGCGGCGGCGAAAACGTCTATCCGCGCGAGATAGAGGAATATCTCTACCGTCATCCGTCAGTGGCGGAGGTTCAGGTGTTCGGCGTTCCCGACGCAACCTATGGCGAGGAGGTGTGCGCGTGGATCGTGCTGCATAAAGGCAGCAAGGCGACCGAAGACGATATCAGGGCATTCTGCCGCGGCCAGATCGCTCACTACAAGATCCCGAAATACATCCGCTTCAAGGACGCGTTGCCGATGACGGTAACGGGCAAGGCGCAGAAATTCGTCATGCGCGACGCCATGATCGCGGAACTGGAGTCGGGATCCGCTCCGGACCGTTCTCAAGCGGCCAGCCCGGGGAGAGAAGCGGCCGCAGGATCGGGCGCGCCGGTAATTCCGAACGAAGGTAACCGCATGAGCGCCAGACCCGTGGCACGCGGCTATGCCAGCTATGCCGAACGCGTCGAGCGCTTCCGGCTGGATGACGCGTTGGCGGAAGTGTTCGGAAACGCCGGCGCGGACCTCAATGCCTGCGTGCTCTGCTGCGACCGCCATTGCGGCAGTGGGAAGATTGCACTGCGCTGGTTCTCTGCTGCCGGCGAACTCAAGACCTACACCTTTGAAGACCTGCGCAGGATGTCGATCGGCGGCGCCCACATGCTGACGCGTGCGGGTGTCCGGAAGGGCGATGTCGTCGCGGCTCTGTTGCCGCGCGTTCCCGAGCTCGTCGCCATGATTCTTGCGACGTGGCGCATAGGCGCGGTCTATCAGCCGCTGTTCACCGCATTCGGGCCGAAGGCCATCGAACACCGCTTCGCGACGGCCGGCACGCGGCTCGTGGTCACGAATTCTGCCAATCGCGCCAAGCTCGTCGACATCGGCAACTGCCCGACGATCGCAACGCTCGTTGCTCCGGGCGAGGCGCTCGCGAACGGAGATACCGATCTGCGCAGGGCGTTGAATGATGGACCCGACAGTTACGAGCCGGTCGCCTGCAAGGCAGACGACCTGATCATGATGATGTCGACCTCCGGCACCACCGGCCTGCCGAAAGGCGTTCCCGTACCCATCGCGGCGCTGCCGTCCTTCGCGGTCTATATGCGCGACGCGGTCGATCTGCGCGAGGACGACATCTACTGGAACATCGCCGACCCGGGTTGGGCCTACGGACTGTATTACGCGGTGACGGGTCCGCTGTTGATCGGGCGGTCGACGCTTCTCTACGAGGGAGCATTCACCGTGGAATCGACTTACGACATCATCGACCGTGCCGGCGTGACGAACCTGGCGGGTTCTCCCACGGCCTATCGCGGCCTGATCGCCGCCGGCGCCGAGCCTGCCGCCAGGATCAAAGGCAAGCTTCGTGTCGTCAGCAGCGCCGGAGAGCCGCTCAATCCGGAAGTGATCCGCTGGTTCGATACAACGCTCGCCGTGCCGATCAACGACCACTATGGCCAGACGGAAACCGGCATGACCGTGAACAATCACCACGGGCTCGATCATCCGGTGCGCATCGGTTCGGCCGGCTATTCCATGCCGGGCTACCGCGTCGCCGTTCTCGACGATGCCGGCCGGGAACTCGGACCCAACCAGCCCGGCGTTCTGGCGGTCGATATCGCCCGGTCGCCACTGATGTGGTTCAAGGGCTACTACCGCACGGCCACGCCGGCGATAAAGGACGGCTACTACCTCACCGGCGACACCGTCGAGCTCACCGACGATGGTGCGATCAGCTTCGTCGGGCGCGCCGATGACGTCATCACCACCTCCGGATACCGGATCGGGCCGTTCGATGTCGAAAGCGCGTTGCTCGAACACCCGGCCGTAACCGAAGCCGCCGTGGTCGGCGTTCCCGATCCGGAGCGCACGGAAATCGTGAAGGCTTTCGTGATTCTCGCATCCGGATTTCACGGATCTCCAGAGCTTGCCGAAGAGCTCCGGCTCTACGTGCGCCAGCGCCTGTCCGCGCATGCCTATCCACGCGAGATCGATTTCGTCACCGAGCTGCCGAAGACCCCTAGCGGCAAAATCCAGCGCTTCATTCTGCGCAAGGCCGAAGTGGACAAACGACAGGCCGCGAAGGGCTGAGCCCGATCACAGGCGGGTTGATGGATCGCGCGCCTCAGAGCGAGGCGCGGACGATCGCAGCACCCTCGGCCATCGCCTTCATCTTGCCGAAGGCGACCTCGCGGGGCAGGTATTTCAGCCCGCAGTCGGGCGCGATGACCAGATTCTCGGGCGAGACATAGGGCAGGGCGCGGCGGATGCGTGCCGCGATGAGCTCCGGCGGCTCGATGTCGTGGGTGGCGAGGTCGAGCACCCCGAGGATGATCGTCTTGCCCGGCAGCTTCGCCAGCACCGAGCAGTCGAGCCCGGATTGTGCGGTCTCGATGGAGATCGACTTGACCGCTGTATCGGCGAGTTCGGGCAGGAAGGAGTAGCCGTTCGGCCGCTCGTGGATGATGGCGGCGTAGCCGAAGCAGATGTGCAGCGCCGTCTCGCCGGTCACGCCGTCCAGCGCGCGGGCGAGCGCCTTGAGCCCGTATTCACGCGCCTTTGCGGGGCGGGCCTGCATGTAAGGCTCGTCGATCTGGACGATGTCGGCGCCGGCGGCAAACAGGTCCTTGATCTCCTCGTTGACCGCGGCGGCATAGTCGACCGCGAGCTCCTCCTCGCTGCCGTAGAAGTCGTTCTGGGCCTGCTGCGCCATGGTGAAGGGGCCGGGCACCGTGATCTTGATCTTCCGGTCGGTGTTGGCGCGCAGGAACTGCACGTCACGCACCTCGACCGCGTGGCGACGCCTGATCTTGCCGACCACGCGAGGCACCGGATTGGGGTGCCCCGAGCGGTCGAGCGCCGAGCCCGGATTGTCGATGTCGACGCCTTCCAGCGCGGTGGCGAAGCGGTTGGAATAGCTCTCGCGCCGCATCTCGCCGTCGGTGATGATGTCCAGCCCGGCGCGCTCCTGGTCGCGGATGGCGAGAAGGGTGGCGTCGTCCTGCGCCTGGTCGAGGAATTCCGGCGCGACGCGCCAGAGCTCCCTGGCCCGGACGCGAGGCGGAAAACGGCCCGCCAGCTTCTTGCGGTCGATCAGCCATTCTGGCTGGGCGTAGGATCCGACCAGCGAGGTCGGGAACAGCGGAAGCGGGCGGGCCATGATGTCTCCTCCGTCAGGCTCTGAACAGGTCGCGCGGCACGCCGGCGGCCTGGAAGATGAAGTCGCGGCTTGCCTCCAGCTCGCCCCTCAGCTTGGCAATGTCGACGTCCAGCAGCTTGCCTTTGTACTTGCGAAGCTTGCCTGCGACGAACACCGTGTCAACGTTGGAGCGTTCCATCAGCGTCACCACGGCGCCGGGCACGTGGTTGAGCGGCGTCACGTTGATGGCGGTCGCGTCGAGCAGGATGACGTCCGCTTCCTTGCCGGGTGTCAAGCTGCCCGTCTTCTTGTCGAGCTTGAGGCCTTTGGCGCCCTCCAGCGTGGCGAAGCGGATCACATCGCGGGAGGTTAGAAGCGCAGGGAGCTCCTTCTCGCCCGCCAGCGCCTTCTCGTTCACGAAGGCGCGCTGCAGCGTCATCGTCGAGCGCATCAGCGTGAAGGGGTCCGCCGTCATCGTGCATTCAACGTCGGAGGACAGCGACGGCTGCATGCCGAGGTCGAGCGCGGTCTGGATCGGGGGCATGCCGTGGCGCATCTGCATCTCGATCGGCACGGCCAGCGACACGTGCGCGCCCGCATCCGCCGCCTTCTTCCACGCCATCTCGCTCATGCCGGTCATGTGGATGAAGATGTTGTCGGGACCGAACTGGCCGGCTTCCGCGAGCTGGTCGAACGTCGGGCGCATGCCGAACGTGCCGACGACATGCAGCGCGATCGGCAGGCCGAGCTCGCGGCCGAGCTTCCAGGCGTTCTCGTAGCCGGGGATGTAGATCTCTCCGCCCATGATCATCGACAGCAGGCCGTCGTCGGAGGCGAAATGCGTCGTCTTGAGGCGCGTCGCGTCGCCTGGATACTTCGCCTTGTCGCCCCAGCCTTCGAAATAGCCGAACACCGAGCGTCGGCCGGCATCCTTCAACGCCTGGATCACCGCGTCGGAATGTTCCGGCGAGTGATGGATCTGCGAGACGTCCATCACCGTGGTGACGCCGGCATCGAGTTGCGCCAGCGAGCCGAAGAGTTCGTTGATGTGCACGTCCTGCGGCCGGTAGACCATCGAGAACTTCTGCAGGATGTATTCGTAGTAGTTGATCGCGTTGGCGGGGAGACCGTCGTTCACCAGGATGCCGTCGGCGAGAAAGCTGCGCAGCGCCGTCTCGAATTGGTGGTGATGGGTGTCGATGAAGCCGGGCATGACGATCATGCCCGTGGCATCGATCACCTCTGCCCCTGCCGCGTCGAGGTTCGGTCCGACCGCCTCGATCAGCTTGCCGTTGATCATTACGTCGGCCTGATCGAAATCGCCTACAGTCGGGTCCATGCTGAGCACATGGCCACCCTTGATCAGGACGCGGCGGCCCTCGGTTCCGGTCCCAGCCGGCGCCTCCTGGGCCTGCGCCGATCCGGCCAGGAAGCCTGAGGCTGCGGCAGCGGCTCCGACCAGCATCGACGTCTTGAGGAAATCGCGGCGCGACCCCTCCGCTCCAGGCATCCGCCCGGACTCACAATAAATGCACATGATCTCTCCTCCCAAAGAAACATCGTGCCGGCTGTTGCGATCCGCCGCAGCCTGCATGCAAAGTTTTCGCTATGCGAAAATCTTTTCGAGATTAAGCTAACGTTGCCTCCGCCGTTCTGTCAACCGCAATCGCTTGGGGGGAGGAAGGCCCGTTCGCGGCGTGGCCGCTACCGCGTGCCGATGATGGATTCGAGCACCGGGTAGCGCGACAGCGTCAGCGCAATGCGCCCAGCCGAAAGCCGCAGCTCCTGAAGACGCTGGGCGACCAGCCCCTCCGCCGTCACGACGCCGGTGTAGCCTGACGAGTTGAGAGCCGCGATCGTGCGTCCCGACGCACCGCGGATCGGCACCGCCAGCGCCGTGATGCCATAGTCGAGCTGGTCCACAGTCGTGGCATAATTCTTCTCGCGCACCTCCTCGACGAGGGCACGGAGTTCGGCCTTGTCGACGACCGTCATCCGGGTGAGCGCCACCGGCTCCACCTCGCGCAGGTAACGATCGAATTCGGCGTCGGGCAGTCCGGCCAGAAGCACCCGGCCGAGCGAGGTTGCGTGCGCCGGATAGCGCGCGCCGACCACCGCGGTTGCCCGACGTGCCCGCTGCTCGGAGTAATGCGCGATGTAGATGACGTCGTGGCCGTCGAGCGTCGCGACAGAGGAGGCGTCGCCGAACGTTCCCACCAGCCGGCGCAGTTCGGGCTGCAGCACCTCGTCGACGCGGGCCGAGAAGTAGAAAGCGGAACCCAGGTTCATCACCTTCGGCCGCAGGTGGAATCGCTTGTTGGTCTGGCCGACATAGCCCATCGCCTGCAACGTGAGGAGACTGCGGCGCGCCGCGGCCGGGCTGAGCCCCACCCGCCGCGCCACGTCGCTCAGCGTCATCTCGGGATGCTGCGAATCGAAGCTCTCGAGGATCATCAGCCCCTTTGCCAGCGCCTCGACGAATTCCGCCGGCCGCGCGCTGTCCGGTGTATTTTCGAGCATAGGGTTCCCCGGAGAAGCCTGTCCCGCCGCCGTCAACCTTCCGGCGCCATGACGAAGTCGAACTTCAGCATGGCGTCCGGCTTGCGCTCGAGCGGCAGATTGCCCGCCTTGTCGGCCTTGTAGGGTTCGACCTTGGCGATCAGTGACCGGCGTACACCGAACACGGCGTCGTTGTCGATATATTCGGTGTTCTCGAAGAACAGCTCCGTCACATTGGTGCGCATGCCCTTGGCGCGCAGCATGAAATGCAGGTGCGCGGCCCGCCAGTTGTGGCGGGCGCCGGCGCGCAGCAGGTCGCCGACCGGCCCGTCGTCCGGCACGGTGTAGGGCTTGGGCAGGACCGTGGTGTAGTAGTAGCGTCCTTGGTCGTCTGTCTCGAAGACGCCGCGCAGGTCATACTTGTCCTGCCCGCGCTCCTGCTCCTGGATCGGGTAGGTGCCCGATCCGTCGGCCTGCCAGGTATCGACGATTGCACCCGCCAGCGGCTTGCCGAGAATGTGGCGCACGGTGCCGTGGACGAGGACAAGCGCGCCCTGGCGCTCGCCGGCAAGGTCGGCGCCGAGCGTCTTGTTCGGCGAGTTCTCGAGATAGAACGGTCCGAGATTGCTGCCTTCGGTTGCCCCGCCGCGCGTATTGATCATGTCGACCAGCGCCGACCAGCCGAGCACGTCGGACAGGAGGATGAATTCGTGCCGCTCCGGCGTCGAGATCTTCCCGCAATCGTAAAGGAAGGTCAGCACCCGCATCCATTCCTCGTGGGTGAGCTGCATTTCGCGCGTGTAATCGTGCAGATGGTCGATCAGGCCTTCGAGCAGGAGCTTGAACCTGGATCCGTCCTCGGTCTTGAAGCTCTTCTTCACCGCATCGGTAAGGGTGAACTGGTTGACGTCGCGCATTCTTGTCCTCCGCGATGGCCGGGCGCGATCGCCCCATGTGCGGGTCCGCGTCCGTTCTGCCTTGACATAAGGCTAATTGGGCCTCTAACCTCCGGCAAGAGAAAAATCTTTCGCTGTGCGAAATAATTGAGAGTGCCATGCGCATAGGAAAACAGGACGGCGCGTTTACGGCGATTGCGACCTCCGACGCCCATTCGATCACAATCCGCGGTCACGACCTGTGCCGCGACCTGATCGGCAAGACGGATTTCACCGACTATTTCTGGCTGCTGGTGCTGGGCGACAAGCCGACCGAACTGCAGCGGGATATCACCAATGCCTGCCTGGTCGCGATCGCCGAGCACGGGCTGGTGCCGAGCGTTCAGGCGGCGCGGATGACGCTGGCCGCCGCGCCCGAAGCCTGGCAAGGCGCGATGTCGGCGGGCCTGCTCGGCATGGGGACCGTGGTGGCGGGAAGCTCCGAGACGGCCGGGCGCTATATCGTCGAGATCCTGGAGGCGGCGAAGGCGCCGGGCGCCGACCTGGAGAGCGCAGTCCGCGCGAGCCTCGCGGAACTGAAGGCGAGGAAGGCGAAGGTCCCCGGCCTCGGCCATCCGCAACATAGCGGCGGCGACCCGCGCGCCAATGTGCTGCTCGAATTCGCAGACGCAAAGGGCGTATCCGGCGACGCCGTCGCATGCCTCAGGATGCTGGGACGGATCGCGCCGGAAGTGATGAACCGTCCGCTGCCCATCAACGTGTCGGGCGCGATCCCCGCGCTGATGCTGGACGCGGGCTGGCCGATCGAGGCGATGAAGGGCATCCCGCTTCTCGCCCGCGCAGCCGGCCTCGTCGCCCACCTCTACGAGGAATCGCAGCGTTCGATCGGCTTCATCCTGTCCCACAAGGCGGATCTTGCCATCGGCTATGACGGCCCCGCGGCCGCGGCGGCGGAGTGAGGCGATGACCAAGATCCTCAAGGACGTCCGCGTCATCGAGATGGGAACCTACATCACCGGCCCGGCCGCCGGGATGCATCTCGCCGACCTCGGCGCCGATGTGATCAAGGTCGAGAGGCCCGAGACGGGCGATCCCTTCCGCGCTTTCAAGGGCGGCCTCTATTCGCCGCACTACCAGACCTACAACCGCAACAAGCGCTCGATCGCGCTGGACACCGCCAAGCCGGACGACCGCGCCGTCTTCCACGACCTGATCCGCGACGCCGACGTCTTCATCCAAAACTTCCGACCTGGCGTGGCCGAGAAGCTCGGCGCCGGCGAGGAAGAACTGCATCGGATCAATCCGCGGCTGGTCTATTGCGCCATTTCGGGCTTCGGCCAGACCGGTCCCGCGCGGGACAGGCCGGCCTACGATACGGTGGCGCAGGCGGCCAGCGCGTATCTGCGCCTGCTGACCCCGCCGACCAACCCGCGCGTGATCGGCCCGGCTATCGCAGACGCAGTAACCGGCCACTACGCGGCCCTCGGCATCGTGGCCGCGCTCCTGGAGCGGGTGTCCACCGGCAAGGGCCGCCGGCTCGACATCTCGATGCTCGAGGCGATGTGCCACTTCAACCTTGACAGTTTCACGCACTACTTCTCGGTCGGTGAAGTGATGGGTCCGCTCAGCCGGCCCACGGTATCGCAATCGTACACCTTTGCCTGTTCGGACGGGAAATGGATCGCCATCCATCTCTCCTCGCCGCCCAAATTCTGGGAGGGCCTCGTCGAGACGGTCGGTATGCCGGAACTGATGTCTGACCCGCGATTTGCCGAGCGCATGGCGCGCATCGAGCACCAGCACGATCTCATCGAGGTGCTCAGGCCGGTCTTCGCAACCCGCACCCGCGACGAGTGGTGCGCCATCTTGCTGAAGAACGAGGTGCCGCATTCGCCGGCCTACGATTCGGACGAGGCGCTGGAGGATCCGCAGGCGGTTCACCTCAACATCAAGGTTTCGGCCGACCATCCGCAGATGGGTCCGTTCACGACCGTTCGCGCGCCCTACAACTTCGACGGCGAGGCGGACCTGTCGATCCTGCCCCCGCCGACGCTGGACGAGCACGGCGACGAGATCAGAGCCGAAATCGGGGCGCGCAACGCCGGATGACGGCGAGCCGGGAGGGACGACGCATGGCGCTGCCAGTCGCCGACGTGAAGAAAGCCAGCAGCGCCATGCTGCAGAAGCAGCTCTACGCTGTCTTCACGGTGCCCACGGGCGGGATTGAGCCGATCCTGCAGGGGCTGGAAGAGCATCTGGCGTTCCAGATGCAGCTTGAGCGCGAGGGGATCATGTTCGCCGCCGGTCCGATGTGGAGCGACGACGAACAGGAATGGAATGGCGACGGTCTCGTCGTCGTACGGGCCGCATCGAGGGCCGAGGCTGTCGCGATTGCAGAACGCGACCCGATGCACCGAAGCGGGGCACGCAGATTCACGGTCAGGCCGTGGATGATCAACGAGGGAACGATGACGGTCCGGCTCGACATGTCGAGCCAGAAATTCACGATTCTGTAGATCCTGGGAGGAACCGAAATGTACAGATTGACCGGACTGCTGATGGGCGCCGTGATGGCGCTGCCGACCGCCGCCTATGCCGTGGAGGAGATCGAACTGACGGTGGCGTCGAGCCACCCGCTGGCGATCCCGTGGGTGGGCATGATCAAGTCGCACTTCATGGCCGAAACCGACCGTCTTCTCGCGGAGAAGGGCGAGTACAAGATCAAGTGGAACGAAGCCTTCGGCGGTTCGCTCTACAAGGCCAACGCGACGCTCACCTCGGTGCAGGAAGGCGTCACCGACATCGGCTGGGTATTCTCCTTCCTTGAGGGCGCCAAGCTGCCGCTGAGCCAGGCGTCAACCTACGCGCCTTTCTCCACCGCCAACCCGCCTGTCCAGCTCAAGGTCATGGGCGACCTCCTGGAGAACAACGAGGCGTTCAAGAAGGAGTGGGAGCAGTACAACCTGAAAGTTCTCGGCCTCACTGGCACCGACGATTACGACATCTACACCAAGAAGCAGATCACCGGCGTCGCCGATCTGAACGGCATGAAGCTGTCGGCGCCGGGCGTGCTCGGCCAGTGGCTGCGCGGCACAGGCGCCAACGCCGTCGACGGCTCGCTGCCGACCTTCTACACCGACATCCAGACGGGCGTGTCCGACGGCGTGCTGTCGCTCGCGCTCGGCGTGCTGCCGGCCAAGCTCTATGAGGTCGCGCCCTACATCACCCGCGTCCGCATCGGCACCGCCTTCTCCGGCGCCGTGGCGATCAACAAGGATTCGTGGGACGGCCTGCCGCCGGCAGTCCAGGAGGCGATGGTCGCCGCGGGCAAGTTCTACACCGAGGCGCATGGCAAGGACCTGCTGGAGCGGCACGAGGCGGCCTTCGGCAAGATGCTCGAGCTCGGCAAGGGCCAGAACCCGCCGGTCACGATCTCCGAACTGCCGGCCGGCGACCGCCAGAAGTGGGTCGACAGTCTGCCGGACATCGCCGGCGAATGGGCGGCCGATGCCGAGTCCCGCGGCCTGCCCGGCAAGGCCTTCATGAAGGCTTACATGGACGGCCTCCGCGCCGCTGGCGAGAAGCCGGCCCGCGACTGGGACAAGGGCATGTAGGCCGCTGACGGCGACCGGGGGCGGACATGGAGCATGACGACAAGAGCATCCGCGCGGAAGACACGCTTCCGCGCGGCATCAGGGGACCATCGCGGGCATGGAACCGCGGCGTCGACGGTCTCGCCGCGCTCGGCACGATCCTGATCGTCTTTCTCATGGCGATCATTGTCGCCGACGTTCTGGTCCGCAACCTCGTCGGCGCGTCGCTGCCGCTGATCGCCGAACTCGGCGCGTTGACGGTTGTCCTCATCGTCTTTCTGCAGCTTGCTGCCGCGGTCAGGAACGATCGCCTCGCGAGCACCGACTTCGTCCTCGACGCCGTGGCGCGATCCCGCCCGCGCTTTGCGCTCGCGATCCGCGCAATGTGGGATCTCGTCGGCGCAGCACTTTGCGCCGGCATCGCATGGTCGAGCTGGGGCATCCTCTGGCGCGACATCGACCACCGGGAATTCATCGGCGTGACCGGCGTCCTGACAATGCCGACCTCACCGTTCCGCGCGCTCATCTTCATCGGCGCCGTGGTCGCGGCGGTGCAATTCGTATTCTTGGCGCTCAGCCGCCTGCGCAGCCTCGCCAAGCCCGGAGATGGTGCCCAATGACCGGTATCGAGATCGGCATCGCGGCCATCGCGGTCCTGCTCCTTCTGATCCTGCTCGGCATGCCGATCGGTGTGGCGATGATGGCGTCGTCCTTCGGCGCCGTCGCCTTCATCCGCAACGAGACGGTGGCTCTGCGCATGTTGGGTTCAGTCGCCAATGACAGCCTCGAGGAATACCTCTTCGCCATCGTTCCTCTATTCGTGCTGATGGGTCTGCTGGTCACGATCTCGGGCGTGGGCAAGGACACATTCGACATTTTCGAGCGGATGCTGCGGCGGGTGAAGGCGGGGCTGGGCATCGCCACGGTCTTCGCCAATGCCGTGTTCGCCTCGATCACCGGCATCTCGGTGGCTTCGGCCTCGGTCTTCTCGCGCATCGCGGTGCCCGAGATGACGCGACATGGCTACACCCGGAAGTTCTCCACCGGGGTCGTGGCAGGAAGCTCGGTGCTCGGCATGCTGATCCCGCCCTCGCTCCTGATGGTCGTCTATGCGGTGCTGGCGGAGGAATCGGTCGGCCGAATGTTCCTCTCCGGCGTCGGCCCTGGCATTCTGCTCTCGATCCTGTTCGCACTCACCATCCTGCTTCTGGCCTGGTGGAAGCCCGGTTTCGTCTATGTCGAGGAACGACGCGGAGCGGCGGGAGAGGCGATGGGTGCGGCGGACATGCTGCGCAAGGGCTCCCCGATCGTCATGCTGGTGCTGGTCGTACTGGGCGGGCTCTATGGCGGTTTCCTCAACCCGACCGAAGCCGGCGCAATGGGTGCGCTGGGCGCGCTGCTGATCGCCCTTTTGCGGCGTTCGCTCACCGGCTCCCGCTTCTGGTCGCTGCTGGTGGAGACAGGACAGATCACGGTCTCGGTCCTCTTCCTGATCGTGGCGGCGACCTTCTTCAGCCGCATGCTGGCGATGTCGGGCTTGCCGGCGGCGCTGGCGGAATTCCTCATTGGCGGCACACTCGGACCCTACGGCTTCCTGCTTCTCTTCCTCGCGCTCGTCATCGTGATGGGCTGTTTCATCGATTCCATCTCGATCATGCTGATCCTGCTGCCTATCGCCCTGCCGGTGGCGAAAGCGGCCGGATTCGATCTGATCTGGTTCGGCGTGATGACGGTCGTCGCGGTCGAGATCGGCTTGCTGACGCCGCCGTTCGGGCTCTCGGTCTACACCATCAAGTCGTCAATCGACGACCGCACGCTGAAGGTCGGCGACATCTTCCGCGGCGCATTTCCCTTCGTGCTCGCCATGATCGTCTGCCTGGCGGTCCTCACCGTCTTTCCAGGCATCGCCACCTGGCTCGCGAGACTATGACTGTGCCGAAAATACTCTGCCTCGCCGGAAGCCTTCGGGCCGCCGCCTCTTCGAGGGCGGTGGTCGAGACGATCTGTGCCAAGCTGGCGAAGGAAGCGGATTTCTCCCGTTTCGACATCGGCTCGCTGCCGCACTACAACGCCGATCTCGATCCCCTTCCGGAGACGGTCGTAGCCCTCAAGCAGGCGATCGCAGGCGCGGACGGGCTGATCATCGTGACGCCGGAATACAACTACTCGGTCCCCGGCGTGTTGAAGAACGCGATCGACTGGGCGTCGCGTCCCGGCTACGCCTCGGTTTTCAAGGGCAAGCCGGTGTTCATCGCCTCGGTGTCGGGTGGCGCGCTCGGCGGAGTGCGCGCGCAGGCGCATCTGAAGAACATTCTCGGCGGCGTGCTTGCCAACACCTTCGTCTGGCAGGAGGTGGTCGTCACCCACGCAAACACCAAGGTGCGTGACGGCCGCCTCGCCGACGAGGCGACCGAAACCTTCCTGTTCGAAGCGGTGAGGGCATTTTTCGTCTCGCTCGAACACGTTCGATAAGTTTCAGCCCGCCGTATCGGACAACCCGTCAAGGTCGTTGATCCAGCGCACCGTCGCAGTTGACGACCGCCGCTGCGCGCTTCAGGAAGAGAAGTTCTCTCCGGCAGTTCTTCCGTGATACGCCCAGCCGTCCCGACGTCCGCCGCCGCAAAGGCGCTTTTCCCATGAGTTCGGAGCGTGCGCCCGCCGCGCTCATCTGGTCGCTCGGCGTCACCCAGATCATCGGCTACGGCACGCTGTTCTACAGCTATGCGATCCTCGCACCGTCGATCTCTGCCGCGTTCGGCTGGCCACAGCAGTGGATCTTCGCCGCGCTATCCCTGTCGCTGGTCGCCGGCAGCCTTGTCGCGCCGACGGCAGGAAGGCTCGCCGACCGGCACGGCGCGGGACGCGCGATGAGCTGGGGATCGCTCGCGGCATCGGTGGCACTGGGGCTCGCCGCCGCCGCTCCCAATGCCTACGCCTTCGTGGGCGCGCTTTTGGCCATGCAGGTGGCGGCGTCCTTCGTGCTCTATTCGACCGCCTTCGTCGCCATCGTCCAGGTCGGCGGACAGCGCGCCTCGCTGTCGATCACACATCTGACCTTGATTGCCGGCTTCGCCTCGACGGTGTTCTGGCCGGTGACGACATGGCTGTATGAGGTGCTCGACTGGCGGCAGGTGTTTCTGGTCTTCGCGGCACTGCATCTTTTCGTCTGCCTGCCGCTCCACGCCTGGATCGCAGGCCATGCGCGCCGTGCCAGGGCTGCGGCAGCACACGCGGTCGTCGTCGCCGAGCCGGCGCATCACACCGTGGCTTCGTCGGCCGGTCGGCGGACGATCTTCCTGCTCATGCTGGCGGGGTTCTCCGCCGAAAGCTTCGTGCTGAACTCGATCCTGATCCACATGGTGCCGCTCACCGCTGCCCTCGGCATGGGGGCGGCGGGGCTGTGGACTTCCACGCTGTTCGGGCCGGCCCAGGTCGCCAGCCGCCTGGTCAACATGGTGTTCGGCGGCCGCCTGCCGCAAGCATGGCTGGCCGTCATCTCGGCCTGTCTGCTTCCGGCGGGTCTGGTGGCGCTGCTGCTGACCACGCCGTGGCTGCCCGGGGCGCTCGCCTTCGTCGTTATGTTCGGGCTTGGGTCGGGCCTGAACAGCATCGTCGGCGGCACGCTTCCGCTCGAGCTGTTTGGCCGCTCCGGCTACGGCGCGATGGTGGGATGGGCGACTTCGGCGCGGCAGTTCTCGGCCGCCTTCGCACCCTTCGCCTTCTCGGCGATGCTGGCTCGTCTTGGCATCGTCCCTTCACTGTTGACGCTGGCCGCTGTATCGCTGGTCTCTGTCGCCGCCTTTGCCACAATCGTATTTGTGCGGGGCAGGCTTACTCAGCCACCGGAATGACATCGACCGACTGCTCGGAGGAGTGCCGTCCGACGGTGCGCAGTACGCCGACGATCGGGGCGACGTCGGCATAGTCGCGCCCGTAGCCGATGACGATGTGGTCGTTGCCCGCCAGGATCGCATTGGTCGGGTCGAATTCGCGCCAGCCCGCTTCGCGCCCGCACCAGACGCTGACCCAGGCATGCATCGCGTCCGCGCCTTCGAGCCGCTCTTTCCCGGGCGGCGGGATGGTGCGGATGAAGCCGCTGACATAGCAGGCCGGTACGCCGAGCCCGCGCAGGCCGGAGATCATCACATGCGAGAAGTCCTGGCATACGCCCGCTTTGAGACGAAAGGCTTCGGGCGATAGGGTCCGCACATTGGTGGCGTCCGGCTCGTAGTCGAAATCGGCGTGGATGCGCTTGCACAGGTCGAAGGCGAGCTCGTAGACGCTGCGCGAGGACGCGGCGCTGTCACGTGCATAGGTCGTGATCGCGGGCTCTAGCGGCGAATGCAGGCTTCCGGCAAGGAAATGATGCGGCGAGGTCGCATGGAGCGTCAGTGTCGCGTCGATCTCGGACTTCAGGCCTTCGAGGGTCGGCGATATGTCGAGCGGCGGTTCGGGCCGGGTGACGCTTATGCGCGCCTTCATGGTGAGGTCAAGCGTATCGTGCGGTTTGCGGAAGGCGATCGACGTAACCGCGTTGCCGAAGAAGTCGGAAAACGCCGTCTGTTCGCTGGGCTTCGGGGAAAGCGCGATGTTCGCCGCGATCACGCGCTGCATTCCCGGCAGCGTGAGCGGCATCGTGCGAAGATGATGACGCCCGCCCTCGACCGGGTAGGGATAGTCATAGTGGAGATTGAGGCGGACGTCGTAAAGCATCGTCAGACGAAGTAGCTGTGCGAGATCGAGTCGTAGACGGCGCCGAGCCCTGACACGATCTCGTTGAACTGGGCACCGTCGAGATCCTTGGCCTCCCAGATCGAAACCCGCGTGTGAAGGTTCAGCACCTCCTTCGCGGCAGCCGTCAGATGTCCGGTCTCGTTTCCCGGCAGTTCGGCGACGCCGGCCTTCAGACGGTCGAGCTGGAAAGCGATCGAGCGCGGGTTGAGCGGGTCGAGCGCCAGAAGCTCGATGACCGAGCGCCGGCTCGCGTTGACGCTGAACTGGCGGCGATGGGTGAGCACGCTGTCGCCGATTTCCAGCAGCATGTCGAGGCCGCCGTCGGGTGCCTTGGTGGAGGCGAGGGCGCCGACGACGCGCGCCATGTGGATGCCGCGCTCGACACGACGGCCGATCTCGAGGAAGCGCCATCCGGTGAAGCGATACATGTTCTCGTGCACGAGGCCGGAGAAACCGGCGAGCTTGCGCAGGATCACTGTCATCGCGCGGGCCGCGTCGTCGCCGGGCTCCACCTTGTCGGCGAAGCGGTGCAGCGTCTTCGACAGGTCGTTGAGCGCCAGCCAGCCGTCCGGCGAGAACCGGTCGCGGATCTGGCCGGCGCTGCCGGTTGCGTTGTCGATGGTCCGCAGCACGCCGGGAGAAACGGCGCAGGTCGCGTCGACGCCGAGGAAGTCGAGATAGGCCCGCACGGTCTTGAGCAGCGGCAGCGCCGGATCGGCGGCCTCGGCAAGGCGGACGTGGTAGGCACGCAGGATCCGCACCGTGCCTTCAAGCCGCTCTGAGTATCGGCCGAGCCACATCATGTTTTCGGCCGCGCGGCTCGGCAGGTTGCCGCTGGCATAGCGTCGCGCCGGGCCCTTCTCGTCTGGTAGAAGCGTTTCGCGCTTGACCGGCCGGTCGCTGACGATCCAGACGTCCGCCGCCTGTCCGCCGCGCTGCATGGCGATCGCGGCGGCATCGTTGGTGCGCCCGACGCGCGCGAAGCCGCCCGGCATGATGCTCCAGCCCTCCTTCGTCCGCGCCGCAAAGACTCGCAGCGACATCGGCCGCGGAACGAGCCGCCCGTGCGAATAGACCGGCGTGGTCGACAACGTGACGTCCTCCTGGGCGGCGAAAGCAGCGCCATCGGCCGCCAGGCGCGCGAGGAGGTCGGCGCGTTCATCGACGTCGAGCGCCGAACCCGGCCGCGTCGCTTCGGGGTCCTCGAAGGGGAGGCGGGTCGACAGCGCCGGACCGACCACCATGCGGTCGAGCCTGTCCATCACATGGCGCTGCTCGCGCGGCTGTCCGCACCACCAGGTCGCGACGGAGGGCAGCTTCGGCTCGGACCCATTCAGCGCACGCGCTATCCCGGGCATGAAGGCGAGCAGGGCGCGCGTTTCGACGATGCCCGATCCGAGCGCATTGACCATCGCGATCGTGCCGCTCCGCAGCGCCTCGACCATGCCGGGCGTGCCGATATGCGACTCGCCGTTGAGCTCCAGCGGATCCATGAAGTCGGCGTCCATGCGCCGCCACAGCACGCTGACCGGCCTGAGCCCGGAGACTGTGCGCACCATGACCTTGCCGCCCGAGACCCGTAGATCCTCGCCCTCGAGCAGCGATATGCCGAGATAGCGCGCAATCCAGGCATGCTCGAAATAGGTCTCGTTGAGCGGCCCCGGCGACAGGATCGCGGCGCGGCCGGCCGGATCCTCGGCGAGCGACAGGAGCGTGTCGCGAAACTGCCGGAAGAATCCGGCCAGCCGGTGCACGTTCATGTCGCCGAACAGGTCCGGCAGCGCGCGCGTCGTGGCGACGCGGTTCTCCAACGCGAAACCGGCACCCGAGGGAGCCTGGGTCCGGTCGCCGAGCACCCACCAACGGCCGTCCGGTCCCCGCCCCAGCTCGAAGGCGCAGAAATGCAGGAAATTGCCGCCGACCGGCTGGATGCCGACGAGTGGACGCAGGAACTGGGGATTGCCGGCGATCAGCGCGGGGGGGATCAGTCCGCGCGCCACCAGCATGTTGGCGCCATAGATGTCGGCGACGATCCGCTCCAGCAGTTCGGCGCGTTCCTCCAGCCCGGCGGAGATGTCCTGCCATTCGGTTTCCGAGATGATCAGCGGCAGGTGCGCAAGCGGCCATTCCCGTTCGCGCGCGCCCTGGCCCTCGTAGACGCGGTAGTAGACGCCGGCGTCGCGCAGATACTGGTCGGCGCGGCCGAACCGTTCGGTGCGGTCCTTGTAGGGGATGTCGGACAGCGCCTGGATCAGCGTGTCCCAGCCGGGCCGGATATTGCCGGAAGAATCCAGCATCTCGTCGGTGACGCCGGCGATCGGTCGGTATCCGGCGAGCAGGCTCCGCCCGCTCCGGCCGGAGGGTGCCTCCCGTTTCGGCTCTCCTGCGATCACCTGAACACCGGCCGACGCATGTCGAGCGTCATCGGGAAGTCGAGATTGGCTGCCTCGGCCGGCGGAATATAGGGCGCGGGGGTGTGGCCGCGCGGTTCGAAGCGCGCGAGCCGGCGCGCCTCTGCCTCGTTGGCGTTCACCGGGAAAGTCTCGTAGTTCCGGCCGCCGGGATGCGCCACGTGGTAGACGCAGCCGCCGATCGCACGGTTCGACCAGGTGTCGTAGATGTCGAATACCAGCGGCGTGTTGACCGGCAGCACCGGATGCAGGCCCGAGGCCGGCTGCCATGCCTTGTAGCGCACGCCAGCGACCGCGGTCTCGCGGCTGTCGGTCAAGGTCATCGGCACGACACGGCCGTTGCACAGCACCTTGTGGCGCTCGGGGTTGAGCCCGTCGGTGCGCACCTGCAGCCGCTCGACGGATGAATCGACGAAGCGGACGGTTCCGCCGATCGCGCCCTGCTCGCCCATGACGTGCCACGGTTCGAGCGCCTGGCGGAGTTCCAGCTTGACGCCCTCGTATTCGACCTCGCCGCAGAAGGGGAAGCGGAACTCGAGCTGCGCCTCGAACCATTCCGGCGCGAAGTCGAAGCCGTGGGTGCGCAGATCCTGGAGCACGTCGAGGAAATCCTGCCAGACGTGCCACGGCAGCATGAAACGGTCGTGCAGCGAAGTCCCCCAGCGCACGAACCTGCCGTCGGCCGGGTTCGCCCAGAACCTAGCGATCAGAGCCCGGATGAGGAGCTGTTGTGCCAGGCTCATGCGCGCGTTGGGCGGCATCTCGAAGCCGCGGAACTCGACCAGACCGAGGCGCCCCGTCGGGCCGTCGGGGGAAAACAGCTTGTCGATGCAGATCTCGGAGCGGTGCGTGTTGCCGGTCACATCGACGAGCAGATTGCGGAACAGCCGGTCGACGAGCCAGGGCAGGGGTCCCGGACCGTTGGCCGGATGCGGCACCTGCGCCATGGCGATTTCGAGTTCGTAAAGCGAATCGTGCCGCGCCTCGTCGACACGCGGCGCCTGGCTGGTCGGGCCGATGAACAGGCCGGAGAAGAGGTAGGAGAGCGCGGGGTGGCGCTGCCAGTGCAGGACGAGGCTTTTCAGCAGGTCCGGCCGGCGCAGGAAGGGGCTGTCGTTGGGTGTCGCCCCGCCGACCACCACGTGGTTGCCGCCGCCGGTGCCGGTGTGGCGACCGTCGATCATGAACTTGTCGGCGCCGAGCCGGCTCAACCGCGCCTCCTCATAGACCGCCGTGGTCGTCGCCACGCAGTCCTTCCAGCTCGCGGCCGGATGGATATTGACTTCGATGACGCCCGGGTCGGGGGCGACGCGGATGACGTTGAGGCGCGGATCGTGCGGCGGGGCGTAGCCCTCGATATGGATGGGCAGGCCGATCCGCTTCGCGGCCTCTTCCGCCGCCGCAATCAGCTCCAGATAGTCCTCCAGAGCCTCCACGGGCGGCATGAAGACGCAGAGCCGCCCGTCGCGCAGTTCCGTCGACAGCGCGGTTCGCACGGCGCCGCCGATCTCGGTCAAGGTCTGTTCGACGCGGTCCTGCTGCTCGCTTGCGGCGGTGAAGGAAGCGGCCGTCTGGCGCTGCGCCATCTCGTCGGCGCCGGCCGCGGCGACAGACGCCGGCAGGATCTCGGCACGCGGCGGCAGCGCGCCGCGCGGAACGGTCGGGTCGACGGGGACGATATAGGGGAACTGCGCCGGCGGCACATAGGGCAGGGCGCCCAGCGGCAGGCGGTAGCCGACAGGCGAATCGCCGGGCACGAGGAACAGGCGGCCGCGGCGCGTCTTCCACTTCTCGCTGCGCCAGCGCGGGCCGGCGGTGGTCGCCGCCGCGTTCCAGCGCTGCACCGGCAGGACGTATCCGCTCGGATTGGTCAGGCCGCGCTCGAACACACGCGCCATGCGGCTGCGTTCCTCGGGGTCGGCGAGCTTCGAGTTGGACGGGTCGACATTGTCCGGCAGCTGGCCTTCCTTGAGAAGCCATTCGCCGGGGTCTTCGTAGGCCTCCGCCACCATGTCGCGTTCGACGCCCAGTTCCGACGCGATCTCGGTCAGGAGCCGCTGTGCGTCCTGCGGCTTGGCCGCGGTAGTCTCGCCCTCGCGGGCGATCAGTTTCTCGTCGGCCCAGACCGGTTCGCCGTCATGGCGCCAGTAGAGCGAGAAGGTCCAGCGCGGCAGCGTCTCGCCGGGATACCACTTGCCCTGGCCGTAATGCAGGAAGCCGGTCGGGGCGAAGCGTTCGCGCAGACGCCTTATCAGCGCGTCAGCCTTTTCGCGCTTGGTCGGGCCGACGGCGGCTGTGTTCCATTCGGCGGATTCGAAATCGTCAATCGACACGAAGGTCGGCTCGCCGCCCATCGTCAACCGCGCGTCCTGGCTTTTCAGGATCTCGTCCACCTTGTCGCCCAGCGCATCGAGCCGCGCCCAGGATTCGTCCGAGAAGGGCTTGGTGATGCGCGGATGTTCCGAGACGCGGTCGACGCGCATGGCGAAATCGAAGCCGACATTCGCCTCGCCGAAATAGCCGCCCGAGATCGGCGCGGCGTTGCGGAAATGCGGCGTCGCGGCCAGTGGTACGTGGCTTTCGCCGGTGAGCAGTCCCGACGTCGGGTCGAAGCCGATCCAGCCGGCGCCCGGTAGATAGACTTCGCACCAGGCATGCAGATCGGTGAAATCGACCGAGGTGCCCGCCGGGCCGTCCAGTGCGACGAGGTCCGGCTTGAGCTGGATTAGGTAGCCGGAGACGAACCGCGCGGCGAAGCCGAGATTGCGCAGGATCTGGACGAGCAGCCAGCTCGAATCGCGGCAGGATCCGGTGCGGAAGCCGAGCGTCTCCTCCGGCGTCAGCACACCGGTTTCCATGCGGATGATGTAGCCGATCTGCTGCTGCACCTTGGCGTTGAGAGCGACGAGGAAGTTGACCGTGTTCGTTTCCGAACGATCGATTCCCGCGAGAAACTCCTGCAGCAGCGGCCCGACCGGCTCGGGCTTGCGGTAGATCGCGAGGTCCTCGCGGATCTCCTCCGGATACTCGAACGGCCAGGTCTCGGCGCTCTCCTCGACGAAGAAGTCGAACGGGTTATAGACCGTCATGTCGGCGACGAGGTCGACCTCGATCTTGAACTCGGTCACCGGCTCGGGGAAGACGAAGCGCGCCAGGAAGTTGCCGTAGGGGTCCTGCTGCAGGTTCACGAAATGGTTGGACGGCGAGACCTTCAGCGAATGGCTGAGCACCTTGGTCCGCGAATGCGGTGCCGGCTGGAGGCGGATCACCTGCGGTCCGAGTACGACCGGCTTGTCGTAGGTGTAGTGCGTCAGGTGGTAGATCGCCGCGTGGATCGCCATGGTGCCCCTTCTCTGCTTGGCTGTACTCTAGTCATAAATCCGCGGCTGTCGCCACCTCCATATTGCACTGCGGCAGGCCAGCACACGCTGTTGGTGTTTTGCCGGCGTCCGCTATATGACCGCCGCGACGAAAGGAAATCCTGCATGCGACTGGGCGGACGGCTGGCTGCGGCCATCGAGGTTCTGGAGGATATGGAGCGGCGCCACCGTCCCGCGGCCGATGCGCTGAAGGATTGGGGCCTGTCGCACCGCTTCGCCGGTGCTGGCGACCGCGCGGCGATCGGCAACATCGTTTACGACGCTCTACGCCGCCGCCGCTCCGCCGGTTGGCTGCTCTGTGCGGATACGCCGCGCACGGTTGCGTTTGGCGGCATGATTCTCGGGAGCGGACGTCAGGCCCAGGAGATCAACGCCGCGCTCGAGGGTGACCGGTTTGCGCCCGAGCCCCTCTCAGTCGACGAACTCTCCGCCATCGCCGCCCGCGACCTTGCGGATGCGCCCGAGGCCATTCGCGCCGACGTGCCCGACTGGTGCGTTCCGATGCTGGAACAGGCGTTCGGCGGCGACTGGGTCGAGGAAGCGAAAGGCCTCGCCGCCCGCCCGCCGCTCGACCTGCGCACCAACACGCTTCTCGCCTCGCGCGACAAGGTGATCGGCGAGCTTCCCGGTGCCTCGGCGACCGACATCGCCCCGCACGGCATCCGGATCCCACCGATCGAGGGCGACGGCCGCCACCCGAACGTCCAGGTCGAGCCCGCCTTCCAGAAAGGCTGGTTCGAGATACAGGACGAGGGTTCGCAGATCGCCGCTGAGCTCACCGGCGCTGCACCGGGCATGCAGGTGCTCGACCTGTGTGCCGGGGCGGGCGGGAAGACCCTGTCCCTGTCGGCCGCGATGGAAAACAAGGGCCAGATCTTCGCCCATGATTCCGAGAAGGCGCGCTTGGCCCCGATCTTCGACCGCCTCAAGCGGGCCGAATGCCGCAACGTGCAGGTGATCGCCAACCCGGTCGGCCTCGCCGAACTGGAGGGCCGCATGGACCTCGTTCTCATCGACGCGCCCTGCACCGGCTCCGGCACCTGGCGGCGCAGACCGGACGCGAAATGGCGGCTGACCGAGCGCCAGCTCGACGTCCGCACCGGCGAACAGCGGTCCATTCTCGACAACGCCGCCCGCTACGTGAAGCCGGGAGGGACCATTGCCTACGTCACCTGCTCGGTGTTTCCGCGGGAGAACCAGGATCAGGTCGCGGCATTTCTAGAACGACATTCCGACTTCTCGACTGTCGACCACACCGCACTCTGGACGGGCATGTTCCCGGCGCATGCCGACAAGGGGCGAATGGGGAACCATGGCATCGTCCTGACACCGTTGCGCAGCGGCACGGACGGGTTCTTCTTCGCCTCGATGCGGCGGACGGGCTGAAGCAGGGCTGCGGGCCTTGACGTCCCGGGCCACCGACACATGTGCAGGGGCAGGATCAATCGACGGACATCCCGATGTATCGCTATCTCGCCCTGGCCGCGTTCCTCGTCCTGGTCCTGGGTGGTGGAACCGCCATCGGCTCGATGAATCTGCCAGGGCCATGGTACGACGCTCTCGTCAAGCCGCCCTTCAACCCGCCCAACTGGGTCTTCGGCCCGGCCTGGACGATCCTCTACATTCTGATCGGCATTGCCGGCTGGCGGATCTGGGAGCGCGACCGCGGCGGACCGGCGATGAAGGCGTGGGGAGCGCAGATGCTCCTCAACTTCGCCTGGTCTCCGGTCTTCTTCACGCTGCAAAGCGTGGGCGGCGCGCTGGTCATCGTGGTGCTGATGCTCGTCGCCATCCTTGCCTTCATTGGCCTTGCCTGGAACCGCGACCGGATCGCCGCTTTTCTGTTCGTGCCCTATGCGGCCTGGGTCTCCTTCGCGACGCTTCTTAACGCCTCGATCTTCTGGCTCAACTGATCGCTGCTGCATTGCAGCATTGAATGATTGCAGCGCCGGCTTCGCTTTGCGATAAAGCCCTTGTGGCGGAGGAAAAAGCGTGAAGGCGACCATTCAGACGGGGACAGACTACGAGGAGCGCGTGCGCTCCAGCTTCGCGCGCCAGGTCGTGATGTCGACCATCGGCGCCGAACTGACCAGCGTCACGCCGGGCATTGTCGAGATCGAGATGCCCTATTCGAAGGCGCTGACCCAGCAGCACGGCTTTCTCCATGCCGGTATCATTTCGACCGCTCTGGATTCAGCCTGCGGCTACGCCGCCTATTCGCTGATGCCGCCGGAAGCAGCGGTTCTGACGATCGAATTCAAGCTCAATATGCTCTCGCCCGGCAAGGGCGAGCGTTTCCTGTTCCGCGGCTCCGTCACCAAGCCCGGCCGCACGATCATCGTCGCCGACGGCCAGGCCTATGCCTATTCCGCCGACGGCGAGGCACGGCTGATCGCGACCATGACGGCGACGATGATGACGATCACCGGCCGCGAAGGGCTGGCAGGGTAACATGGCGCTGTCGCTGCCTGCCGACGTTGCGGGCCGGAAGGTGCTTTTCGCGATGGCGGCGGAGGCGGAATACGGCCCGCACCTCAGAGCCCGTTTCACGCCGCTTATGACAGGCGTCGGACCCGTCGAGGCGGCCGTCCACCTGACCGCAACCCTGGCCGGTCTGCACAGGGAAGGTATCGCTCCGGATCTCGTCGTTTCGCTCGGTTCCGCCGGCAGCCGGAGGCTGGAACAGACGCAGATCTACCAGGCCACATCTGTCTCCTACCGCGACATGGATGCCTCGCCGCTGGGTTTCGCGAAAGGCGCGACGCCCTTCCTCGATCTGCCGGCGGTCGTGCCCCTGCCGCTCCGGATCCCCGGCATTGCCGAGGCGACGCTGTCGACGGGCGCCAACATCGTCTCGGGCGCGGCCTATGACGCGATCGAGGCGGACATGGTCGACATGGAGACCTTCGCCGTCCTGCGCGCCTGCCATCGCTTCGACGTGCCGCTCGTCGCCCTGCGCGGGATTTCGGACGGCGCGGCGGAGCTTCGCCATGTCGGCGACTGGACGGAATACCTGCACGTCATCGACGAGAAGCTGGCGGCGGCGGTGGGGTTGCTGGAGGATGCCATCCGGTCCGGCGAGGTCAACGTTCAGGCCCGCTGAAGCGGCAGACCCCTGGCATTGCCGAACAGAACGCCGATCATTCTCAGACGCGCTGCGCTGTCGCGGTTGACATAGGTGACCGAGCCGCCGTCGTGGTCGAGCATCCACCGTCCGGTCGCGCCATTGTTCCATTCGGCGACGTAGCCGTCGTCCTGCAATCTCCAGTGCCCGCTGCGCTGTTCGCCGTCGTCGAGCAGCATGTGCGCGGCGCCATCGGCCTCGAAATAGACGTAAGCCTCCTTGCCGCTGCGCTCCAGCACATGGGTCGTGCCGGGAATGAGGACCGCCAGCGTTTCCTTCTTTAACGCCACCATAATGTGCTCCTTGGCCGGTTTGCGATTGCCTTGACCGGTCCCCGCGTAATGTGCAAGATAGTCAAGGTGCTTGACTATATGAGTAATAGATAATGGTCAAGAGACTTGACGAAAAATTCGATGCCCTCCCCGATCATGTCGGCTGGCGGCTCTGGCAGGCGAATCGCGCCTGGCAAGGCGAGTTTGCGGCGGCAATGCGCGGGGCCGGGCATTCATGGTTCTCCGACGCGCGCGCCGGCCTTCTCGGCCATATCGCACGCGACGGGACACGCCAGGTCGCCCTGATCGAGCGCATGGCGATTTCCAAACAGGCGGTGCAGCAGTTGCTCGACGGGCTGGAGGCCGAGGGCGTGATCGAACGCCTGCCGGACCCGCGCGACGGCCGCGGCAAATTGGTGCGCTATACGCAGAAGGGTCTGGCGGCGTTGCGGGACGGCGACCGCATCAAGCGCGAGATCGAGCGGCGCTGGATCGAATGTATCGGCCAGGCGCGTTTCACGGCGCTGATGGATGCCCTGCGCGCACTGGAGGCCAGAGTGCATCCCGAGACCTGACCAACGGCCGACTGGCGCAAGCAAACCGGCAGCAGAACCCGTTGCGCCGACTCAACTTTGTCTCTAAACGCTCGCCATGACAGCCCATCCCGACACCATTCTAATCATCGACTTCGGCAGCCAGGTCACGCAGCTGATTGCGAGGCGCGTGCGCGAGGCGGGGGTCTATTCCGAGATCGTCCCCTTCCATCTCGCCGATGAGGGTTTCAGGCGGATCAGGCCGAAAGCGGTGATCCTCTCCGGCAGTCCGCACTCGACGGTCGATATCGGCAGCCCCCGCGCGCCCGATGCCGTGTTCTCGGCGGGCATCCCTGTGCTCGGCATCTGCTATGGCGAGCAGACCATGTGCGCGCAGCTGGGTGGCAAAGTGGAGGCCGGCCACCACCGCGAGTTCGGCCGCGCCTTTCTCGACATCAATGACGAGTGCGCGCTGTTCGACGGCATCTGGGCCAAGGGCACCCGCCACCAGGTCTGGATGAGCCACGGCGACCGCGTCACCGCCATTCCCGAGGGCTTCCGTGTCGTCGGCACCTCCACCGGCGCGCCCTTCGCCGCGATCGCCGACGAGGCGCGCAGGTTCTACGCGGTCCAGTTCCACCCCGAAGTGGTGCACACGCCGGACGGCGCAAAGCTTCTCTCCAACTTCGTTCACAAGATCGCCGGCCTCAAGGGCGACTGGACCATGGCCGCCTATCGCGAGCAGGCGGTGGCGGCGATCCGCGCCCAGGTCGGCGAGGGCAGGGTGATCTGCGGCCTCTCGGGCGGCGTCGATTCCTCCGTCGCCGCCGTGCTGATCCACGAGGCGATCGGCGAGCGGCTGACCTGTATCCTGGTAGACCATGGTCTGATGCGCAAGAACGAAGCGGCCGACGTCGTCGCCATGTTCCGCGAGCATTACAACATCCCGCTGGTCCATGTGGACGCGTCCGACCTGTTCATCTCGGCGCTGGAAGGCGAGGCGGATCCCGAAAAGAAGCGCAAGACCATCGGCCGGCTTTTCATCGAGGTGTTCGAGAGAGAAGCCAAAAAGCTCGCGCAAGGCGGCCAGCCGGCGCAATTCCTCGCCCAGGGCACGCTCTATCCCGACGTGATCGAAAGCGTTTCCTTCACCGGCGGCCCGTCGGTCACGATCAAGTCGCACCACAATGTCGGCGGCCTGCCCGAGCGTATGAACATGAAGCTGGTCGAGCCGCTGCGCGAACTGTTCAAGGACGAGGTTCGCGTGCTCGGGAAGGAGCTGGGGCTGCCCGACCATTTCATCGGCCGCCATCCCTTCCCGGGACCGGGCCTGGCGATCCGCTGCCCGGGTGGCGTAACGCGCGAAAAGCTCGACATCCTGCGCGAGGCCGACGCGGTCTATCTCGACGAGATACGCAAAGCCGGCCTCTACGACGCGATCTGGCAGGCCTTCGCCGTGCTGCTACCGGTGCAGACCGTCGGCGTCATGGGCGACGGCCGCACCTACGAATATGTCTGCGCGCTGCGCGCCGTCACCTCCGTCGACGGCATGACGGCCGACTTCTACCACTACGACATGGCCTTCCTCGGCCGCGCCGCGACCCGCATCATCAACGAGGTCCGAGGCATCAACCGCGTCGTCTACGACGTGACGTCCAAGCCGCCCGGGACGATCGAGTGGGAGTGACGAATACAAGCGCTAGTGCCGGGGGAAGTTCGTGATGGAGGCGGGAACGGCATCGAGACGGCGGCGAAGACTACCGCCGAAACTAAGCTATTGCCGCCGATTTCATCGCCAGGTTCGATGAACTGCGCGCGCCCTGCGGCCCCATACGCCGGTCGAAATCCTGCCCGGGGATCATGTCATTCGGGTCGGCACCGGGCAGTATTGTCGCGATTTCCCAACCATCAAGGCCAAGCTCACGTGAGCTCAGGCCTGATCGCTGCGCTGCCCACTACTACGCGGCCTTGATCACGCCACGCCGGATCTGGTCCTCTTCGATCGACTCGAACAGGGCGCGGAAGTTGCCCTCGCCGAAACCTTCGTCGCCCTTGCGCTGGATGAACTCGAAGAAGATCGGGCCGATTACCGTCTTCGAGAAGATCTGCAGCAGGATCTTCGTGGTCCCGCCATCGACGACGCCTTCGCCATCTATGAGAATGCCATGCTGCTTGAGCCGCTCGATCGGCTCGTCATGGCCGTTCACCCGGTCGTGCGACATCTCGTAATACGTGTCGGGCGGCCCTGGCATGAACTTGAGCCCGTTGGCTGCGAGCCTGTCGGTGGCGCCGTAGATGTCGTCGGTGCCGACGGCGATGTGCTGGATGCCTTCACCCTTGTATTTGCGCAGGTATTCCTCGATCTGGCTGGTGTCGTCCTTCGATTCATTGAGCGGAATTCGGATCTTGCCGCAGGGCGAGGTGATGGCGCGGCTGACCAGGCCGGTGATCCGCCCGTCTATGTCGAAATAGTGAATCTGCTTGAAGCCGAACAGGTCGCGGTAGAAGTCCCACCACTTGTCCATGTTCCCGCGATAGACATTGTGGGTCAGGTGGTCGAGGTAATAGAAGCCGACACCTGTCGGTTTCGGATCGCGGCCGGCGACCCATTCGAATTCGGCGTCGTAGGCCGAGCCCTTCTCGCCATACTTGTCGACGAAATAGAGCAGCGAACCTCCAATACCAACGATCGCGGGAACGTCGAGCGTCTTGTCATCGCCCTCATATGGTTTGGCTCCCTTCGAGACAGCCTGATCGAAAGCCTGCTTCGCATCGACGACACGCCAGGCCATCGAGGGGGCGCAAGGGCCGTGCAGATCGACGAACTTCATGGCATGCGAGCCAGGTTCCGCATTGACGATGTAGTTGATGTCGCCTTGGCGCCAGACGCTGATTGCCTTGCTCCTGTGCCGCGCAACCCGGGCGTAACCCATGCGGGCCAAAAGCTCCTCCAGCTTCGCTGGCTCCTGATGCGCGAATTCGACGAACTCGAAGCCGTCGGTTCCGGCGGGATTGTCGTCGCTTATCCGCGCGGGTGGTGCGTCATGCGGGAAAGGTCCCATCGGTCTCCTCCTGTGCCAATGGGAATGAAGACTAGCACTCATTGCACGCTATGTGCTTGCAATGCGCCTGAGCTATGACGCATCCTGTGCGTCCTTCGTGCAGATAAATGGCGAAATGGGAGAATGTCGTGCATCTCGACCGAATGGACCGCAAGATATTGTCTTTTCTCCAGGAGGACGGGCGCCTGACGAACAATGAGCTGGCGGACCGCGTGAACCTGTCGCCCTCCCAATGTTCCCGGCGCAGGCAGAAGCTTGAGGAGCAAGGCATAATTCGCGGCTATAGGGCGCTTCTGGATCATGAGAGGCTTGGTCTGCCGCTCATCAATGTGATTTCCGTGACCCTGGCCACGCATAACAGGGAAAATGCGCGGCATTTCGCCGACCTCGTGGTCAGGCTACCCCAGGTGCTCGAGGCACACGCCCTGACCGGCGACATGGACTACATCCTGAAAGTGGTCACTCCGAACCTTAAGTCGCTGTCGAGTTTCGTGAACGACGTCCTTCTGCCGCATAAATCGGTCCAGCACGTGAAAACATCCGTCGTTCTCGAAACGCTAAAGGACAATGGGATTCTGCCAATCGAAATAGACGCTGCTGCAAACCCGCCAAACGAATGACCAGCTGCCGCCCGGCAGGGCAAAATGCTGCGCGCCTTACCGCGATATGATCGCAGGAGCGCGCAGCTTCAGAATGAGTGGCAGGTTCAATCCGGGGCGTCGTCAGCTTCTTCGCGACCTTGGCCGCTGGCGATGAGGGTTCGAAGGACAGCGGCGAACTGCCCGGCGACCTCGGCGCCCAACTGGGTCCGCACCTGGCGGTCATGCTCGATCGCCTTGCGACCGAGCTCGGCAAACCGCTCTTCGCCACGCGGCGTGAGCGTGAGGATCTCCGCGCGCCGGTCGGTTTCGCTCTCGCGGCGAACGATGAGGTCGTCGCGTTCGAGCGCAGTGATCGCACGGCTTACCTTGGTCTTCTCGATATGGGATATGCGGCAGATATCCCTGGCGGTCATGGCGCCGAAACGACCGAGGTTTGCGAGAACCCGCCACTGCGTCCGCGTCATGCCATACGTGGTGCGATACACTTCCTGGAACGCGCGAGAGGTCGCCTCCGCCGCCTGGTTCAGCAAGTAGGGCAGGAACTGCTCCAGATCGAACTCTTCGGCATCGATCTTCTTGCCCTTGCCAGCCTTCATCAGTCCCGTCCGCTGCCTCATCCACCGCATGCATGACATGAACTGCACGGCGCTGTCACGCGAAGCGGCCGCCTCGCCGCGCTATGCGGCACGCTGCGTCAAATCAGCTTGACATGGTTGCAAGTGCAACTATATGGCTTGGCCAGTTGGCTTGGGATTTCGACCGACGGTTCGAGGAGGATCACATGACCCATCATGCGCTGCCGGCGGGCATGGTTCGCGCCGTCACCAACAAAGGCGTCCACGAAGGCTACATGCCGGGCTTCGCCAACGACTTCGAGACCGAGGCCCTGCCGGGGACCTTGCCGGAAGGTCAGAACAGCCCGCAGAAGTGCAATTACGGCCTCTATGCCGAGCAGCTTTCCGGCTCGGCCTTCACCAAGCCGCACCCCGAACGGACCTGGTGCTACCGTATCCGACCCAGCGTGAAACACACGACCCGCTTCGAGAGGATCGACGTTCCGCTCTGGAAATCGGCACCCCACATCATTCCGGACGTGACAAGCCTCGGCCAGTACCGCTGGGACCCGGTGCCGCATGCCCAAGAGGATCTGACCTGGGTCACCGGCATGCGAACCGCCACGACCGCCGGCGACGTCAACACCCAAACCGGCATGGCATCGCACATCTATCTCGTCACGGCGTCGATGAAGGACGAGTATTTCTACTCGGCCGATGGCGAGTTGCTGGTCGTGCCGCAGGAGGGGCGGCTACGCTTCTGTACCGAACTCGGCATCATCGACCTCGAGCCCAAGGAAATCGCAGTCCTGCCGCGCGGTCTCGTCTATCGTGTCGAGGTCCTGGAGGGTCCCGCGCGCGGTTTCGTCTGCGAGAACTACGGCGTCCCGTTCACCCTGCCGAACCGCGGACCGATCGGGGCGAACTGCCTCGCCAACCCGCGCGACTTCAAGACGCCGGTCGCGGCGTTCGAGGATCGCGAGGCGCCTTCCCGTGTCATCCTCAAATGGTGCGGGCAATTCCACGCCACCCCCATCGACCACTCGCCGCTCGACGTTGTGGCGTGGCACGGCAACTATGCGCCCTACAAGTATGATTTAAGGACCTATTCGCCGGTGGGTGCCATCCTGTTCGACCATCCCGACCCGTCCATCTTCACCGTTCTGACGGCCCCGTCGGGTCTGGAAGGAACGGCCAATATCGACTTCGTGCTTTTCCGTGAGCGCTGGCTGGTGGCGGAACATTCCTTCCGGCCGCCCTGGTACCACAAGAACGTCATGTCGGAGCTGATGGGCAACATCTACGGCATCTATGACGCGAAGCCGAAGGGCTTCGTGCCGGGCGGCATGTCGCTGCACAACTGCATGCTGCCGCACGGGCCGGATCGCAACGCATTCGAGGGCGCCTCGAACGGCGAACTGAAGCCCGAGAAACTCGATGAGACGATGTCGTTCATGTTCGAGACGCGTTTTCCGCAGCACCTGACGGAGTGGGCGGCGAGGTCGGCGCCGATGCAAGACGACTATATCGACTGCTGGGCGAGCCTCGAGAAGAAGTTCGACGGCACGCCGGGCGCCAAGTGACCATAGCCGATACGCCGTCACTGGACGACAGCGCGGCATAGCGAGAGATCATGATATGCCCCTGATGCGTTCCTGGGTGACGAGCGCGAATGATGAGCGTTGCCCTTTTCCGCTGAACAACCTGCCGTGCGGCGTGTTCGAGACGTCAGGTCGCAAGGCACGGTGCGGTGTGGCAATCGGCGATGCGATCCTCGACGTAGCCGCGCTCGAGAGGGAAGGCGTGCTCGTCCTCGACGGCGGCCCCTATTTCGAACGGTCGGCCTGGAACGCGCTGATGGCGGCTGGCCCCGCTGTCTGGGCCGCGTTGCGCGAACGGCTGACGGCGCTGCTGGCCGAGGGTGACGGAGAACGCGGCCGCGCCGAGCCCCATCTCGTTCCGCAGTCTGGCGCAACGCTTCACATGCCGTTCGAAGTCGCCGAATACACCGATTTCTACGCCGGCCGGCACCATGCCCTCAACGTGGGGACCATGTTTCGCGGTCCCGAGAACGCGCTCCCGCCGAACTGGCTGCATATTCCGATCGGCTACAACGGGCGAGCTTCTTCCGTCGTGGTGTCGGGAACCGAAATTCGCAGGCCGTGGGGCCAGGTGAAGGGGCCGGACCAAGCGGCGCCGGCGTTCCAGCCGTCCCGCCGCTTCGACATCGAACTCGAAATGGGAGCTGTGGTCGGCCTGCCGTCCACGTATGGCGGGCCCGTCACGGTGGCCGAGGCCGATGCCATGATTTTCGGCTACGTCATCCTCAACGACTGGTCGGCGCGTGATATTCAGGCCTGGGAATACCAGCCCCTCGGTCCGTTCCAGGCGAAAGCCACCGCGACCACGATCTCGCCGTGGATCGTGATGAAGGCGGCGCTCGAGCCGTTCCGTGTCTCCACGCCACCGCGCGAGGTGCCGCTTCTGCCTTACCTCGCCGAGCCTGGGCCGATGCTCTACGACATCGACCTGGAAGTCGCGCTCGTGCCGCAGGGTGGCGAGGAAAGCGTCATCGCGCACACGAACTATCGAGAGATGTATTTTTCGGCGGCGCAGCAACTCGCGCACCACACGACAAGCGGCTGCGCCATGCGTACCGGAGACCTACTTGGTTCGGGCACGATTTCGGGCCCGACGAAGGAGAGCCGGGGCTCGCTGCTCGAATTGTCATGGGGCGGCAAGGAGCCGTTCCAGGTCCCTGGCGGCACCCGTAGCTTCATCGAGGACAACGACACGCTCGTCCTGCGCGGACAGGCAAATGGCGACGGCTACATCATCGGTTTCGGCGATTGCACTGGAAAGGTGCTTCCTGCGCTGGCCGACCCATATGCGCGATAGAGAGGAAAACCATGGCCAAGGCATTTGCCTCACAAGGCGACCTGACCGAAAAGAAGATCAGCTTCACCGAGATCGGCGAGGGTCTCTACGCCTTCACGGCCGAGGGTGATCCGAACTCAGGCGTGATCATCGGCGACGACGCGGTCATGGTCGTGGAGGCGCAGGCCACCCCGCGACTTGCCAACAAGGTCATCGAGCGCATCCGTTCGGTCACCGACAAGCCGATCACGCATGTCGTGCTGACGCATTATCATGCGGTGCGCGTGCTCGGTGCGTCGGCCTTCCACGCACAGCAGGTGATCATGTCGCAGGCGGCACGCAACATGGTCGCAGAGCGCGGACAGGAAGACTGGGATAGCGAGTTTCAGCGGTTTCCGCGGCTGTTCGAAGGCCATGAGAGCATACCGGGGCTGACTTGGCCCACCACGACGTTCAATGGAAAGATGAGCGTCTGGCTCGGCAAACGCCGAGTCGACATCATGCAGCTCGGGCGGGCGCATACGGCAGGCGACGCGGTCATCCACGTTCCCGACCAGAACGTCATGTTCACCGGCGACATCGTCGAGGCACACTCCGCTTGCTATTGCGGTGATGGCCATTTCGGCGATTGGAGCGGCACGATCGAGGCGATCCGCGCGTTCGATCTAGATGCCATCGCGCCCGGGCGAGGCGACGCAGTCGTTGGGCGCGAGGTCGTGAACGCCGCGCTCGACCGCACAAGCGACTTCGTCGAATCGACCTACCGGCCGGTCGTCCGGATCGCAGCTCGCGGCGGCACGCTCAAGGAGGCCTGGGATGCGGTTCGCGTGGAGTGCGACCCCAAGTTCAAGGACTATGCCATTTACGAGCACTGCCTGCCCTTCAATGTCGCCCGTGCCTACGACGAGGCGCTCGGCATCGACACGCCGCGCATCTGGACCGCAGAGCGCGACCGACAGATGTGGGCGCAGCTCCAGGGCTAGCATTCCGGGCGCGGCCGGGAGGAAACATGGCAAAGATATTCGAGACGCCGCTTTATCCCTACAGGCGTTCGCCTGATCAGGACGCAGCCGTGCCGGTGCGCCATCCGGTTGTTGTGGTGGGCGCCGGCCCGGTCGGCCTTGCCTGCGCCATCGACCTCGCTCGCCAGGACATTCCTGTTGTAGTGCTGGACGAGAACGACAAGGTCAGCTTCGGCTCGCGCGCCATCTGCTTCGCCAAGCGGCCGCTGGAGATCCTGGACCGGCTGGGCTGTGGCGAGCCGATGGTGGAGAAGGGCGTCGTCTGGAATGTTGGCAAGGTGTTCTTCGGCGACCGCCGGGTTTACGAGTTCAACCTGCTGCCGGAAGCCGGCCACAGGCGACCGGCGTTCATCAACCTGCAGCAATATCATTTCGAAAAATTCCTCGTCGACCGCGTGCGCGAGTTGGAGGCGGAAGGCAGGCCGATCGAAATCCGCGGCAAAAACAAGCTCACGGCCGTTGAACAGGATCGCGAGGGGGCGACGCTCTCCATCGACACGCCGGAAGGTCCCTACCGCCTGCGTGCCGACTGGCTGATCGCCTGCGACGGCGCCAACTCGCCGATCCGCGCGATGATGGGGCTCGACTTCGTCGGCCGCGTATTCGAGGACAATTTCCTCATTGCCGACGTGGTGATGGACGCCGCGTTTCCGACAGAGCGCTGGTTCTGGTTCGACCCGCCCTTCAATCGCGGCCAATCGGCACTGTTGCATAAGCAGCCCGACGGCGTCTGGCGCATCGATCTCCAGCTCGGTTGGAACATCGACAAGGAGCGGGAAAAGCAGCCGGAGAACGTCATCCCTCGGCTCAAGGCCATGCTAGGCAAAGACGCCAAATTCACGCTTGAATGGGTCTCCATCTACACTTTCCAGTGCCGGCGCATGGAAAGGTTCCGCCACGACCGGGTGCTATTCGCGGGCGACTCGGCGCACCAGGTGTCGCCCTTCGGCGCCCGGGGCGCCAATTCGGGGATCCAGGACGTCGACAACCTGGTGTGGAAGCTGAAGCTGGTGATGGAAGGCTCGGCACCCGAAAGCCTTCTCGACAGCTACGACATCGAGCGCCTTTACGGCGCCGACGAGAACATCCTCAACTCCAGCCGTTCGACTGACTTCATCACGCCGAAGTCGGAGATGAGCCGGATTTTTCGCGATGCCGTGCTCGATCTGTCCGAGCATTTCGCCTTCGCCCGGCCGCTGGTAAATTCCGGGCGGCTGTCGGTGCCGTGCACCTATGACGGGTCGCCGCTCAACGGCCCTGACGCACAGGGTTTGCCGCCCCGAACCCGGCCCGGCTCCCCGGCCGTCGATGCGCCGATAAAGGGCGGCTGGCTGCTCGACCGGCTGGGCGACCGCTTCCAGCTTCTCACCATCGGCGCCGAGGCACCCGAAATGATCGAAAACGGAGGCATCGCCGTCGAACGGCTGGCCCTGTCGGCGGCGGACGATCCGAGCGGCGCGCTCAAGGAACGCTATCTCGGCGATGCGGGTTCGGCGGTCTATCTGTTGCGCCCCGACCAGCACGTCGCCGCGCGCTGGACCGTCTTCGATCGCGCGAAGGTCGAAGCAGCGCTAGCGAAGGCCGCGGGACGCTGAAGGGAGAACCGGGCGATGACGACACTCAATACGGCTCCGAACATTCCGCAGCCGGACGATTTCTACTCGGAGCTATTGGCTCTGCACGAAGGGCGAAGCAAAGCCGGAAGTGACGCCATCAATGCGCGGCTGGTACTGCTTCTGGCCAATCATATCGGTGACCGTCGGGTGTTGAGCGACGCGTTAAGAGCCGCGGCGGACCCAAGCTGGCGCGGCCCCGCGAAGGTGGAAGGCCGCGCCGCGCCATGAGCAAGCCTGTTCTCTACGACTACTGGCGCTCGTCGGCGAGCTACCGGGTACGGATCGCACTGAACCTGCTCGGCATCTCCTACGAAACGGTGCCAGTGAACCTACTGGAAAAGGAGCACAAGACCCCGTCGCATCTGGCCCGTAACCCGCAGGGTCTGGTGCCGGTGCTGGAGATCGACGGGCTGAGGCTGACCCAGTCGCTCGCCATCATTGAATATCTGGACGAGACCCGCACGGGCTCCGGCCTGTTGCCGCCGGACCCTGTCGGTCGCGCACGTGTGCGGGCGCTGGCGCAGGCGATCGCTGCCGACATCCATCCGGTCTGCAACCTTGGCCCTGTCAGTCATGTGATTGCCCTGACGAAGGGAGGCGACGAGGTGCGTGTCGCATGGATGGAGAAGTTCATCGGCGAAGGGCTGGCCGCGTTCGAGACGCTGCTCGACAGTCCCGCGACAAGCCTCTTCTGTCACGGCGACCGACCGACCATGGCCGATCTGTGCCTGGTGCCGCAGGTCTACAATGCCCATCGCTGGAATGCGGACATAGGCGCATTGCAGCGCGTCAACGCGATCGCACAGCGTTGTGCGAAACTCCCCGCGTTCGAGGCCGCCGCTCCCCGAAACTGACCGAACGAACGCGTCTTTTGGCGGACCGTCGGCAACGGATCGAACACGAGTCGGTCCGCGACAGCGACGCCCTGTCAGGCGGCACTTTCCTAGGTTCTGTCGCAGACTTTTCACTAATGGCGGTGAGGTCATTAAGGCTCCTCAGATTCGGGGGATCTCGTCATGTTCAAGGCCGCCACTTCGACGAGTCGGTGATCCTGCTGTGCGTGCGCTAGCCTAAACAGCACGATCACAGGTTGCGAACGCCGGGGAGGTGCTGCAGCCAAAGGGGCCTGGCATGGACGTTGGCATAAGGCTCGATCGACAAGATTTTTCGACCTGGCCGGCACCGTGATGCTACCCCGCCTGGTCGGCAATCACCGCCAGGAACGCGGCGCCGTAGCGATCCAGCTTCGCCTCGCCCACACCCGGGACCTTCGCCATCTGCGACCGCGATCCGGGGCGCGCAGCGGCCAGTTCGATCAGCGTCTTGTCGTGGAAGATCACATAGGGCGGCACGTTCTGGGCGCGGGCGATTTCGGTGCGTTTGTCGCGCAGAGCCTGGAAGAGCGTGCGGTCGGCCTCGGGGAGGGCGGCAGACGCCTGGCTGCGGACCGATTTGTCTCGAGCGGCCTGCGGTTTTGCCGGCACGCGCAGCATCAGCGCCGGCTTTTCGCGCAGGAACCGGCGGCCCGCCTCCGAGATCGACAGCCCGCCATGGCCGGTCAGGTCGACATCGATCAGGCGAAGCGCAATGAGCTGGCGCAGGATCGCGCGCCAGGTGCGGCTGTCATGCTCCCTGCCGATGCCGTAGGTCGAGACCTGGTCGTGGCCGTTCTGCACGACGCGATCGTCCGCTCCGCCCAGCAGAACCTCGACGACATACGCCTGGCCGAAGCGCTCGCCGGTCCGGTGGATGCAGGACAGCGCCTTCAGCGTCGCGACCGTTCCATCGAAGAGCTTGGGCGGACTGGCGCAGGTGTCGCAGTTTCCGCACGGCTCGGAGTGATCTCCGAAATAGGACAGAAGCACCTGGCGGCGGCAGCCGGCCGTCTCGGCCAAGCCCAGAAGCGCATCGAGCTTCTGCCGCTCCATGCGCTTGCGCTGTTCCGGCGCGTCGGATTCGTCGATGAATCGGCTGCGCAGCGCGATGTCCTCGTGGCCGTAGAGCATCAGCGCGTCCGACGGCAGGCCGTCACGTCCGGCGCGCCCGGTCTCCTGGTAGTAGGCCTCGATGCTGCCGGGCAGGTCGAGATGTGCGACGAAGCGCACGTCCGGCTTGTCGATACCCATGCCGAAGGCGATGGTGGCCACCATGATGACTGCCTCCTCGCGCTGGAAGCGGGTCTGGTTGGTCTCCCGCGCCGCCTTGTCCATGCCCCCGTGATAGGGCAGCGCGGTGTAGCCTTGGTCGCAGAGCCAGGCCGCGGTCTCTTCCGTCTTTCGCTTCGACAGACAGTAGACGATGCCGCTCTCGTTCTCGTGGTCCTTCAGGAAGCGTTTCAGCTGCGCCCGCGGATTGTCCTTTTCCGCCATGGCGTAGTGGATGTTGGGCCGATCGAAGCCGGCGATGAAGGCATCGCTGTCAGCGATCTTGAGATGCGCCAGGATTTCCGCACGTGTCGGCGCGTCGGCCGTCGCCGTCAGCGCCATGCGCGGCGTGTCGGGAAACTGCGCGACGAGCGTATCGAGCTGGCGGTAGGAGGGGCGGAAATCGTGCCCCCATTGCGACAGGCAATGGGCCTCGTCGATGGCGATCAGCGACAGCGGTGTCCGGCGCAGCAGGTCCAGGATGTCGGGTCGAAGCAGCGTCTCCGGCGCGACGTATAGGAGATCCAGCGCGCCGCTCGATATGTCGCGCCACAAGGCGCGACGCTCGTCGCCCTGCAGGTCCGAATTGAGCGCTGCGGCCTTGACGCCCGCCTGCCTCAAGGCGGCAACCTGATCGGCCATCAGCGCAATCAGCGGCGAGACGACGAGGCCCATGCCTGGCCGGGCGATCGCCGGGATCTGGTAGCACAGCGACTTGCCGCCACCCGTCGGCATCAGGACGAAGGCGTTGTTTCCGGCCATCACATGCGCGACGATCTCCGCCTGAGGCCCGCGAAAGGCATCGTAGCCGTAGACGGTTTTCAGGATGTGCAGGGGAGGGATGGTCAAGGCGGCCTGCGGAAGAATCAGAGGATGGCGTCTCATAACAGCTTTGCCGCCGGCCCGCCCCATGCGGGAAGCTCGAGGCTTTTCGGTTTAGGACGGAACCCTTGACGCGGATCAAGGCTTTCCGGGTCGAACCGGACGAGATTGCAGCGGATGACGAAGTCGTCGTCCGGCTGCCGGTCTTGCCGGCGGCAATGCAGATGTGCCGATGGCACCAGTTTGAAAGACGTGGGGAAAGCGAATGATCTTGCCGAATGAAACGACGGTCGCGGTGGTGGATGGTGAGAATCTCCGCCTGTTCCGCAACAAGGGCCACGAGCCGCATATCGAGCTGGTCGCGCTGCCCGATCCGGATATCGCGGCGGACAACCAGGGATCCGGGACACGCCATCGGAGTTCGACTGCCAACCCCGATGCCGGTAGGCTGGCCGAAGACAATTTCGCCGCCGCCGTTGCCGGCTACCTCAACCGGCAGGTTCTCGCGGGCAGCTTCGCCGATCTCTTCGTGATCGCCGATCCGAGGACGCTGGGCGAGATGCGCCGGCATTTCCATGATGCGCTGAAGGCGAAACTGGTCGGCGACCTCGCCAAGGATCTGACCGCGCGCAGCGCGAGCGACATCACGGAAACGCTGATTCGTCTGTAAGCCTTCTGCGTTCCGGCGCGCCGCGCGATCGGTGCGCCGGAATGGCGGCGTGAGGCCCACTCTCGCCGAAACACCGTCGCCCGGCCGTCCCAACGCGGCGTCATTCGGTGCGGACTTCCACCAGGCTGCCGTTCTCCAGCGTGTCTCCCGGATGCAGGACGACCGCGTCGCCCACTGCCAGCCCACTTAGCACCTGCGCCACCTCGTCGTTCATGCGTCCGATTTCGACCTGTGCCTGGCGCAAGCGGTCTTTCTCCACCACGAAGACGTTCCATGCATCGCCGTTCCTGAACAATGCCCCGATCGGCAATTGCAGGCAGAGGTCGCATTCCCATATCGGGATTTCCACGAACACCCGGTAGGCGTGGCCCAGGCGACCGTCCGGTTCGGCCAGATCGAGAACCGCATTGACGCGCTGTTCCTCGATCCCGAGGGCCGATACCTTGGTGAAGGCGGCCGGATCCACCCGCCGCAGAACGGCCGGCAGACCACGATCCCCGCCCCAGTCGCGAACCGTCGCCTTGGTTCCGGTGCGAACCTTGACCGCGTCCGCTGAGAGCAGGTCGACGACGACTTCGAGGTCGGCGGTATCGCCGATCTCGGCAATGCGCGTGCCCGCGGCGACGGCCTGTTCGCTCCGCGCAAAGACGCTGAGGACGCTGCCGTCGACGGGCGCGATCAGATTGACGCAGCAGCTCTCGCCGTTCGGATCCAGCGGCTCCGGCTGCAGCAGGCGCGCTTCCGCGCTGGCGAGCTCGGCCTGACGGAAGCCGACCGTCGCCTTTGCCGCTGCCACGGCCGCCTTCTGGTTCTCGACCTGGTTCGTGAATTTCTGCAGGGCGCTCTCCGAGATGACGCCGGGACCGAACAGTTTCAGCGCCCGCGCCAGTTCGTCCTCGGCAAGCGCCAGACTGGTCTCGACTCGCTGCAACTCGGCCTCGGCGATGCCGACGGCGGAGCGCGCCGCGTCGCGCGCGGCGAAGAGCTCGGCCTCGGTGCGCCGGTCGATCAGCGGTGGGTCGAGCGGATGGATGGAGGCGACCACCGTCTTACCGGCGACGACCCGGTCGCCCTCGGTCAACACCGAACGGGTCAGGTGCCCGGCGATGGGCGCCGAGACCGTATAGATGTTGCGCACGCGCGTCATGCCTTCTTCGCGGATCGCCACCGTCATCGGCGCCTCGGCGACCTGGGCCACGTCGATCAGGGCAGGTCGCTCGCGCAATGCCCAGGCGAAGCCCGCGACCGCGGCAAGCACCAGTGCGGCCATTCCGGCCCGCTTGATCCAGACGGTGTTCATCATTCATTCCCTTGTCTTGAGCACGCTGATCAGGTCGAGACTGTCGATACGGCGGCGCACGATCAGCGCCGAAAGGGCGGCGGTTGCCAGGACGACAAGGCTGGCTATGGCGAAGGTGGACGGGTTGATCACGAACGGGATGCGGAACAGATCGGTCGCAAACCCGACCACCACGAGCCAGGAGAAGAGGTATCCGAACAGCCAGCCGAGCGGCTGGGCGAGCGCGACGACCGCGCCAAGTTCGATCAGCAGCACGCTCGAGACCTCCGCCCTCGTGAAGCCGAGCACCCTGAGGCTGGCGAGTTCGCGCGCGCGTTCCGAAAGCTGGATACGGGCCGAATTGTAGATGACGCCGATCGTGATGATGATTGCCAGCACCATGTAGGTGGTCATCATCATCGACATGTTGGTCTCGATCGTCTCGCGGAAGCGTCGGCGCGAGACGCCCTGGAGCGCGATGGAGGCAACGGCCGGCGTCTGCTTGACCGCGGCGTAGAGCTCATCAGTCCGCGCCGGATCGACCGCCACGCGTACACCCGAAAGGCGGGGGCCGTCGGCCAGCAGGCGGTCCAGCGCATCGGCACTCATGTAGATGGTGAGCCCGACATAAGAGCGGACGATCGCCGTGACCGGTACGAAGACGACACGCCCGGCCTGTTCCAGCAGTTCCACCTCGGCGCGGTCACCGATCCTCAGCCCCAACAGGTTCGCCGCGTAGTCCGAGACCAGGAGGCCCGCCTCTGGAGGCTCAACGGCCCGCAGATCGACGTCGAGGACGCGTGATAACCTCGAGCCCGGCGCCACGCCGACGATGGCGAGCCGGCGCGAACGGGTGCCGTTGCGCAGCACCGCCGCCGTCGCCCTGTACGGTTCGGCTCGCATCACACCCGGCATTGCCGCGACGGCCTGGAGCGCGCGCGGCGACAGCCCTTGCGCGAAACTCAGCGTCGCGTCCTGCCGTTCGGCGCGGAAGAACACGGCGTCGATCATATAGTCGATCGAATCCGTCGAGAACAAAGCGGTGACCAGCAGCGCCACAGAGAGCGACGTACCGAAGGCGGTGAGGAGTGTCCGGACCGGCCAGCGGACGAGATGGCGCAGCGCCATGATCGTCAGCTGCGAGAACATTTTCAGGCGCCCGCCCTTGCCAGAGAGCACGCTGCGATACCGTGTCGGCGCCGGGGGCTGCATGGCGACGGCTGCCGGCAGCGCGACGACGGAGAAGATGGCGCGTGCCGCACCGGCGAGCGCGGCAAGCGCCGTCGCACCCGCGGCGATCGCATAGAGGTCGAGACTCTGGCGGAAAACGAGGAAGGGAAACGAGAAGAACTCGCCATAGAGCCGGGTCATCGCCCGACCGGTCCAGTTGCCCGCCGCCGCGCCGATGACGACGCCAATTGCCCCGATCGCGAGGGTCAGCTTTGCATAATGCCAGGCAATCGCCGTCGGACCATAGCCGACCGCCTTCAGCAGGCCGATCTGCTCGCGCTCAAGCGCGATCAGTCGCGACAGGATCATATTGACGAGGAACGCCGCCACGAACAGGAAGACCGGTGGAATGACCATGGCCATGCCCCGCAGCTGGGTGAGCTCATTGTCGAGAAAGGCATGAGACATCTGGTCCGCACGCTCGTGCGTGCCGGTTCCGCCATAAGGCTTGAGGATCGCGTCCACCGCGTCAATGACGTCGGCGGTCTCCACGCCGCGCTGGGTTCTGATCGCCACGTCGTTGAACGCGCCCTTCATGTCGAAGAGCCCCTCCATCGCCGAGCGGAGCATGAAGAACACACCGAAACGCCGCTGGTCGGGCACCATGTCGCCGGGGCCCATCGCGTAGATGTACTCCGGCGACAAAACGATCGCCGTCACCGTCAGTGTCATCTTGCGCCCGTTGAGGATCGCGTCGAATCGACTCCCCGGCTGCATGCCGTGGGCGGCCGCGAACGGCTCGGTGACCGCGACCTCGCCGGCCCGCCCGGGTTCCGGCAGGCGGCCCGTGCGCAGGTAGAGACGGTTGACGGCGGGCTCGCCGCGGTCGGGTATCGACACGGCGACACCGGTGGCCGGCTCGGCCATGCCGATGATGTCGAGCAGCACGGGCCGCACGACCCGCAGTTCGATGCCGCTGGCGCCGTCCACACTCGTCAGCCTTTCCCTCAGGTGCAACGGCGCGCGCGTGGCGGCGGCGAAGATATTGGCGAAGCGGTAGCGGTCGTAGAACACCGACCGCGTTTCCTCCAACGACCGATAGGCTCCGACGGCGATGACGATCGTCGCCACGCCGCAGGCCATGACGAGCGCGATCGCGAGAACCTGGGCCCATAGCCGGGCAAGATCGCGCACGAGCTTTCTGTCGAGCATGGACATCGCGCTACCAGGTCACCTCGGCGGGCTTGCTTCGGGTCTCGTTGACCTGCGCCTCGACGATGCGGCCGTCCCGGAAGGAAAAGACGCGATGCGCTATCTGCCGGATGCCGGCGTTGTGGGTGATGATCGCCATCGTCGTGTTCAGTTCCTCGTTGATGCGCGACAACGCCTCCAGCACGATGATGCCCGTCTTCGAATCCAGCGCGCCTGTCGGCTCGTCGCACAAAAGCACTTCTGGGCGCTTGGCGATGGCGCGGGCGATCGCCACGCGCTGCTGCTCGCCGCCGGAAAGCTGGGCAGGAAAATGCGCTGTCCTGTCCTTCAGTCCCACCATCTCCAGGGCCTCGTCCGGCGTCATCGGGTTTCTCGAGATCTCGGTGACGAGGGCGACGTTCTCCCAGGCCGTCAGGCTTGGGATCAGATTGTAGAACTGGAAGACGAAGCCGACGTGATCACGCCGGTATCGGGTCAGCTGCCGTTCCGAACAGGCGATCAACTCCTGTTCGCGGAAGTGCACTGTGCCGGAGGTCGCCTGGTCGAGCCCGCCGATAATGTTGAGCAAGGTCGACTTGCCGCTTCCCGACGGGCCGAGGAGTACCGCCATCTCGCCCTCGTAGAGGTCGAGATTGACGCCGCGCAGCGCGTGCACCTCCACCTCGCCGGAGCGGTAGACTTTCGCCACGTCCTTGCACGAAAAGATCGGTGCGGCCATCGATCCGGTCCACGGTTGAAGACGCGAATACCTAGGAGACAATAGCGCGGACGACCTTGACGCGGGTCAAGCCGCGATCCGCGCGGTCGGGACTGTCGACTAACGATACCGCCGTTACGGCTTAGGCGCGACCCGCTTTGCACCCCGCGAAGACTTCTCTTCCCTGAAGCGGCGCCCTGCCTCTTCCATGGCGGCGACGACCTCGTCGTCCGCGAGCTGCGGGAAGCTGACATACTGATACCCCAGCGCGCGGAAGTGCGCGGGCTGCTCGAGGCAGACGACGCGGTCGGCTTCGGCAGACAGCTCGGCCACCGTGTCGGGCGGCGCCGCGGGCAGGGCGATGACGATCAAGCGCGGCGAACGCCGCTTCAGCGCCCGCACCGCAACCTTGACCGTCGTGCCCGTCGCAGCACCGTCGTCGACGAGGATCGCGGTCTTGCCGGTGATCGACAGCGGCGCTCTCGCGCCGCGATAGGCCAGGCGCCTGCGCTCGAGCTCGGGTCGCTCCTGCCGGATCAGGTCGGCGAGTTCCTCTTCCTGCAGGCCGTAGGCTTCCACCATCTCGCAGTTCAGCACGACGTCAGGCGGATTGCCGTCGACGATCGCCGCCACCGCGAGTTCGGGATTGCCCGGTGCGCCGACCTTGCGCACGATCACCAGGTCGAGCGGCGCGTTCAAAACCTTCGCCACCTCGGCCGCGACGGGAACGCCGCCGCGCGGCAGCGCCAGCACGACGGGGTCGCGCATTTCGAGTTCTGCCAATCTCGCGGCCAGTAGCCGGCCTGCCTCCGCGCGGTCGCGGAACATCAGTGCACCGGCCACAACTGCCGCAAGGGTTTCCGCATGGACTGCCGCACCTGCACGATCTCGCCCTGCGAAATATGCCGGTCGAGGAGCCTGAACACCGCCGCGATGGCAGCGTCCGAGTCATCGAGCGGATCGTCGGTGAAGTCCTTCTCGATGCGCGCGACGAACTCCTCCTTCTTGCGGTCCCGGACGAGCGCCTGGAGCGGCTGCCACCCCTCGAAATAGATGCCGCGCACGAGAACGGGAAGTTGCGACGACAGGTCTGACATCTCCTCCGGCGTCAGCGAGTCGCGCAATGTATGAAGGACGCCGCGCAACAGCCGGTAGGCCCGGCGCTCGTCCCAGCCGAGATCGCCGGCCAGTTCGTTCACCCATTGCTGCGCCTGCTGCGCGGCCTGCGAGAAATTGGTTGCCCCTGTGTGGGCCATGACGGTTCCTCCTGGCGGCCGGCGCGGCCCAGCCGCGCCGACAGGTTGGCGATGTTTCAGGCGGACTTGACCGCGATCGTCTTCACGGCCTTCTGCGCCTCGGCCGTCTTCGGCAGCTTCACCGTCAGAACGCCCTTGCCGAAGCTCGCTTCGATCTTGTCGGCGTCGACGCCGTCGGGAAGCGTGAAGGAGCGCTGGAAGGCGCCGTAGCGGCGTTCGGACAGATGGTAGTCCTTTTCCTTCTCCTCCTTCGCTTCCGTCTTCTCGCCCTTGATCGTCAGCGTGTTGTTGGCGACCTTCACCTCCACATTCTTCTCGTCGATGCCGGGCAGCTCGGCGGTTATCTCGAATTCCTTCTCCTTCTCAGCAAGGTCGATGGCCGGCGCGACGGGCCAGCTTGTGCCGGAGAAGCGCGGCATCTCGAGGTCGAATATCGATCGCGCGGACGGAAGGCGCGAACGGAACGGATGAAAATCGTCGAAGAGGCGGTCGATCTCCTTCCGCAGGCTCTCGAACGGCGCCCAACCTTCGGACGGCGCGGGGACGTTGGATTTCTCAGACTTGACGGGCACTTTCTTCGTGGATTCGGCCATGACGGACCTCCTAGGCAACTTTGAAGAGCTTCGGGCGCCGTGCTTTCCGATCGTTTCACTCGCGGCTTCCGGCCGCGAACATCGGAACCTGGGCCTTGCCCGGCTGCTGCGCACCGTCTTCTTCAGCTGGTGCTACGCCGCATGCATCTGAAGAACAGCGCAGAACGGCGCCGGCATCGTTGACGGAGATCAATGATGGCGATTTTCGTCGATGGGGAGGGTATCAGGTTTTCGCCCCGGCAGACGTCAGGCGAGCGAGAAGGTCGACCCGTCGAAGACGAGAAACCGACCGGTCAGCAGCGGGATCTTCAGCCTCGGCCCGGACGCGCCACTCTCCTGTACGGGAAGTCCCGCGACATAGGGATGCGGCTTCAGGATCGTCGTCCAGATCGTCGGGAAATCCGTGCGCTTCGCGCGCTCGTCATTGCAGTCCCTGACTAGTCTCGCAATGATGTCGGCCATCTCGGGGGAACGCATAAGTTGCTGATTTGCCGACCGTATAGGCTGTTCACGGTCGGAAGATTTGATTTGCGTCAAATTTGCCGGTTTGCCCGGACGTCGTACCCGGCAAACCTCCGGGCGGGCATCCGTGCAAATGGACGAAAGCCCGCGGAGAATTCCCTGCCGATGGGCGAGATTAGGCCGCCAGATCCTGCAGCACCTGCCACTTGGCGATTTCGACACAGCGCAGGCTGGGCAGCCTGATCACGCCCTTCTGCTTCAGCCGGGAAAACACCCGCGAAACCGTCTCGATGGTCAGGCCGAGATAGTCGCCGATGTCGGCTCGCGACATGGGCAGATCCACCTGCTTCAGCCCGCCCTGGCGCTCGGCCATATCGGATAGGAAAGCGGCGATGCGCTCGATAGCGTTCTGCCGCCCGAGAACGAGCAAATGTTCCTGCGCCCTGACGAGGCTCTTGAGCGCCAGTGGAAGCAGCTCGCTGGACAGGTTGTTCGCCGAATGCATGACGTGGATGCCGGTGGCGCAGATCGCTTCAGCGAAGAAGTGATGGGCGTTGTCCGCCTCGAACCCGAAGGTTTCGCCGGCGAGGTGGAACGCAGAGATCTGGCGGCGGCCGTCGGACAGGAGACGATAGACGCGCACTGCGCCGAACTCGATCCTGTAGAGCCCTTTGCACCTTTCGCCCTGAGCGTAGACTTCGCTGCCGGCGGAGAAGAACACGGGAGGCTGGGCGACCGGTCTGCCCTGAGCAAACTCGCCGCTGCGGGCGATCAGGCCGGGATGAACCGGCAGTGCGATCTGGGGGGCGTGAAGGTTGGCCATGTCTGTCTCCCTTGTCTGATGGGAAACAAATCGCCCAAATCGGGCCGCGCCGAAATTCGGTTATGTCCGTAAGGGGAACTACGTACGCCGCATCAATGAGTGCCCGCGATGGCGTTGTTGACGGCTTCGATCAGCGGTTCGCCGAGGAACGGCTTGATCACGACAGTCACGTTGGGCAGAGCGGCCCGCCCGTCGATCAAATCGGTGACCAGAACGACGGGCTTGCCGAAGCGAGTGAATTCTTCGGGCGCGCGTCTCCAGTCGTCGATCGCGCGGTCGTCGATCACCGCGCAGACCGACTGCCCGGCGGCCTTCGAAGCGAAGGCGCCGGTCGCGCGGGGCGATCCGTCCGTGGCGAAGCCCGCGCTCTCCAGTGCAAACTGGAGGGAACGCCGGAAGGCTCCGTCGGGCGCCGCTACAAGTACGATCCCTGGCGTGGTCAAGGTTGGGTCTCCACCCCCCGCTGAATCTGGGAGGCTCATTGACCCTCGTCACCTGTCACGTATCGAGACCGGGCGCATTGCGGCAAATCAAAGCGAAGCCGGCTTCCGCCCGGGCCGGGCGAAACTGCGCGCGGCGGCAAGGTCCGGACAATGCGTCAGGGCGGAGTTGTCGGGGCTAGCGCTTGCGGCCTTGGAGGTTCATCGCGATCGCCATGCGCACCAGTTCGGGCAGGCTTCGTGCCTGCATCTTGGCCATGACGTTGGACCGGTGGACCTCGATCGTGCGCGGGCTGATGTCGAGATCGTAAGCGATTGTCTTGTTGGGTAGTCCGGCGACGACGGCCGCCAGTACCTGCCGCTCCCGTTCCGACAGCAGGTCGAGCCGCGCCTGCAGGGCGGCGGCGTCGAGGTCGTCGTTGGCGTCCCTGTCCAGCAGCTTCGCCGCCTTGCGGATCGCGTCGATCAGGATCTCGTCCGAGAACGGTTTCTCGATGAAGTCGACCGCGCCGGCCTTCATCGCCGCGACCGCCATCGGCACGTCGCCATGGCCGGTGATGACGATCGCCGGCACCAGCGCCTGCGCTTCTTTCAGATGGTTGAGGAGGTCGACCCCTGACATATCCGGCATCCGGAGGTCGGTCACGAGGCAGGCTCTGCCGATCCCCGGGGCGAGTTCGAGAAACGACGTGGCCGATTCGTGCATTCGCACGGCGAAGCCGGACATCGTCAGCAGAAAGGCCAGCGACTTGCGAACCGGCTCTTCGTCGTCGACGACATGGACGACGTAATCGTCAGACTGCATGATCCTGATCTTTCCCGGCAGTTGGCAGCGTGAATCGGAAGGTGGCGCCGCCATTTTCGTTGCGGCTCACGGAAATCTCGCCACCATGCGATTCCACGATCCGCCTTGAGATCGACAGGCCTATTCCCATGCCGCTCGCCTTGCTCGTGACGAAGGGCTGGAACAGGCGGTCCGCGATCTCGTCCGAAATCCCCGGACCGGTGTCGGCGACCTCGACGGCGACATATCCGTCATCGTCGAGTGACGTGCGGACAATGAGTTCGCGGCGTTCGCTGTTGCGCATCGCCTCCATCGCATTGCGCATCAGGTTCATCAGCACCTGCTGGATCTGCACCCGGTCGACAAGCGCGAGACTGTCGCCGGCAGTGAATTCGAATACCGAGCGGACCCCCATTTCGCGGGAGCCGACCAGCGCCAGCGCGCCGGCTTCCTCGATCAGCCCGCGAATGTCTTCCGGTGTCTTGTCGGTGGCGCCATGGGTGACGAATTCGCGCAGATGTCGAATGATTCCCCCGGCGCGCAGCGACTGCTTGGCGGTCTCCTCGAGCGCCTCCCTGATTCGTCCGGCCACCCCGTCGTCCAGGTCCTTCAGGAACCGGACGCAGCCCTGCGTGTAGTTGGCGATCGCGGCGAGAGGCTGGTTGAGTTCGTGCGCGAGGGTCGAGGCCATTTCCCCGAGCTCGTTGAGGCGTGCCAGCCGCGCCAGTTCGCCCTGGACTTCCTGAAGCCGCGCCTCCGACTGTTCGCGCTCGGTCAGGTCGCGGATGAAGCCGGTGAAAAAAGTGCCGTCGGGGGACTTCATCTCGCCCACCGTGAGCTTCATCGGGAAGGTGGACCCGTCCTTGCGCCGCCCGACGACGACGCGGTCGACGCCGATGATCCGTTTCTCACCCGTCGACAGGTAGCGGTTCAGATAGCCGTCATGTTCGTGATGATAGGGTTCCGGCATCAGCATGTGCACGTTCCTGCCGATCGCCTCCATCTCGGAATAGCCGAACTGGCGGACGGCGGCCGCGCTGAACGAGGAGATGATCCCCTTGCTGTCGATGACGACCGTGGCGTCGGGAACCGTGTCGAGGATCGATCTCAGATGAGCTTCGCGCGCCCGGAGCGTGCTTTCGGTGATCTCCGCCGCCCGCCGGGTGCGGTGCATCATCTCGCCCATCCATACGATGGCAAGGCTGACCAGGGTGCACACCGTCAGTTGCACCCAGTTCGTCCCGTCTGACCGATCGAGCAGGAACTCGGCGGCAAAGGAGAGTGCAAAGGCCAGCAGCCCGGGGCCGACGCCGCCCAAGATCGATGCGGCCAGGATCGCCGGGACGAAAAGGATGAACGGCGCCTGAGCGACAAGAATCGGTTGGAGCGCCAGCTGAATCAGAAGGACGACAGCAGCCAGCGCCGCCGCCAGCAGGAATCCCGCCCGGCCTTCGAACCGGCGCGACGATGTCATCCGAAGCAATCGCCCGCTCAGGCCGTCCATATCCATTGCAGGCATTGCCTCGACCAATCAGGTGAATTCAAAATGTCGCGACGTAATTCGGCGAAAGCGAAATGGCTGCCGCCTTCCGCGAAAGTGAATATACCACGTCCTTCCCCCAATCCCGCAGCCGGGAAGCATATTTAATCCGGAGAATATGTCCGCCGCCCCGCGAAGGAAAGCTGTTGATTTCGTAAAGTTCCCGTCGTCTGCCCAACGCCCTGGCGACGGAGACGAGAGGCGGGGGGTGCTTGACCCAGCATCGCCTCAGGCTCACTAGTCCGGACGCCATTACGTATGGAACCGGATCGGTTTTGAACGAGCGCACGCCTGCCGAGATCGAGGATTTCATCCAATCCCGCCTGAGCCTGGGGCCTGTGACGGGGTTGCCCGAAGTAAGCCTGTACAGGCAGCATCCCCGGAGCGGTCTCTCCCGCTTCGTCGGCGAAAACGGGATGAGGCCTTACTGGGCCTATGGCTGGGCCGGCGGAACCGTTCTCGCACGCTACATCCTCGATCATCCCGAGGTGGTGCAGGGCCGGCGCGTCGTTGACATCGGCACCGGTTCCGGCGTGGTCGCCATCGCGGCGGCCATGGCCGGCGCCCTCGACGTGCTGGCCATCGACGTGGATCCGCTGGCCGTGGTCGCGGCGCGCCTCAATGCCCACGCCAACGATGTCGCTATCTCCGTCCAGCAGGCGGACGCTCTCGGCGGAGCAGTGCCCGATGCCGACCTCGTCACCGTCGGCGACCTTTCTTATGAGGCCGGGCTGGCCAAACGGCTCGCGGACTTCCTTGACCGATGCAACGGCGCGGGGGTCGCAATTCTTGTCGGCGATCCAGGCCGGAGGCACCTGCCGACAGATCGGCTTTCGGCACTCGCCCGCTACGATGTCGAAGATTTCGGTCAAGGTGCGCTGGTGCCCGCAGCGGTCTACGCGTTCATTCCGGCCCCTTCGCCGGTGCAACTTGTCTGACCGCGAGAGGCGCGCAGCCGCTCGGCTGATGTTGGGGCAAGTCACGCGCGGTTTGCGCAGGATCAAGGGTCGGAACGGCACGACCGGCTAAAGTCGTCACAGTCTCAACGCTCGGATCAGTGCCATGAATCGACGCTCTTTCCTCGCAGGTGGTGCCGGAGCGGTCGTTCTGGCGGGTGCGGGCGCACTCGGATGGACCCGCGCGACCGGATCACTCGCCGACTACGAGCGCTATGCGCAAGGTTTGCGAGCCCCGCTTGGCGGGCAACCCGAGGCGAAGGAGCTCATCCGTTTCGCGACTCTCGCGGCCAACAGCCACAACACGCAGGCCTGGCGGTTCTCCGCGACGGACGGCGCCATCCAGATCTTTCCCGACGAGGCGCGCCGCACTCCCATCGTCGATCCGGATGATCACCACACGTTCGTCAGCCTCGGCTGTGCCGCCGAGAACCTGTCGATCGCCGGGCGTGCGACCGGCCGCCCGGGCGAGGTCGTGATCGAACCGGGCGACGGAAGTGCGGCGCGCTTCGACTTTGCGGCGGGCGAGGCGGCTTCCGATCCGCTGTTCGATGCCATTCCCGTCCGGCAGTCGACGCGGGCCGATTATGACGGCCGTGCGATTTCGTCGGACGACCTGGCGGCGCTGGAGAAGGCCGCTGCAGAGCCAGGTGTCCGGCTCGTGATCCTGACGGAGGAAGCGGTGCGTGCGAAGTTGCGCGACCTTGTGGTCGCGGGCAATGACGCCCAGCTGGCTGATCCCGCCTTCATGGCGGAGTTGAAGGCGTGGATCCGTTTCAATCCGCGCGACGCCATGCGCACGGGCGATGGCCTGCTGTCCGCCGCCAGTGGCAATCCGTCCCTGCCAACGTTCCTGGGCCAGCAGCTCTTTTCGGTATTCGTCACGGCCAAAGGAGAAGGCGACAGATATGCCCGGCAGATGTCGTCGTCACCGGCCTTCGCTGTTTTCATCGCCGACAAGGAGGACAAGGCGCATTGGATGAAGGTCGGCCGCGCCTGCCAGCGCGTGACGCTCGCGGCCACTGCGCGGGGGCTCAAGCATGCCTACATGAACCAGCCGGTCGAAGTGCCCGAGTTCCGATCGGCTCTGGCCGCTCTTGCCGGCGAGAGCGGCAAGCGTCCCGATCTCGTCCTGCGGCTCGGCTACGGCCCGGCGATGCCCTATTCGCCGCGCCGGCCGGTCGAGTCGGTACTGGCTTAGGTCCTGTCTGTCTGGCCTACGCCCCGGACTTGATGTGTTCCACCATCTGCGTGACGACCGTGCCCCAGCCGTCGTGGAAGCCCATCTCCTCATGGCTCTTGCGCGTCTCTTCGTTGCCGTGGATTGCAACCGCCTTGTAGCGCGTGCCGCCGCCCTTCGGCGTCAGTTCGAGCATGGCGCTAAAGAAGGGCTTGGGCGAGGGGCGGTAGCCCGGCAGCAGCGTGTCGGTGAAAACCAGACGCTGGTTCGGGACGACCTCGAGATAGCAGCCGACGTTCTCGAATTCCTGGCCTTCGGGCGAGCGCATCGTCGTGGCGAAGATGCCGCCCGGCCGCAGGTCGATTTCCACGGACGTGATCGACCACGGTTTCGGCACGAACCATTGCTTCAGGCTCGAAGGCGTCGTCCACGCCTTCCAGACGAGTTCGACGGGCACATCGATCTCGCGCTCGAGCACCAGGTCCAGCTTCGGGTTGATCTTGATCACGGAAGTCATTCGCTACTCTCCTCTTTCAACGACAGAAGGTAATTGTCGAGTCGGTCCAGCCGGCGCTCCCACAGCGTGCGCTGCTTACCGAGCCAGTCCTCCGCGAGCTTCAACTGCTCCGACGCGACCTGGTAGGTGCGCACGCGGCCCTTTTTGCGCGAATGCACGAGACCGCAGGTCTCGAGCACTTTCAGATGCTCCATGAAGGATGGCAGCGCCATCTCGTAGGGTGCAGCCAGTTCGCTGACGGAAGCCTGGCGCGCGCTCAGCCTCTCGATCACGCTGCGCCGCGTCGGATCCGCGAGCGCGCGGAAGATGCCGTCGATCGCGGACGCGCCCGGGCTTGCACTTGTCTGCACCTGCGGCATCACCCTTGGAAATCCCCCTGCCTCGCAATGCGTCGCCGCCTTGTTACTGCATCGAAATACTTAGGTCAAATCCTAAGTATTAGAGAAAGGACCCGCCCCCCGTTCGCTGGCCGGAACCAAGGGATCGGCAGGGGGTTTCCTTGTCTCCGACCTCCTATCGAAAGGACAAGCCATGGCTCGCGAGGAACAGACCCACAAGACGCCCGCCGAACTCATTGAACGCGCCTGGGAACTCGCCGAGGATATCGGCGTGTGCAACTTCAACACCTGGAACGGGCAGGAGCTTCACTCGCGCCCGATGGACGCCAAGATCGACCGCGAGGCAGAAGTCATACGGTTCCTCACGGACGTCGAAAGCTACAAGGTCGAGGAGATCGAGCAGTATCCGCAGTCGACGGTGGCCTTTGCCGATGCCGGCGCGTACAAGTTCGTGACCATGACGGGGAGCGCCAAGGTCTCGAACGACCGCGCCATGATCCGTGAGCTTTGGGACGATTCCAACAAGCTCTGGTGGGATTCCGAGGATGACCCGCGCATCCGCCTGCTTACCTTCGTTCCCGACGACGCCGAGATCTGGGACAGCCCCGGCAAGGTGGTTGCGGGAATCAAGATGCTCACCGCCGCCGTGACCGGTGCCAAGCCGAAACTCGGCGATCACGCCAAGGTCGCGCTTTAGGACCGCTCTCGACAACGCCAACGCGCTCGGCCACCTTCTTCACGGGAGGTGGCCGTATGCATATCCGCGAATTCGGCGTTGAGATCTGGATGAACGCGAACGAGACGCGGTGCGAGCTGAACCTCGCGGAGACCTGCGTTGCGTCGCTCACCGTACAGGAACTGCTCGACCTCGCCGGCAAGGGCAATTCGATCCTCGACGATCTCCTGCCGCTCAAGCTCACCTACGGCGCGATCGAGGGGTCTGAACGCCTGCGCCGCGCCATTGCCGCGCTCTACGAGACGAAATCCGCCGCCGACGTCCTCGTCACGCACGGCGCGATCGGGGCCAACGCGCTGGTCTATCAGGCGCTGGTCGGTCCGGGCGACGTGGTCGTCTCGGTCCTGCCGACCTACCAGCAGCACTATTCGATCCCCGAGAGCCTCGGCGCCGAGGTGCGGCCGCTCTGGCTGAGGGCGGAGGACGCCTTCCTGCCGGACGTCGATCATCTGCGGGACCTCGCGCGCGGCGCGAAGCTGATCGCTTTGACCAACCCCAACAATCCGACCGGAGCGCTGATCGACCGGCCGATGCTGGAAGAGATCGTCGCAATCGCGCGCGCCGAGAGCGCGTGGCTCCTCGCCGACGAGGTCTATCGCGGCGTCGACCAGGAGGGCGACGGCTTCACCGCGTCGGTCGCCGACCTCTACGAGAAGGGTATCTCGACGGGCTCGATGTCCAAGGCCTATGCACTCGCCGGATTGCGCCTCGGCTGGATCGCCGCACCTGCGGAGGTGCTCCGCGCAGCGATGATCCACCGCGACTACAACACGATCAGCGTATCGATGATCGACGACCATTTCGCCGCGCTCGCCCTCGAATCGCGCGACCGGGTGCTGGCGCGCAGCCGCGAGATCACTCGCGGCAACCTCGCCATCCTGTCCGAGTGGGTAGCCGCTGAGCCGCTGATCTCCTGGATCAGACCACGCTCGGGAACTACAGCCTTCCTTCGCTGCGACGTGCGGATGTCCTCCGAGACGTTCTGCGCGCGCCTGCTCGACGAGACGGGCGTGCTGCTCGTCCCCGGTTCAGCCTTCGATATGGACGGCCACGTCCGCATCGGCTACGCGAACAGCCCGCACGTCCTCAGAGCAGGATTGTCGCGGATGTCGTCTTTCCTGAAAGGACTTTAGCTTTGCCAGCGACCCTCTACGGCTTCAAATCCTGCGACACTGTCAAGAAGGCGCGCAAATGGCTCGACGACCACAATGTCGAGCACCGCTACTTCGACTATCGCGCGGAGAAGCTCGATCCGAAGGTCGTGGACGACTGGTTCAAGCGGGCCGGGTGGGAAGCGGTGTTCAACCGCAACTCCACCACCTTCAAGGAACTGCCGGAGACCGAGAAGACCGCGATCGACGCGAAGAAGGCCCGCGCCATGATCCTCGCCGAGACCAACCTCATCAAGCGTCCGGTGCTCGACACCGGCAAGGACCTGCTCTTCGGCTTCAAGGCCGACGCTTACGCCGCGGCGACGGGGAAGTAGGACGGGCGAATGTCAAGAACGGAGAAGCTGATCCGCAAGCTGCGCTCTGGGTCGGCGCTTTCGTTCGGGGAACTACAGGCGATACTGGAACTTTTCGGATTTCGTTTGGACCGCACCGGCGGAAGCCACCACATCTACGTCCATCCGCAGGTTTCGCGGCCGGTGAGTATTCAACCGGACGGAAAGGACGCCAAACGCTATCAAGTCCGCCAGGTTCGAGATATCATTGATGAGTTCGAGTTGGAGCCGATTAGAGATGAATGAAGACTACGCCATAGCGGTCTTCTGGTCAGATGCAGACAAGGCTTGGATAGCCGATGCGCCCGACCTCAAGTCCTGCTCGGCCTTCGGCGCGACACCTGAAGAAGCGGTGAGCGAGTTGCGGGTCGCGATGGCTGCATGGATCGAAGCGGCCGAGGCAAACGGCATGCCGTTGCCCGAGCCTTTGTTCAGACAGGCCTTGCCGGCAGCCGAATAGCTACGCCCACTCGCCCTTGCGGAACACCGGCACGTGGCGGCCGTCGGCGTGCACTCCGTCGATGTCGATCTCATCGGAGCCGATCATCCAGTCGATGTGGATGAAGCTCTTGTTGCCGCCGCGCTCGGCGATCTCTTCCGCGCTGAGGTTGGCGCCGCCCACGAAACACTTCGAGTAGCACTGGCCAAGCGCGATGTGGCAGGCGGCGTTCTCGTCGAACAGCGTGTTGTAGAACAGGAGCCCGCTCTTCGAGATTGGCGAGGAATGCGGCACCAGCGCCACTTCCCCCAGCCGCGCCGCACCCTCGTCCGTCTCCAGCACTTTCCTCAGGACGTCCTCGCCCCGGCTGGCTTTTGCCTCGACGATGCGGCCGTCTTCGAACACCACCTCGATGTTCTCGATCAGCGTGCCCTGGTGCGATAGCGGCTTGGTCGAGCGCGCGGTGCCCTCGACGCGGCGCGCATGCGGGGTCGTGAACACCTCCTCGGTTGGGATGTTCGGGTTGCAGATGATGCCGTTCTTCGCCGTCGATGCGCCGCCCTGCCATTCATGGCCGTCGGCCAGCCCGACGAGCAGATCCGTTCCGGGCCCCTTGAAATGCAGCGCGTAGAAGCCCTGGCCGTTGAGCCACGCCGTGCGTTCCGCGAGCCGGGCATTGTGCGCCGTCCATTCAGCCACGGGATCTGCGCGGTCGACGCGGCTGGCCGCGAAGATCGCGTGCGCCAGCTTGGCAACCGCCATCTCCTCGCCGTCATTCGGGAAGACGAGCTTCGCCCATGACGGGCCCGGATAGGCGACGATGTTCCAGTTGATGTCGAAGCCGGCGATCTTCTCCAGCGCCGGCTGGTAGGCGATCGAATTGGCCTTGTTGGCGCGGGCGACCTTGGCCGGATCCTCGCCCGACAGGAGCATCGGATTATCGCCGACGATGGCGAGGCGCGCCGCATTGTTCGAGAACGCCTTCGCCATGCCCTCGTAAAGCCAGCCCGAGGCGCGGTCGAAGCTCGCGTCGGGGCCGTTGCGGTAGCGCGACAGTGTGATCTCTTCGTCGGACAGGAAAGGTGTCACCAGCCCCGCGCCCGCCTTGTAGGCGTGCTCGACGATTAGCCGCACCAGCGGCAGAGCCGACACGGGCGCGGTCATCACCAGGTCCTGGCCCGGCTCGAGGCGGAGACCGACCTTGACCGCGACCTCGGCGAGGCGGTCGAGGTGCACGGGATCGATGATGGCGTGATTGTAGGGATAGTCCATGTCGCACATCCTGGATGGGATCGGTTATCCCGGATGTGCGACTTCTCGATCGCCTTCGCAAGACCCTTTGGCTGTTCGGCGGATCAGCCGAGGCCGAAGAAGGAAAGTACCGCAAGGACGACCACGACGAGGCCGACGAGATAGATGATGCCGTTCATTTGTTCTCTCCGTTGATTGGTTCTGCCATTCAACCGGATTCGTGGAGTTTTGTTCCCCGGCATGCGCGCTGAACTTCGGCTCTGGACCAGCGCTTTGGCGTTGCAACATGCGCGCCGGCGGATAGTTTGCCGCCATGTCGAACGACCCCGCCTCGCCCTATCGCTACGCCATCGGCGGCATGATCGGCATGGCGGCCGGGATGGGCATCGGACGGTTCATCTACACGCCGCTGCTTCCCGCCATGATGGAGGAGCTCGGCCAGTCGGCGTCCGATGCGGGCCTGATCGCATCCGCCAACTTCCTCGGCTACCTGGTCGGCGCGCTTCTGGCTTCCGGCGGCTGGGCGCATGGCCGGGAACGCGCACTAATGCTCGCCGCCGTTGGCGCAACGGCGGTCCTCCTTGCGCTGATGGCGGCGACGGAAAGCCTCGCGGCCTTCATCACGATCCGCTTCCTCGCCGGCGTCGCCAGTGCCTTCATGATGGTCTTCCTCAGCACGATCGTGTTCGGCCATCTCGCGCCGGCGAATCGCAGCGATCTGCAGGCACTGCATTTCGGCGGTGTCGGCGTCGGCATCGCAGTCTCGTCCATCGCCAGCGGCGCGATGGTAGTCTGGCATGCGCCCTGGCAGGCGGGCTGGATCAGCGCGGCGGTGCTTGGCGCGATCGGCTTCGTGGCGGTGCTCCTCCTCGTGCGCGAAGGTCCGGTTGCCGCAGCCGACGCGCCGCGCGAGCCTGCGCTGCCGAAAAGTCCGGCGCTCAGGCGCATGATCCTGTCCTACGGCCTGTTCGGCTTCGGCTATGTGGTCACTGCCACCTTCCTCGTCGCGATCGTGCGCGCGGGCGAGGGCGGGAGGCTGTTCGAATCGATCGTCTGGCTGGTGACGGGCGTATCGATCATCGCTTCGACCTGGATCTGGAATCGCGTCGCCGCGCGCAAGGGCCTTGCCCGGGCCTACGCGGCGGGCATGGTGGTCGAGGCGGTCGGCGTGATCGCAAGCGTTGCCATCGGCGGCTATGCCGGCCCGCTCATCGCCGCCGTGCTGCTCGGCGGAACCTTCGTCGCTGTCACCGCGATCGGTCTGCAGATCGGCCGCCGGCTGGCGGATGCCTCGCCGCGCAAGGCGCTGGCGATGATGACCGCGGCCTTCGGCGTCGGCCAGATCGTCGGCCCGGTCGTCGCCGGCGCATTGGCCGATCTGACGGGCGCGTATGTCATCCCCTCGCTCCTCGCCTCCGCCGTGCTCCTCGCCAGCGCGCTTCTGGCATGGGACGCCGGCCGGCGCAGCGGGATCAGGTGATCGCGCCGGCCGCGGGTGACCAAATCGTAATCTTCCCGGCCATTCCCATCGCCACATTCTTGTGACTTTATGCGGCCACCGAATCCGCCGTCACAAGGATTTCCCGCCCGTGTTTGTCTCGTTCTTTCCCAAGCCGAAGCTGTTCTTCATCAGCGCGGCGGCGTGGAGCCTTGTCGCGGTGCTGTTCTGGTTTGCCATTGGCGAGACCATGGGCGGCTGGTTTGGGCTGCCCCCTGCTGCCGCCGATGCGCCGCCGATCATCGGCGTGTCGGTCTTCTGGTCGGGACCGTTCCTTTGGTTCTACATCTACTTCGCCGTTGTAGTGGCACTGTTTTACGCCTTCTGGCGCGTCTTCTGGCCCCACCCATGGCAGAACTGGTCGATCCTCGGCTCTGCCCTTATCCTGTTCGTGACGTATTTCCAGGTCCAGGTCTCCGTCGCGATCAACAATTGGTACGGACCTTTCTGGGATCTAATCCAGAACATCCTGTCCAAGCAGGTAACCTCCACCCAGGCCGAACTTTTCGGAAAGATCGTTGAATTTCTCGGCATCGCGCTGGTCGCAGTGACGGTTTCGGCTCTTACCGCCTTCTTCGTAAGCCATTACGTGTTTCGCTGGCGCACTGCGATGAACAACTACTACATGGCCAACTGGCAGAAGCTGCGCCACATCGAAGGCGCCTCGCAGCGTGTCCAGGAAGATACAATGCGATTCTCCACAATTGTGGAGAGTCTTGGCGTCAACTTCATCGATTCAATCATGACACTGATCGCCTTCATGCCGGTCCTCGTGAGGCTGTCTGCGAACATCACCGAACTGCCCGTGGTCGGTGCGATCCCGCACCCGTTGGTCATTGCCGCCCTGTGCTGGTCGATCTTCGGCACCGTCGTGCTGGCGGTGGTGGGCATGAAGCTGCCCGGCCTGCAGTTCCGCAACCAGCGCGTCGAGGCGGCTTACCGTAAGGAACTCGTTTACGGCGAAGACGATCCGGGACGCGCCCAGCCACCCACCGTTGCCGAACTGTTCGACAACGTCCGGAAGAACTACTTCCGGCTCTACTTCCACTACGTCTATTTCAACGTGACGCGGTTCCTGTATCTGCAGACGAACAATATCTTCTCGCTGTTCCTAATGGTTCCATCGATCATCGCGGGAACCCTCACGCTCGGGCTTCTGAATCAGATCAGCTACGCGTTCAGCCAGGTCACCTCTTCGTTCCAGTATCTCGTGAATTCGTGGCCAACGATCGTCGAGCTCTTGTCTATCTACAAGCGCCTTCGCGCCTTCGAAGCGACGCTCTACGGCGAGGAACTCCCCGAGATCGACCGCCGCTACCTTGAACGCGAGCGGGCGGGGCTGCCGCCCGAAGAACAGCCGGCGAGCTAGCCGCCCGCCTCGGCCGTGTCGGCCTCGCGATGCGGATTGGCCCTCAGCCAATCCGCATAGGACACGCAGGCGACGTCCGGTTTGACGCAGACGTCTCGGACGAAGCGCTCCAGCGCGGTCCAGTATGCGCCGCCGTTCATCAGCTGGAAGTGCAGGCCGATCTGCAGCGGCGTGCGGGCGCCGGCATATTCGGCGTCGAAGGCGTTTCTGAATGCCTGATAGGAGCGCTCGGCGAACTGCTCGGCCTGGCTCGCCCGCTCGAAGCCGCCCGAATGGCGCACGAAGAGATTGTAGTCCATGGCGATGATGCGGCGGCCGCTTGGGCCTTCCGGGATCATGGGCAGGGCGAATTCGGTCATCGTCCTTTGCCGGACCGGCGGCTGCGGCCCGCGCGAGACGCCGCTGGCGTCGTAGGCGAAGCCTGCCTCGGCGAGTGCGGGCGCGAGGCCGGCCGAGGTCGAGAGATAGGGCACGCGAAACCCCTTTATGCCGCGCCGGACGAAATTGTCCCAGCCGGCGGGGGCTGATGCGCCGCTTGCGGTCCAGGCTTTCGCCATGACGGTGGCGAAGGTCTCGAACTCTGCCGTCCAGTCGGCCTGCGACCAGTCCCCGCCGTCGAAATGGCCGCAGGCGTGGCTGGCGATCTCGTGCCCGGACTGGTAGGCGGCCCAGACGTGGCCGAGCCGGACCTGCACGTCGGCCGGGCTGTCGCCGAAGCCGACATTGGAGCGGCCGGCGCGCATGCCTGGCGCCCGGTAGCCGGCCTTCGCCTCGGGCGGGATGAAGTAGACGCAGGACAGGAAATAGGTGAAGCGCGCGCCGGTCTCGTCGGCGAGCTTCAGGCTGCGCTCCCACAGCGCATTGTCCTTGGCGCCGTCGAAAGAGACGATGACATATTGGGGCGATGCGGCCTCAGAGGCCGACGCGGCGATCGACAGAACGAGCGCCGGGATGAGAATACGCAGTACTGATTTCATCCCGTCCCCGTCATGCCTGTCAGGGCGGTTCGATAGAGGCAGAATGTGGCGGGGGCGCGGCTTGCCGCTCTTCCTTCTCCCCGTTCACGGGGAGAAGGTGCCCGGAGGGCGGATGAGGGGCATGGCGCGAGCTTTCGAAAGTTCGCGCTGCCCCTCACTGTCCTGCCGGACATCGGGCGGGACCCGCTGCCTGCGGCAAGGGCCGCTCGGGGGATTTCGAGCAGCCTTGAGATGGGGGCCCGTCGGCCGGCGCTTGCGGCCGCTGGCATGTCAGCGCCGTCATTCCGGGTCCGCGCAGCGGAACCCGGAATCCAGCGCGCCGGGGCCGGCGAATTGTCCCGATCGACCCTCTGAGCGGTCGCGGCGGCCGGTGAACTGCTTGCTTGCCCGATCCTCTGGATTCCGGGTTCCGCTACGCGGACCCGGAATGACGGGCGCGCGCGATTGCCCTCCCCGTGGAAGGGAAGGCCGATCTCATATGCCATGGCTACAATAAGGAGCACGACTGGGCGCTTTAAGACGTATCGCGAAGTTCGACCGGCTGGGCCACCGCGTCCAGCAGACGCCGGAGACCGTTGTGGTGTATCCCACCGCCGTTGCCCGCCTCGTCGGAGGCCTGACCCCGCTGCAGGAACGCCACGCGGCTGACCTGCGCCGCGATCGCCCGCACCATGAGCGCAAGTACCCTGAGCGAGGCGGCGAGGTCCTGCGCGTCTTCGGCATGGGTGCCGAAGCCGGCCGGCATGGGGACGGGCGACCAGCGCCTGGCTGTCATGTTCCCTGCGCGACCCTCGACGTAGTCCCTGAGAAGCGCGTTTGCCTGCCAGGCGGCCCACAGCACGCACCAGCGGACCCATGGGGAGCGCAGGGCAGCGTCTTCGACAAGGTCGGCGAAGGAGAACAGGCGCGAAACGATGCTCGCCAGCACTCTCTGTTCCCTCCCTGCCTTTGCCCTCCAAGCCATCGCCGGCTCCCGTTTGACCGCCGACAGTGTCGTTTAGGCCGGAATGGGGGTGGATTGAAAAGTGAATGGTGAATAGTGAATGGTGAATGGGAACAGAGGGTTGGCGGCGGAAAATTCTTTCGCCAGGGGCGATTGATGCACGGGGAGGAGCCTTCGGGGGTTTCGCCGCCCCCTCCACCACGCTTCGCGTGGTCCCCCTCCCCTGTAAACGGGGGAGGATAGGGCGCGGCGGCGCGGCCGGCGATCCTCCCCTGCGAAGCGGGGGAGGGGGACCATGCGCAGCATGGTGGAGGGGGCGACCGGAAAGGGGTGGAGGGGGCGAGCGGGAAAAGGGAGAGGGCACCGCAGCAGATCAATTCATTGCCTGCCGCGGAACGAGCCCTCACCGTCCTGCCGGCCGCCAAGTCGCTCCGATCATCCCTCCCGCCGCCATAATTTCCCCGTTGCCCTTCCATAGTCGCGATTTTCGGCTAATAAGGCCGCTCTGAACGCGCGCTCGGCGTGCTGGCACCACGGTAGGCAGATGTCCGACGACAGTTTCATCCGCGAAGTCAATGAGGAGATGCGCCAGGACCAGGCCAAGGCGCTCTGGGACCGGTTCGGCCCGTTCCTGATCGGCGCGGCGATCGTGGTCGTGCTCGGCACCGCCGGCTGGGTCGGATACGACTACTGGCGCACCAAGACGGCGAACGCCTCGGGCGACCGGTTCTCGCAGGCGCTGACGCTGGCCAACCAGGGCAAGAACGACGAGGCGATCGCGGCGCTGGAAGCCTTGGAAGCGGACGGCTACGGCGCCTATCCGCTGCTCGCCCGCATGCGCACCGCGACGGTTCTCGCCGACAAGGGCGATTTCGCCGGCGCCGTGAAGCAGTTCGACGAGGTCGCAGCCGACGGCGCGATCCCCGGCGCGATCCGTGACATGGCGCGGCTGCGCGCAGCCCTCATCCTCGTCGACAACGGCACGCAGGCCGATGTCGCCGCCCGCGTCGAGGCGCTGACGGCCGAGACCAACCCGCTGCGCCACTCGGCGCGCGAGGCGCTGGCGCTGGCGGCCTGGAAGGAAGGCAGGTTCACCGACGCGCTGACGCTGTTCGACCAGATCGCAGCCGATTCCGCCGCACCTCGCAACAACCGCGAACGCGCCACCCTGATGTCCGAGCTGATCCGCAGTTCGGGCTCCGCGTCCTGACGCGCTCATGACCTACGCCGTCGCGATCGTCGGCCGTCCCAATGTCGGCAAGTCGACGCTGTTCAACCGCCTCGTCGGCAAGAGGCTGGCGCTGGTGGACGACACGCCCGGCGTGACGCGCGACCGCCGCCGCCACGAGGCGAAGCTCTACGACCTCTATTTCGACGTCATCGACACGGCCGGCCTCGAAACCGCCGACAAGGCTTCGCTCGCCGGGCGGATGACCGCCGGCACCGAGAAGGCGCTCGAGGAGGCCGACCTCGTCTTCTTCGTCATAGATTCGAAGGCGGGGATTACGCCCGACGACCGCACCTTCGCCGACGTCGCCCGCCGCTCCGGCAAGCCGGTGATCCTTGTCGCCAACAAGGCCGAGGCGCGCGGCGCGGAAGGCGGGATGCTCGAAGGCTGGGAACTCGGCCTCGGCGAGCCGGTGCCGGTTTCGGCCGAGCATGGGCTCGGCATGCCCGACCTGCGCGACGCGGTGATCGCCGCGCTCGGCGAGAAGCGTGCCTTCGGCGAGGACGAGGAGGAGGCGGAGGTCGATCTCCTCGACCAGGCGCCGCTGATCGGCGAGGACATCGCCGACCCGGACGCCGAGGAGATCCCGCCCTACGACCCGACCAAGCCGATGCGCATCGCCGTGATCGGCCGCCCGAACGCCGGCAAATCGACGCTGATCAATGCGCTGATCGGCGAGGAGCGGCTGCTGACCGGGCCCGAGGCCGGGATCACGCGCGATTCGATCTCGGTCGAGTGGGAATACGCCGGGCGCAAGCTCAAGCTGTTCGACACGGCCGGCATGCGCCGCAAGGCAAAGGTGCAGGAGAAACTGGAAGTCTTGTCGGTGCAGGACGGACTGCGCGCCATCCGCTTCGCCGAGGTGGTGATCATCGTCTTCGATGCGACGATCCCCTTCGAGAAGCAGGACCTGCAACTGGCCGACCTGATCGTGCGCGAGGGCAGGGCGCCGGTGATCGCCTTCAACAAGTGGGACCTGATCGACAACCCGCAGGAGACGCTCGCCGACTTGCGCGAAAAGACCGAGCGGCTCCTGCCGCAGATACGCGGCATCCAGGCGGTGCCCGTGTCGGCCGAGACGGGCCGCGGGCTGGACAAGCTGATGCAGGCGGTGATGTCCACCCACGAAACCTGGAACATGCGCATTTCGACCGGTCGTCTTAACCGTTGGCTGGAGGGCATTTTGGCGCACCACCCGCCGCCGGCCATCGCCGGACGCCGGCTGAAGATTAAATACATCACGCAGGCGAAGACCCGTCCGCCCGGATTCGTCCTGTCGGTAACGCGCGCGGATTCCTTCCCGCAATCCTATTTGCGCTATCTTACCAATGGCTTGCGGGAAACCTTCGGCATCCGCGGCGTGCCGGTGCGCATGGTGCTGCGCGAGAGCGAGAACCCCTTCGCGGGCCGGGCGAAGAAGCGGACCTGACGCCATAATCCGGCTTCCGCTCCGCCATAATGCGGTCCCGGCGCGACTGTTAACCCGACATCAAGGTTAATGCATCACCTTGGTCCTCCAGTGAGTGATGTCGCGTCTGGAGTGTGCCCGTGCTTCGTCGGAAGATTTCTGTTCGTCGTTCGCCGCTCGCCGGCAACCGCAGCCTGACTTCCCCCATCATCGTCGGTCTTGCGCTGTGGCTCGGGTTCCCGACCATCGCGGCCCAGCAGGACATGACGAGCCTGATCTCCGGCGGCGATTCCGGCGGTACACGCTGGGGCGCCTTCGTCGAGCGCGCCGTGGCCGGTTCGGTCCACCAGGGCGAGATGAAATTTGCCGATCCGATGCCGACGGGGTCGATCGCAGGCGCTGGCGTTCACACCGCCGCACTTGGCGCCGTGGCCTTCCGCGGCAAGAGCGAAGCGAGCGACACGCCCGACGAGGCCCGCATCAGCCGCTCGGACAAGCAGGGCCGCATCCTCAAGATCGCGCCGGTCGCACCGCCGAAGGCCTTCAATGCCGGCTCGGTCTTCGAACGCCAGAGCTGGATGCGCCAGACCCTCGACGGCTCGGAAGCGATGGCCTTCGTCAAGCCCGACATCAAGGGCAAGGAGATCCAGATCGCCAGCGCCTTCTACGTGCGCCAGGAGAAGAAGAGGGACCCGGGCGTGCCGGCCATGCTCGCCTCGCTCGTCAACAACGACAAGGCCGACATCCTGGCCACCGCCTATGCGCCGGCCGAGCCCGACTATGCCCGCGCCTCGCCCTTCGCCAGCCTGCTGAAGGAGGAGGATCCCAACGCCGGCCGCTTCATTCCGCCGCTGGCGCCGGGCGACCATGCCTGGATGAAGGAGCCGCTGCCGGCTCATGTCTTCACCGCGGCCGAGCAGAAATGCCTTGCCACCGCGATCTACTTCGAGTCGCGCGGCGAGGGCCTGCGCGGCCAGGCGGCGGTCGCCCAGGTCGTGCTCAACCGCGTGCGCAACCCGACCTATCCGAACACCATCTGCGGTGTCGTCTACCAGAACTCCCACTGGCGCAACCGCTGCCAGTTCTCCTTCGCCTGCGACGGCATCCAGGACCGGGTGCTCAGCCCCTCCCACTTCAAGACCGCCGAGGAGATCGCCATGGCGGTCACCGCCGGCAAGATCTTCATCGAGGAGGTCGGCTCCTCGACCCACTACTACGCGCAATATGTCAGCCCGCGCTGGGCGCGCTCGATGGAGAAGATGAAGAAGATCGGCCTGCACATCTTCTACCGCACCTATGGCGGCGGCTGGAGCTGAGGCGCCACGGCCTGAATGAGGCGGCCGCGCGGCGCTGCCTAGGCGCGGATTCGGCGGGCGGGCGCCCGCCAATGTGCCGGGCGGTTTGTCGCACCGGATCAAGTCTCTGAAATCATTCATTAAAATACATACTCAAGCAACCGCTTCCCCGGCTTGACTGGGGGGAGGCCCCTAACTATGTTGCGGCCGACTTTGAAGCGGGCTGCGGGGTGTGGCAGACCGGGCGGGGAGGTTGCGGTGGCCGGACCAAAAGGGCCAGGCGAAACCGGTGGCTCCGGACCTGGACTTCCACCCGCGGGGCAGCGCGGAGACGATCTCGACAAGCGAAGACGCGACCTCGAGGCGGCGATCGCCGCGAGGCGTCCGGAGAAGAAACCGGACGGTCCCGCGTCACGTAGCGACGGCATGGCCGGCATGGGCTATGCCCTTCGCCTTTCCAGCGAGTTCATCGCCGGGGTGGTGGTCGGTGCGGCGGTCGGCTGGTTCGTCGACAGGATGGCGGGCACCTCTCCGTGGGGGCTGATCGTCTTCCTGTTCCTCGGCTTCGGCGCCGGGGTGTTGAATGTGCTGCGCTCGGCCGGTCTGGTGGCCGAGCACAAGATCCGGACGCCGGACGGCGACGGGTCGAAAAAGGAATAGGCAGCGCCCCCGGGCGCATTTGAACGAGGATTTAGGTGGCAAACGATCCTATCCACCAGTTCCAGATCTCCAAGATCGTGCCGATCGAAATCGGCGGAATGGATTTCTCCTTCACCAATTCGTCGCTGTTCATGGTCGCGACCGCGGTCGGCGCGGCGGCCTTCCTCTATCTCACGACGTCGAGCCGCGGCCTGATCCCGAGCCGCCTGCAGTCGATCTCGGAAATGTCCTACGAATTCATCGCCAACATGCTGCGCGACGCCGCCGGCACGCACGGCATGAAGTTCTTCCCGCTGGTGTTCTCGCTGTTCATGTTCGTGCTGGTGGCCAACCTGTTCGGCATGTTCCCCTATTTCTTCACCGTCACCAGCCACATCATCGTCACCTTCGCGCTGGCGATGCTGGTGATCCTGACCGTCGTGGTCTACGGCTTCTGGAAGCACGGCTTCCATTTCCTCAACCTGTTCGTGCCGCAGGGCGTGCCGGGAATTCTCATTCCTCTCGTCGTCGCGATCGAGGTGATCTCGTTCCTGTCGCGCCCGATCAGCCTCTCCGTCCGTCTCTTCGCCAACATGCTGGCCGGCCACATCACGCTGAAGGTCTTCGCCGGATTCGTGACCTCGCTGTCGGCGATGGGCGCGGTCGGCATCGCCGGCTCCGTGCTGCCGCTCGCCATGACCGTGGCGCTGACCGGCCTCGAATTCCTCGTCGCGTTCCTGCAGGCCTACGTCTTCGCGGTCTTGACCTGCATGTATCTCAACGACGCCATCCATCCGGGACACTAGGACCGTATCACCGGCGGGTCTCCGCCAAACTCAGATCCTCGATACCTCACTAAGGAGTTTTGAAAATGGAAGCAGAAGCAGCTCGCTACATCGGCGCCGGCATCGCGTGCCTCGGCATGGGCGGCGCGGGCATCGGCCTCGGCCACATCTTCGGCAACTACCTGGCGGGCGCGCTGCGCAACCCGTCGGCCGCCGACGGCCAGTTCGGCCGCCTGATCTTCGGCTTCGCCGTGACGGAAGCGCTGGGCATCTTCTCGCTGCTCGTCGCGCTGCTCGCGCTGTTCGGCTGATCGAAGACGAAAACCGGGCCGGGCCGCCTCGGGCGGCCTGTCCGGCATAGGGGAATACCATGTTCGTGACACCTGGCTATGCGCAGGAGACCGCTCCCGCTTCGGGCGATGCCCATGGCGCGGCGACCCCGGGCGCGGCGGAAACGGGCGCCCACACCGAGGCGGCCGCGGACGCGCACGGCAAGGCCGGCTTCCCGCCGTTCGAGCCGACCTATTTCCCCTCGCAGATATTGTGGCTGGCGATCACCTTCGGCCTGTTCTACGTCTTCCTGAAGAAGGTCGTGCTGCCGCGCATCGGCAGCATCCTCGAAGTGCGCCGCGACCGGATCGCCCATGACCTGGACACGGCCGCCCGCCTGAAGGAAGACGCCGACGCCGCGGTCGCCGCCTACGAGCAGGAACTGGCCGACGCGAGGGCGAAGTCCAACAGGATCGCCAACGAGGCCCGCGACGCGGCGAAGGCGGAAGCCGACGCCGAGCGCAAGGAGGTCGAGACCGCGCTCAACGCCAGGCTCGCCGACGCCGAAACCCGCATCGCCTCGGTTCGCGCCTCGGCGATGAAGGATGTCGGCGCGATTGCCGAGGAGACGGCAACCGCGATCGTGCAGTCGCTCGTCGGTTCGGCCGACAAGGCGGCCGTCGCCTCCGCCGTCAAGTCGGTCCGGGAGTAGGAGACGCGCCATGGACGCCACATTCTGGGCCACAGTCGCTCTTGTCATCTTCCTGGCGATCGTCGTCTACCTCAAGGTTCCGGGCATGATCGCCGGCCAGCTCGACAAGCGGGCCGACAAGATCCGCAACGAGCTCGAGGAAGCACGCAAGCTGCGCGAGGAAGCGCAGCAGCTGCTCGCCGAGTATCAGCGCAAGCGCAAGGAATCGGAGGCCGAAGCCGCCAGCATCGTCGATGCGGCCAAGCGCGAGGCGAAGGTTCTCGCCGCCGACGCCAAGGCCAAGACCGAGGAATACGTCACCCGCCGCACCGCCTTTGCCGAGCAGAAGATCGCCCAGGCTGAACGCGACGCGATCGCCGAGGTGCGCGGCCGCGCCGTCGACATCGCCATCGAGGCGGCGCGCAAGGTGCTCGGCGACAAGGTCGACGCCAAGGCCGCCGGCCAGCTTTTCCAGTCCTCCATCGAGGCCGTGAAGACGAAGCTGAACTGAGCCGTTCGCGTCTCAACGATTTGCGGCCCCGGCGGATGTCCGGGGCCGTTTTCGTTTCGGGAGAGGGTCGGTCGTCTATGGCGGGAGCACGTCGATCTCTCCGCCGTTGGCAGGAGGTGTCCCTTGTCTGATTCTCGAGGCTTTCACTTCGATCCCGGCCATGTCACCTTTCCCCATGCGCCCGCTCCGATACTCCATCAACATCACGCTCGACGGCTGCTGCGACCACCGCGCGGGGATCGCCGACGAGAGCATTCACCGTCACGCGATCGCCAATCTCGAACGGGCCGATGCGCTCATCTTCGGGCGGGTGACGTATCAAATGATGGAGGTCGCGTTCCGGCCTTCTGTCCAGGTGGAGGCAAGGCCGGAATGGACCGACCCTTTCGCGCGGACGATCGACGCGGCGAAGAAATATGTCGTGTCGGGCACGCTCGAGCGGGTGGACTGGAACGCGGAACTGCTTCGTGGGGACCTGGAGGCGGCCGTCCGGAAGCTGAAGGCCGAGCCGGGCAGGGGGCTGTTCACGGGCGGCGTGATGTTGCCGATGGCGCTGGCGAAACTCGGACTGATCGATGAGTACGAGTTCGTCGTGCATCCGCGCATTGCCGGGCATGGACCTGCGCTGTTCGCGGGATTGCCGGAGTATCTGGACCTGACGCCGGTCGACCGGCTGGATCTGGGCTCCGGGGCTGTGGCCATGCGGTACGTGCCGAGAGGGTGACCTGTCGGCTTTCGCCGCGTCGCCGAAAAGAGGGTGCCGCCGTTTCGTGTAGAGTTACAACAAACGGCGTCATTCCGGCGGCCGGAGACCAGCCGGAATCCATTGAGCGCTGGCAAGTAGGCGCGGCCGGTCATGCCAAGGAGGCCGGTGTTCCTGGCGCGTAACCTCAGAGAGGAATGGATACCGGCTGGCCTCCGGCCGCCGGTATGACGACCGTTGGGTTCAGAGGCGAACGATCTGGATGCCGACTACGCCCTCTACGCCGCCTTGAACGGCGAGAACGTCATGCGGTGCAGGCCGGGCAGGGGGCCGTGCGCGTCGATGCCGGCGAGGTGCACTTCGGTGCCGTAGCCGGCGTGGCGTTCGAAGCCGTAGGCGGGGTGGATCGTGCCGCAATGGGCGAGCATCCGGTCGCGCGTTACCTTGGCGACGATCGAGGCGGCGGCAATCGACTGCGAGCGCTGGTCGCCCTTGACCAGCGCGCGGCCCTCGCAGGCGAGGCCGGGCGGGATGTCGCGGCCGTCGGCAAGGACGAGCAGCGGCTGAAGGGATAGCGCCGCGACCGCGCGCCGCATCGCCTCGAGGCTTGCCTTGCGGATGTCGCTGCGGTCGATCGAGACGGCACAGACCGAGGCGACGCCGACCGAGATCGCCGATCCGATGATGGTGAGGTAGACCTTCTCCCGGGCTTCGAGCGTCATCCGCTTGGAATCGTCGAGCCCGTCGGGAATGGCTTTCGGATTGAGAATGACGGCCGCCGCGACCACCGGTCCGGCGAGCGGGCCTCGTCCGGCCTCGTCGGTGCCGGCCACCGGCCAGATGCCGCGCCGGCGCGAGCGCTGTTCCACGCTGAAGTCGGGCTTCACCGGGATGTCGAAAAGAAGCGGAGAATCGGAACGCGGGCGAGCCATGTTGCGGCGAGACTCGCACCGCGCCCGATTCTCCGCAAGGCCTTCCGGTCGGGGCGGGGGAGACCGGTAAGGCGCCGTCCGAGGCGAGCGGGGGAAAGCGACGGACGGGAAGGGAGGGGACGAAAAGTCCTGCGCTACAGCAGCATCAACTGCTCGGCCCGGGCGTTGGGCGCCTTGAAGAGATCGGTGCGCAGCGAGCGCTTCTCGGTGTTGAGGCCGAGCCGCCGGGCCGCCATCTCGAAGCGCCGGCCGATCTGCCAGGCATAGGGGCCGGTGCCCTTCATCCGCTTGCCCCATTCGGAATCGTAGTCCTTGCCGTCGCGCATCGAGCGGATCAGGGCCATGACGTGCCGGTAGCGGTCGGGATAGTGGCGCAGCAGCCATTCCTTGAACACCGGGCTCACCTCAAGCGGCAGGCGCAGGATGATGTAGCCGGCCTCCTTCGCACCGGCATGCGCGACCGATTCGAGGATCCGCTCGATCTCGTGGTCGGTGAGCCCCGGAACGACCGGCGCGACCATGGCGGAAACGGGAATGCCGGCCTGGGACAGGGTGCGCAGCGTCTCCAGACGGCGCGACGGCGTGGCCGCGCGTGGCTCCATGGTCCTGGAGAGTTTCGCGTCGAGAGTGGTGACCGACAACGCCACCTTGGCGAGACCCTTCTCCGCCATGCGGCCGAGGATGTCGGCGTCGCGCATCACCAGCGCTGATTTCGTCACGATGCCGACCGGATGGTTGAACGCCTCCAGCACTTCGAGGATCTCGCGCATGATGCGCCACTTCTTCTCGATCGGCTGGTAGGGGTCGGTATTGGTGCCGATGGCGATCGTGCGCGGCTGGTAGCTTTCCTTCGACAGTTCCTTTTCCAGCAGCCGCGCCGCGTCCGGCTTGGCGAACAGTTTCGTCTCGAAGTCGAGCCCGGCCGACAGGCCCATATAGGCGTGGGTGGGGCGGGCGAAGCAGTAGACGCAGCCGTGTTCGCAGCCGCGGTAGGGGTTGATCGAGCGGTCGAACGAAATGTCGGGCGACTCGTTGCGCGTGATGATCGCACGCGGCTTTTCCACCTGCACCTCGGTCTTGAACGCAGGCAGGTCGTCGAGCGAGCTCCAGCCGTCGTCGAAGGCGTGACGCGCCAGCGCCTCGTAGCGCCCGGACGGGTTGATGCCCGAGGCGCGGCCGCGGCGGCGTTCGTCGCCGACCCGCATCCCGCTCTGGTCGATGATGGCATTGGCCATCGCAGCCCTTCCCTCTGTGAAGGCTGCAAGATCGGCGCTGCGGATTTGTTCCATGGCTGCGTTTCCCGGACCTGGGTGGCGGTGCGAATCGCCTGTTCGATGAAACTATTCCTATTTCGAGAAATAGAACGAAGCAAGAACAAATGCGTGCTGCGGCGCACAATCGATCTTTGAGCCGGCTTTGGGGCACGCCATGACGGGAACCGCTTCAATCCGGCCCCATCTTGGTCTATGCGAGCCGGATGCTCACGGTGCTGATCGAGACGCACAATGACGAGGAGGGACTCGCGCGCACGCTGGGTTCGCTGGTGGCGGGCTCGGTCGAGGGCGTCGTGCGCGAGGTGATGGTCCACGACCGCGGCTCGACCGACCAAACGACCCTGGTGGCAGACCATGCGGGCTGCACGCTCGTCGCAGACGGCGACCTTTCGGCGCGTCTGCGCCACGCGCGTGGCGACTGGCTGCTGGTTCTGGAGCCTGGATCGCGCCTGACGGAGGGCTGGACCGAGGCCGTGATGCTTCACATCACGAGCCTGACCATGCCGGCGCGGTTCACCCGCTCCCGCATCGGCCGGCCGCGCTTCCTGGCGCGCTTCTTCTCGACCCGGCGTCCCTTTGCGGACGGCCTCTTGATTTCGAAGCGCCAGGCGCTCGGCCTGCTGAAGGGGGCGTCCGACCTGGCCCCGGTCGCGCGCGTCTCGACCAAGCGGATCGCGGCGGAGATCATCGCCTCGCCGAAAAGGTAGAGACCGGCGGAACCGATGGCCGCGGAGCAGGATGGATGGGATGAGCGCTGCTTCGATGTCGAACAAGCACAGGCTGGGCGACGGCTATGAGGCGCGTATCGCCGACGACTGGATCTTCAGTCATTCGAGCGATGCGGAGATCGCGGGATATCGCGACCCGCTGTTCATCATCGAGGTGATCATGGACGGCTCCTGGGCGACAGGATGGCACATCCTGATGCAGATCGTTGAGCGAGACAGGGAAGAGGTAACGCTTGACGAACTGGCTTGCGGGCCGTTCGAGTCATGGATGTCGAGATACGGCAACGAACATATCGAGACAATCGAGACCTGGGCGCGGGACAGCGGACGTCTGAGGCGGGTGCTGCGCGAAATCCCGCGCAGCGGCGCGCTGGACGACGAGACGTGGCAACGCATCGAGAAGGCGCGTGCTGCAAACTGAGCCGCTTGCTGCTCAGCCCTTCCCGCCCCGCCTCAGATGCTCGTCCAGCCGCGGCATGATTTCCACGAAGTTGCAGGGCATGTGGCGGTAGTCGAGCTGGGCCTTGATGATGCCGTCCCAGGCGTCCTTGCAGGCGCCGGGGGAGCCGGGGAGGACGAAGACGAAGGTGGCGTTGACGACGCCACCCGTCGCGCGGGACTGGATCGTCGAGGTGCCGATCTTGTCGTAGGAGATGCGGTGGAAGACTTCGGAGAAGCCGTCCATGCGCTTCTCGAAGATCGGTTCCAGCGCCTCTGGCGTGACGTCACGGCCGGTGAAGCCGGTACCGCCGGTGGTGATCACGACGTCGATGCGTTCGTCCTTCGACCACGACAGCACTCTCTCGGCGATCAGCGCCTTGTCGTCGGTGACGATCGCCCGGTCGACGAGACTATGGCCGGCCTCGGCGATGCGGTCGGCGAGCGTCTGCCCGGATTTGTCGTCGGCCAGCGTGCGCGTGTCCGACACCGTCAGCACGGCGATGCCGACGGGAATGAAGGGGCGGGTGTCGTCGATGCGGCTCATGCGGTGTCATCCTTGGATGTGTTGCGCGTCGCCGCGACGAACCAGCCGGGTTTGCGCTTGCGGATCTCGCTCGCGGCGCGCTTGGCGAGATTGTCGCTCTCGAACAGGCCGAAACAGGTCGCGCCGGAGCCGGACATGCGCACGAAATGCGCGCCGGCCTTCTTCAGCGCCGCCAGCGTGCCGTTGATGGCAGGCTCCAGCGCGCGCGCCGGGGCTTCCAGGTCGTTGCGGGTGGTTTCCAGCCAGTTGCAGAGCGTGTGGAAGTCGAGGTGGCCGGGCAGCGGCGGCAGGGGAGGGTTGTCGCGGCTGGAGAGGGAGGAGAAAACGGCGGCGGTCGACACGGCGACGCCCGGATTGACCAGCACGATGCCGAGGCTGGGGAAGCCGTCGACGGGCGTGATCTCGTCGCCGATACCGCGGGCGATAAGCGGCCGGGCGGCGAGGCACATCGGCACGTCGGCGCCGAGGCCAATGCCGATCCGCGCCAGGCGCTCCGGATCGGCCGGGAGGCGCCAGAGGCTCGCCAGGCCGCGCATGACCGCCGCCGCGTCGCTCGATCCGCCGCCGATGCCGGAGGCGACCGGCAGGTTCTTTTCGAGACTGATCGAGATGGGTTCGGTGCGGCCGAATTCGGCGCGCATGGCGTTCAAGGCGCGCAGAACGAGATTGCCGTCGTCCGACGGGAGACCGGCGGCATAAGGACCGGTCAGCTCGAAACGATCCTCGTTCGAGGGGGACAGCGTCACGCGGTCGCCGAAGCGGGTGAAGGCGACGAGGCTGTCGAGGAGATGATAGCCGTCCGCCCGGCGGCCGGTCACATGCAGCGCGAGATTGATCTTCGCCGGCGCGAGGACGACCGTCTGTTCATCCATGAAGGGCGCGATCAGTCCTTCGCGACGCGATATTCGCCGGTCGCCGGATCCTTGACCAGCGTGCCGGCTGCCTTGGTCTTGGCTTCCTGTTCGGCGCGGCGCAGGCGTGCCGACACGCGTTCGGCTTCGCGGATGAAGGCGCGATAGCCGACATAGGCGACGATGCCGACGACGGCGAGCAATATCAGCTGTGGCATGTCCCTGGCGCCTCCTCAGCGCAGACAAGATCCGGTCGAAAGTCCCGGCGGGGTTGCCGGCTCATGTTTTTAGTCTATTCCCCTTTCGCGGCATATCAAAGACCGAACCGCGCCCAGAGCGCCCGCTGTTCGGCCGCGTCGGCGATACCGATCGCCGCCGAGGCCGCAAGATCGGCCGCGTCGTCTTGTCCGCCGGTGAAAAGTCGCGAGCCGATCAGGCCGATCCGGCGTCCGAGCAGGCCGCGTTGCGGCGCCACCAGCTTGAGCCTGACCTTGTCGCCGTAGCGCGCCCTGAGGAAGCCGCGCATGTCGCCCAGCGCATCGACGAGGCCGAGCGCCAGCCCGCGCTTGCCCGACCAGAACAGGCCGGTGAAAAGCTCCGGATCGTCGGCGAGCCTGACGCCGCGGCGGTCCTTGACGAGGTCGATGAACGTGTCGTGGACCTCGAGCTGGAGCGCCTTCAGCCGCTCGACGTCCTCGGGCCGCTCCTCGCGGAAGGGGTCGAGCACGGCCTTGTTCTTGCCGGCCGTGTGCACGCGGCGCTCGACGCCGATCTTCTTCAACAGGTCCTGGAAGCCGAAGGAGGCGGAGACGACGCCGATCGAGCCGACGATGGAGGACGGATCGGCGACGATCTCGTCGCCGGCGATGGCGATCATGTAGCCGCCGGAGGCCGCGACGTCCTCGACGAAGACGATGACGCGCTTGTTCTTCTCCTGCGCCAGATCGCGGATGCGCTGGTAGATGAGACGGGACTGCACCGGGGAGCCGCCCGGCGAATTGATCGAGATCGCCACCGCCGGTGCGTTCTTGAAGGCGAATGCCTTCTCGATGACGCCGGCCGTCGAGGCGAGCGACAGGGTGGGCCTCAGTTGCCCGCCGCCGGCCATGATCGTGCCCTGCAGACGGATGACGGGGATCGTCACCACGTCGGATCGCATCGACGAGGGTAGCAGGCGTTTGAGAAAGCTCAGCACGTGCGGGTCACTCCGGTTTTCTCCGATGTAGGGAGCGCCCGCGAAAGCGCAATGCCGCGATGGGACCGGGTTCAGGCCTCGAACAGCCCACCGTCCCCGTTGACGATCGCGTCGGTGCGGGGCGAGAGCGCGTGACCTTGCGCCTCGTGCAGGACGAGCGGCGGCAGAAGCGACAGGTTCGCCCGCGAGCCGCGCTTGCCGCGCACGACGATGCGGATCGCGGCTGTGTCGGGGCGCGGATGGACGGGGACGATCTCGGCTCCGCCCAACCGGCCTTCGAAGGCGGCGAGGATCGCCGGCAGCGACACCGAACGGGCGACGATCGCGACGAAGCCGCCCGGCCGGACGATCGCCGCCGCCGTCTTGATCCAGGCCTCGATCAGGCCGGAGCGCATCACATGCGCGCTCCGCCGCAGATCGTCCTTGGTCGCGCGGTCGTCCGGCGCGTTGAAGGGCGGGTTCATGATGGCGAAGTCGAACGCGTTGTCGGCAAGACCGGCCGCCACTCGTTCGCGCCCTGCCAGTTCGACGTCGGCGGCGAGAATTTGCGCGCGGCCGGCGATCGCGGAATTCTCCGGCAGATCGAGCGTCAGGCGCGCCGCCTCGACCATGCGCGGCTCGCGCTCGACCAGCGTGGCGCGGGCCAGCGGGCATCTGGCCAGCACCGCAAGGCCAGCAGCGCCTGCGCCCGCGCCGAGATCGGCGAGCGTTCCGGCAAAATCCGACGGCACGGCGGCCGCCAGCACCAGCGCATCCATGCCCGCCCGATGGCCGTCGTCCGGCTGCGCGAGATGGAAGGCGCCGCGGTGGAACGCGTCGATGCTGTAGCCGTGGGGAAGGTCGGGTCGCTCCACGTCGTCAGCCGTTGCGGATCTCGTCGGCGACGCCGGCGTCGCTCAGCAGCGCGCGCGCTTCGTCCAGCCGCTCTTCGTCCACCATCACCCGGCGCGCCAGGATGCCGAGCGAGCCTTCGGCGACCGACATGTTCTGGTCGGCGACGAAATGGACGATGCCCGCATCGCGCAGCAGCGCCTCGATGAAGGAGATGACGACAGGATCGTTGGTTCGGACGAGTTCGATCATGGCCAAGGGTGGCAGGTGGGCGATGCGAGGTAAAGGGCCCGGCCTCACTTCAGTTCCGTGCGGCGGAAGGCGGCGATGCGCTCGATGAGCTCGACAGGCACCGGCCGGTCGAGCGGAAACTGGATGGTGCCCTTTTCGTTGACCTTGTAGGGCTTGAGCTCCTCTCGAAACGCGTCGACGAGTTCCTTTCCGGCGGGATAGAGCGACCAGTGCTTCTTCCAGCCGGCGAAGAACAGCGCGGTGCCGCCGGGCAGCCTGTAGGCGGGGATCTGGTAGGAGATGATCTCCTCCGCATCCGGAAGCGCCCGGCGGAGCGCCTGCCTGACGGTTTGAAGCACCTCGCGGGCGGTTTCGGGCTGCGCGGCGAGATAGGCGTCGACACTTTCGGGCTTCGGCATGGCATCCTCCCGTCGTCACTTCTGGCGCAGCGGCGAGCGGGTTGCAATCGGGCCGGGCGCATGGTGCATCGGGCCATGACCGACCTTTCCGCCTATCTCGGCCTGTTCGCGATCGCCTTCGTGGCGGCGACGATCCTGCCGGCGCAATCGGAGGCGGCGCTGGTGGCGCTGCTCGTCGCCGGCGTGCAGGATCCGGTAGCGCTGGTCGCGGTCGCCAGCCTCGGCAACACGCTGGGCGCTGTGGTAAACTGGGGGCTCGGCCGGGGCGTGAGCCGCTTTTCCGGCCGCCGCTGGTTTCCCGTCACGGAGGCGCAGCTCGACCGCGCGACGCGCTGGTATCATCGCTGGGGCCGCTGGAGCCTGCTGCTCAGCTGGGCGCCGATCGGCGGCGACGCGCTGACTGTGGCGGCCGGCGTGCTGCGCGAGCCGCTGTGGAGTTTCACGCTTCTCGTTGGCCTGGCGAAGACAGTGCGCTATGTGGTCCTCGCAGTGGCGACGCTGAACATTGTGTAAGACCGTGGCGCGCGTTCCGCGCCAATTCGCCACTTGCCCGCGGGAGCCGTGCCGCCCTAGGGTCGACTGACGAGATGCCGGGGAAACCGGCCGAGACGGGAGTGCGTCCGTGGGTGTTGTTGTATCGCTCGACGAAGGCAAGAAGAGCGCGTCGGTGAAGCCTCTGGTCGACCTGACGGCTGCCGACATGGGGCGGGTGAACGAGCTGATCCTGTCCAAGGCGGGCTCGAACGTCGAGATGATCCCCGAGATCGCCAACCATCTGATCTCCTCCGGCGGTAAGCGGCTGCGGCCGATGCTGACCCTCGCCGCCGCGCAGATGTTCGGCTATTCCGGCGACGGCCACATCAAGCTCGCGACCAGCGTCGAGTTCCTGCATACGGCGACCCTGCTTCATGACGATGTGGTCGACGAGAGCGACCTGCGTCGCGGCAGGAAGACAGCGCGGATGATCTGGGGCAACCAGGCGAGCGTGCTGGTCGGCGATTTCCTGCTCGGCCAGGCCTTCCGAATGATGGTCGACGTGGGGTCGATCGATGCCCTCGACATCCTGTCGACGGCGGCCTCGGTGATCGCCGAGGGCGAGGTCTGGCAGCTCGCCGCCGCCAAGAACCTCGAGACGACGGAGGACGAATATCTGCAGGTGATCAAGGCCAAGACCGCGGCGCTGTTCTCGGCCGCCGCCGAGGTCGGGCCGGTGATCGCCGGCGCCACGAGGGCGGAGCGCAACGCGCTGCGCTCCTACGGCACCAATCTCGGCCTCGCCTTCCAGCTCGTCGACGACGCGCTCGACTATGGCGGCAATTCGAAGGACCTCGGCAAGAACACCGGCGACGACTTCCGCGAGGGCAAGGTGACGCTCCCGGTCATCCTCGCCTACCGTCGCGGCACGGCGGCGGAGCGCGAATTCTGGAAGCGCTCCATCGAGGAGGGCGTATCGGGCGACGCGGAGCTGGAAAAGGCGACCGGCCTGATGATTCGCCATGGCGCTATCGCCGACACGGTCGGCCGGGCGCGCCATTTCGGCGACATCGCCCGCGATGCGATCGCTCCTCTCAAGTCCACGCCGCAGAAGCAGGCCCTGCTGGAAGTCATCGATTTCTGCATCAGCCGGGTCGTTTGAGCGCTGCCGCGATACCGCATTGTGATGGGCCGCGTGTTGAAGCCTGTCCGCAAAAAGGCCATGCTTGCGTGTGATTTGTGCCGGGCTTGAATTTGAGCGCTGAAAGGGTGTCGATGCGGATGAGAAAGTTGGGCTGGCTTGCCACCGTGGCGCTGGCCGCCTTCGTCGGTGCGGCCGCGGCCTCGGCGTCCGCGCAGACCGACCCCGAGTCGCTGGCCGTGACTTCGTTCTCGGGCGCCTACCTCGCCGGCCGCGCCGCCGAATCCGACAACGATCTCGATGCGGCGATCGAATACTACAAGCGCGCGCTGGTGTCCGAACCCGACAGCGAGCCGCTCCAGCAGAGCATCATGCTGGCGCTGATCGCAAACGGCCAGTTCGACGAGGCTCTGCCTTTTGCCGACAGGTTGAAGACGGTGCCGGACGTCGAGCGCTTCTCGCGCGTCGCGCTCGCTGTCGATGCCCTGCGCAAGAAGGACTACCCGCAGGCCGAGTTCATGCTGAAACTCACCCTGTCGTCGGATCTCGACAAGCTGATCGCCGGCGTGATGACGGCCTGGGCGAAGGCGGGCGCTGGCGATGCCAGGGGCGCGATCGACTCTCTGGGCAAGCTGGAGGGGCCGCAATGGTATGGCCTCTTCCTCAACATCCACCGTGCGCTGATCGCCGATTTCGCCGGCCTCAAGGACGAGGCCGAGAAGGCCTATGACGAGACCGTGGTGGCCCGCTCCGCGGCCGACGTCGCGCCCGAGGCCTATGTGCGGCTGGTCGAAGCCTATTCCGGCTTCCTTGCCCGCAAGGGCGACAAGGCAAAGGCGCTCGACGTGCTGCGCCGCGTCGACGAGTTCTCGCCGTCGCGCCCGACGACCGCGGCGCTGCGCAAGGATATCGCCGGCGGCCGTCCGATCGCGCAGCTCGCGCCCACGCCGCAGGAGGGTGCCGCCGAACTGCTGCTCGGCGTCGGCAGTGCGCTGAACCGCGGCGGTGGCGAGGCCTTCGTGCGCCTCTATCTCCAGTTCGCCCGGGCGCTTTCGCCGAAGAACGATGCGGTGCTGATCCAGCTCGGCGCTGTGGCCGAACAGCAGCAGAAGCTGGAAGAGGCCATCAAGTTCTACAGCGAGGTGTCCCCGAAATCGCCGATGAAGCGGATTTCGGAGCTGCAGCTCGGCCTCAACTTCGCGGAACTCAAGCGCACCGACGAAGCCGTGTCGCATCTGTCGAAGCTGGTCGAGCAGGATCCGACCGACATGCGCGCCTATCTGGCGCTCGGCGGCACCTATGCCGGCGAGGAGAAGTTCAAGGAGGCTGCCGAGGTCTACGACCGCGCGGTGGCGCAGCTGAAGAACCCCGCCAAATCCGACTGGAGCGTGTTCTACCAGCGCGGCATCGCCTACGAGCGGCTGAAGCAGTGGCCGAAGGCCGAGCCGAACTTCAAGAAGGCGCTCGAACTGTTCCCGAACCAGCCGCAGGTGCTGAACTATCTCGGCTACTCGTGGATCGACATGAACATGAATCTCGAGCAAGGCCTCGAGATGATCAAGAAGGCCGTCGATCTCAGGCCGTCCGACGGGTTCATCATCGATTCCCTCGGCTGGGGCTATTACCGCCTCGGCCGCTACGAGGAGGCGGTGACCGAACTCGAGCGGGCAGTCGCGCTCCAGCCGGCCGATCCGGTGCTGAACGACCATCTGGGCGACGCCTACTGGCGCGTCGGCCGCAAGCTGGAAGCCACCTTCCAGTGGCACCATGCCCGCGACCTGAAGCCCGATCCGGACGTGCTCGCCAAGGTTCTCGAGAAGCTCGCGAAGGGCCTGCCGGACGAGAAGCCGAGGGCAATGGCGAGCCTGACGACGGATGTGGCCTCTGCAACCGACGCGGCACCCGCCGACGGGCCGAAGGCCGACGCCGCTCCTGCGGCGGAGGGGGCCAAGCAGGCCGCGGCGCCCGCCGCAGCCGCTCCTGCCCTGGGCCAGCCCTACAAGGTCGGTCCGGGCCAGTCGCTCTGGTCGATCGCCGTGGACAAGCTCGGCAACGGCCAGCGCTTCGGCGAGATCCTCGATCTCAACCCGTCGCTCGGCGGCAATCCGAACCTGATCTATCCCGGCCAGGAACTGAAGCTGCCATAAGGCGACGGATATCTACCTCGCCACTCAGCGTTCGTCCCAATTACCCCCACCCCTAACCCCTCCCCACAAGGGGGAGGGAGACCCGTTTGCGATCCCGTCACTGCCCGGAAAGCAGTCGACTCCGATTGCGGCGGCCGCGACATCGTTCCCCTCCCCCTTGTGGGGAGGGGTTAGGGGTGGGGGTATCAAGGCAGCTACGCTCTTCAGATTTCCACATGCGATGCCCCGTCGTTCGGGGAGAGGTCCGCCGAGCGAAGCGGAGGCGGGGTGAGGGCGCTTGGCGCGATCAGTTGCCGTTGCCGTAGCGCGGCTTGACCGGGCAGGCGACCCAGGCGCCGCCCTGGCGCTTGCTGCAGGTGAGCCTAAGCTTCGACAGGCGCCGTTCGTTCGGGTTTTCCTTGATGCAGAGGCAGTTCGCCTCCGACATGCGCAGCACGTCGCAGCCGGGGGTGACGCAGAGATAGCCGGTCACCTCGTCGCGCTCGTTGAAGCCGTTGTCGGGGCCGGACGGAAACACCTGCGCCGAGGCGGCCGTGACGCCCGCCATGAGGCCGAGCGCAAGCAGGAGGGCGGTCCGGATCGGTTGGCGGGAACGGGTCATCTCGGTCTCCTTCATATCTGTCCAGGCATAGCGCAGGTTGCCGCGCCGCGCCCCGTACTGGCTGATGTCATCGTAGCTGCGCCGGTGTACGCCGTCTCGCTCGGCCCGCCGATCACATTCGCGCGACCCGGCGAGCCTTGACCCCCTGACGTGTCGGGAATAGGACGGCGCCGACCCTTTTCGCCTGAGAGAGGCTTCACGTGACCGCAATCTCGCCGGCCGGCCAGCGCCCGGCCCACATGGATCCGACGCGTTCGTTCCAGGGGCTGATCCTGACGCTGCACGACTACTGGGCGCGCTACGGCTGCGTCGTGCTGCAGCCCTACGACATGGAGGTAGGCGCCGGCACATTCCACCCGGCTACCACGTTGCGGGCACTCGGCCCGCGGCCCTGGAACGCGGCCTACGTCCAGCCGTCGCGAAGGCCCAAGGACGGCCGCTACGGCGAGAATCCGAACCGGCTGCAGCACTACTACCAGTATCAAGTCATCCTGAAGCCGAACCCGCCGAACCTGCAGGAGCTGTATCTGGGCTCGCTGGCTGCCATCGGCGTCGATCCGCTTCTGCACGACCTGCGCTTCGTCGAGGACGATTGGGAGAGCCCGACGCTGGGCGCCTGGGGGCTCGGCTGGGAGTGCTGGTGCGACGGCATGGAAGTGTCGCAATTCACCTATTTCCAGCAGGTCTGCGGCATCGAATGCGCGCCTGTCTCGGGCGAGCTGACCTACGGCCTCGAGCGGCTGGCGATGTATGTCCAGAACGTCGACAACGTCTACGACCTGAACTTCAACGGGCTGGAGGGCGACGAGAAGGTCACCTACGGCCAGGTGTTCCTGCAGGCCGAGCAGGAATATTCGCGGCACAATTTCGAACATGCCAACACCGAGGTGCTGTTCCGCCACTTCGAGGATGCCGAGCGCGAATGCCAGGCGCTCTTGGCGGCCGGCGCGCCGCTGGCCGGGTCGAACAACGCCGTGCACCGCATGGTCTTCCCCGCCTACGACCAGTGCATCAAGGCGAGCCACGCCTTCAACCTGCTCGATGCGCGGGGCGTGATCTCCGTCACCGAGCGCCAGAGCTACATCCTGCGCGTGCGCAACCTGGCCAAGGCCTGCGGCGAGGCCTTCCTGCTGACCGAAGCGGGCGGGCAGGGGAGCCTGGCGGCCTGACCATGGCGCGCGAAGCCCTCACCATCGTCCCGCCGGGACGGCCGCTCGTCGGCCGCGCTTCGCCGCCGGGCTCGAAGTCGATCACCAACCGCGCGCTTTTGCTCGCCGGACTGGCGAAGGGCACGAGCCGGCTGACCGGCGCGCTGAAGAGCGACGACACGCGCTACATGGCCGACGCACTGCGCGCGATGGGTGTGGTGATCGGCGAGCCGGACGCGACGACATTCGTGGTGGAAAGCTCAGGCGCGCTGAAGGCGCCCGAAACGCCGCTGTTCCTCGGCAATGCCGGCACCGCGACGCGCTTCCTGACAGCGGCGGCGGCGCTGGTGAAGGGCACCGTCGTGGTCGACGGCGACGAGCATATGAGGAAGCGCCCGATAGCGCCGCTGGTGGAGGCGATGCGGGCACTCGGCATCGACGTCTCGGCGCCGAGCGGCTGCCCGCCGGTGACGGTGCGCGGAACCGGAGGCTTCGAGGCCGACAGGATCCTGATCGACGGTGGGCTGTCCAGCCAGTACGTCTCCGCGCTCCTGATGATGGCGGCGGGCGGCCGGCGGCCGGTGGTCGTGGAACTGACCGGCGAGCATATCGGCGCGCTGGGTTACATCGACCTGACGACGGCTGCGATGACCGCGTTCGGCGCGGAGGTGGAGCGGCTGAATGCCATCCGCTGGCGGGTGGAGCCGACGGGATACCGGGCCACGGATTTCCATATCGAACCCGACGCTTCCGCGGCGACCTATCTGTGGGCGGCCGAGGTGCTGACCGGCGGCACGATCGACCTCGGCGTGCCGGCGGGCGAGTTTTCGCAGCCCGACGCGAAGTCGCACGAGCTGATCGCGGCCTTCCCGCGCATGCCGTCCGAAATCGACGGGTCGCAGATGCAGGACGCCGTGCCGACACTGGCCGTGCTCGCCGCCTTTAATGAGGCGCCGGTGCGCTTCACCGGCATCGAGAACCTGCGGGTCAAGGAATGCGACCGCATCCGCGCGCTCTCGCTCGGGCTGAACGCGATCCGGCCGGGACTGGCGGCTGAGGAAGGCGACGATCTCGTCGTCGCCTCCGATCCGGCGCTGTCGGGCTCCACGCCCGCGCGCATAGACACATTCGCCGACCATCGCATCGCCATGAGCTTCGCCCTTGCGGGGCTGAAACTCTCCGACATCACCATCCTCGACCCCGACTGCGTCGCCAAGACGTTTCCCGCCTACTGGGACACGCTGGCGTCGCTCGGGGTCTCGTACAAGGCCTGACCCATGCCGGATCTTCTGCTCGAACTGCACTCCGAGGAAATCCCCGCCCGCATGCAGCGGAAAGCCGCGGGCGATCTGAAGAAGATGATCACGGACGGTCTGGTCGAGGCCGGCCTGACCTACGAGGCGGCGCGCGAATACTGGACGCCGCGAAGGCTCACCCTCGACATCCGCGGCGTCACCGCGCGCTCCAAGGACGTGCGCGAGGAGATCAAGGGGCCGTCGACCAAGGCGCCGGAACAGGCGATCCAGGGTTTTCTGCGCAAGGCGGGGCTTTCTAGTGTCTCCGAGGCGCATGTCCATTCCGATCCGAAGAAGGGCGATTTCTACGTCGCCCATATCTCGAAGCCCGGCCGCGCGGCGGAGGAGGTGATCGCCGAACTGGTGCCGGCGACGATCCGCGCCTTCCCCTGGCCGAAGTCGATGCGCTGGGGCAAGGCGTCGGCGAAGCCCGGCGCGCTGCGCTGGGTGCGGCCGCTGCAGTCGATCGTCTGCACCTTCGGGCCGGAGACCGAGGAGCCTGTGGTGGTGCCCTTCGAGGTCGACGGGATCGTCTCGGGCAACGTCACCTACGGCCACCGCTTCCACGGGCCGGGCGCGATCACCGTGCGGCGGTTCGAGGACTATGTCTCCAAGCTCGAAGCGGCAAAAGTCGTGCTCGACGCCGAGCGGCGCAAGGAGATCATCCGCGCCGACGCGCAGAACCTCGCCTTCGCGGCGGGGCTGGAACTGGTCGAGGACGAGGGCCTGCTGGAGGAGGTGTCCGGCCTCGTCGAATGGCCGGTCGTGCTGATGGGCCAGTTCGAGGAGGACTATCTGCAGATCCCGGCCGAGGTGATCAGGCTCACCATCCGGGCGAACCAGAAGTGTTTCGTCACGCGGCCGGCAGGCAACGCCGACGCGCTCTCCAACCGCTTCCTGCTCACCGCCAATATCGAGGCGTCCGACGGCGGCGCCGACATCGCGCGCGGCAACGGCAAGGTGGTCCGCGCGCGGCTGTCGGACGCGCTGTATTTCTGGCGGACCGACCAGGCCAACCTGCCGGACCTCGACCTGCTGAAGGAGAGTGCGGCGAAGTTCGGGCTCGACCTGAAGAAGCCGCTCGACCAGCGCATGGCGCGCCTCGACCATTTGGGCGTCACGTTCCATGCCAAGCTCGGAACGCAGGGCGAGCGCGTGGAGCGCATCGCGCGGCTGGCGGAGGAGATTGCGCCGCTGGTCGGTGCCGATCCGGCGTTCGCCCGCCGCGCGGCGGTGCTGGCCAAGGCCGATCTGCAGACCGAGGTCGTCGGGGAGTTCCCGGAACTGCAGGGCGCGATGGGGCGGAAATATGCGGCTCTGCAGGGCGAGCATCCGTCGGTCGCGGCTGCGATCGAGGAGCACTACAAGCCGCAGGGGCCGAGCGACTCGATCCCCACCGATCCGGTCGCGATCGCGGTGGCGCTCGCCGACAAGCTGGATACGCTGACGGGCTTTTGGTTCATCAACGAGAAGCCTACTGGCTCCAAGGATCCTTATGCCCTGAGAAGGGCCGCGCTCGGCATCATCAGGATCGTCCTGGAGAATGGCCTCAACTTTTCCATCGATCCTGTCAACGACGTGCAGATTCTGCGCCACCAGATCGGCGCATCTCCCGCAGCGCCCGAGAAGCTCGACGCGATCCTCTCGGTGTCGGTTGCCGGCGGACTGTTCGGAGATCGTGCGCGCGCCTTGATCTCCGACGCGAAGGCCGATGCTCCGGAGTGGCTGCCGCTGGTCGACCAGCACGACCCGTCGGTCAGCGACGATCTGCGGTCGTTCCTCCAGGATCGCCTGAAGGTCTACCTGCGCGACAGTGGGATGCGCCACGACATCGTCGATGCCGTCATCAGTCCGGAAAGCTGCAACCTCCTCGCCATCGTCCGCCGCGTCGAGGCGCTGGGGGCGTTGCTAGACAGCGACGAGGGCAGGAACCTGCTCGCCGGCACCAAGCGCGCGGCGAACATTCTGGCGGCCGAGGAGAAGAAGGGAACGGCGGTTGCCGACGCGGTCAATCTCGCCTTGTTCCGCCATCCGTCGGAAACCGTGCTCTACGACGCGGTGAATCACGCCGAGAAGACGGCGGCGGAAGCGATTGAAAAACAGGACTTTTCCGCCGCCATGCGGGCACTTAGCGCATTGCGTGAACCGGTTGATTCATTCTTCGAGGACGTTCTCGTGAATGATGAGGATCACGCGGTGCGGGCAAACCGGCTGGCGCTGCTCGCCCGCATCCGTGCCGCCACCGGCCAGGTCGCCGATTTCTCGAAGATCGCCGGGTAAGGCTCCCGTCGGGCCCTACTGGACGTTACTGAGGGGGGCCATCCCCTTGGGCGGCGGCGGGGGCGGGGCAATTTCGGGCGTCGGTGGCTCGGGGGTTTTCTGCGGCTCCGGCGCCTGCTCCGGCTTCGGGGTCTCGGGGCGCGCCGAAGCCTGCTCGGGCTCCTTTTGCGGCGGGGCCGATGGAACGTCGGTTGCGAAGACCTCGCCGAATATGCCGCCGCGGATGACCATCGGCGAGAAATCCGGCGCACGTTTCCTGGGCTTCTTCGCTTCGATGGCCGCGACCTCGAAATACTCAACCTCAGGCTCGCCCATGGCGATGATCGAGGCGCTGACCTTGGTCTGCGTGGTCGACGCCTTCAATTCGGCGGGAACGGGCGGCGGATAGTGGAGCGCGATCTGCGGCACGGGCGGAGCAGGTCTTGCCTCGGCCCCGTTCAGCGTTTCGGACAGTGGCGCGGGATAATGCAACGCGGCCAGGGCCGGCTGCGCGGCACCCGGCGCCTCGGCGGCCTTTGGTTCGGCGCCGCCGAGATAGACGAAGGACGGCGATACGGCCTCCTCCGGCGCCGGCAGCGTCACGAAGGACGATGCGGACGCGCCGGTCGAGGCGATCACCCCGGCGAACATGGCAACGCAGTACAAACGCATCAACGGACCGGCTTCCGGGAAGGCAGCTACGTAAAGCTAGGCTACGCGGGTTAATTTGATGTGACGTTGAGGAATTGCCCGAAACTTTAACAATTGACGCATCGCACGCCGGCATGCTTCTGCGCGCTGGAACGAGGACCGATCAGCAAGTGGCGACGACGATACCAGCACAGGCGGCGCTCGATGCCGCGGCCACGGTGCTGGCTGCGGGCGAACTCGTCGCGATCCCGACCGAGACCGTCTACGGGCTCGCCGCCGACGCGACCAGCGGCGAAGCGGTCGCCCGCATCTTCGAGGCCAAGGGCCGGCCGCGCTTCAACCCGCTGATCGCCCATGTCGACGGTTTTGCGATGGCCGAACGGATCGGCCGCTTCGACCCGCTGTCGCGCCGGCTGGCCGAGCGGTTCTGGCCCGGTCCCTTGACGCTGGTGCTGCCGCTGGCCGCAGGCAGCCCGGTCCATCCGCTCGTCACCGCCGGCCTCGACACCGTCGCCATCCGCATGCCGAGGGGTTTTGCCAACGGCCTCATCGCCCGCCTCGGCCGGCCGCTTGCCGCGCCCAGCGCCAACTCGTCGGGCAAGGTCAGTTGCACGACCGCCGCGGCCGTCGAGGCGGACCTGGGATCGCGCATCGGCCTGATCGTCGACGGCGGGGCGACGCCTGTGGGGCTCGAATCGACCATCCTCAAGATCGAGGCCGGACGTCCGGCACTGCTGCGGCCCGGCGGGGTGACGGTCGAGGAGATCGAGGCGTTTCTCGGCATGCCGGTCGCGCGCACGTCCGGCGGCGCCATACAGGCGCCCGGCATGCTCGCCTCGCACTACGCGCCGACAGCTTCGGTCAGGCTCGATGCCGACGAGGTGCGTGACGGCGAGGCGCTGCTGGCCTTCGGCCCGATCCTCGCCGCGCATGCCGACCGCGCCGTCGCGACGCTGAACCTGTCGCCGACGGGAGATCTGCGCGAGGCCGCCGCCAACCTGTTCTCGCACCTGCAGGCGCTGGACCGGGCGGAAGTCCGCGCCATCGCCGTCGAGCCTGTGCCGCGCCACGGCCTGGGCGAGGCGATCAACGACCGGCTCGCCCGGGCGGCGGCACCGCGTGACAAGCCGCTTGCCGCCAACTAATTTCTGTCCATGACCTCACAGACAGATACCGCCGTCGCCGAATCCCTCCTCGACAGCTTTACGGCGATCGTCGGCCCGGCGCATGCCCTTCGTTCCGAGATCGACATCGCGGCCTATGTCAGCGAGCCGCGCGGCAGGTATGGCGGTGCGACACGTCTGGTGCTGCGGCCGGGCAGCGTCGCCGAGGTCAGCGCCGTTCTCAAGCTCGCCTCGGAAACCGGCACGCCTGTCGTGCCGCAGGGCGGCAATACCGGGCTGGTGGGCGGCCAGATGCCGGACGGATCGGGCCGCGAGATCGTGCTGTCGCTGTCCCGTCTCAACCGTATCCGCGAGATCGACCTGCAGTCGAACACGGTGACCGCCGAGGCGGGCGTCATCCTGCATGCGCTGCGCGAGGCCGCCGATGGGGTCGACCGCCTGTTTCCGCTGTCGCTGGCCTCGCAAGGCTCCTGCCAGGTCGGCGGCAACCTCTCGTCCAACGCCGGCGGGGTGGGCGCGCTCGCCTACGGCGTTGCGCGGGACCTCTGCCTCGGCCTCGAAGTCGTGCTGCCCACCGGCGAGGTGCTCGACGACCTGCGCAAGCTGAAGAAGGACAATACCGGCTACGACCTGAAGGACCTGTTTGTCGGCGCGGAAGGCACGCTCGGCGTCATCACGGCGGCCGTGCTGAAGCTGTTCCCGAAGCCCAAGGGCAGGGAGGTGGCCTGGATCGCCGTGGAATCGCCGGACCAGGCGCTGGCGCTGTTCGGTATGGCGTCCGCGAAGGCCGGCCCGTCGCTGACGGCCTTCGAGCTGATGTCCGGCCGCACACTCGACTTCGTGTTGCGGCACATTCCGGGCTCGCTCGCCCCCCTGGCTCAGACCGCGCCGTGGAACGTGCTTCTCGAAATCTCGTCCGGCCGCTCAGCGGAAGATGCACAGAGCCTCATGGAGGACATCCTGTCCGAAGCATACGAAGCCGGAACGCTGACGGACGCCGCGGTGGCGGCGAGCCTGGCGCAGGCGGACGCCTTCTGGCATCTGCGCGAGAGCATGTCGGATGCCCAGAAGCCGGAAGGCGGGTCGATCAAGCACGATATCTCGATACCCGTCGCCTCGATCCCCCGGTTCATCCGCGAGGCGGAAGAGGCGGTGGCCTCCGTCGAGCCGGCGGCGCGCGTCGTCTGTTTCGGCCACATGGGCGACGGCAACCTGCACTACAATGTCTCGCAGCCCGAAGGGGCGGACCCAGCGACCTTCCTCCTGCTCTATCCTGTGATGAACCGCGCCGTGCACGATGTCGTGCGGGCGCTGGACGGCTCCATTTCGGCCGAGCACGGCATCGGCAGTATGAAGCGCGACGAACTGATCGCCACGGCGCCGCCGGTCGCGATCGACCTGATGCGCCGCGTCAAGCGCGCCTTCGACCCCGCAGGCATCATGAATCCGGGCAAGGTGATCTGACCGGCGAACGTGTGACCAAATCCTTGCCGGTGGTCGCAAAGCGATAACCATTCGCGGGATTCAGAACAAATTTAACCGAACTTCTAAGGCCGCCGGTAAGGGGCCGCGCCTAGTCTCTGCGCATAACGAGCGGGGAAAACCCGCCGTCGGGAACCGGAAACGGGCTCTCGGGAGCAAACAGGGAATTGGCGATGAAGAATATTCATCTGAAGCCGGTCTGGGCCGGCCAGGAATTGCGGCTGGACCCGTTCCGGCTGCCGCAGGTCGTCAGCTACGCGACCCGCGACGACCAGGGTGACGTGACCTTCTCCATCGACCACCGCGGCGTCGTCGTGCGCCGGGTTCTTGAAATGAGCGGCCTGCCGGTCACCCTGGCGATGCCGGCGCAGTCTTTCCGCGGCATCGCCGCGCGCGCCATCGAGGACGGCGAGGGGAACGTCACAGTGACGCTCGAACTGATGCACAACGATCCGGCGCTCTCGGTGCCGCTTCTGGTGGCGCACGACCTCGAGGACGTCGCCGCCGATTGGCGCGCCTGGTCCGAAGCCTACCGCCTGCCCATGCTGCTGTTCGAGGCCGACGGCGTGGCCCGCAATCTCGAGGAATCGCTCGGCGCGGTGCGCACGGGCGAACCCCGCCTGCGCCGCAAGCGTGCCACCTCGGCGCCCCGCCGGCCGCGCTTCCTCGCCCGCCGCAAGCAGGGCGACCTCGGCCTGCGGCTCGTCGTCGCCGGCGAAGAGATCATCGCGCCGGAGTGAGGCGTCTCAGAACAGCGGCCTGACGGCGGGCCAGACGGCGCCGCCGAGAAGGCCGAGGAAGATCAGCCAGCCGACGGTATTGTTCGACCTGAACAGGCGCAGGCATTGGTCGGGGTCGTTGATGTCCAGCGACTTCACCTGCCGCGCCATATGCGCGCCGGCTGCCAGAAGGCCGGCCAGCGCCGGCATCGGCACCTCGGCCAGTGCGAAGGCCCAGGCGAACAGGACGAGCGCAACGCTGTAGAGGCCGATGAGCCAGTACACCGTCTTGTCGCCGAAGAGCCGTGCCGTCGAACGCACGCCGACGATCGCGTCGTCTTCCTTGTCCTGATGGGCATAGAGCGTGTCGTAGCCGATCACCCACAGGATCGAGCCGGCATAGAGCAGGAGTGCCGGCGGATCGATCTCGCCGAACTCGGCCGCCCATCCCATCAGCGCGCCCCAGGAAAACGCGAGACCGAGGACGAACTGGGGCCAGTTGGTGACCCTCTTCGCGAACGGATAGACCGCCACGACGGCGAGCGAGGCGACACCGAGCAGGATTGCGAAGGAGTTGAACTGCAGGAGCACGACCAGTCCGACGAGCGCCTGGGCGACGACGAAGGCCCAGGCCTGGCGGCGCGTGACCTGGCCCGACGGCAGGGGGCGCGAGCGCGTGCGCTCCACCTGGCCATCGATGTTCTCGTCGACGATGTCGTTGTAGGTGCAGCCCGCCCCGCGCATCGCTATCGCGCCGAGGAGGAAGAGGATCAGGTACCAGGGCGAGGGCAGCAGCGTCGACAACGATTCGGTGGCGGTCGCATAGGCGCTGGCCGCAAGGGCCGCCGACCACAAGCACGGCCACAGCAAGAGCTGCCAGCCGATCGGCCGGTCCCACCGCGCGAGCTGCGCATACGGCCACACGGGGCGCGGCAGGAGCTTGTAGACCCAATGCCCGGACGGTGCGTCGGCGACGCGGCCCTGGATGCCTTTTGTCTGGACGGTTTCCATGCATCGTGAGTGGCAGGACGGGGCAGGGGCGTCAAGCTCGCGGAGCGCCGCAGGCCTGTCATTGTAGCGCTGTCAATCGGGGCTAATGCAACCGCCGTCGGACCCCCACCCCGTACCCCTCCCCACAAGGGGGAGGGGGTCGCCAACGTCTCAGAATCCCCCTCCCCCTTGTGGGGAGGGGTAAGGGGTGGGGGTAGTAGCGGCTCTAACGGTGGTCCGCCAGCCTGGATTCAGAGCCCCGACGTTGACGCAAAGCGTTTGCGAATCCGGGACCGCGCGGCTAGGGAGTGACGCAACAAAGGGGATGGATGAATGCCGGGACGGACATTTCTTGCAGCCTTCTTGCTCGCCATTGTCGCCTTGCCCGCGGCGGCCGCCGAGGCGCATGGCCTCCCCGGAGGCGAGATGTCGCTGCTCTGGGTGCTGCCCTTCGCCGGCATCCTGCTGTCGATCGCGACCGGCCCCCTGCTCTACGCGCATTTCTGGGAGCATCATTACGGCAAGCTCAGCGCGCTCTGGGCAGCCCTCGTCATCGTGCCGATGGCGATAGCCTTCGGTCCGATGGTCGCCGCAGAAGCCGTCGCGCACACGATGCTGCTCGAATACATCTCCTTCATCATCCTGCTGTTCGCCCTCTTCACCATCGCCGGCGGGATATGGATCAGCGGCAACATCCACGGCACGCCGGCCATGAACGCGATCCTGCTCGCCATCGGCATGGTGCTGGCCTCGGTCGTCGGCACGACCGGCGCGTCGATGATCATGATCCGGCCGCTGATCCGGGCCAACGACAACCGGCCGTTCAACGTCCACGTCGTGGTGTTCTTCATCTTCCTCGTCTCGAACATCGGCGGCTCGCTCACCCCGCTCGGCGACCCGCCGCTGTTCGTCGGCTTCCTGCGCGGCGTCGACTTCTTCTGGACGACGCAGCACCTGATCTGGGAGACGCTGTTCGTCGGCGGGCTGGTGCTGGCGGTGTTCGTCGCGATCGATCTCTGGTTCCACTACAAGGAAGAAGGGCAGCCCAAGATCAAGGACCCGACGCCTGACACGCCGGTGCGGATCTTCGGCGTCTTCAATTTCGTCCTGCTGGGCGGCGTGATCGGTGCGATCCTGCTCTCCGCCTCCTGGAAGCCCGGCGTTGCGTTCACGCTGCTGAACGTGCCGGTGGAACTGCAGAACCTCGTGCGCGACGTCCTCATCCTGGCGCTGGCGATCGTGTCGATGGTGACGACGAAACGGCAGTACCGGATCGCCAACGGCTTCTCCTGGGGCCCGATCAAGGAGGTGGCCAAGCTGTTCGCCGGCATCTTCATCTGCATCATTCCGGTGATCGCGATCCTGAAGGCCGGCATGGACGGCGCGCTGGCGCCGCTTGTGTCGCTCGTCACAAATGCCGACGGCACGCCGAACGAGCTCGCCTATTTCTGGATGACCGGAGCGCTGTCCTCCTTCCTCGACAATGCGCCGACCTATCTCGTCTTCTTCGAACTGGCGGGCGGCGATCCGCAGACGCTGATGACCACGCTCGGACTGACCCTGACGGCGATTTCCGCGGGCGCGGTGTTCATGGGTGCCAACACCTATATCGGCAATGCGCCGAACTTCATGGTCTACGCCATCGCGCGCGAGCAGGGCGTCTCGATGCCGAGCTTCTTCGGCTACATGCTGTGGTCGGGCGCGGTGCTGATCCCCACGTTCGTCATCGCCGGCTTCCTCTTCTTCGGGTGATCGAATGAACGTCCTCCTCCTCGGCTCCGGCGGGCGCGAACATGCGCTGGCCTGGAAGATCTCGCAGTCGCCGCTGCTGAAGGCGTTTTACGCGGCGCCCGGCAATCCGGGCATCGCCGAGGCGGCGACCTGCGTTCCGCTCGATGTGGCCGACCACGCGGCGGTGGCGGCCTTCTGCCGCGAAAAGGCGATCGATCTTGTCGTCGTCGGCCCCGAGGCGCCTTTGGTGGTCGGCATCGCCGACGACCTGCGCAAGGCCGGCATCAAGGTCTTCGGCCCGTCGGCCGCCGCTGCCGAGCTCGAAGGCTCGAAGGGTTTTACCAAGGACCTCTGCGCCGAATACGGCATTCCGACCGCCGCCTTCGGCCGTTTCCGCAATGCGGCGGATGCGAGCGCTTATGTGCGCGGCGTCGGCGCGCCGATCGTGGTCAAGGCCGACGGGCTCGCCGCGGGCAAGGGCGTGACGGTGGCGATGACGGTCGAGGAGGCGCTCGCCGCTGTCGACGAATGCTTTTCCGGCAGCTTCGGCCTTGCCGGCGAGGAGGTCGTCGTCGAGGAATTCCTGACCGGCGAGGAAGTCAGCGCCTTCTACCTGTGCGACGGCAGGACGGCGCTGCCCTTCGGCTCGGCGCAGGACCACAAGCGCGTCGGCGAGGGCGACACCGGACCCAACACCGGCGGCATGGGCGCCTATTCGCCCGCGCCGGTGATGACGGCGGAGACCGAGGCGAAGGTGATGGCCGAGATCGTCGAACCGACCCTTCGCGGCATGGCGGCGATGGGGCGGCCGTTTTCCGGCGTGCTCTTCGCCGGCCTGATGCTGACCGAGGACGGTCCGAAGCTGATCGAATACAACGTCCGCTTCGGCGACCCCGAGACGCAGGTGCTGATGATGCGGCTGAAGGATGACCTGCTCGCTCTTCTCTCCGCGGCGGCCGACGGGCAACTGGCGCACATGTCGGCGCGCTGGCGCGACGAGGCCGCGCTGACGGTCGTCTTCGCCGCCGAGGGCTATCCGGCCAGTCCGCGCAAGGGCACCGAGATCAAGGGGCTGGAGGCGGCTGCAAAGGACGGCGCGCGCATCTTCCATGCCGGTACGGCGATGAAGGATGGACGGCTGGTGGCGAATGGCGGCCGCGTGCTGAACGTCACGGCGACAGGAAAGACCGTCGGCGAGGCGGCGGCGAAGGCCTATGCGGCCGTGGATGCCATCGACTGGCCGGACGGCTTCTGCCGCCGCGATATCGGCTGGCGGGCGATCGAGCGGGAGCGGGAAGCGGCTACTTCGGACCGCGCCTGATCGAGCCGGTCATGATCTTGGCGTCCGACAGCGCGATCAGATGCAGCGCGAAGGCCTGGTCTTTCGCGAAGCGCTCGATCATCTCCTGCCGTGCGTTCGGCCGCTTCTCCCATTCGTCGAGATGGACCTCGCAGGCCGCCGGACCCATACGGTCGGCGCAATCGACGAAGCGCCTGGCGAAGTCCGGCGATCCATCCCCGCGCTCCGCCAACGGCGCCAGCGCCGCGGCAGCGAGAACGCCACCGGCGAGAAGGATCGGCAGGGTCTTCACGGCTGGAACTCCGGACGGATGCGAAGCTCCGGAAATGGCAGGCGCCTGGTTAAGAAAATGCTAACAGGATGCTGAAAATGCAGCGCTTCTGACGATGCGTCAGCCGAGATGGCCGGTCATCGGATTGCGCGGAGGTGCTGTCGGAAGCGTCCCCTCCGCCTGCCGTTTTCCGTAATGCGCGAGCGAGCATTTGGCCGAGCACAGCATGCCGCGGTCGGTGTAGTAGGCCGGGCCGTGGTCGATGTCCCCGCCATGATAGGCGAATTCATCCGCCCCGAACGGCAGGCCGCATTCGATGCAGGCGAATTTCTCGGGGCGTGCAAGCCTGCGCGGTCTCGCGGCTGGTAGGATGCCCGCCTGGCGGCGTCCGGCAAGCTACGACGGTCAGCGCAGATAGTCGCGGTTCTCTACGATCACCCAGCGCCCGTCCTCCTCTGCCACCCGGTAGGTCTCGCGCTCCTGCTCGGCCAGCACCCGGCCGTCACTGAAGTGGAACTTCATCGAATAGGAGGCGTCGAAGGACGCCACGCCGTCCTCGTAGCCGCGGAACCACAATTGGTAGCGCACGACCTCCACCGCATCGAGCCGCTTGAACAGCTTTCGCCGCGCCGCTTCGATCTCCCGGAAACGCCGCACCTTCTTGCCGATAAACTGGCGCGCGTCCGGCGACCACTGGGCGAGATAGGCGTCGATGTCGAGCATGGTCCAGGCATTGAACAGGTCGTGGATCGGCTGCTGCATCGGCGTGAAGTCGCGCGCGACGTCCGGCAGAGCCGCGGCCCGCGTGGTCGCGTGCGACGCCTCGATCTCGGCCTCCGCCACGACGGGTGGCGCGCCGGTGCTGCTACGGGCGAAGACGAACTCTCCCAGCGCATGGCCGGGGAGCGCGCCGAAGGTCGGCGTCTGCACGTTGTTGCTGGCGCGCGGCAGGAGATAGGCGGACAGTTCCGGGAAGGTGATGGTGCTGTCGCCGTCCAGGTCCGCCTGGCCGGTCTCGGTCGCCTCGAGGAAATAGTGGGTGAACCAGGACAGTCCGTTCGGTCCGCCGTCGAGCACCTGCTGATCCGGGCCGCCCGCCGCTATGAACTGCCGCGCCTGCCGGGTGGTGATCTGCTCCATGTAGTCCGGCCGGGTGCTGTCGAAGGCGCGCACGCCGCGCAGGATGCCGATCGATCCGCCATAGCAGGCGTTGAGCACGAAGAGCTGGTGGCGTACGCCGGTCATGGTCTGCGAGATGGAGCGCAGCTCCTCCATGCCGATCATCCCGCCGACCCCCGCCGCCCCGCTCGGAACGAGGTAGCCCAGTTCCTGGTCCCCGATCTTCTCCGTCGAACCATGGCCGCCGAAATAGACGAGCAGCCGGTCGCGATCGGTCAGGTCGCGCGCGGCGGTGTGGAGCTCGTTGAGGATCTGCTCGCGGCTGGCATTCTGGTCGAGGAGAAGGCGCACGTCGTAGCCCTGCGCGCGCAGGAAATCGGCGACACGCCGCGCGTCCGCCACGGCGAAGGAAAGGTCCGGGAAGCCTCCGCTTCCATATCTGTCGATGCCGACGACGATCGCCCGGCTTTTCGCGAAATCAACGGCCGAGGCTGGACCCGCGCCGAGCTGGCTCCAACAGAGGCACAGCAGCGCCAAGATGGTCCAGACAAGTCGCGCCGCGAACGGCACCGTCGTCGCTCCCTTGCAGCTCGGCGCGAATTCTGCCCCAACGGCAGCGGAGAGTCCATGCGTACGGTTTGACCTTCACCGCGGAACGCAATAGGCGGATGAAACGTGCCAAACAGCTTTCCGGGAGGTCCTGATGTATCGTGCGCCCGTCGAGGAGATCGCCTTTACCCTCAAACATGTGGTGGGGCTCGACAAGGGGATCGGGGAAGGCCGCTTCGGCGACCTGTCCTCCGATCTGGTCGACGCCGTGCTGCAGGAAGCGGGCCGCTTCGCATCGGACGAGATCGCGCCGCTCGGGCTTGCGGGTGACCGGCAGGGCGCGCGCTTCAAGGACGGCAGCGTGACCATGCCCGACGGCTGGCGCGACCTCTACCATCGCTGGATCGAGGGCGGCTGGAACGCGCTGTCCGGTCCCGTCGACTTCGGCGGCCAGGGCCTGCCGATCATGCTGGGCATCGCGACAATGGAGATGTGGAACTCAGGCTCCGTCGCCTTCGGCCTCGGCCCGACGCTGACGCAGGGTGCTGTCGAGGCGCTCGACAAGCACGGATCGGAGGAGCTGAAGGCCGTCTATCTCGAAAAGCTCGTCTCCGGCGAGTGGATGGGGACGATGAACCTGACCGAGCCGCAGGCAGGCTCCGACCTCAACGCGCTGCGTGCCCGCGCCGTGCCGGCAGGCGACGGCACCTACCGCATCTTCGGCCAGAAGATCTTCATCACCTATGGCGAGCACGACTTCACCGACAACATCGTGCATCTGGTGCTGGCGCGCCTGCCCGACGCGCCCGCCGGCACGCGCGGCATCTCGCTCTTCCTCGTGCCGAAGTTCATTCCCGACGCCGACGGCAAGCCCGGACGCCGCAACGACGCCTTCTGCCATTCGATCGAGCACAAGCTCGGCATTCATGCGTCGCCCACTTGCACGATGATCTATGGCGACGGCCGTGCGGACGGGATGGAGCCCGGCGCAATCGGCTGGCTGGTCGGCGAGGAGAATCGCGGGCTCGCCTGCATGTTCACGATGATGAACAACGCGCGCCTCCAGGTCGGGATCGAGGGCGTGGCGGTCGCCGAGGCCGCCTACCAGAAGGCGCTGGCCTATGCCAACGAGCGCCGGCAGGGCAGGGCGCCGGGCTATGCTGGCGAGGGAATGAGCCCGATCGCCGCCCATCCCGACGTCAGGCGCAACCTCCTGACCATGAAGGCGCTGACCCAGGCCGCGCGCGCCATTGCCTATTCCTGCGCGCATGCGCTCGACATGGCGCATTCGTCGGACGGCGCGGAGGCGACCTTCTGGCAGGAGCGCGCCAACCTGCTTACCCCGATCGCCAAGGCGTTCTCGACCGACATCGGCGTCGAGGCGGCCTCGATCGGCGTTCAGATCCACGGCGGCATGGGCTTCATCGAGGAGACCGGTGCCGCCGTGCTCTACCGCGATGCGCGCATCGCCCCGATCTACGAGGGCACCAACGGCATCCAGGCGATCGACCTCGTCACGCGCAAGCTGCCGCAGTCGGGCGGCGAGCATGTCCACGCCTACATCGCCGAGCTGAAGGCGGATGCAGACGCGCTGCGCAACTCGAACCTGCCGGGCCTCGGCCGCACCGCCGACCGGCTGGACGCGGCACTCGCCGACCTCGAAGGCGCGACGCGCTTCCTCCAGAAGGCGCTGGCTGACGGCAGGGTCGCGGAGGCGCTGTCCGGAGCGACGCCTTATCTGCGGCTGTTCGGTCTCGCCTCGGGCGGCGCCTATCTGGCGCGCGGCGCGGTCGCGGGGCGCGATGTCGCACGGGTGTCGCTGGCGCGCTTCTTCGCCGAGAACCTGATCTCGGAATGCGCGGCTCTGCGCGACCGGGTTGAAAACGGGGCGGAGAGCCTGGAAGCGGCCGCGGCCGCGCTGGCGGGCTGAGGGGAACCATGAGCGAGCATATCGTCGTCGAGCGCCATGGCGCCGTGCAGACCATCCGGATGAACCGTCCGGACAAGAAGAACGCCATCACGCGCGCCATGTACGGTGCGATGGCCAAGGCGCTGACCGAGGGCGACGCCGATCCCTCCGTCCGCTGCCACGTCATCCTCGGTGTGCCGGGCGCCTTCTCCGCCGGCAACGACATGGCCGATTTCATGGTGGTCGCCATGGGCGGCGATGGCGGGACCGAAGTGTTCGCCTTCCTGGAGGCGCTCGCGCGCTGCGCCAAGCCGATCGTCTCGGCCGCCGACGGCATCGCGGTCGGCATCGGCACGACGATCCATTTCCACTGCGACATGACCTTCGCCACGCCGCGCACCATGTTCCACACGCCCTTCGTCGACCTCGGCATCGTGCCCGAAGCCGGCTCGACGCTCATCGCGCCGGCACTGCTGGGCACTCAGGCATCCTTTGCGCTGCTGGCGCTCGGCGAGCCGTTTTCGGCCGAGCGGGCCAAGGCGGCGGGACTGATCTACGAGGTGGTGGCGGAAGACGAGCTCGAAGCCCGCGCCATGGCTGCGGCCGCCATGGTCGCCGCGAAGCCGCCGGAAGCGCTGCGCATCTCGCGCGACCTGATGCGCGGCAACCGCGACGCGCTGGTCGAGCGGATCAAGGAGGAAGGCCGCCTGTTCACCGCGCGCCTCAAGTCCGACGAGACGAAACAGGCGCTGATGGCGTTCATGGCGAGGAAGAAGGGATGACGAGATGGTGCCAGCCTTCATTTCGAAGTTCTGGCGAAGGGGCGATACAATACTGGAGGCCGACGACCCGCCCACGGCATCAGGCTATAAAGTCTACACTCGGAAGTTCGACAGAACGATTGATGTAGGCGAGCTGGACGACGTTCTCGGACCCCTGAGTCCGGAGCAGTTGGTGAACTTGACCAACGCATTTTCGGCGCTGCAGGATGGCCTTGCCGCTTGGAAGGTGCAAGCCACAATCAAAGCAATGGAAAAGCTTGCAGTGTTGCGCAGAGAGCGTCCCGCTTCGGATCTCTCTGACACGTCGCTGACAATTCTCGTTGACCATTCGGGCTCAATGAAGGGGCACAGGCTGCTTCTGGCGGCTGCGACGGTCGACATTCTGGTTGACCTGCTCTTGCCTATGGGCATCGCGGTCGAGATTCTTGGTTTCACCACGTCAAGCTGGAAAGGCGGTCATTCGCGCAAGGCTTGGGTTCGGGCTGGCAAGCCTGCGGAGCCCGGCCGCCTGTGCGATCTTCTGCACATCGTCTATCGAGCGGGCGATAAATCGCCCTCGTGGGGAAGAATAGCTCTGGAAAAAATGCTTCGAAGCGATCTCCCCAAGGAGAATGTCGATGGTGAGGCGCTTGAGTGGGCAGTGTCGCGGGCGGCAAGATTGGGTAAGTCCAACCGCCTTATCATTGTGATCTCAGACGGGGCGCCAGTCGACGATTCCACTTTGTCAGCGAACATTCGGCCGTCAATCTTGGTGGATCATCTCAAGGAGGTCGTCGCCGAGATCGTTCGGCAAGACGAGGTAGACCTAGCCGCAATTGGAATCGGCTATCGAGTGAACGAATATTATCCGCGGTCGATCAGAGTCGATACGCCCGAAGACTTGGGGACCGTAGGTATCGGTCTGATCATCGACCGAGTGGCTGAACGGCTTTCGCAGGGAAAGCCGCTCAGTAGTCTGTGAGCTGTGAGCAAACGCCCGCAGGGCTCTATCAAGGCGAGGCGTTACTTCGCCGCGAGGAAATCCGCGACCTCGAGCAGTATGAACTCGTTGTTGGCGGCCTTGCCGATCTCGCGGCCGCCGGAGAAGGGCAGGTTGTTGTCGTTGGCCACCATGATGTGCGTGTCGTCGACGCGCATCACGTCCTCGATCGTGAAGAAGGGGAAGGTGAGCTTGCCGGCGGTCGCGTTCGGCCCGACGATTCCGGCGATGGCCTTGTTGTCGGGGTCCTGGATGTCCATGAGGTTGATCGTGCCGATGCGGGTGATGAAGCCGTCGTCGCTAATCTTCGCCGTGTCGACCAGCACGATGTTCTTGACCTTGGCGGGCAGCGGGTAGCAGGCCGACTTGTCGTCGCTCTTGCATTCGAGGCCGGCGTCGCCCTCGCCATTGTCGCGTTCGATCACCAGCGCGCGGGTGTCATCGATGAAGTTGAAATCGCCGATCGCGGTCGCACCCTCGGCGAGCTGGAACTTGTAGCTGGTGCCGGTCCAGTCGCGCTTGGCGGTGTCGAAGGTGATGACGCGCAGGAACGAGCCTTCCGGCTTGCCGTCGTCGCCCAGCAGCGGCTTCTCGAGCATGCCCCAGAGCAGGTTGGTGCCGGGCTGCAGCGCCATGCCCTCGTAGCCGCCGGAGCGCTGGACGCGGAAATCCTTGCCGGGCGCGGCCGGAACGACGACGCCGGGCGTGTCCGGGCCCTTCAGCGCCTGGCCGTCGAGCATTGTCTGGTGGACGGAGAGCACGCGGCCGTCAAGCGAGGCGCGGATGACGAAGGGACCGAACTCGTCGCCGAGCCAGATCTCGTCGTTGAGGACCTGGATGCTCTCCGTGTCGAAATCGGCGCCGGTCAGGTAGCGGCTCTCGGTGCCCTCGTAGGCGATGCGGAACGGCACCTTGCGGTCGGGATCGCGCAGGAAGACAGTCTCGGCGCGCTCGACCTTGCCGGTCGCGAAATCAGGCTTCATGCGGTGGAAGAACAGCATCGCGTCGGGGCTGTTCGCCTTCGAGCCGAAGCCGTTGTCGGTGAGCGTGTAGATGCTGCCGTCGGCGGCGCGGTTCATGGCGAAGCCCGACATGCCCTGCACCGGCTGGCCGAGGAAGGGCAGCGAGATGCCGGTCGGGTGCTTGCCGTAGTTGGCGCCGACGTCGCCCATCACGCTCATCGGCTTCTCGTTGCGCGCCGGCCCGGTGAACTTGCCGGAGATCCAGGCGTCGCGCGGGGCGTCGGCGGGGGGTGCAACCATCGTCATCGCCGGCAGGTAGGCATGGCCGGCGAGTTTTGCGGGGAACACCTGTTCGGCCTGCGCCGCCGAGGCGACGGCGACGAGGGCAACAGAGGCGAGTAGCGATCGGATCATGGGTCGGGCTCCTTCGGAGGAATGGAAACCCGGCCGGACTATCCGGCCCGCATGACAGGCCCTCTACGATTGGATGACAGATTGACGAGGGACTCGAGGATTACGGGTAGAGGCCGTTCTTCGCCTAGAGCCCCATTGCCTTGCGGAGCGCCTGGTTCATGCGGCGCTGCCACCCCGCCCCGCCCGCCTTGAAGGCGTCGAGCACGTCGGCGTCGACCCGCAGAGAGATTGCCTTTTTCGGATTGGCCGCGGGGGGCCGCCCCTTGCGCACGAGAACACCGTCTACATGTTGGTCCGCGCTCTGGAACCACTCGTCCGTCAATTCGGGGGCGTCGTCCGGATCAATCCAGCCAGGCTGCGAACCGCTCTTGCTCTCGCTCATTGGCTTTCCTCATCGAAATGACATGCCTTGCATCGCCGCGGGCCGTCCACACCAGCACAACCATCCGTCCGTCGAGCAGACCTGCCGTGATGACGCGCTCCTCGCCGTAGTCCATCCGGTCATCGATCCAGTCATAGGTGCGGCCACGAAAAACCTCGACTGCCCGCGCGAAATCAAGACCGCGTTCAACCAGGGTCTTGGCACGTTTTGCGGGATCGAACGAAATCTTCATAAATGTATATACAAAAAACCCGTTCTACAAGACTGATCACGGATACAGCCGCGTCTTCTCCCACCCGCCGTCCTTCAGCGTGAACACCACCCGGTCGTGCAGGCGGAACGGCCTGTCGTGCCAGAACTCGATCTGCTGCGGCAGGATGCGGAAGCCCGACCAGTGCGGCGGGCGGGGGATGTCACCGATCGGATGGCGGGCGGTGTATTCGGCCACCGCCTTCTCCAGCGCGAACCGGCTTTCGAGCGGCCGCGACTGCTTCGAGGCCCAGGCGCCGATGCGGCTGCCGCGCGGGCGACTGGCGTAATATTCGTCCGCCTCGGCGTCGCTGACGATCTCGACCGGGCCGCGCACGCGCACCTGGCGGCGCAGGCTCTTCCAGTGGAAGCACATGGCCGCCTTCATCGAGCCGAGGATCTCGCGGCCCTTGGCGCTCTCGAAATTGGTGTAGAAGACGAAGCCGCGCTCGTCGTAGCCCTTGAGCAGCACCATGCGCACGTCGGGAAGGCCGTCCGGGTCGACGGTCGCGAGCGCCAGCGCGTTCGGATCGTTCGGCTCGCTTTTCGTCGCGTCGGCGAGCCAGTCGCCGAACAGGCGCAGCGGCTCCTCCGCGAGCGTGAAGTCACCGTCTGTTAACCCTGTCGCGCTCATACTTGCGTCCTGCGAGGTATTCGTCGGGGGAGATTGCGCATTGTCGCGCGCAGCGCAAGCCGCAGAACGGGGAACGAAGGGGGCCAGCGGCGGACTGGCTGTCGTTTGCGTTCTCGTGACCTCCGCTCTCGCCGGATGCGCCGGCGGCATGGGCCTTGCGAAGGTCGAGACCGATCCGACGATCCTCACGAGTTCAGTCGACGCGTCCTACGAGGCGCTCAAGACGTCGCAGACGATTTCCGACCAGGTCACCATCCGCAATGCCGTCTCGTCGGCGAACCTCGAGCAACTGGCGGGCAAGCCGCTCGCCTGGGCGAATGCGGAAACCCGGTCGCAGGGAGCGATCTCGAGCATTATCGAGATCCGCAAGAAGGACGTGCTCTGCCGCAGGTTCCGCACCTCGCGCGAGAGCTTCGACGGGGTGGCACTCTATTCGGGCGAGGCTTGTCTCGGCCGCGACGGCGCCTGGTACATGCGCGCATTCGCGCAAAGCTGACGCGACCGCTCTGGAATTTCTTCCTAGACTCGCTCATATACGGGGCAACTTAGTCCATTCTGGAATTGGCTCGACATGCGCAATCCCTACGACGTTCTGGGCGTTGCCAAGACGGCATCGCCCAAGGAGATCAAGGCCGCGTTCCGCAAGGCCGCCAAACAGCATCATCCGGACCAGAATCCGGACGATCCGAAGGCGAAGGACCGGTTCTCGGCCGTCAACCAGGCCTATGAGATTCTCGGCGACGAAAAGCGCCGGGGCGAGTTCGACCGCGGCGAGATCGACGCCGAGGGCAAGCCGCGTTTTGCGGGTTTCGAGGGTGCTGGCGCCGGCGCGGGCGGCGATCCGTTCGCCGGGTTCCGCCGTTCGGGGCAGGGGCCCGGCGGCGCCCGCTTCGAGTTCCGCTCGACCGGCGGGCCGGGCGCAGGCGCCGGTTTCGGCGGCGCGGGCGATATCTTCAGCGATCTGTTCGGCTCGACGTTCAGCCGCGGCGAGACGGACTTCGGACCGCGCGGCGCGGCGCCGGCCGACATGAAGGTCAATCTCGACATCTCGATCGAGGAGGCCGCCACCGGCATCCGCAAGACGACGTTGTTCCCGGACGGCCGCAAGGTCGGCGTGCAGCTTCCCCACTATGTCGAGGACGGCCAGGAGATCAGGATCAAAGGCGAGGGCGCGCTGCTGCCCACCGGCGGGCGCGGCGACGCGGTCGTGAAGATCCGCCTGCGCCGACACCCGCGCTATACGCTCGATGGCCGCGACCTGCGCGTCGACCTGCCAGTCAGCCTGAAGGACGCCGTGCTCGGCGCCAAGCTGCCGGTCGAGACGCTCGGCGGCCGCGTCGCGGTGACGGTGCCGCCGTGGTCGAGTTCGGACCGCGTATTGCGCATCAAGGGCCGCGGCCTGCCGACCAAGACCGGCGACAAGGCCGACCTCTACGTGCACGTGCGCGTCATGCTGCCGGAGGGCGGCGACCGCGAGCTCGAGGCCCTGATGAAGAAGCGCGACGCTTGAAGCCGGTCCACCGCTGTGCGATAGCCAGCGCAAAATGACGGTGCCACAGGGAGATAGCGACATGGCGGCTGGACAGGGCCTGATGGCCGGCAAGCGCGGCCTGATCATGGGCGTTGCCAACAACAGGTCGATCGCCTGGGGCATCGCCAAGGCCTGCGCGGCACAGGGCGCCGAACTCGCCTTCACCTATCAGGGCGATGCCTTGAAGAAGCGCGTCGAGCCGCTCGCTGCCGAAATCGGCGCGCATCTCTGCGGCCATTGCGATGTCACCGACCTTGCCACGATGGACGCCTGCTTTGCCGATCTCGAGGCCAAATGGGGCAAGCTCGACTTCCTCGTCCACGCGATCGGATTTTCGGACAAGGACGAGCTGACCGGTCGCTACGTCGATACGACGCAGGCGAACTTCAACCGCACCATGGACATCTCCGTCTATTCCTTCACGGCTGCCGCCCAGCGCGCCGAGAAGCTGATGACCGATGGCGGCTCCATGCTCACGATGACCTATTACGGCGCCGAGAAGGTCATGCCGAACTACAACGTCATGGGCGTCGCGAAGGCCGCGCTCGAGGCTAGCGTTCAGTATCTCGCCGTCGACCTCGGCCCGAAGAACATCCGCGTGAATGCGATCTCGGCCGGCCCGATCAAGACGCTGGCCGCGTCCGGGATCGGCGACTTCCGCTATATTCTCAAGTGGAACGAGTTTAACGCGCCGCTGCGCCGGACCGTGACCATCGAGGAGGTCGGCGATACGGGCATGTATCTTCTGTCGGATCTGTCGCGCGGCATGACCGGCGAAGTGCTGCATGTCGATTCCGGCTACCATGTCGTCGGCATGAAGGCCGTCGACGCGCCCGACATCTCGACCGTCTGAGCGGTTACCGACCCTCCGAAAAGGCAGCGGCATGATTTCGCCGATCTACATCGCGCGCCACGGCCAGACCGCCTGGAATGCCACCGCCCGGGTCCAGGGTCAGGCGGAAGCCGATCTGAACGAGACCGGCCGGCGGCAGGCGGCGCAGAACGGGCGGACGCTGGCGCGCCTCGTCCCCGATCCGTCCGGGTTCCGCTTCATCGCCAGCCCGATGCGCCGGACGCGCGAGACGATGGAGATCATCCGCGAGACGATGGGCCTGCCGCGCGACGGCTACGAACTCGAACCGCGCATCGTCGAGGTGCATTTCGGCGACTGGCAGGGTTTCACCTTCGCCGAACTGGAAGCGACGAATCCGGGGTCGACGGCCACGCGCGATCTGGACAAGTGGAACTTCGTGCCGCCGGGACAGGGGGCGGAGAGCTATGCCATGCTCGCGGAACGCATCCGTCCCTGGATTTCGCAGTTGCAGGGTCCAGTCATCGTCGTCACCCATGGCGGGGTGATCCGCTCGCTCTTCCATGCCCTCAACGGGCTCTCGGATCGCGACGCGTCGATGATGGATGTGGCGCAAGACCGCATCCTCGAGGTGAGCGGCGGCCGGATCGAGTGGGTCTGACCCGTCTGCCTATTCCGGAATGATCTGCAGGACGATCTTTTCGCCCTTGATCTCGTCGTAGGAGATCATGACTTCCATGCCTTCGGCATAGTCCTCGACTGCGAATTCTTCCGACAGCTTGAAGGAGTCGCCGCCCTTGAGGGTCAGCGTCATGGTCGATTTGTCGATTTTCGCGATCGTGCCTTCCGCATTGGCGGCGTAAGCGGCGGAAGCAAAAAGAAGAAGTGCGCCCAGTGCCCCGGAAATGGCTTTCATGCGTTCCTCGGTTCTGATTTGGCGCCGCTTGAGCCTGGCGCACATGATGGATGCGTGAGCAAACAGCTAAGCGGGGAATGTGTCAAAAGTTAAATTCAGATGCCTGCATCTGGCCGCGCCGCGTTTGACCGGTGCGTCAAACGCCAATAGAAGGCAGCCCAGACCGGCTCTGGCCGGCGGGGCTCTCGGCATGTCGCACAACACGTTCGGCCATCTTTTCCGCGTCACAACCTGGGGCGAAAGCCACGGTCCGGCGCTGGGCTGCGTGGTCGACGGCTGCCCGCCGGGGATTCGCTTCAAGCTCGCCGACATCCAGCGCGACCTCGACCGCCGGCGGCCGGGAAAATCCCGCTTCGTGACCCAGCGCCGCGAACCGGACGAGGTGAAGATCCTCTCCGGTGTGGTGACGGATGCCGACGGCGAGACGATGATCACCACCGGGACACCGGTCTCGATGATGATCGAGAACGTCGACCAGCGCTCGAAGGATTATGGCGACATCGCCCAGCAATACCGCCCGGGTCATGCCGACTACACCTACGACCAGAAATATGGCGTCAGGGACTATCGCGGCGGTGGCCGCTCCTCGGCGCGGGAAACGGCGGCGCGGGTTGCCGCGGGCGCTCTCGCCCGCCTCGTCGTGCCCGGCGTCAGCGTGCGCGGCGCGCTGGTGGCGATGGGCGAGAAGGAAATCGATCGCGCCAACTGGAACTGGAACTTCGTCGAAGACCCGGAAAACCCGTTCTTCACGCCCGATCCGGCTTCGGTGCCGGTGTTCACCGACTATCTCGACGGCATCCGCAAGGCCGGCTCGTCGATCGGCGCCGTGATCGAGATTGTCGCCGAGGGCGTGCCCGCGGGGCTCGGCGCGCCTCTCTATGCCAAGCTCGACCAGGACATTGCCGGCCACCTCATGTCGATCAACGCCGTCAAGGGCGTCGAGATCGGCGAAGGCTTCAATGCCGCGCGGCTGACGGGCGAACAGAACGCCGACGAGATGCGCATGGGCAATGACGGCAAGCCGGTCTTCCTGTCCAACCATGCCGGCGGCATCCTGGGTGGCATTTCCACCGGCCAGCCGATCGTCGCCCGCTTCGCGGTCAAGCCGACCTCGTCCATCCTCACCCCGCGCAGATCCATCGATACCGCCGGTCGCGACGTGGACGTGATGACGAAAGGCCGTCACGACCCATGCGTCGGCATCCGCGCCGTGCCGATCGGCGAGGCGATGGTCGCCTGCGCGATCGCGGATCACTATTTGAGGCACCGGGGGCAGATAGGGCGGTGAATGGTCAATGGTGAATAGTGAATCGCATGTCGCTGACATTCGTGCGAATGCCGCTTCAGCTTGCCGTCAAGTTCCTTTGCTCATCACCGGTTCCCAGCCTATCTGACATTCACCATTCACCATTCACCGACCACCATTCACCAACCACCGGACTGCAGATGCCCTACGACCAGAAGAAGATCGTTGAAGCCCTCCGCGCCTTCGAGCGTGGCGAGATCGTGGTCGTCATGGACGACGACGGGCGCGAGAACGAGGGCGACCTGATCGTCGCGGCGGTCCATTGCACGCCGGAGAAGATGGCCTTCATCGTCCGCCACACTTCCGGCATCGTTTGCGCGCCGATGCCGCGCGAGGAGGCGAAGCGGCTCAATCTGCAGCCGATGGTCGCCGACAATGACAGCGCCCACACGACGGCATTCACGGTCTCGGTCGATTTCAAGCATGGCACGACGACCGGCATTTCCGCCGACGACCGCACGCTGACGGTGCGCAACCTCGCCAATGGCAATGTCGGCGCGAGCGATTTCGTCCGGCCGGGCCATATCTTCCCGCTGATTTCGCGCGAAGGCGGCGTGCTGATGCGCTCGGGCCATACCGAGGCCGCGGTCGATCTGTGCCGCCTGGCCAATCTGCCGCCGGTCGGCGTCATCAGCGAACTGGTCAACGACAACGGCACCGTGATGCGCGGGCCGGAAGTGGCGGCGTTCGCCGAGAAGAACGGGCTGAAGCAGATTTCAGTCGCCGACCTGATCGGCTACCGCCAGCGCAAGGAGACCCTGATCGAATGCGTCGGCAGTTTCGACATAGAGACAGCGGGCGGCCGTGCGCAGGCCCATGCCTACACGCTGCCCTGGGACCCGATGCAGCACTTGGCGGTGGTCTTCGGCGACATCCGGGACGGTGAGAATATTCCGGTCCGGCTGCATCCCGAAAACGTCGTCGCCGACGTGTTCGGCGGCTCGAGCCGGCTCGACGCGATCATGAAGCTCATGGCGGAGCAGAAGCGCGGCGTCATCGTCTACCTGCGCGAAGGATCGGTCGGCGTCGCTCATCAGGCCCGCAACCGTCCCGTGGCCACCGAAACGGAAACCCATGCCGAGGCGCTGCGTCGCGAAAGCGAATGGCGCGAGATCGGGCTTGGCGCCCAGATTCTCAAGCATCTGGGTATTTCCTCGATCATCCTGCTCTCGTCGCGTGAGCGGCACTATGTCGGCCTGGAAGGCTTCGGAATCCACATTTCCAAGACGGAAATCCGGTAAGGCCTCGGCCCGGTCCCGCTGTCGGGCCAATTCCGAGCGGAGGCTTCATTCCGCAGGCTGGGGAATGATCGAGACCGATTCCGGGCTGCGTGATCCCCCAAGGCTTTTCCGGCCGAGAAGAACCGTGAGCAACGCCAGGGCGCCGGCGACGATCGACACCCAGAAGCCGTTGTGCGGGCCGAAGGTGTCAACCGCCCAGCCGGCAACGAACGCTCCCAGCGCCATGCCGATGCCGATTCCCGTCATCACCCAGGTCACGCCTTCCGTCAGCAATTCCTCCGGAACGCGCCGCTCTATCAGGCCGAAGGCGGTGATGAAGGTCGGCGAAATCGCGATGCCGCTGATGAAGACGGCAACCGCCAGCAGAGGCACGGTGCCGACGAAAGGCAGGGGCAGCGCGGTGAGGGTGATCGCACCGATCGCCACGGCGAGCTGGCGCTCAAGGGGCATGGTGAGGCGCAGCACTCCCATGATCAGGCCGACGACGAAGGAGCCGGCAGCATAGACGCCGATCACGAGGCTCGCGGCATTGGGCTGGCCCAGTTCCCTGGTGATCGCGACCGCGCTGACCTCGGCGGTTGCGAATATTGCGCCGATGAAGACCAGTGCCAGCGTCACGATCTGAACCGGCCTTTGCCTGATCGCCGAGCCGGGAGTAGAACTTGCCTGCGTCCGGACCTTCGGCTCCGTCGATCTCTGCAGGATGAACGCCACCGTTCCGACGGCAAGCGAGACCGTGCTGACGAGCACGCCCGCTTCCGGAAAAAGCGCCACGCTGAGCCCCACCGCCAGGGAAGCTCCGGCGATGTAGACAAGCTCGTCGGCCGCCGACTCGAAGGCAAATGCGGTGGTGAGTTCCGGCCGGTCGCGAAAGATCTCCGTCCATCGGGCCCGAACCATCGCCGGGACGCTCGGCATGGTCGCTGCGAGGACCGCGGCAAGGAACAGCGTCCATTTCGGCCAGTCAAGGTAGGTGGCCAGCATGAGAGCGGCGAATGCGGCGACGGAGATCGCCGTCGTCAGCGGCACGACGCGAGATTGGCCGAGGCGATCGATGAGACGCGAGATCTGCGGCGCGGCGAGGGCATTGGTGAGCGCGAAGGTGGCGGACACGGCGCCCGCCAGCCAGTATTCGCCGTGCTTCTGCGACAGCATGGCGACGATACCGATCGGCGCCATCGCCATCGGCATCCGGGCCAGGAACCCTGCCGCCGCGAACCCTTTCGTCCCCCGGACCCGGAATATTTCGGCATAGGGATTCGGCATGAGAATTCTCCTCGATTCTGCCGCGTCGTTCGATTACATACGCAGCGTATGAATTCGAGATAATCACATACGCAACGTATGTCAATTGGCATACGGCGCGTATGTCAATTGGTGCAGCAGAGAATGGTTCACAGGCCGAGACGGGAAATGATTGCCGAGACGAGGGCGAAGCTCCTCGCCTCCGCGAGACAGGCGTTCGGCACCGTCGGCTACTCGGCCGCGTCCATGGACGACTTCACCGCAGCGGCAGGCCTGACACGAGGCGCGCTCTACCACCACTTCGGCGACAAGAAGGGCCTGTTCGAGGCGGTGCTCATGCAGATCGACGGGGAGATGTCCCTGCGCTTGAAGGACGTCTCGTCGCGCGCACCCGACCGTTGGCAGGGGCTGGTGGACGAATGCATCGCCTATATCGAGATGGCGCTCGAGCCGGAGATCCAACGGATCGTGTTCCGTGACGGACCTGCCGTGCTGGGCGATCCGTCGACCTGGCCCAACGCCAGCGGATGTGTCGCGGCCATGACCTCGACCTTGTCGGGGTTGCGCCAGGAAGGGACGCTCGCCGATGTCGATCCCGAAGCGGCCGCGCGTCTCGTCAACGGGGCGATGGGCTATGCATCGCAGTGGATCGCCAATGCCGACGATCCCGAGGCGACGTCGCAAAAGGCTGCGGAGGCACTGCGGACCATGCTGGAGGGTTTGCGGGCCGCCAGTTCGCCCAAGGTCTACTGACCTCCACTTGATCCCCAGTCCGCTTGCCCCTCGCAATAGCGGCATGTTCGTCCTATACCGGCCACATGACCACCCGCCTCTACAGCCATCCGATCCATCTCGAACATCTGACCCCGCCGGGACATCCGGAGCGGCCGGACAGGCTGCGCGCGATTGAGAAGGTGCTGGAGCACGAGGCCTTTGCCACGCTCGATCGGGTGCAGTCGCCGATGGGCGACCCCGAGACCATCCTGCGCGTGCATCCAAGGCATTATGTCGACCGGATCGAGGCCGCCATACCCGAGACGGGGATGGCGCGCATCGATGCCGACACCTCGGTCAGCCCGAAGAGCTGGCAGGCGGCGCTGACCGGCGTCGGCGCGGCCTGCGCGGCCGTCGACGACGTCTTCGCGGGCAGGGCGGCCAACGTTTTCGTCGCCGCCCGTCCGCCGGGACATCACGCCGAGAAAGTCACGGCGATGGGCTTCTGCCTGTTCAACAATGCCGCCGTCGCCGCCCGCCATGCGCAGAAGGCACACGGTGCCGAACGCGTCGCGATCGTCGATTGGGACGTGCACCACGGCAACGGCACGCAGGACATCTTCTGGACCGATCCGTCGGTGCTCTACTGCTCGACGCACCAGATGCCGCTCTATCCGGGCACCGGGGCGAAGGACGAGACCGGCGTCGGCAATATCGTCAACGCGCCGCTTGCGCCGGATACCGACGGCGAAGTCTTCCGGGATGCCTTCGAGAGCCGCATCCTGCCGGCGCTCGATGCCTTCCGGCCCGACCTGATCATCATCTCGGCCGGTTTCGACGCGCATCACCGCGACCCGCTGGCCGAGATCAATCTGGTCGAGGACGACTTCTCCTGGGCGACCGGCAAGCTGATGGACCGCGCCGCGCGCTTTTCGTCCAACCGGCTTGTCAGCCTGCTGGAGGGTGGCTACGACCTGCAGGGTCTGGCGCTGTCCGTGGCCGCTCATGTCGGCCGCCTGATGAAGGGTTGACCCATGGCCGATGAAGCCAATGACGACATCAAGGCAATGAGCTTCGAGCAGGCGCTGGAAGCGCTGGAGCGCATCGTCGAGAATCTGGAACGCGGCGACGTGCCGCTCGACCAGTCGATCCGCATCTACGAGCGCGGCGAGGCGCTCAAGGCGCATTGCGACCGGCTGCTCAAGGCCGCCGAGGACAAGGTCGAGAAGATCCGCCTGACCCGCGACGGCAAGCCGGCCGGCGTCGAGCCGCTCGACGGGGCGTGAATCGCACCGGAAATTGCGCATCTGCCCCGTGCGGCTTATATTAGCCAAGCTTGGCTAAGGAGCATCCGCATGCGCAAGGTCAATATGCTCGAAGCGAAGAACTCGCTGTCGCGACTGGTCGAGGCTGTCGAGAGCGGCGCCGAGACAGAGATCATCATCGCCCGCAACGGCAAGCCTGCTGCTCGTCTGGTGCCGGTTCCGACCGCGCCCGCGGGGAAGCGGCCGCTGGGGCTGCTCGAGGGCAAGTTTCCGCCGATGACCCTGGAACAGTTCAATGCGACCGACGAAGAGGTCGAGGCGCTCTTCACCGGTGCCCGGCGGTGAACCTTCTGCTCGACACGCACGTCGCCATCTGGAGCGTGACGGATCGGGCGAAGATCCCGACTGATATCCTTGCCATGATCGCTGACAAGGGGAATGAGGTATTCGTGTCGGCTATCAGCATTCTTGAGATTGCGATCAAGCACTCGCTCGGGCGTGGCGACCTGCCGCCCTTCGGAGGAGCCGATGCCATCGGATATTTCAAAGCCGCGGGGTTTAGGCTTCTCGAAGTATCGGCAGAAAGCGCCGCCGCCGTCGAGCGACTGCCACCTATTCACGCCGATCCGTTCGATCGTGTGCTCGTCGCGCAAGCCAAAACGGTGCCTCTGAAGCTCGTGACGCACGACCAGACGGTGGTCGCGTACGGCGGTGACGCCATAAGCTGGAGCTGACCTTCGGCGCTCTTCTCAGCTCGTGATGCGCGGCGTGTTGATGACCTTCATGAACAGCGCTTCCATCGCTTCCGCGATACCCTCCGTCGGGCTCACCTCGAAATAGAGGCCCGGCGAGGCGCACTGCGACATCTTCGTGCCGATCTCGTTGCTGAACGGCGCGATCCAGGTCTGGTACCAGCCGTTCGTCGGAAGCGGCAGATAGGTCGTGTAGAGCGCGGCGATACGGATCCCCCGTGCTTTCAGCTGTTCGCAGACCTTGAGGTCGATCGGTTCCTGGCACCGGCCGCCGGTCGTCTTCTTGGTGCAGGTGCTCGGCTTGTAGCTGTCGCCGACTCCGTCCGAGACGAAGAACACCACCTTCTGGCGGTGGGACGCGTCCTTGCCGGAACCCGGATTAGCGATCTTGTCGTTGAGCGAAGCGAAGGTCGCGTCGAAGTTCGTCTGCTGGTCGTTGTCGTAGTTCTGATTCGGGATCGTCATCAGATCCACCTGGTTCGCCTTCGCCTTGGCCTTGCTCATGTTGGCCGTCGGCGACGTCAGTTCCTTCAGCCCCAGCGCTGTCGCATCCTTTCCGAACGTGTAGAGCCCCATCCTGAACTGGTCGGAATGAACGCGCACCTCCTCGGCCTTGACGAAGAGCTGCTCCGTGGCCTGCCGCACGACGTCGATGCGCATCGTCACGTTCAGCTTCTTGGCGAGCTTGTAGTAGTTGTTGGCGTTCGACAGGTCGTGGCAGGCGAATGCGCAGCTGTCGGACGTGTTGGCGACCATCGTTGCGACGTCGCCCGGCGTGGCTGCCACACCCATCGAAGGGGAGTTGTCGAGCAGCATGTAGAAGTCGATGTAGGGCGCGGTCTGTATGGAGGCCCTTACGGAGCCGTCGACCGGAACGGAATCCTCGCCGACAAGGCGCATGAAACTCATCGGCACATGCGCCTTGAAGTCGACCGTGGCGACGATCTCCGAACCTTCCTGGGAAAAGGAGGCCGATAGCTCATCGAGCGTAAAGCCGCCCTTGCCCATGATGTAGGCCCGGAAGAGATTGAGTGCGTCCTCCTTGGCGTCCTGTTCCGTCCAGTCCGCGTCGAACACGCCGCCGTTCTTGTAGGTCGGGGATCCGCGCGAAACAGCGCCAAGCGCCGCCGCGTCCGCGGCACCGTGCAGCAGAGAGCGGATGCGCAAGGCTTCTGCAAAGTCGACCGCGATGCCGATGCCGCCGACCAGCGGCAGTGCCATGAGCGACAGCATCATCGCGTAGCTGCCGGAGCGGTTCGTCAGGAATTTTCGAAACAGGGACATCGCCTGGACCCGCGGCCGAAGATTCGCCCTACATAGACTGTGCGGGTAAATCTTTGCCCAAGGGCGATGATGAACGTGGGCCTAACGCACGGAGCCCAGAGCGGGTTGGCGTGCTGTGGGTCCTGCACCTATATTGGCCCCCACAGGAGCGACAGCCGAATGAGCTATTTTCCCGTCCGAGATCCCGAGCCTGGAGATGCCTTCTCCTGCGATGCGATCGAACTGATGGTCATTCCCAACGCCAAGGACATTGGCGGGTTCGAGGTGCGGCGCGCGCTGCCGACCGCGCGGCGTCGGCTCGTCGGCCCGTTCATCTTCTTCGACCGCATGGGGCCGGCGATCCTGCGGGCAGGGCAGGCGATGGACGTACGCCCGCATCCGCATATCGGCCTGTCGACCGTCACCTATCTTTTCGACGGGCGCATCCGCCACCGCGATTCGCTCGGCACCGAGATGGTGATCGCGCCAGGCGACGTGAACCTGATGACGGCCGGACGCGGCATCGTCCATTCCGAGCGCACGCCCGAAGAATTGCGCGGCGCGCCGATGTCGATCTCCGGCCTCCAGACGTGGCTTGCATTGCCGGACGGCAAGGAGGAGATCGCGCCCGAATTCGCCAACACGGCCAAGGCGCACCTGCCTGAGTTCCATGAAGACGGTGTCACCGGTTCGGTGGTGATCGGCGCTTTCCAGGGCCTTGCCTCGCCGGTCAAGGCCTATTCCGACACGCTCTATGCCTCGCTCCGCCTCGATCCCGGGGCGCGGGTGCAGATACCGGCCGACGCCGAGGAGCGCGCGATCTACGTCCTCGAAGGCTCGGTGATCATCGCCGGCGACCGCTTTCCCTCCGACCGGCTGCTCGTTTTCCGCCCAGGCGACGAGATCGTCGTCTCGTCGGAGAACGGCGCGCATTTCATGCTGTTCGGCGGAGCCTCGCTCGGCTCGCCGCGCCATATCTGGTGGAACTTCGTTTCGTCATCGAAGGAACGCATCGAGCAGGCCAAGGAAGAGTGGCGGACGGCAAGGTTCGACATCGTTCCTGGCGACGAAGAGGAGTTCATTCCTCTGCCGGCCAGCTAGGCTGCGACGGAGGCCCACGTTTACTTTTCGGGCCGCACTGCCTATGTCGGCTGCAATACACGATAGAGAAGCCGGACAATCTTGCCCTCACCGTCCACGCCACTCCTCGACAAGGTCCGCATCCCGGCGGACCTGCGCAAGCTTTCCGAAGCTGAACTGCCTCAGCTTGCCGGCGAACTGCGCGAGGAACTGATCGACGCCGTCTCGCAGACCGGCGGCCACCTCGGCGCAGGCCTGGGCGTGGTCGAGCTGACCGTGGCGCTCCACTATGTCTTCAATACTCCCGAGGATCGTCTGATCTGGGACGTCGGCCACCAGGCCTATCCGCACAAGATCCTGACCGGCCGGCGCGACCGCATCCGCACCCTGAGGGCGGAAGACGGGCTGTCGGGTTTCACCAAGCGCACCGAAAGCGAATACGACCCCTTCGGCGCCGCGCATTCGTCGACCTCGATCTCGGCCGGCCTCGGCATGGCGGTCGCGCGCGACCTGAAGGGTGGCAGGAACAGCGTCATCGCGGTGATCGGCGATGGCGCCATGTCGGCCGGCATGGCTTACGAGGCGATGAACAATGCCGGCGCGCTCGATGCGCGGCTGATCGTCATCCTCAACGACAACGACATGTCGATCGCGCCGCCCACCGGGGCGATGAGCGCCTACCTCGCCCGGCTCGCATCGGGGCGCACCTATCTCGGCCTGCGCGACTTCGGCAAGAAGCTGACGTCGTACCTGGGCAAACGCGCCGACCGCGCCATCACCCGCGCCGTGGAGCATGCGCGCGGCTACGTGACCGGCGGGACGATGTTCGAGGAGCTCGGCTTCTATCACATCGGGCCGATCGACGGTCACAACCTGGAACACCTGATCCCGGTGCTGAAGAACGTGCGCGACAATGGCGACGGGCCGGTGCTGATCCACGTCATCACCAAGAAGGGCAAGGGCTACGCCCCGGCCGAGGCGGCGTCCGACAAATACCACGGCGTCAACAAGTTCGACGTCATTACCGGCGCGCAGGCCAAGGCGCCTGCAAATGCGCCCGCCTACACCAAGGTCTTCGCCGAGAGCCTGATCGAGGAAGCGCTGCGCGACGAGAAGATCGTCGCCATCACCGCGGCGATGCCCAACGGGACGGGTCTCGACCTGTTCGGCGAAGCGTTTCCGACGCGCACCTTCGACGTCGGCATCGCCGAGCAGCATGCCGTCACCTTCGCCGCCGGCTTGGCGACGGAAGGGTTCAAGCCCTTCGCCGCGATCTATTCGACCTTCCTGCAGCGCGCCTACGACCAGGTCGTCCACGACGTGGCGATCCAGAAGCTGCCGGTGCGTTTTCCGATCGACCGCGCCGGCTATGTCGGCGCCGACGGTCCGACCCATTGCGGCGCCTTCGATGTCGGCTTCCTCGCGTCCCTGCCGGGTTTCGTGGTGATGGCCGCCGCCGACGAGGCCGAACTGCGCCACATGGTCCGCACCGCCGCGGAATACGACGATGGTCCGATCTCCTTCCGCTACCCGCGCGGCAACGGCGTCGGCGTCGAAATGCCGGCGCGTGGATCGTTCCTGGAGATCGGCAAAGGGCGGATCGTCCGCGAGGGAACCAAGGTCGCGCTTCTGTCCTTCGGCACGCGGCTCGCCGACTGCATCCTCGCGGCGGAGGAACTGGATGCCGCCGGCCTGTCGACCACAGTTGCCGATGCCCGTTTCGCCAAGCCGCTCGATCATGATCTCCTGCGGCGGCTGGCGCGCGAGCACGAAGTCCTGATTACCGTCGAGGAGGGGGCGGTCGGCGGCTTCGGCAGCCAGGTGTTGCAGTTCCTCGCCACGGAAGGGCTGCTCGACAACGGGCTCAAGGTCCGCCCGCTGTGTCTGCCGGACGAATTCACGGACCATGCCAAGCCCGAGAAGATGTATGCCGAGGCGGGGCTCGACGCCGCCGGGATCGTGCGCACCGTGTTCGCCACGCTCCACCGCGAGATCCGCGCCGCCCGCGCTTGAACGCCCGGCGCCGCGCTTGACTCACTGCATCAACCGCATGAATCGGATTGGCGGCTTCGTCGCGTAACGCTCTGTTTACGCTGCGGTTTGGTGTTTCTCTAACCCTGTCCCTTGGCCGTTTCTCAATCGGTCCCCGGTAAGACGTCTTCCCGGGACAGGGAGCAGAAGACCATGAAAACCTCGATCGCCGCGACGCTCGCGCTGGCTGCCGGGTTGACGCCGGCTCTGGCCGAGCAGCGCTACGATCGCCGGCTGGAAGCGGCTGCGATCCGCATCGTCGCCTCGAAGATGGGCGACCTGCGCGGCGCCTTCGATCTCGATGAGCGGCCCGTCTTCGTCGCACCGATCGATCGGTCGCAGCCGACCCACCTCTCGGCCGCGGGTTCGGACAGCACACCCGTCGGCCGGGTCAAATTCGTCTCGCGCTACACTCGCTTCTGAGAACCGGCGGCAGGCTTGCTTTCGCCGGCCCTACCGGCCAAGGAAGCGGGATGTCCGCCGCAAGCCCCGCTACCCGCCAGCGTCTCGACGACCTTCTCGTCGGCCGCGGCCTGTTTCAGACCCGCTCGCGGGCGCGCGACGCGATCGAGCGCGGCACGGTCAGCGTGTCCGGCAAGGTAGAGACCCGGCCCGGCAGGCCGGTCGAACCGGGCGTGGAGATAGTCGTCGAAGATCCGGCACGCGGCTACGTCTCGCGTTCCGCCCTCAAGCTCGTCGCCGCCCTCAACCATTTCGCGATCGATGTGACGGGCGCTGCAGCCCTCGACGTCGGCGCTTCGACCGGCGGCTTCACGCAAGTCCTGCTCGAGCGCGGCGCTGCGTCGGTCATCGCCCTCGACGTGGGGCGTGACCAGTTGCACGAGACGCTGCGCGCCGATCCGCGCGTGCTGGTCATCGAAGGGCGCAATGCCCGCGATCTGACCGTCGACCACCTTGGCGGAGTCCGGCCGCAGATCGTCGCCGCCGATGTCAGCTTCATTTCGCTGAAGCTCGCACTTCCTCCGGCGCTCGCGCTTGCCGCGCCAGGCGCTGCGGCGGCCCTCCTCGTCAAGCCGCAGTTCGAGGCCGGCCGCGAGGCGATTGGCAAGGGCGGGCTGCTGCGCGATCTGGCGCTCGGACCGCGGATCGCTGAGGACCTCTCGGCCTGGCTCGACGTCCAGCCCGGCTGGCGTTCGCTCGGCGTCACCGCCTCGCCCATCCAGGGCGGCGACGGCAATCTTGAATTCCTGCTCGGCGGGAGGAAGGACAGATGACCGTGCGGCTCCTGATCGACAGTCTGGGTAGCCATGGCGACGGCATCGCGCGCACCGAGCGCGGCCAGGTCTTCGTGCCGTTCACCTTGCCGGGCGAGGTCGTCAACGCGGCCGTCGAGCGCGAGCGGGGCACCCTGATGGCGGTGGTGGAGCCATCGCCGCTCAGGGTCGCGCCGCCGTGCCGGCATTTCGGCACCTGCGGCGGCTGTTCGCTCCAGCATATGGAGGCGGAAGCCTACCGGGCGTTCAAGGCAGAACGCGTCGCTGCGGCCCTCAAACGCGAGCGCATCGAGATCGAGCTCGAACCTCTGATCTCCTGCGCGCCCGACAGCCGCCGCCGCGTCGTGCTGAGCGCACGGAAGACAGTTGGCGGCATGCTGCTCGGCTATCACCGCATGCAATCCTCCGAGATCGTCGACATCGAGGAATGCCGCATAGCCGTGCCGGCGATCGTGACAGCGCTCTCGATGCTGCGGAATCTGGCGGCGCTTGCGTGCCGGACATCTACTCCGTTCCACCTCACCGTGACCGCCACGGACAATGGTCTCGACGTAGCCTTCGCCGACTCGGGCAAGCTGCCGGACGCGGGCCGGCGCGAGGTCGCCGCGTTTGCATTGCGCGAGCGCGTCGCGCGCCTCTCCGTCGACGGCGAGGTCCTCGTCGAGGCGCGCAAGCCGTCGGTGCGTTTCGGTCCGGCCGAGGTCACCCCGCCGCCGGGCGGCTTCCTGCAGGCGGTGGCGTCCGCGGAGGAGGCAATGGCCACTCTGGTCGTGGGGCATATGGCCAAATCGAAACGCGTCGCCGACCTGTTCAGCGGTTCGGGCGCCTTCGCGCTGCGCCTCGCGCGCCTCTGCGAGGTTCATGCGGTCGAGGGCGAAGCGGCCGCTCTCGCCTCCCTTGATCGGGGCTTCCGCTTCTCCACCGGCCTGAAGCGCGTCACGACGGAAAAACGCGATCTGTTCCGCCGCCCGCTGACCTTCAAGGACCTTGACGCATTCGATGGGATCGTCTTCGACCCGCCGCGCGCCGGCGCCGAGGATCAGTCGCGCCAGATCGCGCGATCGGGCGTGCCGAAGGTCGCCGCCGTCTCCTGCAACCCGGTGACGCTGGCCCGCGACCTGCGCATCCTCATCGACGGCGGCTACAGGCTCGTGAGCGTGACACCTGTCGACCAGTTCCTCTGGTCGCCGCATGTCGAGGCGGTCGCGCTTCTGGAGAAGCCGCGCAAGCGGCGGTGACCGTCAGACCTTCGCCAGAAGCCGGTCGACGAACGCCGGCACCGTCGTCGACGCCGGCCCGCGTATCACTTCCGCGAAAAGGCCGGTGTTGTCGGAATTGTCTAGATTGATCTCGATCGTGTGCGCACCGCTCGCGCCCGCCTCCTCGACGAACTGCGCGGCTGGATAGACGTTGCCGGAGGTGCCGATCGCTATGAACAGCTCGGCTTGACCGAGCGCGCGATAGATGCGCTCCATGTGATAGGGCATCTCGCCGAACCAGACGATATCCGGCCGCATCCGGCCGACGATCGAGCAGTGCGGGCACTGGGAATAGGTCGACATGTCGGCCTTCCACGAACAGCGCATGCCGCAGGCTTCGCAGAGGCCGGAGTTCAGCTCGCCATGCATGTGGATGAGCCGGCGCGAGCCGGCCGATTCGTGCAGGTCGTCGACGTTCTGGGTGACGAGCAGGAAGTTGTCCCGCCACGCACCTTCCAGTCGCGCCAGCGCGTGGTGCGCGGCATTGGGTTTCGCGTCGCGAAGCTGGCGCCGCCGCTTGTTGTAGAAATCGTGCACCTTGACCGGATTGTGAGCGAACCCTTCGGGCGTCGCCACCTCGCGATGGTCGACTTTCGACCACAGGCCGTGCTTGTCGCGGAACGTTTCAAGGCCGGACTCGACGGAAATGCCGGCGCCGGTAAGGATGACGATGGAGGGGGGCGAAATCATCAACGCGGTTCAGGATGTATGCGACCCTCACTCAGGTCGACGATTTTCCAACAGATGAACATCTTAGGATTCGATGTATCCTCGAGTTCCTCAAGGATATCGAGTTGCCGAAGGCGATCCACAGCATATTTCGCGGAGGGGTAGGTAACCGACAGCTTCTTCTCTACGTGGGGGATGGACAATACGGGCGACACGAAGAGATCGTCGACGACCGTCATGAGACGCGTTGAACCCCTTTCCTCCTTGATGATCGAATGGAATTCGCCACGGAGGCGTTCGAGAGCGATCAGTGTCGCGTGCGCCGAGCGGCAGGAGCTTATGACCATTTCCAGGAAGAAGGCCAGCCATTCCGTCCATCGGCCCGAGCGGGAGACGTCGAGCATGAGGTCGACGTAGTCATCCTTTCGTCCTTCGACGGCCGGGCTTAGATATAGAAGTGGATTTTCGAGGACTCCTTCCTGCATCAGGTAGATGGGGATCAGGATGCGGCCGACGCGGCCGTTTCCGTCCGCAAAGGGATGGATCGTCTCGAATTGGTAGTGCATGAGCCCCGCATCGATGATGGGTGGAATGCCGCCTCGATCTTCGCGGTTTATGTACCGCTCCAATGCGGCCATGGCCCCCTCGGTCTCCGCCGGCGGCGGTGGAACAAATCGAGCGTTCTCGATCTGGCGGTTCCTGCCCCCGATGAAATTCTGCTGGTCTTTGTATTCGCCCGGGCGCTTGTGGGCTCCCCGTTCGATAGTGGTGCGCATCAGCAGGGTGCGGTGGGTTTCCTTGATCAGGCGGTTTGAGAAAGGCAGTTCGCGGCGGAGCCTGTCGGCCGCTTCGAAGGCCCGGATGTAGTTGCGCACCTCGATCGTCGAAGCGTCGACATATCGTTCTCCTTCAGCCTCGGCGAGCGCCAGTGCATCTGCGGTGGTGTATGTTCCTTCCATCGATGAAGACAACAGGGCTTCTCGCCGCTGAAGGGGACGAATGATAAGCGCTGGGTCAGTGAGATTCCTGCCCGCGGCGTTGAGTTCTCCAATCGCCTGCATCGCATTCGCAAGCGGCATCGCAAGAGCCGCGAAGTCGATGGTTGGGGGAGGCAGATCGTTTGGCACGAAAGCCCAATGCGACGCGATGGTGGGGACGAGCCGTCCTGAAGGCGACGCGGCGAAATCCTGGGATCGCATTTACACGCCTGCAGCGAAAAGGGAGCGGATTAAAGTTTTCATGATAAAACTATAATCTTTCGCTCCCGGACTCAAGCCAACCTTAGCCGCGGCAGGGGCGATTAAAGTTTCAACGGAGAAATGCGAATCTGATTTGGCGGGCCGCCGTAGACCAACACGCCGGTATCACGCCTTCGTGCCGCCGACCGTCATCTGGTTCATGCGCAGGTGCGGCTGGCCGACGCCGACGGGAACGCCCTGGCCGGCCTTGCCGCACATGCCGATGCCGGTATCGAGCTTCATGTCGTTGCCGACCATCGACACGCGGTGCATGGCGTCCGGGCCGTTGCCGATCAGCATCGCGCCCTTGATCGGCTGGGTGACCTTGCCGTCTTCGATCATGTAGGCCTCGGTGCAGCCGAAGACGAACTTACCCGACGTGATGTCGACCTGGCCGCCGCCGAAGGAGACGGCGTAGATGCCCTTCTTCACCGACGCGATGATCTCCTCCGGCGTCTTGTCGCCGGCGGTCATGTAGGTGTTGGTCATCCGCGGCATCGGTTGGTGGGCATAGCCTTCGCGCCTGCCGTTGCCGGTCGGCCGCATGCCCATCAGCCGGGCGTTCTGGCGGTCCTGCATGTAGCCGACCAGCTTGCCGTCTTCGATCAGCACATTGTGGGCCGATGGCGTGCCTTCGTCGTCGATCGTCAGCGAACCGCGCCGCTCCATGATCGTGCCGTCGTCCACCACGGTCACGCCCCTGGCCGCCACCTGCTGGCCCAGCAGCCCGGCGAAGGCGGATGTCTTCTTGCGGTTGAAATCGCCTTCCAGCCCGTGCCCGACCGCCTCGTGCAGCATGACGCCCGGCCAGCCGGAAGACAGAACGATGTCGAAGGTGCCGGCGGGGGCGGGGACCGCCGCCAGATTGACGAGCGCCTGCCGCAGCGCCTCGTCGGCGCCGTCCTTCCACGCACCTTCGGCGATGAATTCGTCGAAGCTCTTGCGGCCGCCCATGCCGTAGGAGCCCGTTTCCTGCCGGTCGCCTTCGCCGACCATGACCTGGACGCTCATCCTGACGAGCGGGCGGATGTCGCGCGCGACCTGTCCGTCGGCGCGCAGGATCTCGACATGCTGCCAGGAGGCGGTGAGCGAAGCGGTGACCTGGCGCACGCGCGGGTCGCGGCCGCGCAGATAGGCGTCGATCTCCTGCAGGATCTTGGCCTTGGCCTCGAAGGCAGGGGCTTCGATCGGATTGGCTTCGCCGTAGAGGTGGCGATTCGTCTTCGCCGGAGCATCCGCCAGCGTGCCGGAATAGCCGGCCTTTACCGCCGACACCGCATCGGCCGCGCGCCGCAGAGCCGCGCCCGACAGTTCGCTCGAATGCGCATAGCCGGTGGCTTCCCCGGCGACGGCGCGGAGACCAAATCCCTGGTCGGTCGAAAAATTGGCCGTCTTCAGCCGGCCATTGTCGAACATCAGCGCTTCGGACTGGCTCTGCTCGAGGAACAGTTCGCCGTCGTCCGCCCCGGTGACCGTGTCGCGCACGAGCCGCCGGATCTCGTCGTCGGAAATGTCGAACTGGTTGAGAAGGCTGTCCATAAGGCGGGTCCCGACATGTTGGCTTCACGCCAGCATATAGGCACCACCTGCCATCGCAGCAATCGGAAGCTACTCGACGGATTCCTTGATGTCGCCGACGAAGGAATCCCAGGTGGCCATCTGCGCCTCGAGGTTCGCCCGCGTGATCCCGCCCTTGAAGTCGATGTCCATCCTGAAGTTGGACCCGTCCTTTTCGAAGGCCTTGATCCAGCGGTATTTCGCGTTCCACTCGTTCGCCTTCTCCGCCGAGTATTCGTCGGTATAGCCGGCGGACAGCTGGATCGAGCGGCAGTTCGCGGCCTCCTTGCAGCCGTAGAACCAGACAACGTATTTGAGGCCCTGCACCCGGCCGCTGATCATTGGATCGCCGGAGGAATCCTTCTCCAGCGCGGCGGAGCCGAATCCCTTGGCCAGCTCAAGGACGAGTTCGGGGTCGGCGATGGTGTAGACCTCCGCCTGTTCCTGCGCGCTTGCAGAAGCGCTGAAAGACATGACGAAAACGGCGCCGACCGCGCCAAGGATGCGAGAGAATTGCATCGACCGAAGCCCCCAACCGGACGTATCGGGCAGGGACTATCCGCCACTCCACGGCCGAACGCAAGATCAGGCGACGCTACGGAAGCGCGGCGAAGCCTTCGGCGAATCCGGTCAGGTCGACGGGGATGCCGATGCCTTCCTCCGGGGCCTGGAAGACGATGAACACGGCCGCCTTGCCGTTCATAAATGTGTCGAGAAGCTGCTTCTCGAGGATGACCTCGGCATAGCATCCGTCCTCGAAGCATCGCGCGAAGTAGGCGCGGCCGATATCCTTGCCGTCGACATAGAGGCCGAGCCCGTTCGGCAGGAGCACGCCGAGCGGCGTCAGCACGCGCAGGATCTCCGCCTTGTTGTCGGCGGTTCGGAACACGACGACGGAAAGGCCCATCTCCGGCCGCTCCTCGGCGACCACGTTCTGCATCATAGCGCATTGCTCGGCCGTGGCCCCGGCCGGAGTGGAGCAGACCATCGACCAGGCACCATGCGTGCCTTTGACGGTTTCCTTCTGCTGCGCCAGGGCGGGCGTCCATGCCGCCGCGCAGCACGACAGGAGCGCAGTCAGTATAGTGCGACGGATCATTGTGAACTCCGTGACGAATCAGGCAAAGCTACCTTGCCAGGCCCGGCTTTTCAAAGCCGACGGGTCCGCACGTTACCGAAGCCCGTCGCAAACATGCTCTCAATGGCAAATCCGTCGGAATTGCGGCTTGCCCAACGGAAGTGGGGGACGCGGCGAATCCGCTGGACGGTGGGCAATTTTCGACGCGCTTTCAGGCATTTCCGCACGGCCGGCACGCCGCGCGCAAAAATGCCGCACGCGGCGGACAATGGCTTTCTTGCGGTCGGATTGAGAGTATGGTTTTAACGGCGCCAACGTGGGACCCTGCCCGTTGTGCACGGGTCCGGACGGAACGTTGCGGGAGACGATCGTCGTGATGAAGAGATTTGTAGGCAGCCTCACGGCAATTTCGGCCTCGCTGGCCGCAGGCTCGGCATTTGCCGCGCAGCCCGAGCCCTGGCAGACAAGGTTCCAGCCCGCGGCGACCGCCATCATGGAGCAGGTCACCTGGTTCGAGCAGTATACGCTCTGGTTCATCATCCCGATTTCGGTGTTCGTCCTGATTCTGCTGGCGATCGTCATCGTCAGGTTCCGCGCGAGCGCCAATCCGGTCCCGTCGCGCACCAGCCACAACACGCTGATCGAAGTCGTCTGGACCGTCGGACCCGTCGTCGTCCTGCTCTTCCTCGCGGTTCCCTCCTTCCAGCTCCTGACGGCGCAGTATACGCCACCGGAAGACCCGGCCCTGACCGTCAAGGCGACAGGCAACCAGTGGAACTGGGACTATGAGTATCAGATCGACGAGCCTCTGAGCTTCAACTCGGCGATGCTCCAGGAAAACGCCCGCCAGGCGGCGGGCAAGGAAGACAAGGCCATCTATCCGCGTCTTCTCGCGGTCGACAACGAGGTCGTCGTGCCGGTCAATTCGACCGTGCGCGTTCTCGTCACCGCGACGGATGTGATCCATGCGTTCGCCATGCCTGCCTTCGGCATCAAGACCGACGCCGTGCCCGGCCGCATCAACGAGATCTGGTTCAAGGCGACGAAGGAAGGTCTTTACTACGGCCAGTGCTCGGAACTCTGCGGCAAGGACCACGCCTTCATGCCGATCGCGATCCGCGTCGTCACGCAGGACCAGTACACGACGTGGCTGACGGCCGCGAAGGCCGATCTGCCAGGCGCCAACCGTGCCCTGATGGCAGCGGTCGACACGAACAAGAAGGTTGCCGACGCGGGCGAGTGAGCCCTTGCGTCGCGATACTCGGAAGGAACGGAGCGGACACATGGCAGGCGCTGCAGCTCACGACGATCACGGCCACGCGCACGGTGCACCGACCGGCTTCGCCCGGCGCTGGCTGTTCTCGACCAACCACAAGGACATCGGGACGCTCTACCTGATCTTCGCGATCATCGCGGGCATCATCGGCGGCTTCCTGTCGGTGATGATGCGCTGGGAGCTCGCCGAGCCGGGCATCCAGATCTTCACCGGTCTGGCCGAGATGGTCTACGGCTTCGAGGGCGATGCCGCGATCGACGGCGGCAAGCACATGTACAACGTGTTCACCACCGGCCACGCGCTGATCATGATCTTCTTCATGGTCATGCCCGCGCTGATCGGCGGCTTCGCCAACTGGATGGTGCCGATCATGATCGGTGCGCCTGATATGGCGTTCCCGCGGATGAACAACATCTCGTTCTGGCTCCTTCCGCCGGCCTTCATCCTGCTGCTCATCTCGATGTTCGTGCCCGGTCCGACCGGCGGCTTCGGCGTCGGCGGCGGCTGGACGATCTACCCGCCGCTGTCCACCACCGGCCAGCCCGGCCCGGCGATGGATCTCGCGATCCTGTCGCTCCACATCGCGGGCGCCTCGTCGATCCTCGGCGCGATCAACTTCATTACCACGATCTTCAACATGCGCGCTCCGGGCATGACGCTGCACAAGATGCCGCTGTTTGCCTGGTCGGTGCTGATCACCGCCTTCCTGCTGCTCCTGTCGCTTCCGGTTCTGGCCGGCGGCATCACGATGCTTTTGACCGACCGCAATTTCGGCACCGCGTTCTTCGCGCCCGACTTCGGCGGCGACCCGATCCTGTTCCAGCACCTGTTCTGGTTCTTCGGCCATCCCGAGGTCTACATCCTGATCCTGCCGGGCTTCGGCATCGTCAGCCACATCGTCTCGACCTTCTCCAAGAAGCCGATCTTCGGCTATCTCGGCATGGCCTATGCGATGGTTGCGATCGGCGCCGTCGGCTTCATCGTGTGGGCGCACCACATGTATACGACCGGCATCGCGCTCAACACGCAGCGCTATTTCGTCTTCGCCACGATGGTCATCGCGGTGCCGACCGGCGTGAAGATCTTCTCCTGGATCGCGACGATGTGGGGCGGTTCGATCTCGATGCGCACTCCGATGCTGTGGGCGATCGGGTTCATCTTCCTGTTCACCATAGGCGGCGTGACGGGCGTCCAGCTCGCCAACGCCGGTCTCGACCGCGCCCTGCACGACACCTATTACGTCGTGGCGCACTTCCACTACGTGCTGTCGCTCGGCGCCGTGTTCGCGATCTTCGCCGGCTGGTACTACTGGTTCCCCAAGATGACCGGCTACATGTATTCGCCGTTCATCGCGCGCGCCCACTTCTGGATCACGTTCATCGGCGTGAACCTGGTGTTCTTCCCGCAGCACTTCCTGGGTCTGGCCGGCATGCCGCGCCGCTACATCGACTATCCGGACGCGTTCGCGGGCTGGAACGAGGTCTCGTCCTACGGCTCCTATCTCTCGGCCTTCGGCGTGCTGGTGTTCCTCTACGGCGTATTCGAAGCCTTCTCCAAGAAGCGCATCGCCGGCGCGAACCCCTGGGGCGAAGGCGCGACCACGCTCGAGTGGCAGCTGCCGTCGCCGCCGCCCTACCACCAGTGGGAGCAGCTGCCGAAGATCAAGTGATCGGCAGAGAGCCAAAGCAAACCGCCGGGTTCCGGCGGTTTCGCCCTTTGAGACCTGGAACGGACGCCTGAATGGCTGTTGTTGAGAATATCGGCCGGGAAGAGATCCGCCTCTCCGAGGCGACCGCCGGCGACTATTTCGCGCTTTTGAAGCCGCGCGTCATGTCGCTCGTCGTCTTCACCGCGATCGTCGGCCTGGTGGCGGCACCCGGCACGATGAACCCGTTCATCGCCATCATCGCGATCGTCGCCATCGCCGTCGGGGCGGGAGCGTCCGGCGCTCTTAACATGTGGTACGACGCGGACATCGACAATCTCATGTCCCGCACCTCGAAGCGTCCGGTGCCGCTCGGCCGCGTGCTTCCCGGCGAGGCGCTGGCCTTCGGGCTGGTTCTCTCGGCGCTGTCGGTCCTGACACTCGGCGTGCTGGTGAACTGGTTGTCGGCGTCGCTGCTGGCCTTCACGATCTTCTTCTACGCGGTCATCTATACGATGTGGCTCAAGCGCTCGACGCCGCAGAACATCGTCATCGGCGGCGCCGCCGGAGCGATTCCGCCGGTGATCGGCTGGGCGGCTGCGACCGGCACCGTCAGCCTCGAGAGCGTCATCCTGTTCCTGGTGATCTTCCTGTGGACCCCGCCGCATTTCTGGGCGCTGGCGCTGTTCAAGGCGGGCGACTACGGCCGCGCCGGCATCCCGATGATGCCCAACGTCGCGGGCGAACTGTCCACCCGGCGCCAGATGTTCGTCTATGCGCTGATCCTGGCGCCGCTGGCGGTGCTGCCTGCCGTGCTCGGCTACGTCTCCTGGGGTTACGGCATCGCGGCGGCTGCGCTCGGCGCCGGTTTCGTCTGGAAGACCTGGGCCGTTCTCGCCATGTCGTCCGACGACAAGGTGATGAGGCCCGCCAAGCAGTTGTTTGCCTATTCGATCGTCTACCTGTTCGCGATCTTCGCGATCTATCTCGTCGACGTCGTCGTGTGGCGGCTCATGGCCTCGATCGGAGCATGAGCATGGACGACAAGCTGGTCACGATGAGCCCGGCCCAGAAGAAAGCGCAGCGCAGCCGCAACATCGCCATCGGTGTCGCGCTGGCGGTGCTGGTCGTGCTCTTCTACGTCGCGACGATCGTCAAGTTCGGCCCTTCCATTCTCGACAGGCCGCTGTGATGAGCGAGCAAAGCCGCGACAAGGACATGAAGCGCGAGCGGTCCAACCGCGTGATCGCGGCTGCATCCTTCGCCTTCGTCGCCTGCATGGTGGGAATGGCCTATGCGGCGGTTCCGCTCTACGCGATGTTCTGTCAGCTGACCGGCTATGGCGGCACGACCCAGCGCGTCGAGCAATATTCCGACAAGATCCTCGATCGGAAGATCACCGTCCGCTTCGACGCCAACGTGTCCGGCGGCCTGCCCTGGGATTTCCAGCCCGTGCAGCGCGACGTGACCATGCGGATCGGCGAGACCACCCAGATCGCTTACCGCGCACAAAATGGGTTCAACGTGCCGACCGCCGGCCGCGCGAGCTTCAACGTGACGCCTGAGCTGGCCGGAGCCTATTTCAACAAGGTGGAGTGCTTCTGTTTTACCGACACGACGTTGAAGCCCGGCGAGACACTCGAGATGCCGGTTGTCTTCTATGTCGATCCCGAGATCGCCAACGTGCCGGAACTCGCACATCTGAAGACGATAACCCTGTCCTACACCTTCTTCCCGATCGACGTGACGAAGCCCGTTGCTGTTGCGCCGGCCGGGAAAGATGCTAGGACCGACACCAAGACGCAAACGACGGAAATCGGGGGCTGAGATGGCCGACGCGCACGCCAAACCGCAACACGACTATCATATCATCGATCCGAGCCCCTGGCCGTTCATCGGCGCAATTGGCGCGCTCGTCATGGCCATCGGCGGCGTCGCCTGGATGCAGTCCCTGAAGAGCGGGTCGCTACATCTCTTCGGCCTCGAGCTTGCCGGCGCGAACTACTGGATCTTCGCCATAGGCCTCGCGATCGTGCTCTACACGATGTTCGGCTGGTGGTCGGACACGATCAAGGAAGCGCATGAGGGGCACCACACCCGCGTGGTGTCGCTGCACCTGCGCTACGGCATGATCATGTTCATCGCCTCCGAGGTGATGTTCTTCGTCGCGTGGTTCTGGGCCTTCTTCGATGCCAGCCTGTTCCCGAACGAGGCGTCGCAGGTGGCGCGCGAGGCTTTCACCGGCGGAACCTGGCCGCCGAAGAGCGTCGAAGTGCTCGATCCCTTCCACCTGCCGCTCTACAACACGATCATCCTGCTGCTGTCCGGAACGACCGTGACCTGGGCGCACCATGCGCTGCTTCACAACGATCGCCGCGGCCTGGTCTGGGGCCTGACGATCACTGTCGCGCTCGGCGTGCTGTTCTCGATGGTTCAGGCCTACGAGTACATCCACGCGCCGTTCGCCTTCAAGGACTCCATCTACGGCGCGACCTTCTTCATGGCGACCGGCTTCCACGGTTTCCATGTCATCGTCGGCACCATCTTCCTGTTCGTCTGCCTGATCCGCGCCATGCGCGGCGACTTCACCCCGAAGCAGCATTTCGGCTTCGAGGCGGCAGCCTGGTACTGGCACTTCGTCGACGTGGTCTGGCTGTTCCTGTTCGCTTGCATCTACGTGTGGGCGTCCAGCGGCGCGACGATCGCTGCCGGGCACTGACGATCAATTCCGCGTCCTGACGGGTCACGGCCGCCTATTGGCGGCCGTTTCCTTTTTCGGCCATGGAGCAGTGCGATCATCGGGCGATGCTTGCGCTGCGTCCCATTGCTGTTCTTGCCTGTCTTTCCGGCCCGGCTTTTGCCTCCTCCGAGGCCATCGACCTCGTCCGCGTAGACAAGTCTGATCGTTCTCTCGAACTGGTTGCCCATGGGGAGGTCGTCCGCCGTTACCCCATCGCGCTCGGAGGTTACCCCATCGGGCACAAGGGCGAGGAGGGGGACGAGCGGACGCCGGTCGGACGGTATGTCCTCGACTGGCGCAATCCGGAGAGCGGCTACCATCGCTCGATCCACATCTCATATCCCAACGCCGGAGACCGCGCGGCTGCGGCATTGCGAGGCGTCGACCCGGGCGGGATGATCATGATACATGGCCAGCCGAACGGCTTTGGCTGGTGGTCTTGGTTCCTGCAGAACTTTGACTGGACCGATGGATGCATCGCCGTCGAGAACGATCACATGGACGAGATCTGGAAGCTGGTGGCCAACGGGACAGCGATCGAGATCGCCGAATGAGCGAGGATCAGGCTCACTATCCGCCGGTGGAACCGTTCGGTGCCGGCTTCCGCGGCCGCTGCCCGCGCTGCGGCGAGGGCAGGCTCTTCGACGGCTACATCTCGGTCAAGCCACGCTGCAGCGTCTGCGGCCTCGACTACGCCTTCGCCGATTCCGCGGACGGCCCGGCCGTCTTCGTGATGCTGATCATCGGCTTCATCGTCGTCGGCCTGGCGCTGTGGGTCGAAGTGTCCTACGGCCCGCCGCTGTGGCTCCACTTCCTCCTCTGGATCCCGCTGACGCTGATCCTGTGCCTGCCGACGCTGCGCTGGCTGAAGGGAATCATGATCGCGTTGCAATACTCGAACAAGGCCGAGCAGGGCCGGCTGGACCGCCCGGAATGACGGGTTCGGCGGTAGGTCGCGATCCTGCCCGAGGCTTTCCCTGGGTCCTGTCGATCGTCACGCTGGTCGCGCTCGCCATCCTGCTTGCGCTCGGCACCTGGCAGGTACGGCGGCTGGCGTGGAAGGAAGCGCTGGTCGCCACTATCGAGAGCCGGGTGGGCGCTGAGCCGGTTCCGCTGGCAGAAGTCGAAAAGACCGCCGCTTCGGGTGGCGACTTCGAATACCAGCCGGTCGCGACGTCGGGCACCTATCTGCATGCCAAGGAGCAGTTTTTCTTCGCCACGCATGACGGCCAGTCCGGCTGGTTCGTCTACACGCCGCTGCAGATGGCGGACGGCCGCGCCGTCTTCGTCAATCGCGGCTTCGTGCCCTACGACCGCAAAGCCGCCTCGACGCGCGCCGACGGCCAGATTGCCGGCACGCAAACCGTCTCCGGCCTGGCGCGCACTGCACCCGATGGCAAGCCCTCTTGGCTGGTGCCCGACAACCAGCCGGCCGAGAACGTGTTCTACTGGAAAGATCTCGCGGCGATGACGGCGAATGCCGGGCTCGAGCCTGAGACCGTCGTGCCGTTCTTCATCGACGCGAGGAAATCGGAGGTTCCCGGCGGCTATCCCGTCGGCGGCGTGACCATCGTCGAGATGCCGAACAACCACCTGCAATATGCCGTGACCTGGTATGGGCTCGCGGCCGCGCTGCTGGGCGTCTACATTGCCATGCTGCTGCGCCGCGGAAGGACGTCACCGGACGCCCGCACTTGACAGCGCATGACCGTCGCCCCCATGTCCCGGGCTTCCACGAACGCGGGATTCCGATGCTCGACCGACGCCACAAGCCGCCGCTGACGATCCGCCTGTGCGGACCGCGCGGATTCTGCGCGGGCGTCGACCGGGCGATCCAGATCGTCGTGCTGGCGCTGAAGAAATACGGCGCGCCGGTCTATGTGCGCCACGAGATCGTTCACAATCGCTATGTCGTCGAAGGATTGCAGAACCTCGGCGCCGTCTTCATCGAGGAACTGGACGAGATCCCCGAGGATCACCGCGATTCACCCGTCGTCTTCTCCGCGCACGGCGTGCCGAAGTCGGTGCCTGCAGACGCGATAGCTCGCAACCTGTTCTATCTCGACGCCACCTGTCCGCTGGTCTCCAAGGTGCACAAGCAGGCGATGCGCCATCAGCGGCTCGGCCGCCACGTCCTGCTGATCGGCCATGCCGGCCATCCGGAGGTGATCGGCACGATGGGCCAGCTGCCCGAAGGGGCCGTTACGCTGATCGAGACGGAGGCCGAGGCACGCGCGTTCAATCCACCGGAAGGCGTCGAACTCGGCTTCGTCACGCAGACGACGCTGTCGGTCGCCGATACGGCCGGCGTCATCCGTGCGCTGGAAGCGAAGTTTCCCGACATCAAGGCGCCGGCAGCCGAATCGATCTGCTACGCGACAACCAACCGCCAGGAAGCGGTTCAGGCCGCGGCACCGGGAGCGGACCTGTTCCTCGTCGTCGGGGCGCCGAATTCCTCCAACTCCAAGCGCCTCGTCGAGGTGGCCGAGCGCGCCGGCGCGAAACGGTCGCTGCTGGTGCAGCGCGCGTCGGAAATCCCGTGGGACGAGATCGGCGACATCGCCATACTGGGCCTGTCGGCGGGCGCGTCGGCGCCCGAAATCATCGTCGACGAGATCGTCGCCGCCTTCAAGCAACGGTTCGACGCGACGGTGGAACTGGCCGTGACCGCGGAAGAGACCGAGAATTTCCCCGTCATGCGCGCGATCCGCGACGTCGAGCTGACGGCGGCCGACATGGCATTCGTCAACGGCGCTGCGTGAGGACATTGTTCTAGATGGCCGTCTTTACCGACATCACCGAGACGGAGCTCGGAGCGTTCCTGACGGAATACGACCTCGCCGAGCTGCGCTCCTATCGTGGCATCGCCGAAGGATCGGAAAACTCGAACTTCGTGCTGCACACCGGCAAGGGCGAGTTCATCCTCACGCTCTACGAGAAGCGCGTCGACGAGGCCGACCTGCCGTTCTTTCTCGGCCTGATGCAGCATCTGGCGCTGAAGGGCATCAACTGCGCCCTGCCGGTGGCGCGCCGCGACGGCTCGCTGATCGGCCGCCTCGCCGGACGTCCGGCGGCGATCATCACCTTTCTCGAGGGCATCTGGCCGCGCCGGCCGACGGTTCCGCAATGCCGCGAGGTCGGCAAGGCGCTCGCCGGGATGCATCTCGCCAGTGCCGATTTCACCATCGCACGTCCAAACGCGCTGTCGGTCGACGGCTGGCGCAAGCTGTGGGCCGGCGCGCGGGAGCGCTCGGGCGAGGTCGATGTCAGCCTCAAGGCAGATATCGATTCGGATTTCGAGTTGTTCGCCCACGCCTGGCCGACGGACCTGCCATCCGGCGTGATCCATGCCGACCTCTTTCCCGACAACGTCTTCTTCCTCGGCAACAAGCTGTCGGGCCTGATCGATTTCTATTTTGCCTGCAACGATTTCTACGCCTACGACGTCGCCACCTGCCTCAACGCCTGGTGCTTCGAGAAGGACGGCGCCTTCAACATCACCAAGGGCGCGGCACTTCTGTCGGGCTACGAAAGCGTCCGGCCGCTGACGGACGCCGAGAAGAACGCGCTGCCGATCCTGGCGAGGGGCTCGGCGCTGCGCTTCACGCTGACCCGGCTCTACGACTGGCTCACCATCCCCGACGGCGCGCTGGTGCAGAAGCGCGATCCGACCGAGTTCGTGCGCCGCTGGCGCTTCCACCGCCACGTGGCATCCGCATCCGAATACGGCCTGGTTCCCGCATGAAGACGATCGAGATCTTCACCGACGGCGCCTGTTCGGGCAATCCGGGTCCCGGCGGCTGGGGCGCGATCCTGCGCTTCAACGGAACGACCAAGGAACTGTACGGCGGCGAGGCCGACACGACCAACAATCGCATGGAGCTGACGGCGGCGATCGAGGCGCTCAATGCGGTGAAGGAGCCGTGCGAGGTGCTGATGCACACCGACAGCAAATATGTGATGGACGGCATTTCCGGCTGGATTCACGGCTGGAAGAAGCGCGGCTGGAAGACCGCCGACAACAAGCCGGTGAAGAATGTCGAGCTGTGGCAGAAGCTCGACGAGGCCAACCGCCGCCACAAGGTCAAATGGCACTGGGTCAAGGGCCACGCCGGCCATGATGAGAACGAGCGCGCCGACGAGCTGGCGCGCATGGGCATGGAGCCGTTCAAGGGCAAGGCGAAGACGGCCGATCCGATCGTCTCGGCCGCCAGGACCCCGCGGCTGATGGGAAACTCCGTCCGGAAGGGCTGACCCGGACCCTGTCGAGTCCGGATCAGGATATTGTCAGAGCTGCTCGAGAATGCGCGCGGCGCCCGAAATATCGGCCTTGCCGGCGGCTTCCTCGATGTTGAGAGTCTTCACCACGCCGTCCTCGACGATCATCGAGAAGCGCTTGAGGCGGGTGCCCATGCCCGCCTTCGACAGGTCGCTATCGAGACCGACCGCCTTGGCGAAATCGGCGCTGCCGTCGGCGAGGAAGGTGATCTTGCCTTCGCCGCCGCTCGCCTTCGCCCAGGCGTTCATGACGTGATGGTCGTTGACCGAGACGACGGCGATCGCGTCCGCGCCCTTGGCGAGGATCGCATCGTGGTTCTCGATGAAGCCCGGCAGGTGATTCATGCTGCAAGTCGGCGTAAACGCGCCCGGCACGCCGAACAGGACCACCGTCTTGCCGGCGAAGAAATCGCCCGTGCTCACATTCGCCGCGCCCTCCGACGTCATGGTCTTGAGCGTGGCGTCGGGAATCCTGTCTCCGGGGGCGATGGTCATGTGTGCTCCGATGGGATTGGTGATCATGCGGGACGTTGAAGGGCGGAGATAAGGTCTCGGGCGGATTTGTCCAGCCCTCATGGAATACGAGCCTGGCCCTCGACCGACTTGTCGTCCGCGACGAGCGTGAAGTCCAGCACAGTCTCGGGGGTTGACCCCTCCGGGCGGCTTAGCACCGGGATGCGGAATGCGCTCCGCCCGTCGATCGTTTCCAGCGTCGGAACTCCGAACTCCCAGCCCTTCGGTGTCACCACGAACAGTTCGCCTCCGGTGGCGCCGCTCGGCAGGGCCGCATCCGCAAGCAGCGAGGAGCCTTCATCGCGGATGCCGTTCAGGCCGAACCCGGCCGAGGCGTGCGAGGGGAGGCGGTTGAAGCCCTCCGTGATGGCCGGATCGGCGTCGCCAGTCTCTCCGCCCGGGGTGACCGAGAGCCGGGCCTGGACTGGCACGCAGATTTCCTTGCAGACGCCGAGCAGCACATCCGCGTCGATCGCCGTGAACTTCTCGGGATCGTCGACCTGGAACGTGACCGGCAGGGCGACGGGCTCGGCATAGCCGATCGACACCTCATCGCCTTCCTGGAAACGGACAGGCGCCGGAAAGGAGAGCTCCGCGCTTCTGACGTTCATGCTCGCGGAGACGTCGATCTGCGGGGCGATGCCGGCGCTTCCCGGATCCTTCCAGTAGGTCTTCCAACCGGGCTCGAGGGCGATCTGCAGCACCCCTCGCATAAGTCCGTCGGCGCCCGCGGCGTCCGCCGTGACGAGGCGCAGGCGGGCACCGTCGGTCTCGAACCAGTCGCTCGACGCAGCCTGCGCCAGGCCCGGCATGACGAGGAAAGCGAGCGGGAACAAGAGACGCTTCATGCGTGGCTTCATGCCTCCGCCGCTTTCCCGCGGCAAGCCGTCAGGGCGGCTACCTCATCAGTTTTAGGTGAACGCACTCCTTGGGGTGCTTCAAATTGGCCGAAACTCCATCTTTCGTGCCGCGAAAAATCGCGTTACGCTTTCGCCATGGACATCTTGCGCCATAAGCGGAAATCGCACGGCGGCGGTTTCCTCAACGACCAGTTCCTCATCGCCATGCCGGGCATGAAGGACGAGCGTTTCTCGCGCACCGTGATCTATGTCTGCGCGCACAGCGAGGAAGGCGCGATGGGGATCATCATCAATCAGCCCCAGCAGATGCGTTTTCCCGATCTCCTCGTTCAACTCGGGATCATGGACGAGACCAGCGCCATCCGCCTGCCGCCGAAGACGCGCGACTTCCAGGTCCGCAATGGCGGGCCGGTCGACCGCAGCCGCGGCTTCGTGCTGCATACGGACGACTACCGGGTCGACTCCTCACTGCCGGTGGCCGAGGACATCTGCCTGACGGCGACAGTCGACATCCTGCGCGCCATCTCGAAGGGCAGGGGGCCGCGCCGGGCCCTGATGGCGCTCGGCTATTCCGGTTGGGGAGCAGGGCAGCTGGAGAGCGAGATCATCGACAATGGCTGGTTGACCTGCCCGGCCGATCCGGACCTGCTCTTCGATTCGGACATGGAACGGAAATACGGCCGCGTCCTCGCCGCGATCGGGATCGACGAATCCCGCCTCAGTTCCTTCGCCGGTCACGCCTGAGCGGTCGCGAACTGCTCCTTCAGGAGCTTGACCGCGTTTTCGGCGGTCATTGGGGACCCGAAGGCGAAGCTCTGGACATATTCGCAGCCCATCTGGCGCAACAACAGCGCCGAAGCTTCGTCCGGCACGCCCTCCGCCACGACCGACAGGCCGAGATCGTGGGCCATGTTGACCATCGAGCGCAGCAGAACGTTCTTCTTCGGGCTTGAATCGTCGACGAAGCTCTTGTCGATCTTGATCGTGTCGAAGGGGAAGCGCGTGAGATAGGCCAGAGACGAATAGCCCGTCCCGAAATCGTCGAGCGACAACCCGATCCCGAGCTGCTTCAGCTTGTTCAGCACATGCGCGGACTGTTCGGGATTGTCCATCACGAGAGACTCGGTCAGTTCCAGGCGCAGGCACCGCGGCTTGAGGCTCGAGCGGGCCAGAACCGACCGGACGTCGGAGACGAGGTCCCTGCGCAGCAACTGCCGGCTCGACAGGTTCACCGAGACGGAGATCGGGTTCTCGCCGGAGAACTTCTGCCAGCCGGCGAGGTCGTCGGCGGCCTGCTGCATGGCGAACAGGCCGAGCTGGACGATCAGCCCGCAGCTCTCCGCGATCGGGATGAACTCGGACGGCGGGATGATGCCGCGCCGCGGATGCTCCCACCGCAACAGCGCCTCGAAGCCGGCCACGGTGCGATCCTCCAGCCGGACGATCGGCTGGTAGGCGAGGCGGAACTCGTTGCGCTCGACCGCGCGCCGAAGGTCGGATTCGAACTGCAGCCGATCGCTGCCGAAGGACCGGAAGGCCGGGCGGAACGGCTCGACGCGATCGCCGCCGAAGCGTTTCGCCTGATGCATGGCGAGTTCGGCATCCTTGAGCATGTCCTCGGCGGTCGTCTGCGTCGATGTCCAGGAGATCAATCCGATCGAGGCGGTCAGCACGATCTCCCGCTTCGCAAACGTGATCGGCGCGCTGACCGCGTGCTTGATGGCATCGGCGACCGCTGCGATCCGCGCCGGATCCTGCTCCGACAGAAGCATCAGCGCGAACTGGTCGCCCGCGACCCGCGACAGCGCGTCGTTGGGTTTCAGCAGCCGGTGGAGCCGCCTGGCGATCGTCAGGAGGATCGTATCTCCCGCCGACATGCCAAGGCCGACATTGACCTGCTTGAAGCGGTCGATGTCGATCGCGAAGACCGACGGTCGCACACTCTCCGTCGATTTGGCGATCGAGACGACGCCTTCGAGGCGGTTCAGGAACAGCTCACGGTTCGGCAGGCCGGTCAGGTTGTCGTGGATCGCGTCGTGCAGCAGGCGTTCCTCGGCCTTCTTCTGCTCGGTGACGTCGACGAGCGTGCCGACGCAGCGGATGATTTCGCCGTCGGACCCGATTACCGGGCGAGCCCTCAACGAGTACCAGTGATAGTGGCCGTCGGCGCCGCGCAGCCGGAAACTCTGCTGGATGCGGCCGCGCCTGTGCTCGAGCACGACGTCGAGGGTCGTGCGGAACGTGTCGCGGTCGTCCGGATGCAGCGCCGGCAGCCAGTTGCGTGCGGCTCCGTTGAGGCTGCCAGGCGCGAGGCCGAGCGGCTCGGACACGTCCGGACGCGTCACGACGCGGTCGCGCAACACGTCCCAGTCCCAGACGATGTCGCCCGCGCCCGTTATCGCCAGAGCCTGCCGTTCCATGTCGGAGAAGAGGCCCTGGTTCAGCCCGCCGCCGGCAAAGGCGTGCTGCATCACGGTGAAGCCGATCAGGAGGATGATGAGGATGAGGCCGCCGCCAAGCGCAGGCTGGACGATGTCGTTGTTGAGCATGCCCGTCACGGCGAGCCAGGACCCCGCCAGCCAGACGAGAACCATCAGCCAGCTCGGGATCAGCATGATGGCGCGATCGTAGCCGTTGGCTGCGAGATAGGCGATCAGGCCGATGCCGATGATCGCGGTCGCGGCAAAGGACAGTCGCGCAATGCCGGCCGCAATCGCCGGGTCGAAGATCGCGACGCCCGCGATCAGGGCGAGCCCGAAGATCCACGCCAGCGCGCCGTAGCTGAAATGATCGTGCCAGCGGTTGAGATTGAGATAGGCGAACAGGAAGACGACGAAGGTGGCGGCCAGCGACACCTCGGCGCCGGCGCGCCAGATCTGCTCGTTGCCCGGGCCGATCTCGATGACCTTGTTCAGGAAGCCGAAATCGATGCTGATATAGGCGAGCACCGCCCAGGCGAGCGCGGCGGTGGCCGGAAACATCGACGTCCCCTTGACCACGAAGAGGATCGTCAGGAACAGCGCCAGGAGGCCCGAGATGCCGATGACGATGCCGCGGAACAGCGTGTAGGAATTGACCGAATCCTTGTAGGCGTCCGGCTGCCACAGATAGACCTGCGGCAGCGACGGCGCGGCGAGTTCCGCCACGAAGGTGACGACGGAGCCCGGATTGATCGTCACCAGGAAGATGTCCGAGTCCGGGCTCTCCTCCCGGTCGAGCGCGAAGCCTTCCGACGGAGTGATCGAGACGATACGGTTGGAACCGAGGTCCGGCCACATGAGGCCCGATCCCGCCAGCCTGAAGTGCGGCGCGACGATGAGCCGGTCGAGCTGCTGTTCGGAATTGTTGGCCAGCGCGAACACGCCCCAGTCGCCCGAAGAGCGCGGGCTGGACGCCTCGACTTCGATGCGCCGCACGATGCCGTCGGCGCCGGGCGCAGTCGACACCTGGAACGTGTCGCCCTGGTTTCGATAGATCTCGACGGCTTTGGACAGGTCGAGCGCGATGTCGTCGCGCGAAATGTCGATGAGCTCGACGGCGGCTGCCGGGAGTGCGACGAAGAACGCGATCAGCAGTGCCAGAAACGGCGCAAACGCAAAACTCCGGCCGATCCTGATCACAAGCTGCTAGCCCTGTCCCTGTCCTTGCCCGTCGCCGGCAATGAGCGCGTAAAGAAGGTGATCCTGCCAGGCGCCATTGATTCGCAGGTAGGAGCGCAGAAGTCCTTCGCGTCGGAATCCGGCTTTTTCAAGCACCCGGATCGAACGGTCGTTGCTGGGAATACAGGCAGCTTCGATCCGGTGCAACCTGAGCGTCTCGAAACCGAACCTGACGACCAGCAGGACGGCCTCGTGCATGAAGCCCCGGCCGGCATGATTGACCCCCATCCAGTAGCCGATCTGCCCCGACTGGGCGACGCCGTGACGAATGTTACCCAGGGTGATGCCGCCGGCAAGCTTTCCGGTGGTTTTTTCGAAGATGAGGAAGGGCATCCCGCTGCCCTGCGCGATCTCTTCGCGGTATCGCCGCATCCTCTGCCGCCAGGCGGGACGGTCCAGTTCGTCGCTAGCCCATTTGGGCTCCCACGGCGCGAGGAACTGCTCGCTTTCGTGACGCACCGCGGCCCATTGGGCATAGTCGGACATGACCGGAGGTCGCAGGGAAACCTTCTGCCCGATGAGTGCCGGTAAGGGCTGACGGAAGAAGGGCAGCGCGAACATCGCGTTCGCGGCCGGTCAGACGGCGATCTTCCGCATCAGCGGAGCGGGGCCGGCAAGCGTCTCTCGGATTGCGTCATAGGGGGCGAGACCGCCGATCGGGCCGATGCCGGCCACAGTCGGGGTGCTTGAGAACAGCCGCGAGGAAAGGTCGGTCAGCCGTTCGGTGGTGATCTTCGACAGCCGGTCGAGCAGCTCTTCCATCGTGATCGGCTGGCCGTAGAGCATGATCTGGCGGGCGATCTGCGAGGCGCGGCTTGCGGCGCTCTCGCGCGACATCATCAAGCCGGCGCGGTACTGGGCCCGCGCGCGGTTGAGCTCCTCCATGGAGACGTTTTCTCCAGCCTTTCGCAGCTCGTCCATGATCACGGGCACGAGTTCGGCGATGTCGGACTGTCCGGTGGCCGCGTGGACACCGAAGACGCCGGTGTCGGAGAACCCCCAATGGAATGCATAGACCGAATAGCAGAGGCCGCGTTTCTCGCGCACTTCCTGGAACAGCCGGCTCGACATGCCGCCGCCGAGGATCATGGAGAGCAGCTGCGAGGCGTAGAAATCGCGCGCGTGGTAGGCACGGCCTTCGAAGCCGAGGATGATCTGCGCATCCTGCAGGTCGCGCAGTTCGCGGAAATCGCCGCCGGTGTAGGAAGCGACGAGGGCCGGCTTGCTGGTGCAGGTCGGGCGGAAACCGCCAAGGTGCTTCTCCACGAGGCGGACGAACTCGTCATGCTTGACCGCGCCGGCCGCCACCACGACCATCCGGTCGGCGGCATACTGGCGTTCCATGAAGTCGCGGATGTTGGCCGAGGTGAAGGATTCGACCGTCGTCGGAGTGCCGAGGATCGAGCGGCCGATGGTCTGGTTGCGGAAGGCGCTTTCGGTGAACCGGTCGAAGACGATGTCGTCGGGAGTATCGTGCGCGGCGCCGATCTCCTGCAGGATGACGTGCTGCTCGCGTTCGAGTTCCTCCGGGTCGAAGGATGAATCGTTCAGGATGTCGGCGAGGATGTCGATCGCCAGCGGAACGTCGTCCTCCAGCACGCGGGCGTAGAACGAGGTCGTCTCGACGCTGGTCGCGGCATTGATCTCGCCGCCCACGTTCTCGATCTCGGATGCGATCTGCCAGGCCGAGCGGCGGGATGTGCCCTTGAAGGCCATGTGCTCGAGCAGGTGCGCCATGCCGTGCTCGTCGTCGCGTTCGTCGCGCGCCCCTGATCTGACCCAGACGCCGAGTGCTACGGTTTCGATATGGGGTAGGGTTTCGGTTGCAACCGTCAGGCCGTTCGACAGACGGCTTACCTCAACACCCATGCGCACTTCACTCCCTAAACGCGCTCCGCGGCGGCCCTCGACCGGGCGGAAACGTAGTCTTCTATCATTTTCAGGTCCGAGGGAAGAACCTTGTAATTTTCACGGCGCGACATCAGGTCGGACAGCCAGTCCGGCAAGGCGGGGCTGATACCTGTAGCGGATTTCACGGCGTCGGGAAATTTCGCCGGATGGGCAGTGGCCAGAACCACCATCGGCGACGATCCGGCGACGGTTCCAGCGACCTGCACCCCGATCGCGCTGTGTGGGTCGAGCAGGTAGGAGTTGTGCGACAGAATCCGTTTGATCGTCGCGGCCGTCTCCTCGACCGTCGAGCGGCCCGCGTCGAATTCTGCGCGGATCGCAGCAAGATGATCGGCCGCGATTGTGAAGGCGCCGGATTGCTTCAGCCGGTCCATGTAGCCGCGAACCGCGGCCGAGTCGCGCCCCGCCGCCTCGAAAAGCAGGCGCTCGAAGTTGGACGACACCTGGATGTCCATCGAGGGAGAGGTAGTCGGCACGACACCGCGCGTCTCGTAGCTGCCGGTTTCGAGCGTGCGTGTGAGGATGTCGTTGTCGTTGGTGGCGATGACCAGCCGGTCGACCGGCAGGCCCATGCGCTTGGCCGCGTATCCGGCGAAGATATCGCCGAAATTGCCGGTGGGCACGGTGAACGAAACGGTCCTGTCCGGCGCTCCGAGCGAAATCGCGGAGGAGAAGTAATAGACGATCTGGGCCATGATCCGGCCCCAGTTGATGGAGTTGACCCCCGACAGCATCGTGCGGTCGCGGAAGGCATGGTCGTTGAACATGCCCTTCACCAGCGCCTGGCAATCGTCGAAATTGCCTTCGACCGCGATGGCGTGAACGTTCGCGGCAGTCGACGTCGTCATCTGACGCTGCTGGACCGGCGAGACCCGGCCATGCGGGAAGAGGATGAAGATGTCGGTCCGGTCGCGGCCGGCGAAGGCGTCGATCGCAGCGCCCCCGGTATCGCCCGACGTCGCGCCGACGATGGTCGCCCGCTGGCCGCGCTCGGATAGCACATGGTCCATCAGGCGCGCGAGCAACTGCATCGCCACGTCCTTGAAGGCGAGCGTCGGGCCGTGGAACAGCTCGAGCAGGTAGCTTTGCGGCCCGTGCTGGACGATGGGGCAGACAGCGTCATGCCGGAACGTGGAATAGGCCTCGCGCACGATTTTCGCGAACGTCGCGTCGTCGATCTCGCCGTCGACGAAAGGCGTCAGCAGCCGGATCGCGAGGTCGGGATAGGCAAGCCCCCGCATGGCGCGGATATCGGCGGGGGAGAAGTGCGGCCATGTCTCTGGCAGGTAGAGACCGCCGTCGCGGGCGAGCCCTGCGAGCAGAGCGTCAGAGAAACCGAGGACGGGCGCCTCGCCTCGCGTGCTGACATAGTTCATCTGCCGGAGTCCGTCGTCCTTGCGTCTGCTGCCGATGTGCCCGAAAAACCGCCGCATTCCGGGTCGCATTCTAAAACCGGCGTTGGTATAGAGGCCCGCGTCGCGTGAGGAAAGTGCAGTACATGCAGTTAGCTTCGTTCAATTGCCGTTTTCTCGGCCGGATCGGGGTGGCAGGCTTTATGCTGGCCGCCGCCGGTTGCCAGTCCGGCGACACCGTGGGTTTGCTGAAACTCGGCGGCAACAGCGAGCCACCCAAGGAAAAGGTCGCGCTGAATGAGCTGCGCGCCTTCTGCCCGCGCGTCCAGCTTCGCGACGGCGAGGCCTTCACCGAAAGCTACACGAGGGACGGCAAGGACAAGGACGGCAATGTCGACCGGACCAAGATCATCCACCAGGCCTCGATCGCCGACGTGACACGATCCTGCAGCTACGGACCCGGCTCGATAACGGTCAACGTCGCCGTGGCCGGTCGCGTCGTGCCCGGCCCGGCGGCCAAGGATGGCTCCGTTTCGCTGCCGATCCGTATTGTTGCCATGCGAGGCGAAGAGGTCCTTTACAGCCAGGTCCACCAATATCCGGTCATGATATCGCCGACGGCAGGCGCCGCGCAGTTTGTCTTCAACGACCCGAACGTGACCTTCCCGACGCCGCCGGATTCGAAGGTCATCGTCTATGCCGGCTTCGACCAGGGACCGGAAAAGAAGCAGAAGCCGAAGACGAACTGATCTTCCGGCCGACCGGTCTACTCCGCCCACTCCGACAGCGCGTCCAGAACCGCCTGCAGATCCCCGTGGCGGCGGATGACCGTCTCCGCACCGGCTTCCGTCAACCGGTCGGCGTGGCCCGGATAGCTGTGCGACGCGCCGGTGAAGCCTATCACCCGCATGCCGGCAGCGCGCGCGGCATGCACACCGTGGACAGAATCCTCGATCACGAACGTATTGGCTGGATCCGCGTTCATCGCTTTTGCGGCATGCACGTAGACGTCCGGAGCCGGCTTCGGGCGGACGCCGGGAATCGTGCGCGCCGAGAATACCTTGTCGCCGAACAGCGGCTTGAGCCCGGTCTTGGTCAGCATCATCTCCAGCCTGTCGGGCATAGAGTTCGAGCAGATGCAGCGCGGCGCCTCGACACGGGCGACGGCCTCGCGCGCGCCTTCGATCCCGCGAACCTCCTTGGCGAGCCGGTTGTCGAGCAGCTTGCGCTCCTCGTCGATCAGCGAGGCCTGGAGCGGGATCGCCGAGAGCTTCTCGACCTCCAGCAGGATGTCGTGGAAGGTCAGGCCCGCGAAGCGTTCCGCCACTTCCTCGGCTTCGATGGGGAACCCGGCCGCTGTGATCAGCTCCGCGTCGACGCGGGCGGCGATCACTTCGGAATCGACGAGCACGCCGTCGCAATCGAAGATGACGAGATCTGGCTGGGGCATGGAACGGTCCTGGAGGGAAGGAAGAAGGGCGCGGCGAATACACCAAACCGGGCGCCGCCGCAAATCGACGGGCCAAGTCGCTCACTTCATTAAATATTTACGCGAAGCGGTAACCATAACGGCAGGTAAACGTAACGCGTATCGTGAGTGTGCCGATGTCCGCTATTCGTCTTGTCGACGATCTTTCCGCTGTTTCCCCCCGCGCCGACTGGCTCGATACGATCCTGAAGGGGGATTGCGTCGCGGCCCTCGAACGCCTGCCCGAGAAATCGGTCGACGTGGTCTTCGCCGACCCGCCCTATAACCTCCAGCTCGACGGCGACCTGCACCGCCCCGACCAGTCGAAAGTGGATGCCGTCGACGACGCCTGGGACCAGTTCGAGAGCTTCGAGACCTATGACGCCTTCACCCGCGCCTGGCTGATGGCGGCCCGCCGAGTGCTGAAGCCGAACGGCACGATCTGGGTGATCGGCTCCTACCATAACATTTTCCGCGTCGGCGCCAAGCTGCAGGATCTCGGCTTCTGGATCCTGAACGATGTGATCTGGCGCAAGACCAACCCGATGCCGAACTTTCGCGGGCGCCGCTTCCAGAACGCGCACGAGACGCTGATCTGGGCCTCGCGCGACCAGTCTGCCAAGGGCTACACCTTCAACTACGACGCCATGAAGGCGGCCAACGACGACGTCCAGATGCGCACCGACTGGCTGTTCCCGATCTGCACCGGGGCCGAGCGGCTGAAGGACGGCAACGGCGACAAGGTCCACCCGACCCAGAAGCCGGAAGCTCTGCTGGCACGTATCCTGATGTCCTCGACCAAGCCGGGCGACGTCGTGCTGGACCCGTTCTTCGGCTCCGGTACCACCGGCGCGGTCGCCAAGCGCCTCGGCCGGCACTTCGTCGGCGTCGAGCGAGAGCAGTCCTATATCGATGCGGCCACCGCACGTATCGCGGCCGTCGAGCCGCTGACCGGCGCCGAGACCGCCGTGATGGGCGGCAAGCGCGCCGAGCCGCGTGTCGCTTTCGGCAGCCTGGTCGAGGCCGGGCTGATCGCGCCGGGCGCGGAACTGTCCGACGCCCGCCGCAGGTGGCGGGCGCAGGTGCGCGCCGACGGCACGCTGGCGATCGGCCGCGACGCCGGCTCGATCCACCGCCTCGGCGCGATGGTGCAGGGGCTGGACGCCTGCAACGGCTGGACGTTCTGGCATGTCGAGACCGAAGGCCGCCTCGCGCCGATCGACGAGCTGCGCCGGATCATGCGCGACCAGATGGCGGCGGTGGGGGCTTGAGCGGTAATCGCTTCGGTATTACCTTGATGCATTAGAGGTAATACTGGAGGCTGGAATGGCCACCACGGTGACATCAAAAGGGCAGGTGACGATCCCCAAGCAGGTCAGGGATATGCTCGGGATAGTGCCCGGAAGCCGTGTCGATTTCCGCCGCGCTTCCGATGGCAGCGTGGTGCTCGTTCCGCTCGACGCGAAGCGCAGTGCCGACCGCTTCGAACGTTTTCTCGGGCATGCCGGCCCGGGCCTGAGCACGGATGAGGTGATGGCGATGACGCGCGGCGACTGATGACGTTCGTCGACACGAATGTCATTCTGGATCTCGTCACCAACGACCCCGTTTGGGGAGCTTGGTCATGGGAGCAGTTGAGGCTGGCGAGCCGCTCGGGGCAACTTCTTATCAACGACGTGGTCTATGCCGAGCTCGCGGCGCGCTACGACGACATCGCGAACCTTGACGAGATGATCGAGGGAACCGGTCTCGAACGCGCCCAGATACCACGTGCCGCGCTCTTCAGCGCAGGCAAGGCATTTCATCGCTATAGGCAGTCGGGCGGCACACGAACCGGTGTTCTGCCGGATTTCTTTATCGGTGCGCATGCCGCAGACCTGCAAGTTCCCCTTCTGACGAGGGATTCCGCCCGGTTCCGCACGTACTTTCCGACCCTGGAACTGATCACTCCTCAGTGAACGCCCAATCGCCGTAAGTCCACCTCCAGCTTCTCTGCCCCCTCGAACAGCACCGCCTGCCAGCCGGCGTCGATCGCGCCCTGTACGTTCTTCGCGCTGTCGTCGATGAATAGGCTGGCGGACGGATCGAGGCCGAAATCGGCCGCGTGGCGATCGAAGATCGCCTTTTCGGGCTTGATCAGGCCGATCTCGCCGGACACCGTGACGCCGCGCGGCCGGTCGAGGAAGGGGAACTTCGCCCGCGCCTCGGCAAAGGTGTCGGCGGCGAAGTTGGTGAGCATCGTCACGTCGCGGCCGTCCTCGATGAGGCCGAGCATGAGCGCGACCGAATCCTCGTAGTGGTGCGGCACCATCTCGTGCCAGTGCCTGCGGAAGGCGCGGATGTTGTCGGCCTCGTTAGGATGCTGGGCGATGAGCAGCGCCTCGGCGTCCGCCCAGGCCCGCCCGCGGTCCTGTTCGATGTTCCACTCCGAGGTGCAGACATTGTCGAAGAACCAGCGGCGCTTTTCTGGGTCCGGGATCAGTCGGCTGTAGGGCAGGTCGGGATCGTAATGGATCAGCACCTTGCCGATGTCGAAGACGATGTGGCGGATGTCGGTCATACGAGTCCCCGGCGCGGTTTCTGGGTCGCGCCCTCTATCGCAGCTTCGATCACCTTTTTCATGACGGTGGGCAACGCTTCGCTGTGGATTTCGGCTTTCGGCGACCACCAGTGGCCGGCCGGCGGCGGCGCGTCGACATAGGCGAGGAAGACCGACAGTTCGAGCTCGAAATGGGTGAAGACATGGGAAATCGATCCCTTGGCCCGCCAGTTGGCGCGGAAGGGCGCGGCTTCCGTCCCGGTCGCCCCGTCGATCCGAGCGGTCCAGGCAGTGCCGGGCACCTCCGCCATGCCGCCGAGCAGTCCCTTCTCGGCGCGCTTGCGCAGGAGCACGGCACCGTCGCGGCGAACGGCCACGAAAGCCGCGCCGACGCGCCTCGGCTTCTCCTTCTTCGCCGCCTTGACCGGATAGAGTTCCGGATCGCCCGCCTTCAGGGCACGGCAGCCGTCGCGCAACGGACAGAGCACGCAGGCCGGGCGCTTCGGCGTGCAGATGGTCGCGCCAAGGTCCATCATCGCCTGAGCGAAGTCGCCGGGCCGGCTTTCCGGGACGGCCGAGGCGACGAACGCGCCGATCTCGGGCTTCGCTTCCGGCAGGGGGGTGACAATGGCGCGGTAGCGCGTGACGACGCGCTCGACATTGCCGTCGACCACGGCCGCGGGCCGCTCGAAGGCGATCGCGGCGATGGCCGCGGCCGTGTAGGGGCCGATGCCGGGCAGGGCGCGCAGACTCGCCTCCGTGTCGGGAAACCGCCCGCCATGCTCGGCAACGACCGCGTCGGCGCATTTCTTCAGGTTTCGGGCGCGGGAGTAATAGCCGAGCCCCGCCCAGGCCTTCATGACGTCGTCAACCGGCGCAGCCGCCAGGTCTGCGACCGTCGGCCATTTCTCGACGAAGGCACGGAAATAGGGCCGCACCGCCGAGACGGTGGTCTGCTGCAGCATGATCTCGGACAGCCAGACGAGGTAAGGGTCCTGCCGCTCCCCCGACGCGACCTTCGACGGCGGCACGCGCCACGGCAGGTCGCGGGCGTGGCGGTCGTACCAGTCGAGCAGAAGCGCGGCGAAGCCTGCACTCATTCCGGCCCGGGTCTTGTCTGGACTTTGGGATGTCATCGAGTTGCGGGCTGGTGTAGGTGTTCGAAACGACATGGGGCGGTTCGCCGCGACTGGTTCATGACAGGCAAATCCTCATCGGGCAACGCACGGCCGGTCGGCGATCTGGCGACGGCGATCCTCGATCCCGTCCTGCGGCGGAAGGCCGGCATCTCGACGGGTCTCGTCCAGTCGTGGGAAGAGATAGTGGGCCCGCGCCTCGCCGACAGCACCCGTCCGGAAAAGATCCTCTGGCCGCGCCGCGCCGGCGAGGACGATCCGTTCGAGCCGGCGACGCTGGTCGTCGCCTGCGAGGGTGCCGCCGCGCTGCACCTCCAGCACCAGACCGGCGAGATCATCGCCCGCATCAACGCCTTTCATGGCTTCGCGGCGGTCGCGAGGGTGCGCATCCTGCAAAAGCCGGTCGGCGACCGCAAACCGCCGAAACGCCGCCCGCGCGAACTGACGCGCGACGAGGCGGCGGGCATCGCCACATCGGTCGCCGGGATCGAGGACGAGGGACTGCGCGCCGCGCTGGAGAAGCTCGGCCGGGCGGTGAAGGCAACCAAGTCGGGCTAGCTCAAATTGACCACCGAATGCGATCCGGGCACAGCCTGCCGGGCGAGTTCGGCGATCTTTGCAGCGTTCTCGATCACGATCCGGCGGCGATTGGTCGGGATCACAATGACAGCGAAGCGGCGCCGGCCGAGAGATTGCTGCGACTGCATGTGGCCGTCGCAGGTGATGAACACTTGGCAGCCAAGCTCATCGATGCGGTCGAGCAGCGCTCCGTCGTCAAGTCCTTTCCAGCCTTGCGGGAACCACCGCGCCCGGATCGCGAAGGGTTCGAGCGCCCGAGCCAACTGCCGCGGAACACTTTCGTCCAGCTGTGCTTCAATCATGGACCGAGGAAGATCGAAGCGCCTCCGGAATGAGCTGAATGAGGGCTATCGCGTCGCTTCGCGGAATCGTCGGATATTCGTCCAGGATTTCGTCCAGCGACATGCCGTCAGCCAGATTGTCGAAGAGGATTTCGATCGGCACCCGCGTCCCTCTGAAGACAGGACGTCCGGCGAGCACCTTTGCATCGCTTGTCACGATACGCCCAAGGTCCTTCAGAACAATCGCATCGATATGTGTCATCGCCGTCGCACCTTACAGATGCACAATACCATATCCGGGGCGCTAGGCCATGTCGCGATAGCGCGTTCGTGAACGATCTGCCTTCAGTCTCCATTTGGAGCGCGGGCAATCTTGCCATAATTGGCGTGCTAAGCGGCTTCTGCTAGTCGTTGATCCGCATTCTCTCGGCAACAGGTGATTCACATGAACTTTTCGATGCGTCGCAGGGACGTCCTCCTTTCGCTGGGCGCGGTGTCGGCGACGGCGCTGCTCGCAGCTTGCAGCGACGATGCGCCGAAGCCGGCCGAACAGCCCGCGACCCCGGCCGCGCCGACGGGTTCCGCGCCTGCCCCGCAGGGCACCGTCGACATGGCGAAGCTGGTGGAGCCAGGCGTGCTGCCCGAGAAGGTGCTCGGCAATGCCGACGCGCCGGTGACCATCGTCGAATACGCGTCGATGACCTGCCCGCACTGCGCGGCGTTCCACGCAACGACGCTGCCCGAAATCAAGACCAAGTATATCGACACGGGCAAGGCGCGGCTGATCATGCGCGAATTCCCGTTCGATCCGCGCGCCGAGGCCGGCTTCATGCTCGCCCGCTGCTCGGAGGACAAGTATTTCGCCATGGTCGACGTGCTGTTCAAGCAGCAGAGCAACTGGGCGCGGGCAGAAGATGCGCAGGCCGCGCTGCTGCAAATCTCCAAGCTCGCGGGTTTTTCACAGGAGTCCTTCACGGCCTGCTTGACCAACCAGAAGCTTCTGGAGGACATCAGAGCGGTGCGTACGCGTGGCGCCGACGAGTTCAAGGTCGATTCCACCCCGACCTTCTTCATCAACGGCGACAAATATGCGGGAGCCCTTTCGGTTGGCGAACTGTCCGCCATCATCGACGCCAAGCTCTGACGCGCCTTCGGGCGCGCGCCTTGCCGCGCCCGCTCGCCGGGACGAACGCTGATGCGGTTTTCCCGGCTCCGCCTCCTTGGCTTCAAGTCATTCGTCGAACCGTCTGAATTCGTCATCGAGAGCGGGCTGACCGGCATTGTCGGCCCCAACGGCTGCGGCAAGTCGAACCTGGTCGAGGCGCTGCGCTGGGTGATGGGCGAAAGCTCCTACAAGAACATGCGCGCGTCCGGCATGGACGACGTCATCTTCTCGGGCTCCGCGACGCGGCCCTCGCGCAACACGGCGGAAGTCACGCTCTTCCTCGACAATTCCGACCGCAAGGCGCCGGCCGCCTACAATGACGGCGACGAATTGCAGATCTCGCGCAGGATCGAGCGCGAGGCAGGGTCCAATTACCGGATCAACGGCAAGGAGGCCCGCGCCAAGGACGTTCAGCTGCTTTTCGCCGACCAGTCGACCGGCGCGCGCTCGCCCTCGATGGTGGGACAAGGACGCATCGGCGAACTGATCCAGGCCAAGCCCCAGGCGCGCCGGGCTTTGCTCGAAGAGGCGGCCGGGATCTCCGGTCTGCACACCCGCCGGCATGAGGCGGAACTGAGGCTCCGCGCGGCCGAGCAGAATCTCGAACGGCTGGAAGACGTGGTCGGCGAACTGGAGAGCCAGATCGAGAGCCTGAAGCGGCAGGCACGCCAAGCCTCGCGCTTCAAGTCGCTCTCGGCCGACATCCGCCAGGCGGAGGCGACTCTCCTCCATCTGCGCTGGACGCTCGCCAAGGCACAGGAGGCCGAGGCGCAGAGCGCGCTGTCGGCCGCGACCAATGTGGTGGCCGAGCGGGCCAACCAGCAGATGGCCGCGGCGAAGGACCAGGCGGTCGGCGCGCATCATCTGCCGGGCCTGCGCGAGGAGGAAGCGAAGGCCGCCGCGGCGCTCCAGCGCCTGACCATCGCGAAGACCCAGGTCGAGGAAGAGGCGCAGCGCATCCGCGCGCGGCACTCCGAACTCGAGAAGCGCATCGCCCAGTTCGACGCCGACATTGCCCGCGAACAGCAGATGGTGCGCGACAATGCCGACATCCTGAAGCGCCTGGCCGACGAGGACGCGACCCTGAAGGCCGAGGACGAGGGCTCGGTCGATCGCGAGCGCGAAAAGCGCGCCGCCTTCGAGGAAGCCTCGACCCGGCTGACCCTGTCGGAAGGGGTGCTGAGCAAGCTCACCTCCGAGCGGGCCGAGGCGTCCGCCCAGCGCACCCAGGCCGAGCGCGCGCTGCGCGATGGGGCCGACAGGCGCGACCGGCTCGACCGCCAGCTCGCCGATACCGACCGAGAGATGGCCGAGATCGCGGCGAAGCTCGCCGGACTGCCGGACCCGGCCGAGAAGCAGAAGCTGGTCGAACAGGCGACCGAAGCCGTCTCGGTCGCCGAGTCCGCGACGATCGCCGCCGAGAAGGCTGTGGAGGCCGCGCGCGGCCGCGAGGCTGCGGCGCGCCCGGCGCTGCAGGCGGCGCGCGCCGAACTCGCCCGCATCGAGACCGAGGCGCGCACGCTCGCCAAGATGCTGAACGCCCAGTCGGGCGGGCTCTTCCCGGCGGTGGTCGAGCAGATCAGGGTCGACAAGGGTTTCGAGACGGCGCTGGGCGCCGCGCTCGGCGACGATCTCGACGCGGCGCTCGACCGGTCCGCGCCGGTGCACTGGGCGGCGGATGTCGGGGGTACGGGTTCCGATCCGGCGCTGCCGGCGGGCGCGCGGCCATTGTCCGACGTGGTGAGAGCGCCGACGCAGCTCTCCCGCCGGCTGGCGCAGGTGGGCATCGTCGAGGCGGCGGACGGGCCGAGGCTGCAGAGAGAGCTTGCGACCGGCCAGCGGCTGGTGACGAAGAACGGCGCGCTGTGGCGCTGGGACGGGTTGACCGCCAGCGCCGACGCGCCGACGGCCGCGGCACTCAGGCTGGCGCAGAAGAACCGGCTGGCGGAGCTGGAAGCCGAGGCAACGGCGGCCACTGTCGCGGCGCGCGCCGCCGAGGCCGCGCAGGCCGAAGCCGAGGCGGTGACGAAGGCGGCGGTGGAGACGGAGCGCAGCGCGCGCGACGACTGGCGCGCGGCGCAGCGCGGTCTTGGCGAGGCGCGGGATGCGCTGGCGAAGGCCGAGGCGGCTGCCGGCCAGCTTTCCGCCCGCCGCGCGGCGCTGGAAGCGTCCCGCGCGCGCCTTGTCGAAAGCCGCGACGAAGCTGCGGCGGCTTTCGCGGATGCGGAGCAGGCGCTGGCGGCTGCGCCCGACCTGCGCGATCTCCAGTCCGGCCTCGACCGGATGGCTGCCGACGTCGCGCAGGACCGCGCCGCGCTGGCGGATGCGCGCGCGGCGCATGAGGGGCTGAAGCGCGAGGCGGAGGCGCGGCGCAGGCGGCTGGAATCCATCGTGGCCGAAAGCCGGAACTGGATCTCCCGCGCCGAGAACGCCGATCGCCAGATCGAGGCGCTGACCGGCCGCCGCGCCGAGACGGCGACGGAGTTCGCCGCCCTTTCCGACGCGCCCGACGAACTCGACCAGCGCCGCCGGGCGCTCCTGTCGGAGATTTCCAAGGCCGAGCAGGTGCGCAAGGACGCGGCCGACCGGCTGCAGGAGGCGGAGAACCGCCAGTCGGCACTGGACAAGGCGGCGACCGGCGCCATCCAGGCCCTGTCGGAAGCGCGCGAGGCACGCGCCCGCGCCGAGGAGCGGCTGGCGGCTGCCGACGAGCGCCGCCGCGAGACGGAGGCGCGCATCCAGGAGGCGATCGGCGTGGCGCCGCATCTGGTGCTGAAACACACAGGACTGGATGCGGACGCCGACCTGCCCGACATGGGCGAGGTCGAGCGCCGGCTGGAACGGCTGAAGATCGAGCGGGAGCGGCTGGGCGCGGTCAACCTGCGCGCCGAGGAAGAGCAGAAGGAACTGTCAGAGCGGCTGGAACTGATCGTCTCCGAGCGCGAGGACGTGGTCGAGGCGATCAAGAAGCTGCGCCAGGGCATCCAGGCACTGAACCGCGAAGGGCGCGAACGGCTGCTCGCCGCCTTCGAGGTGGTCAATGCGCAGTTCCAGCGCCTGTTCACGCATCTGTTCGGCGGCGGCACGGCGGAGCTGCAGCTGATCGAATCCGAGGACCCGCTGGAGGCAGGGCTCGAAATCCTGGCACGCCCGCCGGGCAAGAAGCCGCAGACGATGACGCTGCTCTCGGGCGGCGAGCAGGCACTGACGGCCATGGCACTGATCTTCGCCGTGTTCCTGACCAACCCGGCGCCGATCTGCGTGCTCGACGAGGTCGACGCGCCGCTCGACGACCACAATGTCGAGCGCTTCTGCAACCTGATGGACGAGATGGCCGCCTCGACCGACACCCGCTTCGTGGTGATTACCCACAACCCGATCACCATGGCGCGGATGAACCGGCTGTTCGGGGTGACCATGGCCGAGCAGGGCGTGAGCCAGCTCGTCTCGGTCGACCTGCAGACCGCCGAGCAGATCCGCGAGGCGAGCTGAGGCGTTCCGAGACACAATCGAGTCACGTTCGGCTGCGATGCTGCGTGCCGGTCCTTACCGCCGTGAACACCAAGGAAGCCATCGTGAAGCCGATCGTCCTCGTCGCCTCCGTACTTCTTCTCGCCGCCGGATCGGCCTTGGCCGAAGACCGCCCGCCCACCGCGGAGGAACGCGTCCGCGTCGAGGCGGCGTTGAGGGCCGACGGCTACACCGCCTGGGGCGACATCCATCTCGACGACGGCAGGGGCTGGGAGGTGGACGACGCGGTCGACGCTGAAGGCCGGGAGTGGGATCTCGAACTGGAGATCGGTTCGCTGGTTATCTCGAAGAAGGACGACTGAGGGTGGGCTTTCGGGCGTAAGTGTCGGGATAGTTTGCTTTTTTCCGCGCGTAGCGGTCGCCTCTCGAGATACTGACGTGCGAAGGTAGATCCTCGGGCTTGTCCCACTGCTGTCCGGTTTAGGTTTGGCTGAGGTTGAG